>DKQK01000028.1:220687-265100 GCA_002471665.1 Gammaproteobacteria bacterium UBA7310
CCCGGCTTGCTCCTGAGGCCCCGGGCATGATTTGACGTTGCCGCGCACAACAACCACAATTAGCTCAAACGGCCAACGGTTACATAATAACAATGACCTTACATGGAAACGTACTGATCGCCGACGATCATCCTCTGTTTCGTATGGCCTTGAAACAGGCGGTGACGCAGGCCTTTCCCGGTGCCCGTGTGGTAGAAGCGGAAAACATTGATCAGTTGGAACGTCTCACCGATGCCGGAGAAGTGTTTTCTCTGCTGTTGCTGGATCTCAACATGCCCGGAGCCCATGGCTTTTCAGGGTTGATCTACCTGCGCGAGCGATACCAGGAAATCCCGCTGGTGGTGGTGTCTGCCTCTGAAGAGGCCGCGATCATTCACAAGGCCGTGGAATACGGCGCCAACGGTTTTATTCCCAAATCGGCATCCATGGACGTGATGGTGAAGGCCATTGAGCAGGTCTGTGCCGGCGCGCGTTGGTTGCCGCCCAACATCCTGCCGCAACATCATCCGCTGTTAAAGCAGGAAGATCATGATCTGGCCAAGTGCATTGCCTCACTGACCCCGCAACAATTCCGGGTGCTGGGTATGCTGGCGGAAGGGCAGTTGAACAAACAGATTGCTTACGAGCTGGGGGTGTCCGAAGCCACCATCAAGGCGCACATGACCGCCATCTTCCGTAAACTGGGGGTGCGTAACCGGACACAGGCGGTGATTCGTTTGCAGAATCTGGATGTGGAATCCTTTCCGAACACCTAGGCCATTACCGGCATTTCTCCTCATACAATCCGGCCAGCCCAAAGGAGGCCAGCATCAGATATGAGGCGCGGGCTGCTGGGTATCCATGTGGCAACAGATAAGATAGATCAGAACCACGGTGTTGATAACCAGATGTTGATAACCAATAGGGTATTGAATAACCTTTGAATCATGGGGTTTCTGGTAGTGTCTATTGTTGATCCGTCAGTACCGAGCTCAGTGCTGCCTGCAACCCTTCCGGGGTAATCGGCTTCTGCAAAAAATAGTATCCCCTTTCCCGGGCTTTGAGTTTCACTGCTTCGGCGTGATCAGCGGTCATCAATATAGCCGGTACCACATCCTCCCAGCATTCATCCAGGGCATCGATTACATCAAAACCGGTTTCGTCATCCAGTTGGTAATCCACCAGCAGAGCATCCGGCGACCGGGGTAAGGTATTGGCTTTTTCCAACGCGGATTTCAATGAGGAGGCGCTGGTGCTGATGCACTGCCATTGGTTCAACAGAGATTCAACACCGCTCAGGATCATGGGCTCGTTATCAACACAGAAAACGGTGAGGCCGGAAAGTTTTGGTGGTGCCGGGCTGGATTGGTTGGCCTGCGCGGTTTGAGTTACCTGGGTGGTGGGCACCCGGATGGAAAATACGGTGCCCTTGCCCACGCGGGAATGTACGGACAGGGGGTGTTGTAACAACTGACTGATGCGCTGGGCGATGGCCAACCCCAGCCCCAGCCCTTTGCTGTCCAGTGTGCCGTCAGTGTTGCGATGTTTGATGCGGTGAAACTCTTTGAATATGTGTTCGATCTGGTCGTCCGGAATGCCCACTCCCGTATCCCAGATCTGGATGTCCACCGCCCCCGGTCGACGGCGACAGCCCAACAGGATGCGTCCGCCGGGGGTGTAGCGCACGGCATTGAGCAGCAGATTCTGCAATACCCGACGTAACAGTTTGTCATCACTGTGGACCCAGCTGTGGCAATCCACCCAGCGCAATTGCAATCCCTTTTCCGCTGCAATGACATCAAACTCCGAGGCCAGGCTGGTCAGCAAGGTGTGGAGATCGAACGCCGTAACGTTGGGCTTGATGGTGCCGGTATCCAGGCGGCTGATGTCCAGCAGCGTGTTGATGAGATGTTCCGCCACGTGCAGAGAGTTGTCGATGTGCTGCAGTATCTCCAGTTCTTCCCGGCATTGCAGGTTGCTGTTTTTGAGTTGCAAGCGTTGTTGCAGGGAGGAGGTAAATAAATGGGCGGCATTCAGAGGCTGCATCAGATCGTGCCCGGCCGCGGCCAGAAAGCGGGTTTTGCCTTCATTGGCCGTGTGCAGTGCCGCGTTCAGTTCCGATAATTTCTGGGTGCGGTCGGACACCATCATCTCCAGGCTTTCATTCATCTGACGCAGTGCGCGTTCATCCATTTTACTTTCAGTAATGTCCAGGAAAGTGGAGACAAAACCACCATCCGGCATGGGGTTGCCGCGGACTTCAACGATGATGCCATTGGGCAGCTCACGCTCAAACCGATGGGGGCCGCCCTGCTTCAGCAGGTTCACCCGCCGTTGTACCTGTTGGTCTTCGTTTTCCGCCGGGTAGAAACCGCGGTGGGCGTTATAGCGGTAAACATCCGCAATCGGGCGCCCCAGCTGAATCAACCCATCGGGGTATTCGAACAATTTAATGTAGGTGCGGTTCCAGGCCACGATGTTGAGATTTTTATCCACCACGCAGATGCCGTGGGAGATGGTTTCGATGGTGGTTTGCAGCAGTTGGTGATTGAACTGGATCAGCTCGGCTGCCTCGTCAATCATGGCTACGGCGTCGGAATGTTCATCTGTGTGACGGCTCAGCATGGAGCCCAGCAATACCCGGGCAGAGCTTGCGCCCATAACCCGCGCCAGCATTTTTTCGGTAAACCGGAACAGGTCCACGGTGGCCGGTAGCTTGGGATCCAGTTCCAGTTGGTTGACGGCGGCGTATTGGGCAAAGGCCATGTCGCTGCTGTTGCGGCCCAGGCAGCGGCCGGCAATGTCCTGCAGATCCTGAATGCGGATATGGGCGGCATGGTAGCGGCCCAGCAGGCTTTCATAATGGGTGGGAACGTCCACAAACAGTATGGCCTGGTTGCGGTCGATGGTTTCCTGTGGAGCGGTTTTGGAAAAGTAGATATAGCAGAAAATGTTGATCGCCAGACTCCAGAACACACCGTGGCTGAGAGGGTCCAGCCCTTCCAGCCCGAACAGGGCATAGGGGCGAATCAGGCCCAGCCCCAGCAAACCTTGGTTCTGCAAAGTTGCTGCCAGTTCATCGGGTAGCAGCACGGGCAGCAGCAGGCAGTAAAACCACACGCTGAAACCGGACAGGATACCCAGGGCAGCACCCCGTTTGTGACCCTGCTTCCAGTACAGGCCACCCACCAGCACCGGCGCAAACTGAGCCACGGCGGCGAAAGACAGCAGCCCGATACTGGCCAGTGCTCCGAATTGCGCAAAGATGTCATTGAGCAGGTACGCCAGCAGCAGAATCACAAAGATGGAGACACGGCGGATCTTGCGCACCAGGGGAGTGATTTGCCGTGGCAACTCACCGGCGCGACGGGCCCGGTTCAGGTAGATGGGAATCACCAGCTCATTGCACACCATAATACTGAGAGCCACGCTGGACACGATGACCATACCGGTGGCGGCGGACACGCCACCGAGAAAGCTGAGCAGGGCCAGGGATGGCTGATCGAAATGCATGGGCAGGCTGAGGATGTAACGGTCGGCATGCCCGATCTGCTCAGGCAGGTGCAGCAGGCCCGCCATGGCAATGGGCACCACAAAGAGTGTGAACAGTAACAGGTAGCCGGGAAACAGCCAGCGGGCCTTGTGCAAATCGCCACTGCGGCGGTTTTCCACCACGGTGGTGTGAAACTGGCGCGGCAGACAGATAATGGCGGCCATGGCCAGCAGGGTCTGGGTGAAAAAGCCCTGGTCAAAGAAGTCGGAGGAAAAGCGTTGCCGCAATACCGGATTGTGTTCCAATTGGACAAACAGATCGCCGATGCCCCCGAATACCTGCCACACCACAAACACGCCCACCACCACAAAGGCGAACAGTTTGACCAGGCTTTCAAAGCCGATGGCCAGCATCAGCCCGTTCTGGTGTTCGCTGGCGTCGATATGACGGGTGCCGAACAACACCGCAAACATGGCCATCAGCAGCGCCACCGCCAGGGCGCTGTTGATGGGCCAGCTGCTTTCCATGCCGTTGGTGAGGCTGTCGAAGGCCATGGTCACCGCTTTCAGCTGCAAGGTGATGTAGGGGATGGTGCCGGCGATGGCCACCAGGGTAATCAGAATCGCCAGCGGCTGGGATTTACCGTAGCGCGAGGCGATGAAATCAGCGATGGAGGTAATGCCCTGCTGTTTGCTGATGGCGATGATCTTGAACAGCATGGGGGTGCCCAGGATGAACACGATCATGGGGCCAAGGTAGATCGGCAGAAAATCCCAGCCGAAGTTGGCGGCTTGCCCCACGGCGCCGAAAAACGTCCAGGAGGTGCAGTACACCGCCAGGGTGAGGCTGTACAGCCAGGGGCTGTTGAGGGCCTGCTGGGAGCGCGCAGAACGCCGGTCGCCGTACCAGGCGATCAGAAACAGTATGCAGGTATAGGCCAGCGCAAAGCCGGCCAGTGTCCAGACGGAAAACATAGCAGCGCCTTTTTTACCTTAAGCATATAGCAAAAGTGGCCGCCGGGAACTATTCGACTTTCGTGGTGGGCCCAGGTTTCAGTGCTTGATCTTGCGGATCATCTGTTTGGCCAGGCTGTCGGCCATGTCCGACACCGAGCCCACTTCAAAGGTTTTGCTGCGACCCACCCAGGCCAGTTGTTCGGTCTTTACATCATAGATGGAGGTGGTGAGGATCACGTTGGTCTGGGTATCCGTATAGGCTTCCCGGGTCATGGTGGTGAGGCTGCCGCCGCCGCCATAGTAGCCCACGCCGGAGCCCCAGTACCCGCTCCAGTGAGGATAATAGGCGCCGGTGTAGTAGGTGCGAACCCGCTCCGGCACATAGTCGGTTTCGATATCCACCCGGCCCAGGGCAGTGACGATAATATGGTCGTAGTCACTTTCTTTCAGATGTGCGGCCACAGCCTCTTTGGTGGGCAGTGCATCCCCCAGGGTGGTGAAACTGGCGGTGGCATCAATGCCCTTTTGGTTGAGCGCCCCAATGAAGCCGGTTTCGAACAGAAAGCGGTTGGTGGTGTTGGAGGCGACCGCCACCACCAGCACCTTCTGCATGTCCTGGCCGCGGAATGCCGGTTCCTGCCAGGTATCGGTCATCTTGGTGGTGGAACAGGCGGACAGAGAGAGAATCAGCAACAGGGAAAGCAGGGGTCGAAGGGTCATGTTTAGGTCCAAAAAGCGGGTTATAGAGGTTAGATTTATGTAATGTTCGGCTAATTTTTCAATGGCAGAGGACGAATCCGATGCCGGAGCATTCGCTTCAGGCAGCATTTTTAGTATGGTATTAGAGTACAGTGCAACACCTGTTTACTTCCACCAATAATAAAAAGAAGTTGCGTATGCCGTTACCAAGTATCAAGGCGCAGACCGCCGTCGACTTTGAAGGGGTGGTTTACTACCGGACCCGCAGTATTTTGTTATTGGCGCCTTCCCTGGTGATAGGCCCCGGTGACAAAACCCACAAACGCAACTCCATCCGCCTGCTGTTGGGCGGCCGGGGGCCGGTGCAGCTGGATTTTGAAAACGCCGATGCGGTGTCCGGCAGGGCTTTGTTGGTGGCAGCAGACTCTGGCCTGTGCAGTATCGACGGCCCTCTGGCGGATGTGGCGTTGCTGGATTACGCTCCGGCCAGCGCTGAATACGCGGCACTGGATAACTATCTTGGGGGGCGTTCGGTGGTGCAGCTGGATGCGGAGTTGTTTGCGGATCTGTTGCCGCAGTGTCGGGCCGGGCAGGATGGTTCCATGAGCTGCGATCAGGTGCTGACCCTGCTGCAAACCGCGGTGTTTCGCATCACCGGCACCGAAATACCCCCCCTGGAGTACGATCCCCGCATCGTTAAAGCCCTGCAGATGATTGAAGAATTGCCGCTGGCGGACATCTCCCTGGAGGTGCTGTCCAAAGCGGTGAACCTGTCCCCGGACCGCTTCCGTCATTTATTTAAGGAGACCACCGCCTGTACGGTGTCCCAGTACGCCCGGCAGACGGCGCTGTGGCGGGCACTGAACCTGATTACCCAGCAGGATTACACCATCACCGCCGCCTCCCATGCCCTGGGATTCCACGATGTTTCCCATTTTTACCGGGTGTATTCGGATATGTTCGGCATCAGCCTGTCCGAGCGCAGCAATCCCCGCAAGTTCAAACGGGTGCGCTGCTTCAGCTAGGGGCTGTTAACCCCGGTGCGGGCCCGCTTAATCAACCCTTTTAGAAACAGGCGCAGGAGTTTGTCGGAGCAGGGCAGGTAGTTTTTGTTGCCCTCTTTACGGAACAGGGATTTCAGTTGCTGCTTGCCCAGTTCATGGCCTTCCCCGGCAAACAGCTCATGCATGTCTTCGTCTTTCAGATCGTAGGCGATACGCAGCTTCTTCAGCACGTGATTGTTGTTCAGCGGCAATTGCGGTGGCGCAGGGGGGCTGTCTTCCCTGGCACCCCGCCGATGCACGATCAGCGCTTCCAGCATGCGTGCGGCGGTGGCCTCTTCACATTCCTCATAGCCCGGCTCATTGGATTGCTTGAGACGGTTTTTCAGGGCCTCCGGATCCATGGTTTCCCCGGAAAGGGCGTAAATCTCCGCCAGGCCGTGTTCGTTCACGGCCAGTGCCCGGCGCAGGTTTCGCATCAGTTCATTGTGGTTCATATGGGGTTTCCTGTGAATCTGGGGGGCGAGATTACAAGTCTGCCTGTACAAAGTAAATGCCAAGGGACTGCTCTAGTGCAAATGGAGGAGGTGATTTGTTGTGATTCTGGTACTATGGTTCTGTTTGGTGCCCGTGTTGGGCTGCGCTGTCCAAACCTCTGAGAATAAAAAGCAAATAATAACAAGAGGTTGGCTATGAATTGGAAGGGATTGCCGTTATGGGCAGGTTGGTTGGTGTGTTTTTGGCCCATTCAGCTGTGGGCGGACAATTGTGTTGCGCCGGCCCCGGCTGCGACCACCCGAACGGTGCCGGTGCAGGTGAGCGGTCAGCGCTTTGTGGATACCCAGGGCCGCGTCACGGTGTTGCGGGGCATTAACGTATCCGGTGATGCCAAGGTGCCGCCATTTTATGGGGTGACCGCCGCCCGTCAGCTGGACCCGTTGCCGGAGTGGGGCCTGAATACCCTGCGTCTGCTGTTCACCTGGGAGGCGTTTGAGCCGTCCCCCTGCGATTATGAAGAATCCTATCTGCAGTATTTTGAGCAGGTCACCCGGTGGGCGGCGCAGCGTGGACTCTATGTGATCGTCGACTTTCATCAGGATGCGTTCTCCCGCTTTTCCACCGGAGGTTGTGGTGAGGGCTTTCCGGCCTGGGCGGTGCATTCTTCCATTACACTGCGCGAACCCCTCAATGATGAGCGCTGTGAATCCTGGGGTACCCGCATGTTGATCGATGTTTCCCATCATCGCAGTTGGTATCATTTCCACCGCGACAGCGAAGGCGCCCGCACCCGGTTTTTAGCCATGGTGGAACGGGTGGCCCACCGTATGGCGCAGCATCCCAATGTGATCGGCTATGATGTGATAAACGAACCCTGGGGCACCAACCGTGAATTACTGAGCCTGTATGAAGATGCCGCTGCGGTGATTCGGCGGCAGGACCCACAGGCCGTGTTGTTCATACCCCCCCATGCCTTTTTGTCTTCCGGGTTGGTGGGCAACGGCATCCCGCGGCCCAACCTGCACAACTTTGCCTACGCACCCCACTATTACGATCCGATCATGATCACCTTTAAATGGTGGCTGGGTAACACCTCGGCGCCGCCCCTGAATCTGATGCTGCGCCAGGCGCAGACCTGGGATGTGCCCATGCTGTTGGGGGAATTCGGCGCCCCGGCCGGTACCCGGGGCGGGGCAGCCTACATTCGCCAAATATACGATTGGCTGGATGAGGCGCAGGTTTCCAGTGCACACTGGAATTACACTCCGAACTGGAACGCGGCCACTAAAGACGGCTGGAATCATGAGGATCTGAGCATCACCGACGACACCGGTGCGCTGCGGGATAGTTTTGAGGTGCGGCCCTATGCGGTGGCCACGGCCGGTGTGCCGCTGGCACTGCAGGTGACAGCGCAGCGGATGGAATACCGTTGGCAGCATGCGCCTGAACGGGGGGCTACCGAGGTGTTTATTCCCCCTTTGTGGTGGCAGCAGGGGGTGAGCATCCACCTGGCACCAGAGCGGGCCGGAGCCTGCCGCCGCCAGGGTAACCGGCTGCTATGCCGGGTGCGGCAGGCGCAGGCCGTGGTACTGAGCGTTGAACAGCAAAGGTAAGGGCCCACGCGCCGGGTTCAGGATTTTTTCAGATAGCAGCTCAACAGCACAATGCGCTGGCCGTTGACGCGGCCTTCGATATGTTGCGGATTATCCGTGAGGGAAATGTTGCGCACGGCGGTACCGCGCTTGGCGGTAAAGTTGGCGCCCTTGACGTCCAGATCCTTGATGATGGTGACGGTATCGCCCGCCTGCAGCGGCGTGCCGTTGCTGTCCAGGGTGGGCTCACGGTCTTCATTTTCCGGGGGCACACCGGATTCGGCCCAGGCTTTCACATCCGCTTCCAGGTACAGCATATCCAGTAGTGCCTGCGCCCACACTTCACCCTGCTCAGACAGCGTTTTCAGTTGGCGCCAGGCCATGACCTGAACCGCCGGCACCGGGCTCCACATGGTGTCGTTCAGGCTGCGCCAGTGGTTGGCTTCGATACTGTCCGGGTGGTTGATCTGGTGGCGGCAGGTGCCGCAGATCATGATGGCGCGATCGGCACTGCCGTCGGCATCGGGGGGAACGTCAAACACGGAGAGTGCAGTATCGGCGGAACAGAGTTCGCACTGTTGTTGGCAGCGCTGCAATAGCGTGGATTCGGTGCTCATAGATAATGCCTTTGGGAAATGTGGGCGCATTATGCCTAAAAACACGCCCTGATTCATGGTTATGGTGCGTAGTGGATGGGGACGTTGAGGTTCTGCAGGGCCGGGTAGGTGCTGTCCAGCGTGAAGTTCGCATCCAGGGAGTAGTCGGTAAAATTGCCGCTGCGCAAGGCTTTCAAGGCGCCGCTGCCCAGTTTCATCACGCTGATGCTGACGGGAATGTTCACACTGGTGGTTTGCTTTTCGCCGAGTTTTACCGTTTTATCAATCTTGCCGTCAAACCAGCGTTCACCGCCCATACTGAATTGGTAATCGATGTCTTTCAGGTCCAGTCCGAATGAGTTGGGATTGGTGATGTGCATGGCCAACTGGAAACTGGCTTCGGTAAAGTTGAAGCTTTTCACCTGCAGATCCCCGAACGACACCTGCGGCAACTGTGGAATGGTGATTTCTCCCTTTTTATGGCTCTTGATGTTGAACAGATTCAGCACCGGGGCATCCAGCCGCATATCGGCGTCCACTTCGTAGCGCAGGGTATTGCTGGCGCCCATGGAATCAATCAGTTGCTTCACCTCACGAAAGCCCACCGTGAAGGGAACGGTAACCTGGCTAGATTGGTTTGCGGGCACCCGAAAGCCCTGATCGGTGCTGCCTTTCACCAGTTCGCGGTCATTGAAGCGAATCCGGTAATCATAACCTGCCAACGCCAGGGCATAGTTGTTGGGGTTGGCGACATTCATGGTGAGATTCAGGCCCACGGAGTTCAGGTTAACCTGGCTGACGGCAATGTTCTGTACGCGCAGCGTGGGTTCTTGCACCATCTT
Source organism: Gammaproteobacteria bacterium UBA7310 (assembly GCA_002471665.1). Lineage (GTDB taxonomy): Bacteria > Pseudomonadota > Gammaproteobacteria > Pseudomonadales > Ketobacteraceae > Ketobacter. The sequence continues at coordinate 230,344 of DKQK01000028.1, forward strand.
GTCCAGCTGCAACTGCTCGCAGCCGGTGATCCAGAGCAAGGTAAACAAAATCCAGAGGGAAGTAAGCAAACGACGGGCCATGGGGCCTCCTGGGCAGGGAAACAATCAACAATAATGCTATCAGGAGCCCATTGTAACAAAGCCGGCCGGTGCAAACACTCAGGCAAATACCGAGGCTACGTCCCTTAACTCCACCGGTGGATGGCTGACCGGGCGCGGGTCATAGCCGCTGCTGCTGAAGCGGTAGAGTTGGCCTTCCCAGCGGCCGAAGTCGAAGTTGCTGGCGTTGTACCACTGAATGCGGTTGGCTGCATACACGGTGGCATTGGTGTGAATGGCCAGCGCCCCCATCAGATAACGGCCGTCTTCGCGGGTGAATTCATTGCCGGCTTCGGTGTTGGAGGCCGCGCAGGCGTACACCACGATGTTGTCCACGGTGCCCTGGATTTGTTCCCACAGGCTGACGTTGTCATGGAGCACGGTTTCCCGTCCCAGTTGCAGGCCCTGGCCACCCACGTCACCGCAGACACCCAGGCGTTCGCTTTGCCCGGCAAAGCCGTGGCACAGGATGAACAGTGTGTGCATGCGGCCGTGTTCCCGATACAGGTCATTGATGCTCCGAAAGGCGTTGCGCAGGGGCGTGCTGCCGGAGGTGGTAATAATATTGAGGTTGTTCCACCAGGCGGTAAAGGCGTTGGGCAAGGTTCCGTGCAGGCGGGTATCCCGCAGAATAATGTATTCCGACATGCTGTGTTTCTCCCCTGGGCAAAGTGGTTACTGTAAATCAGTGCGGTGCAGAATCAATGCGTAATAATTCCACTTTGCCGGATATGTGAAAAATGGAGGTCTGCTCTGTTTAGAAGTTGGCAACCTTGACGCAGTTGCGGCTGTGTTTGGCGTCATAGAGGGCGGCGTCCGCTGCCTTGAGCAGGGCTTCGTTGGAGAGTTTTGGCCGGTAGGCGGCCACACCAAAGGATGCGGTAATGTTGCAAGGCAAACCCAAGGACAAATCCATAATACGCTGGCGCAACAACTCGGCTAATTGCTCCGCTTGCTGTTGATTGGTCTCCGGGCATACCACCAGAAACTCTTCACCACCCCAGCGCGCCACCGTATCCACTTCGCGGCAGCACTGCTTGAGCAGTTGCGCCACCTGAAACAGGGCCGCGTCTCCGGTGTCATGGCCAAAGCTATCGTTGAGTTTTTTGAAATGATCGATATCGATCAGGATGATGGCGAACACCTGTTGGTAGCGCTCACAGCGGATGAGTTCCGCCTGCACCTGGTCGGAGGCAAAGCGGCGGTTATGAATGCGGGTGAGATGGTCGGTCACCACCAGTTGTTCCAGCGTTTGGTTGGCTTCCCGCAACTGGTTTTCCATGTCTTTGCGGGAGGTGAAATCCACCAGGATAAAGAGCACCCCCTCATCGAGGTTGTCCGGGTTCAGCGCTTTGCCGCTGAACATCCCCCAGCCGCTGCTGCCGTCTTTGCGCCGAAAGGCGTATTCACCCTGATAGGCATTGCCCCGAGACAGAATTTTGGGTGATTCGATGGTAACCCGTCGGTAATCCTGTTGCTGGCAGTAGAGCGTGCTGACGTGCTTGCCGATCAATTCATGTTCGGGATAATCAAACAGGGTTTCTGCGTGGCGGTTCACCCACTGGATGGTTTCGTTTCTCACCAGCACGATGCCGGCAACGGTGTTATCCAGTATGCTGTTGCGCAGTCGAAGCAGGGCTTCGGTCTCTTTAATGGAATGCTCCAGCTCCTGGGTGCGCTCGGCCACTTTTGCCTGTAACGCCTGGTTGGCGCGGCGGATTTTGAGCTCCTGACGATGCTTGATCTTGATTCTGATTAACAAACCAATCACGGTGGCACCCAGCAGGGTAATGAATATACCCGCCACCAACAGCACCCGGGAAAACAGTGGGTTGGGATTTTTCGGCAGGTTGATGAACTCGCTGCCCACCGGCATGTCCAGGGGGTCCAGATCGTATTCCTGCATTACCTGATAATCGAACAGGTATTGGGTCGGTGGTGTGGAATCCACTTTAAATTGGTCCGGGTCGGCGCCGTTTAAAATCGACAACGCCATGGTGGCAGCGGAGCGCGCCTGATGAAAATGGGATACCACTTTGCCCCCCAGGATGCCCTGGCCGATGGAATGCCGCCACAGGTGCAGAATGGGGATCGGCGTCTGCTTGCGCAATCGTGCCAGGGTATTGGAGAATTCACGGGATTCGCCATTGTGATCCCGAAAGCAGGCAATCATGATAATGACCCCGGAAGGATCCAGGCTGGATGCTTTCCGGATCAGCTCGTCATGAGACAGGGTAGTCAGCGACAGCACCTCATACTTTTGCACCTTCATATTCAATAGTTCAAACTCAAAGCGTTGGAAGTCCAGCTGGCCGGTCGGGGTGGCATCGGTGATGATATACATCGGCGTGTCCTCACCGAAGAGGGAGTACACGGTTTCTATGGTTTCACGATTGGCGGTGGCTTCCAGAATTCCGGTGACCTGGGGTACCTGATTAAAGCTGAGGCCGAAGTTCATGTCGTTGACCCCGAAAAAAACAATGGGGGTATCGGCAAACAGGGATTCCCGGTGCTGGGTGGCAAACCAGGTGGCAGCGTCATCAGCGGTAATGATGACATCATAGGCCGGTAACACAGACAGTTTGTATTCCAGCCCCTGTTGGAACAGGTCCTCATAACTGACAAAGCGTTTTGAATCCAGAAACTCCATATCCAGGCGCAGATTTTCGCCCTGCAGAACACTGCGCAACCCTGCCAGTTGGTCAAAAAAGGTAGGAAAACCGGGGTGATAGGATGAGATGAACAAGACCGACCGGGCCTGCTGTGACAGCAGGCCGCTGCTGAAAACCAGAGCGATCAAAAATACAATGCATTTGAGCATGGCATCGGATCCAGAGGTGTGGTTGGCGAGTTGCAAGATGCCCCTACAGTATGGACGATATTGAGCATAACTTCTCGGGGAATAAAATATGTTGGAGCAGACACTGAGGGCTTATCTATCCAGTAAGCCGGAGGCGATTGAAGATTATCCATTTGGGCCCGATGCGGCGGTGTATAAGGTGCAGGGCAAAATGTTTGCCCTGGTCTTTGTTCAGCAGGGGGAGTGCCGGGTCAATCTTAAGTGTGATCCGCAGGAGGCCATGGAGTTGCGCCACGTATTTGATGCGGTGTTACCGGGCTACCATATGAACAAACGTCATTGGAATACGGTGCGCCTTGACGGCAGCTTGCCGCCCGGTGAAATAGAACGCATGGTGGATAATTCCTATCGGTTGGTGGTGAATGGACTAACGCGCGCGCAAAGGCGCGGTCTGGCGCTGCGCACCGGCCAATCGTTCCGCTAAAACCCCATACCAAACAGGGTTAAATGTGCAAAAAAGCACGCTGGCCGGATCACTTCTATACTGATCCAATACTAGGGGATATTGATCCGTGGTGGTCAGGTTATGACACGGAAAGTTTTGTACGCGGAAGACGATCGTATTCAAGCGGTGGTGGTGTCTTCACTCTTAACCCAGGCAGGCTTTACCGTTACTCGTGTTGAGAACGGTCGATCGGCGTTGGATGCGGTGTGTCATACCGTGTTTGATGTGGTGCTTTCCGATCACTACATGCCGGAAATGAATGGTGTTGAATTGTTGTCCGAGATGCGCGCACGGAACATCGATGTGCCGCTGGTGCTGATGACATCGACGCAGGATATGCAGTTGGTGTTTTCCGCCGTGCGGGCCGGTGCCGATGACTTTATCTCCAAGGATATGAAAGGGCAGTATCTGGAACTGATTGTGCCGGTGCTGGACCGCGTCTGCGAACGTCATCAATTGCAGGCGCGGGTCCGGCGTCACGCGCAGCAACTGCAGCAGGAAAAAAACCTCTGTTTTAAAACACTGGATGCCATGGAGCAGGGTGTGCTGGTGTTGGATGACGGGCTCCACATCACTTATCTCAACAGTTTTTTCTGTGCTTTGTTTAACGTACATGACCGGGAAAGCCTGCTGGGTGCCGGCCTGCATTTTTTTGTTGAGTTGTTGCAGAAGCTGCCCCAGCATTCAGGGCGAAACTGGGGTTGGCTGGATACGGATGTGCTCAGCGCATGGCTGGAGGAAGACGGCGGTGCGCTTGAGATCATTATTGCCGAGCGCTTTCTTGAGGTGAAGAAAGTCAAAGTGGCCGACACCGGTTTTGCAATCACCTTTACCGATATCAGCGCACAGAAACTGGCTACGCGGCAGATTGAACACATTGCCCACCATGATGAACTCACCGGACTGCCCAACCGCACCCTGATGCATGATCGCATGAGAACGGCCCTGCGTCGGGTACACCGTACCGGAAATCGAATGGGAGTGCTGGTGTTGGATCTGGATCATTTCAAACGCATCAACGATTCGCTGGGACATTTTGCCGGTGATGAGCTGCTGAAAACGGTGGCGATACGTTTGGTGTCGGCGGTGCGGGATTCTGATACCGTGTGTCGCATGGGGGGTGATGAGTTTGTGGTGATCCTGCCGGACATCGGTGGCCGTGACGATATCGAAACCGTGTGCGAGAAGATTCTGCATTTGATTTCGCAGCCCATTGATGTGGGATTCAATGTCCTCAACGTGACACCGAGTATTGGGTTGAGCATGGCACCGGACGATGGCGATTCAGCTGAGGATTTGCTGAAGCACGCGGATATTGCCATGTACCGGGCCAAGCAGACCGGGCGTAATGGTTATCATGTCTTTACCCATGACCTGGCACGATCCAATCAGACTGAAATGGCCATTGAACAGGCGTTACACCTGGCGTTTAAACGCAACGGTTTGCAGATTTTCTATCAGCCCAAGGTCAATATCGAAACCCGGCAGGTACTTGGTTTTGAAGCACTGATCCGCTGGTTCGATCCGGTGTATGGCACCATCGCACCGGATCGTTTTATACCCATGGCGGAAACCACTGGATACATCATCAAGCTGGGTGAGTGGGTGTTGCAGCAGGCCTGCAGTGATATGCAGAGGTTGCGATTGGAATCCGGGCTGGATTACCGAGTATCAGTGAACGTTTCACCCCGTCAGTTGGAGCACCCGGATTTCATCACCATGACGCAACGTGTGTTGGCTGCCAGTGGATTGCCGCCTTGTGCATTGGAGTTGGAAATCACCGAAGGCATGCTGGTGTCCCGGTCTGCATCGTTGTTGGAGAAACTGAATGCATTGCACGATATGGGGGTATTGCTTGCCATTGATGATTTTGGTACAGGTTACTGTAGCCTGTCCTATGTGGCGCAGTACCCCATTGACGTAATCAAAATCGATCGCTGTTTTATCGATGTAAATCAGAAAACCAGCCGGGCCATTGTGGGGGCAATAACCACCATTGCGCACGGGCTGGGTCTGGAAGTGGTAGCTGAGGGGATAGAAACCCTGGATCAGATTGCGCTGGTGCGTGAGCGCGGTTGCAATGTGGTTCAGGGATTCTATTTTTATCAGGCCATGTCGCTGGCGGAACTGCATCCGGTGTTGCCGCAAGTGCACCATGAGTTGGAACGCAAACTGGCGCTCAATTAAGGCCTGTTTATCTCAGTTCAGATAGCGGCTACCGTTACCCATTCATGGCAAGCCACAGCTCGGCGGTGGCCAGGGCATCCCCCAGGGCATCGTGCAGGCTGACATCCGGCAAGCCATAGCGTTGCCGGCATTGAAACAGACGCAGGTCGCCGGCCTGGATGGCAGCGCTGCGCTGCAGCAGTCGTTTACGTTCAACCTGCAGGGTATCCACCACCGGCATCAGCAATGGCGCACCCCACAGGGTGCGCATGGCCTGGTTGATAAAGCCCATGTCCAATTGAGCGTTGTGGAACACCAGAATGCTGTTGGGCAATGCATCCAGTAGCGCTTCCAATGCCACCTTGATATTCACACCCTGTTCCAGATCGGTGTCCGTCAGTTGGTGGAACACGGCGCTCTGACCCACTTCCCGGTTCAGTGCCAGGTGAAAGTAACAGGATTGGTTCAGGTGTATGGCGCCCTGTTCGATGACCACCCAGGCAATGCTGGCAATTTCGCCCGCAGTGGGTTGCAGGGCCGTGGTTTCCAGGTCGATGACCACGTACCGGCTGGCGTTGAAAGGGCGTTGCTGTATGGGTTCGCGCAGCAGAGCCTGCAACGCCGGGTGCCTGGCTTGGTGTCGCCACCATATGCGTTGCAAGGTCAGCTTTAAACCGGTGGCCATTACAGGCCCTGGCGGTAGTGGTTGCGCAGCGCTTCCTGGGAATCATGCACAATGGTGAAGGCATCTTTCAGATGTTTGCGCTCCAGCTCCGGCAGATCCTTGGGGTTGAGATAATTGCTGGCCTGTAACCCCGCGGCAAGCTGTCGGCTTTGGTTTTCCACGCGCAGTTGCTGAATGGTGTCGAAGGCATCCTGCAGGTTGCGCCCATCAACGATGGTGAACACTTTTTTCTGCATTAATTGTTGCAGCCGCTCGCGGCTGTTGACGGCATCGACCCCATGGGCCAGGGAATGAATACGGATCAGGTCCACCATGGGCATCACGCCGCGCTTCTTGATATCGAACTCGTCCCGATGCTCGCCGTTGCGTTCCACCACAAAGCGTCGAAAGATGCCCAGGGGTGGTGTCTGGTCCAGTACATTGGCCGCCAGAGCGGCCTGAAAGATAGTATTCTTCTGCGTGCGCATGAGCATGTGTTGCTGCAGGCGCTGACACAAGCCGGGATCACCGTACACTGCCCGCAGATCGAAAAATATTGATACCCGCATCACCGCATCGGGGGTGGGGGTTCGGGTCCAGCCGTCTACGGTGGCTTTCCAGCCCTGCAGGCGCTGGCGCCATTCAGCGGTGGTGGCCATGACCTTGCCATTACAGTAGGGGTAGCCGCATTCATTAAGGCCATCGCACACGAAATGAGCCAGCTTTTCAAACCAGGCCAGATCCAGTTCACCGGCGCGGTCATCGATCAATAAGCCATTATCCTGATCGGCACCGATCAGCTGTTCACCACGGGCCTGGGAGCCGAACCCCAGCCAACAAAATGGGGCCGGCGCCGGGCCCAGATGTTCGATGGCCAGCTCAATCAAGCGGCAGGTTACGGTGTCGCTGATGGCGGTGAGCACACGGCTGATCTGATGGGCGCGCATACCGCCTTTGATGACTTCCACTAACAGGCTTGGCAGGGTGTCGATGATGGCGCGCATAGCCCCGGTATCCTGCTGGCGGGACAAATGCTGTACCAGGTAAACCGGATCATCCCGTCGGGCCAGCATCAGATCGGAGGAGGTGATGATGCCCGCCAGGCGGTTGCCTTCCAACACAGGAAGATGATGTATTCCCTGCTGGGTCATTTGCAGAATGGCATCGAACAGGCTGGCATCCAGTTCGATGTGTTTGGGGTTGCGGGTCATGACTTGGGCAATGGGGGTGTGCAGTGGCAACCCCAGTGCCAGGGCCCGGCTGCGCAGGTCGCGATCGGTGACAATGCCTTCCAGCTGGTTGCCCTGCATAACCAGCACTGATGATACCCGTCGTTCCGACATGGCCTGGGCGGCCTGTTGCAGGGTTGCAGCAGCGCTCAGGGTGAGCGGATCACGGCTGATCAATCCGGCAATGGGCAACATCATCATATTGGTGTTGGGCTGATAGCGGGCCGCGCGACGTAAACGCCGGCTGCGCTGACTGTGGAAGTGGCGGTCGAAATGGCGATGGTCGGCGCGCAGGGCCTCGTAGTGCACCCTGGGCAGATGATAGATCAGGCTGTCCTCGATGACCTGGGCATAGACCCCTTCGTCCCCCACATCCAGGCCATGGATATTAAAGCTTTCCCCTTCACCCAGTTTGTCCATCAACTGGTGACGGCTGCTGCGGATCTCCACCGCTCCGCTGCGCACTATGCGCAGCGCATAATCGTCGCTGTCGGCACTGAAGCGATGACCGTTGCGAAAATAGGTGATCTGAATCTGGCGGGCGGCGGCCTGCAGCGCGGCTTCCGGCAGCTCGTTGAACGGCAGGCAATGGCGCAAAAAATCCGCCACCGCCTGTATTTCCGGTTGCTTCGGGTCTTGGGTCATAGTGCACATCAGCCTTGGTTTTTCTTAATGTTAGCGGATCAACCTTGATGGGGCGATTAGACTTTGGTGGATTCTTGTTGATGACTCTTGCCAATGATCCGGGCAGGTGTCACTTCCGCACCTGTCGGATTGGTGTCGGCTCTGGTAGGCTTGTGCCTCACATCCGGCAGGCAACCTGATTGAAGGGAGAAACTGTGCAACCTGTAATCTCGGTACGTCATCTTTCCAAAGTATACGAAGGTGGCTTTCAGGCGTTGAAAGACGTCAATCTGGACATTCATCGTGGTGAAATATTTGCGTTGCTGGGCCCTAATGGCGCCGGCAAAACCACACTGATCAGCATCATCTGCGGGATCGTGAATCCGGGCTCCGGCCAGGTATTGGCGGATGGCCACGACGTGGTCAAAGAGTATCGGGCAGCCCGTTCCATTATCGGCCTGGTACCGCAGGAATTATCCACCGATGCGTTTGAAAGCGTGTGGAGTGCGGTGTCGTTCAGCCGCGGTCTGTACGGAAAACCGCGCAACGATGCGCATATCGAAAAGGTGTTGAAAGCACTGTCACTGTGGGACAAGCGTAATAACCGCATCATGGAGTTGTCCGGTGGCATGAAGCGTCGCGTTTTGATTGCCAAGGCACTGTCCCACGAGCCGCGGATTCTGTTCCTGGATGAACCCACTGCCGGGGTTGATGTGGAGCTGCGGCGGGATATGTGGGACATGGTCCGTGATCTGCGGAGCCAGGGTGTCACCATCATTCTCACCACCCATTACATAGAAGAGGCCGAAGAAATGGCCGATCGCATTGGCGTGATCAATAAGGGTGAAATCGTGGTGGTGGACGAGAAAAAGTCGCTGATGCAGAAGCTGGGCAAGAAGCAATTAACGCTGTATTTACAGCAACCACTGGAAGCAATACCGGAGGCGTTGAGTCGCCATCCCCTGGCGTTGTCCGACGATGGCCAGGCGCTGACCTTCACCTTTGATGTGCAGAGTGAAGCAACCGGAATTGCCCAGGTGTTGCGGGAGTTGAATCAGCATGGCATTGATTTTCGCGATCTGCATTCCAGCGAAAGTTCGCTGGAGGAGATTTTTGTCAATCTGGTAAAAGGTGCGCGGGGGGATCGGGTATGAATTTTTATGCTGTGCGGGCAATCTACAAATTTGAAATGGCCCGCACCTGGCGCACGTTGATGCAGAGCATTGCGTCACCGGTATTGTCCACGTCACTGTATTTTATTGTGTTCGGCTCCGCCATCGGTTCACGCATGGTGGCCATTGACGGTGTGGAGTACGGTGCCTTTATCATTCCCGGTCTGGTGATGTTCACCCTGCTTACCCAAAGCATTTCCAATGCCTCGTTCGGGATTTATTTTCCCCGCTTCTCCGGCACCATCTACGAATTGTTATCGGCACCGGTTTCATTTGTGGAAATTCTGATGGGCTATGTGGGGGCGGCAGCCACCAAGTCCATCATTGTTGGGATATTGATCCTGATCACGGCCCGGTTTTTTGTGGATTACCACATCGAGCATCCGCTGTGGATGGTGAGTTTTCTCATCCTGACTTCCATCACCTTCAGTCTGTTCGGTTTTATTATCGGGGTTTGGGCCGATGGCTTTGAAAAACTGCAGCTGATTCCGTTGATGGTGATTACGCCATTGGCGTTTTTAGGGGGGAGCTTTTATTCCATCAACATGTTGCCGCCCATCTGGCATACCATAACGTTGTTTAATCCGGTGGTGTATCTGATCAGTGGATTTCGCTGGAGTTTCTATGGGGTGGCGGATGTGAATGTGGCCGTCAGCCTGGCGATGACGGCGTTGTTTCTGTTGCTGTGTCTGGCGGCGGTGTGGTGGATTTTCAAAACCGGCTATCGCTTGAAAACCTGAAGTGGATGTTTTGGCGCTAAAGGTTCAGCGCCAAAACATGGCAACGGTTTAACCTTTGCGACGTAGACCAAAACCCAGCAGTCCAAGTACAAACAGGCCAATTGTGGCGGGCTCAGGCACGCTCACTTCGTCATAGGTGTAGTTTACCACCAGATTACCCCAGAATCGGGTTTCGCCGTAGGTGCGGCAGGTATCTTCGGTGTCATAACAATAGGATGTGGTGGCAGTTGTACGGGCGCTGGCGCGGAAGTTCAGGGTCTCATCCAGAAACTGCTCCAATAGTGAAGCATCCGTAGTGCTGAACAGGATGCCGTCCAAGTAGTTGGCATAGGTTGAGGTTGTGCGTGAACAATAGCCGTCGTTGTCACTGCAGTTGACACTGGAAGAGCGGCTGGTGGAAGGATTGTAGCCCAGGTTTGGATCATACAGATCCAGATAAAAGTCCCCCCGTACGTAGCCACCTCCGGAGACATTGTCTTCACAGAACGCCCAGCAGTCTGACGGATCCCTAACGGCAATACTGCTGCGGATATAAGCGCTGGTATCATAGCTGATGGAAACGCCGGTCAGTGTCCCGAGGCTGGAATCAAATCCATTGAGCGATGTGTAGGCGTAACCGTAGTTGGAGGCGCTGGTGGGAGTGGTGCTGTTCGCGGTGGAGGTATAGATAGTGCCTGTATTGAAACTGGTTGAATCTGACATCACCAGTGCATGGCTGACACCAGTGGTTGCCAAAAGCAGGGCCACCGTTACGCAGCGGCAGTATCTCAAGAGTTGTATCATGTTAAAGTCCCCAATATGTGAAAGTGTAATGTGATTATTAATTAACCTGACTAGAGTTAGGCATCATTACACAAGCACATCCTATGCCAGTGGTATATCCGATTGTTTTTGTTAGTGGTGTTTGATTTTGGCTGGTTGAGCGTACGCGTAGCCGTATGGAATATCGACATCTCATGCAAACCATTGAAAACTCTGGGCTGGAACCGGTCGGTCACGGAAAACCGCTGGTTCTTGTTCATTTGGACTTTGCAGCCACTGCTGATAACCCATAATATTGGTTGAATTCTGTTCAAAGTAAAAGCCGCCAGGCGTGAATCGACCATAATAAAAATAATGATGAACATCCGCCGATTTCTTGTTTGGGTCAGTTTCGTGACCTGCTCCGCCGCGCACGCCCAGTTGGCGCAAAACTTAACTGTGGGCAGTGCCAAGGCTCTGTCTTTGGGCAACTCGGTTACCGCCGATACCCCGGGCATTGATTCCATTCACTATAACCCGGCGGGTCTCTATCAGGTCAAAGGCCGGCAGTACCAATTGAAGGTGATCGCGGGCCGCTTCACCGTAACCGGGGAGGTGGAACGCTCCGAGCGTTATAACCGCTTGATGGATCAGTACGGTTACGCCTACTCAGATGACCCGGTGGCGGAGGGGGCCTCGTCCACTGAGGATGTGTCTGTCATGCTGCCGTTTTTGGGGTTGACCGAAATACCGGTGCTGATGGCGCCCTTGGGCGGGGCGGCGGTGGAGGTGAAAGACCGTAACCTGGTGTGGGGCAGTTCGGTATTTGCACCGATGATTGTGGGCTACCAGCGGGGTGATGGCAGCCCCCTGCGTTATCAGGGCAACGAGCTGGGGTTAACCCATCTCACGTATTTTTCGCCCACCGTGGCGTTCCCCATCAGCGACGAGCTGACCTTCGGGGTGGGCCTGCATTTTAATTACACCGGTGTTGGTATTGATCTGGATTTTCGTTTGCCCAATGCCATATTGGTGGGAGTGGACAGCTTCAGCGGGTTGCTGTGCGAATTGCCGGAAATCGATGCCGTGGTGAATGTGTGTGAAGGTGACCTGGGCCCATTCACCGACATCGGTAATATCGAAGTGGAGGTGGAGAACTACCTGAACCCATCCTTCAATCTGGGAATGCTGTGGCAGCCCAGTGATTGGTTCAGGTTGGGCATGGTGTATCAAAGCGGGGCCAGTAAAACCCTTAAAGGGGAGTATCAGATTCGCTATGGGGATGACTGGCTGGATTTCTTCTCGGGGCTTAATGGCACGGCCGTGGGCAACGCGGTGACCGGGGTGTTGGCGTTACCCAAGGGTTTGGAAAAAGAGCAGGGGGATGCTGCGTTGGAATTCACGATCCCACAGCATTTTGCCACCGGGGTCAGTGTTAAGGTCACCCCCAGCTGGACGCTGAATGTGGATCTGAAATGGACCGATACGGCGCAGTGGGATGAGTTCAAGCTGGAGTTTGAAAACCCGCCGGAGTTTTTGCCGGTGCTGAGCTTTTTGGCGCCGGACCAGGTCAGTGCCTCGACACTGGCCTTTCCCCGTGAATATGAGAGTGTCTGGAGTTGGGCGTTGGGTGTGGAGCATCAATACACGGATCGACTGGCGCTGCGCATCGGTTATGAAGACCGGGGTAACGCCATTCCTGCCAACAAAGCGGATTATCTGGCACCCTTTGGTGAGGCGTATTTGTTGGGCGCCGGATTTGCTTATGTTCCGCAACAGGGCGCACTGCTGGAGCTGGGCATCGGCACCCTGGTGTCACGCAGCAGCGCACCGGACAATACCAGCAGCAACGTGAACGATTACAACCAGCTTATCTATAACCCATATGCCGGAGTCAATGTTAAAACCAGCGTGCGTGCCTATCTGCTGGAACTGAGCTATCACGCTCAGTTTTGAGTTGGGCCTGTTCCGGTTGCTTGAGAATAAACGCATCCGCCACATTGATTGCCCCCAGCAATGTAATGGACAGCATCAGAAATACCTTGAAGAACGGTGTCATACAACTCACCCCCAATGGATCAAAACACCTAATACCCTGTGCTCGGCACCCCCGTGCCAACGCAAAAACGAAATGAATTCGCTTAGCGACACCAATCGGTCTCGCTTGAACACAGTACAAGCACATTGCGGGCCGGTTTTTAAAATGGTTTGTTTTACAGGAAGATGATGCAGGTGTGGGGCCGTTGCCGGGTGGCTACTGCAAAGAATGTCGACAGGTTGCGGGTGTGGCTATCAGTGCCGAAAATCTTCACCAAAAGTGGTTTCATAATCAATAAAACCCAAGCTGGTCTCACCGAAGTAAAATGAATCGGCGGCAGCCACCACGATCTGCAGTTGGCTGTCTGTGCTGTGCTCACCGCTTAAATCAACGGTCCAGTGCAGGGCGCTGTCATCGGTGGCAACCAGATCTTGAGGCGCCTGGTTTTCAGTGTCGGTGGTGGCCAGAGCGGCTTTGGCGCCTTGCAGGGGGTGTTTGGAGGTCAGGCTCAGGGTCATCATGTTGACTCCCGCCTGTTCCACCTTCATGTCAATTTCGAACTCCGCATTCTTCAACGTGCAATGGCCACTGGGGTAACGGCAGTTTGGCAGTGTGGCCAGGGCATAGGATTTGCCTGCCTGGGCTTTGTGCGGTTTCTCTCCTACGGCGGCATCAGTGGCAAAGTAGGCAATCACCGCCAGAATCGGGGCAACAATAAGCGCGATAACAACATGTTTGTTGGTCAACATCACAGTCTCTTTGTGGTAATAAAAAGCCCCCATTACTTGTGGTGTTGGAGGCTTGGGTGGTGGCCCGGATTGTGTCCGGGCCAGGTTTCGTTGTGAACGTCTGGATCAGTGAGCTTGCGCCTCGCCGGCTCCGGCCGGCATGCGAATGCTCTCCACCATCTCCTGCACATGCTCCGGTGGCTCCTGTGTAACCCGTGATACCAGGAAGGCCACCACAAAGTTCACCACAGCACCGATGGCGCCAAACGCGTTGGGCTCGATGCCCAGGAACCAGTTCTGTGGCAGATCACCCATAAACGAAGTGCTGGCCACAAACATGATGCCTTTGTGTTGGAACACATAGAGCAGTGTCACGGTAATCCCGGCAATCATACCTGCAATCGCCCCTTCCTTGTTAATCCGTTTGTTGAAGATACCCATCATCAACGCCGGGAAAATGGAAGAGGCGGCCAGGCCGAAGGCAAGTGCCACCGTTCCTGCGGCGAAGTCCGGCGGGTTGAAGCCCAGGTAGCCGGCCACACCAATGGCACCGGCCATGGCGATACGGCTGGCCATCAGCTCGGATTTTTCTGAAATGTCCGGCATGAACACCCCTTTGCACAGATCATGCGAGATGGCCGATGCGATGGCCAGCAGCAGCCCCGCCGCAGTGGACAATGCTGCTGCCAAACCGCCGGCCGCCACCAGTGCAATCACCCAATTAGGCAGGCGCGCGATCTCGGGGTTGGCCAGTACCATGATGTCACGGTCCACCGTTACCATTTCATTGGTATCCTTGTTGGCGCTGTATTGAACTTTGCCGTCACCGTTCTTGTCCTGGAATTCCAACAGGCCGGTTTTCTCCCAGTTTCTGAACCACTGTGGACGTTCATCGTAGGTGAGGTATTCACCCTTGGTAGGCTCAATGGTGTTCATGAAATTCATGCGCGCCATGGCGGCTACCGCCGGCGCGGTGGTGTACAGAATGGTGATGAACACCAGAGCCCAACCGGCGGAACTGCGTGCGTCGGCCACCTTGGGTACAGTGAAGAAGCGAATGATGACGTGGGGCAGGCCGGCGGTACCGATCATCAGCGACATGGTGTACACGAACATATTGAGCTGACTTAGCCTCGACTGTGTCGTGTATTCATGGAACCCCAGTTCCGTCACCACTTGATCCAACCGGTCCAGCAGGAAGGTGTCACTGCCCACCATGGTGGAGCCGAGGCCCAGTTGCGGAATAGGATTACCGGTCAGGTTGAGGGAGATGAAAATGGCGGGAATGGTATAGGCAAAAATCAGCACACAATACTGCGCTATTTGCGTGTAGGTGATGCCCTTCATACCGCCCATAACCGCGTAGACGAAGACAATACCCATGCCCACTAACAGGCCGGTGCCGTAGTCCACTTCCAGAAAACGGGAGAAAGCCACCCCGATACCTTTCATTTGGCCGATTACATAGGTAACCGAGGCGATGATCAAACACACCACGGCAACGATACGGGCCGCTTTCGAGTAATAGCGATCACCAATGAACTCGGGTACGGTGAACTTGCCGAATTTGCGCAGGTAGGGCGCCAGCAGCATGGCCAGCAACACAAATCCACCGGTCCAGCCCATAAGGAACACCGAGCCACCGTAGCCCAGAAATGCGATCATACCAGCCATGGAGATGAAGGACGCCGCCGACATCCAGTCCGCTGCCGTGGCCATGCCGTTGGCAACGGGGTTGACGCCGCCGCCGGCCACATAGAAATCCTTGGTGGTGCCGGCCCGGGCCCAGATGGCGATGCCGATGTACAGCGCAAACGTCAGGCCCACCACAATGTATGTTAGGGTTTGTAAATCCATTGTGCCTTACCTCACTTCTCTTCTACGCCGTATTTGCGATCCAGCTCACCCATCTTTTTCGCATACACGAAAATCAACACCACAAAGGTGTAGATGGAACCCTGTTGCGCAAACCAGAAACCCAGTTTATAGCCACCAATTCTGATCTGGTTCAGTACATCCACCAGAATCACACCGAAGCCAAAGGACACCACAAACCACACCGCCAACAGGGTCAACATCAATTTGACGTTGGCCGACCAATAGGCGGTAGCGTCTTCTTTACTCTTGAACGCCATACACGAACCCTCCGAAAATCCTGTTTTATTGTCGTTGTACACTGTTCGTTTTAAACCAGTGGTTGTGGATTGGGTATTAGACGTTGGTCGAGACAAGGGCCTGGAATACGGCTTCTATCCACCTATTACGGACCTGCCCTAACAAAATTTTTCAAATAGAAACAGGGCCTTTTGCCAGTTTACCCGCATGAATAAAGGCGCCCCGTGGGGCGCCTTATGGTTTCAGTGAACGGACCTGGTCAGGGTTGGGTAACCCGCACCGTGCGCAGTTGAGTGAGGTTATCCCCCAGGCCGTCGGCGGTCACCACGATGGGCAGTTCGATGAGACTCCCCGGTGCCATGGTTCCGGACACAGAGGCGCTGACCTGGATGGTGATGGTCTCACCGGCGGGGATGGTATCCAGACTCCAGAACACTTCGTCCCCCGTATCGCAAAAGCCGTTGGCCAGGCAGCCGGTATGTCCGGTGCTGTCAGGGTCAGCGTCGCCCAGGCGGTTGAAGCTAACTCCATCGGGCAGTTCCAGCATCAGTACCGGGTTTTCCACCAGGCTGGCCACGGAGGTGTTGCGCAGGGTGAAGTTGTACACCAGATTATCACCAGGATTCACAGTGGCACTGGAGATCGCATAATCCACATCCAGCTTCAGCGGTTCGGATACGGTAACCGCGCTGCTGACGGATTGATCCAGTTCCAGCCCGCCGTCGTGGCGTAGTTCCACCCGACTGGTGAGGGTGCTGCCTTGCGCTGAATCGTTGGCGGCCATTACCGTGACGGTGCGTTGCAACGAGCCGGCAGCGCCGAGGCTGGCCTGAGTCCACTGGATGCGATTAGCGTTCTGCACACCGCCATCGCTGATGCTGATGACGCTGAGGCCTGCCGGTAACACCAGATCCAGACTCAGGTTGCTGAGTGCCTCATTGGTAGGGTTGCCCAGGTTTACCTGATACTGAAAGCTGCCGCCCGGTGCCACCGGATCGGCGTTGCTGTTCAGGGTCAGTTGCGCTGGAGCCGCGGCCACGACGAACAGGTTGCGTTCCAGTTGAATGGTGTCGCCCTGATTGTCGGCTGTGATGTAGATCGGCGTTTCCACCAACGAGCCGGGTTGCAGATCGCTGCTCACTTGGCCACGGATCTGGATGGTGACGCTGTCACCGGCGGCCAGGTTACCCGGAGCCCAGTACACCTCATCCCCGGCATCACAGAAGCCGTTGGCCAGACAGCCACGGTGGCCGCTGCTGTTGGGTTGGGCATCATTGAGGCGGTTAAAGCTGATGCCATCCGGCACCCGCAACATCAGGGCCGCATTGGACACAGTGCTGCCCAATGAAGTGTTGCTGAGGGTCACCCGGTAGACGAACTCGTCACCAGGGGCGACCACGGTACGGTCCAGATGGTAGTCCACCTCCAGCTTCAACGGCTCGGACACGGTGACGCTGTGTTCCAGCCCCTGATCCTGTTCCAGGCCGCCATCCAATGTGAGGGCGGCTTGTGCGGTGAGGATATCCCCTTCAGCAGCAGCGGCATCCACTTCTACTTGCACCGTGCGTTGCAGGCTTTGCGTAGGCAGCAGGGCGGACTGGGTCCAGGTAACGGTAGCCCCGGACACGCTGCCGCCGTTGCTGTTCACCACGCTGACACCGGCCGGCAGGGTCAGCACCGCTGCCAGGTTTTCCAGGGCATCGTCGCTGGGGTTGCCGATGTTGAGCTGGTAGGTGAAGCGACTGCCGGCGGCCACCGGATCGGCGGAGGACTGCAGTTGAAAGTGTGCAGGCTGTGCAGCCACCACCGCGGCGGTTTCCTGCAGGATCAGGGTATCCCCCAGACCATTGGCGTCGATGAACACCGGTGTGGCGATGATGGTGCCGGGTACCGCAGCGTCATCCACGGTGGCGTCGATCTCAATGCTCAGGCTCTCGCCTGCTCCCAGGTTATCCGGGGTCCAGTACACTTCATCCCCGGCATCGCAAAAGCCGTTGGCCAGGCAGCCCCGTTGGCCGCTGCTGTCCAGGGAGGCATTGCTGAAGCGATTGAAGCTCACGCCCTGTGGGACCCGCAATAGAATAGTGGGGTTTTCCACGGTGCTGCCCAGGGAGGTGTTGCTCAGGGTGATGTGATACTTCAGCTCCCCCCCGGCGCGCACCACGTTCTGGGCCAAATGGAAGTCCGTCTCCAGTTTCAGGGGGGCAGCCACAGTGACGGAGCCGGACAGGCTCTGATCCAGTTCCTGTCCACCGTCAAAGGTCAGTGCGGCGTAGGTGTTCAGGGTGGCGCCTTCCACTGCGTTCTCCGCCATGGTGACGCGGATACGACGCTGCAGGCTTTGGGTGGGCAGCAGGGCGGGTACGTTCCAGGTGATGGTATCACCGCTGATCGCACCATCGTTACTCACGGAGTCGATGATCAGACTCATGGGCACGGTCATGGACAGGGTGCCGTTCAGCAGAGCATCGTCGCTGGCGTTGCCGTAGTGCAGAATGTAGTCGAAGGTTTCACCGGGGGCCACCGGATCCTTGCTTGAATGCAGGCTGATGTACACCTCTTCCTCCGCGACCACACGGGCGGTGTTCTGTTGCTGGATCAGATCCCCAAGGCCGTCGGCGCTGACAAAGATCGGTGTTTGCAGCAGGCTGCCAGGTGGCACCAGTTCATCCACGGTGGCGTTGATCTGGAACGACAGGCTGTCACCGGCGGCCAGATTGCCCGGGGACCAGAACACTTCATCACCCGCGTCACAGAAACCGTTGGCCAGGCAGCCCCGTTGCCCGTTGCTGTCGAAGGAGGCATCGTCAAAGCGATTGAAGGAAACGCCGTTGGGCACCCGCAGCATCAGCACCGGATTTTCCACCGTGCTCACCGTCGATACATTGCTGAGGTTGATGACATACACCAGATTGTCACCGGCGGCCACTACGGTTTGCCGGGTCTGCAAACCCACTTCCAGCGGCAGTGGCTCGGACACCGTTATGGTATCGTGCAGCGTCTGCAGCGGGCCGGCATCGTGGCTCAGGGTGGCGCGGGTAATCAGGCTAGCCGCTTCTTCCGTCAGCGCTGACAGGCGAACACTCAGAGTGCGTTCCAGGCTTTGTGTAGGCAGTAGATCCGCCATTGACCAGGTGACTGTGTTGCCACTGATGACGCCACCTTGTCCTGCAAACTCGGCGCCGAGTCCGTCGGGCAGGGTCAGGTTCAGTTCCATATTGTCCACCACGTCATCACTGGTATTGCCGATGTAAACGCGGTACTCAAACCGTTCGCCGGGAGCAATGGGTTCGTCGCTACCGTTTAGGGTGAAATGCACCGGTTGTTCCGCCACCACATCGACACTGCGCACCAACTGTAGCGGAGTGGAGAAACTGTCGGAACTGATGCTGAGGGGGGTGGTTAACGTGGTGCCCGGCAGCACGGTAGCGCCGATATCGGCATCTACTTCAAAGCTGATGCTGGCGCCGGCTTCCAGGTCGCCCAGGGACCAGGTCACGGTGTCGCCATCATCACAGAAGCCGTTGGCCAGGCAGCCGCTTTGCCCGCTACTGTCCAGGGAGGCGTTGCCGAAGCGATTAAAGGATACCCCGGCGGGCAGCGTCATGGAGACCACCAGATTGCTCAGGGTGTCGACTTCCGATAGGTTGCCTGCGGTGATGCTGTAAATCAGCTGGCCGCCGGCTACCACTGGGCTGGACTTGATTTCAAAGTGGAACTGGTCCGCCATCGATACCGGGCGACTGTCCGGGTTGGTGGGGTCGGTACCGGCATCGATTTCCACCTGGTTACTGTAACCGTCGTTATCGAAGTCCTCATCACCGTCCGCGATGCCGTCATCATCGGAGTCGGCCAGATCAATGCGGTAACCGAAGGTTTGCTCCCACTGGTTATTGAGGGAATCACCGTCTTCGTTCTCCAGGCCATCGTTAATGCTGTCGCCGTCGCTGTCGATGGCGTTCGGGAGCAGGCCCTGGTCCAGCTCAAATGAACTGAGCAGGCCGTCGCCGTCCAGGTCACCGTCGCTGACACTCAGTTGCACGGTGTCCACGTCGTCCATCATGCCGTCACTGACCGTCAACTGCAGCAGATAGTCACCGGCTTGGTTGAGTGTGAAGTCGGGACTGGCCACGGTGCTGTTGCTGAATTGATACTGTGACTCGGCCGGTGCGCTGGTCACTGACCACTGATAGGTGAGGGTATCGCCATCCGGATCATTGGAGCCGGAGCCGTTCAGTGCGACCGTGGCCCCCAGAATCAGCTCGCTCTGATCGGTACCGGCATCCGCCTGTGGCGGTGTGTTCTCTGCCACGGTTACGATTACGGTGGGCGTGTTGATGCTGAAGAGTTCGCCATCGCTCACTGACAGCTGCACTTCGTACACGCCGGCGGTATCGGCAATAAAGCTGGGGGAAACCGTGTCGGCTCCGTTCAGTTCTGCCATGCTGGCGTCCGGTTTGCTTTTGAAGCTCCAGCTGTAGAGCAGGGCATCGTTGTCCGGGTCGCTGGAAGCGGAGCCGTCCAACACCACTTGCACACCTGGATTGTCGAAGGACTGGGGAGAACCGGCGTTGGCCACCGGGGCGTAGTTGAGGATGGAATCAACATCGATCTGTACGCTATCGATGCTGTCGGTTTCGCCATCGGACACCCGCAACTGCACCACATAAGTACCGCTGATATCCGGTGTGAACCCGGTGTTGAGGGCGTTGGGATCGCTGATATCGGCGCTGCTACCCGCCGGTGCCGTGAGAATCGACCAGCTGAACTGCAGGCGGTCGCCGTCCACATCGGTGGAAGCATCAGCACTCAGGCTGATGGTATCGCCCAGATTTGCCACCTGATCGCTGCCGGCATTGGCCACCGGTGCGGTATTGCCCACGTTGACCCAGACGGTATCGCGGTCACTGAGTTCACCATCGGATACTGTCAGCTCCAGTTCATAATTGCCTTTCTGTTCGATGGTAAAGCTGGGCATGCTGCTGGTGGCGTTGTCCAGTGCCGGAAGGGGCCCCGTGGGCACATTGTCGGTGAAGGCCCACTGATAGCTGAGGCTGTCGCCATCGAAATCGCTGGACTGGGTGCCGTTCAGGGTAACGGAATCCCCAACCTGCTTGCCGCCGATATCATTGCCGGCGTCCGCCACCGGGGCGACGTTGTTGGTGGTGATCTGTACCTGATCCCGAGCGCTATCGGCATAACCGTCGTTCACCGTGAGGCCGACGGTATAGGTGCCCGGCAGATCCAGCCCGGTTAGCGTCGGTTGTACCTCGGTGGCGCCGTTCAGAATGACCGTGCTGCCTTCCGGTGTGTCCAGAATCTGCCAAACATAGCTCAGGCGATGGCCGTCGGCATCGGAACTGCCGCTGCCGTTCAGCGTCACGTTCAAGGGCGTGCCCGGCTGCAGGTCCACCGCGCGATCCGCACCGGCCTCAGCCAGCGGAACCGTGTTGGTCAGGACGATGGAAACACTGGCGGGAGCGCTGTTAACCGTGCCATCGTTGACCACCAGTTGAATGGTGTATGCACCGGGAACGTCCGCCACCAGGGTGGCCAGCGGGGCAACGGCGTCAGTGATGCTGGCATTGTGACCTGCGGGACCGGTCAGGATGGACCACTGATACTGCAGTGCATCACCGTCCGGGTCAGTGGATGCATTGGCATCCAGCGCCAGTTGTGCGCTCAGTGGTTGTGGCGAAACCAGGTTGGCGATCATGGCAGTGGGTGGAGCGTTTTCGTTGTCCCGCGGCGTGTCGTCATCATCGCCTCCGCCGCTGCTGCCCCCGCCACAGGCGGAGAGCAGGCCGAGCATACCGCCTACCAGGGCGGTTTTTGAGATCAATAGTAGTGAGTGTGTCTTCATGGTGATATCCCCTGTGAAGTATCCTGCTGAGATAAAGTGTTTTACTGAGGTAGCTGTGAAAGTACGAACAGAACCAGCGCCAGAAAGCCCAACCCCAAAATCACTTTGTAGAGCTTTCCTGCCAGCACCCCGCAGATGACGCCCAATACCAGCGCGGCAACACCGTTTTCCTCATTGGGTTGGTATACGGCCAGTGCTGAGGCGGCGAACGCAATTAACGCGAACAGTGGACTGAAATCCTCATCAGAACCGGATTGCGCCTTGGTTTGGTGCTTGGTTTGGGGCTTGGATTTTGGTTGGGTGCTGGCTTTGGTTTTGCGCGGTTTGGGAGCGGGTGTGGCGATCGGTTTGGGCTGTGAAACCGGTCGATCATTCAGCCCCATTTGATTGTGCATTGAGCCGGTTGGTGTGCCCTGCAGTCCCAGTTGGTACTCCACCCAGTCTTGGTCATGTTGGCTGGCCATGTTTAACTCCTGCGTGATAGATGATTGCAGGAGTTAAGGTGGGAGGATCAGGGTCAATTTATTCCACTTGCAACTGGGCGGACTCCATTTTTTTGTCGTTTTGCATGAGATTGATGGTAAAAAGACTGTTTTTTGGCAGTTGCAGAAGATACAGGTTAAGCAAGTAGCGGGGAGCAACCCGGCTACGGTCCAGACTCAGGTCAAGAGGCCGCTGGTCGGCCAGGATCTCCAGTGAGGTGCCGGGGGGCGCTGCCTTATCCAGGTCGAATTCAATACGGCACAGGGCGCCTTCCAAGGACAGCTTATTGAGGCGTTCCCAGCGCACGGCACGTGGTTCGCTGCGGGTGCGTTCACTGAAACACCGGCCGTCTTTGGCGTACTCCCAGCGCATGCTGACCTCGACGGCGGATGAGGCGCCGCTGTTTGCCACAAACCCTTTTACGCCTGCCAGGGCGCCCACCAGCAGCAAGGTGCCGGCGGAGACGGCAGCGATGGCACTGCGGTACTTGCCCATAAAACCCTGGGCAGGGGGGCGGGGCGCCGGTAGCGTCAGGTACGGATCGGCGGTGGGGGGCAGGGCAGAGGGATCATCGAAGCGTACCTGGCTGATAAATTGAACGCTCAGTGAGGGGTATTCAGCTTGCAGCGCGTCTAAGGTCACCTGCAGTGAAGGTTCCCGGTTGCCTTCCGGCAGCATTAAGCATACGGGCAGGCACTGTCGGTGAGCATCGGCGAACAACGCACGCGACTGTGCCAGTTTGCGTTCGATATCGGAAACCGCATGGACTCTGCCGCTCACATCCACCTCACCGCTGGCCCAGATTATCCGGTCGACGTCGGCCAGTTCTGTTGCCGCGCTGGGGTCGCAGTGGGCCAGCTTTCCGGCGTGGGACAACTGGTGCCCGATGAACGCACCCAACTGCCAGCTGTTACCCTGGGCGATGTCGTCACTGAGGTCCAACCGATAGTTTTCCTGTTGCGTGTGGCGGGCGATGATGCCGGTATCCAGGCTGACAAAATCGTTATAGGCATCGCTGATGCTGGCCTTACTGGCACGGAGATTGAGGCAGGCGGTGCTCAGGGATACCCGGGGTTCCACTACCAGGCGCAGTATGCGCACCGGAGTTTGGGTGGTGGCAATGAAGACGGCGGTTCCGGTCATCACCACATCCTGATTATGCGGTCGGGATCAGCCATGATGGATATCAGCGGATGATCTTTTTCCAATAGCATCTGGATCACCCCGCGATGAGCGGTATCCAGAACCAGGTCGATTGCGCCCTCGGTGTTGCTGGATGCGCAGAGCCGGGTGGGTGCCTCCGAGTTGGCACCCACTTCGATGATCAGATAATAGTCGTGGGGCGGATGAGAGGATACCTGTAAACGATAGCGCCAACGCTGTGGTGAATCATTGGCGGTGAGTCCGGCAGCGGGCGCGTCCGGAACGCTGGCCGCCGCCGAGGCCACCACCAGGGTATTGGCGCACAGTGCATCCAGCACCTGTTGATAGCGGGTTTGGGTGGTGGGGTCGCGTCGTAAGGCCCGGGCTATGGCCGGCTGTTCGCCGGGGTTGGGATCGCTGGCGTATGCGAACAACTGCCGCAGGCTGATCTCGGGAACCTGCTCCGCCCATTCCTGCACCAGGGATCCAGTAATGAATGCCTGCTGAATGTGGTTGCGGGTAGCCGAATCGAGGTCTTTCCATTGCCTGTTCATGATGGCTGCGCCTCGCTCTGTGGTTGGTAGATGGTTTTGAAGATTTCGTGCATGGTGGTTAGATCGAAGGTCTGTTGTTGTTCCACGTCGCCAACCTGTTCCAGCAACTGGCGGTGGCACTGTTCAAAATAGGTTAATGCGCCGATAAAACGATCGCTGGCCTGTGACAACAGATCGGTGATAAGTGGATCGTCCCTGTCTTTTCGGCTGAAACCCGACTGGGTACAGGCCTGCCAGGCCTGTTTGCAATGGGTGATGGCGTCGTTCAGCTCCGGCGGAACGCCATTCTGGTGGGCGATGGCCCGATAAGCGGACCGATAAATGGATTCCATCACGGCGCCCAGGTCGCCCTGATCTTCTTCCAGCTCCGGCACTGTGATGCCCATCCGGGTAAGGTCCCGTAACCACCCGGCGCGACCGCCCAGTTGCGGTGACACCAGATACAGCAGCCGCAGGCCGTCACTGTTCTCATTCACAATCAGATGATAGATGGACGCCTGCACCGAACGCCTGAACAAACCGGATGTCTTGTTGCAGCGCTGTAGAATCGCCTGATAATCCATGGGCAACTCTGCCCCCTGCAACTGCTGCAGAATACCCGCAATCAACGCTTCGGCCTGTGGTCCGCGACGGGCGTTGATCATGCGGTTTTCCAGTGGCGCGAAACAATGGGCACGGAGCGCGGACAGCATTAAATGGTGTGCCGGATAGGGCAAGTCGATGAAAAAGCCGACCGAGTTCAGCCCTGTCCCCAGCAGAAAACGGATGGGTTCATATTCCGTGTGCAGCGCAGTCCAGTCGTCGGCGCCGGACACACCGCTGAGCACCGTCTCGTCGGTGCTGTTGTCATCCAATAATCCGGGCTCGGATGCTGCCGTTTGATTCAGATGGGAAGCAAAGCTATCCACAAACAACACCAGTAACTGATGTACTTTTTGGTAGCGCTGAACATTCAGCTGTGGATCGGCCCAGTGGGTTTGCCAATAGCCTAATAGCTGATCCGGCCCAATATCCCGTGGCGAGTAACGGCCGCCATCGAACTGATCGTCGCAAAAGGCGACAATTGATTTGAACTGCTTTTCTTTGTGGCTGGAACCGCCACGGCGGCGCCGGTAGGCATCAAACTGATCACTCCATTCCCTGGCGATCTGATCGACCTGGTTGCGATCGTTGCAATTGCAACCGATGCGATCACACAGCGCCTGCAGGGCGGGCAGCTCCAATAACTCCGCGAAAGCGTTGGCGGTGTAGATAAGCTCCGGTGTGGATCCGCAGTAAATGCAGAAAGAGCTGCCATCGGAATAGTGAGCGTGGATCTGGTCTGCCCCGGAAAAGCAGTGGCTGATGGTGCTACTGCTGACGGGGGTGACAAACAACAACTCGATATAATTGAGCCCCTGTTGATGAATTGCCGCCACGAAATGGCTCAAGCGCCGTAACAGCTGAAAGCGCTCCCGGGTTAACAGGGTCTTGATGCAGCCGGCCAGTATGCGGCGGCGATGTGATTCGGAATCGGTGGCGAAGATGCCGTAATCATCCTCGATAATGGGCAGCGTCTCGTTGAACAGTTCATTAAACAGATTAAAGCTCACTGTCATCGTTCAGTCCCAGCCATAGGTGGATGAATGTTCCCAGCGTTGGAGTGATTCCCGAAAGCGGGATCGTATTGTCTGCATTCTCATTTCAAGCGGGGAGCGTCCTGCGTACAGATCGTGTCCGGGCACCGGCACCCTGAGCCGACGGGCCATGGCAGCAGCCTGGGGGCTGAAGACCGGTTGTTGCGTTTGGTGCTGAACCAGGCTGGTGTCAGTGTCGGAAAAATGGTGTTGCCAGCGCTGCACACTGGCCACGTAGGATCGGGTGTATGAGTGTGGCTGGTAGTTGTTGTCTGCCTTCAGGCTGCCACCGTTGTAATGGGAGAGCGCGGCTTCCCAGTTGTTGTCGTACTGCCGATAGAGATCCGTGAGGTACTGCAGCCCGGTGCGAATATTAACCACCGGGTCCCACAGGTGATCGGGGTCCAGTTGGAACACGTCGCGGGCAGTGGCAGGCATGATCTGCATCACCCCACGGGCGCCTTTGGGGCTGACTGCGGCGGCGTCAAAATCGGACTCTACTTTGGCGATGGCCAAAGCCAGTTCCGGCGGAAGCTCAGGGTGTGAGCGGGCCTCCTGTCGGATCAGTAATTTAATTCGTTGCTTGCTGAATCGATCCGGCATGGGGGTGGCATGGGCTCCCTGTGACCACCGCGCCAGAGATTCTGACGAAAGTTCGTTGCCAGCGTACGCTGGTTGATGGGTGAGCATCACGCTTACCACGCAGCATAAACACGTAAAACAGTAAAAGCATTGATACTTACTCATGGCGCTTTCCTCCTCAGGGTGCCCCCACTGCTTCAGCTGGTGGCGATGGATCAGTTTGCTGAATGCAGTGGCATGCCGAATACGTAGCCTTCCGGCCCTTTGTCGACTTCGATGAAATGCCAGATTTCATCGTAGGGCCTGATGCTGGCATCAAGCCGGTCACCTTTGCGATAAAGGGCCACAGTCTTGGCGCTGATGCTGGGAGCGCTGCGCAGTTGGAAGCGCCGGGTGGCAACCACGGTGCCCTCGGCGGTCACCGGCCCCTGCCGGTAGCCGGTGGCAGACGCCGGTGCCGCGATGGGTTGTTGTGTCGAGCAACCACTGACAACCGCTACCAGGCCGGCGAGTTGCAGTATATTACGTAGTTTCATGTTGAATCTCCCGCACCGGTCATGGATCAGTTAAAGCGACCTTCGCGATCGGATCGGGCCCGCTGATCGGCAATGACCTGTTCCACCGAGAAGGTTCGGCCGTTGCGCACAGTGACGCGGTATTCGTGCTCTTCATAACCCATGTCCAGCAACAGAATGTTCAACCACTTATAGAGATCCTTGCTGGTGGCGCGGGTGGCGTAGTTGTACTTATACACGGTGGCGTCTCCGGATACTCCGCGCACATCAACAAACTCGGGGAACTCCTTTTCCATCACTTCGGTAATGGCCAGAATCTCTTTCATGGAGAAGTTGCGGAACGTGAAGTTCATGTTGTTGATCAGTCCGGGATCATTGCGGTTATCGGCGTTGTTGCTGCTGACATCGTCGCGGGCCAGATACTTCAGCTTGTTGGATAACACATCCCCCAGGCTGGCGGCGATGTCCCGGGCATGATCACCCACGATTTCTTCGATACAGATACCGGCGCATTCCCGGGGCGCGGGAAACTCCATTTTCAGGGGCTCCCAGCCGGCCAGGTATTGGTTGGAGGCCACATCATAAATATCCCCATTGATTCGCACCTGGGCCTTGGTGCCGAAGCCGTAGTCTTTGGCCATGGCGCGGATTTTGAACACCACCAGGGCGCGGCCGCATAAGGTCGCGTCTTCCGACGTGCAGGCTAGGTCCACCACTTTAATCAGTTCTTCCTTGGGGCGGCGATCGCGGAAATTCCAGTCCATTTTGGCGGCGATGGCGCTTTCATCAATCACATACCAGTCATCGGTGGCCAGTTGGCGCTGCAGTTCGGTCATCACACGGCGGTGGATATCACTGGAGCGCTTGACGCTGTTGGGGTCTGAATCTTCCGCCATGACGATCACGGGCAGGCCCTGTCCGCCTTTGGCAAAGGCAAAAAGCGGCACAAGACTGATTAAGGTGGCAAGCAGTAATCTTTTCATGATGATGGTTCCTGATGATTGAATGGGTTATCCCTGTAAATGGCAGGATTTGAGTCTTTTTTTACGGACAGTCCGCAGATTGTTCCTGTCCGGTGACTTTTTCCGTGACGGTACCGATGAGTCCGGTCAGCATATTCTTCTTTGGTTCGCAGTCGGACTTGTCTGCGAGCACCGTCTGCTTGGTGTTATCTTCCTGTTTTGCAAGGGAGAATGTGCTGGTGGTGCGCTGGTCGATGGCGCGTGCCACCTCCACCGCCTTTTTGGATTCGGCGTGTTGGGCCTTTTTGATCATGTTCTTTTGTTTTTTCAGCGCCGATTTATCCAGGGACTTGTTGATGTCCATGGCCAGCTGGATGGCGGAGGTGATGTTTTCCACCATGCCGGTGGCCCGCTCCGGTAGATTTTCGGCAAATTCGGAGGTAATGCCCACAGCACTGTTGGCGGATACCAGATCCAGCCGTTGTTGTTTATCGGCATCCATCCAGTATTTACGGAAGGTGGTCACACCCAGTGCGGATTGCGCCTGGTAGTAGTTGGCTGCGTTCAGGGAAATCTGGGATTCCACAACATGCTGGCGAAACTCGTCGGACCCCAGGTACTTGTCTTTGCGCTTTTCCAACTCGGCCTCGATTTCCTTGGCGCGGCTACCGATCATCTCGGTGGCTTTGATCACGTCGGCATCGATTTGCGCGGCGGGGTTTTCCCCCTCCAGGGCCTTTTCCAGCTCCAGTATGATTTTGCTGAGGGTCTGCTTCATACCCAGGGCTTTCTCAATGGAGTCGATGCCCTGTGCCGCATTGAGTGTGGCGCGGTCAATGTAGTCCGCCGACGCCAGCAGCAGACCTGCGGGACTGTTGATTTCGCAGAGTGGGGTTTTGTCTTTCTTGAATACGTTCCAGGCTTTCTTGGCGATATCGAGCAGATCATTCACCATGCGGTCCTGGTAGTCGATCTTGATTTTGTTTTCTTTCATATACAGGCAGGCCCCATCCAGACCTGTATTGAATATGTTTACTTTCGCCCAGGCGGGTGTGCCTGCAGCCAAAGCCAGAGCGATCAGAATAGTTTTGGTGATCATGTGACGAGATTTCATTGTTTTCCCCCTTGTTAACAACTACTCGATTAATTGGCAGGTTTAGAGCCAGAATTTCTCCGGGCTCCTATTTGCCGGGGCTTCCATTGGCCAGGGTGTCCACGGCCTGCGCCACCACCCTATCCACCAGCTTTACGATCATACCTTCGCGTGTGCCCCGGCTCCCCATGCGTTGCTCCCGGTGCAGGGTATCGTTGGTTACCAGCTTGTGACTGGCGGCGTCGTACACCCGCAGGTACATGTCAACGCGGATATTGCGGCCCAGGTTGGCGATCTGGGTATCACTGATGATGATGCGGTCGTTGGCGGTGAACTCCGGCAGATACTGGTTTTCCACCCCCAGTTTGATGTTGTTTAGTATCTGTAATACCGCTTCGGCATAGTTGCCGAAGCTCTCACAATTGCGAAAACTGAAATCACCGCCCACCACTGGGCACTCGTGGGAATACCGCAGTTGCTGGAAACCGGATTTTAGCGGCGTCAGATCCACATGTTCGTAACCATGACGGCTGAGGTGTGTCAGCAGCAGGGTTTCAAAATTGAAACTGCTTTCCAGTACTTCCCGGCTGGCGGGCCGGCCGTCGATGGTGACCCGCATCAATGTGGCGACCGACTGGGCCTGGGCCGGGAAGCTCAGCAGGCCGCACAATGCCATAAGGCACAGAGCAAAACGAAAATTCATGTCAGTTCCCCTTAACCGGCAAATGCGACAGTGCGTTAATCAATGCGATCTGGTGAAACAGGCGTTGCTGATCCGGGTTGGCTTTGGCCCGGCCCTCAACCCGACTGGCTTGATACAGCCCGTAGAAAGCCTTGTCGTCCAGGAACTCCAACTCGCGCTGCGGTGTGCAGCTATCGGGTGGGGTAAACGCCTTGATCAGGCTCAGGTTGGTAACGTATTCGTCGACTTTGAGCAGAGCCTCCTGGCCGTTGGCGCTGGTGGCGGAGTCAATGTCGTCGATGGTGGCAATGTATTTGTTGGCCGCCTGTTTCGGGTTGATGGAGAAATCAATCAGGCGGTCGGTGAGGGATTTGCGGTTTTGTGGCAGGGCGAAGCGGGCCGCCACTTCCCAGGCGTTGTCCGAACGCCAGGTGGACCAGCCCAGCGGTGGCAGGGTAATCAGGCCTTTGGCCGATAAGGCATCAGTGGTGCCATGGGCCAGCAGCCCCGCCATTTGGGCGCAAGCTGTGGAGCCGGGTTTGCAGCCGGATGGAATGTTGCACATGTTCGGGCTGGCCCCAGGCTGTTGCCATTGAAACAGTTGGCCGGCGTTGCTGCCATTCACCCAGACCCCGGTAACAATGTGGCGGTCTTCATCCCGGATTTTGTTCAGGTTACGTGTTTGAATCAGGCTCACCAGTCGCTCCAGCGCTTTGTCCGACGCCTGGGTATAGGCTTTCAGAAACTGTTGTTGCTGTTCTTTCGGGTTGTTGATTTGGCTGGCGGCGGATTTGTTGTGCACCTGGCTCAAAGCTGATGCAGACAGTACGATCTCATCATTCTCCAGATCCAGCAGCAGAGCAGTGACACTGGTAAAGAAATAGTCGTGATAGGAGTGCCTGACCTTGCCATTCGTTAGCTGGTAGGGGTAGACGAACCCCATGTGCTGCTCAAACGAGCCCACCAGGAAAATACCCAGCACGCGATCAAAGTATCGCTGCAGTTTCGTTACGGAGTCGAAAGGGGCACGCTCCTTACCCAGTTCCCTGGCGATGGCGGCCTCGGCGTCATCCACCAACAGCGCAACGGGATAGGGTGACAGCTGAGGCAAGCCACCGGTTTCTCGGTTCAGTTGAATGACCATTTGTTCGGTGGCGTCTTCCAGTCGATAACTGCCGTCGGTCAACAGATCAAACAGCGTCTGCTGAGTGGCTTCCTCGGTATAGCCGATACCGCCGTAAAGAATGATATTGTTTTGCGGTTTGGCTCCGGCTATGGATACCAGCATCAACAGCGGCAGCAGCATCCAATAGCGAGTTAAGGTTTTCATATAATGGGTTTCCAGCCGCCGGTGTTGTCTTGGGTATCGGAAGGCGGGTCTGCCGGTTTGGGGGTGGGCTTTGCCTTTGGTGCTGCCGCAGGGTTTGGTTTGGCTGATGTTTTAGCGGGTGTTGCATTGTTGCTGGTGCCGGAGCTGGTGGAAGCGCCGGCTACCGGCAGATAAGGTTTGATTTTTTCGGCGATAAACAGAATACGGGTGCCCAGGTTAAAGCGGCCCTCCACTCCCCGGTGGTGGAGCGCAACGATTTTGTCACCGTCGATACTGAATACCGGCGAACCTGACGAGCCACCCTGGGTGTCGGCCAGATAGCAGAGATACGCCTTATTGCCGGTAAAGGGGGACTGGCAGTTGATGACTTGGGTATTGTTGGTGACAATTTCCTTGGGGCGACTATCGGGGTGTTGAATGATTTTGACCGAGCGGATCTGTTGCACCAGGTTCGGGTTCTGTTCCAACTGCAGCCAGCCGTAACGGTTGCCCAGCGGTTTGTTTAGCTTCAGCAAGGCATAGTCGAGGGATTCGTGGTAGGAAAGGATTTGGGTGGCCTGGGCCGTGGAGTTAGCATCTGGTTTGCTTTTGGGGCTGGTGTACTCCATCCACACAACAATGTTCGTGGCTGGAATTATGCCGCCGTTATCCGCCGCGATGCAGTGATGATTGGTCAGGAACAGGTCTGGGCCCACCAGCGAACCGGAGCAGAATCCTTTGCGTTTTACGTCCATGAAGAAACCGACTTTTTTGCTAAGTTCCACGTTGGCGTCATTTGCCGGCAGGTCGATCACTTTGACAAAGTCCGGTTTGCCCATGATGCGTTCCTGGACCGCTTCCCCTTGGCTGTTCACCTCGCCATCTGATCCTATGGCATTCCAGGTTTGCAGTTCATCAATGCTCAACGACAGGGTATCGGCCAGTGTCGGACATGACAGGCACATAAACCCCAGCACAATCATCAGGTGTTTCATGCTGTTTTCCCCAATAAAGATGTTATTGCTGAATAAAACGAACCCTGTTCAATTCGTACAAGGTGGCGGATTCCCCATTGATCTCAGCCACAAACCGGCCTTCGCTAAAGCGAAACGAAGCGGCCTCAACCCAGCGGTTATCGTGCTGTAACTCAAGCCGCCATTCATCCGGGTGAACCTGGTAAGGTGACAGTATGGTGATAAGCGGTACGGTCAGAGTGTGCTGCTGCGCGTAGGGTTGAATCTGGATTTTCAAGGGGATGGATTCCAACACCCCGCTGCCGGTTGTTCGTGCTGGCAGCAACCGAGCATTATCTTGATACAGAACCAGTGAACCCTGGCTCATCAGTGACCACTGGAACTCGGTGAGCTCCTGTGCTGACGGGCTGTTTGCAATGTCTGCCCGTGTTGACTCCGTTGATTGACAGGCGCATAAAGTGGGCAACATGCTGATCGACAGCAGCACCATCATCCACCACGGGTGTATGACTTTTCGATAAACTTTCATGATTCATCCATTTTAGTAATTAGCCTGACCTCAAATAATGGGAGGTTCAGGCAATTTTTGTAACGGCAAAGAGATAACTAAAATGGGGAAATAGGCAGCAACCCCAGTAACTAAACACATGCTGAATAAGAATCAGTAACAACGTATCCCCGGGCGTAGTATGGGTTTTCTTTTTCTGCTCTGTCAATAGACCTGATTTTGGGGGAATTACAGTCAGGCCATGGCCGGGTTGTCTCCAAACTGTTGCGCAATAAGGTGATCCACCCAACCTTCCACGTTGTTCAGCGGCAGGCGGTCGGCAATGCCCATCTCCTGTGCCAGTTGCCGGGTGGTAGTAACGTCATAGCGATCCGAAGACAGAAACGACAACGTTTCCCGGGGGCTGGGCAGCAGACATTGCGGCACCCGTTTTAGCAGCCAAAGTGGGGCGAACAGGCGCGGTGCCTGTACGCCCATGTGGTCTGCCAGGCGTTGCAGCAGCTCGGCAAAATTGGGAGTGTTCTCATCCAGCAACCAGTATTCCTGATTAATGGATTGATCGTGCTGCAGCAGGCGCGCCGCGAATTCCGCCACAAAGTCCACGTGCACCAGGGGAAGGAACGTTGTGCGATTGCCGGGAATGGCCGGCATGTTACCGGTGGATAATTGTTGAATGATTTCAGCGGCTCCGATGAATTGGGTGGTTTCCCCCGTACGGCTGTCACCAATCACCGTAGAAGGATTGAGGGCGGTCCAGGGCAGGTTCAGGGCCGTCGCTCTCTGTTTCATGCGCTCATGGGCGATCAGCTTCGAGGCCTCATACGCCCCCAGGGTTTTATAAAGCCGCGCCTCGCTCACATCCGGTTTGTTGGCCACCCGATAGCCCCCCACCCAGATAAAGCGTTGCAGATGGGGTAGTGCGGCGGCGCACTGCAGCAGGGTTTCACTGGCATCCACGTTCACCCGGTGGGTATTGTTGCGCTCCAAACCCCAGTCAAAGGCCGCTGCCAGATGGTGAATCGCAATGATGCTGTCATTGCGGGTACGGTCCTGAAACAGATCCGCCACCTGCTCCAGGCTAAAGTTGACCACCTGCAACCGGGTTTGCACGTCGTTTTCTTCATGCTGCCGGGTGGCTTGACGTTGCACAAAGTGGCGGAAGGCCTGCTCCCGCTGGTTGGCCTTGCGCATGGCGGCAATCACTTCATAACCCTGGTTCAGCAGGGCGGGTACCAGCCAGCGGCCGATCAAGCCGTTGGCGCCGGTGACCAGAATGGTGTTGGCTGGGTTTGTCATGATGGTGCTCCTTTTTAATAATAGACCAGTCTATATATAAAGAGATTAAAAAAATTCAGGCCGGGGCCAGGCGGCTGAGCACCGCATCCCGTGCCTGATCCATGGGCTCTCGTGAGCGCCGGATTCTGGCCAGCATCATTGCACCTTCCAGTTGGGATAACATCAGGGCCGCTTCACTGGCAGCCAGTTCGTTGCTCATGCCTTTGGCCTGCAGGCCCAGTGTGATGGCGCCTTGCCATTGGTCGAAGGCTTTTCTGCAGGCCTCCAGCACATCGGGGTGTTGTTCGTTGACCTCCAGTGCCACCGTGGCAACCGGGCAGCCTTTCTCGAACGCCGAACTCTGCAGGCGCACGGATAACCCATCGAACAACCAGCCCACGGCCACCTCCAGGTTGTCGGCCATGTTGAACGCGTGTTCGATCATACTGCCGATCAGCTGGGTGCCCTGTTCCAGGGCCAGCGCCACAATCTGATCCTTGCCGTCCGGGAAATGAAAATAAAGTGACCCCTTGGGCGCACCGCTGGCCTTGATGATCTGCTGCAGCCCCGTGTTGTGGAAGCCCTGGCGTTCGATCAGGTCCAAAGTGGCGGAGAGGATTTTTTCCTGTGTTTGTTGGCCTTTGCTACTCATGAAGGCAATAATAGACCGATCGGTTTATTATTGCAAGGCGGTTGATCAGACGGCAGAAGAGAGTGGGGAACAGCACTTTATCCCCACTCCTCACCGGCGAGTCTCAGTAATTACAGGTGTCGCGATACTCGGAGATACTTCGATCTGCCTCATGATTGGGGCCGCACAGGAATTGGTCGTAGCGGCGATCTTCATCGATAAAGCGCTTCATCCAGGCAATCCCGTACTTGCCCAGTATGTCCTCGTCTGGATAGCCGCTGTTGGCACAGAAGTGATCACCGCCGTTGATCTCAAGAAATGCTTTGGCGGTGGAGCCGGGAATCTCCCGGTAGAACGGTGACGCATGTTGAGCGACGGGAGCGACGACATCCAGTTCACAGGCAATGATGAGTGTGGGCGTGGTGATTTCATCAAACGGATTGAACCCCGCGTAGTAGGGTGCTTGGGGGATAGCCGCTTTCAGTTCGCGTTCAGTGGATAATTTAAGGGTGCCACCGCCACCCATGGACCATCCCATTGCGCCCAAACGATTGGCGTCCACCATGCCATAGATTGGACTCCTTGAAGAATTACTTTGGCTGATGACGTAATCCAATGCTGCGCTCAGTTGATCCGCGCGGCTATCGGGCTGATCATAAATGGTGTTGGTGTCGGTGGTGATGACGACAAATCCCCAGGAAGCCAGGCGCGGCCCCCACCACTTGATGGAACGCTCGTAAGAGACGTAACCGGGGATCACCGCAATCGCGCCCATGGTGCCTTCTGTTCCCACAGGATAGTGAATCGTACCTCCGCCAAACCCGGATACCCAGGAAGAAACGTTGATTGTGCGCACGCTATAGGGCCCGCTATCCGCTTCCAGTGCGGATACCGTTGGATTGGGTCCACGTTGATAGCAGTTGGAACAGGTGGAGGGGGGATCGGG
>DKQK01000028.1:265435-276123 GCA_002471665.1 Gammaproteobacteria bacterium UBA7310
GGATCGGGTTCAGGGTCGGGTGTTATTGCCTGTACTTGCATGCTAAACAAACCGGCAAAAAGACAGATTGAAAGGGTTCTTAATAAATAGGTATTCATATAAGTGCCTTGATTCTTTTCGTTAATTGCAGGCTTTATTGGTGGTTCGAAACGACATCGCGTCGGTTTCAAGCGCGCCAATACAACAAAGTCGGATTGGGGTGTCTGCGCAAACACGCTGGGAATACTTGCACGGGGTTACAGGAATCACATGTGTGATATACATGGCCTGTCCGATTCGCTTTGCTTTTTGGCCGCGAAGAAAGGCATGTTCCGGATATGATGGTGACAGTAGAGATAACAACAAGAAGATAAAGAAATATGAAACGGATTTCGTTATATCATTTGCTATTAACGCTCTTGTTTTTGGGTGTTGGGTTCGTGATAAATCACGTGTGGTTTGTTGATAAAGAATCCAACCAACAGAGTCAGTTCCTTGGTCTAGAGTCTGTGCCTGCGGTGGCTCCGCAAACCAATACTCCACAAGCCAATGAAGTGCTTGTTACGGTGGGTAATGCCTGGACAGAGTTCGAAGCAACTTCATCCTCAGTGGACGACAAAGCGCAATCATCCCTCAAGTTTGATCGTGAGCGCATACGCAGCGCATTGCGGAATATTGCGTTGGATCGGAATGGCACTGTGATTGCCGATCATGCGGCGTTGCAATCCCTGAACGCTGCATTCGCCCACGGGCAGCGGTTATTTACTGCAGAGGAATTACAGGATTTTATCGCCATTGTGAAGTCATCCCTGCCAACACAGGTGAGTGAGCAGGTGGCGACTATCATTGAAAACTTTCACGATTATCTGCACGCGCGGCAATCCCTGTTTGCGTCGGTAGCGCCGGGGGATGAGCTGCTGATGATGGAAGAACTGCAGGGATTACAGGCAATGTATCTGGGTGATGGTGTTGCGGCCGATTTGTTTCGGGTCGAGAACGCCAACGGCAATTACATGTTGGAAGCCATGGCCCTGGAGCAGGATACGTCTTTGTCGGCGGAACAAAAAAAGGCGCAGCAACAGGCACTGCAAATACGTTATGCCGGTGATCAGTTTGAGATTGATCAATGGGAGGCGCGGTATTATGCCTTTCAGTCTGAGAAAGCGGTTATCGAAGCGGCGGGGTACCCTAAAGAGGAGGTGCAGCAACAAATTCAGGCGTTGGTGGATTACAACTTCAAACAGGATGAGCAGGCTCGATTGAGTCACCTGAATCTATGGTAATGAAAATCTGGTGCAGCGCAACAGCCTCCATTGTTCCCAGTCTGGTGCTGATTTTTTTTGTTGGCTTTGCTGTGACGTATTACCAGCTGCAGCAGGCGCAATTCGACAATGCAGTCCAAGCCGATGAATCCAGTGTCCACCCCCTGGATTTTGAACCCATCGAAACGGCGTTGCTGACCATTGAGTATACGCCCAGCGGGGTAGCGCTGTCGGAGCACACAGAGCGTGCACTGCGTCAGGCTGTACTGGCATTTCCTGACACACTTTCCAGCAGGCAGTTTGATCGTATTAAGTGGTTGTCTGCGCGGATTAATCCGTTGCATGGAGAGGAACTCACTTCTTTATTGGTCCGTTACCGGCAATACCTGCTGGATGCTGAAGGCGAGGGCCGCCGGCAAGTGAGCGGAGTTCAACAATTGCAGCGTTTAATCCGCCTGCAGCATCAGCACTTTGGCAGGCAAACGGCACAACAGTTATTCCCGTCACAGCATGCGTTGCTCGATGTGGTCTCCGCCAGAGGCGTCCGCCCTTGAATCGATCTGTGTTCGGGTATCTGTTGGTGTCTGTGAGTGGAATGCTGCTGGGCAGCGGATTTGTTTTCGCCGGATTGTTTTGGGTGCCCTGGTGTGCCCTGGCCCCGTTGATATGGCAGCTTAATCGCAGTGACAATTCTTGGCAGCAGTACGTCATGGGGCTGCTGTTTGGCCTGGGCTTTGTAATCGTGGCGGGCCACTGGATCACGCCGTTTGTTCATCTGCTGAAGGGCTTGGGGGCGGTTCCCAGTTTTTTTGTCGGGTGTGTGTTCTGGTTCTACAGCGCCCAGCTTT
Organism: Gammaproteobacteria bacterium UBA7310; assembly: GCA_002471665.1. Taxonomy (GTDB): domain Bacteria; phylum Pseudomonadota; class Gammaproteobacteria; order Pseudomonadales; family Ketobacteraceae; genus Ketobacter. The sequence continues at coordinate 267,525 of DKQK01000028.1, forward strand.
TTGCTTTGGCAAGTCTGGCGTGCGGGTGGTTACGCTGGCGCGGCGGTTTGCCGGGTCTGCTGATCTATCCCCTTGTGTTCGGTGTTTTTATCCATGAGTTTCCCATGCTGTTCTCCCCCTATCTGGGGGGCACGCAGATCGCCTTCCCTTTGGCACTGCAAGCAACCGATCTGCTGGGTGAACAGGCGTTGGCCGCAGTGATGGTGCTGTGTAATACGGTGCTGGCGCAGTCTGTGTCTTGGCCGCAACCGCCCCTGCAGCGGGGGCGCTACGTGGTGGCGGGTTTGATTCTGGTTGCCTGGTTTGGCTATGGTTTTTATGCGCTGTCCCTGTGGCAGCAGCGGATGCCCACCTGGCCCAGCGTGCGGGTTGGGCTGGTGCAACCTAATGAGCTGCCTGATCGCCGCTACCTGCCGCCACCTTCGGGCTACAGCCGCACGTATCCTGCGGCGCTTGCGTTGACCGATTCTCTGGTCGATCAGGGCGCGCAATGGGTTCTCTGGCCGGAAGCGCGTTATAAGGGGTATTTGGATCAGGCCGCCATTCGCAGGGCGTTCCAGCAGCACGTGCGGCGCCTGTCTGTGCCGCTGTTGTTTCAGGATATGCGCCAGCACACCAGTGGGCCGATTGCTGCAATGCAAAATGGAGCAGTATTGCTGGATCAACAGGGGGCCGAAGTGGGTGTGCACTACAAAATGCTGCGGGTGGCCTTTGGTGAGTATCTGCCTCTGGTTGATCAACTGCCGGTGTTGGAGCCGATCTGGTCGGCGTTCTTCGGCGGTTTTACCGATCGCATTATGCCGGGGCAGGAAGCCGGGTTCTTTGATCTGGGTTTTGCGAACGTGGCCCCGTTGATCTGTTTTGAAGTCATGTTTGGTGAAGAGGTTGCAAAGCGCCTTCAGCACCGCCCCACCAACACAATTTTAGCGGTGCTTTCCAGTAACGGTTGGTTTGGTCGCAGCCGGGAACCCTTTCAGCATTTATACGGCGGGGCCCTGCGGGCGGTGGAGAATCGCCTGCCTATGGTGCATATCATGAACAATGGGCCTTCTGCTGTGATCGCGCCTACGGGTGAGATCCTCAGCCTGACCCCCGCCCAGCAAGCCGGTGGCTATTTGGTGAATATCCCCCACTCATCGGCGGCGGGCAACACCGTTTATACCCGGTATCCCTGGTTGTTCTCCAGTATTTGCCGGTGGAGTCTGTTGCTGTGTGCGCTTTGGGCCTGGTGTTCCCCCCTGCTTGGCGCAGCAGATCAGATCCGGTGGATAAACTCCTCCCGTGGAAAGCGGTAGCGGCGGTGATAAATGCCGTTTTCTGCCCGCTTGCCAACCCCCAGGATCATGGTGACGATGGCGTCACCGGGCAAATCCAGAATCTTGCGTACCCGGCGTTCGTCAAAACCTTCCATGGGGCAAGTGTCGTAACCGTGAGCCCGGAATGCCAGCATCATGTTTTCCGCCGCCAGGGCGGTGGATTTAACCGCCCAGGTTTTCATCTCGTTGACGCCGTAGGGCCCGCGGGGCACCGCCTGCTTTAATCCCGCCACCAGGCCCAGGGCCTTTTTCGCCAGCCCAAATGATCCCAGCGGCCCGGGGTTGTAGTGAAACAGGGCAATCTTCGAGTAGTAGTTTTTGATGATCTTGGGCATGGTTTCTTCCGGCCAGTAGTCCAGGTTACGCAGGCTGTTCTGTTTCCATGTATCCGGGCGGGCAATAATGGGAATCAGCACCTGGGCGGTTTTTGCCGCGTTCTGGCCCAGGCAGGCTTCCGCCAGCCGGGCTTTCACCTGCGCATCGCGCACCACGTAAAACTCCCAGGGCTGCAGGTTGGAGGAATTGGGGGCCAGCATGGCCAGATCCAGGCAGTCTTCCACCACGGCATCGGGCACGGGGTCGTCCGTAAAGCGGCGCACGGAGCGGCGGCTTTCCACGATCTTGCGGAACTCTTCAATGCTGGTCTGAGGGGCGACGGCTTCATCGCGGTAATCGGTCATAACGGCCTCTATTTTTGTTGTGGCGCTGTCTTTATGGAAAACAGGCTCTGTACAAATCAGTGTGAACAGATCCTGGCTAGGCTAACAAAATTCAAGTGCTGACCCCATGACCGTACCTGCCAATGTGACTCGCTTTTTATTCCAGATTCCCAGCCTGCCCGAGGCCCTGCGCGTGGTGGGTTTTGACATTAAAGCGGCGGTTTCTGACGTATTCACCTGTGACGTTGAATTAGCCTGTGAAAACCCCGCTCTCAAACAGGAAACCCTGGTTGGCAAGAACGGCCTGTTGACCCTGTTTAATGAACGTCATCCCCAGTATTTGCATGGCGAGATTCAGCACCTGCAACAAGGGGAAAGCGGCCACCGTTATACCCTGTACCGGGTACGGCTGGTGCCCAAACTGACGTTTCTGCAGTATCGCAGCAACCTGCGCATCTTCCAGCAACGATCCGTGCCGGACATCCTCAAGCAAGTATTGAAAGAGGCCAATGTCCAGGGCCAGGATGTGAGCTTTGATTTGAGAGGGCGTTATCCACCGCGGGAGTATTGTACCCAGTACCGGGAAACCGACTTCGATTTCATCCAGCGCCTGATGGAACAGGAGGGCATCTTCTATTTCTTTGAACATCAATTTGATCGCCATGTGCTGGTGATCACCGATCACAATGGCCGCTTCCAACCCGTTAAAGGTCTGTCGACACTGCGTTACAAAGAGCGCACCGGCATGGTCTCGGATCAGGAGTCCATCTATGATTTGCGCGCCCACGCCAGTATCCAGGCAGGCAGTGTGACGCTGCGGGATTACTCATTTGAGAAGACCCGGTTGCGCCTGGAGCAGAGTGAGCGGCAGGGGGGGTATGCCGGCCTGGAGCAGTATCACTATCGGGGTCACTTTACTGACCCTGCCGAAGGTGCCCGGTATGCAAAGCGGCAACTGCAGGCCCATCAGGCCCGCACCCGCCGCATTGAAGGGGAAAGCGATTGCCAGCGGCTGTGGCCCGGTGCCCGCTTCAGTATCAAAGATCACCCGCAGCAGACGCTGAACTCAGAGCACACATTGACCGCAGTGCGGGTGCAGGGCCGCCAACCCCAGGCACTGGAGGAAGGCAGCAGCAGTGAGGGCACCCGTTTCAGTGTCGAGTTCAGTGCCATACCCGCCACGGTACCGTTCCGGGCGCTGGCAGAGACCCCTGTCCCCACCGTGCACGGCAGTCAGACCGCCTTTGTCACCGGCCCGGCGGCAGAAGAGATCTACACCGATGAATATGGCCGCATAAAAGTCCAGTTTCACTGGGATCGGGAAGGGCAATACGATGAAACCAGCTCCTGTTGGCTGCGGGTCAGTCAGGGGTTGGCCGGCAACGAGTGGGGGGCCATGGTGATCCCCCGAGTGGGGCAGGAAGTGATCGTGGCCTTTCTCGAAGGCAACCCGGACCGGCCCCTGGTCACCGGCACGGTTTACAACGGTGCCAACGCCACCCCGTATGCGCTGCCCGCCAATGACAGTCGAACCACATTCAAGAGCGATAGCAGCCCCGGTGGCGGGGGCTTCAACGAGCTGCGCATTGACGATAAAAAAGGCCGGGAGCAAATTTACCTGCACGCCGAGAAAAACCTGGATCTGTATGTGCGCCATGACTGGAAGGAATGGGTCGGCAACGAGCTGCACAACACAGTAGGCAATAATCTGAACCAGCGGGTGGCGGCAGATCAGCACACCACGGTGAAGCAAAATCTCAACCTCAAGGTGGGCCAAAACCTGTCGCAAAACATCGGCCAAACGGCCCAGTTAAGCATCAATGGCTCCCATACCGAACAGGCAGGGCAGGATGTTGTGCTGAAAGCCGGCATGTCGCTGGTGATTGAAGCGGGAGTGGAGCTGACCCTGAAAGCCGGGGGAGGCCTGGTGAAGCTGGACCCCAGTGGTGTCACCATCAAGGGGCCCATGGTGCGCATCAATACCGGTGGCGCCGCCACCCCGGCTAAACCCGCAACGATCACCGCGCCGCAGGCACCCAAGCCTGCTGACCAGGGTGACAAGCCCGGTAAGGCCAGTGCCCCGGCATTACCCAACACCGCGCCCGTGGTGCAAAACGTAGTGACTGTGGAATCGGTTGAGGGCGGCCAAGCCAACCCGGATGCACCGTTGCCGCGGATAGCAGTACCGGGTCGGGATACCACCGCCACCGTTGCCGCTTTGGAGGCGGAAAACAGTTGGGTGAGTGTGCAGTTAGAGACGGAGTCCGGTCAGCCGCTGGCCAATACCCAATACCGCATCACGGACAAAAACGGTAAGGACTACACAGGTACCACGGATGCTCAGGGAATTGCGCGTATACAGGGAATGCCGCCGGGTGATTGTCAGGTCAGCTTCCCAGGCACTGATCCTTGGGACTGATACGGAACGAGTCATGCCACAGGATTAAATTCATGTCGATCATTCACATCGTAAAGCCCGGCGAAAACCTGGCGAAGATTGCCCGCCGCCATAAGATCGCCAATTGGCGTGATATCTACCACCATGCGGATAACGCGCAACTGCGTAAACGGCGGCCCAATCCCAACATCCTGTTTGCCGGTGATGAAGTTTTCATTCCGGAACAAAAACAGAAATCAGTGTACGTACGCACCGGTGCCAATCACCGTTTTGTGGTGAAAGAAGGGGAGCCACAGACGCTGGTGTTTCGTCTGACGGATCATGGTGGGCGGCCAATGCCCAATGTGGCGGTGGATTTCCAACTGGACGGTCGTTCGCAAACCCGGGTGAGCAATCACAGCGGAGAAGTTCAGATTGTGGTGAAGAAAACGGATATAGAAGAATTTCCGCTTAATGTGTATGCCGATCCGGCCGCGGAGCAACCCAGCCACCGCTTTATAGTGAAGCCGGGATTTCTCGATCCGGTGGATACGGTGTCGGGTATTCAGGCACGTTTGAACAGCCTTGGCCACGATTGCGGTGTGGCGGACGGCATTTACGGCAACAAAACCAAAGCCGGTATTGAATCCTTTGAACAGGCAAACGATCTGCCGGTAACGGGCCAAATATCGGCATCACTTTATGGCGCCGTGGAACGGGAATACGGCTGCTGAACCGCTTGAATAAGACAGGGAATAAGACAGGGAATACGTTATGACAGCTCCGACTCCAGCACCAAAAGAGCTGAATGTTGCCTATGGCAGCAAGAATACACTGGTTCTGACACAACCCGGTGAAATCTATGAGCTCCTATATTGCCCCAATGAACATATCATTCTGGTACTGGATGAGCCAGGCTTGGCTGAGTTGGAAGCGTTGGATAAAAAACTGGATCAGGCTGCAGAACAGTTAGAAGCAGCCCGCACCCAAACCGGATCTGATCACCGTAATCTGTTGCAGGCACAAGATGGTGTGCGTGCCGCGTTGGCGGAGGCCGTGGCTGGAGATGGCAGTGCGGGCACAAAGAAACTGGCACCCCTGGCAAAAGGCCGTGTTGGGCTGCAGGAAATGATGCGCATCGGTGCCGCCAAATACTCCCTGATCCCGGCAGACTTCGTGGAAAAGTACAAAGCCAGGCCAGGCCACCTGTACCAGATGCCCGGCACCATAAAAGGCGCACTGAGCGAAGTCATCAACGCAGAACCAGTTGAGGATTCCCTTAAGGGCTGGCGCTATACCCAGGCGGATCAGGCAGCCGACGGGAGTAAAAAGGCCGGTGAGCTGAATCGTGACAAAGTCATCGAAACCTTTGGCAAGGTTAAAACCAAGATCGCCAAGGATTGGAAACTGGCCAAGGGTGAGACAACCGGTCAGATTCCTTCAGAGCGCCTGATCAAGACGCTGCTGCCGACGCTGTCAGCGTTTCTCACTAAAGACAATTACGCACTGATCGACAACTGGATCGAAAAGATCAACCAGGATGTCAACGCGTCCTGGAAGCGTTATGAGCAGTATCGTGATGACGCCCTAAAGGCACTGGATAAAACCACCAGCCGCAGCGAAACCAATCCCGCCAACTATTTTTTGCCGGAGGATTGGGATTTTGTGAAGAGAATGGTGGGGGATATTTGGGGTAAGAGTTCTGACTTGTACCTTGATTTGCGCGATGTGCCCTATAAAACAGTTTGCGGTAAAGAGGGGAGAGAACATTACAAAGACCTGATAGCACGCAAGCCACTCCCCCCGACATGCTGGGATGCCAGTGCCGGAGCCCAGTTTATGCGTTATACCCTGGGCGCCACCGTAAAAGCCGAATTTGATCTGCTGAAAAAGGGCAAGTTGGCAGTGGGTGCGGATGCCTCATTTGATGCGGCTTTGGCTGAGGCCAAGGCCGAAGGCCGGTTTATGTTTCCCTCAAGTGAAGGGTATGGCCTGCGCCCAAAAATCAAAGTTAAAACCGAAGAAATTGTACCTAAGCCCTACGGCAAAAGCGCCGGCATCGATTACAGAAAAAACAACTTCAACCAGCAGGCGGACACACCTTACTTTGCGGTGGATGACAGCCTGCTCACGCCGTCCGGTGCAGACAATCTTTTTGCCATGCTGCAGCACTGGGAGGTGTTGGCGCAAACGGTGAATCGCACCAATACCGATGCCGGGCGCAGGGATCTGTTTATCCAGGTTGTGGGGCACACCAGTGCCACCGGATCGAACGATTATAATGACAGGTTAGGCCAGCGCCGTGCCGCCATTGTGGCGGATTTTATCGCCCAGAAACTGGAAAACTGGATCGGTCATTTTAAAAGCAGTCACTGGGGCCGGGCGGAAGTGGATTTTATGGCCTATGTTATCCTGATTCGCAGTGGCAGTATTCCGGCGGCAGTCAACTGGGACTTGGTCGGCCGCTCGGAAACCAAGGCCTCCCTGGTAGACCAGATCAAACAACAGGTTCCAAATCTAGAAGAAATGCGGCAGCAGATATTGCCGCAGTTGCAACGCATGCTGTTTTTAAGCAAGGCCCAATGGGATGAGCCACACCCCAGCTTTCGCAATGGTAAGCCAAAAACCAAGCTGCAGCGTTTGATCGAGCAATACTCCGAAGCCCTCAGGCTGTACGCCAGCCAGCAGAACCAGACCCGAATCACCTGGGATTACAATTTGCTGAGCAATATTAGGTTATTTAGTACGCCCTATATCAGCAAAGGTGAAACGGCGCCAGCGGTAGCAACCGATCAGGAAATTTTCGAAAATCGCCGATGCGATTTCATCGCCTGGGAAATCGATCGCGAGCATTCGAAAGTCGTTGAGAAAGAGGTGGAACTTTATCTGGGGGAAATGAGGGCCACCTTCGAAGGCAGTATCAGCGCCTGGGCCGGTGCAAATGTTAACCTGGGGGGTGAGATTGCCCTGGCTGCGCCGCAAGGTATGTTGGCGGTGGTGGGCGCGGTGCGCGATGAAAGTCGGGCGGGCAAAGTCAGCGACAAAACCATTGTGCAGGCAAAAGGCGCCCTGGAGGCAGGGGCCAATGCCGGTGCCTTTGCCGGTGCCAAAGCCGAGCTGGGCATGCGTGCCTCGGTGGATTGGCGGCCCCCACCCAAAGACCCGGCCCCAGGCAAGTCTCACCAGCCGCCACAGTTTGGCGCCCTGGGCAGTGCCGGTTATACATTGACGGGTATGCTGGGCATTGGGGCCACGGCCGAATTTAAGGTAGGGTTTGATCAGGATAGCAGCCGTTTTGTGATTAAAATGAAGGCGGAAGCGTGCCTGGGCCCAGGGTGCGGTGGCCAGCTCAATATCACTGTGGGTGTGGGTCAATGTTGGGCATTCATTACGTTGATTCACGGCGAGCTTAAGCGACACAACTTCAGTTATCTGGATATTTTTGAGAAAGAAAAAGATGAATCCGGTTTGGATGTGTTTGATCTGTATAGCGCTTGGGCCTGGAGGATGTTGCAACAAGGTAACATCTGGGCCGGGCCGGCGTTTGCTGTTGGAAAAAGTGTTGAGGTGCTAATTGATGCTTTGGAGTATACGGATGAACTTTTAGCTGAGTGGAAACAGCAAAAAGTTATTGGGGAGCAAACTGAGACCTTGATTGATACGCTGCACCAAAAACCGGAACTGTTAAAATACCTGACTCCAGAAAGCAAAGGCCGAATCCTGTATGATCTGATGACGGTTGAAGTCGGAATGGATGAATACCTTGGCAATTTGGTGGAGTTTGATGTTAACAAAAAGCGGGAGGAGGCAGCGCTGATCCTGATCGAGGAGGGGGTGGTCAGCCGGCGTGACTGGCGGGAAACTTTAGAGCACCTTGGTGAGATACAGGGTGGTGAGTTGGTGCCCCAGGTGACGCCCAAAGCGGATCCGGTTAATAAGGCAGAACGTGTTATGCAGAATGCCCATTTCTTAAAGTCAAGGCTCCTAAACGATCCGGAAGATTGGGATCGTCTAGAGCAGTTTATTAGCGGGTTACCAAAGTGAGTGTACAGAAAATACCAAATATATGGCCGCGTTTTGGCGTCCTCGCGCTGTGTTTCAGCGTGTTGGCAGCGTGCGCGCCTACAGAAGAAATCAATGCTCTCAAGCAACGGACCCTGGATAACCTGGTGTTTGTCGAAGGCGGAACCTTCATGATGGGGGATGTGGGTTATGTTGACGAGAACGGTCAGAAGCAGATTTTTGGT
>DKQK01000027.1 GCA_002471665.1 Gammaproteobacteria bacterium UBA7310
AGAGAGCGTTACGCTCTCTTTTTTATTATTGGCTACACTGTTTTTATAACTCTTTTTTTTTACAACTCCGTGGTTACCGATAAGCATTGAATCATGCGCACTCTGATCCCGCTCATAATCTGTCTGTTCATCACCGCCTGCGGTGACACCCCCAATCGCCAATGGGAAACCACCGCCAGTGGTGCCTACACCGCCTCCCTCAGTCCGGCCGGTGATTATGCGGTAATCGGCGCGGTGGAACACGGCGGCAGTCTGTGGCGGCTACAGGATGGCGAGCGTCTCTATAACTGGAATCACACAGCAGGCCAATTCTCAAAACTGGTTGCCAGCACGTTCTCCACCGATGGCCGCTACACCCTCACCGCCGAGCGGAAACGTTTTGTTATGTGGGAAGTGGCAAGCGGCCGGGCCGCCGGTTTCTGGCCCGCGGAAGGCGGCGTGCTCTCCCTGGCGCTATCGGATAACGGGCGCTACGCCATTGTCGGGCAGGAAGATTACACCGCGCTCTACATTGACACCGCCACCGGCTCCATTCTCAACACCTTAAGCCACGCCGGTGACATCAATACGGTTGCCATCAGTGCCGATGGTTTGGTGGGTGTTACCGGCTCCGAAGACGGTATCGTCAAGGTTTGGGATCTGCCCGCCGGCAAAGAAACCTTCGCCTACCGGCTGGGGGATGATGTCAGCGCGGTGGCATTGAGCGCCGACGGCAGCCTGGTGTTCGGCAGCCTGTACTACGGCAAAGGTAAAATATGGCAGACTAAAACCGGCCAGGAGGTGGCCAGCATCGGCCACAACCGCACCACCATCACCGTCGCCCGTTTCTCCAAAGACAACAGTAAACTGCTGACCGGATTCACTGCCCGTCGCGTTGTACTGTGGGAAGTGGCAACCGGCAACGACCTGAAAAGCTGGCGTGCCGATGCCCCCCTGTTCTGGCGCCCGTCCGGTTTGGTGGTAAACGACGTGGCCTTCGGTAGCCAGCCCAATCAGATCCTCACTGTTTTTTCCAACGGCCTGATCTATCAGTGGTAACAGGCCATCAATGCTGCCCATCTGGTTTGAATAACCGCGCCACCGCCTGGGGATTGGAGCTGAAAAAAAGATGCAGGTAAGTGGCGGTCAAACTGCCCTGCCGATAAATGGCCTCCCCCGGTGCCGGATGCCGCTGACGCCGACCGTACGCCAACGGTGCTGGAGTATTTTCACTCATGGAACGGTGGTGCGCATGCCCCCGAATTTCCCCTTCCGGTAGCGGCGCGCTCTGCATACCCTGACAGCCGCCGCGATCACGCATGCGCCCTTCCCCCGGCAACACACCCAACATGGGCGTACGTTTTCCCTGCAGATCGGTGAGGCCTTGCAGGCAATAGAGAAAACCACCGCACTCAGCCAATACCGGTTTACCGGAAGCCACAAAATCACGCATGGATTGGGTCATGCTCACGTTAGCGGCCAGGGCCTCGGCGTGCAGCTCCGGATAGCCACCGGGCAACCAGAGGGCATCAGCCTGTGGTACCGCCGTCTCGTTCAACGGTGAAAAGAATAGAACCTCCGCCCCCAACTGCTGCAGGGTCAGTACATTGGCATCGTAAATAAAACTGAACGCCACATCCCGCGCGATGGCAATACGGGTGCCGGCAAGGCCATCAGACGGCACAGGGGGCAGGGCCCCGGTGGCAGCCGGGTAAAACGCCACCGGCGGCAGTTGCGGTAACCCATTGAGGATACCTGATTGCTGCAACCAGTCCGCCGCCGCTTCCAATTGTTGCTCCAGGTCTGCACGTATTTCTTGTGCCTGCACCAATCCCAGATGCCGCTCGGGCAACTGCACCGTCGACTCCCGCGGCAGGGCAGCCAGCAATGGCAACGACGGCGGCAGTGCATCGGCGATCAATTGCCGATGACGCTGTGAACCACACTGGTTGGCTATCAAGCCGGCTACCTGAAGGTCATCACGATACGTGGCCAGCCCCTGTGCCAGCGCTGCTGCCGTCTGCGCCATTCCCGCTACATCCATAACAATAGCCAGAGGCATCTGAAACAAGGCAGCCAGGTCGGCGCTGGAGGGTTCCCCATCGTACATGCCCATGACCCCCTCCACCAAAATCAGGTCAGCCTCGGCGGCGGCGTCATACAGAGCCTGGCGGCAATAGGCCTCCCCTGCCATCCAGAGATCCAGTTGCAACACCGGGGCCGCGGAAGCCTGCTGCAAAATCTGTGGATCCAGATAATCCGGCCCGGCCTTGAAAACCCGCACACGTTTACCCTGGCGTTTCAGCAAACGGGCCAGACCGGCGGTAATGGTGGTTTTGCCCTGGCCGGAGGCCGGTGCCGCCATCAGTAGCGCGACGCAATGGCGGGGCCCTGGCCGGCCCATCAAGGCCCCACCGCCATGACGCTGCCCACCAGAACCACACCGGCAAACCCGATGCTGTACGCCACCAGCAGATACCCGGAAAAACGCAGGTAGGCCCCAAAGGTCAGGGATTCCACCTTACTCATGGCCACCACCCCTGCCGCAGAACCGATTGCCAGCAAAGAGCCTCCCACCCCCACGGCATAGGTCAAGGTTAACCATTCACGCAGGTCCATGCTGATCCCGGATTTGAGCAGAGCGGCAGTCAACGGCACGTTGTCAAACAGTGCCGACAGCAAGCCCACCACAAAATTGGCCGCCATGGCCGGCATGTACTGGTACAGCTCGGGGAAATAAGCCAGCACGCCAAGCTCCTTCAACATGCCCACCAGCAACAGGACGCCCAAGAAGAACAACAAAGTATCGAACTCAATCCGCCGCACGTAATCCAGGATGGGTTCATCCCGATTCATAAATTGCACCACCATAAACATCAACGACAGGCCGAACAGAAACGACAACACCGGGGGGATGCCAAAGGCCACGTTGCCGCCAATGGTACCCAGAATGGTGAGGAAGAACAAAGCGCCAATCAGCAGATCCCCTCCACTGAAGCGGGGCGCCTGCTTGGTGAAGGTAAGTTCACCTTTCAATGGCAAAGACAGCATCCAGGCCAGCACCATGACCGCCACCATGGCTGGCAGAATCAACAACAACAAGGATGGAATGGCCACCTTACCGGCCAGAAATATCATCAGGGTGGTGACATCACCGGTGATCAGGGCGGCCCCACCCGCGTTGGTGGAAAACACCACCAGCACCACGTAACGCAGAAGCTTGTCCCGGGGCAGGTTCAGGCTCAACAGCACCGTGACGCACACCAGGGTGCAGGTCACGTTATCGGCCATGGAGGAGAACACAAAGGCAAACAGGCCGGTAATCATCATCAGCAACCGCTCACTCATCTTCGCGGGCAACAGCTGATTAACCAGGCCATCGATCAAGCCCTTGCTGGACAGATACGCCACAAAGGTCATGGCGGCCATCAGGAACAACCACAACGTGGCAATATCCAGCAGGTTTTCATTGAGCGCGTGCATCAGCTCAGCGGAATTCAGCTGCCCCGGGGGCGAGATAAAAAACAGCACCCACACCAGGGAACCAAAAAACAAAGTGGTTTTAGCTTTGTCGATATGGACAATATCTTCGATGACGATGGAAAGAAATCCAAGGGCCACCAGGACAAGCAAAATCGCTGACATGGCATATTCCTGATCGGGTGGACAAACGGAAAGTGCGCGAATTCTAGCCCAAGGCTGCAACCGAATCGAGCCCCTGAGTATTGCGTTTTGTGAACACACGCGCCCGTCGTGCCTGCCCGGATTTTCCTGATCGCCGTTTTGCAATGTGCACTATACTCATACATTCAATAGCTTACGCAGTGACCCGGATATAAGGAATCCTTTTCCACATGGTTCGGTACGTTTCATCCGCCCTCATTTTAACGGTCGTGCTGGTGGTATTACTGGGCCGTTGCCATTACAGCAATATGACCGTTGGCATGATGGGGCCCGCTCACAACGCAGTAGCCCGGATCGGCGATCTCAAGCATGCCATCGACATGCATTATTACGATCACCACCAATTGCCGGACAGTAATCTGGAGCTGCGCAAGCCGGAACCGGATCAATACGGCAAACAGGCCGCCTTACTGCAGCGCCTGGAAGTGCTGCCGGGGGGCATCCTGTACGCGCAGTTTGCCGCCGAGAACAAAGGTATCCCGGTGGAGCTGGTGTATACCCCCAGTACAGCAGGCAGACATCGCTTGAACTGGACCTGTTCCAGCTACAATCTTACCCAGGCGTTGCGGGATGCGCTCTGGGAACCCTGTGGCGATGCAGCGGCTGCCTTTGACCGCGAGCAGGCTTTACGCCCGCAGGAGCTGGCACAATCCGCCGACGATTACCTGCAGCGGGTCACCGCAATCCAGCGGGAGAAGATCAGCAACACACCCCGGGAGCCCATGGATTGCTCGGCCCTGCAACAGGCCGGCAATGACTTTCTGCACATTACCACCCGGCGGATCGAATACTGGTCCCTGCAGGATGACCGGCAACGCCGGTTCGCCTTCGACCGCCCCCAGGACAACAGCTCTCCCGCCCACTGGGCATTGAACGGGAACGCGTACCTGTACCGGAATAACCGCTTGCAGGTATTCAACGCGGACCATCCCGCAGGGTTGCTCACCCCCATTCACCTGCTGCAGCCCTACCGGATCCGTCGTGATGGGAGCCTGCTACTGGCCAACACCGGTGTGGGCGTAACCCGCATCGACCTGTGCCGGCCTGAGCCCGCAATAAAGGACACCTACCTGCTGGAACTGGGCGCCTACCATCAGATTCAGGACTTCGTTCCGGCAAACAACCTGATCTACCTCACCGCACAGGAACCCAATCGCGGGCTGCCCCATTCCGCCTTGCAGATCGTCAGCCTGCGTTCCAACCGGCCCGTGGGATTCCTCAAGCTGGAAGGCCAGAGCAGAGGCATTGCCATCGCCGGGCGCCACATCTATGTTGCCAATGGTGCGCGGGGCATTGCCATTCTGGATGGCTTCGATCCCACCATGCCGCGCTTGCAGAGCCGCATCGCCACTCAGGATTTTGCCAGCGACCTGCTGTTGCAAGGCGACTATCTCCTGTTGGCGGACCGCCTGGCCGGACTGAAAGTCTATTACCGGGATGGCGACAGCCTGGCGCTGGCCCAGGCCCTGCCCACAGCGCAGGCCGCCATTCAAATCAAACGCCTCACTGAGCGTTATTTTGCCGTCAGCTTCAAGAACGGCACCACCGCCCTCTATCAATGGCAAGACAATAAGGCAGCCCCCGTTGAACTCTCTTCCCCTTAAACAAACCAAAATCATTGTCGGTGGTGTGCTGGTACTGCTGCTGGCGGGTTTCCTGTTCTTCTACAGTGATTACCAGGCTACCCGGGAGCAGGCTGCGGACATTACCGGCACCCTGGCCAAAATTCAGCAGGAGTATATTCGCACTTTTGTGGCACAGGGCCGGTTTCCCCGTTTCAACCAAGAGGCCAATCTGCCTAAGGCAGCCGATGCCCGCTTTGGGGCAATCCAGTCCGCCATTGTAATGAAAGACCAGCGCCTGTTCCTGGTCATCAAGGATCGCTCGGGTGCCACCAGTACCCTGTATCTCACCCCGGAGATGAACAGCGAACATCGTTTCAGCTGGTTCTGCCGCTCACCGGATCTAAGCGATCTGCTGCGCGATCACCTCTTCCCTTCCTGCCAGGCCAGCACGGAAACCCTCAGCGTGGCACAGGCCACGGCACTGCAGGGCAAACCCCGCAAGCGCAAACCCCAGCCCGCGGAATCCGCTGCACTGGATTTCACCCTACCACCGGCGCCGCCACAGACAGCACCTCCGCCCACTCAACCCTGCGAGGCATCGCCGCCCCGGGAACTGCTGATCTACGATAATGGCATCGGCATCTGGGATTTCTCACAGGACCCGGTACTGGACGCATTTGTACCCATGAACATCCAGCGGCCCAACGGCATGGCTGCCCGTATCGGCAAGGTATTGTTTGTCTTAAAGGAAGGTTACATCTGGTATGCCGACACCGGCAAACAGCCCATCACTCTGGAAAAATCCAGCGTCTGGATCAAAGCCGGTACCCACCTCTACAGTACCGGGCAGCAATTGATTTGGATCACACCGGACCATCAGCTGTTTGTGGGTGACGTATGTTACCCACCCAACATCCGCATCATTCACAATACCAAACTGCGCTACTCCAGCCGCAACAACCTGGTGAGCGTAACC
>DKQK01000052.1 GCA_002471665.1 Gammaproteobacteria bacterium UBA7310
CCGGCCAACGTGGCACCGTTGGTGGTGTGGCTGTGCAGTGCAGAATCCGCTGGTGTCAGTGGCCGGGTTTTTGAAGTGGAAGGTGGCAAGATCTCCATTGCCGACGGTTGGCGTTCCACCGCCGGTGTGGACAAAGGCGCCCGTTGGGAGGCGGCGGAAATTTCCACGGCAATGGACGAGTTGCTGACCAAAGAGATACCCGCACAAAAGGTTTACGGTGCGTAAACAGTTTGGGTTTAGGGAGTTCATAACATATCCCTCGTTATGAAACTCCCTTTTTTTATTCAGGATCAGGAGTAAAGAACCGCTATGGAGTTTGTGTTTACAGACGAGCAGAACATGATTCGTGACACCGCCGAATCCTTTCTGCAGGAAGTCTCCACCAGCGCGGCCATTCGTGATGCCATGGCAACCGAACGGGGCTACGATCCCGCCCTGTGGCAGACCGTATGCACGGATCTGGTTTGGCAGGCGATTCATACTCCTGAGGATTGTGGTGGCTTGGGCCTGGGTTATGTTGAACTGGTGGCCATGCAGGAACAGATGGGGCGCTTTCTGTTTTGCTCCCCGTATTTCTCTTCAGTGTGCCTGGGCATCAACGCACTGTTGGTGGCCGGCAGCGCCCAACAACAGCAACAGTATCTGCCAGAATTCTGCGCCGGCAAAACAGCAACCCTGGCCTTTGCGGGTGCGGCAGCCGCGGCCCGTGGTGGCCGTTGGGATGTGGCTACGGTGGATGCCACCTTTACCACTCAGGGCGAACACTACCAGCTGAACGGCAGCTATGAATTTGTTACTGATGGCGCCTCCGCTGATTACCTGATACTGGCTGCCCGCGATGCAGCAAGTCAGGCAGATGAGGGCATTCACCTGTTTATTGCGGCGGCCGATACCAAGGGTATTGAGCGTGAATTGCTGCCCACCATGGATCAAACCCGCAAGTGGGCGCGCATCAAATTGAACAATGTGAGGTTACCCAAGGCGTCAATGCTGGGTGATGAATCGAAAGCGGCTGAACGCAACGGGGCGCAATCCCTGGCCGTGATATTGGATCTGGCCACCATCGCCCTGGCGGCAGAGCAGATGGGCGGTGCGCAACAATTATTGGATATGACCGTAGCCTACAGCAAAGAGCGCAACCAGTTCGGCCGCGCCATTGCGGGGTTTCAGGCCATCAAACACAAAGCGGCGGATATGATGCTGCGGGTGGAAGTGGCCCGCTCTGGTGTGTATTACGCCGCCTGTGTGGCAGAAGAATCCCTGCAGGCATTACAGGCGGGCACCCCGGTGGACAGGGCCGCGTTGCAGGAGGCAGCCAGTGTGGCCAAGGCCTATTGCTCTGATGCGTTTTTTAAAAATGCCGGTGAGGCCATCCAGATCCATGGCGGCGTGGGCTTTTCCTGGGAGTACGATGTGCATTTGTATTTTAAGCGGGCCAAGGCATCCGAACAGTTTTTGGGAACCGGGGCCTGGCATCGGGAGCGCTTGGCTGCGTTGCTATTGGATGGGGAGGGCGTGCTGTGAAATTGAGTTTCAGCGCCGCAGACGAACAGTTTCGTGAGGAAGTCGCCCACTGGTTGCAGCAGAACCTGCAGGGTGAATTTGAACCCATTCGTTATCGGGGCGGCCCCGGTGATGAGCACATGTTTCACCATGAACGCCACGCCTGGGAACAACGCATGGCCCAAGGGGGCTGGACCTGTGTAGGTTGGCCCCAGCAGTATGGCGGCCGCGGTTGTTCCATCGAACAGCAGGTGATCTTTTTTGAAGAGTATGCCCGCGCCGGTGGCCCGGGTCGGGTAGGGCACATCGGCGAAGGCCTGGCGGGCCCCACCATCATCGCCTTCGGCAGCGAAGCGCAAAAACAAAAGTACCTGCCGGGTATTGTCAGCGGCAAGGAACTTTGGTGCCAGGGCTATTCCGAACCCGGCGCCGGTTCAGACTTGGCCAATGTAAAAACCAAAGCCCGGTTTGATGAAGCCATACAACAATGGGTGATCAACGGCCAGAAAGTCTGGACCTCACTGGCGCAGGAGGCGGATTACTGCTTTGTGCTGGCCCGCACCGATCCTGATTCCCGTGCCCACAAAGGCCTGGGCTTTTTTCTGGTGAAGATGGATCAACCCGGTATAGAGGTGCGCCCGATCCAGCAAATGACCGGCACCAGTGAATTCAATGAAGTGTTTTTTGACGATGCAGTGTGTGCTGCCGACGACATCGTAGGCGCCCCCGGTGAAGGCTGGAAGGTGGCTATGGGATTGCTGGGCTTTGAGCGGGGTGTCTCCACCCTGGGCCAGCAAATGCAGTTCCAGAATGAATTTAATGAGATCGTAAAAATCGCCAAAAGTAATGGCGCAGCCCAGGACCCGGCCCTGCGCCAACGCATTGCCAAGGCCCACACCGAGTTGAAGATTATGCGTTACAACGCCATGCGCATGCTCTCCGGCCAGTCCGGCGGCGATGGTGCCCTGCAGCGGGAGGCGCTGATTTATAAATTGTTCTGGGCCAGCTGGCACCGGGAGCTGGGTGAGCTGGCCATGGATGTGTTGGGCCCACAAAGCCAGATATTGGAAGCGGCACCCTATCAACTGAGCCGCCTGCAGGCCATGTACCTGTTCGTGCGCTCGGACACCATTTACGGCGGCACCAATCAGATCCAGCGCAACATTATTGCCGAGCGCGGCTTGGACATGCCCAAAGAACCGCGTTTATAACAACGCGCTTACAACAACGCGCTTATAAAAACAGGAATTCAGTAGGAGAACCCATGGACATTCATAACCCAAGTTACGTGCCGGGCCACCAGTTGCTGGCCGGTAAATCCGTGCTGATCACTGCCGCCGCCGGGGCCGGTATCGGTTTTGCGGCAGCCAAAAAAGCGGTGGAAGAAGGCTGCCGCGGTATTGTGCTGAGCGATATTCACGAAGGCCGCCTGCAGCAATCCGTGCAAACACTGAAAGACGAAACCGGGTTGGATGCTGTGTATGGCAAAGTGGGCAACGTGGCCCAGGAAGATGACGTGCAGGCCCTGATTGCCTTTGCCGAACAGCAATTGAATGGCGTGGACGTGTTGATCAACAACGCCGGGCTGGGCACCAGCCGCACCCTGGTGGATATGGACGACGACGAGTGGTTCAAAGTGATCGATGTCACCCTGAACGGCACCATGCGCATGACCCGCGCCATGATGCGCACCATGAAGGCAAGAGGGCAGGGCGGCGTGATAGTCAATAACGCCTCGGTGTTGGGTTGGCGGGCGCAAAAAGAGCAAAGCCATTATGCGGCCGCCAAGGCCGGGGTGATGGCCCTGACCCGATGTGCCGCGTTGGAGGCCGCCGAGTTCGGTGTGCGCATCAATGCAGTATCACCCTCGTTGGCCGTTCATCCCATGCTGAAAAAATCCGCGCCGCCGGAATTATTGGCGGAACTGGAAGGCCGTGAGGCCTATGGCCGCGGTGCTGAAACCTGGGAGATCGCAAACATCATGATGTTCCTGGCATCGGATTACTCCAGTTATATGACCGGGGAAATCCTGTCCTGCTCCAGCCAACACGCCTAACCACGGCAACCGAAAAACCGAAGGAGAGATCATTGTGACCACCGTATTTAAATCCCCCCTGGATCTGGAAGCCGCCGTGGGCCAGCACTTGGGCAGCAGTGAATGGCTTACCATCGACCAGGCGCGCATCAACCTGTTTGCCGATGCCACCGGTGATCATCAATGGATTCATGTAGATCCGGAAAAGGCCAAGCAGGGCAGCTTTGGATGCACCATTGCCCACGGCTACCTCACCCTCTCGCTGGTGAACCTGTTCCTGCCACAAATTGTGGACGTGCAGGGCATCAGCATGGGCGTGAATTACGGCTCGGACAAACTGCGCTTTCCCGCCCCGGTAAAAGTGAACTCCCGGGTGCGCGGTGTAGGTGAACTGATTGCCGTGGAACAGATAAAAAATGCAGTGCAGGCCGTGATCCGCGTCACAGTGGAAATCGAAGGGGAAGGCCGGCCCGCCTGCGTGGTGGATACCATCTCCCGTTACTACCCTGCTTAAAAAGAATCCCATTTAATATAAACACAGGAATTTCCCATGCGTGAAGCTGTTATCGTCTCAACCGCCCGAACTGCCCTGGCCAAATCATTCCGCGGCGCCTTCAATGATACCGAAGCCCCCGCATTGGGTGGCGCCACTGTAAACGCTGTGGTGGCCAAAGCCGGTATCGATCCCGCCCTGGTGGAAGATTGCGTGTTCGGCGCCGCCGCCCAACAGGGCACCCAGGCCTATAACCTGGGCCGCCTCTGCGCCGTGGCCGGTGGCTTGCCGGAAACCACCGCAGGCATGGCCATTGAGCGCCAGTGCTCCTCCGGTTTGATGTCCATTGCCACGGTGGCAAAGGCCATCATGTGTAACGAATACGATGTGGCCATCGGCGGCGGAGTGGAATCCATCTCCCTTACCCAGAACAAACACAAGAATACCTATCGCAGCGTATCCAAAACCGTTACCGGCATTGATCCCACTGCCTATATCCCCATGATCGAAACCGCCGAAATCGTAGCGCAGCGTTATGGTATCTCGCGCCAGGCGCAGGATGAATACTCATTGCTGAGCCAGCAGCGCACGGCAGCGGCACAACAAAACAACCTGTTTGCCGACGAAATCATTGCCATGACTGTGAACAAGGCCAACTTCAACAAAGAAACCAAAGAGACCAGCTTTGAAGAAGTCACCATCACCCAGGATGAATGCAATCGCCCCAGCACTACGCTGGAAAGCCTTTCTGCATTGGAACCGGTATGGAAAGACGGCAATTGGGTCAAGCAAGGCAAATTCATCACCGCCGGCAATGCATCCCAACTTTCCGATGGTGCCTCGGCTTCGTTGTTGATGGACAGCAAAATGGCCGAGAAACTGGGCCTGAATCCACTGGGTGCCTATCGCGGTGTGGCGGTTGCCGGCTGCAAGGCGGATGAGATGGGCATCGGGCCGGTGTTTGCCGTGCCCAAACTGCTGGCACGCCACGGCCTCACCGTTGACGACATCGGCCTGTGGGAGTTGAACGAAGCCTTTGCCTCACAGGTGCTGTATTGCCAACAAAAACTGGAGATCGACCCGGCCAAAATGAACGTAAACGGTGGCGCCATCTCCATCGGCCATCCCTTTGGCATGAGTGGCGCCCGCATGGTGGGCCATGCCCTGCTGGAAGGTAAGCGCCGGGGTGTGAAGTATGTGGTGATCACCATGTGCATTGGTGGTGGTATGGGGGCCGCCGGGTTGTTTGAAGTGTACTGATGCAGCGTTCAATTGGGGCTGTTGAGCGGCGTGTCCCCCCAACAGATGATCACCACACCCCAGGTTAGCGGTTGGTCTCGACAATCTGTATTAAGAGGGCAGCCAGACAACAGACTGCTCAGGCAAAAAATGGTAGTGGCGCATAGTATCCGTTTCATTGGAGGCTCCTTTTCATGTAGCACACCAGTTTATAGGGCGTTCCTTGAGGCGCTGTGGGATAACACCGGGATCAATGATTCCAGAAGTGCTATCGGAATGCATGGTTGATTAGGCCATTTTTGAATTTGAATAGTTAGTAAACGCTGCTGATGGAATGTGATTGTGGTGTTTCTTCAATCTGGCCAGTTCCAAAGCTGGAAAGTCATACAAAAATGAGAGGCCAACAATGTCGGTGGTAGTAGCTCTAAGTACTGCGGTTCGTGTATCGACGCCTAACTCAACAAGATATTGAACGATACTCAAATGTCCATTGGCTGCTGCTTCGGCTAGCGGTTGCGTAGGATCACTGCACTCTATATGCATCCGTTTGAATCGCTTCTTTGATTTCCTTTCCATCAAAAAAATAATAGTTTCTTCGCAGCTATGAACTCAGGTGATGAAACAGCCCAGTTAGAAAATATGCTTAATATGGTTGATACACAGAATATAAATATCTTCATTTCATTCTCTTGTTAGAATTCCATCTATTTGGTCATGTAGTAAATATAAAAATCACCTTCTTCCTGATACTCAAATTTATTCTTGGTGAGCTTCACTATAGTCATTACTGAAGGGTATTCCTTAAGAATGGTGACTTTGGAGCCACTGCATTCAAATTTCTCGGTTGCTGCAATCATGTCACCCATGCCGATATCTACAGTACCGTCTTTCTTGTAGTTCCAGGACATCTTGAATGATAGCGGTTTTATATCTTTGCTGTTTTCATAGGATTTACCAGTCACCAACCATTTTCCGTATAGGTTGGAATTGCATTCGGCAAAAACCAAATTGGAGAAGGAAAACAAAAATATCAGTGTGAAAATTGCGCGCGCCATGCATTACCTCGTTTTAAGTTCGGCCTGATAGTTTAGTTAGAGGCTATTCTTTCTTTAAAGTGTACTTAAATCCGGCCATATTGGCTGTCATTTCTTTTCCATCGAACTCCAATACCTTTATCTTTGCATAACCCAGATCAATTATTCCGGGTTTAACAGTGAATTTATCGGGCGATATCCGGTGACCATCCAGATTCTGATAGAATTTATCGCCTTCAAATTGCCAATAATCCTTGTCACTCTCTGGCTTTCCACTGAGGGCTACTATTAGCCAATCACCCTGAAGCGCTTCTTTTGTTAGTTCGCCTGAGAACGCGCTCTGTGAGAATACCAATACGAATATCGCCAAAGCTAGGGAACCTCTGAATAACTTGGTATTTGGCCTACAAACTATCAGCTGGCACCAATCTCAAGAAAACAAGCCAAGCATTCCTTTGTTTTTGGCTATTTGATGGCCCAATTTGCACCAAACGGCGCAAATTGGGCGCACCTACCCTACGTCATCAAATATTTTTTGCAGGTTAACAGGTTGGTAAAGGCCGCGAGTATATAAAGGCGATTGGTGTTCTTTCCCAATCCCTTGTAGCGAACTTTTCTATAACCAAACTGCTGTTTGATACGAAGGAATGGATGCTCTACCTTGGCGCGGACCTGAGCCTTGTGCCTCTCCAACAAATCAAACAGCTCACCAAGCTTTCTGCGCTGACCCGGACGCGCTGCAATGTTCCAAGCCAAATCATGCCCTTCAAATTCTGGTCGCTTATGAATGCCCTGATAACCTGCATCCCCCCAGAAGCGAGATTCATCACCATGTAATAAGTGTTTCGCCTGGGTAACATCATGCTCGTTAGCGGCAGTGGTGCTCATGCTGTGAATCACACCCAATGCATCATCCACCCCTATATGCATTTTCATACCGAAGTGCCACTCATTGCCTTTCTTTGTCTGATGCATTTCCGGATCTCGCTTGCCCTCTTTGTTTTTAGTAGATGAGGGGGCGGATATGATCGTCGCATCAACGATGGTGCCTTCCCGCAATAGTAAACCTTTATTTTCAAGATGCTTGTTTACCTCTTTCAGGATGACCTTTCCAAGCCCATGTTTCTCAAGCAAATGCCTGAAATTGAGAATGGTGGTTTCATCCGGAATCGGCTTGGTTAAACTCAACCCGGCAAAGCGACGCATGGATTCAATCTCATAGAGCGCATCCTCCATCGCCGGATCACTCAGATTGTAGAAAAGCTGCATACAATGAACACGAAGCATGGTGGATAGCTCATACGGACGCCTGCCGTTGCCAGGCTGGGGATAATACTTTCGTATCTTACCTTCCAGCCTCTTCCAGGGAATCAACTCCTCCATCTGCTCGAGGAACTTTTCCCGGCGGGTCTTGCGCTTCTTGTGATTGTATTCTGCCTCTGAGAAACTGAGTTGATCCATATTGTCCACCATTCATGTGATTCCGGTATTATGCCATACGGGGGACTTAATCAGAGCATCCTTAGAAAGGCGAGCTGTAATATGTGCTTTTCCTCTCCCGCCAAGAAGATGGATTAGCAATGTCATATAAACAGCTCACCTATGAAGATAGAGTAAAACTTTCCACGCTCATGCAGCAAGGACTTTCTATACGTAAGATTGCTGTACTAATTGGGAAACATTTTTCGACGCTATACCGGGAACTGGATCGAAATCGCTGCCATATTACTGACGGCTCTTACCGGCCATCAAAAGCAGAGCGCCGCATAAGGACCCGCCGGAGCAAGTCCAGACGCAACAGGCACTATACGCATTCAGACTTTCTGTTAGTGCGTAAACTGCTCCGATTGAAATGGTCTCCGGAACAAATTGTGGGACATATTCGCCGCTTCAAGCTTTTGGATCGACACTTGTGCCACGAAACCATATATCTGTATATATGGCGGGACAAAGAAAATGGCAGCAACCTTTGGATGCACCTTAGCAGCTTGTTGAAAATAGTCTGAAA
>DKQK01000055.1:0-17620 GCA_002471665.1 Gammaproteobacteria bacterium UBA7310
CGTGTAGTGGGTGTAGTTCTGGCGGGGCAGGGGCAACCGCTAAGCAGGCCCCACTGCGGAGGCCTGTTCCAAAGGGCGGGCTAGGCAGCTGATTCAGCCTGCCAGCCTAGATGCCATAGACGATGTTCTTTTCGCTTTTCAGTAATTCACGCTGTTCGCGCCAGATGGTTTCACCGTTGCTCTGATCCAGTAATTTCAGGCTCAGCCGGTAAAACACTTTCTTCTGCTTGGGCTGGGTGCGGATCACGTTGCTGATTTCACCCACCAGCAGGTAATCGGCCGCCACGGCGGTGGCCAGAGACTGGCCGCTGGCGGGATCTTCAAACAGTTGATATAGGCTGTCTTTCCACTTTTCGCTTTCTGCGGACATGTCTTCCTGATCGGAGAAGCGGAAGCGGTTGGCTTTGTTCAGCTCATTCATCAGTTGACCGTTGATGGCGGCCAGATCCAGTTTGTCGTAGGTGAAGTTGATCAGACCGAACACCGCCAGCTTGGGGCGGGAGCTTTTCGTGGCTTTCTGTACCTCAGGATCCAGCAACATGGCCTCCAGCATGGCAGTGGCATTATTGCTGATGGTGTCCGCACCCACCTCTTTTTGTACGGTTTTGGAGGCCGGAGTGTCATCGTATTTTACGGTGTTGGTGCAGCCTTGAAAAATTAGGCTAGCCAGGATGGCAAAGCTCATTGCTATTTTTTTGGTCATTGTTGCCCTCTGCTTATTCTTTTTTGGCACGACGGTTGGCAATAACGGCTAAGTGTCTACGGATTCAGTGCATCAATCAAGAGCGAAGGGCGATCAATGTGGTGCCAAACTGGCGGATTTACAGCTTGTCTACCATAGTTAAGGGAGGCGAATTGGTTGAATCTCGAGCAGGATAATCGGGATAAAGGCAATGGCGGAGCCAACAAAAACAAGACTAAGCAGTATTGGCAAAGAGTGTCTTCTATGAAGCAGTTTATCCTTTCTAAAACAGTAACCGGATGCCTGAGCGCTACCTTGCTGGTGTTGTCCGGTTGTGGTGGTGACAGCGGCAGTGATCGGTTCACACCGCCTTCCCTGTCGGATGGGGTGATCTTTACCTACCCCATTGATGGCCAGACGGATGTGCCCCTGGGCACCCGGTTTTACGTCACCTTCAGTAAGAATGCCAGCCAGTCGGCGGTGAATGCCGCCTGCAGCGTGGACGGCGGCGGCACGGTTTCCGGCAACTTTTGTCTGCTAGGCCCGGGCAACACAGTGGTGCCCATCGCCCCCAGTGTCAGCGGCAAAGTGGTGCAATTCGAAACCGATCAGCTGCAGCAGGGTACCCGCTACGAGCTTTACGTGCGTGGCGCGGTGATTGGAGGCGGCAGTACCAATCTTTCCTCCACAGATCCCCTGATTACCTTCCTCACCAGCCAGACCGATCCGGTGGCCGGTGTGGCGCCCACCGTGACTGCCATCAACGGCGAAGACCCCGATGTGTATTCCACCACCATGCCGACCCCCCCCGCAGCGCGCTATCCGATGATGGATTTCTCCACCATCCGGGTGGAGTTCAGTGAACCCCTGGATGAAAAAACGGTGCAGGTGGGCACCAGCTTTGAGTTCGTTGAAGTGGATGGCGGTGGCGGTGAAACCCCGGTACCCGGTTCCATTGTGGTGCGCAAGCAGCACATCAGTTTTGATCCGCAGCAGGCGGAGCTGACGGCGGGAATGACCTATCGTTTACGCCTTACCGGCGCCATTACGGACCTGAACGGCGAAGCCCTGAATCCGGTCACCTACGAATTGGTGCCGGTGGATTCCAACAGTTGTGGTTGCGTAATAACCCAGCGTTTCAATACCACCAACGCCTTTGGCGAGGCCGGGTTTCCCACCACCTCCAGGCTCACCGGCCGGCCACTGAACGCCATTGATCTGTATTCTCCGCTGATCGGCAGCAATGACATCAATCTGCGTGATACCACGTTGGAAGCGCGCCTGGCGGACCCCAGTGCCTTCGGTGGTTTGATTCCCTTTGTGATCCGCAAGGGTGCCTATCTGGATATCACCGGACTGGACCTGGCCCTGGGAGGAGAAGTGCCGGCCAATCTGCAGACCGGTGACATCACCGCCAGCTTTGTCACCGACGTCACCGGCTATATGGATCGCAACCCCTACCGCCCCTACAGCACGGCGCCGGATGCCGACAAGTCGCCAGTGTTTGTGTACCTGATTTTCGACCTGGCGCTGACCAGTTCCGATGCCAACGGCAATGCCGTGTTGAATCAGACCGTTCCCCATGTGCAGGCCACCGGTACCGCCCGGGTGAGCGACGGCAAGCTGTATATTGAAAGCGTGCGTACCCTGCAGATGGATTTACTGGGGCTGGATCAGGCGCCGGCCCATTTGGTGCTGGGTATCAATTCGGATCTGGTGGCGCAGCCGCTCACGGATACCACCGCTCCTACCATCACCGCCAGTTATCCGGCCACCGGCAGCGAGGATTTTGCCGTGGCCGACGAGATTTCCCTGATTTTTTCCGAGCCCATGGATAACGCCGGTGTGTTGCCTCAGGATGAAATCATTTTGAGCAACGTTACCGATGGTGGCCAGGTACCGTTCCAGATCACCTGGGACGGCAGCACGGTACTGCTGAAGCCGGATACCGCCCTCGCCTACGGTAAGCAATACCAGGTTACCATCGGCAGCCTGGTGGATCTGGCCGGCAACAGTCTGGTGCTGGATGCGGGGGACGCCACCGGAGGCACCGGCAATATTACCTTTACCACTGAGAATCCGGCGGCCACCACCGTGGGGCCCCTGGTGAGCAGCCTGTTTAATGGTGCCGCCTGCCCGCTGACCGCCGGCGATGCGAATTTCGCCGGTCGCTGTGTGGGCGGCGACAGCGGCGATGAGCGTTATCTTCCATTTACCATGCCCACCGATGGCCGCATTGAGGTGGCGTTCAATCAACCCATGAATCCGGCCACCCTGGTGCTGGGGTCCGCCTGCGGCAGTGGTGCAGTGCGGGTGGAGGAGCTGGATGGCGGTGGGACCTGTGTCGGTGTGGTGGACGGTTCTTTGATAGCCGATACCCGCAGTTTCAAATTCACCCCCACCAATGGCTGGACCGAAGGCACGCAGTATCGCGTGACACTGGTGCCCGGTACCAATACCAGTTGCGGTGCGGGCGAAATATGCAGTGCCAACGGCGTTCCACTGAACCCCGATCCTTTAAACGGTGGTGAAGCTGCCGACGCCGGTGGCAGTAATATTGTTGCCACCTTCACCGCGGTGGCGGCAGGCAATGATGTGTTCCTGCCGCTGAAACTGGAGCCCTACGCCGACATCAACGGCAATGGCTATCTGGATGGCAGCGAGACGGCACGGACTGAAAACAGCGCCGGTGTATCCATCGTGGACCTGCTGGATGACGGCCTGAACAACGGCATCATCACCCAGGCTCAGTTTCTTGATGGACCCGGTGGCGCGGTCATCCCCGAAGCCAGTATTTATCTTGGCGGGGCCCTGCCGGTCACCGTGGGGGAACCGGAGCCGATTACCATTGACGGCGCAACCTGGGGTATGACCCTTGCCGGCACCAGCCAGATACCGGTGCGGGTGCATCCCGGTATCTTGTACGGCACCTCCATTACCATGGAATCATCGGCCACGGTGCTGGGCATCCCCATTCCCATCAGTGATGTGGAAACCGGCATCAGCGTTTTGCGGGTACGTGAATCCGGCGGTGAACCGGTGACCGGCTATATCGTGGCGGAGGACGGTGTTGAGCAACCCCAGTTCATCGCCCAGCTGGACCTGTACATGGATGCCCCGGATATGCAGATTCAGGTGAATATTCCCCTGTTGGGTGGGCTCATCGCCGTCAATCACAACATCCACAGCCTGCCCCTGACTGCCATCGTCAAAGGCCCCATCACGTTTCTGGAAGATGGCCGTATTCTGATTGAGCAGACCAATCTTGCCGATATTGAATTGGTGATCAATGTCACCTCCATCGCCGGCAACGGTGCCATTAAAATGCTGATCCCGTCCGGTGCCATGAACCTGCGCCTGATCGGTAATCCACTCAAAGGCCGCAAATAGGAGGCGAGCATGAACAAATCAGTGTCATTCGCCCCGCTGGCGGTATTGGCCGCTGCATTGGCGGTTGCATTACAGAGCCCCGCGCTGCTGGCGGAGGTAGCGCAAGCGGAACCGGCCAGTGAAGGCAATATCTGGGAGCGCACCAAAACCAATATGCTGGGAATGAAACCCGGGGCCAAGCCCTTCTATTTCCGGGCCGGCTATACCTCGCTGCAGCCGGATTCGTCCAGTGATGAAGTCAGCCTCAGTATCCCCGCGGATTCGGAAGCCACCCTGGCCATCAGTGACGGCCCGATTGCAGGCTCCGGCGCCTCGGTGAATCCGGTGAGCTTTCCCTCCGCCATTGTGGGCTATCGCCTGCCCTGGATGGATGGGCAGTGGGCGGTGGAAACCATTCTGGCATTGCCCTTTACGGTGGAATTCGAGGCCGAGGGCACCTTGGCGACGGATTCCATCGCACCTTATGCGCTGGGCAATATTCCCACCGGTGTGCCGCCCCTGGGCAGCGAGTTTGGTGAAAGCAAGGTGCTGCCTCCGGTGGTGACCCTGGTGTATCGCTTTCTGCCGGATAAGCCACTGCGTCCCTATCTTGGGGCCGGGCTGTCGTACATGATTACCTATGATGCGGAGGTGACCAACCCGATCCTGACCGCCGTGGGTGAGCCGGAGCTGGAGATCGACGATGTCTTCGGTTACGTGCTGCAAGGGGGGGTTGAATACAACTTCTATAACGACTGGTGGGTGAACCTGGACGTGAAATTCATCGGTGGCCTGGAAGCGGAAGCCACCGTGAAAGGCATCTACGTGGAAACCCCGGAGCTGGATCTGTATCCCTATGTGGAGGTGGGTGATGCCACTGTCAATGTGACCGTGGACCCCTGGGTTTACCACATTGGCATCGGTTTCGATTTCTAGCGCGGTCACGACTGTGCATCATAAATCAGTATAATGGGCACAGTTTCTAGTCGAATCTGATGCCAGCAGAAATGCTGCACGCCAAATAAGGACGCTGTGCCCGTGACCACCTTGACCACCCGCCTCAAACTGCTCAGCTGGAAGCAATGGGCTCTCATTGTTCTGCTGCTCCTGTACCTGCTCTATA
The DNA here is from genome assembly GCA_002471665.1 of Gammaproteobacteria bacterium UBA7310. Lineage (GTDB taxonomy): Bacteria > Pseudomonadota > Gammaproteobacteria > Pseudomonadales > Ketobacteraceae > Ketobacter. The sequence continues at coordinate 5,175 of DKQK01000055.1, forward strand.
TTGCCCTGTCTTACCTGTATCTGCCGGGTAAACTGAAGCAGGTGGTGGAAACCGATGTTGCACAGCTGGTGGGGCGCGACATCACCGTGGAGCGCTTTGACTACAACCCTTTTGACCTTTCCCTGCGCATATTCAATCTCAATGTGCCGGATAAACCCGATGCGCCCCTGGTGGCCTGGGAGCAGTTGTATGTGAATTTCACACCCTGGGGCTCGTTGTTCAACTGGGAGGTTAAACTGGAAACACTGCAACTGGACCAACCGGAAATCAACATCGACAAAACCGCGGAAGGCTTCAATTTCAGTGACATCATCGAGCGCGTGGCCGGGGGCGAAACGCAACCGGAAGAGGGCACGGCCGGCCCCGCCATTGCCCTGGAAATTGTCAGTACCGCCATCAATGCGGGCCGCTTCCGCTTCAGTGATCTGAGCGGCAAACAACCGGCCCGGTCGGAAATGGACGACATCACCATCCAGGTGTTTGACCTGTATCTGGCCACCGGCGATGAGCATCTGAATCCCTTCAATATTACGGCGGCCATTCCCGGGGGCGGCACATTGAAGCTGGCTGGCGAGTATCGTCTTGATCCCTTGTATGTGGATACCAGCGTGCAGGCGACGGGCATTGAACTGAAAGAGTTCAGTGATTTTGTTAACAATGTGGTGCCCATTCACCTGAGCAGCGGCCAGCTGTCTTTGGACGCTGGCGTGCATCTGGAGCAGCAGGGCGCTGACCTGGCTTTCCTCTTTACCGGCCGGGATCTCAGCATTGCGCAATTGGCCATGGACGATTTCATGGCCGATCCACCCATGGCGCGGATCGAGTCCCTGCAGGTGCAGGGCATTGAGTTTGATCTGTTGCAGCAAAGTGTCATCGTGGACCGTGTGCAGGTGATTAATCCGCTGGCCAATCAGTGGATGGATGAAGAGGGCAGGCTGCGCTTCGAGCATCTGTTGGTGGAGAAAGTGGTGGACGAGAATGTGCAGCAAAAGGTGCAGCAACAGGCGCCGCAATCGGGTTCACCGGCGGCGCAAGAGGCGTCTGAGCCCTGGTCGGTACGGGTGAACAGGTTGCAGCTCGACAATGGCCGGTTCAACTTTTCCCACCGGCATCCTGATATTTCCCGCGGCCACAGCGTGACCCAGCTGAATGTGACCCTGCAGAACCTGACCCTGCAGGAGGGCGAGCGGGTGCCGGTGGTGGTGAGCGCCCGGCTCAATGAACAAGGGGAGTTGACATTGGAAGGCGACATGGCGCTGGTGCCTTTCAACCTGCAGATGGATTACTCGGTGAAGAATCTGCCGCTGGCGCCGTTTTCTGATTATGTGCAGGCGGCCTCTTACCTGCGCATCGAAAAAGGTGCGCTGCAGGTGGCGGGCAGCGTGGCCCTGGATACCGCAGGCGATGCCCCCATAACCAGCCAATTGCAAGTAGCAGTTGACAATTTTCAGGCCGAAGACACCCGCACCGGCAAGCCGGTGGTGCAGTTTAAACAGGTGCGCCTGGATGAGATCGCCCTGGATACCCTGGCGCAGAAGGTGAGCGTGGGGGCGGTTACCCTCACTGAGCCGAATATGCTGGTGGCCATTGATCAGGACAAGCAGCTGAACTGGGCGAGCATTGCCAAAGACGAGGGGCAGACGGTTGCAGAGGCCGCAACGGAAGGCAAGGCTGCAGAACCCGCCACCGGCAGCACCCCCTGGCACTATGCAGTGGGCAAAATGGAAATCAAAAACGGCCTGACCCGTTTTGAGGACCGCAGCGTGACGCCGGCGTTTACCACCGGCTTGCACAATGTGGAATTCACATTGGAGGAATTGTCCAGCGAGCGCAATGACCCCATTGGCTTTGCCCTGACCAGCAAGATTGACCGCTATGCACCGTTCAACATAAAAGGCGCCCTGGATCCCATTGCCCGGCAACCGGGCTTTACTTTCAAAAGCCAGCTCAGCGGTTTGGACATGCCGGCCTTATCGCCCTATTCCGCAGAGTTTATCGCCTACAACCTGCAAAGCGGAAAACTCAATCTGAATCTGGATTATCAACTGCACGACAACACCTTGCAGGGCCGCAACAACATTGTGGCGGAGCAATTGTATCTGGGTGAAAAGGTGGAGAATGAAGACGCGATCGACGCCCCGGTGGGGTTGGGATTGGCGTTGTTGCGGGATGTGAATGGTGTGATCGATCTGGACGTGGGCATTTCCGGTGATATTGATGATCCCGGGTTCAGTGTATCCGGTGTGGTGTTGAAAGCATTGATGAACGTGCTGGTGAAAGCCGCCACCTCGCCTTTCACCATGCTGGGCGCGTTGGTGGGTGGCAGTGAGGACATGGGTGAGATCGAGTTTGCACCGGGCAGGGCGGAGCTCAGTGCAGACAATCAACAGGGGCTGCAGAAGTTGGTGCAGGCGTTGCAGCAACGGCCGCAGTTGATTGTGCGCTTCCACGGAGCCGCCCATGGAGATCTGGATACGCCGGTGCTGAAAAAACAGCGTATTCAGGAGCGGGTGGCCGCCGCACGCAAGATGTCATTGCCTGAGCTGCTCGAAGAAGCCGGTGATGTGGACTGGTGGACCGTACGGGCCAACCGCAACGCCATCGAAGAGATCAATGATGCGCTGCAGCTGCCCGCCGCTGCGGCTCGGGAGGCCGCCTTGCAGGCGCAGAATCCGCAGCTGAAAGGCGACGCACTGGATGCCGCGGTTTATCAGGCCATGTATGAAGCGGTGGCCGACCGCCAGGTGGTCACGGTAACGGATTTACTGGCGCTGGCGGATCAGCGGGCACTGGTGGTAAAGCAGTATCTGGTGGATGACTTGCAACTGGATCATGCCCGGGTGGCCGTTGACAAAACCCGGCAGGAGGATCTGGCGGGGCGCGTGGTGAACCTGGAGCTGGATGCCCGATGATGGGTGTGAATACGGAGGTGAGCGGGCATTGGGTCTTGTTGCGGGGCCTGGTGCGTCAGCAAAAACATTGGGAACGCTTTCCCCAGGTGTTTGCAGAGGCCTTTCCCAAGGCCCGGGTGCACACGCTGGATCTGCCGGGCAATGGTGTGTTGTGTGATCGCCCCAGTCCACTTTCGGTGCGGCAGATGATGGAGGTGGGCCGCGCGCAGTTGGCGGCGCGAGGGGTGAGCGGCCCCATTCACCTGCTGGCCATCTCTCTGGGGGGGATGGTGGCCATTGAATGGATGCATCGGCATCGGCAGGAGGTGGCGTCAGGGGTGATCATCAACTCGTCCCTGCGCGATGCGGGTTCATTGTTTGAGCGCCTGCAGCCGGCCAACTATCCCGCCATTCTGAAAACCATGTTGCTGCAACGGGATCCCCTGTCACGGGAACAGCTTATCCTGGACATCTCCAGCAATCTGTATCCGCACAAAGGGGAGCTGGCCCATAAATGGGCAGGCTACGCCAGCACCCATCCCACCAGCCTGAAAAACGCCGCTCGGCAGCTGCTGGCGGCGGCCCGCTACCGGGCGCCCAAGCGCCGCCCCCACGACCAGGTGTTGTTGCTGAACAGTGCCCGTGATCGCCTGGTGAATCCGGTGTGCAGTCAGCGCATGGCGCAGCGTTGGCACTGGCCTCTGCTGACCCATCCCCGCGCCGGGCACGATCTGCCGTTGGATGACGGGGCGTGGATTATTCAGCGTATTCAGGCTTGGCAGCAGGATGCGGCGCGGCAGCAAACCCCTTTGGCATAATCTTTTCATGTTGCACCGGCAGTAAGGCGTTTGCCTGCACTGAATGACAAGTGAGGATATTGCATGACGAAACCAACCAAGGCACCCAAGGCTGAGCGCAGTGCGGCAAAAATTGCCTTTGATCTGCTTACGGCGGAGGACGATGGTCGGGTCTGCAAGGACATTCCGGAGAGCGCCTGTCGGGATCAGCCACAGAATTTTCTTATCCATGTGATTTCCCTTTCGTTAACCAAGGCAGCCGATGGTTTTATTAACCCCAAGCTGGTATTGAGCTGGATTCTCACGGCCATGGGCGCGCCGGGCTTTTTTGTGGGGTTGCTGGTGCCGGTGCGTGAGGCCGGTGCCTTGCTGCCCCAATTGTTCATCGCCGGTTTCCTGCGCTCCCTGCCGTTGCGCAAATACGCCTGGGCCCTGGGCAGTTTTGTTCAGGGAGCCTGTGCTGCGGGCATTGCTTTGGCCGCGCTGCTGTTGCGTGGTTTTGAGCTCGGTCTGGCGGTGGTGGGTTTGTTGGCGTTGCTGGCCGTCGCCCGCAGTGTTTGTTCGGTTTCCTACAAGGATGTGCTGGGAAAAACCGTGGGCAAATCACGGCGCGGCACCGCCACCGGTACCGCCAGTACAGTGGCGGCAGCGGTGGTGATCCTGTATGCCCTGACCATATCATCCGGCATGTTTGAGAAACAGTATCTGGTGATTGTGGGCCTGTTTATGGCGGCGGGATTCTGGTTGCTGTCCAGCGTGCTGTTTCTGTCCCTCACCGAAGAAAAAGGGGCGACGGAAGGGGGCGGTAATCCGTTTGCAGTGGCAAAGGAACACCTGGGCTATGTGTTCAGTGATGGTCAGCTGGGGTTGTTTATTTTGACTCGCGGCTTGCTCATAGCCACGGCGTTGGCGCCACCGTTCATGGTGGCCCTGCAGGCGCAGGACGTGCGCGAGGGGGTGGCGGGATTGGGCTGGTTGTTGTTGGCCTCAGCCTTGGCCAGTCTGTGCAGCAGCTATGTGTGGGGCCGCCTGGCGGATGTCTCCAGCCGCAAGGTGCTGATGTTGTCGGGGGCGTGCGCCGGCGTGGCGTTGTTGTTGACGGTGCTGTGCGCCCGCCTGGACTGGTTGCGGGAAACCTGGCAGTTGCCGGTGTTGTTGTTTGGTTTGATGGTGGCCTATGAAGGTGTGCGGTTGGGCCGTTCCACCCATCTGGTGGACATGGCAAACCCGGACAAGCGGGCTGCCTATACGGCGCTGTCCAATACCGTGATTGGTGTTTTGCTGTTATTGGGTGGCGTGTTCAGCGTGGTGGCCAAGGTCTATGGTGAGGTGACGGTGCTGGCCTGGTTTTGCGGGATGAGTTTTGCTGCCTGCCTCAGTGCATCCCGATTGCGGGAAGTCCAGTCAGAGGACTGAACTTGCCACACATGGGGCCCCGTTGCCAGCAGTGCGAGGTCAGCGCAGGGGCAGACCTTTGTTCAGGCGGCGCCGGAAATCCCACATCAATGCCAGCCCGGGCAGTTGGCGCAGGGTTCGGGGCAAGCGGTTGTTCACCGTGGCCAGCAGTTTGATGGCGCGTTTGAAACGGCGTTCCTCTTTCGGCCCCCAGGGCAATCCCATCTGTTCACGTATGGTGGGGTGCAGGAAACCGCTGGTGAGGAGGCGGCCGGAGCTGCCGAAGGCAAAGCTGATCACCGGCCCCAGGAAACGGAGATCCACCAGTTGCATCAGCCATTGTTTGACATCCTGCGGAATGACGATGGTATCCAGGGTCGAATTCCAGTATTGCCAGAAGGCGTCTATGTCCTCGGGCCACATGTCCGGGCGGACCTGCAAAGTGGTGCCCAAGGGCTTGGCGAATTCATAGAAGCGGGCCTGGTCTGCCTTGGACATGGGGCCGCGCAGTTTTTCGTAGACATCCAAATGGCCCCAGAACAGACAGGCCGCGACCCACAATTGCAGATTGGGGTCCAGGCCCCGGTATTGGATGGGTGATTGTGCCGTGGAGGTGACCTGGGCGTGGGCCTGGTTGATGGCCCGGCGGTAGGCCAGTTTCTCCTCGCTGGTACCGTAAAACGCCACCGAAAGATAACTCAAGGTGGTGCGTGCCCGTTTGATGGGGTGCAGCAGAATAGAGCCGGATTCCACCCGGCTTTCCATGACCCCGTGACCAACGCCGGGGTATGCCAGCTGCATGATGGTGTTGGCGGGGCCGCTCAACAGGCCGATACTGTCAATGCAGCCGGGGATGGCGGCATCCAGTTCTTGGGCGGTGGTGTGCTCCCACTGGGTCTGAATAGGCTGTTTTTTGGCCTCAGAATGGGGCTGATCCGGGGTGTTATCCAGTTCGTGTGCGGCAGAATTCATAATCTTGCTCACTTTGAAGTTGGTTTGGGTTATCCTAAACCAAGCAATTATTCAGAAAAACTCGGATATTCAAAGTTCAGGATAGAATACTTTGAGCGGCAAGCAAGTCTATGATTTAAATTATAAAAAAGTGCCCAAGCAGGCCCGGGCCAAGGCCACGGTGAACGCCATAATCCAAGCAAGTGCTCAGATTTTGGTGGAGGAGGGCTACGCCGGATTGACCACCAACAGGGTGGCGGAGCGGGCAGGGGTGAGCATTGGTTCGGTGTATGAATACTTTCCCGGCAAGGAGGCCATGGTGGCGGCGGTGGCCACACAGCTGGTGGAAGTCATGCTGGCGGAGATGCAGTCTGCCCTGTTGCGGGCCGAACGGCTGGCGTTTGAGCCGGCCATGCGCCACTGGATCGAGAGCCTCTATAAGATTTCATGTGCCCAGCATCAATTGCTGAAAGTGTTGTTGTTCCAGGTGCCGTTTGTGCATCAGGTACCCGCGGTGGCGGGGATGCGCGCGGAGCTGTTTCGGCTGGCGTTGGTGGGGGCCAGCAAAACCCGGGAATACCATTTTATTCACCTGTCCCGGGAATCCCTGTACCTGATTACCAGTATGACCGGCGCTGCCCTGTTGCAGCTGGCCCTGATGCCCCCGCCCGGCCTGGATATCGATGCCATAATAGATGAACTCACCCAGAAAATGATTCAGTGGCTGTATCAGGCCCGCGATGGCGATAAACACTAAGGCAAGGCGATGCATCATCACGGCACTCATCACCGGCACCCTCCCGAGTCACAGCAGGCGCAAAGCGGCCGGCGTATTGCGACCGCGTTTTTCCTCAATCTGGCGTTCTCGATTATTGAGTTTGTGGGGGGGTGGCTCACCAACAGTACCGCCATCATGGCCGATGCCGTGCATGACCTTGGGGATAGCCTGTCCATCGGCAGTGCCTGGTTGCTGGATAGGGTGGGCCGGCGCCGCGCAGATGACCAGTTCACCTATGGTTACCAACGATTGTCGCTGTTCGGTGCCCTGTTGAATGGGGTGGTGCTGGTGGCCGGTTCCATCTGGGTGTTGAGTGAAGCCATACCGCGATTGGCGGAGCCGGTGATGCCGATGACCGAAGGCATGTTGGGGCTGGCGGTATTGGGGGTGGCCGTGAACGGTTTTGCCGCCTACCGGCTCAGTGCCGGCAACACTCTCAATGAACGGGTGTTGAACTGGCATCTGATGGAGGATGTGTTTGGCTGGCTGGCGGTGTTTGTGGTGGCGCTGATCATGCAGTTTGTGGAGTGGCCGATTCTGGACCCTCTGCTGTCCATCGGTTTCACCCTGTTTATTCTGTTCAGTGTGACGCGCCTGCTGTGGAGCACGGCCAAGCTGTTTTTTCAGGCGGTGCCGGATCCCGCATTACTGGCGGAACTGCGCCGGACGCTTGTGGATACCGACGGCGTGGCCGGCGCCCACCATTTGCATCTGTGGTCTTTGGATGGGGAGCATCATGTGTTGTCGGTGCATCTGGTGCTGAGTCGGGATTTTGATCCCGCGGCCCAGGTGGAACTGAAAGCATTGATCGCCGCTCGGCTGGCCACGTTCCGCCTCAGCCATACCACCATCGAGTTTGAGTTCGCCCATGAACCCTGCCGGGATGCCTGAACCGCCAGCGTTCAGATCAACATCAGTTGCGGTTGCGGGCATCGCGGTACTGGCTTGGGGTTTGCCCGGTCCACTGGCGAAAGGCCCGGGTAAAGTTGGCCGGATCCTGATAACCCAACAGGCCGGCAACCCGCTGCACCTCAAGATTGCTGTCATCGAGCAGTTGAATGGCATCCCGCCGTTTGGCTTCTTCCAGCAGGGCTTTGTAGTTGGTGCCTTCCTCATCCAGGCGGCGGCGCAGGGTGCGGGAGGTCATGTGCAGGCGCCGGCTGATCTGTTCCAGTGTGGGATAGCCATCGGCACCGAAAGTCATTTCATGGCGGACTTTCTCCCGCACAATGTAGCCTTCATCGTCCAGCAACGCTGCTTCCCGCTGGCACTGCCCAATGGCAAATTCCAGACCGGTTGGGTTGTGCATGGGCAGTGGTCGATGCAGCAGGGTTTCACTAAACCGAAATTGATTGGCCGGCATGTTGTAGCGCACCCGGCCCAGGGCCCGCGCTACCTTTTCGGCGTAATAAGGTGGGGGGCCGGAAAACCAGATTTCCAGATCGTCCCGGCTGGCATTCACCAGTAACTGGAAACCACGGTAAAAGCTGGCCATGGTGCATTCAAAACTGAGCTGGTCCAGGGGCGGTGGCAGTGGAAACAGATGGTTGAGATCGACGATGCACTGGGGCGCATCGGTACTCAGGGAGACGGTCATGGCGGGCCCCAGCAGCTTCCAGTAACGAATCAGCAACTGCGCCGCCTCACCCAGCGTTGCGCTGCACAGCAGGGCGTAGCCCAGGTTACTGTAGGCCGTTGGCGGCATGCGCAGGCCCACGTCCACACCCAGAGTATCATCGTCCAGCACGGTGATGACCGCTGAGATCAGATCCCGCATCTGCAGCAGGGTCAGTTCCGGACTGTGGTGATCAAGGGTGGCCACCGGCAGCCCGGCCAGGCGGGCGAGGAGGGTGAAGTCGGCATTGCGCTCCCGGGCGTAATCCAGATAAGCCCGGGGGAACAAGGCCGGCACGGTTTGTTCCTGCCAGGTGCTCTTTCTTTTTGTCATGGTTCGCTTCCCGCAGCCCCGGTTCTGGTGGAGTGGTCAGGAAAACGACTGTAGCAGGATCTCCCGCGGTCAGGAATGGCCTCTAATGACAAGTTATAGTGCCGCTCGGCACACCTCCACAATTTGTTTTGCCGGCGCCTGGTGAGGCGGCACGGTTACTCCCGCAGCATGACGCGCCCCACCAGGTTGGAGAAACCCTGGGGAAACACCCGGGTCAATGCATCCAGCAGGTAGGCATCCTTGCCCACCAGGAGCCGTTGCTTGTTATTGAGAATGCCGCTGATGATGATGCTGGCGGCTTTTTCCGCTGTGGTGCCGGCGATTTTTTCGAAGCGTGCCGCCGCCTGCTCCTTACTGAGTTTGGGGGACAGTGGTTTGATGATGCGGCTGTTGCGTACGATGTTGGTTTTAATGCCGCCGGGGTGCACGGATGTAATGTGGATATTGGTGCCCCGCAGTTCCTGAATCAGGGTTTGATTCAATGCCTTTACGGCGTGCTTGGCGCAGTTGTAGGGGCCGTTGCTGGGAAAGGGAAAGAAGCCGTTGACGCTGGAGATGTTCACCACATGGCCTTCCGGCCGTTGCCGCAGGTAAGGCAGGAAGGCCTTGGTGCCATAGAGCACGCCGTAAAACACAATATCGAACACCCAGTTGAAATCGTCGTAATCGAGATCCTCAATCATGCCCTGGGAGGCAACGCCGGCGTTATTGATGACCACATCCACTCTGCCGTGGGCGGCCACCACATCCTCTGCCCATTGATATACCTGCTCTTTCTTGGCGACATCAACCAGGTGGATGGTGACCTGAGTGCCCGGCGGCAAACTGGCCACGGTTTCGCTCAGTCCAGCTTCGTCGACGTCGGCCAGTGCCAGGCGGCAGCCACGGGCGGCCAGTTGTTGTGCCAGGCAGCGGCCGATGCCGGATGAGGCCCCGGTCAGGGCCACTACCTTATCGTGCAATGTTTTCATTCTGTATTCCGTAATGGGATTAGGTTGATTTTTTTGTGGCTTCACTGTAAACCAGCGGACGCCGGTGGGCCAGATGCGGGCGGGACAATCTGCCTGTCATATGGGGCCGTGCCGGTGGTGACGGACGGCCTTTCAGGTGCCCGGATCAGGGGGCCGAAAAACAGCAGATTCCGTGGTTCTATCTATAATTCAGATGTTCTACCCAATAAACGTGCATGGTGAATGCACTTCACAGGATTGAAATAACAGCCCGTTCAGTTGGCTGTTTGGTCACAGGGTCGTGAGTACACATCATCAAAACCCCTTATCCGTAAAAGTTGTCATCCCCCTGTTGCTGCTGCTCACCATAGTGGCGGGCTGGTACCTGCATGTGGGCACGCGAGAGCGGATTCTGGACTATAAAGTGGCGGAGCTGAGCCATCAGCTCAATCTGCGGGAAAACCTGCTGATTCGGGACATCGAAGAGGCCCGCCTGAAAGTCCGTTTCCTGTATTCGACACCACCGGTACAGGGCATTGTCAGGGCAACGGCCAACAACGGCCTTGATCCATATGACGGCACTCAATTGACGCAGTGGTATGTGCGTTTGGAAACCATTTTTGAAGCCTATCTGGAGAACAACCCCAATATCACCCAGGCGCGGTTCATTGGTGTGGCCGATCAGGGGCGTGAGCTGGTTCGGGTGGCACGCAGCTTGGGCAATATTAAAGTAACAGGCCGGGGCCAGCTGCAGCGCAAGGGCGAGCGTGACTATTTCCAGCGGATCAGCGAACTGGCGTTCGAAGAGACCTATGTTTCCGGGATTAATCTCAACCGGGAACACGGGCGGGTGGTGATTCCTTATCAGCCCACCTATCGTGCCGGCATACCGGTGTACGATGCTCAACAGCAATTGTTTGGCATGATGGTGCTGAATTTTGATGCCCGCAGGATACTGGGTGAACTGCAAAGCGACCTGCCTGATACGGTGGATATTCTGCTGCTGAATGCCAATGATGGTTTTATTGTTCACCCGGATCCGGATTACGCCTTCCAGCAGGAGCTGGGCGGGGTTGCGGATTGGGGTAACTATTATCGGCAGCTGGAGGATCCCTTTCCCAAGCTCCAACATTTGCTGGAACAGCGCACCGGGCTTGAGTATTACGCTATGGAATCGTTGGTATCGATCCCGAACTCGGGCGGTAATCAGTTTATGCGGTTGGTACTGAAAACGCCGGTTGCCCTGGTGGAGGAAGAACTGTTTTACCAGAGCACGCAGACGCTGGTGGTGGCCGGGGGTGCGCTGGTGCTGGTCATCGTGTTTCTTGTGATTTACCAATCCAATGTCACCAAGAATCTGCGCCTCAGTGAAGCCCAGGCGCAGTTCGAAGCCATTATTGAAGGCTCATCCGATGCCATTGTGGGTATGGACACCATGGGTGTGGTGACCAGTTGGAATACCTCTGCCCAGGATATTCTGGGCTACTCCTCCCGTCAGGCCCTCGGCCAGCGGCTGGATCATCTGATCGCGGTGGAGGGGCAGCAGGAAAAGATCGATCCGGTAATCAAGCAGATCGCCATGGGAAAATACCATGAACCGCTGCGCCTGACGTTGGCCAAGCGTAATCAATCGCAGTTGCATGTTTCGATGTCGTTCTCCCCGATCATGCTGGATTCCCACAGAGTGGTGGGAGTGGCCACCATCATCCGGGATATTACCGAGCAGGTGGAAGCGGAAGAAGAAATCCAGAAGATGAACGCGTCACTGGAATACCAGGTACAGGAGCGCACCCGCGAGCTGGAGGCGGCCCGTAATGAAGCGTTGTCCGCCAGTCTTACCAAAAGCAGTTTTATCGCCAACGTCAGTCATGAAATGCGAACCCCCCTGAACGGCATTATCGGCATGCATAACATGCTGCGTAAAAGCAATACTGCCGAACAACATAATCGTTACCTGGCCATGGCGGAGGCCAGTGCTGAAGCCCTGGCCTCACTGATCAATGATGTGCTGGATCTGTCGAAGATTGAAGCGGGCAAACTGGAAATAGAGAACGTTAATTACGATCTGATTGAGGTGGTGTCCCATGTGGTGACGTCCCTGTCCATCAAAGCGTTTGAAAAGAACATCGAACTGATTCTGGATGTTGCGGGGATTGAGCAGGCAACGCTGGTGGGTGATGCCAGCCGCCTGCGTCAGATTCTTATTAATCTGGTGGGTAATGCCATCAAGTTCACCACCACCGGCTGGGTTAAGCTGGCGCTGCAAACGCAACAGTTGACCGACGGGCAAGTGGAGGTGGGGATTCAGGTGCAGGATACCGGCGTCGGTATCTCAGCGGAAAAACAGGCCTGGATATTTGAAGCTTTTGCCCAGGAGGACAGCAGCGTCACACGACGCTTTGGCGGCACCGGGCTGGGCCTGTCCATCACCCGTCAATTGTGCCATTTGCTGGACGGAGATATTCAGTGTGACAGCGAACAGGGCGAAGGCAGTACTTTTCGTTGCACCCTGCGACAGGGCATCAGCCAGGAGCCGGGGCTGGATGTGAGTTTGGATCTAAGCGCAAAACAGTTTCTGGTGGTGGACCCCTGTCTTGAGGTGGCCGCCGGTATTGCCCGTCAGCTGCGCTGCTGGCAGGCCGGTGAGGTGGATTGTCTGACGGGCCCCGATATACACAAGCTGCCGGCGCTCGTCACGCAAAAAGCGTTCGACCTTGTGCTGGTGGATGAAACCCT
>DKQK01000055.1:18008-19713 GCA_002471665.1 Gammaproteobacteria bacterium UBA7310
ACGCTCAGCGACTTGTGCTGCTGGTCCATTTTATGGGGCGTGATCAGCCTTCCAGGCATGGGCAATCTTTCCTTAATCTGCAGAAACCGGTAACACCGCTCGCGTTGGCCAGGTTGCTGCATCAGGCTGGGGTGGTACCGGCTTCGGCGCAGGCGCAGGTTGCCGATCGCATCGATGCCGCCATCGTGCCGCAAGCCCTTGACCTGTCAAACCTGAACATTCTGGTGGTGGATGATAACCGCATCAACCAGCAGGTGGCAGTGGGAATGCTTGAGGATTACGGTGCGACGCTGATCACCGCGGATAATGGACAAGAGGCCCTTGCCCGCATGGCGGAAACCACATTCCACCTGGTATTGATGGATTGTCAAATGCCGGTGATGGACGGCTATACGGCAACCCGGGAAATCAGAAAAGGCAGCGCCGGTGAACGTTCAAAATCCATTCCTATCGTGGCCATGACCGCCAGTGCCATGGCGGGTGATCGAGAGCGCTGCATGAGCGCCGGGATGGATGACTACATCACCAAACCCCTGGAACCCGAAGAGCTGGAAACCCGGCTCGTATACTGGAGCCATCAAATCCGGAACAATAAACCGGTGGTGTCTGGTGGGGCGACTGCCACAGGAGTCGCGGCGCAGTCGGCGACTGCTGATCTGGGTGACTACCCGGTATGGGATTCCGGTGCACTGGCGAAAAGAGTGAAGTACAAACAACATCGAATGCTGGAGATGATCAGCCTGTTCAAAGAGGTGAGCGCAGAAAAAATAGATCAACTGAGCGCGGCCATTGAACAGGAACAATTTGCCCGGGTTGATGCCATCGCCCATGCCATTAAAGGGTCGGCGGGAAACCTTGGGGCGACACGGCTACAGATGCTGTGCCAGCACATCGAAACGGCAGCCCGGGCCCAGGCCAGCCGACAATTGCAGATGAGCAAAGACCAGTTGCACGATGAATACAACCTGTTACTGGTACAGTTGCAGCAGAAAGGCCCGGACCGACAGGATGCTATCAATTAGCGTCAGGGGTTTTTCGCCCCAGAATCGATCAGATAGCGGCGCCAGGCACCCAGTTCGGTGATGTCTTCAGCAGCGTCCAGGCCATAGGGCTCGCAGATGAACCCACTCTCCCAGCGTCCATCCTGCAATTGTACTTTGCCGATGCCCAGCGGGGCTGGAACCTCCGCCACGAAACTGCCGAACGCCTCCAGCGGCACCCGCCACACTTCCACTTCGATGGCACGGCCGCCTTCCTCCACCCGCAGCATGCCCGGGCGTAAAGGCGGGCCGCCGGCCAGGGCGAATAACTTATAGCAAGGGGCAGATTGGGTGGCCTCCACCAGGGTGGCACCGCGCTCCTGCAATTGCCAGTTGAGCGGCAATCCATCCAGGTGGGCGCCGCACACCACAAGGTTGATCGCGGTGCTTGGTGGTTTCGACGCCGGTGTCGTTGCCCTGGGGTGAAGCGCCGTTGCGCCCAGGGTGATGGGGTTGGCTTGTTGCAGGGCACGCCCGATACTCAACAGCCGTTTGTCGCTGAACGCATGCTGAAACAGGGTGATGCCGAAGCCCACACCGTTGCGATAAAAGCCGGAGGGGATGGCCAGTGCACTGCAATCCAGAAGGTTCATGAAGTTGGTGTAGTAGCCCAGGTTGCTGTTCAGTTGAATAGGGTCGTTCTGCACCTCGGCCACCGTGTAAAT
>DKQK01000072.1:0-2527 GCA_002471665.1 Gammaproteobacteria bacterium UBA7310
GAGCTTTTCAACAAGCTGTTAAAGCCCTCCACGGGGTGATTACCGGGGTTGGCTGTGTAAAGTACCTTCTGTATCCAACACTCAATGTCTGCGTATTTGGTAATGGAATAGTGCCTTATATCTGTAGGCGCTACCTTAGTGTACGTTCATGCTTGTGTGTCAGGTCATCATCTTTAGTTAATTTCTTAGAGTTTATTTGGCAGTGCTCCTGGGACAATATTGATAAAATGTCTCGTTCGGGTTAGCATCGAAGGGCGTTAGCGTTCAGATAACAACAACCAAAGCAAATAGACCTATAAGTGGGAGGTTGGCTGTATGCAGGCCCTTCGAGTGCTCGTTTTACCCTGTACCCTGATCATTGGTTTTGTCTTGCAAGGCTGTTCATCCGTTTTACCCAAGAAGGAATTCATCCCCGCTGACCCGGAAACGCTCAACGAATGGTCCGTGGAAGGGGAGATCAGCATCAAGAGTGAGCAAGGCAAACAGAAAACCTGGTTCGAATACCGTCAGATTGATGGTGAGTATGAGCTGTCACTGCGACCCGATTCGCCGGTGGGGAAAACCAGGGCGGTGTTGTCCGGCTATGAAGGGGAGGGCAATGTTCAGGTCAACGTCATTGATCCGGCGGCGCGGGATTTGACGGAGGCGATACGCGAAAACCTGCCCATGGATAATCTGGGTTACTGGTTACGGGCGTTGCCGGCCAGCGCTAATGCTGAAATCGAAACCGATGCGGATCGGGTGACCGAGCTGAAGGAAGCGGATTGGGAGATCGAATACGCAGATTATATGGAAGTGGGCAGCTACCGGTTACCGGATGAGATTGCCATGGAAAACCCCAATGCCCGGGTGGAAATGGAGATGGTGCGGGCCGAAACCGGCTTTCTGAGCAGCCCCTGCCCTACGGATTTTGATGTGGAGGCCAGTGCCCCGCGTACAGCCCGCCTGGCAGCCAACCCGCATGGGGGGGTGATCAACCAACTGGTTCCGCGCAATGGCGAGGCCCCGTTGCCGCGCTGGATCAACGATCAGGATTTCTGTTCGCAATTATTCAAAGTGCATGGTGACATTCCGGATAGCCGGGTGGGGTTGTATGGTCCGGATTCCATGATGTGGCGATTGACCTCCCGGGTTACCCCTGCGGCCATGGGAGCCGGGCGCGCACTGTTGTTGCAAACTGCCCACCCCTGGATTACCGCCGGCATCGATGAGCATTCCATTGTGCGCTACGATCCCCTGGAGCGTGGCCGTCGTACCTTTATCTATGTGTCCACTCTGGTTTACGGCAGCATGCCCCAGGTGATGTCCGCCGCCCATACCGTACACAAGATCCACAATGCCATCGAAGGTCAAATCCCTTACGAAGCCGGCGCCTTCAAGAAAGGCAGTGACTACGGTGCCAATGAAGTCTCTGCCATGATCTGGGTGTCGGCCACCCTGTGGGATACGCTGGTACGTATGTATGAGGAATATGAAGAACCGCTGACGGACAACGAGAAAGCTCAGTTCTACGAAGAGATAAAACTGTTCAATATGATGTTCGGGATTCCGGAGAGTGCCATGCCCAGGGACTGGGCTGCGTTTGTCGATTACAACGAAACCATGTGGTATAGCCCCCAATTGACGGTAACCGAAAACGCCAAAGCCCTGAAAGAGGATCTGTTCAATCAGAATTCAATCCTGCTGGCGTTCCCGCTCTGGGTGCAGGAGGTGGCCACCGCCGTTAATCTGCCGGCACCGGTGCGGGAGCAGTACGACATGGATTACGGCCTGTGGTATACCCTCAACTATTACGGTTGGATCAAGCCCTCTTCCAAACTGTATAACTGGCTGATGCCTGATTCCATTGCCGTTAACCCGGTTTATCACGAAGCCCAGGCGCGCCTGCGCGGTGAACGGGTGGGTTGGTACCAGCAGAAAATCATCAGCGCTGCCGGTGTGGAACGGTTGGTGAATTAACATGATGTTGGTAGTACGTGCTCTGATGTTGAGTTGGTGTGTGGCAGTGCCCGGTGCTTTTGCGCTGGGCATTCCCCAGATTATGCACATGAGCAAGGAGGATTTTCTGGCCCAGGCGTTTGCGGAAGAGCCGCAGTGGAGCATGTTGCGCCTGAAGCGCCCGTTGAAGCAACGCATCAACCAGATCCTTGGTCACCCTTACCCCGGCGGGCGTATCCGCTATTGGCACCAAGGCCCCCGTACCGCCTGGATCATCGATGAAATCGGTAAGGAGATGCCCATCACCATGGGCCTGGTGGTGGAAAACAATGCCATTATTGAGGTGAGAATTCTGGTGTACCGTGAGGAGAGGGGCGGGGAAGTGCATGAGCCTTCGTTTACCCGGCAGTTTGCCAACGTAACGCTGCAGGGAGATGGTTTGTCCAGGCAAATTGATGGTATCAGTGGTGCAACCCTGTCGGTGGATGCGGTAACCCGGGTGGCGGAGCTGGCGTTGGTGTTACATGAGTGGGTTCTGGATGGCCCAGCGCCGGAACAGCTCGCCCATCAATAGCGTTAAACAAAAGCG
>DKQK01000072.1:2846-194374 GCA_002471665.1 Gammaproteobacteria bacterium UBA7310
AGCGTTAAACAAAAGCGAAAAAAGCAAACGCAACCCGATGTGCCTCGGTTGCGTTTGTTGGTTCGGAGAACACCAGAAACTTTCTTAAGCATTCACGCCAATCAATTACGCGGCATCCGGTTTGGAATGACGCTCGTGCAGGAAGCGCAGCACTTCGGCACGGTAATGGTTGTACTTGGTATCGTCCGCCAATTCCAGCCGGTGCCGTGGTCGGGCCAGATCGATTTCCAGTATCTCACCGATGGTTGCCGCCGGGCCGTTGGTCATCATGACAATCCGGTCAGACAGCAGCACGGCTTCGTCAACATCGTGGGTAATCATGATCACGGTGTTGTTGAGTTCGGACTGGATTTCCATAACGGAATCCTGCAAGTGCGCCCGGGTCAACGCGTCCAGGGCGCCGAACGGTTCGTCCATCAGCAGGACCTTGGGTTTCATGGCCAGGGCGCGGGCAATTCCCACCCGTTGTTTCATACCACCGGAGATCTCGCCGGGGCGTTTGTGCATGGCGTGATCCATATGCACCAGATGCAGATTATGTTTGATCCATTCGTCCATTTCTTTTTTGTTCATGGAGCGCTTGAACACCTGCTTCACCGCCAACTCCACATTCTGGTAGGCGGTCAGCCAGGGCAACAGGGAGTGGTTCTGAAACACCACGGCTCGTTCCGGGCCGGGTTCATTCACTTCTGCTCCGTCCAGCAACACACTGCCCTGGGTGGATACCAGTAGCCCTGCCACGATATTCAGTACGGTGGATTTGCCGCAACCGGAGTGGCCGATGAGGGAAACAAATTCCCCTTTGTCAATTTTCAGGGTGACGTTGTCCAGTGCTTTAAAGGTGCCCTTGGGGGTATCGAAATCCATGTGCACCTGTTCGATGGTGAGATAACCTTGCATGATTCTGTCCTCCAATTAACGCACGATGGCGTCTTTATCCCAGGAAAATGATTTCTGCAGGGAAAGCATCAGGCGATCCAGCAGGAAGCCGATGAAGCCAATGGTAATCACCGCAACCATGATACGGCCCAGGGACTGGGAGCTGCCGTTCTGGAACTCATCCCAGACAAACTTGCCGAGGCCGGGGTTTTGCGCCAGCATTTCCGCGGCGATCAGTACCATCCAGCCCACACCCAGAGATAAACGCAAGCCGGTAAAGATCATGGGAACCGAGGACGGCAGCACGATCTTGATGATTTTGGTGTGCCAGTTGAGACGCAATACTTTGGATACGTTCACCAGATCGTTATCGATGGAGGATACCCCTACAATGGTATTGATCAGGGTGGGCCACAAGCAGCACAGGGTAACGGTGATGGCGGAGTTGACAAAGGATTTGGCAAAGAGCGGATCATCCGATACGTAGAGCGCACTCACCACCAAGGTGACGATGGGCAGCCAGGCCAGGGGTGAAACCGGTTTGAACAATTGAATGATCGGGTTCATGGCGGTGTACATGGTTTGACTCAAGCCACACAGAATGCCCAGGGGAATGGCCACCACACTGGCCAGCAGAAAACCGGCAAAGACCGTCAACAGGCTGGTAAAAATCTGGTCGATATAGGTGGGTTTACCTGTGTAATCCCGAATCTTTACTGTGGCATCAGGATTCTTGGCCAGTTTTTTCGCGTTGCGTTCTTCCTGACGCTCATAGAAAGCGGCTTCTTTAACCCGTTCAGCTTTGTGTTCTTCCCAGAGCCCGATGGTCTGTTCCCATACCGCCGCCGGCCCCGGCATTTTACCCAGGCTGGTATCAACCTGAGACGCACCCATGTGCCAGATGCCCAGAAAAACTGCGAACGCAAACAGGGGAACACCCAGAGAGCGAATAAGATTGTCGATGTGTTCTTTGGGGTTTTGCAACGTGAACAACTTCATAATAGACACCAGCCAGGAAAAACCAATGGATTCAAACAGATTCATTACCCGAGCAGTCATTGCATGTGCCTCCTGTTACGCGACGTTGCCGGAGCCCTAGCTGCTGGCCCCGGCACTGGTTACTTAAAGCTTGTCTTTTTCTTTCAAGCCGATGGGAAACTTGGACAGGTACTCGTTAGGCTTGGTACCGTCGAACGTTATGCCATCGATGAACTCGGATTGTGGTGACTTAAAGCCGTCCTCGTCATCAGCAGGAAAGTCTTCTGCTTTCATTTTGCCTTCTGCAATCAGCAGCTTGGCTGCTTTCATGTAAATGTCGGGGCGATACACTTTTTTCGCCGTTTCCATATACCAGCTGTCGGGTTTTGCATCGGCAATCTGCCCCCAGCGACGCATTTGCGTGAGGTACCAGATGGCATCGCTGTAATAGGGATAGGTGGCGTTATAGCGGAAGAACACGTTGAAGTCAGGCAGTGAACGCTTGTCACCTTTTTCATATTCGAAGGTGCCGGTCATGCTGTTGGCGATCACTTCGTAGTCCGCACCCACATAGTTGGGCTGTGACAAGATCTTCACGGCTTCCTTACGGTTTTTGTTGTTGTCCTCATCCAGCCATTTCGCGGCGCGGATCATGGCTTTTACCACTGCCAGGTGAGTGTTGGGGTTTTTGTCGGCCCACTCTTTGGACACACCAAATACTTTTTCCGGGTTGTCTTTCCAGATTTCGTAGTCGGTAATGACGGGGACACCGATGCCTTTGAACACCGCCTGCTGGTTCCAGGGCTCCCCTACGCAATAGCCGTAGATGGTGCCGGCTTCCAGGGTGGCGGGCATTTGCGGTGGCGGTGTCACAGACAGCAACGCATCGGCCTGCAGCTGGCCGGAGATGTCGCCTTTGTGCGGTGCGTAATAACCGGGGTGGATGCCGCCGGCCGCCAGCCAGTAACGCAGTTCATAGTTGTGAGTGGACACCGGGAATACCATTCCCATGTTGAAGGGCTTGCCTTCTGCTTTGTATTTTTCAACAACCGGCTTCAGGTAATCCGCTTTGATTGGATGCACGGGTTTGCCATCTTCATGGGGCACGTGCTTTTTCATTTCATCCCATACAGAATTGGAAACGGTGATCCCGTTGCCGTTTAAGTCCATGCTGAAGGCGGTAATAATGTGGGCCTGGGTACCGAAGCCGATGGTGGCGCCGAGCGGTTGGCCTGCCAGCATGTGGGCACCATCCAATTCACCGGTGATGACCCGGTCCAACAGGATTTTCCAGTTGGCCTGCGCTTCCAGGGTGACATACAAGCCTTCGTCCTCGAAGAAGCGTTTTTCGTAAGCGATGGCCAAAGGCGCCATGTCGGTCAGCTTGATAAAGCCGAACTTAAGATCTTCCTTTTCCAGTTCCAGTTCTTCCGCCTGCAGTGGCGCGCTCATCATGCCGGTTGCGGCAGCCCCAATTACTAAGCTTTTGGCCAGCGATTTCAGGGAGAAATCTTGCAGCCATTTTTTGCCGGATGTTCTCATTGCTTACTCCAAATATGAAAGTGGTCCAAATCAATTAAGTACCGAAGCTCCTGGGCCAAGGGTTTCAACATGCATGCCAAGTTGACCAAAACAGACGAAAGAGGAAGCAGAATGGGTTTTTTCGAATTTTTGTTTTAAGTTGGGGCGCAACTTTATGGGGTGTGCACCAAAGAAAAGCCGGCGATGTGCGCTTTATTAGAAACTAACGAAACAAAAATGGGCCATAAACAGGCCCATTTTTTGATTTGTGCTCTTTAATGGAACGAAATGGATCAGTCAGAATGAATCTGGCATTCCACCACCCGCACAATACTGTTGGCGCGTTTGCCTGCGACGGCGGCAGTCCGGGGCAGGGGTATCGGCAATATGTCCTGGAATTGTTCCGGTTTAAAAACAACGACTTTGCTGAAACCGCAGTCTCGTAATCCCTGCTCAATTTGTGCAGAGCCTCTGAAATGCAGATTCACATGGGCGCGGGTGGCCAGTGCCAGCATACCGGTGCCGGCGTTGATCAGCGGTGCCCAGGGTTGCTTCAGTTTGGGGACCAGGTCGGTGATGTACCAGGCCTTGGGAAAAGTCCGGCCCAACTGCGCCAGCCGGCGCCAGACCTGACTGATATCACTGAGGCGAAAATAGTTCACCAGGCCTTCGGTGATGATCAACGTCGGCCGTGAGGGGTCCAGTACGTTGTTCATGACGTAATCCAGGCCATGGGGTTTGCCTGTATCGAATACGTCGCAGCCCACCACCTGATGGTCCGGGCCAAATCCGCCGTGTTGTTGCAGCAGTGCCCGCTTGCGTGCCGCCATGTGAGGCAGGTCCGCCTCCACGTATTTCAGGCCGGGATACTTGCGTGACAACTTATAGCCCCGTGGTGAATAGCCGCAGGCGATTTCCAGAATCTGGCTGACACCCTCATGTTTGATGAGCCAGTCGATGCGATGATCAATGATGTGGTGTCGTTGCAACAGAATGTCGTGGATCGTCACGCCCAGCAAGCGTTGGCTGGCCCGCTCCACAGGTTGCGCTGCCTTGTACAACAGCCTGGCCCGGGGTGAGGTGAAGAAACGGGTGGACATCCCGTTTTCGTACCACACGTGCCCGGTGAACAGGGCGGTAAAACTGATGCCGGTGGAATCCATAAAGCCCCCGTAATGCGATTGGTCTAAACCAGGCGAACGCTGTCGCCGTCAATTTCAAAGCGGGCGGCTTGCAGTGCCTGGCCCGCGCAGGGCCCGGCAATGCAGTCGCCGGTTTCGATTTCAAACAGGGCGCCGTGGTTGGCGCACTGAATAAATCGTTTTTCCATATCCAGAAATTCGTCCGGCTGGAATTCCAGTGGAATGCCGATGTGAGGGCAGGCATTCACGTAAACGTAAATCTGTCCGTCTTTTTTGACGGCGAATACGGATTGGCCGTCCACCTCAAAGCCGCGGGCGGAATCTTCTTCTAGCTCGTGTACCTGGCACAGGACTGTCATGGTATTACCCCTCTGTGATGCGCGCTGAAAGAGGGTAGAACGATACCATGGCGAGGTAAACCTTGCGTATACGAAAATTCTTTTCGAAAAAGTGTTGCATCGGTAAATGATAATTATTATCATTATTTCCGTGTTGTGAAGAACCTGTTTGGAAAGAATGGCTCAGTGCCTTGTCATGGCCCCTCTCTCCTCTCTACACCTGAATGGTGCTGAATCGTTGCCTTTCATGTTCTCACTCACAGTTCGTGGTGCGATTACCGGGGGCTCCAGAGCCCCCGGTTTTTTATTCATGGCCCTGCCTTTCCTGCCTCCTTATAATACCCGGCTCATTGGTTTAGTGATGTCCTTTAATGTTTTACTCCAGACCCCTTGTCTTTCTGGTTCTGCTGCTGGCCCTGCTGTTGATGAGCGTCCTGCTGTCCCTGTCCCTGGGCTCGGTGGCCGTCCCGCTGGCGGACCTGGTGCCGGTGCTGACCGGGCAGGTGGCAAGTCGACCGGGGCTGGAAACCGCTGATCTGGTGATCTGGCAGATTCGCATGCCGCGGGTGTGTCTGAGCCTGTTGGTGGGTGCCTGCCTGGCGCTCTCCGGTGCCATGGTACAGGGCCTGTTCCGTAATCCCCTGGCTGACCCGAGCCTGATCGGCGTGTCCGGCGGGGCGGCGGTGGGCGCCGCGGTGGCCATCGTGCTGGGGGGGGCCTGGCCCTGGTTTGCCCCCAGTTGGAATCTGCCGTTGTTTGCCTTTATTGGCGGCACCCTGGTGACGGCGCTGGTGTACCGCCTGGGGGTAGGCCCCTTGGGAACCTCCGTTGCCACTATGTTGCTGGCGGGGGTGGCGATCAATGCCATGACCAGCGCCTGCATCAGTTATCTGGCCACCACCGCCGAGGACGTGCGGCTGCGCAATCTGGTGTATTGGCTGATGGGCAGTTTCAACGTGGCGTCCTGGGAAAAGGTGGTTTGGGTGGCACCGTTTACCCTCTTGTCGCTGCTGACCATACCCAAATTATGGCGGGGCCTGAATGCGTTGCTGTTGGGGGAATCCGAGGCCCGCCATCTGGGCATCCGGGTTGAGCGTCTGCGCTTTGTGGTCATCGTGCTGGCGGCACTGACGGTGGGGGTGTCGGTGGCATCGGTGGGGGTGATCGGGTTTGTCGGCCTGGTGGTGCCCCACATTGTGCGCCTGATGCTGGGCCCGGATCATCGCTGGCTGCTACCCGGTTCGGCCCTGCTGGGGGCGGCGTTGCTGAGCCTGGCGGATCTCGCCGCCCGTTTGGTGGTGGAGCCGCTGGAGTTGCCGGTGGGTGTGCTCACCGCCGTATTGGGCGCACCGTTCTTCCTGTTTCTGGTGACGCAGCGGCGCAGGGGGCAACTCTATGGTGTCTGATACGGTATTGCGGATGGCAGGGTTGGGATTCCACCTGCGTGACCGCTGGCTGCTGCAAGGGATTAACCTGCAGGTAACGCAAGGGGAGTGCATCGCCGTGGTGGGCCCCAACGGAGCCGGCAAGAGCACCCTGTTCAGGCTGTTGTCCGGAGAGTGGCAGCCCGCCAGCGGCGACATTGAATTCAATGGCAGTGCGCTTAAGAAATGGGCGCTGAGTGATCTGGCCCGGTTGCGGGCGGTGCTGCCGCAAGCTTCCAGCCTGAGCTTTCCATTCATTGCCCACGAAGTGATTCTGATGGGGCGCATGCCCCATGCCAGCGGGCGTGAACAGGATGAAGCCATTGTCGAAGAAGTGATGCAGGTATGCGATGTGAAACACCTGGCCCGGCGGCAGTACACGGCCCTCTCCGGTGGCGAACGGCAACGGGTGCAGCTGGCCCGGGTACTGGCGCAGATCTGGCAGCCGGAGGCACTGGGCCATCGCCTGTTATTGCTGGATGAACCCACCTCGGCCCTGGATCTGTCCCATCAGCTGGATCTGATGCAGTTGGTGCGGGAAGTGTGTGGCAAAGCCGTCACGGTGCTGGTGATTGTCCATGACCTGAATCTGGCGGCCCGCTTTGCCGACCGGGTGATGATGCTGCATAACGGCAGTTCGGTGGCATTGGGGCAACCGGCGGAGGTAATGCGCCCGGATCTGATTGAGTGCGTATTCAACGTAAAAACCCAGGTGATCGAGCACCCCATGTATGGATGCCCGCTGGTGGTAAGTTAGCCGGGCGGTCCGATTATGGGGGTTCAGGCCTGGGGCGCCCCCGGGCTGGCCTGCAGCGTCAGCTCGGCACAGCGTTCCTTGCCCCAGCTGCGTTGGATGTAGCCCTGAATGGTGGCGATGTTCTCCATGGGCACTTTATCCGGTTCACCCGGTTCCTGGGTGTCATGGTGAAAGATGTACACCCGCGAAGCAAAACGCTCGAACTCCAGTGAAGACTCACCGTACAACTCGCCGTTGTCGGCGGTGCACACCACCACGCCATCCCCCCAGTCCTGACCGCTGTCATTATTTGGGTTGTAAAAATACACCCGCATGACGCCGTTCGGATCCAGGGCCACCCGCTGAATGGTGATGGCGTGCCAGCCAATAAAGCGGGCGGCACTGTCGGTAATGGCAATGCCCGCCGGTTGCGGATGGATCAAGGGCTGATTGCCGTTGTAGTAAGGATGGTAATAAGCGTAGAAATGGCGTAAGAAATCCTCGAGATTTTCCAGCTGACCGGTGGCTACATTAACGTTGATGCGAAAGCCCCGGCATACCCGCCAGCCATGGAACTCCGGGTTGATCCAACGATGGGGATCCCCCTCGCGGCCCGCGCACAGACGCCCCATGGCACCGTAAATAAAATCCAGGTGGGGCACCAGCAAAATAGATACCGGATCCAGATCGATGGGCAGGGGCCGTGCGGTATCCTCCAGCGCCGGGGCCGATGAGATGGGCTGGCCTTCGAAGTGCATGATGATTTCGTCATCGCGGGCGGCCGATGCGATCAACTGCAGCAGGAAATCCGGATCGATGTGCGACCAGATTGAAAGGGCCCGCGCCGACTGGCAGGTTGGATTGTTGCCCTGGCCGATACCCAGAGGCAACCCCAGCATCAGCAGAACCCCTTCCAGTAACCGGGTGCGGGGGGACACGGCGCTGCCGAACACCAGGTTCAGCCGCTGCTGCGACCAGGGGGATAAGCCCAGGCTCAGTTGGCGCCATAATGACGGTGCCACCGCCGGTTGGTAGAGAATGCCGCGCTCCAACATCAAGGTCAGGCCGTAAATGGCCTGGGGGGTATGGGGTGTGACGGCCTCTTCAATGAGCGCCTTGACCAGGTCGTGATAACACAACAGGCTGTCGCGCCCGGTGCCGGACAGGCCCAGTGCATCCACAATCAAATGGGGCTGGGATTCGCACAGGGTGCGCAGCAGGACAGCATGGTAAGGCGACACCAGGCCGGTGTCGTGCATGGCCCGGGAACAGCCAAACGCTTCTGATTGCAGCGCACTGCTGTCCAGGTGCTGCAGGCGCTCGGCATACACCGCCACGCCCGGATCTTCCCGGCATAACTGGGTGGGGCCAAACAAACTGCTTACCAGGCGATCCGCCCCCTGAATCAACGCCTCGGTGCCGAGACCGGTGTTGTTCAGGTTCAGATTGGCCGATCCGCGACAGATGGCGATCTGCGTTACCATTTGCTTTACAGAATCCACCTGGATCGGGCGCTGGCGCAGGATACGCCAGATCTCGGCGATCAGCTGATCCATCACGTACTCAAAGCCAATGCGTTCCGCCAGGTAGGTCAGCATGGCGCGGGGCACCTTGGCCAGTCGCCCCTGGGATTCGCGCTCAGCTTCCGACATCGGTGTAAACAGCATGCTGAGATTGATCGCCAGCACCTGGGTCAGAAAGTGGTGGGCCTGCTCGGCGGACACCTTGGCGTGCACCACATCGCCCATGGCGATGGCCAGCAGGCGCAGTTCACTCAACGCCTCGATCACCACCACATCACTGCTGGGGCTCTTCAGAGAATGACAGGTGAGCGCTGGTAACAGAATGTGCGGCTGGGCCCAATCCGTACCAGCAAACACGCCGGCCGCTTCCAGCGCCTGGGAGCGCGCCTCAATCTCGGCGAAGCCGTCCGCCAGCATCAGGCGGCGGGCCAGATCCAGCACCGGCATAAGTTTTGCCGGTTTGGCGAAATCGCGGGCGTTGGCGAGGCGCTCAATGGCGGCGTCTAAATCCTGGCTGAGCCGTTGGCGCTTGGCCGGGTCAGCGGTATCCACTTGTGTCATTCCAGGGCGTGCGCTCCGGTAACCGATTGAGCAGACTTTAGTGCTTTATACATAAAAATCCAGTTCCTGCTGACGCTTTAACAGTGTGAACATCTCGTCGGCGTCTGCGCCCCTAAAGTACACCAGCCCCCAATGGGTGCCAAATGCGGTACGCTTGGTGACAGTTTCTTCCATCGGCGGTGTCAGCTCATGGGATTCGAAGTAAGGATGATCCTCGGTCTCTTCGGGAATTTCCAGCCTGCTGACAACCCGGCGCCGAGGGTAGACACCAAAGCAACCGGCGTAACCGTCGGCATCTTCCACTTCTTTGGGGAAGAACTCAGTGATTTCCTGCTCTGTGGTTTTGGGGTCGAAGGCCAGGATCATGCCCTGATAGGCGTTGAACCCGTAAACCCGCTCCAGTAGCTCAAACACCTTGAAGCCCGGTGGTCGGTACGCCACTTCGCCAAAATACATTTCACCGTCGCTGGTCAGGAAGTACTCGGGGTGGATCACCCCAAACTCGATATCAAATACCTTGATCAGTTTCTCGATCTGTTGGGTGATGGCGGCACGATGCTTTTCCAGCTCCGGGGAGGCGGGTACAAACACGGAGTATCCCAGTGACACATACTCGGATATGTTCAGAAAGCGGATTTTACCGTCATGAATCCAGGCTTCCACGGCGAACTCCCAGCCATCCAGGTGGGATTCAATGAGGGCAGGAAATTCTTCGTCGGGAATCGTGTCCACGTCATCGGGGGTACGAATCACCCGGTGACCCAGGCACCCTGCCTTGTCGAAGGCCTTGAAATGAATAGGATCGTTAGGGTCGCCATCCAGCTTGAGCAGGGTCTGGTTTACCCGGCGCAAAAAGCGGATAACGTCATCCCGGTCGTGGGCTTCTTCGAAAATCCCCACCCGGATACCACCCAACTGCGCACGTCGTTTCATCAATGACTTGTCGCGCATGAGCATGGATTGGCCCAGCAGTCGCGGATTGTTCAGCAATACCGAATTGATGGCACCGGCCCATTCCACGGTTTCCTCAAACAGGGGTATGGCCACGTCCACCCCCAGCTCCTGCAGTTTTTGCGCGATTTCCATGGAGCGCTCATTGATCCGCTCAAAGTTCCACGGCATGTAAGGGATATCGTGCTGATCACAGTAGTCTTTGGCCCAGTCCGGGGCGACGACAATGTAGCGCCGATCAAAATCAGCGGCGGCTTCCACCGCGTTAAGACTCCAGCCGAGTAGAGCAACATAGCCTTTCTCTGAATTCGTATTCATAATTTCCTCGCTGGTGATAAAAGCTACGCACCGCGGTACTCCATACCACGATCGCAGTGGGGACGTGAGATGGCCACTCATTGGCCAGATACCCCCTCACCCTAACGTGATAGGCCCCAACATTCAATTTTCTGCGTTTTGCGTTCAGTTTCCAATGCATGTTAGTTTGACCATGAGCTTCGCAATGGGGAGGCAGTTTTGGAATATCCGTATCCGGCGTGGTTTGAACTTTGGCATGAAGCGGCCATCACCAGCGTGGGTTTCTTCTGGATGGCGTTATGGGCGTTTATTCTCGGCTACCTGATCAGCAGTCTGGTGCAGGTATTCATTACCCGTGAGCGAATGCAAAAAGCCATGGGCAAAGCAGGGCCCCGCAGTATGCTGCTGGGCACGTTTTTCGGTTTTATCTCCAGTTCCTGCAGCTTCTCGGCGTTGTCAACCACGCGTGCCATTTTCAACAAAGGTGCAGGCCTGGCACCGGCAATGGCCTTTATGCTGGCTTCCACCAATCTGGTGATCGAGCTGGGTATGGTCATTGCGGTGTTCCTTGGCTGGCAGTTTGTGGTGGGGGAGTATGTTGGCGGCATTATCCTGATCCTGATTACCTGGTTTTTGATACGGGTGACCCGGCCGCGACGGTTGGTGGCACAGGCTCGCAAGCGGCAGAGTGATGCTGATGAGTCAGAGGCCGATGACGATGCCGGCCTGAGCTGGCAGGAAAAATTCTTGCGTTACCAGAGTTGGCAGAAAATCGGCCAGACCTATGTCATGGAATGGCAGATGGTGTGGCGGGATGTACTGATCGGCTTTACGGTGGCGGGCATTATTTCGGCCATGGTGCCGGATGCATTTTTTCAGGCATTGTTTGTGGGTTCATCCGGTGACGACATGGCCAACCCGGGATTCCTTGCGGTGCTGGCACAAACTCTGGTTGGGCCGTTGGCGGCGTTTTTCACGTTCATCGGTTCCATGGGCAACATTCCCCTGGCGGCGGTTCTGTTTGGGCAGGGGGTGACCTTTGCCGGAGTAATGGCCTTTATTTTTTCCGATCTGGTGGTGTTGCCGGTGTTGCGAATTAATGCCCGGTACTATGGTTGGAAAATGGCGCTGTACCTGCTTGCGCTGATGTGGGTGGCCATCGTGATCGCCGCACTGGTGATGCATTATGCGCTTGCTTATTGGGGCATGCTGCCGGATTACACGGCAGTGACCGCCCCTGCTGATCGTGAATACTTCAAGCTGAACTATCAGTTGGTGCTGAATGTGGTTTTACTTGCGATCAACGGTGTGTTGATCTGGTTGTGGTATTCCGCCCGTCACGGGCATCACCACCATCATCATGACAACGCTGCGTCGCTCACCGACCGGGTTTTGTCCGTGTTGGTGGTGGTTGCGTTGGTATGGTTGTCCGGTGGATTACTGGTGGCGTTGTTGTGACCCCCTGCTCCCGTGGAGGGTCAGTCAGCGCTTGGTCAACAGCCTGCGCAGTACCCCCATATCCTTATCGCGCTTGCGCACTTCCTGCAGTTTGCTGAGCTGGGCTTCAATGGCCAGCATGGCCTGGTAGCGCAGTTGCCACTGCATTTCCTTGTTGTCTTCCTGGCCGCGATAGGCGCTGGTGTCAATGGGTTTGCCGATGGCAAAATAGAACTTTTCCGGGCGTGGAACCAGCGTCGGGCCAACGCCCTTGCAGAGGGGCATAATCAGCTCGCCATCACGCAGGGTCTTGTTGCGATCGTGCTTCAGTAGCCACCGCCCCAGTGGGTTTTGCATAACATCATAGGCATCCCAGACGATATCCAGCGCATCGTCGGCACCCAATGCCGCCACCGGGATGATCGGGTATTGGTATTTCATTGCCATGTAGGCAAATCCGGTGCGGGTTTTCCAGGTGAGCTTACCTTCCTCACCTTTGCGCTTGGCCACTTCACGGCCGCCCCCGGGGTACACCAGAACGTGTTCGCCCTGTTGCATCAGGCGGGCACAGTTGTCACGGGTGCCGGGGACAGAGCCACCTCGTTTCAGCAGCTTGCCCCAAAGCGGAATTTTAAAATGGAAATGGTCACCCAGGGCACGCAGCAATATGCCTTTTTCTTCATACAGTTTCTCGTACAGCAGGGGGCCGTCGAGCATACCGTAAAGAGTATGGTTGCAGACGTACAAGGCGGGTTTCAGGGGATCAACGTTTTCCAGCCCCTGGAACTGGGGCTGGAAGTAAAATCGCGCCAAGCGGTTGACGGCTTTTATCTGCTGCAACGGCGGCGGGGTGAAGCGGGAAGCCCGCTCCAAAGATTTGACTTCAGCGTTCATGTCGATCTGTTTCCCTTACTTGTGCAACCGGCAGCGCTGCCGGTTGCTATGCGTTGTGGTTGGATGTGATTTGCTGGTTCAGCGCCACGATCTGTCGCGCCATGTTCTCCATCAGGCTCAGGCAAATGCGCGGATGGGTTTTGATCATGGTTTCAAATTGGTGGCGGGGCACCACCATCACCAGGCAGCGGCAATCCGCAATCACGCTGGCGGTGCGGGGGCTGTTGGTGAGTAGGGACATGGCACCGAAGATTTCGTCCTCCAGCACTTCCCCCACCTTGATACCCTTCACGAATACTTCGGCGTGGCCTTCCACGATGGAATACACCGAATCGGATTCGGTGCCTTCCTCAATAATGGTTTCCCCTTCTGCGTAGGTCTGGAACCCCAATGAAGCTTTGTCGGTCGGGGTATCCAGCGAGGCGATCACCGCCGAGTGGCGGCTGCACTCGGCCAGCAGGTAGTCGCCCCACTGGCGGGCTTTCCCGGTGTTTTCCATGGCAGCCTGCCACAGGGCCTCGCGATCGTAGGGGCGCAGCACCACCGGAGATTCGGCGTAATATTTGGGGTGGGGCATGCCTTCCACCCGCTCCAGGCCGATGATGTCGCCTTCGTCGTAATGGAACAGGGTTTTGCCTTCCTGTTCATGACCCACCGCCCCCTGTTCAATGACGAAGGCGCGGTTTTGGTTGGCATCCCCGGCAAACAAATCATCGAAGGTTTCATAGGACAGGCTGTCCCCCAAGGAGGGGATGCCTTCCAGCGCCAGGGAAAGTAATGCTTTGCAATGATTGTCCGTCTTTTCAAATAACTCAGTGAAGTTGGACTCTAGAAACATGTAGGTGCCCG
This sequence comes from Gammaproteobacteria bacterium UBA7310, assembly GCA_002471665.1. Taxonomy (GTDB): domain Bacteria; phylum Pseudomonadota; class Gammaproteobacteria; order Pseudomonadales; family Ketobacteraceae; genus Ketobacter. Next base: position 16,377 of record DKQK01000072.1, read on the forward strand.
CTAATCTCAACAGGTTGAATCAGTAACCTTGGGTCAGGTTACGCCCGATAGTTGATTATGATGACAATTACCGTGGCGTACCCTCGACTGTTTCTTACTTTGGGTACAGTGTAGCGTGCTGCGCAAAAGCACAACCGGGGGAAGCACAGAAAGCGCCGCTGCAATGTGCTACCTGATTTAAGTGTAGTCAAAGATGGACAGCGGCGATAAATTTCCGTGAATTAACGCTAACTGCTTATCCCAGCAGGGATTTATGTTGCTCGGGCTTAAGCCTAGGGCCGAACTGGGTGACCAGCTCCGCGGCTGCTTTGGTGGCCAGCAAACCCGCCTGCTCGTAACGGTAGCCATGGGTGAGGCCATACAGGAAAGCACCGGCAAACATGTCGCCGGCGCCGTTGGTGTCCACTGCCTGCACCGGGGTGGCGGGAACCTGAATGGTGGTGCTGCCATCAAACAGCAGGGCGCCGTCTTTGCCCAGGGTGATGGCGTAGCTTTTGGCGATGCTTTTGAGGGCTTCCGCCGCCGTTTCAATGTTGTCGGTTTCTGCCCAGGTCAGGGCTTCTTCGCGGTTACAGAACAGCAGGTCCACGCCACCGCCCAGCATTTCCCCCAGTCCGTCCTTGAAAAAGCGCACCATATTGGGGTCAGAAAAGGTGAGGGCGGTTTTGACGTTGCTCTGCTCGGCGATTTCGCGGGCCTTGATGGCGGCTGCCCGGCCGCTGTTGGAAGTAACCAGATAGCCTTCCAGATACACGTAGTCGGAGGCGCTGATGGCGTCAGTATGCAGTTCGGCTTCGGAAACGGTTTCGGAAATGCCCAGATTGGTGTGCATGGTGCGCTCGGCATCCGGTGTGATCATGACGATGCATTTGCCACTGATGCCGTCTTCGCGCTGCTGGTGCAGGTTGGTGTCGACACCGGCGGCCACCAGGTCCTGCACATAGAAATCACCGGCGGGGTCGCTGGCCACTTTGCAGGAATAGAAGGCTTTGCCACCGAAATGGCTCACGGCAATGATGGTATTGGCTGCGGAGCCGCCGCTGGCCATCTTGCCGGTGTGGCCTGCCAGCGCGTCGTACAGTGCCTGCTGCTGATCCGTATCCACCAGGGTCATGACACCCTTGTCGATGTTCATTCTGGTCAGAAACTCATCATCTATGGCGAATTCCATGTCCACCAGGGCATTGCCGATGGCGTAGACGTTGTATTTATTCATGAGATTGGCTACCTGTTAACTGGGGCTTGCGGTTGGTAGGGCGTATACTACCGGCCTTTTCGTTAAAAATCAGGTCGGTAAGGCCGCAGAGTCCAGTCCAGAGGTAAAAGACAGGTGCCAGCCAAGCGCAGTAAGCCCCAGTCCAGCAACGGCAACAACAAGCAGAAACCCGGTCCAGCCCGCAAGCCCCGTAAGCGGGGGGCCGCCACCAGCAAAAAACCGGCGGCAAAAAAACGCAGTCAATCCGGCCGCAAACCGAGCAAAAGCGGGGTCCGCTGGTGGCCCCTGCTGTGGAAGCTGGGGTTGGTGGGGCTGATGCTGTCGGTGATAGGGGTGATCTATCTGGATGCGGTCATCACCAATCATTTTGAAGGTAAGCGCTGGTCTATTCCCGCCAAGGTCTATGGGCGGCCGCTGGAGCTGTATGACGGCATGCCCCTCACGGAGGCGCAACTGGCCTTTGAACTGAGCCTGCTGAACTACCGCCACGTCTATGACACCCCTGGCCCCGGCAGCTTTTCCACCAACCAGCGTGAATACACCATAGTGACCCGTGGATTCGATTTCTGGGAAGGCGCAGAGCCCTCCCGGGAAGTGCGCATTAATCTGCGCGGGGGGCGGGTCAGTGGCATGGATGTGTCCAATCAAAGCGGCAGCATCGTGCGCCTGGAGCCGCCGCTGATCGGGGGAATATATCCGGCTCACAATGAAGACCGGGTGCTGGTCAAACTGGATCAGGTGCCCAAACAATTGTTGCAGGCGCTGCTGGCGGTGGAGGACCGTGACTTTTTCGAGCACTTCGGCCTTTCCATCAAGGGGATTGCCCGCGCCCTGGTGGCCAACCTGGCTTCCGGCGAGGTGCGCCAGGGGGGCAGCACCCTGACTCAGCAACTGGTGAAGAACTTCTATCTCTCCAGTGAGCGTTCCCTGAGCCGTAAGGGCATCGAAGCCATCATGGCGGTGCTGTTGGATTTCCATTACGACAAAACGGAGATTCTGGAAGCCTATCTGAACGAGGTTTACCTGGGGCAGGCCGGCAAGCGCGCCATCCATGGTGTGGGGTTGGGCAGCCTGTTCTATTTCGGCGTGCCGTTACGGGAGTTGAGTACGGAGCAGATGGCCTTGCTGGTGGGGGTGATCAAGGGCCCGAGCTGGTATGATCCGCGGCGTAATCCGCAGCGGGCATTGGAGCGTCGTAATCAGGTGTTGCAGATCATGCTGCAGCAGGGGGTGCTGGATCAGCGCAGCTACGATCAAGTGGTTCAGCAACCCCTGGGTGTGATTAAAAAGCCCCTCTACGAAGATGCCCGCTACCCTGCCTTTCTGGATCTGATGAAACGGCAGTTGCGCAAGGACTACCGGGATGAAGACCTGCGCAGTGAAGGCCTGCGTATCTTCACCACACTGGACCCCTGGGCCCAGGAGAGTCTGGAGCAGGCGGCTCAGCAACAGATCCAGAACCTGGAAAACGGTTACGGAAAAAACCTGCAGGGTCTGGAGGTGGCGGGTCTGTTCACCTCCAGCAATACCGGCGAAGTGGCGGCGGTGATTGGCGGACAGGCCGTGCGTTATGAAGGTTTCAACCGGGCCCTGGACGCCTATCGGCCCATTGGTTCACTGGCCAAGCCGGCGGTGTATCTGGCGGCACTGGAGCAGGGTTATCATTTGGGCAACCTGTTGCAGGATGAGCCCTTGGAGCATGTGTTGCCCAACGGTACGTTGTGGTCGCCGCGGAATTTCGAAAAAGAAAGTCATGGCCAGGTGCCCATGGTGGTGGCGCTGGCCCATTCCTATAACCAGGCCACCGCCAGGCTGGCATTGGATGTCGGCATTGACCGGGTGGTGGATGTGATGGAGCGTTTGGGCCTGCAGGATAAGGTGCTGCCCCAGGTACCGGCGCTGTCGCTGGGGGCGGTGAGTCTGTCGCCCTTTGAGGTGACACAAATGTATCAGACCATCGCCACGGAAGGATTTGCTACGCCGTTACGCACCATCCGTTCGGTGTTGACCGCGCAAGGGCAGCCTCTGCAGCGTTACGAGCTGGAAGTGGAACAGCGTTTTACCAGTGCCGATATTTATGTGCTGACCCATGCCATGCAGGAGACCGTCCGTTCCGGTACCGGTAAATCCGCGACCCGCTGGCTGTCACCGGATTTGCATCTGGCCGGTAAAACCGGCACCAGTGACGATCAGCGTGACAGTTGGTTCGCCGGATTCAGTGGCAATTATCTGGGTGTGGTATGGATGGGGATTGATGATAACCAACCTACGCCGCTTACCGGTGCCACCGGCGCCTTGCCGGTGTGGGCCAATACCATGGCGGCCTTGCCGCAGATCCCATTGCAGGCAGCGCAGCCGGAAAATATTGACTGGGTGTGGATCGATCCCCAGCAACAGGCACGGACCGCGGCCCATTGTGATAACGCCTTGTATTTACCGCTGCGTAAGGATACCGTGCCTGCAGAACAGGTCTCCTGTGGTGCCGGGGGGCGGGTGTTAAACTGGTTCAAGAAATGGATACGGTAGAATGTACATGAAACCAATTGCGTTGCTTTTTCTGCTATTGGGTTTGGCTGCCTGCGCGGTGCGAACCGTGCCCACCGACATCAGTGATGAAGCGCTGATTGAGAGTGAATCGAGCCTGCTGACCGGTGTGGCGGCGGCGGACAATCTGTTGCAGCAGGGCGAGCGTGCCCGGCAACAGGGAGACTATGGGGCGGCCGTTAATCATCTGGAGCGGGGTGTGCGCATGGCGCCCCGTTCCCCCTCTTTGTATCTGGCGTTAGCCAAAACGCGCCTGGCCATGGGGCAATACCGCAGTGCCACGCAAATGGCGCAGCGTGCGGTCTCCCTGCTGCCGGCCCAGCCCCGTGGTGCCGAACAGACCGCCAAGGCGGAAGCCTGGATTGTGATTGCCCAGGCACGGGAAAAACAGGGGGACCGGGAAGGGGCAGCGCACGCCCGGGCCAACGCCCAGGCGGTCTGGTAATCCCCGCCGTGACAACAGGCCTAGCGTTTGGGTTTGCCGCCTTTGAACTTACCGCCTTCTGACTTCTTGAAGCTGCTCTTTTTTGCCGGCGGCTTGTCGCCAAAGCGGCTTTTAGCGCCGGGCTTTTTCTTATCGGCGAATTTTTTCTTGCCCTTGAATTCGCCTTTTTTGAATTCCCCTTTGCCAGCATCGCGCTTCGGCCGTCCACTGCCGGCTGCTGCCTGCTCCGGTGCTTCTTTACCGTAGCGGGTAATCCGAATGGGGGCACCGCGCACCCGGATTTTTTTCATCTGATTGAACAGCTCTTTGGGCATCCCGGAAGGCAGGTCTATGGTGGAGAACTCGTTGCGCAGGATGATGTCGCCGATGTAGTTGCTCTCGATACCGGCCTCGTTGGCAATGGCACCGACGATATCACGGGGCGTCACGCCGCCACGGCGGCCCACTTCGATTCGAAAACGCTCCATTTCCACATCGGGGAAGTCCTGTAACGGATTGGGCGCGGTTGCAATGGGCGCTTCATCATTGCGCAGTTCCCCACGGCGGGGTTTGCCATCGCTGTCACTGCGCTCGCGGGCCTGCTTGATCTCTTCTTTGGGTTCCAGCGGGTGCTCTGCGTGCAACATATTGATGAGCACGCCGGCCAACAGTTCCGGTTCGATCTCCAGATCGTGGCAGCATTGTTCCACCACCGATTGAATCAGCGCGGAAGGGGCCTTGGCAGCCTGTTCGGCAACCTGCTGTTTAAAGCGCTCTACCCGCTGTTGCAATACCACATCATTGTTGGGGATGTGGGCCCGTTCAATTTTCTGTTTGGTGTGGCGTTCGATGAGTTTCAGCAGGCGGTTTTCCCGGTGCGTGACAAACAATACCGTTTCGCCGCTGCGACCGGCGCGGCCGGTACGGCCAATTCGGTGCACATAGGATTCACTGTCGTGAGGAATATCATAGTTCACCACATGACTGAAACGGTCCACATCCAGGCCGCGGGCCGCCACATCCGTTGCCACCAGAATATCGAAGCGGCTTTTTTTCAGGCCGTTGATGGTTTTCTCCCGCTGGCTCTGGCTGATGGCACCGTGAATGGCCTCTGCCCGGTAGCCCCAGGCGTTTACCTTCTCGGCCACCTCATTGGCGTTCTCACGGGTGCGCACGAATACGATGACCGCATCAAAGTTTCGGGTCTCCAGGTAGCGGCGCAGGGCTTCGGGTTTCTGACGGCCGTCCACCAGCCAGTAACTCTGATCAATGCGTTCCACCGTGGCGGTTTTGGCCTGGATGTGAACGTGCTGGGGCTCGGTCAGGTATTTGTCGGCAATGCGCTTGATGGGAGCCGGCATGGTGGCGGAGAACAACGCCGTTTGTTGCTCACCGGAGCAGTGGCTGAGAATATCTTCCACATCATCGATGAACCCCATACGCAACATTTCGTCGGCTTCATCCAGCACCAGGGTTTTCACTTCACTGATGTCCAGGGTGCCACGGCGCAGATGATCCAGCAGCCGGCCGGGTGTACCCACCACCACTTGTACTCCCTGCTTTAACAACTTCAGTTGCGGGCGGAAATCCTGGCCACCGTATATGGGAGCGATACGAAAGCCCTTGCGGTAACGGGCGTAGCGCTGAAACGCTTCCGCCACCTGAATGGCCAGCTCCCGGGTGGGGGTGAGAATCAGCGCCTGGGGCTTGTGCAGCGCGTCATCCAGTTGTGCCAGCACCGGCAACGCGAAGGCAGCGGTTTTACCGGTTCCGGTCTGGGCTTGTCCGATGAGGTCGGCTCCGCTCATGAACACAGGAATGCTGGCAGCCTGAATGGGGGAAGGCGATTCGTAACCCAACTCGCTCAGGGTTTTAAGGACGAAGTCGGGCATGCCCAGCGTTTCAAAGCTGGTGGTGGGTTCGGTGTCGGACATGGGGTGTAGCCTATAAGGTGGGGCGAATTTCAAAGAGGCGCGATTATACGCACTTTAATCAAGGAACTGAAACGAATTCTGGACGATATTGCCCCTGACTGCCGGCAGATGGTAGGAATAGTAGTCTAAACAACCACTTCAGGCTCACTCCGACCATGCAAAAAGCCGCCAACTTTATTTTGTATTACCTAGCCTGGTTTGCCTGTGTGCTCAGCCTGCAGGCGCAGCAGCGCTGGTGGTGGTCAGCCCTGGCGGTGGCGGGGGTGGTGAGCTGGCATCTGTGGCAGTCCCGGCAGCGCCGGCGGGATGGGGTCACGTTGCTGCTGGCAACGTTGCTGGGGCCCCTGGTGGACGTAGTATTACTGGCCAGTGGCCTTCTGGTGCTGCCCGCCAGTGCCGGTCAGGTACACCCGGTTGTTCCGCCATTGGCGATGTGGCTGTTGTGGCCGGCCTTTGCCACCACCTTTTATTCCTCGTTGTCCTGGCTGGTGGCTCGGCCACTGTGGTTGTCCGGCTGCGCTTTCTGCGGGGGGCCGCTGGCGTACCTGGCGGCGCAGGCCATGGTGGAGGGTATTGTGTTGGCACCGGATCTAACCACCGCATTGCTCTCAATCGGGGTGATCTGGGCATTGGCCTTGCCGTTGCTGGTGGCCTTGTGCCGGGCCGGTACATGTTTAACAATACGGGCTCATTCCTGATCAGGTGAGCGGCATTGAATCAACCCCAGCATCGGCTTGCATTGCCCGGCGGAACCACCATCCACTGGTATGTAATTGAATCTGTTTTGGGTAAAGGTGGTTTCGGGATCACCTATCTGGCCCGGGATAAAAACCTCGATAAAGCGGTTGCCATCAAAGAATTTCTGCCCACCGAATTCGCCACCCGCGACGCTGATCTCACGGTGCATCCTGATTCGGCGGACAACCAGGGGCTGTTTCGCTGGGGGCTGACCCGCTTCATTGATGAGGCCCGGGTGCTGTCGCGGTTTGAGCATCCTAACATCGTGCGGGTACACACGGTCTTTGAGGAAAACAACACCGGCTACATGGTCATGGCCTATGAAGAAGGCCGTAGCTTGAAAGCCGTTCTCAGTAGCGAGCACACCTTCGATGAGGCCCGCTTGCTGGGAGTATTGCTGCCGATTCTCGATGGCCTTCGGCAGGTGCACGAGAAACAATTTATTCATCGCGATATCAAACCCGATAATATTTATATCCGGCAGGATGACAGCCCCGTGTTGCTGGATTTCGGTTCTGCGCGCCAGGCCATTGAAGGCGAAAGCCGCACCATGACCACCATGGTGTCGCCGGGGTACGCGCCCTTTGAGCAGTATCATGCCAAAGGCGAGGAACAGGGCCCCTGGACCGACATATACAGTCTGGGAGCCACCGCGTTTCGCGCCATCAGCGGTGTTAATCCCATTGATGCGGTCACCCGCAGCCGGGCCCTGCTGGATGGCAAACCGGATCCGCAGCCGGTTCTGCAGCCCGCCCACTTTCCGCAGTATTCCCCGGCGCTGCTGGCGGCGGTGAATCACGCCTTGTGTTTTCGCCCCAGCGAGCGCCCGCAGACTCTGCAGCAGTGGATAGATGAGCTTAGCGGGCGGGCGGGTGCGGCGGATGCCACCGTGGTGGTTTCCCCGACGGCACACTCCGCCACGCCGGCGCCACCCTCCGCCCTGCCGTCTGCTTCCAGTGCGCCCCGTTCCCGGGGTGTGGTGTTGGCCACGGCGGCGTTGCTGGGGGCTGTGATCATGGCGGGGGCCGGTTACACCTTCATGGGGAGCGGTGGTGATGGGCCGGCGTTAATGGCGTCGACACCCACCGAGTCGGCAGAGCAACAACCACCGGCACAACAGCCATTGGTACAACAACAGCTTAAACAGCAGCAAGAGCAGGAAAGACAGCGCCAGGAGCAGGAGCGGCTGGCTCAAGCGGAGCGCGAACAGCAGGCGCGAGAGCAAGCAGAAGCCCTGGCCAGAGAGCAGGAACAGCAGCGTATTGCCGAACAAAAAAAACAGCAGGAAGCCGCCCGGCGTAAGGCAGCGGAGCAGGCCAGGCTGGCGGCAGAGAAGCAAGCCTTGGCACAGCGGATCGTGCAATCGCAGGCCGAATTTAAACAGCGGCAGGCCAGTAAAATGGACGTTTACGGTTTCAGCGAATATCCCCTTGCCAAGCCGTTGCAATCGCAGGTCGCGCTGGTGGTTGCGGCGTCACCCAAACAGTGGATGGGAGCGGGCGTGCAGATCGAACGGGGTAAAACCTATCGCATTGAAGCCAGCGGGCAGTGGAGCATGGGTAAGTTTTGTAAGGCCACCGACCCAACCGGGGCGGGGATGTACACCTTGGGCTGTTGGGATGCCGGGGGGCAAACAGTGGCCGGCTACCCCCATGGTGCCCTGATCGGCAAAATCGGCAAGCAGGCCTTGCCGTTTTACGTTGGTCCCGGCTTTCGATTCACCGCACCCGAGGATGGCCCGTTGTACTTTATGGCAAACGATGCCGCGGCCTACTTTGCCGATAACAGCGGTTCCTTGAACGTCACGGTGAGCCGTGAGGATTAACGGCCGGCCTTGCGCAGATCCTTGACCAGTCGGTTGAAGGCGTCCGGATCGTCCAGTTGTTGCGGGATCATCTGATAGCGGACTTCCCCCATGGCTCCGGCCACGGTTACATCCAGAATACGGTCCCCGGTCAGCATGGCTTTAAGCGGGCCCTGCAATGGCAGATCCTGGCCGGTGTACATTCCTTGCCCTTCTTCCTTGAACTGCTTGATCACCACCATGCCGGGTTTGATTTTGAAAACCAGCAGGTGGTTCCAACCTTCGATGGCGTAGATGCGCCCGCGATCGATGCGCACTACCTTATCCAGGCTGGAGATGGACCAAAGCCCGTCAACGGGGGACAGCTTGCCCGGTTTAACATCAACAATTGACGGCAGAAAGGCGCCCACTTCCGGTATCTGCATGGTTTGGGCGTGCGCCGGATTGGCTGACAGCAGTATCAGGCCCAGGGAAAAGGTGGTGAGAATGCGCTTAAGCATGGAGGTTGCCCCAAAACAAAAAATGATCAGAGCGTTAAAAACTAACCAGATGGGGACGGGAATTCAAGGGAAAAGGGCTGGCAGTAAAAAGCTGCCAGCCCGGGTGTGCAATATTACCAGCCTTCCACGCCGGCCATGTCCGGCAGCTCGTGTGCGATGCCTTTATGGCAGTCGATGCAGGTTTTCTCGCCGCTGGCCAGGGCCGTGGAGTGTTGGTTCACCGCCCGTTGCCCCTGTTTGGTGAAATCCATGTACTCAAAGTTATGACAGTTGCGGCATTCCAGTGAGTCGTTGGCTTTCAGCCGTTTCCATTCGTGTTCCGCCAGTTCCCGGCGCTTGCTTTCGAATTTTTCACGGGTATTGATAGTGCCGAATATTTTGCCCCAGACTTCTTTTGAAGCCTGCATTTTACGGGCAATTTTATCGGTCCATTCATGGGGTACGTGGCAATCCGGGCAGGTGGCACGTACTCCGGAGCGGTTGTTGAAATGAATGGTGCCGCGCAGTTCCTGGTAGACGTTGTTTTTCATTTCATGGCATGAGATGCAGAACTCTTCCGTATTGGTAAGCTCCAGGCCGGTGTTGAAACCGCCCCAGAACATGATGCCGGCGATAAAGCCACCCACGGTGAGAAACGCCAGGCTGAAGTGCTTGCTGGGTTTCCACAGGATGCGCCAGTAGTGTTTTATCCAATTGATCATGTCAGGCTCCTGTTACTTGCTGCTTTCCTGCAAGATCTTGTCGATATCTTTGAATTGGTTTTCCACTAATGGGCGGGCATCGGTCTGCTCTACATGGCACTGGTTGCAGAAATAGCGCCGCGGGGAAACATCGGCCAGAAAGTTTCCATCCCGATCCATGTAATGGGTCACGCTGATCATGGGTGCCTGCGCTTCTTCGGCACGCTTGCGGGCATGACAGGACAAACATTTGTTCACCTTCAGGTCCACCTGGTAGCCCTGGATGTTGTGGGGGATCACCGGCGGTTGCATGGGATAGTTGCGGTGCCGTTTGACGTCGTCTTTCATCGGTTTGGCAATGGCGGGTGGTTCGCCTTCTTTGTCCAGCGCAGCGTTGCCGCGCAAGGTGGCAACGTTTTCCTGCGCCAGTACAGACAGGGAGCAGAGGGCGATGATGGCTAGTGTGATAACTCGTTTCATGTGTCTGGTCCCCTTTACGCTTTAACAACTTTGACAGCGCACTTTTTAAAGTCCGTCTGTTTGGAGATGGGATCGGTTGCATCCAGTGTCACCTTGTTGATGAGCTGACTGGCATCAAACCAGGGCACAAACACCAGCCCCTGGGGCGGCTTGTTGCGGCCCCGGGTTTCCACCCGGCTGCGCATTTCGCCGCGACGGGATACTACTTTTACTTCGTCGCCACGGCGTAATCCCTTTGCCTGAGCATCATCAGGATGCATAAAGACCTTGGCATCCGGGAACGCTTTATACAGCTCCGGTACCCGTTGTGTCATGGAGCCGGAGTGCCAGTGTTCCAGTACGCGGCCGGTACACAACCACATATCGTATTCGTCATCGGGGGATTCCGCCGGTGGCTCATAGGGCAGGGCGAAAATAACGGCCCTGCCATCGGGTTTGCCGTAGAATTCAAACCCTTTGCCGGCTTTCACGTACGGGTCTGAACCCTCGCGGAAACGCCATTTGGTCTCCTTGCCATTGACCACCGGCCAGCGCAGCCCCCGTACCTCGTGATAGACATCGAACTCCGCCAGATCGTGGCCATGGCCGCGGCCGAACGCGGCATACTCTTCGAACAGCCCTTTCTGCAGGTAGAAACCAAAGTGACTGGACTCGTGGTTGCTGTGACCTTCCTTGATGTCCGACAGCGGGAACTTGTTGACCCGGCCGTTGGCGAACAACACATCAAACAGGGTTTTGCCTTTGTACTTCGGATTCTTATCCAGCATTGCCTGCGGCCAGACTTCGTCGGTGGTAAAGCGCTTGGAGAATTCCACCACCTGCCACAGATCGGATTTGGCCTCGCCCGGTGCCTGGATCATTTCGTGCCAGAACTGGGTGCGGCGTTCGGCGTTTCCGTAGGCACCTTCTTTTTCCACCCACATGGCGGTGGGCAGAATCAGGTCCGCAGCCTGGGCGGTAACCGTGGGATAGGCATCCGAGACGATGATGAAGTTGTCCGGGTTGCGATAGGCCGGATAGGTTTCCTCATTCATGTTGGCGGCGGCCTGCAGGTTGTTGTTCACCTGTATCCAGTACACGTTCATCTTGCCGTCTTTCAGAGCACGGCTCTGGGCCACCGCATGCAGGCCGGGTTTGGGTGGAATCAGGTCAGCGGGCAGCTGCCATTCCTTTTCGGCGATTTTGCGGTGTTCCGGATTGGCCACCACCATGTCTGCCGGCAAGCGGTGGCTGAAGGTGCCAACCTCGCGTGCTGTGCCGCAAGCACTGGGTTGGCCGGTGAGGGAGAACGGGCTGTTGCCGGGGGTGGAAATTTTTCCGGTCAGCAAATGAATGTTGTAGATCAGGTTGTTTACCCACACACCGCGGGTGTGTTGGTTGACACCCATGGTCCAGAATGACACCACTTTGGTCTTGGGATTGGCGTACAGTTCGGCCAGATCCGTCAGTTGTTTCTCCGACAGGCCGCACAGCTTGCTGACTTTTTTCGCGGTGTAGTCCGCCACAAAAGCCTTGTACTCCTCAAAGGTCATGGGGTCTGAGGCACCGGCCTTGTCTGCGTTTTTGGCCTTCGCCTGCAGCGGATGTTCCGGCCGCAGGCCGTAGCCGATGTCCGTCATGCCGCGGCGAAAATTGGTGTGCTTGTTGACGAAATCCTGATTGACCTGGTTGTTCTGAATGATGTAGTTGGCGATGAAGTTCAGAATGGCCAGGTCGGTATGGGGTGTGAAAATACCCTGCATGTCCGCCAGATCAAAGCAGCGATGCTCATAGGTGGACAGCACGGCCACTTTGACGTGGGGTGCGCTCAGGCGTCGATCCGTGACCCGGGTCCACAGGATGGGGTGCATCTCTGCCATGTTGGAGCCCCACAGTACGAAGGCATCGGTTGCCTCGATGTCGTCGTAGCAGCCCATGGGCTCATCGATGCCGAAAGTCCGCATAAAACCGCCCACGGCGGAGGCCATGCAGTGACGGGCATTGGGGTCGATGTTGTTGGAGCGGAAGCCGGCTTTCATCAGTTTCACCGCGGCGTAACCTTCCCACACCGTCCACTGGCCGGAACCGAACATGCCGATGCTTTCCGGCCCTTTGGCGTTCAGTGCCGCTTTGTATTTTTCTTCCATGATGTCGAAGGCCTGTTCCCAGCTGACCGGCGTGAAGTCACCGTCCTTGTGGAATTTGCCGTTCTTCATGCGCAGCAGGGGTTGGGTTAGCCGGTCCTTGCCGTACATGATCTTGGAAAGAAAATAACCCTTCACACAGCTCAGGCCCCGGTTGACCTCGCAGGTAATGTCACCGTGGGTTGCCACCACTTTGCCGTTCTTGGTGGCGACGTTGACGCTGCATCCGGTGCCGCAGAAACGGCAGGGGGCCTTGTTCCAGTTAAGGCCGGTGATGGAACTGTCAGCCACCAGGTTGGTGGCCTCTGTGCTGGTGCTGATGCCGGCGGCGACCGCGGCGGTGGCTGCGGCCTGCATTTTCAAAAAGGTACGACGGTCGGTAGCCATGGCTAACCTCTCTCCAGTTTCTTATGGTGTATGCGTGGGGATTCTGTTATCGGTTTCCTGCTCGATCTGGTGGAACACCATATTGCAGGATAAGACACCCGGCATGCGGCCAATGGCTGCCGTTGTGTCACTGATTTCGCCGGTGTGCTGACATTCCAGTGTCACCACAATCTTGCCTTCCGGGCTGGTCTGATGGACTTCCACGCCGGGTAGATTCATCAGTTGATCGATCAGAACCTGCATGCAGTCCGGTTTGGACTGAACAATGAAGCTGCTGATATGAAACTCGTCACTCATGCTGGTGAACTCGCTGGGTTGATGGACGAAACAATGCTCATGCTGTTGTTGGGGCAGGGCGCAATGCAGGCACCGCAGCCGGTGCAATCCTGCAGATTGATGTGTGGCCGGGCGATACCTCCGGCCTGATAACGGAACACAATCGCGCGGGGCTCGCAGGCGTCTTTGCAGTTCTGACAGACGATGCCGGTGTGCGTCAGGCAGTGTTCCCCCACCTCTGCCACCTGCTGCCAGGGCTGTGTTTGCTGCGGGTTAAACAGCGGCAGGGAGCAGGCGTCGGTGCAGGCGCGACAGAATGTGCATTCCCGCTGCGAAAAATCCAGCGTGGGATAAGCGCCGTCGCCATGGATGAGGATCTGCTGCGGGCAGGCCTGAATGCAATCACCACACCGGCTGCAACCGGCCACGAAATGATCTTCGTCAATGGCCCAGGGCGGGCGCAGCGGGCGCTGCAGGGAAGGGGTTACCTCCCCCCGTAGAAAGCGTCTGCGGGAAACGTCCATGATCAAGACAACATCTGTGAAATCCAGATAAACAATCCGTAACCACCGATGGCGGCAACGGCAATGGCCGGGGCCAGTACCACCGTCAAAAATAAAAACAGCAGCAATTCCTGCTTTTTGTCTGCTTGTGTTGGTTCAGGGGAATTCATGGCGCTCTCCTTGGTTCACTTAAAGTGTAGAGGGCCATTGCGGGTCAGGTTTGATTGAGATCAAGAATACGTCGGGTGTACCTCTTGAGGGGTATGCGAAAAGAGACAATAGGGGGTAGGGCGTGGCGGGCTATGAGGCGATAGAGGTAGTGCCGGGGTGGGATTCAGCGGTGATGGCCACTGAATCCGCAGCCGGTTTTAAAATTAAAGCTGTTTCATGACCTTAGCGGCCGCTTTGATGGTTTGTTCCAATTCAGTGTCACCGTGGGCGGAGGACACAAAGCCTGCTTCGTAAGCACTGGGGGCCAGATAGATCCCTTCTTTCAGCATCAGGTGATAGAATTTCTGGAAGCGCTCCAGATTGCAGCGGGTGACCTGGGAAAAGCGGGAAATGGTTTTTTCTTCACTGAAGAAGAAGCCGAACATGCCACCTACCTGATTGGTGGTAAACCCAATGCCGGCGGCGTCCGCTGCCTCTTGCAAGCCAGCCATGAGCGCCGCCGCTTTTTTGCTCAGCGCATCGTAAAAACCCTCGGTTGAAATGCCTTCCAGCATAGCCAGGCCCGCGGCCATGGCCACCGGGTTACCGGACAGCGTACCGGCCTGATACACCGGCCCGGTGGGGGCGATGTGATCCATGATGGCTTGTTTGCCGCCGAAGGCACCCACCGGCATGCCACCGCCTATTACCTTGCCCAGCGTGGTCAAATCGGGCTGGACGCCGTAATAACCTTGCGCGCCTTGCAGGGATACCCGGAAGCCGGTCATCACTTCATCCAGAATGAGTACCGCGCCACTGTCATCACACACGTCCCGCAGGCATTGCAGAAAACCCGGTACCGGCGGTATGCAGTTCATGTTACCGGCTACCGGTTCGACAATAATGCAGGCAATCTCGTTGCCGATCTCGGCAAAGACTTTTTTCACCTGGTCAATGTTGTTGTATTCCAGGGTCAGGGTATGCTCGGCCACGCTGGCGGGCACACCGGGGGAATTGGGCACCCCCAGGGTCAGCGCACCGGAGCCGGCTTTTACCAGCAACGAATCCGCGTGGCCATGGTAGCAGCCTTCGAACTTGACGATTTTATCGCGCCCGGTATAGCCGCGGGCCAGACGAATGGCCGACATGGTGGCCTCGGTGCCTGAGCTGACCATGCGCACCATATCCATGCCCGGGAATACCTCGCAGACTTTGTAGGCCATCTCCACTTCAATGGCGGTGGGCGCGCCGAAGCTCAAGCCCCGTTCGGCGGCTTCCTGCACGGCGCGGATGATGGTGGGGTTGCCGTGGCCAAGGATCATGGGGCCCCAGGAGCCTACATAATCAATGTACTGACGGTCATCTTCGTCTATCAGATAGGCACCTTTGCCGGATTTGAAGAAGATGGGATCACCACCCACGCCTTTGAAGGCCCGTACCGGGCTGTTCACGCCCCCGGGGATATGGGTTTTGGCGGCGGCGAAGAGGGTTTCAGATCGGCTCATGATGGAATTCCTGACGGGTGCTATGCATGGTTATATGGTGCAGGCTGATGTAACAGCTCTATTGAAACAGGGTGCTGTAGCGCTGGCAATGCTGTTCGGTGTCGGCACGATCAAACAGGTCGTTGATGACCGCCAGCATATTGAAGCCTGCGTCTATTAATGGGGTCGCATTATTCAGGGTTATGCCGCCGATGGCAACGGTGGGCAGGGGGCAGCGCTGCAGGAAAGGCCGCAATGCCTCCAGGTCCGCCGGCAGCGCATCGGGCTTGGTGCGGGAGGGGAAAAAACGGCCGAAGGCCAGGTAATTTGCCCCCTGATCGATGGCGGCTTCTGCCAGTGCCTGGGAGCCGTGGCAGGTTGCACCGATGATTTTGTTGCGGCCCAGTTGCTGACGCGCCGATGCTACCGGGGTGTCCTCCTGCCCCAGATGTACGCCATCGGCGTCGCATTGCAGGCACAACGACAGGTCGTCATTGATGATCAGCAGTGCACCCATCTCGCGGGTCAGTGCCCGCAGTTGTTGTGCCATCTGCAGACGCAGCGGCGCAGGGCTGCTCTTGTCACGGTATTGAATCACCTGTGCACCGCCGCGCACGGCCGCCTGCACCTGATGCAACAAGGTGGCCGTCGGGGTCAGGTGGGGATCGGTTATGGCGTACAGACCACGCAACATGGCACGGGCTCCGGTTGTGGTGAACAGAATAAGGGGCTAATGATGTTTGGAAGACCAGGACAAACGATCCGGGATCAGTTGCCCCATCCCCAGGCGGCGGCCATGGGCAATGGCTTTGGCCGTGTAAGTCTGGGCATCCCGTACCGCGCTGGCCATGGACGCGCCGTGTGCCAGGTAGCCGGCAATGGACGATGCCAGAGTACAGCCACTGCCGTGGAACTCACCGGGAACCCGGTCCTGATGATAGGATTCCAGAAACTGGCGGTGGCCCCAGAGCCGGTTTTCGATCCGGGGCTGGGCCTCATGGCCGCCGGTAATCAATACGTATTCGGCCCCTTGCGCCATCAGCTGTTGCGCACAGGCGTCCAGGGAATCTGCATCGCTGCACAGCGTTTTGGCTTCCACGGTGTTTGGAGTGACGATGCTGGCGTTGGGTATCAACAGGTCGTGGAAGGCTTCAATCAGGTTCTCCCGGGCCAGTGAACCACCGCCACCGGCGGCCATCACCGGGTCGAACACCACCGGAATATCAGCGTAATCCTGTAGCAGAATGTGGATGGCTTCGATGATATCGACGCTGGCCGTCATACCGATTTTAAACGCGGCCACCGGCATGTCTTCCAACACGGCGCGGGCCTGTTCCACCATAAACGTGGCGTCCACCGGCGCAAAATCCTTCACCCCGCCGGTGTCCTGAGCGGTGAGGGCGGTAATGACGGTGCAGGGATGGCAGCCCAGGCTGGCGAGGGTTTCGATATCCGCCTGAATCCCTGCACCACCGCAGGGGTCGTGGCCGGCAAACACCATCACGATTGGCGCACGGGGGTCGTTCATAGTGTTGCTTCCTGATTGTTGTCGGAATTTCAATACTATAGCGTGGAATGCAGGGCTCTTCACCCATGCTGCACCCGGTTTCGGAAAAGGGGGCTTTGAGCGTCGGAATTTGCGGTGCAGGGAGGAAGCCAACGCAATCTGGGTGTATAATTCACCGCACATTTCTGATCAGATTGTTTTTTGATCAAGCTTGTGCCAAGGATATGAATTAAAAAATGACTAAACAAGATGCCATGTTTTCGTTGCTGATTAACCCACGGTTTTGCGATACCGACGCCATGGGCCACATCAACAACACCGTTGTTCCGGTATGGTTCCTCGAGGGAAGGGAGTCCATTCTGAGAATTTTCAACCCCAACCTTTCCACCGAAGAAGTCAGCCTGGTGCTGGCCAAGATCGAGATCGAGTACCTGGAGGAAACGTTTTTCGGTAAGCCAGTGGAAATCCGGACCTATGTTCTGCGCATCGGTACCTCCTCCGTGTTGGTGGGCCAGGAAGCCTGGCAGGAAGGGGAGCTGAAAGCCACCGGCACCGCCACCATGGTGAACTTCGACAAACACACCCGTAAATCCGTACCCATCCCGGCGGATGTGAAGAAGCGCCTGGCCGGGCATTTGCTTGAGTCCGATCAGTGAAAGGTGGCCGGTGAGCAGCTATCAGGTGGTACACAAGCCGGAACAGTGCAGCTTTGTGGCGGACTGTGATGGTCAGCAGGCGCTGCTCACCTACCGGTTGCTGGGGGGCTCCCGGGTGGATTTTAATCATACCTTCGTCCCCAAAGCAGCCAGGGGCAGTGGTATTGCGGTCAAACTGGTCACCACGGCGGCCCAATGGGCGCGGGATCAAGGGCTCGCCATTGAGGCTTCATGCTGGTTCGCCCGCAAGGTTCTCAGGCTTTAGCGATGCCCTTAGACTAAGGTCTAACTGTCTGTTTTCTTTTCGGAATTTACAATCAGGCCGGTTGGTCTATACTTCGCCTTATTGGTGTATAAGGGGGTGGCTGCCGGTTCTCAGCCGCCTGTCGCCGGTTTACAAAATGATGCAAATCTTGCATAAACTGACAAGAAGATTTAGGTGAAACCAAGCAGGATCGGTGTTAAACATAGGAGCATAAATATAACGGCTTAACTGCCTGATTTTTTACACAAGTTTTATGTGGTTCGGGGGAAGGTTAACGATATGAAGCGAGCTTTGAAAGCCTGTCTGGAAGCAATGGATCATGCTGAAGACTATCAGTCCTGGTCTGATGCGGCCCGGGAATACGACCGGTTGTCGGGTAACGAAGAGTGGCGCGAAGAGGATGCTTCCCCCCATTACGACTACAAAATGATTCGCCTGCGCTTCAATGAGCTGCGCACGGCCCGTCAGCGTGGTGATGTCAACCAGCTGGTGTTCTACATTAATGAAGGCCTGCACGGCAATTTGGGGCGCATCGCCAACCCCATGCTCTATCAGCAGTGCTATTTCGGCACCAAGAAGCTCATCACGGATTATCTGGAAGAGGTCTGCATCTGCCTCAAATGGATCTGTGAAACCGATTTCCCCAATTTCTCCCTGGTGCAGAAACTGGAATTCTTTGAACGGACTCATCAGGCGTTCGGTGAGTCCGCATTGATGCTCAGTGGCGGCGCCGCCCTGGGTATGTTCCATCTGGGGGTGTTGAAAGCCATGTGGGACAACCAACTGTTGCCCAGCATCATATCCGGCTCCAGCGCCGGTTCCATCATGGCCTCAGTGGTGGCAACCCACACCGACGATGAACTGCAGGCCATGCTGGACCCGGAATACATCTATGCGGAAGCGTTCCGGGTGGTAGGCCTGCGGGGTACATTACGGGGTAAAGGCTTACTGGATCCGGCACAGCTGGAATTGTGTCTGGAACGGAACGTTCAGGATCTGACCTTCGAAGAAGCCTATCAACGCACCGGCCGGCGCATCAACATTACCGTTTCACCGGCGGATCCCCATCAGGAATCCCGCCTGCTCAACGCCGTGACATCCCCCCACGTTCTGATTCGCAAGGCCTCGCTGGCGTCCTGCGCCATCCCCTATGTCTATCCACCGGTCATGCTGTGGGCCAAGAACATCAACGGTGAGAAGGTGCCCTATATTCCCTCACGGCAGTGGGTGGACGGCTCCATCAAGAACGATTTGCCCATTCAGCGTCTGGCCCGTATTTACGGGGTGAACCACTCCATTGTCAGTCAGACCAATCCCCATGTGCTGCCGTTCCTGTCCCGGGCCGAAGCCGGCGAAAAAAGCATTGGTTCCTACCTCAAGGATATGGTGATCAGCAATACACGCTACAACGTCAACCAGTTGCTTGATTTCACCAAAAACCGGATCAGTAACCGCAGCCTGGCGTTGTTGGTGGACAAAGCCCATTCCGTGGTATCCCAGCGCTACCAGGGTGATATCAATATCGTGCCACCACGTCAGCCTTTGAATGCGTTCAAGGTGTTGTCCAATGCATCACCCCAGGATGTGGCGCGCTATATCCGCAGCGGTGAAATCAGCACCTGGCCCAAACTGGAGATGATCCGCAATTCCACCCTGATCAGCAGCACAATCGATGCCTGCCTCAACGCAATTAAGGTGGAAGAGGAACGCGAACTGGAAGAATACTCACAGAATCAGGCCACTGCCTGAAATTGAGTGCTCCCTGAGCCGGATTGATTGCGAGAAAAGGGGTAAAATCCCGGTTTGCAGTTCGTAATCCACTGGAGTGTAGAGGTGAGCGTGTCAAACCAGAAAACACCCTTGTCCAAGGCCTTGTCCGACAAAACCTTACGCAGTCGGGCGACCCCCTTGGACGCGTTCAATCTGGCCAAGAAAAACTGGATGATGACCCAGAAACTGAACGTAGGTGAGCTGGCGGAAGAGTTGGGGGTCAGTCGTGCCACGTTGTTTCGCTGGATCGGCAATAAGGATCTGCTGATGGGCGAGATCATGTGGTCCCTGTATGAGCCCACCGTCATGCAGGCCCGCCAATCCTGCTCCGGCGACGGGGTGGAATACGTGGTGGATGTGTTCCGCCAGGTCAACACCGCAATCCTCACTTACCAACCCATGCGTAACTGGTTGCACGCCGATGGCCAGTATGCCTTGAGTATTCTGTCTTCAAAGAACAGCCCCTATCACGACCGTATGGTGGAGTTGAACACGGATCTGCTTACCCGGGAAACCGACAAGGGCACCATTCATCCCGCCATGAACGTCGCCAGCCTGTCTTACTTTATGTGCCGTATTGGGCAATCCTGTGTGTTCAGTGAGATGATCATTGGCCAGGAGCCCGACCTTGATCAGTTGGAAGATGCCTGTACCGCGGTGCGCATCCTGCTGGGTGGCCGGCAGTAACCAGCCTGCCCGGCAGACCCGGCTTTGCAGACCCGGGTTTAGAGGGGCTCTGCTTTATTGTTGCGCCGGCGCCGGGTCCGTTGGCTGCCGCTATCCGGGTGCTCTTTCGTGGATTTGCTGCCGTTGGTGCCATTCAGAAACGGCAGGCGGCGGGTAATACCGGCCACGGATTCCATGCTTTCCGACAATCCGGAGAAGCGTTTTGATATGATCCTGATTTCTTCCATGTCCTCATAAATATGAAACACCACCAGGTAGAATTCCATTAACGCCCGTGTGATGGTGGCCACCGTGATGAACCCCACCGGCCCGGCAACAAACAGATAAAACAAGCCCCGCCACCAGGAGGTCAGAAAGGCCTCCACGGTAAAATACACCACGCCGATCAATGTGGAGGCCAGAATCACCCCATACAGCACGGGGAACATCTGCACGGTGATGAACTTGGTGAACGAAAAATCGAATAACGCATTGAAGTAGCCATGGGCCGTATTGCTGGCGCGGCTGAATGAGCGGCGATGTTCCTCTCGTGACATGGTGTTAAACCTGGGTTCTGAGCCTGTGTCCATCTTAAAGAAGCCGGGCTTGCATTAACAGACAATGTTCATGCCGGGGCGGCGTTTTGCGACAGCCTGGGCAGTTGGCGCGACAACCACACCACCGTGCCTACACCGGCAATGAGGTTGGCCAGGGCAATTCCCCCGAACAGGCCGGTGAAGCCAAACTGACTGGAGCCGAGCCAGGCCAACGGCACGGTCAGCAAGAACAGGCGAATGACGCTGATGAGGGTGCCAAACAGGGGCAATTGCAGGGCGTTAAGCGTGGAACAGCTGAGAATGACCAGGCTCTGAAAGCCATAGGAGATGGGCACCAGAATCAAGTACCAGACGATGGCGGAGTGGGTGGCCGGTTCGTCGGAAAATACCCGGGCCACCCAGTCACCGGTCAGATAGAGCAGCACGGCGATGCCCAGCTCCCAGAAAAAGGCAAAGGCCAGTACCATACGCACGGCTTCACGAATACGCTGGCCATTGCGGGCGCCGAAATTCTGGCCCACAAAAGGGGTTAATGCCGACGACAGGGCGATGATGACCACCAGGGCAAGGGCTTCGATGCGGGTGCCCACACCAAAGCCGGCCACAGCGTGATGGCCATGGCGGGCCACCATGGCGGTGAGCACCGCCGCGGCCAGGGGAGTCATCAGGTTGGTGGCCGTGGCCGGCAGAGCCACCCGCAGAATGGAGGCCCAGTGTTCCCGCTTGCGGCCCAGAATATCGCTGAACCGCATTAGCTTGCGACGATGCACCAACACCACCAGCACAGCACTGGCCGATAAGGCCCAGGCGATCAGGGTGGCAATGGCGGCACCGCGAATGCCCAGTTCGGGAAATGGGCCGATTCCAAAGATGAGCAGGGGGTCCATGATGCCGTTCACCAGTCCGGCGATGGCCATGACGATGCTGGGGGTGCGGGTATCGCCGGTGGCGCGGATCACACTGTTGCCCACCATGGGCACCACCAGCAGGAAGAAGCCACCGTACCAGAGGCTCATATACTCGCGGATCAGATCAATGGAGTGATCGTTGGCGCCCATCAAGCGGAACAGAGGGTCAATGGTGAGATTGCCTATGATTCCGATCGGTATGGCGATAGTGAGTGCTAACGTAAGGGCGTGGGCGGCAGTGCGCCTGGCCTCACTGATGTCGCCGCGGCCGATACGGGATGAGATGTGAATGGCGGTGCCGATACCGATGCCCATGGAGATGTTCATCAGTACATTGGACACCGGGAAGGTAAAGCTGACCGCCGCCAGCTCCTGGGTACCAATGAGGCCGATAAAATAGGTGTCTACCAGATTGAACATCAGAATGGCCACGATCCCGAACACGGTGGGAATGGTCATGCTGGTGAGGGTGGGAACGATCGGCCCGTTGAGGAGGTCTTTGTGGCGGTGCCCGGACATGCAGAATACGTCGTTAAAATGGGCCGCTGATTATGTCACAGCCAGCCTTGTACTTCATCTGCGCCCGTGTACTTCATCTGCTTATTGGGCCGGTGCAATGAAACAGGCCGGCTCAGTCGACAATAAAACTGGTAAACAGCACATCCTGCACATCCGCTGCTTCCCCTTCTTCCTGCAGGGCATTGATCAGTTCGTTGAGGGCGGCTTCCTTCAGCATCTGCTTGCCTTCCATGGTGCTCAGGGCCTCTTCGCTCTGACTGCTGAACAGCATCACCAAGTGGTGCCGGATGGCCGGTTTGTGGCGGCTGATGGCGTCAGCGGTAAGGCCGCCTTTTACCTGCAGGGTGACATCGGCTTTCAGATAACCCATTTTGTGGGATTGGTAATTGGTGACAAAGGCGGGTTTCAGCTCAACATAAATGACCTCTTCATTGGGGGCGGTGGCTTCCTCATCCTCCGCCTGAGCGGTGGCAATAAACAAAGCAGAAAGCAGCAATATCATGTTGGTGATCAATTTCATCGTTGACTTCTCGTGCTAGATTGAGCGGATCGGAATAGGGTGCTGGCCCTGATTAATGATAGACAGGCTTGTGGATTTTGCGTGGGCCGGGGAAGATGAAATCCTGAATTTTAGACGCAGTTGGCAAGGTTAGGGGGCGGTAATATGACGTTTTCATCTGAGCTTATGCAGAGCCTGCCCCTGTGGCCGGCGTTCTTGGTTTGCAGTGTGTTGCTGTTGCTGGCTTTGTGGCGGGCGCCCTGGCAGGCCATATTGTCGGTACCCGCCAGGCAACATGCTTTGCTGGGATCTCTGGTGGCGTTATGCCTGATCTGGTCGTTTCAGTTTGAGGTGATACCGGGGCTTTCTTTCCACCCGTTTTTGATGACCACCATCACCCTGGTGTTTGGTTGGTGCTTTGCGCTTGCCACCGGTGCGCTGGCACTGGCTTTGCTGGTGTTGGTGGGAACCGCCCAGTGGCAATCCCTGCCCTGGGACTGGCTGTTTTCAGCCTGGATTCCCGCAACCCTGGCCTACGCCCTGTTGCGCGTTATTGAGCGGCTGCCGACCCGCAATCTGTTTGTCTACATCCTGGGGCTCGGTTTTTTCGGCACCTTGCTCACTACGTTGCTCAATTGCCTTTTATTGCTGGGGTTATTCTGGCTGCTGTTACCGGAGAAGGCATTGCTGGCGTTGTGGGATAAGCGGGCTTTTGTGGTGCCGCTGCTGTATTCGGAAGGCTTTATGAACGGCATGCTGGTGACCTCGGTCACGGTGTTTTTTCCCGACCTGGTGAAAACCTTCGATGATCAGCGTTTTCTGAAATCCGACCCCTAGGGCACCTTATTCCGTGTCGGGCTGTACCGGATTGAGCAACGTCATCAATGCCGGGGCCAGCAGAAAATCCGCCATCAGCGCCAGTACAATGCAAATGCTGGAATACACCCCGAAGTGGGTGAAGTTATTCAGTTGCGACAGCGTGAGCACCAGAAAACCACTGCACAGTACAATGCTGGTGACCAGCATGGCCCGGCCCGCCGTGTGCAGGGTGCGGGCGATGGCGTCTTTGGTCCCGTAGCCGCGCTCCCGATAGCGGCCAAAGTGATGCATGAAGTGCACGGTGTCATCCACACAGAGTCCGATGGCGATGGAGCCAATCAAGATGGTGAACATATCAAAGGGCACGTCGTTCAGTTGCATCAACGCAATCACCATGGCAATGGGCAGGATGTTGGGGAACATGCTGATCAGGCCCAGCTTGAGGTTGCCCAGCAGCAGAATCATGAGCAGGCTGATCACCACCAACGCGATGACATAGGCTTCTGCGGCCGAATGGATCACCGAGTTCAGGGTGCTGCCCAACAGCGGAATTAAACCGGTTATGGTGACGTCATACTCCTCTCCCAGGGTGGCATGAAAGCGCTCTTCCAGGGTGTTCATCAGCGGTGCGTAGAGCAGGGCGTTGATCCAAGGCAGGGTGAGGGTGATGCGGGCCTTGCGGTATTCCCGGTCCACCAGGCGAAACAGATCCTCCGATCCGCTCAGCTCCAGCAGGAACAGCTCCTGTGCGATCAGGGCGCGGTCGTCGGGAATGCGATAATAAGCCTGATCATTGTCGTGCAGGGCGCGGTTGCTCTCTTTCACCAGGTCGGTGATGGACAGCACCTTGTTGACCTTGAAATCAGCGTTTTCAAAGGCCGCCAGTTCCGCGCCCAGTTGCTCCAGTTTCTTCAGGAACCCGGGCTCATAGACACCTGTGTCCGTGCCGGTATCCACTACAATTTCCAGCGAAATGCTGCCCCCGAGCTCGCCATCAATGGCCAGAATACTTTGTTTCTGCGGCATGGAATCCGGTAACCATTTCATTGGGTTGTGGCTGAATTCCATGTGCGAGGCCAGCACCAGTGCGCCTGCCATGAGCAGGCTGCACACCAGCACCACGGTTTTGGGGAAGTGGAAACTGACGTGGGTGGCGCCATCGATCACGCGATCCAGAAATGGCGAGGTGTGGGGCGAATGCCCCCGGGCCTTGGTGCGGAGAGGCAGCAGGCGCAGACTGGCCGGCAACACAACAATGGTGATCAGGAATGCTCCCATGACCCCGACCGCGGTAAAGACACCGAGATTGGACACCGGCAGTAGATCGGCGTTGGCAAAAGAAGCCATGCCCGCCGCCGTGGTGAGGCTGGTGAGGAACATTGCCAGCCCGCTGTGTTCCAGTGAATGCACAATGGCGTTGCGCTTGTGGCCGGTGCGGTTGAATTCCGCGTAAAACAGGCTCAGGAAGTGGATGGAATCACCGATGCCCACCACGATCAGAAAGGACGGCAACATGGCCGTGGGCAATTGCAGGGGCTGGCGAAAAAAGCCCATCAGGCTGATGGTCAGCACAACACTCAGCAGCACCACAATCAAGGGGAGAATGACCCCACTGATACGCCGGAACAGGGCCAACAGCAGTAAGGCAATGGTGCCAATGATCCACGATGAAAAGGTGCGCATGTCGGTTACCATACTGGTGCGCAGCAGGTCGGTGACCACCGGTGAGCCGGCCACATAGAGGGTCATGCCCCGTTCGCGATGCTGATCCAGAATCTCATTGAGTTGGCGCAGAAACCCAGCGGTTTGCGCATCCGCCCGGGCCTGGGCGCGACCGGGCTCCAGGTCAGTATCGGCCTTCAGATAATGCAGCCGGATGACGATGGTGGCCATGCTGAGATCCCGGCTAACGAATAATCCCTGGTACAGGTTGTTGCTGTTGATACGCCGCAGGATCTCGGCAAAATCCTCGCGGTTTTGCGGCCAGGGTTCAAACAGATCCTCCACCATCAGCTCGTCATCGGCACCGTGTACGTAGCGCGCGCTGATCAGGGAATCCACCGATTCCGTGGTGGGTAACCCCTGATCCACATCCTGGTACAGAGCCCGGAACTGGGCTGCAAACCCGGGTGTGAGCACGTTCTCTGTGCGGGCACCGATGATCACCAGCTCATCACGGCCAAATTCCTCGCGAAACGCATTGTAATCGCGGATTGCGGGGTGGTTGGGGGAGAGGAAGCCTTCAGTGGAGGTGTCGAAGTAGATGTACTGCAATTGGGTGGCGCTGACCCCGATCACCAACAGCAGGCAAAGCAAGGCACGAATCGGATGATCGTACAATTGATTCGCCAGCCGGCCAAACCAGCCTTCAACCCGGGACTTCCAAGTGGCCATACCCCTCTTGCTCCTGATCCGCTGTCATTTTTTTGTTATCTGGATTTGATAGAAGATTAAAACAGAAAATGCGATCAAAAACAGGGTGCATTGCGTGCGAAACCATGATCCATCGACTACTTTTATGACAGAAGTCTACCGTCGAATCACTCATAACAAGGACAAAGCCGGCGTGCGAAAGGATCTGTTGCGTAGCGATCTCAAAGATACCTCCACCGTTGAAACCAACCTGGGTCCGTGCCTGCTGATGGGGCTGGGGTCCTGGATCGTGCTTTATGCTCTGTACGGTCTACTGGCCTGAGGCGTGCAATCGGCCGGTTTGCAAAATCGTTTGACGTTGATCATCGTATTGGCAATCATTGGGCTTATTATAGAGTCCGACCAAGACATTGGTGTGACGGCCCCTGCCGGTAGCCAGTGATCAGCCTGAACGCGTTCTGACCGAGAGTATTACATGAGAACCATCCATAAGTTTGAAGTCCCCATTTCCAAAGAAGTCCAAAACATCGATCTGCCTGAGAGCGCCAATATTATCCACGTGGAATATCTGATGCCGCGTCGCACCATTTACATGTGGGCGGAGGTTCCGGCGGATATGACCGTCACCAAGGTGTCGCGCCAGTTCCGGGTGTTTGCCACCGGGGACGGCATCCCGGATAACGCCTCTTATTTGGGTACCACCATTGATCAATACCTGCCGGAAGCCTACCACGTCTACGAATTACAGGGCTGAGGCGCTATAATCCTCACACTTTCAGCACATTAGGGGCCATATTTGGCCCCTTTGTCTGTGACCCTTGCTACGCTTAACACTAACCATAACCAGACCGGTCAGGATGTCGCGCCATGAGCCAACCCCAATCACTCGGCAAATACCAGATCCAGGGATTGCTTGGCAAAGGTGCAATGGGGGTGGTTTACAAAGGTTTTGATCCCAACATTGCCCGGCCGGTGGCCATCAAGACCATCCACGCGTCCCTGCTGGATACGGAAATGGGGCGGGAGTTGTTGGATCGCTTCCGCAATGAAGCGCAGGCCGTGGGCCGTCTCAATCACGCCAATATCGTCTCGATCTATGAATTTGATCAGGATAAGGGAACCCCGTATTTTGTAATGGAATACGTGGAAGGCCACGATCTGAAAACGCTGCTGAAGGATGGTCGCAAGTACAGTCCGCAAGAGGCCGTGCATATTATTGGTGCGATCCTCAGTGCCCTGGATTACACCCACAAACTGGGCATTGTGCACCGTGACATCAAGCCGGCCAATGTGTTCATCACCCATAACGGCCAGATCAAACTGGCGGATTTTGGTATTGCCCGGGTGGATAACGCTGAATTGACCCAGATGGGCAGCGTGTTGGGCACCCCTTCTTATATGTCGCCGGAACAGTGCAAGGGGCAGCCGGTGGACCCCCGCAGCGACCTGTTTTCCACGGGGGTGGTGTTGTATGAGTTGCTGGCGGGCAAGAAGCCTTTCAGCGGCGATAACACCCACGCCATTATGCACAGCGTACTGTCTGCCGAACCGGAACGCCCCAGCAGCCAGAATCCTGCGCTACCGAAGGCTTTTGACGGGATCCTAAAGAAAGCCCTGTGCAAGGATGTGGGCCACCGTTATCAGACCGCGGCAGAGTTTCGTGAAGATCTGCAGAGCGCCGTGGCGCCGGTTGCGGGCAAGCGCAATAACCTGGTGTTGTGGTCAGCCATGGCTGTGGTGATTCTGGTTTTGGCCATTGGTGGCGGTATGTGGTTCAAGCTGCAGCGTGATCAGAAAATGGCCCAGCCCGGGGTGGAAACCGCTGCCGGTGGCCTGTCCGCAGAGGAGCAGGCTAAAGTGGAGCGCTTGATGGCGGTGGCGGAAGCCCATTTCAAAGTTGGGCGGCTGGTGTCGCCCCAGGGCAGCAACGCGTTCGAAGCCTATCAGCTGGTGCTGCAGGTGGACCCACAGCACAGTGCGGCGCTGGATGGCATCAACCGGGTCAAGAACCGGTTCTTCAAACGCGCTCAGTTATTGGCGTTGGAAGGGCGGCAGGAAGATGTGGAAAAGCATCTGGCGTTGGCCCAGAAACTGTTTCCCAATGATGATCGTATTATGCTGCTGCGTAATCGGGTTATCGAGCAGTAGTATTCAACACCTCAAACGCCGCATCCAACAGAGTCTGCGAATCATCCCACTGGGCTTTGCCCTGTGCCCGTTTGCTGGCTGCCAGGTAAGTGTCTTTCAACGCTTGGCGGGCTTGCAACAACTCCGCTGATCCGGCGTGCTCGGCTTCCATAAAGTCAAACACTTCCTGGGCGTTGCCTGGCTGATCCAGTGGCAGCAACAAGCCTTCTCCGATCCGTTGTTGTAACAGCGCCAATGCCTGTTGCGCGCTGAGTCCGGTGAGCGGGGGCGCCACGGAGGTTGCTGTGGTATTCGCTTCAGGTGCCGGTGTTGACTGGGGTACTTGTTCGGCAGCGGTGAGCGCTTCGCCGGCTGGTGGCTGCGGCTCTGACGCGGGGGCCATGTCCTGCGGCGGCGGTTGCTCAGGCAAAGCCGCCGCAGCGGGGGTGTCCGCCTCCACTGTGGGCTCGGCAGGTTCAACCCGGATCACTTTAGTCATGGGCTGCAATGCCCAGTAGCCAAGCAGGAGCGTGATGCTAATCAATACACCGCTGCCCCAGAGCCAGGTGGGCGGGATCAGCGGGGGCTTGCCTGAGCGCGCCGGTTGAGCGGTTGCCTGCGCTGCGCCGGGCGTGGGTGCGGCGGACTGTTGTGTTGCGGCCACGGAAGCATGGGTTCCGCTCACCACCGTGGCGTCTTCTGGCTGCTCCGGTGCGGGATCGGGGAGCTTCCCCCCGGGCGCGGCAATCAGGGTGGGGACATCGTGCAGGCGGGCCATATCGCTGGGCTGACTGCCACTGGAAACTTCGGTGGCGTCACCCTCGTCACCGGTAGATGGGGCAATCAGAGTGGCGCCTTCATCCCCGGCCACCAGGGTTTCCGCATCCGGTGCGGTTTTTACCGGTTGTTGTGGTGGGGCTATGCGGGTTTCATCGTCAGTGTCCAAGGTGGCTTCAATCTCTCTTCTGAGCAACAGAAATTCCGTCACCGGAATCGGATGCTCATATTGTGCCTGATCCAGCCAGCCCATGAAATGGCCCCGTCGAATAGGGTCCTTGCGTATGGCATCTTCCATGAACTGCCGCAGTTCTTCCCGTTGCCGTTTACCTTTGCGAAAGTCGTCAAAGTAGGCGGAAAGAACGCGGCTGGACATTGGCTTCCCTGCTGGCGTTAGATGGTGGTACCCGGATTGAAGAAAAACTCCCCGGCCTCATGACCGGCGTAGCGGGCCGGTGCGTATTCCGGAACCTGCTGCACATTGAGGCTGCGGGCTTTGGTCTGCACCCGGCTCAGGACTTCACGATAAACCGAGTGGCCCTCGATGATGCCATCGCTTTTACGCAGGGTGTCCAGAAACGCGCGGGAAAACACTGAATGCCCGTCGCCACCACCGTCCAGCACCGGCGCCACACCGCCGGAGGTCAATACGGTACGGGCACGGGCCTGTGACATGGCCAGGATCCATTCCTTTTGCAGATCGTCGGGCATGGATTCGTCCACCCGCGGCATGGCGGCTACGGACAGGGTACCGGCGTAGCAGGAATCCGCCACCACCATAACGTGCTTTGCCTTCAGCGTGTTAAGAATGTCTGAAATGGCGGCATTGGAAATCCAGTTGCGGGAGTTGCCCTGTTCTGCATCCACCGGCAACCAGAAACCCTTGTCTGTTTTGTCATCCAGCTCACCATGGCCGGCGTAGTAGATCAGCAGGTTGTCCTGATCGGTGAGTTGCTCCCGCAGCTCGTTCAGCGCCGCCAGAATTTCGTAACGGGTGGCGTTTTTCAGAACGGTTGTCTTGAAGCCGAACTTTTCCTGCAGCACAGACGCAGTCTCGGTGGCATCATTGACGGCGGTTTTCAGCTTGGGGTAACTGCGGTAGTCATTATTGCCGATCACCAAGGCATGGTAGTTGCCCAGGTTGAGGCCGGATTTCACCGCCAGCGGTTGCGCCGTATCCGGCACGGATGAGACAACAGCGCTTTGGTCCGGCACCACACTGAAATTGAACGCCACCCGATTGTTGTTAGTGTCGATGGCCTCCAGCTTCACGGTTTTCCGGTCGCCGTCAATGGGTACGTTCACCCAGAACAGATTGTATTCGTCGATGGTTTGCTCCCGGCCATTGACTTTGAAACTTTTCAGGCCATTGGGGGCTTTGATTTTACCGACAATTTCTTTTTGCCTGAGGGACGCTTTCACCGGAATGGTGGGCAGGCCCCGCATCAGCGTCATCGGGGGATCGATAATCTCAATGATGGGCATGGTGTCGGCGCTGGCAATCAGGGTTTCCGACTGCAGGATGCTGGTGTTGGTGCTGGCAACCTGATTGCTGATCTGGTTCAACTGCTGGTTGGCGGCGGCCAACTGCTGTTGCTGATTGTCTACCGCCAGGCGGGCGTGGCTCAATTCCGATTTCAATTGCTTGATCAACGCCTGGCTTTGCTCGTGAATGGCTTTGGATTCCTGGGCAAACAGGGCCAGTTCAGCATTTTTCTGTGTTTGCTCGGCAGCGGCCAGGGCCTGCTTACGTTGTGCCAGGTCTGCCTGCAGGTTGGCCAGCTGGCCTTCAGCCGCCGCCAGTTGCTGGGATTTGAAGGCCACTTCATCTTTCAGTCGAATCAGTTCTTTCTGGTCCACTGCCCGAACTTCCACGGTGGAGGCATACAGCAGATCATCGCTCTGCAGGCCGGCGGCCTGACGGTACAGATTCAGGGCCATGGCCTTGTCCTGGGCCACGCCAAGGCCTTTTTCATACAGGTTGCCCAGATTGATGAGGGCGCGGGAAAAATTCTGCTTGGCGGCTTTTTCGTACCAAACGGAGGCGGCCTGGTAATCCGGTTTCAGGCCCAGGCCTTTCTCGTAAATCTCACCCACATAGGTTTGGGCCTCGGCGTCGCCGGACTGTGCCACCGGCAACCAGATCTTCAAGGCCGTGGCATAATCCGCCCGGTCGAAAGCCACGTATTCGCCACCGCGAATCTCGCAGTCGGTGGCAGTGGTTTTGATGGGGCGTCGAGCGGTCAGGAAGGTGGTCTGGGTGCCCAGTTTTTTCACCTGGCCAGGCAGCAGGCAATCAATGATCAGGAGATCGTCGGCATTTTTGGTTTCAGCGGCCTGACCGTTACCGGGCTGATTGGGAGCGGTTGCACAGGCACTGAGTATGACACTGAGAAAGCCAATGCAAAAACCGCTTGCAGTCAGCTGAAATCCTTTAGGAGCACGCATTTTTCACCTCAAATGAATCCGTTATGAGAACAAGTATACCCTCAGGGGCGGAACTCTACCTCGTTACTTTGTCACATCGTTGAGTCTTAATAGTTGGTTCTAAATTGATCAGTGTCCACCAGGGGGGCCATCCTGTGCGATGATCGGCACCACTGACCTGCTGAAAGTGTGAACCCGGTTGAGTTTCGGCGTATTCCCGAATCCAGTGGCAGTGAATTTCCCGGTCCCGGGCTCCTGCCAGGTGATACTGTCGGATGTCGGCGGGCAGGGGGGGCAGCCGGCCGGGGTCCAGCGACAGGGTCAGGGGGCTGTAGTGGTGATAAGCAGTCCATTTGCCCACCTGAAGGTTGCCTGCCAGGGTCACCACCTGATCCACCTGCGGGAGCCGTGGGGCCAGCAGCACGGCGAGAGTACCACCGCCACTGTGACCGATGAGGGTGACCGGAGTGTCGGTACCCAGGGCTTTTTCAAGGGCGGCGGCCATACTGGCGACGGTGGCTTCACTGTATCGGGCCAGAGTCCAGTTGAGGGGGCTGCATCGAGGGTCGCTGGTGTGAAAGTAGCATGGCCGCCCCAGGTACAGTGCCGGTTGCGGGTCCAGGGCCATCATGGGTAACAGTAATGGGGTGCGGGGGGTGGGGTCCAGGCTGGGGGTGCCGGCGGCGGTCACCGCCCGGCCATCGCCTTCAATGTACACGTGCCAGCGTTCAGGGGGGCGTTCCGGGCCGGACGGTTGATGGCGGTAGATTCGGTGCCGGTAGATTGTGCCCTCAATAATTGATGTCTTGAGGCCGGCGTTGTCGGCCATGTCCTGATAGCGCGTACAGCCGGTGCAGGCCATCAGTAAAAAGCCCAGGGTGATCAATTTTTCTGCAGTTTTTATCCGGTGCATGTCTATCTAGTGTCTGTCGGCCGGTGTTGCAAGCGAGGAACGGTATTCCATGAATGAAGCGAGTGCAGTGGGTCTGCATGGTAAGTTGCCACAACAGCGGGATTTTGTAACCCGTAATCTGCCGCTGGCATTCTGTGTCGGTTGGGATGAGTGGATGCAACGCAGTTTGCTGGCGTCCCAGGAGGCATTGGGCAATGGCTGGCTGGAGGTGTATCTGACCAGCCCGGTATGGCGCTTTGTGTTGAGTCAGGGCATTTTGGATCAGCGGGTTTGGGCTGGTGTGATGGTGCCCAGTGTGGATAAGGTGGGGCGCTATTATCCCCTGGTATTGGCACAGCCATTGGCGGCGGATACGCTGCCAACCGCACCATTGCTGGAGGCGGCGGACTGGTTTGACGCCCTGGAGGCCTTTGCCGTGGAGGCACTGCAGGCGGGCCATTCGTTTACCGAGATCGAGCATCGGCTGCAGCAACTGCGGCCTTTAGAGTGTCATCATCGCGCTGCGGGTAAGTGGGAACCGGGTCGGCCGCTGGCCTTGTTTATACCGCCGCAACAGAGCCCGGGGCAGGGATATCCTTATCTGTTGCACGAATTGCTGCAACAACGCTTGTCGGCCTATAGCCTGTGGAGCAGTGCCGGTTCGGAACGCGTTGCCCCGGCCCATCTGATTAGTGGTTATCTGCCGGCTGCACAGTGCTACACTTCTTTATTAACGGGGGGCTGGGCACAGTGCGGGTGGAGCACACCATTGAATGCGATCACACCATTGGCCTTTTTCAGCAACAACTGTAACAATACACACGAAATTCAGAATGAGTAAGAAACTGCATGGCGCAGACCCATTGGCTAAGTAGCGCAGCAACTCACTGCGGCGCCGTTCGAAACATGAATGAGGATGCATTCCTCAACCGCAACAACGAGGGATTGTGGGTAGTGGCCGACGGCATGGGAGGGCATGAGGCCGGTGAAGTCGCCAGTGAGATGATCACTGCTTCCCTCGGGCGCCTGGATGTGAATCAGCCGTTATCCGATGTGGTGGACACCATTGAAGATACCCTGCTGGAAGTGCATCATAAAATCCGTACCTATTCCCGCACCCACTGCGAGGGGCGCACCATGGGCAGCACCGTGGTGTCGTTCTTTGTGCGTGAGAATGTCGGTGTGTGTTTGTGGGCTGGGGATTCCCGTCTTTATCGATATCGTAATCAAACCCTGGAGCAGGTGTCAGATGATCACAGCCAGGTGAATGAAATGCTGTCCAGGGGCATGATTTCAGAGCAGGAGGCGCAGAATCATCCGGCGTCCAATGTCATCACCCGGGCGGTGGGTGCAAGTGAAACCCTGTACATTGATGTTACGCTGGTTGAGTTGCAGAGTAATGACATCTATCTTCTGTGTAGTGACGGGCTCTATGGGGCGATTGACGAAACTGAAATTGCCGGGCTGCTGAGCGGGGGCGATGTGGAGGCGGCAACGCACCTGCTGATTGATCGGTCCCTGCAAGCCGGGGCTCGCGACAACGTCACGGTGATCGCGGTGAAAGTACAATGATGACCCCGCAAAAAGAAAAAGAGCTGGCGCCGCAGATGCGTCTCATTGCACGCCAGTATTGCGATGGCGCGTTCAATAAAATTGAATACCGCCGCCGCCGCCGGGAGCTCCTCCAGCAATGTGTCGAGCAGGATCTGGAGCCGGTGGCGGCTACCGATGAGCCGGTGGAGGAATTGCGGCAACCAGCGGCGGTAAACGTGATCCGCCGGGATTGGATGCCTTATCTGATGGTAGGCGTGACCGTGGTGGTGCTGGGGGTCATGGGGTTCTTACTGATTTCAATGATATGAGTGCGCGTCATGGATGACCGAATTCAAGTCTGGGTAGGGGATATCACTACTCTGAAAGTGGATGCCATTGTTAATGCCGCCAACCGCGAACTGGCCGGTGGTGGTGGCGTGGATGGCGCCATACATCGCGCCGCCGGTGTGCAGCAGTTGCAGGCGGCCTGTCGCCGAATCGGAGGCTGTGCCACCGGGCAGGCGGTGATGACACCGGCGTTTAATCTGGGTGCCAGGGCCATCATCCATACGGTGGGGCCGGTCTGGCAGGGGGGCGACCAGGATGAAGCCAATCTGCTGCGATCCTGTTACTCGGAAGCCATGACCCTGGCAGTGCGGGAAGGGTTTCGTACCATTGCGTTTCCGGCCATCAGTTGCGGTGTCTATGGCTACCCGAAAGCCCAGGCAGTGGCGGTGGCGGTGGACGAAGTCGAGCGCTGTCTGGAATCCTACCTGATGTTCAAACGGGTGGTGTTTGCCTGTTTTGATCAATCCATGGCGGACTTATACCGGGCGTGCCTGCAGAATCAGGCTACCTGAAACTGTTCCCGATGCAGCCGCAGATATTGCTGGCCCCACAGTTTGATGGGGCGCCGTACCGGATAGTGGTCAAAGTTCAGTGGCTTGCTTTTCGGGTGCTCGCGCACTTCAAGGCACCATAACCCTTCAGGAAAAAACGTAAACTCCAGGCGCTCACCGTATTGGTGTTGCGGTTGATAGATCCCGGGTGTATAGGGTTGTGACAAGTCCATTTCGTCCAGCACATTGAGTTCCAGATCCAGCAGATAGATATGCAGCACTTCATCGAAGGGGTTGTCGTCACTGGTGATCAGCACATAACGCTGGCCCGAGGCATATTGATCCATCAATTCCCGCCCCTTGAGGTGGCGCCCGGTGGGGTGGCCCTGCAACAGCAGTTGGATATGGGGCTGGTTGTCCAGCCGGTAATGGCTGATAGCGGAGAAAAGGTTGACCTTTTTCATAGACACCTGACGCTAGTGTGATTGTATTGGGGCAGATACAGGATTAGTGTAAGGGGGCCACACTCGATCAGAAATGGCACAGTGAGGTTTTCGAAACCGTAAAATTGCCAAAATCCTTGAGGATCAATAACACCCATGGAAAAAGAGCACCGAATCCCGGTAGAAGTGAAGCGATTTGTTGGCGCCATGCTGGGCATTATCCTGTTGATTGCCCTGGCTGCTTTAGCGGTGGACCTGATGTACGGCCAGGGGTAACAACAGAGGGCGCCGCCAGCCCTGAGGGGCGCACGTTACTCAGCGCCGATTCTCCGACCTTCGGCATTGGCAATCGTGGTGGGGGGAACTATGCTTCAGTAAAGCAGTGAGGTTGGCCGGGCTGGTGTGCCGGTCAGGTCGATGTTGGCGGTAAGTTACGGTGGAAGGATTTCACCGGCACGATCGATTCGAGGGATTGGATGCGTATCCTCTGTGTGGAAGGAAACAAAACCTTTCGATCTATCCTGGAACAGCAACTGGTCATGGAAGGTTTGCATTGTCACTGCCTCTCCAATGGTGGGGAAGGGCTGGATGCTGCGCGCCAATTGTTGTTCGATTTTGTCTGCGTATCCCTGTTTCCGGATGATATGCAAGCCACCCATTTCATTCAGCAACTGCGTAAAATCCCCGGTTACCAGCATACCCCCATCGTGTTGTTTACCTCGGAATACGACGAGAAGTCCCTTACCGAAGTGCTGAAAGCCGGTGCAACCGAAGTCTTTCACCGCCATGCGGTGGAAGAGCTGGTGACTTTTATCCGGCGTTATAACAGCCGCTATGAACCCCTCAACGGCAGCGTGTTGTACGTAGAAGATTCCCTGGTTCAGCAACAGACCGTGTCCCACATACTGGGTTCGGTGGGGCTGGATGTGCTCTGTGTTGCCAGTGCCGAGGAGGGCTGGGAGCGGTTTCAGCAGAACACTTACGATCTGCTGATTGTGGATGTGGTCCTGACCGGCGACATGAGTGGCATCAGGCTGGTGAACAATGTGCGCCGTCAGTGCGGTGATCACGGTGATGTTCCCATTTTGGCGGTAAGCGCCTATGACGAGCCTTCCCGGCGCATCGAGTTACTGAACCGGGGTGCCAACGACTATGTTTGCAAGCCGGTTCTGCAGGATGAATTGATCGCCCGGGTGCGGGGATTGATCGGTCAAAAACGGCTTTTGGAACAGGTGCGCTCGGAGCAGGCCCAGACCCTGCACCGCTTTGAATTTCTCGACAGCGCCACCGAACTGCCCAACCGCAAGATGCTGCTGCAGATTCTGGAGCAGGAAATGGCCCGGGCGGTAAAGCACAAGTACTTCAGTGCGCTGTTGTATGTGGACCTGGACAGCTTCAGGGCCATCAACGACACCATGGGTTATCAAGTGGGCGATGCACTGTTACGCAAGGTGGCCCAGCGCCTTGCCCGCATCAAACGCCGTGAAGACAGCCTGGCCTCGCTGGGTGGGGATGATTATGCCCTGGTGTTGTCAGAAATATCGGACGATGGCCAGTTGGCGGCTGACTATTGCCGGGGCGTTGCGGATCAGATTCAGAGAGCGGTGGCGCGCCCCTTTGAGATTGACGGTAAGCTGGTGCATACCGAAGTGACGGTGGGCATGGTGTTGTTTCCTGTGCATCAGACCAGCAGCCTGGAAGTGTTGCGTCAGGGCGAAAGCGCATTTGAACAGGCCCGCTACCAGTCCGCCAACCGGGTTTCCTTTTTCTCCAGCGAAATGCAGAAGCAGGCGGAAAAGCGCTTTACGCTGCAAACGGCCCTGCGCCATGCCCTGCGTCACCACCAGCTGGATGTGTACTATCAGCCTATTTTTGGCCCCGGCAAGCAGCTTCTGAGCCTGGAAGCCCTTTCCCGCTGGTGCCATAACGGTGAAATGGTGCCCCCTGACCTGTTCATCAATGTGGCCGAAGAGTGTGGCCTTATACACGAACTGGGGGATTGGGTGATGGGCACGGTGGCGGGACACGTGCATCACTGGCAGCAGTTGGGGTTGCCGGAGTCGTTTGAAGGCGTGGCCATCAACATCAGCCCCTATCAGTTGCTGCGGGAACGTTTTTCTCTGCATATGTTGAAGCGCATTGAAGAGCTGGGCTTGCGCAGCAATATGCTGAAAATAGAAATCACCGAGAACGCATTGATTGCCAATGTGGAGCGGACCAGCAAGCAGTTGGAGCGGCTGCGGGGGCGGGGTGTTCATGTGGCGCTGGATGATTTCGGCATCGGCTATTCGTCCCTGTCCTATTTGCAGGGGTTACCGGTGGACCAGCTTAAAATTGATCGCAGTTTCGTCTGGAATATGCATGACAACGCAGCGGCCCTGGCCATCGTGCAAACCATTATCAGTATGGGCAAAGCGCTCTCCATGCAGGTGGTGGCGGAGGGGGTGGAAACCCGTGAACAGATGGAGCGCCTGGTGGCAATGGGCTGTCATGGCTTACAGGGCTTCTTTCTGCAAACCCCCATGACACTGGCTGCCACCGAGCAGTTTCTGCAGGCTCGACAGCTTCCCATTGCCAGGCCCAGGGCCTGAGCTCCGTGGTATAATTCGCCCCTCAACCCATAAAATCAGTCAGGTAATTGAATCATGATGTGGTTATT
Source organism: Gammaproteobacteria bacterium UBA7310 (assembly GCA_002471665.1). Classification (GTDB taxonomy): domain Bacteria; phylum Pseudomonadota; class Gammaproteobacteria; order Pseudomonadales; family Ketobacteraceae; genus Ketobacter. The sequence continues at coordinate 53,856 of DKQK01000072.1, forward strand.
TGCCGCCCTCAGCGGGGTGGTTGTAGTGCTCGCCGCGGTGGCGGCGGGGCTGTGGTGGAAGGTGTGGCGCATCAATCGGCAGCAACAGCAGATGCGCCAGGAGCTGGAGCAGCAGCGTGCCCGCCATGAGCAAAACCGTCTTGATCATATTCATGAAAGCCTGAATGTGATCGCCTCGGCGGTATTGGACAGCCAGTGCCCGATCACCGAGGGCTGCATACGCATGGCCGTATTGCTGGATAATCTGCCCCTGGACTGTGATACCAAGCACCGCTTTTCGGTTGTCTTCGAGATCTACAACGCCACCCGGCACATTCCCACCCACAGCAGTTGGCAAGCACTGGACCGCAAGCAACAGCGCCGCCACGAGCAGGAAATGTGGGCCTTGGAAAAGGAACACAACGAGGCGGTGATGGAACTGATGTCTTACGTTAAGGTCAATCCATTTGGTAAAGGCGTGGGAGCCTCCATCAATTAACACTCCATCCCGGCGCAGGGGTGAACAAGGTAGTCATTCGATGCAGCGACGCTCATTTCGGTTCAGTCTGGTTGTATTGTTCAGCATAGTACTGAGCGGGTGCGGCGTGCGCTTTGCTTATAATCAGCTGGATTGGCTGATCCCCTGGTACCTGGATGATTACGTCGAGCTGGAACGGCATCAGGAAACCCTGTTCGAGGATCGTCTGCAGGCGTATCTGGCCTGGCACCGCAGCGATCAATTACCCCGTTACGCAGTGTTTCTGAATCAGGTGGCCGATAAAGCCGAAGCGGGCCTGAATCGAGCGGATATCGAAGCCATCGAACAGCAGACGGAAGTGTTTGCCGAAGCAATGATGGATCGCATGTTGAATGATTTGATCGACCTACTGGCAACCGCCAGTGATGAGCAGATTGCACAGTTATTCCAGCGTCTTGAAGAAGACAATGCAACCTATCGTCGGGAATACATTGAAGCGCCCCCGGAGAAACAACGCAAGCAGCGCTTTAAGGAAGTCATAAAATACGCCGAACGCTGGACCGGGCGATTGTCGGATGATCAGGTCGGGCAGATCAGCGACTGGGCCGGCCAGTTTGAATTGATGGGGCCGGAAATAGAGGCGGCGCGGCTGGCCTGGCAAGAGGAATTCAGGCGTGTATTGGCGTTGCGCAAAGATCGCGTGGCTTACGAACAGGCCTTCAGAACCTTGATTTCCAATCCTCGCTTTGGCCGCAGTGATGCCCTGCAGGAGAAACTGGATCACAACAGTGAGCTGGTGGTGCAACTGTATTTGGAACTGGATAAAACCCTGTCGCAACGCCAGCGTGATCGCATGGTTGATAAGTTACGCAACTATGCCGAAGACTTTCAGTTGTTGGCCGCACAAAGCTGATCAACTCCCATGACAATCGTATGACTTTCACGAATCGCCCTCGCCAGATAGATCCGCAGTCACTATAATCCGCCGCCGTAACAGAAAGACTTTGTCGTTGCGCCATGCATTATGGCGCGTTTGCTTGTGCCGGCTGTTCGAGAGGTTGTTATGGTGATGTTTTTTTATGGCAATGGATCTGCCTTTCTGGCCAGGGTGCTGTTGATTGTTTGTTTGATGGGGGGATCAGCTTCGGTAATGGCTGCTTGGAAGCAGGCGTTGGAGCAGGCTGCGCAATCCACGGCGGAGATAGAGTTATTCAGTATCGTTGGCTCGAATACCGTGGGCGAAAAACTTGCCCCGGCGCTGGTGGCGGGTTTTCTGAAGTCCCGTGGTTTTTCGGATGTGGTGGTGAAGTCCGCCGCGGAGGCGCACAGTCGTAAAGTGACAGCGCGCCTGGATGGCACAGAGCATGGCATTGTGGTCTCGGTTCCGGTTATCGCCAAAGGCTCCAGCACCGGCTTCAAAGCATTAGCCAGCGGTGGCGCGGATCTGGGGGCATCATCACGGCCGATCAGGGAGGAGGAGGTGATGAGCCTGTCAGCGCTGGGCGATATGCTCAGTCTGGAGAACGAACACATTGTTGCCATCGATGGGCTGGCGATTATCGTGCATCGGGATAACCCTCTTGCGCAGCTGCCGTTGCAGTCCGTGCGCGACATCTTCTCCGGTAAGCTCAGCAACTGGTCGCAACTGGGCGGCCGTGATGGTGTTATAAAACTGCACGCCCGGGACGATAATTCCGGGACCTTCGACACCTTTAAACGCCTGGTGTTGAGTGGCGCATCCCTCAGTCGCACATCCCGGCGCTATGAATCCAATGATGATCTGACCGCGGCAGTGAATTCCGATATCAATGCGGTGGGCTTCGTGGCGCTGCCCAGTATCGGTTCTGCCAAGGCGCTGGCGGTATCGGATGGTGTTGCTCTGCCATTGATTCCCAGTGAGTTGACGGTGGCGACGGAAGATTACCCCTTGTCCCGTCGCCTTTATTTCTATACCCCAGCGGCGGCCAAGCGGAAACCGGTGGTCAGTGATTTTCTTGCCTTTGTTCACAGCAATGCCGGGCAGTCCATTGTGGCCCGGACCGGTTATGTGGCACAGGCCCTGTATGCCATGTCGTTGGATGCGGCGGATGGCCGTTTGACGGGGTTGTTGCGATTGAATCTGAATATCCGTTTTGAGGATGGCAGTTCAGCGCTGGATAACAAATCCAAGCTGGACGTGCAGCGTCTGGCGGCGTTCCTGGCCGCTGCGGAACACCGGGAAAGCCGGATTACCCTGGTGGGTTTTTCCAACCCGGTTACCGGCGCCAGCCAGTCTTCGCTGTCCCGCTTGCGGGCGCAAAACGTGCGCTGGGCGCTGCGGGCAGAAGGCATTCGTCACAACATATCGGCCCTGGCGGGCAGTGCAGTTGCGGTATCCGATCCGGACAGCCCCAATGGGCATCGCAACCGCCGGGTTGAGGTTTGGATACAGCAGTGAGACGGCTATACTGGAAAGTAATCTGACAGACTTTGGTGGCTTATGCCCGGATCATGCAAAGACAGACCTACCCAGGAGGCGATTCCATCGCCCTGTGTCCGCAATTGCTGTCTGAATGACGACGATGTGTGTCTGGGGTGTGGCCGGACTCTGGATGATATTCGTAACTGGACCCGATTCAGCCCCCAAGAGCGGGATCAGGCCCTGGTCCGAGCCAGGGAACGTACCAGTCAGTTTACCCTGTGGAAGTTCTGAGCGGTCGTATCCGCCGCTATTGTCTACACTCCTGTCTAACGGAATAAGGCGATTCTTTGTGATCGGCATTACTGTTTTGATGAATATGCCGTTACAATAGCGCGCGGCAAATTAAGGAGACTAGCTCGATGAAACTCAATCGCTTTTGGGTGCTGCTGTTCGCCCTGCTGGGGGCTGGCCCCGTGTGGGCTTCCGGCAATCTACACATGATTTCTCATCCTCTGGCCATCACGGCCGTGGTGTTGTTTGTGTTGGCATATGCGTTGGTCATTGCCGAGGAATTCATCCACATGCGCAAATCCAAGCCGGTGATCCTGGCGGCGGGGATCATTTGGGTGTTGGTGGCGATTGTTGCCGGCTCAGTGGAGGGCGGCCCGGAGCTGCTGGACGAGGCGGTGGACCACAACGTCAATGAATACGCGGCCTTGTTCCTGTTTTTGCTCACTGCGATGATTTATATCAACGCGCTCACGGAGCGTAATGTTTTTGAGAAGCTGCGTTCGGTGCTGGTGCAGAAAGGCTACAGCTTCCGCACACTGTTCTGGATCACCGGCTGGCTGGCGTTCTTTATCTCGCCCATAGCCGATAACCTGACGACGGCGTTGTTGATGGGGGCGGTGGTACTGGCGGTGGGTGCGGATAATCCCCGCTTTGTCTCACTTTCCTTTATCAATATCGTCATCGCAGCAAATGCCGGCGGTGCCTTCAGTCCGTTCGGTGACATCACCACGCTGATGGTGTGGCAAAGCGGCAAGGCGGAGTTTGTACAGTTCTTCAATCTGTTCCTTCCGGCGGTGGTGAATTTCCTGGTACCGGCGATATTGATGAATCTGGTGGTGCCAAAAGTGACCCCTTCCCCCATTGCAGAAAGTGTCAGTATGAAGCGCGGTGCCCGGCGTATCTGTGTCCTGTTTCTGTGCACCATTGCCACTGCGGTGTGTTTTGAGCAGTTTCTGCATTTACCGCCTTTCCTGGGCATGATGACGGGCCTCAGCTACCTGCTGCTGTTTTCCTACTACATTAAGATTACCCAGAATTCCGCCGAGGGCCCGGCTGAGTTCAATATTTTCAACAAGGTAGCGCGGGCCGAGTGGGATACGTTGTTATTCTTCTTTGGTGTGATCTTCTGTGTTGGCGGCTTGGGCACCTTGGGTTTTCTGGCGGAAGTTTCCCACATCATGTATGTAGGCTGGGGGGCAACCACCGCCAACATTATCGTCGGTGTGCTGTCGGCTCTGGTGGATAATATTCCGGTGATGTTTGCGGTGTTGACCATGAACCCCGAGATGGACCTGAACCAATGGCTATTGGTTACCCTCACCGCCGGTGTGGGTGGTAGCTTGCTGTCTGTGGGGTCGGCGGCCGGTGTGGCGTTGATGGGGCAGTCCAAGGGGTTGTACACCTTTTTCAGTCACCTCAAATGGAGCTGGGCCATCGCCTTGGGCTATATCGCCAGTATCGCTTGTCACATGCTGTTATCAGGTATGTTCTAGCCTGTCGATTCACCGCTGGCCAATAAAAAAGGGTGCCGTTCAGCACCCTTTTTTATTGGCTTGAATCCGGTTCTATTGCTTCAGAACACGTTGTCGTTTTCCGCTTGTTGAATCACCTTGGAAACCACGCTACGAACACCGGCCTCGAGGCTGGTGGGGTCGGTGGTTCGGGTTCTGACCGACCAGCTCAGTTTTTCATTACGGGCATCGAACAGGTTGGTTTCCAGCAGGTATTCGGTCATTTCCGCATAACTTCCGGTTTCATGCTGTCCGCTGCTGCTGTACACCATATAGGTATCAAAGTTTCGATACAGGTTATCCCCGGGGCCGATTTGCTCCGCCGGCTGATAGGTCTTGGACGTTTCGATGCCGCGCAGGCTGTTGACCAGCACTGATGTGATGCCGTTCTGCGCGACAATGGGGCGCAAGCTGTCGCGGTTCACTTGCGTGCTGTCCGGCATCCACTGCAATGAGGGCACCGCCAGGATTCCGTTTTCCTCCAACTCTTTTACAAAGGCCAGTTCGAACGCCTTGCGTATGGTTTCAGTGGATGCCAGGGTGACCACCAGCACTTTGCGTTGTTCTGCCGGCGGCGGCGCATAACCCGGGAGGGTCCAGCTTTCCTCCACCTGGGTACTGGCGCAGGCCCCGAGCAGCGCCAGTAATGAAAGGAAAATCAATCGAATAGAGTGGTTCATGGGGTTCCTGCCTGTTAATCCTTGATGGTCGGGATGGTAGGCCCGCAGGGCGCGTTTGTCGAGCCTGTGGGCATTCCATTGTCATCAATTGTTCATGACTTTGTCAGAAAAACGCCCTGCAAACCGCCTAGTCTGCTGGTCAACAGGAGGCTGGATATGATCAAAACCCAAGTCCGTTCTGCGTTTGTTTCCGATGTCCATCTGGGTACCGCGGCCTGTCAGGCACAGTATTTGCTGGACTTTCTGGAAACCTGTCAGATGGAGTATCTCTATCTGGTGGGCGACATCATCGACCTGTTGCACATGCGCCGGCGGGTAAATTTCACGCCACTGCACGAACAGGTGGTGGAAAAAGTGATGGCTTTGGCCCGCGAGGGAACCAGGGTGATTTATATCCCGGGCAATCACGATGCCCTGATGCGTCGCTTCTGCGGCCAGATGGTGGCGGGCATCGAGATTCATCGGAACCGGGTGCATTATTGTGCCGATGGCCGGCGTTTCTTTGTCAGCCATGGCGATGAATTCGACAGCGCCTTACATGCCGGTGTGTTCTGGTATGTGGTGGGGGATCTGTCCCATTCTTTACTGTTGCGATTGAATACGTTGTTGAATGGATTGCGCCGTATTTTCAAGCTGCCGTACTGGTCTTTGGCAGGTTATCTGAAAAAACGCATCGGCAAGGCCAATCAATTTATCCGGCGCTTTGAGACCATCGCCGCTCGTCAAGCACAAGAACTCAAATACGACGGTTTCATCTGTGGCCACATTCACCAAAGCGGTATGCGCCGCATTGAGGGGGTGTTGTACTGCAATGATGGTGATTGGGTAGAACATTGCACGGCGTTGATCGAATCCAGGGACGGTCAATTCGAGCTGGTGCATTGGGCCGATCACAAGGAAGTGTTGTTGAGGGAATCCGATCTAGCCGAGGAATGGGCAGCCATTCCGCAAACCAATTGAGGTGTTGATAATGGAAAAGTCCGTGGCCGCCGTAGTTGAAAAAATGGGGCATGTGGATGCCTTGTATTGTATTCGTTTGAACCGGTGGATTCGGGATTCCCATCTGCACCGCTTTTTCAGCACCATCAGTCGTTTGGGGGATGGTATTTTCTGGTATGGCCTGATGCTGCTGTTCCCCGTTTTTATGGGGGCTGAGGGGTTTGTGATCACAGCTCTGATGATCCTGATGGCGGCCTGGGGAGTTTACATTTATCGCTACATCAAGAAACGCTCCATGCGCCCTCGGCCTTTTGTCAGCCATCGCTGTATCCGCCAGGGCGCGCGTACCCTGGATTGTTACAGTTTTCCATCCGGCCACACCATGCATGCGGTGGCATTTACCATCCTGCTAACCTATGCGGTCCCGGGCCTGGGGTTGCTCCTGCTGCCGTTTGCCTTGCTGACAGCGCTGGCCCGGGTGGTGTTGGGGTTACATTATCCCAGCGATGTGTTTATGGGGGCGGTATTGGGTATGGTGAATGGCACGGTGATGCTGAGCCTGTTCGGCACTTTCCTGCAGTAAATCGTGCTGCAAGCAGGAAAGGGTGTGGCGTTATTGATATAACTCAATGAACCTCAGACCTTGGCGGAGTAATCTGATGAACAGATAGATTATGCATCTATCTATCCCGGTGATAAGGGGAGGCGGAAGCTTCCCCTTTTTTTTCTTTTTTTCCGTGGGCCAGCTCAACCTTGTCGGGTGACTTCCTTGGCCACTTCCTCCTTGAATCCGGTGAGGATCTGACGCAGGCAGTCGGTGCGTTCCAGCTTTTCGTTTTGTTCATAAATCTGGGCGCTGTAGAGAGCGATCTGCGCCAGCAGTTGACCGAATTGTTTCGGTGAGCCACCCAACGCGCTGCTGATGGAGACGTGTTGTTTGCCGTCCACATCCCACACTCTAACCAGTTCCTGGGCATCGCTGTTTTGAATTTCGGGAGGGATGGGCAGGGTTTTTGGATGATCCGACATAACAAATCTCGTTCTACAGGTTTTTGGGGGGGGAAGTCCGCTGCAAGCTCTTTTCATTATTGGCTATAACGCAGCAGATTGCTAATGAAGCGCTCCAACTGATTGAGGGACTGGCAGGGTTCAGCCCAGCTGCAATGGGGCTTGTAGCGTTTCATTTCAGAATCACCGCTGCCCCAGCGTAAGCGGCTTTCCGGATTCAGCCAGATCAGTTGCCGGGCCCGGTTGTGAATCGCCTGCAACAGTTCGGTGCGCGGGTCCCCATAGTTGTTGCGGGCGTCACCCAGCACGATTACCGTGGTACGGTGATCCACCTGCTGCAGGCATTGATGGGTAAAGGTGTCCAGAGAGCGGCCGTAATCAGTGGAACCGCCACCAACCTCTTTGAGGGTCAGCTCGATGGCGGTGTCAAGATTCTCCCGCAGAAACCACTGGGTGACTTCCTGTAAGTCGGATGAAAAGGCGAAGGCGCGCACATTGGCAATCACTTCCGTAAGGCTGTAGAGAAACATCAGCAGAAAGCGGGAATACTGACTGACCGATCCACTGACATCGCAAATGGCCATGACCTTGGGTTTGTCCACCCGTTTGGCTTTCCAGCGGGTTTCCAGCAGGACACCGCTGTAAGGTATGTTGTGACGAATGGTGCGGCGGACATCCAGTTTGCCCCGTTGATAGATTTTGCGGCGACGGGAATGGGTGGCCACCAGGCGTTTGGCCAGCTTGCGCACCAGCCCCTGCACGTCCTTGAACTCGCGCAGGTTTTCCAGGCTGGTTTCGCGCATTACGGATTCCCGCAGGGCTCGGCTGTCGCCGCTGGCCTGCAACAAATACTGGCGCTCCACATAGTGTTTGACCTCTTCCCGCAGCAGTTCCCGCGCCTTGCGCAAGGCATCCCCAAGGGCCTGTTGTTGCGCATCGGTGGCGGCTTCTGCCGCCCACATCTCCTGCTCCATTGCTTCCAGCCCCATGGCCATCATCATGCGTCGCCCGTACAGGCCCTTTTGTGTGATGACCCTGATATCCCGCACCTTGGCAGCGCTGGCCGCCTGCGCCATGGCCGCTGCAATGGCCTCGCTGTCACCGGCCATCAGCATTTGCCCGAGGGGGGATTGGGCCTGCTCAGCAGCCGGCTGGGCGCCGTTCAGCATCTGTTGCAGGCGGTTGCCCGGTGGCGCTTGCGGCGCAGGGGGCTGGGCCAGCGTTTGCAGATCGTTAAACTGGAAGAACTGATCAAAGCAGGTGTTAAAGCGGGCTTTCTCTTCTTCGGATTTGGCCAGGGTGGCACTGAGGGCGGATTTGAGTCGGCTGCGTTCACGGTAGCCCACCAGATCAACGGCGTGAATGGCATCCAGGGTTTCGGAGGTGGCGATGCGCACTCCGTTGCCCCGTAACGCTTTGATAAAATCCACCAGAATACGATCCATGGCGGTCTCTAGCGTTTAAACAGTTTGTTGAACAGGGTTCGCATGTCGTCTTTGACGTTATTGATGTCATCCTCATGTTTCAACAAGACATTCAATGTGGTTTCCACCATCTCCGGGGTCAGCGCCTCGGCGTGCAGCAACAGTAGGGTACGGGCCCAATCGATGGTTTCACTGATGGCGGGTTGCTTTTTCAGATCCAGTTTACGGATTTCCTGTACGAATCCCACCAGCTGTGCCCGCAGTTTTTCGTTGATGCCGGGCACCCGGGTCTGAATGATATCCCGTTCCAGGGCGCTGTCGGGAAAGGGGATAAACAGGTGCAGGCAGCGCCGCTTGAGGGCGTCACTCAGCTCCCGGGTATTGTTGCTGGTGAGGAATACGATGGGATGGCGGCGGGCTTTGATGGTGCCTATTTCCGGAATGGAAATCTGGTAATCCGACAACATTTCCAACAGGAAGGATTCGAATTCATTGTCCGCTTTGTCAATCTCGTCGATCAGCAACACCGTGCCCCGTTGCGCCTGCAGTGCCTGCAATAGCGGGCGCGGTTCCAGAAACTGCTCCGAGTAAAAAATATCGCCGAATTCATGCAGGCGATCGATGGATTCGGCCAGGCCGTGGGCGCCCTTCAGCAGATCACCCAGTTTGTCTTTTAATACCTGGGTATACAGCAGTTGCTTGCCGTATTTCCACTCGTACAGCGCCTTGGCCTCGTCCAGGCCCTCATAGCATTGCAAGCGAATCAGCTCGTAATTCAGGAACTGGGCGGTGGCTTTGGCCAGTTCGGTTTTGCCCACGCCGGGGGGGCCTTCCACCAACACCGGTTTTTCCAATTGATAGGCCAGGAACATGGTCATGGCGATGCTGTCGTTACAGATATAACCGGACTGGGCAAAACCGGATTTGATCTGTTCGACACTGAATTGAGTGCTCATAGATGTCTGTCGTGGTGCCAGGTAGTTGATTAAAGGTAAACCTGCACCTTAGCACAGAATGCAACAGGCCCGCTCAGCAAAACGTGCCGGCGGGCCTGTTCGCGGTGGGGGATGGGCAGTGCCCCGCTGTTTATTCGCTTTGGTAGTTGACCAGATACTCATCCTCGTAAATCAGTTCCACGCGGCGGTTGTCCCGGTGGTGGGTGGCGGCCGGAGCCGGTGCTTCCGCACCCCAGCTGCGCACCAGAATCTGCTCCTTGCCGACCCCTTCGTCGGTGAGCAGCCGGGCTACGTAATCTGCCCGCTGTTGCGCCAGATAGCGATTGTATTCGGCATCCCCCTGGGGGTCCGCGTGGCCGTTGATGCTGATTTTCATCTCCGGATGGGCTGCCAGAAATTGCCCGTGTTGGCGCAGCAGGGATTCGGCATCCGTGTCCAGATCCTTTTGGTCAAAGCCAAACAGAAACAGCGTTTTAGCCGGCCTGCTGTCGGTATCGGCGGCAGCCATGGCATGGTCGCCATCCACCGCCTCCATCCCGGGTGCCTGTTCAGGCTCAAGCTGGGGATCTGTGGCCAGGGTATCCGGTAGCGCCTGCAGACTGATGCTGCTGGTGCTGATAGCGGTGGGCTCGGGTTCCTGGCTGGGGGTATAGGCGGTATCGGGTTTCGTCTGCTGAGAAGTGCAGGCGGTGGCCAGCAGAGATGACGATACCACCAGGGCGAGGGCGGTGATTTTGAAGTTGCTGATGAGGTTGTGCATAGTGTGCTCCTGAAGTGCTGTGTTGGTTGTATTTGCTTACAGGAGTGATTAAACACGGCAAAGGGGGCGCTTGCGGAGCAAAAATAGGGTCTACTGGTGAGCAATTATGGTCAAAAATGGCAATGCCTTGCCTGGCCCCCTGTTTCGGTTTGGGTGGCGCTGTTTTACCATTGGCGCTTGATGTGAAACAACCTGTAAACAATGGGAGTGATATGAAAACGATTAAATCGATAGCGGTGGTCGCGCTGGGTACAGCGTTGTTGAGTGCCTGCAGCTGGGTGGATCTGAATCCGGCAGCAGAAGATATTCTGGTTCTGAAGCCGTTTCAGACCAAACAATGTGAGCAGGTGCGTCGTACCACCAGTCAGGTACTGGATAAAATCTGGTTTGTGAACCGCAATCAGGAAAAAATGGCCGAAGAGCTGGCTACCCTGGCCCGCAACACGGCAGCTGAACTGGGCGGCAATGCCGTGGTGCCGGATTCCGAGATAGAGGAAGGCAAACAGACGTTTATTATATTGAACTGCCCGCATTTGCGTTGATTGGATCAGGGACTTTCCAGGTGGGAAGCGATGCGGTCCCGGGCGAGGCAGGACAGCTCCTGCTCGTCCGCATCCGCTGATGGGATGGGCGCGTGGATGATCAGTTCAACGTTGCCCGGCACCAGATTCAGGGAGCGCGCGGGCAGAACTTTTCCTGATCCGTTAATGGTGATGGGCAGCACCGGTAGCCCCAACTCTTTTGCCAGCTTGAAAGCCCCCCGTTTGAACGGCAGCATTTGGACACCCTCGGTGCGGGTGCCCTCCGGGAAAAAGAAGATGGAGGTACCCTCGCGGATTTCTGCTTTTACCTGTTCGATGGAAGCGCGGGCCTTGTCGCTGTCGGAACGGTCCACAAACACATGGCCCAGCTTCTCGCAGGCAATACCCAGGGCGGGTACCTTGCGCAGTTCCTGCTTCATAACCCAGCGAAAATCGATTCCCAGCCAGCCGTAAACCGCCAGAATATCAAAATGGCTGCGATGATTGGCCACGATCACGTAAGATTGGTGTGGGTCTACATGCTGGCGGCCACTGACTTTTACCCGGGACAGCGACGACAGCGCGTTGATCCGTGCCCAGAGTACCGGCAGCATGCGGGCAAACCGATTTAGGCCAAGGGCCATCAGTACCACCACCAGCGCGCCGATCAGATTCGTGCTGAAGATGAGAATCGGCAGAAATATCATGAGCTTATAGGGTTGGTAGAGGAGTAAGCCCAGCTGCTTCTCCAAACCGGTAACCGCATTGTTTGAGGACGTATGCAAAAGACTACCTGACTTTTTAGCAAGAATTCACAGTCATAAAATTGTAATGGAAAAAGCATCCAGGCCAAGATCTAGAGTATTTCTGATTGTTTCATCACCACAGTGCGGTTCAGGTTTTTACATCCGTTGGCAATAAAAAAGCGCAATTGCCGTCATGCCGTCAGTCTCGGCTAGACTTAAAACAATTGAAAAGTAACTTCATTGATGTGTTGAAATCATGGCCCAGATCCGGAACTGTCGGTGGTGCTTGTCGCTGAGAATCCTTGCCGGCTTGTTGCTGATGAGCTGTGCCGTTGTGGTGCAGGCGGATACGCCTGTTGTTGATATCGGGCATAAGGATTTTTCCCAGCGCCTGGTGCAGCAGGTGGGTTTCATAGAAGACCCATCGACCCGGTGGACGATTCAGGATGTATTGCTGCAGCCGGTGTCGGCCTATTCCTATACGAACCGGGATACTCTGCAATTCGGCTACAGTGAATCGGCCTACTGGCTGCGTATCGCCATCCGCAATGCGTTGCCACACTCCACCACACTGACCCTGCAGGTTAGGTATCCGCTGCTGGATTTCGTGGACTTTTATCATCTGGACCAAAACAACCAGGTTGTACACCGCAAGGCAGGTGATCATCGGCCGCTGCAGGAGCGGGAATATCCCGTTAAGGATTACCTGCATCGGCTGGAGCTGGCTGCAGGCCAGCAACAGACAGTGTATGTGCGGGTACAGTCTACCAGCTCCTTGTCCCTGCCGGTTTATCTGTCCACGGAAACCGGGCTGGTGGCGCTCAATACCAGCACCGAGTGGCTGGACGGTGGCTATTACGGAATCGCGTTCGCCATGATGATGTATAACCTGCTGTTGATGCTGGTGGTACGGGAGCGTATTTATCTGGAATACGTGATTTGTGTTGTTCTGCAAATCGGCTTTATTGCGTCGCTCAATGGCTATGCCGGTATCCTGTTTCCTGAAAACCTGTTTCTTGCGGACAAGGGAATTTACTTTTGTTCCACCGCCATGGCGGTGGCCTTTATCCAGTTTACCCGCAGTTTTCTGCAGACCCGGGCTGAACTGCCCAGGCTGGATCGGTTCTATCGATACTACATGTGGGTGCCCGCTGTGGCTCTGCTGGTTGAAATGCTGGTTTCGCCCACCGTGGCCGCCAAGATTAATGTGTCCTTGGTGATGTTCACCGTGCTGTTGCTGTTTCCCGTTGCGCTATACCGTTATCTGACCGGTTACCAGGCGGCGTCCTATTTTGTGTTCGGGCAGGGGATGTTTTTATCCTCGGTGATTTTTACGTCGTTGTCTTCCTTGAATCTGGTGCCGTTCTATTTTCTGGCTCCGCTGGCCATTAAAGTGGGTTCGGCGGCGGAACTGATGCTGTTTTCCATGAGCCTGGCAGGGCGCATCAATGAGCTGAAACGCCGTCACTTTGAAATGTTGCGGGAGCAGGAAGTGGCTCAGGCGGAAACCAAGGTCAGTGAACGTCACCTGCAGGAAATGAGTCAGGTTAACCGGCAATTGGAGCAGGCCATTCAGGTTCGCTCCAAATTCCTGGCCAACATGAGTCACGAAATTCGCACACCCATGAACGGTATTCTGGGTATGCTGGAGCTGATCGATAAGCCGGGGCTGGATGCGGTACAGCGGCATTATGTGGACATTGCCCGCCGCTCCGGCAGAACCCTGCTGGACCTGATCAACGATGTGTTGGACCTTTCCAAAATCGAGTCGGGCAAACTGGAACTGGAGAAGAAACCATTCAGTTTACGGGAGTTGACCGAGGATCTGTGCAGCCTCTACAGCCAACAGGTGAAAAATAAACACCTGACCATCAAGGTGGTGGTGGATGCGGCCGTACCGGATTATGTCATCGGCGACCGGACCCGGTTATGGCAGGTGCTGACCAATTTGATCAGCAATGCCATCAAGTTCACTCAGCGTGGCGGTGTGGTGCTGCGCCTGGACTCAGTGTACGCGGATGGGCAGCGCATTCGGTTTTCGGTATTGGATACGGGTATTGGTATTGCAGCGGACCAGCAGGAGGCGGTGTTCGACAGCTTTCAGCAAGCCGATGGTACCACCACCCGGGAATACGGTGGCACCGGCTTGGGTTTGAGCATCAGCCGTAAATTGGTACGGTTGATGGACGGTGAGCTGGCGCTAACGTCAACACCAGGGCAGGGCAGTGAATTCTGTTTCAGCCTTCCCTGTGAGACGGCCAGTCCTGAACAGATAGCGGAGCTGGAAGATCACGACGGTGATCCCATAAAGGTGGATCTGTCATCCTATCGGGTGCTGGTGGTTGAAGATAACGAAGTCAATCAAAAAGTGGCTGGCGGGATCCTGAGGAAGCTCGGTGTTCAAACGGTTGATGTGGTGGACAATGGACTGGAAGCCTTGAATTTTCTGCGCGAGCAGACAGTGGACATTGTGTTTATGGATGTGCAGATGCCGGTGATGGATGGGTATGATGCAACCCGGCAGCTTCGGAAAATAGATGCCTTGGCGCAGCTGCCGGTGGTTGCCATGACAGCAAATGCCATGGATGGGGACCGTGATGAATGCATGGCGGCCGGTATGAACGACTACGTGTCCAAGCCAATCAAATTGGATCAGGTGCGCCAGGCCCTGGTACGAAATCTGGTTCCTGCGGTCAATGTGGAGGTTGATTCGGCCGCCAACAGTTAGTGATTTCCATTCCCTGTATCGTTGCACTAAAGTTTACACAGTATAACTCAGCCAGGTATTGCCGATGGGGTGGTAATGAGAATCAGGTTTTTTTTATCGGTATTCTGCACGGTGCTGGTGGCCGGTGAGGCTCCAGCGCAAAGTCTGGAGCACAGTCTCGATGAGGCCCGTGCCATCAATCAGCAGGCCGTCAAATCTCAGCAAACAATCAATAAGGTGGCAGACAGCACCCGGCAGATGCTGGAGGAATACCGGCAACTGGCGCTGGACAGCGATTATTTTCAGGTGCAGAAGCAACACCTGACTCAGGCATTGCAGCAGCAGGAAGCACGCAGGTCGGTGTTGCTCCATCAACTGGAAACCAGGCAAATCACCGAGCAGCGGCTGCTGCCGTTGTTGGCCAGCATGGTGCAGGCATTGGAACAGTTTATTGTGCTGGACCTGCCGTTTCATCACCAGCAACGCATTGACTCGGTATTGATGCTCCGGGAGCGGGTGCAGGATGTCAGCTTGTCGTTGGCGGATCGATTCCAATTGGTGATGGAAGCGTTCCAGATTGAATTGGAATACGGCAATACTCTGGAAGCCTACCGGGATCAGATCCAGTGGCAGGGGCAATCACTGAGTGTGGCGTGTTTGCGGGTAGGGCGCACGGCGCTCTATTTCCTTACCCCTGATGCAGCCACCGTGGGCTATTGGGATGCCGCCAGCCGCCAATGGGCTCCCTTGCCGGACCGCTTCGCCCGCGTGATTGGTGACGGGATACGGGTGGCCCGTGGCCAGGTTGCGCCCAGGTTGCTGCCGTTACCGATGGCGGCAGTCGAGTTGAGCGGGCAGCGCGGGGAGGCCGGTGATGGGCAATAGATTGCTGACGCTGTTGTCCTCACTGTTGCTGTCCGCCGCTGTGGCACTGATGCATTGTTCTGCTGTGGCCGCGGTTGAAGAGGCAGAAGCCCGATCGTTGGCCGAATTACTGCAACGCTTGCAACAGGAGCGGACGCAACAGCAGGCCGAGCTGCGCGCCAGGGAACAACGCTTTCTTGAGGAACAGGCGCAGCAGAAAGCGCGCCTGGATCGGGCCCGGGCTGAAAAACGGCAGCAGATGAAAACCCTGCAACCACTGCAGGATGAGCTGGCGGATCTGACCGCCGAGGTGCAGCAACTTGAATCCCGGTTACAGGAGCAAGGACAGGATCTGCGTGCTCTGCAGGGCGCTTTTGTCCGTATCGCCGGTGAGGTGCATGCCAGTCTGCAGCAATCCCTGGTTGTCCCGCAGCGACCGGAGCGCGAAGCCGAGCTGCAGCGCCTGTCAGCCCTGGACGCTCTTCCGCAAATCGAAGATCTTGAATCCCTGTGGCTGCTGCTGCAGGAGGAAATGACGCTGGCCGCCGCAGTGAGCCAGTACCAAGGCGTGTATACGGATGTGAGCGGTCAGGTGCGCTCCGGGAGCTTGGTGAGGGTGGGGGCATTCACCACCTTTACCGCGGCTGGGTTCCTGCAGTTCATCCCGGAAAACGCCGAGCTGCTGTTGCCGGCCACGCAACCGGCCAGCCGGTATCAGAGTACGATTGAGGATTTTTACCGGCACCCGTCAACCCTCACCACCTTAGTGGTTGATCCAACCCGGGGTGCCCTGATCAGGCAACTGGGGGCCAGCGTGTCGTTACGTGATCGCATCGAACAGGCCGGCCTGATTGGCATCATCATATTGGTGTTGGGGTCGCTGGGTGTGTTGTTGTCGCTGTGGCGCATCAGCTATCTGCTGTGGGTTTCGGTTAAAGTCAATTCGCAGTTGCAACATCTGCAGGCGCCGGTGGAGGATAACCCGCTGGGGCGTGTTTTGATTAAAGCCCGTCAGTTTCGCGTCGAGCGGGATGAAAACTATCAATTCAAACTGGATGAATCCGTACTGGCGGAGTTGCCTGCGCTGGAGCGTGGGCAGAACTTTATCAAGCTGCTGGCGGCCACTGCGCCCTTGCTGGGATTGCTGGGTACGGTAACAGGTATGATTCTGACGTTCCAATCCATCAGCTTGTTTGGCAATGGTGATCCCAAGTTGATGGCAGGCGGAATCTCCCAGGCGTTGATGACAACGGTGTTGGGCTTGGTGGTGGCCATTCCCCTGTTGTTCTCCCACAGTTTTGTGGTGTCGTTGTCACGTAACCTCGTGCAGCGCCTGGATCAGCAAAGTGCCGGTTTGCTGGCCCGGCAACTGGAAGGTGAGGTGGCGCATGCTGGTGAATGATTACCTGCAGCGGTTACAGTTTTTTGCCGATCAGGGCGGCCCGGTGATCTGGTTGTTGCTGATGGTGTCCTGCCTGATGTGGACCCTGATCTTCGAGCGCCTGTGGTTCTATCGTTTCACTCTGCGGGTGTCCGCCCGCACATTGCGCCGGGCCTGGTTGCAGCGGCCGGATCGTCAATCCTGGAAGGCGCATTGCGTACGCCGGGGCCTGATCGCTGAGTTGTCTCTTAAGTTGTATTCGCCGCTGCCCATTATCAAAGTGCTGGTGTTGTTGTGCCCGCTGTTGGGATTGCTGGGTACGGTCACCGGTATGGTGGCGGTGTTTGATGTTATTGCCCTGCATGGTGCCGGTGATGCTCAGGGTGTGGCACGGGGTGTGTTCAGGGCGACTCTGCCCACCATGGCGGGCCTGGTGATTGCCATCAGCGGTTTGTATATGTCGGCGCAACTGCAACGGCTGGCGGGCAGAGCACTGGATCGTTTTGCTGATTCGCTGCAGATCGGCACAGTTGTACGCGAGGGAGGTGCTGAGCGCCGTGCGTAGACACCAAAGGCCGGATCAGGAAACAGAACTGGATCTGACACCGATGCTGGATGTGGTGTTCATCATGTTGATTTTCTTTATTGTGACCACCTCCTTTGTGAAAGAAGCTGGCATTACGGTGAATACACCGGAAGCTGAAACCGCACAGCGCCAGGAGAGCGCCAATATACTGATCGGCATTGAGGAGTCCGGTTCCATCTGGATTGACGGCCGCCCGATTGACGTCCGGGCGTTGAAAGCCACCGTTGCCCGTCTGCATGCGGAAAACCCTCAAGGAACCGTGGTGGTGCAGTCGGATGAAAAAGCCGATACCGGTGTTTTGGTGAAAGTGATGGACCAGGTTCGGTTGGCCGGCATCGATAAAATCGCCGTGGCGTCGAGAGTCGCGCCGCCATGATGTTGCGCTGTGTGGGCAGTGCGTTGGCGGGCCTGCTGATGTCGGTGCTGCTGTTTGTGTTCATGCTGCGACTGCTGGCAGACGAGGCCGTACCGACCCAAATCGATCAGGCGGTCACGCGTATGGAATTTGTCGAGCTGCCGCCGCCTCCGGAACCTGAGCAGGAGCAGACCCAGGCCGAGGCGGCAGCGGCAGCAGAGCCCGCCTCCACCAGCAACCTGATGCCCGTCATGGCGCTGACGCCGGTCAGTCAACCGTTGCCATCGCCGCCGCTTGCGGCGCAGCCGGATTGGCAGGCCCTTACACCCGATGTGCCTGCTCCCTCATCCAGTGGACCTGTGCCGGTAAGCGCCGCTGGATTTGATGCCGGTAAAAAAGGCAAAGGGTATATTGAGGTGGTGCCGCTGGCGACGCGAAGGCCGAACATTCCAGAGCGGGCCTGGCATCACAAGATCGATGGCTGGGTATTGGTGGCGTTTACCCTGAAAGCGGATGGCCGCACCGCCAATGTGCGGGTGCTGGATGCCCAACCCGGGGGGGTGTTCGAGCAATCGGTGATAAGTGCCGTGGAAGACTGGCTTTATGACATGGGTAACCTGAAGCAGCAGGGGGACATCGTTCTGACACAAAAGATTGAACTGTTCTGGCGCGACTATCCTGATAACAGCCCTTACCTGGATTAATCATGGCGAGGATGGGATACGGAAAAGTACTGATCATAGTTGTTTTGCTGGCCCTGTCCGGCACCGCCGGCGCGCAACAGTATCGCAGCAAGCTGTTGTTGAATCCGGGCCGGGCGCTGAGCGAATCGGCCGCCGCCTCCATCGACGAGCTGGAAGCCCGCTTTGCGGATATCGAACAGGATTATGCCAGGGCCAGTGCCGGTTCCCAGTTGGCCCGGCACCATGTTCAGCAGGGAAACTATGAAAAAGCCATCGCCTACTACCAGTCCGCCCTGTCCACGCAGGGCCTTGCGCCCATCGTGCAGGCGGACTTGCGGCGCGAACTGGCTGAGGTTTATCTGCATACCCGGCAACCGGCCCAGGCTCTCGAAGCTCTGCAGGCGTTGGGGAGCTGGGAAACGTTTTCAGATCCCGATGTATTGCTTACCTATGGCCGTGCCCAGTCCATGTTGGGCAATTACCTGGCAGTGGCCGATTGCCTGGATCGTCTGTTGCAGTTGGCATCACCAGAGCAACAGGGGTTGTACCAACGGATGGTGGTGCTGGCCTATGGCATCCAGGATTACCAACGCAGTGCCGCAATTCTGGAGGGGTTGCTGGAACACTTCCCCGGCCAGGCAGATTACTGGTTTCAATTGGTGTCGGTGCTGTTGAAGTTGGGGCAGCACCAGTCGGCACTGGATTATCTGCTGATGGCGCAATGGCAGGGTATTACCTTTAGCCAACAGAATATTCTGTTGTTGGCGGGACTGCACGCCACCCAGGGTAATCCCTATGCCGGCGCCAAGGTTTTGGAGCAGGCATTGGATACGGGGGTGGTGGCGGAGAGTGGTGACCATTACCGGCTATTATTTGAATATTGGTTGCAGGCACGAGAACGGGAGCGGGCGCTGGCTGCCTTGGCCAGGGCCGCCAGGTTGTCCGGGGATGCGGAACTGTTTCTGTACTGGGCACAACAATTGATGGAGCAAGCCCGCTGGGGTGAGATGAATGGGGTGATTCGAGAACTGTGCCAGGCGGGCATAGGGCCGCGCTATGTGGGGCGGGCAAATCTTATGTTGGGTATCAGTGAGTACGGCCTTGGTAAAAAGGCCGCGGCCTACCGGGCGTTTGCCAACGCAACCTTGTCCGGCGGTGTGAATACCCAGGCGGGCCACTGGCTGACGAAACTGGAGTCAGAAGGTGTTCAGGGGCGTGTGGCTGCCTCGGTTTCTGGACCTTGTCAGGCGGCTGTCCCATAATGAGCGCACTTTTTATGACGTGTGCTGTTTCAGGGATTGAATGAACCGCAAATATTGCCTTGCATTTTTATTGTCACTTCTCACGCCGCTGTTGATCGCCTGTCAGCGCACCGGTCATGAGTGCCGTCCGGCAGCGAATGATGAGGTGGTGGGTAACGCCGGTTGCCTGATCCTGCAACAGGATAAGCTGCTCATGGTGCAGCAGCGCAACAATGGCCATTGGGCGCTGCCCGGTGGGACCGCGGCAGCGGGGGAAACGGCATCCTGTACCGCGGAGCGGGAAACGCTGGAGGAAACCGGGCTGGACGTTACGGCGCAATTCAGGATTCTGACCCTGGACAACGGATTTCATCTTTATCGCTGCTACGTCAACGGTGACAGCCCCGTGGGCCCCATAGACGCAATGGAAATTGTGCGCTGGGACTGGCTTGATATAAAGCAGCGTAAGCAGCTGCCCTGGCGCTTTGAAGAGCAGCGGGGGCTAATCGATGGCCTGGTTCGGGAACAGCAGCAGCGGGATCTGCGCTCAGTCGAATGACACGTTCAGTGAAATAAAGTGGTCAGTGAAACATAACCTTTGATGGGGTGGTGCCGAACACCAGGGGTTGCTGGCGTGTTCGGCACCACCGGTGATTGGATTACAGCCCCATACAATTGGCGTAGTAAGTGGTGGTTGCCGGCCAGTCACTGAACACACCAATGACGCCAACATCCTGGGCCAATACATGCAAAACCCGCAGGGTATCACCATCGTTGTTGATGGCATCGCGAATGGACTGATGGTACCAGCCGCCACCGCCGCTCAGCGGGCCATCCCGTTCCAGAGTCCAGGTAATGATGTCCAGGCCGGCCGCTCTGGCGTTGATGGCGTATTCCGAGGGTATTAAGTTGCCGTTGTTGTCCAGTGTCAACAGCGCCCACATGGGCGGGGCTACAATATTAACACCCTGGTTTTTCAAGGCTTCCATGGAGGCCAGAGTGGGGGAAAAATCATTGGACTCATACATGCGGGCATCAAGAAACACCGCCTGCCTGCCAAACGCCGGATTCTGTTCAATCCAGAATTTTACATCGTCAAGGTCGAAGGATTGAGGCCAGACCTGGTGCGGCGCGATGCCGGCTGCCTTGTACTCATCGATCATCTGCTGTGCGTAATCTTGTTGACTGTAGTCGCCCTCAAAAGGCATTTCCACACTGGGGGATTTCAGCTCCGGAGTAAATTTGGCGCCCAGTTCCTTGATTAATTCGATGCTCTGGGCGTGGGTCAGCAAGGTACCGCAGGTGGCGTACAGGTCGGTGCGCCAGTCGGCCGTGCCCTGCATATATTCCTGCGCGGTGGTGGCAGCCGGGTTGAAGGCATCCATCTTGCCGCACAGGCTTTTGAATTCCGCCAGGGTGATATCACTGGTGCAACAACTGGCCTGCGCCGGCGTACCCGACAACGGATCTGCGGGGGTAAAGGGCACGCTGCATTTGGCCGCCAGTTCGGGAATGTCCAGAATGTTGGTAGTGGTGTGCAGGTCACATTGTGAATGTCGGCATACCAGCTGTTTGTCTTTGGTGAAAGTTACATCGCATTCAATGATACCGGCTCCCTGGGTGGCGGCAGCCTGGTAGGATTCCCTGGTGTGTTCGGGGAACTGTAATGCGGCGCCGCGGTGCCCGATGGAAAAGTCGGTTTTGAAAAACGGACCTTTCTCGCATTGCTTGAGGGCCTGCTTCAGGGCACTGTCATCCAGCTCCTCCAGCAGATAAAACGGCCGCGGACCAAGTTGCACGGCACCGCCTTTGATGTAGTTGAACAGCCAGTGAGGCTTGCCCTGTTGGGCAGGGTGTTTG
Source organism: Gammaproteobacteria bacterium UBA7310 (assembly GCA_002471665.1). Taxonomy (GTDB): domain Bacteria; phylum Pseudomonadota; class Gammaproteobacteria; order Pseudomonadales; family Ketobacteraceae; genus Ketobacter. The sequence continues at coordinate 75,227 of DKQK01000072.1, forward strand.
TGGTGGGCGGCGCGGCCGGTTTCTTTGCCTGTGCCATTGCCGGCAAAGGCTGCCCCGCTTAACAGCGCAGACAGGATCAACCCCACTGCTATCAGTTGCTTTTTCATAGGTCTATTCTCCGAAAAAATTCTGTTCCAAGCAAAATTAAGGATTCAAACGGAGTCTTGAGCCTAGGTGGGTTATGTTGCGTGGGTATGCTGATCTGGTGACAAGGCAGTGACAGGTGCAGGTCAGTCTGGTGAATTAATTCGTTGGAGGGCACACCCGGCGCTGTGGCCGAGCGTGTTTGCAGGTGGCTGTCAGTTTGGTCGGGCGTTGGCGGCCTGCTTGATGACGGCAGGGCCGGCGACCGCTTCCACGGCTTCCTGCACCTCTTTGCGCAGGCCCAGCAGAAAGGCGACTTCAGCGGCGACAAACAGTGGGCCGATGGCCAGACCCACCACATCATCCAGGAAGGCCGGTTTACGGCGCTCATAGATGTGGCCCACAAACTGAATGATCCAGCCCACCACAAACAACCCGAGCCCCGCGCTGAGCCAAAGTGCAGTGGACTGTGCGGCCAGGGCCTGGCCGATCCACAGGCTTATTGCCAGAGCAACCGCCATGGTAAGGCCAAAGCGCAGATCCAGTTTCAAATAGAATACCGAGGCGGCGCTGGCCACCAGCAGGGCGGGGGTCAGGCTGAGGCCCAGTAGATGCCATTCCGGGCGTGACAGCAGGGTCGCCACCGCCACCGCAATCAGGGGGATTCCGATAAAGTGGGTGAGGATATTGCGTTTGTCACGATGGTATTCGGCGTATTGGATCAGCTGTTCGTTGAGGGTTTTCATGCCGGGTTCCTTGTCTGTTTGTTATGGTCAGTTGCCACTCATGTGGTCAGCCTAACCAATGGGTTACCGCAAGTCTGTCAGCTGCCTGACATTGGTGGCAGATTTCCCAGCTGTTGCAGGGCGTCCAGATCCAGAACTTCAATGCCGCCATACACCAGGCGGATCAGGCCGCGGGTTTCCAGATCCTTGAGTATCTGATTGGTGGTCTGGCGTGAGATGGACAGCATGCGCCCCAGTTGCTCCTGCTGCAGGCGGATGGTTTGCGGATGGTTTGCGGTGCGGGCACCGTAGCCTTCCGCCATCAATGCCAGCCGGCGAACCAGTCTTTTGGGGGCGGGCAACAGGGCAAAATCCTCGATGGCGTAAAACGTCAGGCGCAGTTTCTGGGTCAACAACTGGCCAAAGGCACGCCAGTATCGGGGCTGTTCCGCCAGCAGTGCATCCAGTGCTGGCTGGGGTACATGCAATAACAGGCAATCGGTCTCGGCAATGGCATCGTGGGTGCGGGCTTCGCCATCAAACAGCGAGATTTCTCCAATCCAGTTGGGTGGATCGATAAACGTCAGGATGGCCTCCTTGCCGTCTTCACCCAGCATGCCGATGCGCAAAGCACCTTCAATGACGGCATACAGGCCACAGGGAGCGTCGCCACGCAAGAACAACGTATTGCCCCGGGACAGGGTCTTGACTTTGCCGGCAGCAATCAGGGCGTCTTGTAACGGTGTGGCAATGGCACTGAACCAACGGCCTTGCTGCAGGGTGTGCGTCACTTTTTGAATCTGGGGGATGTCCTGCATTACCTGGGCTTATGTTTGTTGTTTGTTCGAGGGTAACGCAGTGGTGGTGTAAAGCCAATATCAGGTTGAATGTGTGTTCAGCCAATCCCGGAAGCGCTCCAGCACCGCCTTGGCGGCTGCATGCAAGCTGGTTTTCAGGGCTTCTATTTCTTGGATGTTCTGGTTCTTTGCGGCCAGTTCCATGGCGGCGGATATCTGTTCCAGCTGGGCTGCTTTCATTTGCCCGGCGCTGCCTTTGATGGTGTGCACCAGATAGCGTATTTTGGCAAAATTGTGCTGGTGTATGGTGTCATCAAGAGTGTGTAGATGTTGCGGAATATGATCGCAGAAGGATTCCAGCAACAGGCGCAGGCGATCCTGCCGCTGTTTGACCATGGTCAGGGCTTCGCTTTCATTCCACACGCCTGCGCCTGTGCTGTACCCGGAAGGAGGTTGATCGTTGGGTTCCGTATCGGCTTGCTGTGGCGCCCTGCCCAGCACCCACTGTTGTAGCTTTTCCACCAGGCGCTCGGTGGAAATGGGTTTGCTCAGGTAATCGTCCATTCCGGCCTGCAGGCACTTTTCCCGATCCCCTTTCATGGCATTGGCGGTCATGGCAATGATGGGAATCTTGCGGTAGTTCTCGCCTGCCAAACCCTGGCGGATGCGCCGGGTGGTTTCATAGCCGTCCAGTTCCGGCATCTGGCAGTCCATCAGAATCAGCGTATAAGGTTCCTGTGCCGGAGCGGACAAGAGGGATTCCATGGCCTCCAGGCCGTTGCCGGCGATATCGGCATTCAGGCCATAGTCGGCCAGGATCTGTTTGGCCACTTCGATATTGACGTTGTTGTCCTCCACCAGAAGAATGCGGGTGGCCTGCGGCCAGTGCAGGGTGTCGCCTGGTGTCAGTTCGTGGCGCAGTGATTTCAAGACATGGCGAGTGATCAGCGGCGCGTCGGCATCCTGCGTGGATATCACCGACAGGGTGGTGAGCAGATCTTCCGTGGTAACCGGTTTGGGGAAGTAGGCGCTGAACCCCAGCTCCCCGAAGTAACGGGCATCCCCACGGTGGGCCATGCTGGTCATCATGACCAGTTTGATGTCCTTTAGCTGATGATCCGCCTTTAACCGTTGTGCCAGTTGTGCACCACTCATGCCGGGCATGCTCATGTCCAGGATGGCAATATCGAACGGGGGGCGGCGCTGCGGCTCTCTGGCCATCTGCTCTTCGCAACGCTGCAATGCTGCCTGGCCGCTGCCGGCTTCGCACACGCTGATGCCCCAGTGGGTCAATTGGCCCTGGAGCACCTCGAGATTGGTGCTGTTGTCGTCTACCACCAGAATCCTCAGGCTGCGGGTATCAATCTCCGGCAATACCGGGCGGGCCATCTGACTGGGTTCCAGGCGCAGATGAAAGGTGAAGCAACTGCCTTGCCCCGGTGCGCTTTCAACCTGGATATCACCGCCCATTGTTTGGGCCAGTTGTTTGCAAATGGCCAGCCCCAGGCCGGTACCGCCGTATTGTCGGGTAGTGCTGGCATCCACTTGTGTGAATGGGGAGAAAAGCGTTGCCAGCTTGGCCTGGGGAATGCCTATGCCTGAGTCTATGATGCTGGCAGTAAACATCAGGCCGTTATCGTTTGGGGACAGTGCACAGCGAATTAAAATTTCGCCTTGGAGGGTAAACTTGATCGCGTTGCCCACCAGGTTGGTGAAGATCTGGCGGATGCGGCTGGGGTCGCCCCGCACCATGCTGGCGTCCACCCCGGTCAGATCCAGAATCAGCTCCAAGCCTTTTTCCTGCGCCTTCAGCGCCATTGCTTCGGAAACGTCACCCAACATGGCCCGTAAATCGAAATCCAGTAATTCGATGTCCAGTTTGCCGGCGTCCACCTTGGAGAAATCCAGGATATCGTTGATCAGCAAGAGCAGGGATTCCGCGCTACTCATGGCCAGGTTCAGGCGCCGCAACTGGTTGCTGTCCAGGTGGGTTTTTTGCAGCAGGTTGAGCATACCCAATACGCCGTTCATGGGGGTGCGGATTTCGTGGCTCATGGTGGCCAGAAACTCGCTCTTGGTGCGGGCCGCCTGTTCGGCGGCTTCTTTGGCCGCAACCAGATCCTGTTCGGCGCGGCGGCGTGCGGCCTGGTTACGGTAGCCGTCGATCAATTGGGCGATGGTGGTCATCAGCGGTTGCAGCCAGGTCACCATGCCCAGATCGTAACCTGCCTGCCGATTGGCCAGCCCCACCATCGCCAATCCTCGCCCTTTATGGATGATGGGAATACCGAGAAAGGCCTGCATGGGTGGATGATTATCCGGTAGCCCTGCGGTCCGCATATCGTTGCCGGGGCTGTTGGAGAGCACAGGCTGCAGCGAAGTCATGGCCTGTCCGATCAGGGAGTCCGGGTTATGAAACTCCATGCCCTGAACGGCGAATTGTTCATAGAATGCCTCGCTCTCTTCATGCAGTTCATGGGGGTCCGGTTCGCTGATCATGGCCTGCACTTTAAGAAACGGTGCGCCGTCATCCCCATAAAGGATTTCACCGATAAAACCCTCCCGGCTTTGGGTCAGGGCCAGCACATTCTTCAGCAAGCTTTGCAGTGCCTCCAGGTAATTCTCATTGACGATGAAAGCGGATTGCGCCCGGCCAATGGCCCTGAGCAGGGACATCTGCCGTTCCAGTTGTTCGTGCGTCTGGGCCAGGCGCTGTTCATTCAATTTGCGTTCGGTGATGTCCTGCAGGGAGCCATACAGCCGAATGCAGTGACCGTTTTCAAATTCACCCTGACCGGTACTGGTCACCCATATTTCGCTGCCCTGGGCGGTGATGATCTTGGCTTCCAGCTTCCAGGGCTGTTGCTGGGTTCGGCACAGGGTAATGGCCTGCTCCATGGCCCGGCGGTGGGCGCCTTCCTCAAAAAAACGCACCGCATCGCCGGGCCCGGGCTGGAAATCCGGTGCCACCTCCTGAATTTCCTTGGTCACCGGCGACCAGTACAGGGTGCCAGCCTCCAGGTCCGCTTCCCAGGCACCGATACGGGCCTGCCGGCTCATCTGTTCCAGGGACGCTTTCTGCGCCTCGGAAAGTTCCACCAGGGTTTGTAATCGATGGTTGTTCAGGCGGTGGTGTTGGTAGAGCCGCACCAAGGTGCACAGACCGAAGATAAACAGGCCTCCGATGACCGCCATGGTGGTTCGCAATACCATGGCGTTGGGGGCATGGGGTGGCCATCCGCGCTTTGGAATCGCAGCAATTTGCCAGGCCCCGGAGGGCAGGGTGACCTGTGACAGCACCGGATTCCGCTGGAACAGGTCGGGGTTTCCAAAAAACACCTCACCCTGTTCGCCTTTGCCATCCTTGCCCCGCAGGGCGATTTGGTAGGGCAGCGAAGGGTTGCGTAATCCCGCTTGCTGATAGAGTTGCTCGGCGTCGATGACCGCGGAAATCAGGCCCCAGAATTCCTCCCGGCCATTGCGCTCAACGAACACCGGGATGCGACCGATGATGCCGCTACCACCCTGCACCAGCTGCAACGGCCCGGCAATGACCATATCATTGCTGGACTTGGCTTCCAGTGCCGCCCGCCGTTGCTCTTCATTCCGGGCCAGGTTGAGCCCGATGGCGCCTTCGTTGCCGGCGAGCGGGTACATCAGGCGGATGATCATGTCGGGAGCGCCACCAATGTTTTTCAGCTGATGCTGGCTGTCCAGCAGGTGTCGCGCGATGTCCGAGAAGCGCTGCTGATTCAGGTCGGGCTCCAGTCGAATGGCCGCCACCAGGCCCTGTACTGTTTGTAGATTGGAACTCAGGCTACCTTCCAGGTTGGCACGTAACAGGCTGATATCACTCAGGATATCGTTGCGCAGTCGCCTGTCTGCAGTTTGGTTGTTGAGTTGGTCGACCAACACGCCGCCGGCCACGATGAGCAGTGTCAGAAAAGCAGGAATTAACCAGATGTAATAGCGTGCATAGTTGCTCAGGAAGGTCCACCTCTGTCCATGAAGGGTTTTTAGTATTTATAGTCCACCCGGCCCGATTTGTCCTATGGCGCGGCGGCGGCAACGGGCCGTCAGTGGTGGGCGGTGCGGGCTATGCATACGCCTCGATTACTTGGCGCCGGGCGGCTTTTGCGCCACCAATTCGGGGCGGCCAAAAATCGCCCGGGTGAAAGCCCGGGTCAGCAGGGTGGACGGTAGGCCCCGTATGCGGCGGGTGGCCTCTACATAGGCGGGCCCATTGCGGATGATAGCCGGGGCAGCCGGCTCGGCAAGGCTCAGTACGGTGCGGCCGCTGGCGAACAGCAACCGCTCCTTGTTGCCATAGTGCAGGCCAAAATCCTCCCGCAGGCGGGGGGGCAGGGTGGCCGCGGTGGCTATTTTCAGCCAGGCCATGGCCGGTGCCAGGGTGAAATGCAGAGGCTGAAACAGAAACGCGGTCAACTCCCGGGTGGCCGGGGTGACAGCAAGCTGATCCGAATTCCACATGGTCTGGTTGTACTCCATGAAGGCATTCCAGTCCGGGGGCAGAATCTCGTCCGGAATCCCGAACATATAGGCAAACAACCGGGTTTCTTCGTAGAACTGATCTTTTTCCTGCTGGCTGAGGGGGCGACGGAACAGTTCGTACATCATCACCGTGGTATCCCACAGGGTGGCGTGTACCCAGAGCATGGCCTGTGCTTCGTTGGCCTGATAGGGCGTATCCCGGCCAAAAGCGCCGGCATCATAATCCATCCGGCCCTGAATCCGGCTATGAATGTTGTGTACCGCACGGGCGTATTTGGTGGCTTGTTCCAGATTGCCGTACACGATGGAGAGCACTGAGGTGAAAGTGCGTTTGGCGCGGCCCAAAGGGTCTGTGCGGGTGTTGGAGTGCTCGTCCACGCCGCGGGTTACCCAGGGATGGGCAATCTGCAGCAGCAGGGCACGGCCGGCGCCGTGGGCTCCGAACAGTGCATGGCGTGAGAGCCGCCACATCATGGAATCCGGCCCGAACAGGCCCACTTCGGGATCTTTGACCTGGGCGGCCGCCCGCGCCAGTTGAGCCTCGAACTGGTCACGGCTGATGATATGCTGTTCCATTACTGCAGGGCACACTATTGCTGAATGATTTATAAGCAAGTTTAGTCTGCTCATCAACTTATTGAAATCATCGGCTGGCAAAATGCGACAAAGGTGTGGCCCCGGCTTTGAATCTGTACAATATTGATTAGGCAGACAATCTGCCGACCGTTACCCATCTGGGAGGCTTGTGTGACAAATACCAGCAGTTGGTTACCCGGGGCGACCCGGACCGAGCAGGATAAAGAGCGCCGGGTAGGTGTGGAGCTGGAGTTTGCCGGGCTGCAACCGGAGCAGATCATCCAGTGTGTGCAGGCGGAGCTGGGTGGCAAGGTGGAGCGCCACAGCAGTTTCGACTTCACCATTCACGACACCGCATTGGGTAAATTTGTGATTGAGCTGGATGCCACCTACGTTAAGGCGGTGGGTGCGCACCTGGAGGAATCGGCGGATCTGGAGGATGAATTCTCCATCGAGGCGGTGGCCACCGAATTGTTGACCAAGGCGGCGGAGCAGATTGTCCCCTGGGAGCTGGTCACACCACCGGTGCCGCTGTCGGAATTACACCGCGTGCAGGATTTATTCACCCGTTTACGGCAAGCGGGCGCCCTGGGTACCCGCAACAGTATTCGCTATGCCTTTGGCCTGCATTTGAATCCGGAGTTGCCGGGCACCGATGTCAGCACCATTCTGGCGTACCTGCGGGCGTATCTGTGTCTGTATGACTGGATCGCCGATCAGGATCAGATTGACCTGACCCGTAAACTGACCAATTACATTAAGCATTTCGGTAAAGACTATATTCAGAAGGTAATTGACTGGCAGTACCAGCCGGGCCGGTCACAGCTGATCGACGACTATATCGATTTCAATCCCACACGAAACCGCAGCATGGACATGTTGCCGTTATTCACGCACCTGGACGAGGCGCGGGTCCGCAACCGTCTGGATGATCCCCGCATCAAGGCGAGGCCCACATTGCATTATCGATTGCCTAACTGCGATATCGATAACCCCAAGTGGAATCTGGATCAGCCCTGGCGAAACTGGTTGCAGGTGGAACGTTTGGCGGCCGACCCAAAGCGCCTGCAGGCATTCTGTCACCGTTACCAGCAGTATCTGCAATCCTTTACCACACCGTTCGACACGGAATGGCTCAGGACATCGTCCCGCCTGGTTAAGGAGTCATGAGCATTTCACCACAACCGCCCATGCAGCCGTCGATGCAGCCATCCATGAAAACACCGGTGGAACATGTTCCCGTTGAATCGCCCTTGATCGCGGTAACCGGTGCTCATAAGCGCTTCCCCTTTGCCTGGTGGGCCACGCGCTTGATGCTGCGGCTGGCCGGATTACGGGCGCAATACGTCACTGCCCACACCGGCATGCCCCAGGTGCCGGTGCACGGAATCGTTATTGGCGGGGGTGATGATATTGAACCGGACCATTACGGTGGTGAATTGCATCCCCGGCGCCGTTACGATGTGGAACGGGACCGATTTGAAATTGCCATGATCGAACAGGCACTGGAAGCCAACCTGCCCATGCTGGGTATTTGTCGCGGGGCCCAGTTAATCAATGTGGTTGCCGGCGGCTCTCTGCAACAGGACATTCGCCCCTTGCGCCGGGTAACGTCCAACCGGCGCAGTCTGCGCCCGGTAAAATGGGTGGATCTGGAACCCGGCAGCCGACTGGCCACGGGGCTGGCGGTGGAGGCGGTTAAGGTCAACAGCCTCCATGAGCAGGCCATAGAACGTCTTGGCGATGGCTTGACGATTGTGGGCCGGGACCGGGATGGGTTTGTGCAGGCGATTGAGGGCCGCTATGGCTTTTTGCTGGGCGTGCAGTGGCACCCTGAATACCTGTTTTACCAGCGTCGCCAGCGAGCCCTGTTCAGACTGTTTGAGCAGGCTGTGCGCCGTAATGACAGCCATCTCGAATTACACGATCCGCAGTTGTCATGATGAGTTATGGCCTGCTGTTCGTGAGCGCCTTTCTGGCCGCCACGATACTCCCGTTTTATTCTGAAGTGGTGTTGGTCTCCCTGCTGCTGGAGGGTAAGCCGGCGCTGGCATTATGGTTCTATGCCACACTCGGCAATACCCTGGGGGCCTGGGTTAACTGGGTAATGGGGCGTTATCTACTGCACTTTCAACATCACCGCTGGTTTCCCTTCAAACCTGAAACCCTGCATAAATCCCAGGCCTGGTTTCAGCGCTACGGCAGCTGGACATTGCTGTTTGCCTGGCTACCGGTGGGAGGGGATGCATTAACCTTTATTGCCGGGGTGATGCGGGTGCGCTGGTGGGTGCTGCTGTTGTTATGCGGCATCGGTAAGGGCGCGCGCTACGCGGTGGTGATCTGGCTGACGGACGCCACGGGCACCCTGCTTGGCCACTGATGACAAGCATTCTGTCCTGCCCTGGCCTAATGGCTTTGTGGCACAGCTGGCATAATCCTGTAGATCGATAATAACAATGACGCAGAGGGAAACCCTATGACCGCGGCTGCGAAGAAGCTGGATACAACAGGCATCATGGAGGTGGGCATCAAGGTTCGGCGCATGGATTTTGAGTTTGGTGATGCCATACCGGATTATTGGTATGGCAACGATGCGCTGCTGACCCTGTTTCTGACTGCCCTGTCTGCCACCTTTCCTGAAGGAGAAAAGCAATTCATCCAGAGTGTGCGCAATTTTCAGGAGCAAATCACCGATCCGGAGTTGCGCAAGCAGATTCGAGCCTTTATTGGACAGGAAGCCCATCATTCCAAAGAACACGATGCCTTGAATGACTTGATGAAGCGTAAAGGTTTTTCTGTCTTGCGCATCGAAAAACGCATGACAAAAATGGCGCAATGGATGCGCGATAACTGGTCCCCGGAGCGGCAGCTGGCCAATACGGTCTGCGCTGAACACATCACCGCCATCATGGCCGATTTTTTCATGACCAAATCGCCGCAGGAATTGGAAAAACTGCACCCGCAGGTGAGAAAAATCTGGGCCTGGCATGTGATAGAAGAGACCGAGCACAAGGCGGTGGCCTTTGATGTATATCAGCGTACTGTTGATGATCAATGGCTGCGTCGCTCACAGATGGCCTTGCTTACGGCGTTGTTTGTGTTGGAAACCGCCACCAGTACGGTACAACTGCTGCGGGACACAGATCAGTTAACCAATTGGAAAATGTGGTTGAACGGCACCCGCTATTTTTGGGGCCGTAAAGGGATGGTTTGGAAACTGTTGCCGGAATATCTGGATTTTTATAAAAAAGATTTCCACCCCTGGCAGCATGATCGGTTGGCGGATCTGGAAACCATCAAGCAGAAATATCTGGAAATAGGGGAGCGCTAGCTCCCCTTTTTTTGGCATGCAGTCTCGGCCGTTTCAGGTCAGTCTTCGAAATTTTGGCAATCTCATACCAGTTCAGCTTGCGGGTGGATATCATCAGCGCTGCCAGCAGCGCAAACACCAGAAGTGTGCCCATCAGCTGAGCAAAATCCTCGGCCTGTAAAATGACAAACAGCAGACTGTAAAGGCACAGCAGGGCGCCGCTGAACACCCAAGCTGTGCTCATCCGGTGCAACACATGACGTAGCCAAAACTGCAACAACGAACAGCATGCCAGCGCAGAAATTCCATAGGCCCACACTGGTGAATTCAGGGTGCGGCCAATTGGAGCGCAGGGTGATATGGGCACGGTTTGCCATTGGGGTCAGGGAAAACTGTTGCGTCCCTGATAGTGCAAGTTGCGCATCAAACCTGATGTCTTCGTTATATTCATTAATGGGTTGCAGTATCGAATGCAGGCCGGATGGAAAGGGCAGCGCTTGAGCATTGGCGCCTACCGGCAGCTCCTCCGCATTCACCTTCAGCACGGGCTGGGATTGGATGCCCCGTCGATCTGAGGTTTGGAAGTTGATGTAGGCCCTGTGGAATGTTTCAAAGCCCGGCTGCTCACGGATTTCACCATGGGGCATCAGTTCGGCATCCCTGTGGCGCAATTCGGGATCAATTGTGGCAGCTGGCATAGGCCTTGCTATTCCCCGGTGTGTAACCTGCCAATGCAACAATTTTGAGGAGTGATGAGATGTTCGAACATAAGAGTCTGGATGGCGACAAGCATCGAGTGTTGCCTGCTTGGGAAGCCTTTGTGAATGAAGAGGTGTTGGAGACCCGGGAGCCCAAAAATGGTGAGGGGCTGGATGCCGCCGGCCGACACCAACATGGCGTGGTGGGGGAAACCCTGGTGGAGCGTTTTCTGCCACCGGAGACAGTGGGTAATGCCTGGTCTTACGATGCCCATACACCCTGGTGGGTGGTGGTGGTGAATCCTCCCCATGCCGGAATCGTTGCCGATTTCAGTAAGGCGAAAGGTGGCTTGTATCGTCACAAGTGGGTCAAAGAACGCAACGTGGTGGCTTTCGCGGAAGGTGGCGAAGAGATTGTTCTGGAAGGCGCAGAATATGCGGTAACCCGCGCTGCCGATGGCCAGGAACTGCGTGCACCGAGTTTGATGAAGCTGCGTGCTGCTTATTACGCCGGTTGAAGCTGATTCAGGTCAGCAGAAATTCGTAGGCTTCCCGCAGTAACTCCCTTTCCAGTGGTGTAAACATCCAGCTTTCCGGCAGTTCGATCCAGTGACTGCCGGCAGGCGGGGGGAATGGGTCCCGGTCAGTGGCGGCTGCCATGTACACCGGGATGACCTCCCCCGGCGCCTCGATCCAGCAACGAAATCCTGGAATCAGTTCCAGTTGTGGCTCCGCCAGTTGGAGGTGGGTTTTCAATTGCTGCAAGGCCGGCGACGGGTGTTCACTGGGGGCACCCGCCGCTGGCGGCTCGTCGATCAGTTCCACCAATTTGGGTAACGGAGCGGGGCCACACAGGTGATCATTGAAATTCAGAAAGCGCAAGCGGGCGCTGGAGCGGTGCAGATGGCAAACGATGAAGCGGATCATAGGGCTAGTGTCTTGGTAACGTTGTCAGGCGGGCATAGAACATCCGGTGTGTGGTGAATCCAACCAGCGCAGGTGTTTGAGTCGTATATCCGACAAAAATCCGCACTATAGATCACCTTGCACCGCTTTTTATGCATCAAACCCGATTGGTAGCAAACAGCTTGCCAAACCGTCGCGCGGCCGTGTATTGCCGCGTTGTCAGTGATGGCTGATCCAGCAGTTGCGGCCCCTGTACTTGGCCTCATAGAGCGCCTTGTCGGCCTCGCTGACCAGAGATGCCGGAGCCAGGTTGCTGGTGTTCTGTTGGGTGGCAATACCAATGCTGACACTGAGGTGAAACTCTTCACCAGCCCAGGTGAAAACGGTGTTGGCGGTTTTGTTGACGATCTTGTCTGCAATCATTTCGGCGCCGGTCAAGGGGGTGTCGGCCAGCAGGATGGCAAACTCTTCGCCGCCGTAACGGGAAATGAAATCACTGGGGCGATGCAGATTTTTCATTAACAGCTCGGCAAATGTCGCCAGCACATAATCACCACACTGGTGTCCCCGGGTATCATTGATCTGCTTGAAATGATCAAGGTCGATGATCAGTAATGAGAGGCGCTGTTGATTGCGTTGCGCCAGGTTCCAGTACTCCTTCAGTTTCAGATCGAACAGGCGGCGGTTGTAGAGGCCGGTCAGGCTGTCCCTGCTGCTCAGCAAGGCCAGTTCCCGGTTGGATTTTTCCAGCTCCTGTAGCGTCCGCTCCAGATCGGCGGTGCGCTCAATCACTACTTTTTCCAGGTTTTCCCGGTGGCGTATTTCAACCTGCAGAGCTTCTTCCTTGGCTTGGCTGGCCTCGATTTCCCGCTGCAGGGCCAGCTCTTGTGCTTGCAGCTTTGCAGTGCGCTCCTGATTGGCCTGCTGCAGCGCCTGCGCTTTCTCCTGGCGTTCCTGATTGATGCGAAATGAAAGGGCAAATGAGAAGATCAATATCTCAAAGCTGATACCAATGCGTAGTCCGTACACCGCCATAAATTCGTTGTAGATAACCCCGGTTTTGGCGGCGGTAAAGATCACCAGGAAAAACAGCAACAGCGTCCATCCCACCAACACAATTTGCGCGGAGCGGGAACCTTTGACCGCGAGGATGATAATGGAGGTGACCGCCATCAGTGTCGACAGTAACGTATTCACGATCAGCAGATACATGGCTGTCTGATATTCCAATACCAGAAAAAGCAGGCAATACACCCCATGCAGCAATAACAGCAGTTTGTACACTAACCAGTGTTTTGGCAGCAGTCGCGGCAGCGCCAGTAAGGTGCGAAAGAACAGCGCGATGGAGAAAAAGATGTACAGCGAAATCAGCAGTGGAAAATAATGTTGTACAAGCGGCCATTGCGGATAAACAAAACGGTACAACAAGCCCTGCTGATACAGAAAAAACAGCAGCATGGAAATGATGTAGGAAACGTAATACAGGTAGGTTTTGTCTTTCAGAATGGCATACAGTGCCAAACTGTAGGCCGCCATAATGATCAGGAATCCGTTGAATATTCCATCTACCCAGGAGTGTAGGGTGTTGAAGGTGGTGAAGTGGGGCTGATCCAGCAGCCTGATAGGCAGCTCCATGGCCTCCGTATTTTGAATACGCAGGTAGAGTTGATAGCCGCTGTCTGCCTGCAGCGTAATGGGAAACACAAACATGGGATGGTCAATGGGGCGTTGTGAGTAGGGCAGTGCATCGCCGGTTTGCCAGTGGTGAATCTGTTCGCCGTTTTGGAACAGGCGAAGTTCAATGTGATCTATGTGGGAATTATTGATCACCAATGTCCAGGCTTGCTCCCCCAGGCTTGCGGCGGTGCGCCAGCGGGTGCGAAACCAGTAGGCGGATGGTTGATAGCCGAGGCTGATGGCATCGGCCTGGGCACGCTGCCAGCCGGTCACGGCCAGTAGTTGTGGATCGGCACCTATGGAGTTGGCATGCTCTGTCGGGGTGTATTCCTTAGCCGCCGGGGCATACTCAATATAGGGGCCCAGCTCGACGCCACCGGTTTCCGCATCCAGTACCAGCTCACCGGTGTCAGGCAAGGTTGCAGGGGCCGGTTTTATCAGCACTATAGCGAACAATAGAATGAACAGCAGCAGCCCCCATAAAAAGCCATGTTTGGGTACGTGCTTGGCCAGATTCATGGCCAGGGGACTATCGCGCATGCTTCGGTTCCTGCACAATCTGCGTCGCTGATCGCGATGGTTGGACGATGGTTGGATAGGATGCAGAGAAAAACCAACATGCTATCCATCTCGGCGCAGGTTCCTATTGCCTTTTCGATCATTTACAGTAAACGATGATGCCATCTGATTTCCTAAACTGTTGAATTGCTATGATTTACCTAATTGGGGTGTTGCTGTTGCTGGGGGTGATGTTCCTGCCTCAGTACGCCACCCGCAGGATTTTGCAAAAACACGCCGTGCCCCGGCCGGATTTTCCCGGCACCGGGGGCGAGTTTGCCCGTCATTTACTGGAGCGCTTCAGCGTCGACGGCGTTGGAGTGGAGCAGACCAATCAGGGCGATCACTATGATCCGTCACAAAAGATGGTGCGCTTGAGCCCGCAGTACTATGAGGGTAAATCCCTGACGTCGGTGGTGGTTGCAGCCCATGAGGTGGGGCATGCGATTCAGCACCAGCGGGGTTCAGGCGGACTGGCAACCCGCTATCGCTTGGCTGTGGTAGCCGGACTGGCGGCCCGGGTGTCGCAAGTGGCGCTCATCGCACTGCCGCTGCTGGCCGGGCTGAATCCGGGCTTGATGCGCTTGGCCATTGTGGTGATTGTGGTGGGCATTCTGCTGTCGACCCTGGTTCACCTGGTGACCTTGCCGGTGGAGTGGGATGCCAGCTTCAACAAGGCATTGCCCATTTTGCAGGAAGGCCAGTATCTATCCCCGGGTGATATGGCGGCTGCCCGCAACATTCTGACCGCCTGTGCCCTCACCTATGTCAGCGCGTCACTGGCCAGTGTGCTGGGCGCGCTGCGTTGGTTACGCTGGATGCGTTAAGGTATGCCGTCAAGCTGGTTTGTTTACATGTTGCAATGTTCGGATCGCACGCTGTACACGGGGATTACCACAGACCTGCAGCGGCGTCTGCGGGAACACAACGAGGCCAAAGCCGGAGCCCGCTACACGCGGGTCAGGCGGCCTGTCACCCTGGTTTACTCCGAACCGGCCGGCAGCCGCTCCGAGGCGGCGAGACGGGAAGCCCAGATCAAAAAACTGTCCCGCTGTGAAAAACTGCTACTGGTTGCATCCCTTCCACCGCACAACCTTTAAAGCCGGCGGTGGAGCGTCACGATCAGTCATTCACCTCCAAGACCTCAGTGTCAACCATTGCTGACCACTGTTGGGTGGGGGTGGATTTGATGATAGATAACATGGGAGATACGTGAGAAATTGGATTCCCTGTGAATGTCCAGGGGCAGCTTCAGTTTGCGGGCGATGTCGCTGGCTGAAATCAGGCCCCGGATTTCTTCGCCATCCAATACCAGGCAGTGCTGTTGACCGCTGTTTTGCAGTGTATCGATTACATCCTGAATGCTGGCATCCTGCAGTTCCTCCCAGGAAAACGCTTTCAGGCTGGACAAGGGGTGCATAAAGTCGGTTACGTTCAATTCAGATCGCTGGTATCCCTGGGAAATACGCTTGATGATTTCCTGGTTGCTCAGGTCATCCAGACTGACGATACCCAGCACCTGATTGTCTCGATCCACCACGATTTTCATCCTCACGTGGGCGGTGCGCATTTGTATCTCAGCTTGTTGGGGGGAAAGCGTTGAGTCGATCACCAGCGCAGGGGCGTGCTGAAAATCAGTAAAAATTTCCAGGGCAGAATCCCGCGTGGTGATGGTTTTTACCGTCTCCGGATAAGCTACATGATGTGCCTGGTCGGCACGAAATAAATGCAGATGTTTCATATTAAGAACCTCGGTTGCAATAAGCAGAATTCGCTTTGGCGCAGAGAGTGCGTGGCCGCACGGGCAACAAGCGAAGGATGAAGGTATGCGCTTATTTCAAAACCGGGGCAGGTGGGCCACGAATAGGAAAGCCGTTGGATGATTGCCCTGAATAAGCCGCCACTATTGTGGTTTTATTCAGCGCCGGGGTAGAAGAGAAAGGCGGTAACGTGTTTGCAGTTAAGGTACCATCGGTATCGTCGCTGCTGTCTTCGAGGGCAAGGGTGAACGGATCGCAATCCAGAGTGGATTGCTGAAGGGTTTTCTCGGCGTTGAATGCGACAGCATTGCCCATTACCACAATGGGTAACAGAAACGCTGTAATCAGTATCAGGAAACTGCGCAGCATGATTTGCGACCGAATTCAGTACATCAATATAATCACTATAGCGCTGAATCAAAGGTGAGACAACGGACATGGAGAGGCTAATGTACGAATATACAAACTTTTACATCAATGGGCAGTGGGTGCAGCCGGCAACAGAAGAAAATACCCTGCAAGTGATCAACCCCGCCACGGAACAGCCTGCAGGTGTTATTTCATTGGGTGGACGCGAAGACGTGGACAAGGCGGTGGCCGCTGCCAGGGCCGCGTTCCCATCCTGGTCGGCCCTGTCCCGGGACGAACGTATAGGCTATCTGGAAGCCATCATCCGGGGCTACCAGAACCGTATGGAAGACATCGCCCAGGCCATTACTCTGGAGATGGGGGCCCCCTCCTGGTTGGCCAAGGCGGCCCACGGCCCCGCCGGTTTGGGACATTTTATGCAGGCGCTGGAAATCCTGAAACAGTATGAGTTCGAAGCAGTGCGGGGCAGCAGCTGTCTGCGCAAAGAACCCATTGGTGTGTGCGGAATGATTACCCCCTGGAACTGGCCCATCAACCAAATCGCCTGCAAGGTTGCGCCGGCGCTGGCAACCGGCTGCACCCTGGTGCTGAAGCCCAGTGAAGTGGCGCCCTTTGACGCCATGATTCTGGCGGAAATCGTGCATGATGCCGGCTTGCCCCCTGGGGTGTTTAATCTGGTGAACGGTGATGGGCCCGGTGTGGGTACCGCGCTGACCCAGCACCCGGATGTGGATATGGTTTCTTTCACCGGCAGCACCCGTGCCGGGATCGCCATTGCCAAAAACGCAGCCGATACCGTGAAGCGGGTGGCTCAGGAGTTGGGCGGCAAGTCCGCCAACATCATTCTTGATGATGCTGATTTTGAATCGGCAGTGGCCGCTGGGGTGAAATCCTGTTTTATAAACAGCGGCCAATCCTGTAATGCGCCAACCCGCATGCTGGTACCTGTCAGCCGTCTGGCACAAGCCACCGCCATTGCCAAAGCGGCGGCGCAGCGCATTGTCGTGGGGGCACCGGATGCCGATGGCACCACCATTGGTCCGGTGGTTAGTGCAGCTCAGTTCAATAAGATCCAAGGTTTGATTCAGTCCGGAATCGCCGCTGGAGCTGAGTTGGTAAGCGGTGGCCCCGGCAAACCGGAGGGCCTGGAAACCGGCTATTACGTCAAGCCGACGGTGTTCAGCAATGTAAATAATCAGATGACCATTGCGCGGGAGGAAATTTTCGGGCCGGTGTTGTGTATCCTGCCCTACGAGGATGATGCGGATGCGGTGGCCATCGCCAATGACACGCCCTATGGCCTGTCCGGTTATGTGTCCGGCAGCCACGAGAGAGCGTTGAACGTGGCCAGGCAAATCCGCAGCGGTGATGTGCACATCAACGGCGCCGAAGTGGATTTCAGCTGCCCGTTTGGTGGTTACAAGCAAAGTGGCAATGGCCGTGAGTGGGGGCGGGAAGGCTTTGAGGAATACCTGGAAGTGAAATCCATTCTGGGCTATCGGCCCGCCTGATCATGGCCCCGCCTGGTCATGGGCCTGGGCGGAGCGCAAAGAAGAGTGCCCCGCGCGCTTTTCTTTGTGCCCGTTGCGTTGAATATTCGCAATCCACACACCACAACTGACCAGCAGCAGGCACACCAGCAGCGGAATGCCCAAGGGCTCATCATACAAAGCAACGGCCGAAAACCCGGCCAGTAAAGGCACCAGCGCCATCATCGAGCCCATGTTGGCGGGGCCAATACGGCGTACGGCCTGCACGTAACACAGCATCTGCACGATGGTGGCAAGAAAGCCCTGATACACGCTCTGCAGGGCAATGTGTTGCCAGTGATCAAGGCTGATGTTCTTGCTCATGCTGACGGCATAGAAAGGCAGATAGACAACGGCCGTCACCACTGACAGGCTCACCGTTGCCTGCCAGGGTGAGATCTGCCAGCGTTTGATCAGCACCGAGAAAATCGCCCAGCAAAAAGCCGCTCCCACAAACCACAGTTGGCCACCCTGGACACCATCGCTGGTGAGAATCTCGAACCAGAACAGGCAGAATATACCGCTGCTGATCAACGTGATACCCAGCCATTTAATGGGGGTGAAGGCTTCTGCCCCGGAGAAATAACTGATCAGGGAAATGATCAGCGGCAGCATGCCCGGCAACAGAATGGCCGCATGGGAGGCCGGTGCGGTTTGGAAGCCCTGAAAGGCACACAGGGCGTAACCCAGCCCGCCGATCAGGGCTGCGGTAATCAGTTTCGGATTCAACAGGTTAAAACGAAAGAAAAAAAGCCAGACCGGCAACACCAAAACTGAACAGGTGAAATAACGGATGGCAATCACGTCCGCCGGTAATAATGGCCCGATACCGCCAAAGCGGGAAACCAGAATAAAACCACTCCAGATCAACACCGCGATGGCGGCAAACAGGTAACCCCGCATCATGGTGAACTTGCCCCTTGCAAACACAGTGGCCGAAACAACAACAGGCCGCCCACACCAAAGGCCAGGAAACCCATGATAAGGGGGGTGGGTGTGCCATTGTATTGATGCGCCACCAATGCCCCCAACGGTACCGCCAGGGTGGTGGAAACGGCGCCGGCGAAGGATGCACCCAGACCGGCGATGGCGCCCAGGGGTTGCATTGCCAGCGCATTCAGGTTGCCGAACTGCAGGCCCAGGCAAAAAAACAGCGGCACGCAATACAGCATAAACAGCCACAACGGTGGCTGGTGATCATAAATCAATATTGATGGCATCAGCATAACCGCGGTCAGGACACATTGGCCGATGAGTGCCAGCAGGCATACTTGAACAATGCCCAGTCGCATCACAATGCGGGCGTTCAGTATGGATGCCGCTCCGATGGATAATGCCAGCAGCGCAAAGTAAACCGGAAAGGCGGTGCCGGTGCCATAGATGTCCACGAATATCTGTTGGGCGTTACTGAGGTAGGCTACAAAGCCGCCGAACATCAACCCCATCACCAGAATGGCGCCGATGCTGACCGGTTGCCGCAGAATAAAGCGGATACCGGTGAGCACTGTTTTCAGCTGCAGTGCATGACGCTTTTCCGGTGGCAGAGATTCATCCAGGCGCACCGCAAACCAGATCACCGCCACCAGCGCAAACACCAGTATGGCGACAAAAATCAGATGCCAGTCACCCAGCAACAAAATACTTTGCCCCAGCAACGGGGCCAGTGCCGGTACCAGAATAAACACCGCCATGATGAATGACATGACCTTGGCCATGGCGTTGCCTTCAAAGCGATCGCGAACAATGGCTATGGTGACGATGCGGGAGCTGGACCCACCCAATCCCTGTAGAAAGCGGCCCAACAGCAACAGTTGGAAGCTGGGCGCGAAAAGACACAGAGCGCTGCCGGCAACGAACAACGTAATACCTGCATAAATGGGCCGTTTGCGGCCGATGGAATCGGACAGAGGCCCATAAATCAGCTGACCAATACCCAACCCCAGGAACAGACTGGTGATGATGTATTGCTGGTCATTTTGATCGGCCACGGCCAGATCGGCGGCGATGGCCGGTAAGGCTGGCAGCATGGCATCGATGGAGAGGGCAACCAGAGAGATCAACATGGCCGCCAGGGCAACGAATTCCCCAACGCGGATTTGGTTCATGACGCTTGGATCTGTACAACAATTGGGTGCAGATCATTGCACAAATCCAGCGTCTGATACAGGGGCGAAATGGTCAGGTCGCTGTTTGCGACCCGACGCGGTGCAGCCTAGATAGCCTGACTTAATGCGGGCCCCACCAGGTGTGGGAACAGATAGGTATTCACATCAATGTTGGGCTGATAGTGCATGAACAAACCGCCCAGCGTGGTGAAGACCCGGGCCAGCATGATGAATTCAGAGGGCAGTTTGTCCACCGGATCGGCTTCCGCCTGGGCCAACAGGTTTTTTGCCCCGGACAGGATGTCCTTTTGGCTGGGCCAGTTGGGTTTGTCCCGGCTCATTTCAAACGCGGTGCGCTGGATCTGTGACAACAGTGCGTCTGCGAAGGCCAGTAAGGTGTCGGGTTTACCGCTGCGGGTGGTGAACCCCATGGCCTTCAATTCCCGCGCCATGGTATCCCGTTCGCCCATCAGAGCGGCTCCGAGCACGTTATAGTACCCCTCGCGGAATGGCTCCGACAGGGTCATGGTGCAGCCAAAATCCAGCAACACCAGCTTGTTGTCCGGTGTCACCAGCAGGTTGCCCGGATGGGGATCTGCCTGAAAGACACCGGCCTGCAGCACTTGCCGCAGATACAGGTCCAGCAGGCGCCCCAGCAGATCGGCAATGCCGTCTTCATCCCCTTCAGCCTGACGGCGGTCCAGCTCCTGCATCAGCGGTGTTCCCACCACAAAGTTGCTCACCATAACCCGCTTGCGGGTGAATCCGGGCACCGGGTGGGGGACAACTACGTTTTCCACATTACTGAGAAAATCCCCCACCTGCACCATGGCGCGGGCTTCATGGGTGTAATCCAGTTCCTCGCGGATCGTACGCTCGATTTCCCCGGTGATGGTGTCCAGGTCGGTGGGTGGCAGCATGGAGGCGATGCTGTTGGTGAACAGCTTCAGCAGCGCCATATCCAAATCAATAATGTGCTCCAGGCCGGGCCGTTGTATTTTTACCGCTACTTTCTGGCCGGTGGGCAACACTGCCTGGTGGACCTGGCCGATACTGGCTGCGGCAATGGGTTGTGGATCAAATTCGGCAAACATGTCTTTCAGCGACTTGCCCAGTTCGGATTCGATCACCTGGCGCACGTCCTCAAAGGCCACCGGCGACGCTTGATCCTGCAGCACTCTCAGTTCCTCCACCCAGGGCTTGGGCAGGATATCGGCGCGGGCGGACAGCAGTTGGCCCACCTTCAGGAAGGCGCCCCCTTGCGAAAGGGACACATCGCGGAACAGGCGCGCGTTTTTACGGTGTAGCTCGGCCAGGGCCGCCGGCGTCCGGCGCTTGGAAATAAACGCCGAGCGGATGCCCCACAGGCGGTACCGGGCGGTGATGCGGGTCAGCATCCAGCCGGTAGTCTTCATGCGTTTGACGCGGGCCGGCCACTGCGCTGCTTCCTCGGCCAGGGCCTCGTACTCTTCTTTTGCCAGTTCAACGCCGGAGCTCACTTTCTTGAGGGCGGCAACGGCCTGCTCTGCCAGTTCGCGCCCCTGCCACAGTGTTTGTTCCAGTGCTGACAGGGATGCGTTCATCACATTGAGCCACGCCTTCAGGCCTTCGTTACGGGAGCCGGATTGTGTCGGTGTGGTGCTATCCATATTGGGTTCCTCGATGGTGATGGTCTTGGTGTCTTTTTTTGTAGTACATTTTAGGGTTTAAAAAAACCGGCGGTGCCGGCCTGTTCTGATCTTACAAAGTCTCAATACAGTGCGGGCACAGCCAGATGGGCGGCAGTTCCCGCCCCTGTAATTGGCTCAATCCCCGGTAGGCACGCTGGCCACGCTTCAGTTCGGCGTTGCATTCAGCGCAGTGGCCGGGCTTGTTGACGATAACATCCTGCCAGGCATCCACACTGTCCAGCAGTTGCTGGGTATTGGCCTGGGATGACTCGCCGTCGCCCCGTACGCTGGCTGCCACCCGTTTGGCGTCCCGGCTCACCTGTTCCACCAGGGCACTGGAGTCGGCTACGATGTTATCCACCAGGGTGAAGGTATCCTCCAGTACGTTGCGGATCAGGTGAGATACCGACATGCGACGTTTCTCCGCCGCTTCCTTCAGTGTGGTTTCCAGATCCTCGGGGACCCGCGCCTGAATGACCCGGTCCTTGCGCTCTTCTGCCGCTGCTGGACGACGGCCCCGGCGCCGGGAAGCGGCTTTGCGGGGTGTCTTGTTGTCGGGTGTTTCGCGCTCGGGCACAGATCGATCTCCGCACTGCAGAATTAATGTAATACAAAATATAACATCGTAGTGCCTGGCGTCAATGCCCGTCGCAATAACGCCAAACCTGGTTAGGGGAAAGCTCAGCGGGTATCCCCTTCCAGGAAGGGTTTATGCAAGGCCAGGGCGATCTTGGCCACATCTTTCCGGTGGCACAATCAGTCAGTGGGCGGTTTGTTGTTGAAACTGGTGGGCAACCTTTGCTTGTTTGCGCATGATGTCCAGTGTGCCCATTGGCTCCGGCAAATTGGTGAGCTTGGCGCCCCATTGTCGGTACAGTGTGAACGCATTGGTTACCATGCGCTCCGCACAGCTCCAGCGCGCGTAGGGCGATTGCAGAAACGCCTTGCTGTACAGGACTTCGCTGGCCGCTTCATGGGGCTGCTTGTCCTGTTGGTAGCGTTGATGAATATTCTCATGCACAAAGTGCCAGTAATCGATAATATTTTGTATGTCATTGCTGTTTGCCAGCGGGCCGTGCCCCGGTACGATGACACGGGCATTTAAGCTTTGCAGTTTTTCCAGTGCCCGCAGCAGATTTTCCACCGGCCCGCTCCACATCACCGGGGTGCTGCCGATAAAGGCGATGTCGCCGGCATAGACAACCTGTTCATCGGGGACATAGACAATGGCGTCGCCGCTGGTGTGCCCGGGCCCCACTTCATACAGTACGATGTCTTTGCCGTTGAGATTCAGGCTGTGTTCCTGTTGAAAGGTAAGCCCCGGTTCGGTGATGTGTATGCCGCCGAACTGATAGGGTGCCAGCATGTCGATCATGTAGTTGGAAAACGTATTCATGCCGCCAAAGGGAACATGGCGCAGTGCTTTGCAGCTATGCTGAAGGGCACTGAGTGAAGCCGGTTTCATGTGATGCATTTGTGCATGGCAGGATTGGGTGGCAATGATGTTGCGATCCTTGAACAACTGATTGCCCCAGCAGTGATCACCGTCAGAGTGCGTGTTGATGACGGTGTCAATGGGGGATTTTTCAATAACAGGCTGCATGCCCTCCAGCATTTGCCGGGTAAAATGCAGATCCCAGCAGGTGTCTATCAAAACACTTTTTCCATGGCAGTCAATCAGGCCGATATTGGTTTCGCCCCAGGAACCATTGGGCACCATCCAGCCATAGCATTGTTTGCTGAGCTGATACAGTCCCTCCTGGAACTGAACCGCTTCCCCGTGGCGGGTATGGCTGCGCCCGGTGTTCACCAGTTGTTTCAGGTCGTTCATGGTTAATCCTTCTTGCTGATCGTATTGGTGAGTGAGCCGACGGCTTCGATCCACAGTTCTATGGTGTCCCCTGGTTGCAACCAGTGGTCGTTTTCCATGGCGCAACCATTGGGCAATGTTCCGGTGGCAAAAACTTCACCCGGATACAAGGGCTCATCGCGGCTGGCATGCACCAGCATATCGGCAATACTGTGTTGAAAATCTCCGGTATGGGTTTGGCTTATACACCTGTTGTTGATTCTGACCTCGGCTTTAAGTTGGTCCACCCTGGGCAGGATCGCGTCGGCGCTGACCACCGTTGCCGACAGTGCGTTCACGAAGTGTTTTGATTTTTGTGGCCCGAAGCCGCTGCGCATTTCTTCCAGCTGTACATCCCTGGCGCTGAAATCGTTCAGCACCATAAAGCCGCCGATGGCCTGCAAAGCCTGTTCCCGGGTAGCATTCAGCAGCGGTTTGGCCAATACAAACGCCAACTCCAGCTCGTAATCCAAATAGTCGGTATAGGCAGGCCAGTGCACAGTGTCACCCTCGCAGGCCATATTCATATGGTTGCTGAAGTAATAAACCGGTTGTCGATACCAGATGGGCTTCGGGCGCAGGGCCGGGAACGGGCGCCGAAGCAACCGCTCATAGCCGGTGATGATGGGATACAGCGTTGGCATGAAGTGTTTGACAAAGCCGCGGGCCGCATTGGTTGCATGGGTTTCCGACAACATATAATCCCGCAGCGACAACGGAGTAAACGGCAGTAATGGTTGCAGCGGGCCATCGGGGGCAAAGGGGGTAGCGCCTGACTCCGTCAATGCGGATTCCAGCAGCGGCTTCCAGTGATCCCAGTCGGCCAGCAGCGGCAGCAGTTCATTTGGTGCGGTGGGTAAACCCTTGAGATCCGCCACGCTGTACCATTGGCTGTTCCATTCCACCAATAATTTGTCGCTGTCATGACTGTGCACTCGTTTGAATTTCATAGGGGTCCAATGGTTGGTTGTGGTGAACGAGAGGCAGTTTAACAGCACTGTTGCAGGAAAGGCATGCTGCACGGGCCACAAGCCCTGTCCACCAACCCTGTCCGCGGATGACAAGGGAACTGTCCTGCCTGGATCTGACGTTCCATGGCCGGTGGAAGGTACACTGTCAGTGAACCTGTGTATTGATAATATGGGCTATATTTCTGGTACGGACACAAGTAAGGAAAGCGCGATGCCAATCACTTTTATGCTCAACGACCGTTCCATAAGCCTGGACGTGGAAGGCGAGATGCCGCTGTTGTGGGCGCTGCGTGATGTGTTGAAGTTAACCGGTACCAAGTTCGGATGTGGTGCCGGTTTGTGCGGCGCCTGTACTGTGCATAGGGAAGGCGAGGCCATTCGTGCCTGCACCACGCCGATGTCCTCGGTGCAGGGCAGGCGAATCACCACCATTGAAGGGTTGGGCGGGCAAGCCGATCATCCGCTGCAGGATGCCTGGATCAGGCATAACGTGGCGCAATGCGGGTATTGTCAACCGGGGCAGATCATGGCAGCCAGCGCCTTACTGGCACAGAATCCCAGCCCCACGGATGAGGATATTGATCGGGCTATGGCGGGCAACCTGTGCCGCTGTGGCACTTACAGCCGCATCCGGGCCGCCATTCATGATGCGGCGGGGCAATTGCAGTCTGATTCCGGTCAGACCCCGGCACCCTATTATCAGAGCAATCTGGAAAGCTGAGTGGAGGTGACCGTATGAACTCCAGGCGTGAATTTCTGAAAGCCATGGGGCTGGTTGGGGGTGGCCTGATTCTGGAGCTGTCGTTGTCCGGCTGCACCACACCGCTACCCCATGGCAATGCCCGTGATTTTGAACCTGATGCCTGGCTGCAGATAACGCCGCAGAATGATATCCGCTTCTATCTGAACAGTGTGGAAATGGGGCAGGGCACCATGACCGGCATGGCCACCCTGATTGCAGAAGAATTGAATACCGAGCCGTACATGATTGAGGTGAAGTCAGCCGGGGTGCATGCAGATTATGTGAACCCCTTCTATGGCGTGCAGGTCACCGGCGGCAGCACCAGTACACGCATCTACTACGATGTTTTGCGGCGCTCGGCCGCCCAGGCGAGAGAGATGTTGCGGGCGGCTGCGGCGGCTGAATTGGGTGTTGATGTGGCGCTGTTGGAAGTGCGGGACAAGCACATTATATATCGGGATACCCGTCTTCCCATGGGGCGGTTTGTGCAGGCGGCACAATCGCTGTCCCGGCCCGAAGTCAGCTTGAAGTCGGAGCGGGATTTCCGCTTTATCGGACGCCCCTCCGTGCGCCTGGACGGTGCCATGAAGGTGCGGGGCACAGCGCAATATGGAATCGACGTGCAGCTGCCGGACCTGTTTACTGCCCTGGTGAAACGCTGCCCCGTGCAGGGCGGACACATAGAAAGCTGGAGCCCCAATGGTGCCGATGAGTTGCCCGGCGTGAAAGCCATTGTGCCCATTGCCAACGGGGTGGCCGTGGTGGCAGAAACCTATTGGCATGCCCAGCGGGCGCTGCAGGCTATTACCGTGAGCTGGGCGATGCCGGCGTTGTCACAGCGTTCCAGCGAGGATATCCGCCGTGAGTTTGAGGCGCTGGCAGCCAGTGAATCCGGGCGCAGTGCCTTGTCGGTGGGCGATGCGCGCGCTGATATCCGTGCCGCGGCTTTACAGCACGCAGCCACCTATCGTCTGCCGTATCTGGCCCATGCCACCATGGAACCCATGAACTGTACGGTACGCCTGCGTGACGATCATTGTGAAATCTGGGTGCCCACCCAGGTACCTTCCGTTTGTGCCGCCATTGCCGAAGAGGTGACGGGATTACGCCGTCATCAAATAACGGTGCACACCACATTGCTGGGCGGGGGCTTCGGTCGGCGCCTGAGTGTGGATTATGCGCTGGAAGCCACTCAGATTGCCAAGGCCACCGGCCTGACGATCAAGTTGGTGTTCAGTCGTGAAGACGATATGCAGCATGATTATTATCGGCCCGCAGCCCACGCCGAGATAAAGGCCGGCCTGGACGAGCAGGGGCGGATCACCGGCTGGCACCAGAAAAACGTGAATCCCAATATTCTGCCCTACGCTTTTCAGGAATTTGCCACGGCGGTGTTGCCCGCCTGGCTGCCGGATGGGTTGGTGCGTGGACTGGCCAATCTGGGCCCCTGGGTATACGGCACCCTGCTGATGGATCCGGCCAGTACCGAAGGCGCGGTGGAATTTGGCTATGACAGTGTCAGCGCAGAAGTGCGTCACGTGCAAGCCGATCCGGGTTTGCGCACCGGCTACTGGCGCTCGGTGGGGCATTCCATCAACGCTTTTGTGGTGGAAAGTTTTATGGATGAGCTGGCGCACCGGGCGGGCCGGGATCCGTTGCAGTTCCGGTTGCAGCATCTTGCCGGCAATCCTCGCCTGGCCGCAGTGTTGCGGCAGGTTGCCGAGGTGGGGCGTTGGGGAGCGCCTATGGAGCCGGGTTCCGCCCAGGGTATTGCGGCACATTATTCTTTCGGATCCTATGTGGCGCAGTTGGTGGAAGTCAGTGTGGTGGAGGGGGACATTCGGGTGCACCGGGTAACCGTGGCCATCGACTGCGGGAAAACCATCAATCCCGACATCATCAAAGCGCAAATGGAAGGGGGCGTGATTTTCGGCTTAACCGCGGCGTTGCGCGGAGAAATCACCCTGCAGGATGGCAGGGTGCAGCAGACCAACTTTCATGATTACCCGCTGCTGCGCATCCATGAAGCGCCCGCTATCACCGTGCACATCCTCTCCAGTGCCGAGGCGCCGGGCGGCGTGGGGGAACCCGCTGTACCGCCCATTGCACCTGCGCTTGCCAATGCCCTGTTTGCCGCCACCGGGCAGCGGTTGCGGGATTTGCCGTTACGTTTGTCCTGATATACGATGCAAGATCAGCCTGATCCCAGAGATTACCTGCCTGATGTCCGCGATGGACTGACTCGCCGTGAACGTGTCGTACTGGTTTGTCTGCATGAAACCCAGAAGGAGCTGGGTGGCCGTAACGTGCCCACCGCAATGCTGTATGGCCGGGTGATCGAACAAGTTGATATGAGCGTGGACGAGCTGCAGTCGATCCTGCAGCGATTGAGCGGGCTGGGCCTGTAAGCTAGCACGGACTTGATACAGCGGCGGTATCCTGCCATGGTGTACAGTGTCCTGGCTCGACAAGGAGGTTCACCATGGCCTATCGCAGCATCAGTACACTCATTCCCTTAAGCGCGGTCGCGTGGCTCTTGTGTGTGTTTCCTTTCTGTTCTCCCCTCTTTGCCCAAAGTGCGCTGTCCGGTGGAATTTGGGCTAATTATCAATACCTTCCAGATGATGAAGCCAATAAGAACAGTTGGGGTGAGATCGGCAACGAAGCATTGATCATCTATCTGGATGGTGCCGCTGACGAGGGTACCGGCAACTGGCGCTATTCCGCCGAAGTGCGGGCGGGGCCCGGCAGTTTCACTGATCCGGACAACAACTCTACCGGTGATTATTGGGTGATCCACAAGGCCTGGGTGGGATGGCAGTTGAATGCGGATCATATAGTGCGGGTAGGCAAAAGTCAGGTGCCCTTCGGCTGGAAAACCACGAACTTCTGGCCCGGTGATATTTTTCTGGCCGGGTTCGGTGATCAAATGGATGTGGGGGTGAAGCTGTCCGGTGACCATAACACACTGCATTACGATGCGGCACTGTATCTGGCTGACGATTGGGGCTCCACCAGCACCGACACCGTGGATGACAATCGACATTGGGGTAGCGCCACCACGTACCGCAAGGTGCAGACGTTGGTGGTGAACGGCGAATGGCAGGTGCAATCCGATCACACCCTGGGGCTGTCGCTGCAGGCAGGCCGTCTGCAGAACCTGATGAGCGCTGAGCGGCCGGTGGACGGTGACCACCAGGCGGCGGTGCTGTTTTACGAAGGTACCGTTGACCAGTGGTTTGGTAAGGCCTCCTGGATCATCATGCAGCGTGATCTACCGGATGATTATGTGATTTCCGCTGCCGTGCCGGAACGTATAGAAAATCAACGCCTCACTGTTGAAGCCGGCTACAGTGTGGGGCCGTGGCGTTTCTATCTGGATGCTTCAGTGGCGGAACCGGATACACGGGGTTCTTCCACAGACGCTATCAGTGCCGCTGCCCCGGGATTCAGTTACGACTATGGTCCGGGCTGGGTGTACCTGGAGTATCTCAATCAGGATGGCTACATCGATCGTGATGGTCGGGTTAATGAAGGGGATTTCGAAGCACTCTATGTCTCCCTGGACTTCTATCTATAAGGAGTGCAATGCATGAACCGCCTCAATGAAGCGAGCTGGATCAAAATCAACCCGCCGGTGTTCTTCTGGGCTGCCGGTTTGTGTCTTAGCATTGTGTTGTACGCGGTGCTGTGGCCGGTGCAGGCAGCCGGTGTGTTTGCTGCGGTGCAAAGCTGGGTGGTCAGTTCAGCCGGTTGGTTTTACGTGCTGGCTGTGGCGTTGTTTCTGATTTTTGTGGTGGTGCTGGCGCTGTCCAGTTACGGTCACATCAAGTTGGGCCCGGATCACAGTGAGCCGGAATACAGTTACGGTTCCTGGTTTGCCATGCTGTTTTCCGCCGGCATGGGTATCGGCTTAATGTTTTACAGTGTGGCGGAACCGGTCATGCATTACAGTGCGCCCCCGCACGCCGCACCGGAATCGGTCCAGGCTGCCCGTGATGCCATGCGCATTACCTTTTTTCACTGGGGCGTGCACGCATGGGCGATCTATGCGGTGGTGGCGTTGTCACTGGCCTATTTCAGTTTCCGGCAAGGGTTGCCGCTCACGGTGCGTTCCGCCTTGTACCCCCTGATCGGTGAACGGATTTATGGCCCCATTGGCCACGCGGTGGATGTGTTTGCAGTGCTGGGTACCTTGTTTGGTGTCGCCACCTCGTTGGGGCTGGGCGTGATTCAGGTGAATTCCGGGCTCAATTATCTGTTCGATGTGCCCACTGGAGTCGGGGTTCAGGTGTTGCTGATTGCCGGCATCACTGCCCTGGCCACCACCTCCGTGGTGCTGGGGCTGGACGGCGGTATTCGCCGCATTTCGGAACTCAACCTGGTGCTGGCTTTGGTGCTGCTGGGGTTTGTACTGCTGGCGGGGCCAACGGTCTACTTGCTGCAAACCCTGGTGCAAAACACCGGTCATTACCTGTCGAAACTGGTGGACGCCACCTTTCAACTGAACGCTTATGAACCCAAGGGGTGGATGGGCGGCTGGACGCTGTTCTATTGGGGGTGGTGGATCGCCTGGTCACCCTTTGTGGGCATGTTTATCGCCCGTATTTCACGCGGTCGTACCATCCGTGAGTTTGTGATTGGTGTGCTGATGGTGCCCACCGGTTTTACCTTTATGTGGATGACGTTTTTCGGCAACAGTGCGCTGCACCTGGTGTTTGATCAGGGCATGGTGGAATTGGCGCAGGCGGTGTCGGCGGACACCTCGGTGGCCCTGTTCAAATTTTTTGAGCACTTTCCGCTTTCATCACTGGCGTCTTTGTTGGCAACCATTCTGGTGATCACGTTTTTTGTGACGTCATCGGATTCCGGCTCCCTGGTGGTGGACATGCTCACGTCCGGCGCAGGGGAAGGAGACAGCCCGGTATGGCAGCGAATTTTCTGGTCAGTGACAGAAGGCGCCATTGCCGCTGCGTTGTTGCTGGCCGGCGGGCTGGTCGCATTGCAAACGGCCACCATCGCCAGTGCCTTGCCGTTTACGGTGGTAATGCTGTTGATGTGCTGGGGGTTGCTGCGGGCGCTGCGTTTGGAAATTGTCAGAAAGGTCAGCCTGAAAGAGGCAATGCTGGCACCCCGCATTGCCCATAATCCGGTTCCCTGGCAAAAGCGCCTGGCTCGAATCATCAAACACCCGAACCATGAGGAAGTGCTGACCTTTATCGAGCACACGGTAACCCAGGCCATGCAGCAGGTGGCGGCTGAGTTTGAAAAACGCGAACTGCAGGCCAGGGTGAACAACGATGATCAGGATCGTACCTGGCTGGAAGTGGCACACGGCGATGAGATCGATTTTTTCTATTCCGTTCATCTGCGGCCTTACGAGCCACCCAGTTTTGTCATGCGTGATGTGACGCCGCGCCGTAATGAGGCGCTGCGTTATTACCGGGCTGAAGTCTATCTGAAAGAAGGCGGTCAGGATTATGACGTGATGGGTTGGACCATCGATCAACTGATCGCTGACATCATCGATCAGTACGAGAAACACATGCATTTTCTGGATGCGGTGCGATTGGGAAAATCAGAAAGGTAGAATCAAGTGAAGGCAACGTTAACACATGTCGCCCTGCATGCGGTGGACATCAAAGCCAGTGTGGATTTTTATCAGCGTTACTGCGGCATGGAAGTGGTACACGAGCGCGACAATGGCCACATCTGCTGGATGGCGGAAGCGGGTCGGGAAACCGAAATGATTTTTGTGATCATGGGAGGCGGCTCACCGGTGCAGCATGCGGAGCCGGACTACGCGCACCTGGGATTTGCGTTGGCGTCCCGGGCTCAGGTGGATGCCATTGCAGAACTGGCCAGGGCCGAAGGAATCCTGATCTGGCCTCCCCGAGAGGATCCCTATCCGGTTGGGTACTACTGCGGTGTTAAAGACCCATCGGGTAACTATGTGGAATTCAGCTATGGGCAGCCGCTGGGGCCCGGTGCGCCGGAGCATGAGAACCCGCGCTAAAACCCGTGTTCAGCTCAGCCGCTCGAGATCCTTGATGTCGGCCACGTCAAAATGCACCGCCAGAATGTTAAGCAGGGAGCGCAGCGTCAGATTGTCGTAGGCATCGATCAGGTTGTTATTGATCTGTGCCGGTGGATACTCCAGGTGCAGGCCGTATCGGTTTTCTGCCTGCCCCTGGGTGAACAGATACGCGCGCACACCAGGCTCGGCGGGGTGATTCAGATACACGCCATCGGTGTTGAGGGGGAGTGTTTGATCCAGCAGGAAGGCATCGCGGCCCAGATGGTGCTCGATCAGAATCAATGCCTGCTTGACGTGATTGCCTTTGTCCAGAGCCCAGATACTCATGCCCGTCACCCACTGCGGATTTGTGATGAAAATCCTTTTCTGTTTACCACAGCGGGGCCTGTGTTGCCAGCCGGTACCCAGGCCCCGGCTGCAACAGTTGAATCTTTGTTCGACACGCATTGAGTTTGAGATACTTCAATGTTAATAATAGTTCTCATTTGATTTGGCGCAGTAAACCGGGGATGCGGGCATGCTACGAACGTGGTCAGCGATTTTTTTGTTTTTGGCGGGTCATGCTTTCGGTCAGGATGCCACACCGGTGGCGGTGGTATTGCCCAGCCAGAGTGCCGCGGTGAATGAGTTGCGATTGTCGGGCACGGTGGTGGCGGTACAGCGGGCACAGTTGTCGGCGCGGGTGGATGGTGCGGTGGCCAATGTGCTGGTGGATGCCGGTGCCGAAGTGGAGGCCGGGGCGTTACTGCTGCAACTGGATGACAGCCTGCAGCGCTATGAACTGGCGCGCCTGAGCGCCAATGTGGCCTCGGCCCAGGCCACGGTGAACGAGAACCAGCGCTTGGTGGATGAGGCTTTGCGCCTGACCCGGGATAACCATCTGCCCCAGAACGAACTGGCCCTGCGTAAAGCCGCATTGGCAACCTCCCAGGCATTGCTGGATGCGGCCAGCGCCGAACGGCAGGCCCAACAGCAGCGTTTGGACTGGCACGCCATCAAGGCACCCTTCAAGGGGGTGGTGTACCGGCGCATGACGGAACGGGGGGAGTGGGTAACCCGTGGCACGCCGGTGCTGGAACTGGTGGCCACCCAAAATGTGTATCTGGACGTACAGGTGCCGCAGGAGCGTTATGGTGAACTGGCCAGCGGCGCGGAGGTCAGCATACGGCCTGATACCGCACCCGGCAGAGACATTCCGGCACGGATTGCCGCCAGTGTGCCGGTGGCCGATGCGGTGAGCCGCTCTTTCCGCTTGCGGCTGCAGAGCACCGCCGGTGAAACCGCCCTGTTGCCGGGGGCGTCCGCCACCGCCGTATTCACCATCACAAACGCCGACAGGTCGGTGCTTACGTTGCCGCGGGACGCGCTGCTGCGCAATCCCGACGGGAGCTTCAGTGTTTTCACGCTCACAGATAAGGCCGGTCAACTCACTGCCCAGCGGCGTCAGGTTCAATTGGGCCGCACGCTGGGTGACGTCATCGAGGTTACCGGCGGCATCGAGCCGGATGAACAGGTGGTGGTGCGGGGTAATGAGATTTTACGCCACAACCAGCCGGTCAAGTTGGTCAATGAGTCCTGAGCAGGTTGTAGTGTCCTATGTTTGAAGCCAGCATTCGCAAAGGCATTATTGTCAGCGTCACGGTATTGATTCTGTGCGTGCTCGGGGTGGTGTCCGCCTTTCGTATTCCGGTGCAGATGATTCCGGATCTGGAGGTGCGTACCATCAGCGTACGTACCGGGTGGAGTGGCGCCACCCCGCAGGATATAGAAAAGGAAATTCTCATTGAGCAGGAGCGTTATCTGAGCGCGGTGCCCAACTTGCAGCGCATGTTGGCCACCGCCGAGACCGGCCGTGCCTCCATTGAGTTGGAATTCCCTTTTGGTATCGACATCAATCAAACCCTGATTGAAGTGAGTAATGCCCTCAGTCAGGTGTCCTCCTATCCGGAGAACGTGGATCAGCCCCGCTTGTACAGCAGTTCTTTCTCTGAAAACGCGTTCATGTATTTCAGTGTGCTGCCCTTGCAGGACAACCCATTGGGGCTGGATATGGACATGATGTACGATTTTGTGGACGACTATATTCGGCCTCGCATGGAGCGTGTGGAGGGCATATCGGAAGTACAGTTGCGTGGCGGATCCGAACGTCAGATCCAGATTCTGTTCAACCCCGAAAAGCTGGCGCAGCGCGGATTGACGCTGAGCCAGGTTCGTAACCTGATTCGGGCGCGTAATTCCGATACCTCCGCCGGTGATATTGACAGTGGCAAGCGCCGCTACCTGCTGCGCACCGTGGGGCGTTTTTCCGAATTGCGGCAATTGGAAAACCTGATCCTGCTGCAACAGGATAACGCCACGGTGCGCCTGAAGGATGTTGCCACGGTGGTGCTGGATCACTACGAAGTGCGCAGTTATGGCTATCAGGATGGGGAACGGGTGATCCGGTTGGCGGTCAAGCGCGAGGCCGGCTCCAACGTCATCAACATCAAGGAACAGTTGTTGCCATTGGTTGAGACCATGGGCACCGAGCTGCTGGAGCCCAACGGATTGCGTATGGTGTTGCTGGGGGACGATGTCCGCTACGTGCAGGCCTCTATCCGAAACGTGTGGACCAATCTGGCCTTGGGCGCTGCCCTGGCCACCCTGGTGATGTTTCTGTTCTTACGTTCCTTCCGTGCCACCCTGGTGGGTGTGCTCAGCATTCCTATTTGTACCATTGCTGCGTTCCTCGGGCTGTTGGCTTTCGGCCGTACCATCAACGTGATTTCCCTGGCCGGTGTTGCCTTTGCCATCGGCATGACCGTGGATAACACCATCGTGGTGCTGGAAAGTATCGAGCAATCCCGTCGCCGTGGTTTGTCGTTGTTCGATGCGGCATTAACCGGGGTGCGGGAAGTGTGGCCCGCGGTATTGGCGTCATCGCTGACCACCGTGCTGGTTTTTGCACCCATTCTGTTTGTGGAGGAAGAAGCCGGGCAACTGTACTCGGATATTGCCATCGCCATTGCCGCCGCCATCCTGGCATCTCTGCTGGTGGCCATTACGGTGGTGCCCTCGGCCAGTGCCCGCATGGGATTCGGCGGCAAGGCCCAACAGGGGCGGCCCAGTGTCTTGCAGGAGTGGATTCTGGAGCGGGTGGCCTGGTTGATTCACACGGTGCCGCGCCGCGCTGTGACCATGCTGGCGGCACTGGCCTTGACGCTGGGGTTGGCCATCTGGCTGATGCCGGCGGCGGAGTACCTGCCGGAAGGGGAAGAGCCCAAAGCGTTCAGCATGATGATCGCACCGCCGGGATACAACCTGCAGGAAATGGAGAGCATCGGTGCCCAGGTGCGGGCCAGGGTGGCACCGTCATTAAACGCCGATCCCCGGTTGTTTGATGAGGGCGAGATTCCGGTACCGGCCCTGAAGTACGCCTCCATGAGCGTGTCCGCGGATCGGCTCTGGTTTCTATCGGAACCGGTGCGTGAGGATGACATTATTCCGATGATGAATGCGCTCACCAAACTGTTCCGGGAGTATCCCGGCATGCGGGCGTTTTCGTCCCGGGGCTCCATCATTTCCAGCAACGATGGCGGTACCCGGGCAGTGAACCTGGATATTTCGGGGCCCGATCTGGCGCAATTGTACGCCACGGGTGAAAGCGCTTACCGCCGGGCGGAGGCCTTGTTCGATAATCCCCAGATTCAGTCTGAGCCGTCGTCCCTGTCATTGGATCAGCCGCTGGTGGAGGTGCGCCCGAACTGGGAGCGCCTGGCGGAGTTTGGCGTCAGCGCCGATGAATTTGGTTATGCGGTGGCGGCCCTCAGTGATGGTGCCTTTGTTGATGAATTCATTCTTGATGACAACAAGGTGGATATATTCCTGCTCAGTGATGCCGGTCAGAAACGGCAGTTGGAGCACATGAATGATCTGCCGGTGATGACCGCCAGTGGCGGAGTGATGCCCTTGGGGGCGTTGGCCACCTTGCATGAAACCGTCGACAGCGCCCAGTTGCGGCGGGTGGATGGCCACCGCACGGTCACGTTACGCATTATTCCTCCCCGCGCCGTGGCACTGGAGACAGCGGTGGCGCGGGTGGAAAACGAGTTGCTGCCCCGGATGCGGGCCGAAGGTGAAATCGGTGATGGTGTCAGTGTCAGTATTTCCGGTGCGGCTGACCAGCTACAGGCCACTCGCCAGGCATTGACCGATAATTTCGCGGTGGCGTTGGTTTTGATTTACCTGCTGCTGGTGGCGATCTTCAATCACTGGGGGTACCCGCTGGTGATTCTGACCACCATTCCCCTGGGGTTGGCCGGCGGCCTGGTGGGGCTGATCGCGCTCAACGGCGCAGGTGTTTCCCAGCCCTTCGATATGATCACCATGCTGGGCTTTCTGATTCTGCTGGGCACGGTGGTGAACAATCCCATCCTGATTGTGGACCAGACCCGACACAACATGCGGGTGGCGGATCAGTCGGTGGAGCAGGCGGTCATGTCGGCGGTGTCCATGCGGCTCAGGCCGATCCTGATGTCCACCTTCACCACCATTTTTGGACTGGCACCGCTGGTGCTGATCCCCGGCGCCGGCACGGAGCTGTATCGGGGGGTGGGGGTTGTGGTGTTGGCCGGCATCTTCTGCTCCACCATCATTACACTGACGTTTCTGCCCTGTTTTCTTATGTGGGTGCTGCAGCTGCGTGCCCCAAAACCATAGGTTTGGCCACCTCTTCCCGTTTTGCTTTACCCAACAGGGCTTCCACCAGGGTGAGGGCGAACTCAATGGCGGTACCGGGGCCCTGACTGGTGATACAGTGGCGGTCCACCACCGTGGTCGCATCCTGAAACGCACTCAGGGATTGGGTAAAGCCAGGATGCGCTGTGGTGCGAAACCCCTCATCCAAGTGGTGGCCTGCAAATACCAGTGCCGGGCTGGCGCAAATGGCGGCGAACCACTGGCCACTGTCCCGTTGCCGGTTCAGCATCTCGATCAGGGTGGCGCAATCGCGCAGATTTTCAGCCCCCGCCAGGCCGCCGGGTAAGGCGATCAGGTCGTACTGCAGGTGTCGGCAATCCTCGATGTTGATATCCGCCACAATGCGTGTACCGCGGGCGGCCTCGATTTCCAGACGCCCGGCCATGACGCAGGCAACGGTTACCGCCACTTCCGCCCGCCTCAATACGTCGATGATGCAGACTGTCTCGATGTCCTCCGAGCCGTCGGCCACGGGGACTAAAGCCGTTTTTACGGACATGGGGTTCTCCTTACTGGGTGGCACAGCGTCTCTCTGACCTTATCAAATTAATGCCAAGCTGCCCACGTGACAGGAAAGGAACGGCTTCTGCACTGACAAAACGCTGCCGAGTCCGTATCATTCCCCCTGTTTAATCAAGGGCTATACCAACCGGAGGCCAACGCATGAGTGATACCCCCATCCGCCTGACCGAATACAGTCATGGCGCGGGTTGCGGCTGCAAAATCTCACCGCAGGTACTGGACAAGATTCTGGTTTCCAGGCTGACATTGCCGGATTGGCCCCAGCTTCTGGTGGGCAACAGCAGCAAGGACGACGCCGCCGCCTATGACCTGGGGGATGGCCGGGTGGTGCTCAGCACGACGGATTTCTTTATGCCCATTGTGGACGATCCGTTTGATTTTGGCCGCATTGCTGCCACCAATGCCATCAGTGATATTTACGCCATGGGCGGCAATCCCCTGATGGCCATCGCCATACTGGGCTGGCCGGTGAACAGCCTGGGGCCCGAGGTGGCGCAACAGGTGGTGGAGGGTGGCCGGCAGGCCTGTGCCGAGGCCGGTATCCCGCTGGCCGGTGGGCACAGTATTGACGCGCCCGAGCCCATATTCGGTTTGGCGGTTACCGGGCTCAGTGAGCGCGCTGATCTGAAACAGAATAACCAGGCTCAGGCGGGTGACCTGTTGTACCTGACCAAGCCCCTGGGCATCGGCATCCTGACCACGGCCCAGAAACAGAAGAAGCTGCAGCCGCAACACCAACACCTGGCCCGGGATATTATGTGCCAGTTGAACACAGTGGGTGCGCTGGCGGCGCGGCTGGCGGGTGTTACCGCCATGACCGACGTCACCGGCTTTGGCCTGATGGGGCATCTGCTGGAGTTGTGCGAGGGCAGTGGATTGCAGGCCAGCATTCAGGCCCACCGGATTCCGGTGATTCCGGCGGCCCGTGACTATTTACAGCAGGGATGCATCCCCGGCGGCACGACCCGCAACCATGAAAGCTATGGCCATCACCTGGGGCCCATGAGCGTACCCCTGCAGCAACTGCTGTGCGATCCGCAAACCAGTGGCGGCCTGTTGATTGCGGTGCGGCCGGACCAGGCGGCCGCACTGGAGGCACTGTTGCGGGATCAGGGCCTGCCTGCACAGGCCATTGGCACGTTAACCCGGGCCACCGGTGAGCATCGTGTGCAGGTAACGGAAGAGGAAACAGCGTGACGCGCCCGGATGCCAGCCTAGACAGTGGGGATTTTCGCGCCCTCTTTCTCAATGACGTGCCCTTGATCGATACCCGTGCGCCGGTGGAATTCAAACGGGGTGCCTTTCCCACCAGCGTGAATCTGCCGTTAATGACCGATGAGGAACGGGCGCAGGTGGGCACCTGTTACAAGCGGCACGGCCAGGAGGCCGCTATGGAATTGGGCCGTGCATTGGTCACACCGCAACTGCAGCAGCAGCGGGTGAGTGCCTGGGTTGATTTCGCCCAACGCCACCCTGAAGGTTATTTGTATTGCTGGCGTGGCGGTTTGCGCAGTGAAATCTGCCAGCAATGGATGCGGGAAGCCGGCTGTGAGTATCCCCGTATAGGCGGCGGATACAAGGCGTTGCGCCGGTTTCTGCTTGATGAGTTTGAACGGATTTGTCAGCACTATCCCATGCAGTTGCTGGCCGGGCGCACCGGATGCAACAAAACCGCGCTCATTGAGGCCCTGCCGCAGGCGGTGGATCTGGAGGCGCTGGCCCATCACCGGGGTTCCAGTTTTGGCCGCCGCCCCGGTGGCCAGCCATCGCAATTGAACTTTGAAAACCGGGTGGCCGTGGCGCTATTGAAAGCGGAGCAGCAGGCACAGAGTCACCATCTGCCTGTTCTGTTGGAAGACGAAAGCCGGCTGGTGGGGCGTTGTTCATTGCCACCGCCTTTGCTGCAGGCCATGGGCCGTTGCCCGGTGGTGGTGTTGGAAGCTCCCCTGGAAGAACGGATTGAACACAGTTATCGCAATTATATCCTGAATAAGTTGGCGGAGTGGCAGGCGTATCTGGGGGAGGCGGCGGGCTTTGACGCCTTTGCCGATGATCTGACCCAATCCCTGTATCGGGTGCGCAAGCGTTTGGGGGGGGTGCGTTACCGCGAAATCGGTGCCTTGCTGGAGCAGGCCCTGGTTGAGCACCGCCAGGGCAATCCCCTGCGCCATCGCGATTTGATTCGATTGCTGTTGGTCAATTACTACGATCCCATGTACGACTATCAGCTGGCCAAGCGGCAGGATCTGATCGCTTTTCAGGGCAATCGGGAGGCGGTACAGGATTATCTGGGCTGTCAGGCCGCCCACTTCGCGGAGCCGGGGCTCTGGAATTCTACTTCATTTAAACCGGGTTGATTTTTTACGGGAGTGTTTATGTCAAGGTTGTATGGTTTGCTGAAAAGTCTGGTGTGTGTACGGCTGATCTGTAGTTCGTTGTTGTTGCTGGCACTGCCATTGTGGGCGCAGGCGCAAGCGTTTGTGTTCACCGCGATACCGGATCAGGATGAATCCCGGCTGCAGCAACGTTTTGGCAAGGTGGCGGATTATCTCAGTGCCCAACTGGGAGTGGAGGTGCAATACATTCCGGTAAAATCCTATGCCGCCGCCATCACGGCGTTTCGTAATAACCAGGTGCAGTTGGCCTGGTTCGGCGGGCTTTCCGGGGTACAGGCCCGGCGTCTGGTGCCCGGTTCACAGGCGTTGGCCCAGGGCTACGAAGACCAACTCTTTAAAACCTACTTTATTGCCCATCAGGATGCAGGCCTGGAACAGGCTGATGAATTGCCCGCGGCGCTTAAAGGTAAAACCTTTACCTTCGGTTCCAAAGGATCCACTTCCGGGCGTTTGATGCCGGAGTTCTATCTGCGGCAGCAGTTCAAGAGTGCGCCACAGGCGCTGTTTTCCCGGGTGGGTTTTTCCGGCGATCACAGTCGCACCATCGCCCAGGTGCAGTCCGGCGCCTATCAGGTGGGTGCGGTGAATTATGCAGTGTGGGAAAGCGAGTTGGCGGCGGGTAAGATCGATACCAATAAAGTTCAGGTGATCTGGACCACACCCACTTACCCTGATTATCAGTGGACGATTCGCGGCGATGTGGATCAGCACTTTGGTGTGGGGTTTACCGACAACGTGCGCAAGGCGTTACTGGAAATGAACGATGCCGAACTGCTGGCGAGTTTTCCACGGCTGCGTTTCGTCCCCGCCAGTAATGGGGATTACGAACCCATAGAAGCCACTGCCAAAGCGATCGGGTTGCTGGATTGATGACGGCGTCTGCGGAGCTGTTTCAGCTGATCCGGTGCACCTTTCGTTACAGCGGCCCGGAGCAGGGGGAACGCCCGGCTCTGGCCGACATCACCCTCACCATCGGGCCAGGGGAAAAGGTGGCGTTGCTGGGGCCTTCCGGTGCGGGAAAGTCAACCTTGCTGGATCTTTTGTATCAGCAGCAACCCCAGTGCAGCGCTCTGCAACCCCAGGGGGGTGGCCTGGTGGATTTGTTATCGGCTTACCAGAATATTTTTATTGGTGGCCTGGACCGGGTTGGCACTGTGGCCGCCCTGTGGAACCTGGTGCGCCCGCTGGCAGGTCAACGGCAGGCCATCACAGATCTGGCGCAACGGCTGGGTTTGCAGGACAAACTCTGGCATTCGGTGGACCGGCTCTCCGGCGGGCAACGGCAACGGGTGGCCCTGGGGCGCGCCCTGTTCCGGCAGCAGCCGGTGTTTCTGGGGGATGAACCGGTGTCCGCGGTGGATCCGGTGCAGGCGGCGGAGCTGTTAACCTACGTTTTACAACAACATGAAACGGCGGTGGTGTGCTTGCATAACCGGCGCCTGGCACTGGATTTGTTTGATCGGATTGTTGTGCTGCAGGGCGGACGCATTTGTTGTGATGCGCCGGCGGGGGATCTCAGCGCGGAACAACTGGATCACTTTTATCAACAGGACACCTCTCCGCTGAATCCGGTTGCTTGCGGGCATCAAACCGATGGCTGGGTAATCCGCACCTCATGAAGGTATCCACAAAACGTTGGTGGCCGTCGCATTCCAGTGCACGGCGCCTCAATGCCGTTTGTCTGTTGATGATCGGTGCCGCCGTGCTGGCACTGTTGGGCGTGGATTTTCAACGCTATCCGGTGGACCCCTGGCAGGAGCTGTCCCGTATTGGCTGGGGCTTGCTGCTGCCGGGCTGGAGCGAAGCAACAACGCTCATTCAAGCTCTGCTGCAGACGGTGGCGTTCGCCTTGCTGGCGGTGGCTGTGTCCACACCCTTGGGCCTGTTGCTGGCCATGGCCTTTCGTTGGCGTCTGGTGCGAATGCTGTGTGCGGCGCTTCGCTCGGTGCACGAATTGTTTTGGGGCCTTATTTTCATGCAGTTGTTCGGCATCAGCCCACTGACGGGATTGCTGGCGATCATTGTTCCCTTTAGTGGTGTGTTTGCCAAGGTGTTTGCTGAAATCTTTGAGCAGCAATCGCCCTTGCCGGCCCGTGCGGCACCCAAGGGGGCCTCTGTTTTCATACGCACCCTGTACACGTTGATTCCCCAATCCTGGCCGGCGTTGTTAAGTTATACCCGTTATCGCTTTGAGTGTGCCCTGCGCTCCAGCGCCATTCTGGGCTTTATTGGTTTGCCCACTCTGGGGTTTCATCTGGAGACGGCCTTCAAGCAGGGTCAGTACAGTGAAGCCGGCGCTTTGATGTGGGCGTTTCTGTTGCTGATCGCCAGCATCCGCTGGTGGTTGCGCCCGTGGCTGATTGTTCCTTACCTCATTGCCGCCATCTGGCTATTACCGGACACCATCGGGTTCAGTGACGGTGGTTCGTTGTGGCGTTTTGTGAGTGTGGATATCTGGCCCGCCGCACTGCTGGCAGGAGACTGGCACGGCTTGCTGCATTGGTTCAGTGTCATGTTCAGCCAGCAGGTGTGGCCCGGTGTGGTGCAAACCTTGTTACTGACCCAGATTGCCGTGGTGTTGACCGGGTTTATTGTCCTGTTCACCTATCCCTTTGCCTCACGGGCATTGGTGGGGCCGTGGTTGCGTTGGCCCGGGCGCTTTGTGTTGCTGGTGTTGCGTTGCACTCCGGAGATGGTTCTGGCCTTTGTTTTGTTGCTGCTGTTTGGGCCCTCCGGGTTACCGGTGGTGCTGGCGCTGGCTTTGCATAATGGTGGGTTGATCGCGTTTCTGGTGGCCAATGCCAGTGATGCGGCGTTCAGGAGCGGGCAGGCCCGCGCCGATGATCCCCGGGGTCTCACCCGTTATGCTTACATCGAAACCCCGCGGCGCCTGCCGGCGCTGATGGCGTTTTTATTCTACCGCTGGGAGGTGATTCTGCGGGAGAGTGCGATTATGGGCATACTGGGCGTGGCAACACTGGGGTTTTATATTGATTCGGCGTTTGAAGAAATCCGTTACGACCGGGCCTTTCTGCTGATTGTGGTAACCGCGTTGCTGAATATGTTGGTGGACAGTTTATCGCGACGGATGCGCGGGGCATTCAGCCAGCAGACCAACATCACATGATTGTAACCGGGCTGTAGGGGCGGGGCTGCTGCAAGGATGGAAATACCACTATGTGTTGACCCTGATGGCCCGCGAAGAAACTGATCAATGACGAGGTCTTCGTCTAACCCGCAGTTCAATCTTGATACTAAATACGTACGAGCAGATGTATTTGGCCGAGTAACCAAGGCCAACCGGCCGCTCCTCCAGCAGAATTGAATGTCAGCGCAGCCATCGGGCGAGATGGTTATGAAATGCTGTGCGGCGCTTGTAGTGTATTGATAAAACAGAAGTGTATAAGTTTTCTTGTTGACGATGCAAAATCTGTAATCCTGTGCTGCCGGACATGGGGTATCCGATTTTTACAATGGAACCTGCGGGGCTTTAGCTGTCTGAATTTGGTTCGGTGCCGGGCGAGCTAGTCGGTGTAGCGCCTCGACTACGAGCAAGCGAGACCGCACTGTCACCCACGGCAACCCAGAAACAAGCCAGATCCTCTATAAACTCTTCCCGACTGACAGCAACGTCTTGGTCCAGCCATGTCATCACCGCTTCGATTGTTCCGCCGATCAGAAAAGCTGAGCCGACATGTGCAATTGACAGGGGCTCACCCGCCTGGTGGTATTGGATACTGAAGGCGGACAGCACCTGCGCCATTTTTCGGATAACCAACTTACGCTGCACAAGAGCCTGCGGATTCTCGGACGCTGAGGAAAAGAGTAATCGGGTGCGCGCCGGTTCATCCACCATCCAGCTAATACAATGATCAAGCACGTAGCGCGCGAGTGTTGAAGTGTCCAGCCCTTTCTGCCAGCCGCTTTGTGCTGCATTCTGACCGACGCCAATCAGTTCATCTGCAAGCTCATTCACCAGCGCCGCAGCCAATGAATCAAGACTATCAAAGCTTTCATAGAAATAGCGTTTGTTCAGCCCCGCCTCAACGCAGAGTTTGTGGATAGACAGGTTTCGCCAACCCTCAGCGGCAATGATTTCATAAGCCTTACTTAATAATTGTTGTCGCCGAGCGTGAACCCGTGACTCTGCTGATTGCCCCTGAAAAGGGCGAGTAGGATGGGTCATTGGCTAAAATATTCCATTAGATCAGGCAATTATCGTAGCAGTATGAAGTTCAGTCGAGCAAGCATTGACAGGCCGAGATGACTGAATATATAGTTGGTACTGTGCTGTACCAACTATAGACTATAAACGTTCAGATCAGTAGAGGGAGTAACACTATGCAAGCCACGTTAAAACAGGCATCCACCGTTCCGGCGCCAATATCAGACGAGCAACGACTGAAGAATCTCAGGGCGCAAGCCGAGAGCCACCCCGAATTGGCGAAAGAAAATGCCTGGGAGCTGCTCAAAGAGCTGCAAAACGAATCGCAGTTCTATCGCTTACCCTGGTTGTTTGCCCAGGGCAATGGTGACGCAGAAGCACCCAATGGTGACACTGAAGGCATGGTGATGAACCTGCACGGTTCATTCCTGATGCGGACGATTAACAGCGCCGTTATGCTGGGGCAGCTTCTGGGGCGCATGGGTTGGACAGGCAAAACGTTTAATCGAAAAACCGGCACCGGCTACAACCGAATCACCGCCTCTGCTTATATCCCTACCAAGCTTGCTATGCCTCACTACAAGCTGCAAAAGCAGGGTAATGAGTTGCTTGGATTCGATTTCCATCATCGCATTGACAGCTCACCTGTGGCACCTCACCTGAAAGTTCGCGCCATTACTTATGATGAACCGTCATTCAAGAATCCACTGATTCTTCCTAAAGTTCGGGACGAGATCGTGGAAATCGTGCCAGACGTATTTTTGGGTCGGGTGGTGTACAAGGTGAAACACGGCTGGGATATTGTCGGTTACTTCGCCCTTCGTTATCCCTTCGTTCGCTAAGAGGCTGTCGTTTATGTCCATCACTCTGAATGGTGCGGTTGCCTGTGTTACCGGTGGCGGTAGAGGAATCGGCGAGGCGACGGTCAGAGCCCTGGTTGATCACGGGGCACGCGTGGTTATCGGTGACATTGATGCCAAAGCTGCAGAGGCCGTAGCGGCGTCACTCTCAGGTGTAAGAGCAGTAAAACTGGATGTGGCCGACCCCGAGTCGTTCGCAGAATTTTTGAATGTGGCGCGTGAACTGGGGCCGGTGGATTTGCTGGTGAACAATGCCGGTATTATGCGTACCGGCGAGTTCGCCAGCATCGACCTGGCATTGTTGCACCGGGAAATGGCGATTAATACCGGTGGTGTGATCAATGGCATGCGCCTTGTCCTTCCGGAAATGCTGCAACGGGGTTATGGGCATATTGTGAATGTGTCCTCCATGGCGGGAAAAATGACTTGCGCGGGGGCTGCCGTTTACACCGCAAGTAAATTTGCAGTGGCTGGATTATCGCGCTCGGTGCGTGCCGAAATTATGGGTTCGGGCGTGTCCATTACTACGATTATGCCGTCCGCAGTGGATACTGATCTGACGGCCGGTATGAATATTCGTGGAATTCCCAAGGCCAAGCCTTCTGATATCGCGGCAGAGGTTGTCGCATCCTGTGGGCATGGTCAGCCGGAGGTAACCATGCCGAAATGGTTGTTTCCGATTGGTACTATCGAGCAGGCCTTGCCTGAACGAGTGGGTAACTGGATTAAGAAAATGGCAGGTGCACAGGAACGCATAGCACCGGATAATGAACAGACCCGAGAATATCAGGCGCGCGTTTCTCGATCCTAATCAGTGCAATGTGCAAATACTGCCGATACC
Source organism: Gammaproteobacteria bacterium UBA7310 (assembly GCA_002471665.1). Lineage (GTDB taxonomy): Bacteria > Pseudomonadota > Gammaproteobacteria > Pseudomonadales > Ketobacteraceae > Ketobacter. The sequence continues at coordinate 119,623 of DKQK01000072.1, forward strand.
CGTCTGGGCGGTTTCAGGGCTCCTGAAATCGCCCTGGATGTGAATCTGATCGATTCCCCCACCCAGCATACTGGGATAACCCTTGAGATAATAATCATGACACAAACCGTATTGATTACCGGCTGTTCCAGTGGGATTGGTCGGGAGACGGCAAAACTGTTTCAGCAACAGGGCTGGAATGTGGTGGCCACCATGCGCTCGCCGGAACAAGAGCAAGAGTTGAATCAACTGCAGAACGTAACCTGCCTGAAACTGGATGTGTGTGACGGTGACAGTATCCAGCAGGCTGTGGATCAGGCATTGGAACTATTTGGAGCCGTTGATGTGTTGGTGAACAATGCAGGTTACGGTTTGATTGGTGCCTTTGAAACGCTCTCCCGGGAGCAGATTGAACGCCAATTCCAGACTAACGTGTTTGGCTTGATGGAATTGACACGGGCGTTGTTGCCCCATTTCCGGCAGCGCAACAGTGGCACCATCATCAACATCGCCAGCTTTGCCGGGCGATCCACGGTGCCACTGTACAGCGTTTATCACGCCAGCAAATGGGCCGTTGAAGGCTTTTCGGATTCGCTGGCCTTTGAACTAAGCAGCTTTAATATTCGGGTAAAAATCATTGAACCGGGAACCATTAGAACGGAATTCTGGGGCCGCTCCACTGATCGGGAAAACCAGACCGGTGTCGATGTCTATACTGACTACAGCAATAAGGTTCTTGGATTTATTGATGGCACTGCGGCAAAAATATCGTCGCAACCGCAAGCGGTTGCCAAGGCGATTCTGGCAGCAGCCACCGATGGTCGTAAAAAGCTGCGCTATGTGGTGGGTCACGATGCCCGCTTTACATTGACGGTAAGAAAACTGCTGCCTGACTTTCTCTATAACAATGCCATCGCGATGGTGTTTCATCGCAGGTTGGGATGACGGTATTGCGGGTGGAGTGAAGGGCATCCCTGATAGGCCCGATCTTCGCTCAAGCGATGGGGAAGGATCGCACCACTTCATCACACGCCGATAACCTGATGGTGCCAGCGCGCTTAAGTGCGCTGCACAATGGGCTTTCACTGCGCTCCAAAAAGTTGCACAAATATTTCAAAAAAGCCGGATTGGATACGGTTTAAACGACGCTGCCCGAGCAATGTGCAACGGTGTTGGGTTCGGCATTGATCAAAATACGAACTGCTTTGTCAGCGTGCTTTTCGTGTTGTGTGATTGGGTTCAAAGCTTGCATGTGACTGGTTGCTCAGGGCTGCGGCTAACTGCGAAAAGAGCTTTAAAAGGCTATCAGGAATAACCACTATTCTCGTCTATCAGAGAACAGACACTCCCCCAATTACCATTATGAGCGATTGAAGTGATGAGTGATCGATGTACCGTTTTCCGTTTTATTCTTTTTAGTGCCCTCTTTTTTACCAGTCAGGTTTTCAGCAATCAGGTTAGCGCCCTTACTCGATTCAATCTGATCAATGCCGAGTCCGGCGCTGTGGTGCAATCGAATATCGCACCGTCACAGCAGATTGTGCTGGGTGATGTGTCGGCCTTTAATGTCAGTGTGCAGATTACGGATCTTAAGTACGACCGGATCCATTTCTTCACCTCCAATGGACACAGCCAGACAGAAAGCGTGGCACCCTATGCCCTGTGCGGTGATATCAACGGCCGTTACCTGGATTGTTCCGCCCGGGCCGGTTTTACCAGTGACTTTACGCTTACCGCCCAAGCCTATTCAGGCAATGCCCCGGTGGGCAGTGCCGCTTCCATTCGTGTGTTGGTGCAGCAACCGCAACCGACACCGGTAGCCGACGCCTATTTCGGCTTGGTGGACGCCAACACCAACCAGGTGACGAGTACACTGGCCAGTGGCAGTCAGTTGGCTTTACCCGACAACGCAAAATTCAATGTTAATGTGCGTTTTCTGAATATCACCTACGATCGTGTGCGCTTCACCACCACGGGCGGCGCCGTGCGGGAGGAGGGTGTTTCGCCCTATGCGGCCTGCGGTGATAACAACGGGGATTATTTTAGTTGTTCCGGAGTATCGGGTTTTGCCGGTAATTTCGTGCTGTCGGCACAGGCCTACTCGGGTGGCTCACCGGTTGGCGAGCCCGCCACCTTGTCGGTTGCAAGGGGGGCGTCTGGTGGCGGCTCTGCGCAAGCCACGTTTGGGTTGATTGATGCGGATACGGATGTGCCGTTGGCCTCATTTTTCCCCGGCAGCCAGGTTGTGTTGCAGCAGAACTCGGCGTTCAATTTCAATGTGCAGTTCTCCGGTGTTGCCTATGATCGAGTGAAATTCAATACGTCCAATGGCAGCAGTCGGCAGGAAGGCGCGGCGCCTTACGCGGCATGTGGTGATTACAGCGGCAATTATCTCAGTTGCACTGGGTTTTCCGATGATTTCACCCTCACTGCCCAGGCTTTTTCCGGCACTAAGCCGGTCACCATGCCCGCCACCATAACCGTATTGGTTCGTGACTCGGTTGATGATTTCACCGGCGGCGATCTGCAGCCACCGGTGGTGACAACCCAGTCCGGTAATCAGGTTGTTTCCGAAGGCAGTGACGTGGTCTTGCGTATCTCGGCCATGGGCTCCGGCATTCTCTATCAGTGGTATCGGGATGGGGTGAGCATTCCGGGTGCCACCGCCAATGCGCTGTCATTGAACGACGTCGACAGTGACGATGGTGGCAGTTATTACTGCGTTGCCAGTAATGCCGCCGGTAGTACGCGCAGTGGAACCATCACCGTGAATGTGCTGGCGGTTGCGGGCAGTGCCGATGTGGCGATTTCATGGAGCGCGCCTTCGTCCCGGATGGATGGCAGTTGGTTGAGTCAAACCGAGATCGATACCTACCGAATTTATTATGGGTTAACGTCGGAGTCCGGATACAGCAATATGATCGAAGTGGATGGCAGCAACACCAGAGCGGTGTTGCAGGATCTGACGTTTGGTGAATACAAATTCGCATTATCCACAGTGGACATCAACCGCCTTGAAAGCAGCCTGTCTGAGCTGTATGTGCTCCGTGTGCAGTAACCACGGCTGTCTTCATTGGTTTATCGTGCGTTAATCAGTGATAAGAACTCAGTGCGGGTTGCCTGATTGTCGCGGAATGTACCCAGCATGGCGGAAGTTTTCATTACGGAGTTCTGTTTTTCCACACCGCGCATCATCATGCACATGTGTTGAGCTTCAATCACGACACCCACCCCTGCAGCGTTCACCACATTCTGAATGGTTTCAGCAATCTGGGTGGTGAGCTGCTCCTGGATTTGCAGCCGGCGCGCATACATATCCACAATGCGGGCGATTTTGGATAAGCCCAATACCTTGCCGGAAGGAATGTAGGCGACGTGGGCCCGGCCGATAAACGGCAACAGGTGATGCTCGCACATGGAATAAAGTTCAATGTCTTTCACCACCACCATTTCACTGGCATCCGAGGGGAACAAGGCATCGTTGATGACGTCGTCCAGATTCTGATGATAACCTCGAGTCAAGTACTCGAACGCCTTGGCGGCACGCTCTGGTGTTTTCTCCAGGCCGGGGCGGGATAAGTCCTCGCCAATGGCATTAATAATGGCTGCAAAATTTTCTTTCATTATCGTAATCTCGGTTGCCTGCTCAGTGTCAGTGGTTAGTGGTTAATGGTGTAAATTCAGCTGGTCCGGCGTGTCGACATCCAGAATAACTCCGGGGTCGGTAACCGGTATTTCCCTGGGGGCGATACCGGTTAAAATCGCCCGTCCACCCCGCTCACCCTGCAAGGATTCAAACGCTGCAAAATGGTCGCGTTGAAAACCCACCGGGTGCCCCCAGCGGCCATTAAAAACCGGTACGACCGCACGGTTGGTTTGCAGTGCCCGGTTAATTTGATTCAGGGTGCCGTGCCGAACCCAGGGCATATCCCCCAGCGCGATCAGCGCGGCATCCCATCCGTTGCTGTGTGCCTGTTGCACGCCCAGTGCCAGGCTATCGCCCATACCTGCGGCTTGATCTGGGTGTGCCCGCTCCGGCAGCACTATCACCTCGGCCCATTGCTGTACCTGCTGGCGCAACCCGGCGGATAACGTTGGGCTCGCCACCACCAATATAGGGGTAGCGAGGGGCGCGTATTGCTGCACCGTATGCAGCAGCATGGGGGTGTCCCCGATCAATGCCTCGCGCTTGTCGCTGCCGAATCGTTCGCCACGGCCGGCCGCCAGGATGATAACACCGGTGTTATTCACCGGGTGCCCTGTGCCTGTGGTGGGTGGCGCAGGGCGGTGCGCCTGATTTCAGTGAGCTCAGCCAAAATAGCGACAGCGATTTCCGGTGCCGTTTTGCTACCGATGGCGAGCCCCACCGGAGCATGCAGACGCGCCAGTTGTTGGGGCGACAGATCCAGTTGCTGCAGTCGTTGCAGGCGTTGGTTGGTGGTTTTGCGGGATCCCAGCGCACCCACGTAAAAATTATTCTGGGTCAGTGCTTCCATCAGCGCCATGTCGTCAATGCGGGGGTCATGGGTGAGGGTGATCACAATGCTAAAAGGATCGTTTCCTTGTTCCCGTACTACATCATCCGGCATGCCATGGATACACAGAACCTCGGTGTCCGGGCCTAACAGATGAGCCTGAAAATCCTCCAGCTTTTGGGCCCGCGGGTCGGTCACCAGCACCCGGTAATCCATCATGGTTGCCATCTGTGCCAGGCTGGCGGCCAGTTGCCCGGCACCAACCAATAGCAGGGTATAGCGCGGGCCATACACCTGGGCACAGTGGTGTTCATCCATGGTGAGGGCCTCGAATTGCGCTACCGGTTCAAGCCACATTCGACCGCTGTTGAGTGCCACCGTGCGTTTTATGCATTTACGCTCATTCAGCCGGTTGTTAATAGTGATGAGATCAGGAAGCGAGGTTTTGTCTATCTTTTCGATCAGCACGGTCAGGTGTCCGCCGCAGGGCAAGCCCAGGCGCGCGTTGTCATCAGCGTTCAAGCCATAGCGTACGGTACAGGGGAGGGTTGTGTACTCTCCCCCCAGGAGCTGTTCCAGCAGCTCCTCTTCCACGCAGCCGCCGGACAGGGACCCCACCACCTGGCCGTGATTGTTGCAGGCCATCAAGGAGCCCACCGGGCGAGGTGATGAGCCATGGGTGGCAACGATGGTACATAACCAGGCGGCGTGGTGTTGTTCCACCCAGCTTTGTAAGGTGTGGAGAACCTGATGATCCAGACTGTGCATAGAACCTGTTGATCCTTTCTCTTCTGTTTCTCTATTTTGAACGGATTTACCCCAGTTGACACCATAATTGGAAATCAAGCACTTGTGAAAGTGTTAATCCGGGCTGACCGCGCTCTGCCTGTCGTTTTCATATGATCAACAGTGGTGTACAATAGCGACATAATAACAAATATTCCGGGGCCCACAAATCATGACCCGACTTAAACTATCCCTCATTGTTGGCAGCGTTGTGGCTGTCCTGCTGGCTGCGGCGGCCGGCGGCTGGTTTTACTACATCATGGCGCCCCAGCCCACCGTGACGCTGCCCGGCCTGTCCTATTCCGTAGCGGAATCCGATATAGACTCTTTGTTGAACTATTCAGAGGCGCGGGCGGTGCTGGAGCGACACGTGCCGGGCCTCACCGGCCTGCGTCAGATCGACGTGGCCCGCCCACTGACACTGGAGGATATTCAGCCCTATTTTCCGCAGATGATTACCGATGGCCGGCTGGCCGCCATTGATGCAGAACTGAGGCAGTTGGAAGGGTCGAATGTGGTGGTTTACACCACCGGTTCCACCCTGGTGGGGGTGATACTGGATGATCCCGAAGCACGGGATATTGTAGACAGCTACCTGCCGGGATTCTCAACGCATCCGGATATCGGCCAGGGGCGCGGCTTTACCCTGAATTTCATGCAGAAATTTGACCGTGAGGCGATTACCGATGCCAAGCTGGAAAAAATAAATGCTGACTTTGAAGCGTTGGCCAGAAAGAGGGCGGGGTTGGAATGAAAAAGCTGACGTTTACGGTCAACGGGCAGGCGCAATCGCTGGATATTGATCCCAGCACGCCACTGTTATGGGTGTTACGGGATCATCTGCAAATGACCGGCACTAAATTCGGTTGCGGCGCCGGCCTGTGTGGCGCCTGCACGGTGCATTTCAACGGTGCCGCCGTGCGCTCCTGTCAGATTCCGGCTGCAGCGGTGGCCGGTGCGGATATCCGCACGATTGAGGGCCTGTCGGAAGCCGGTGATCACATCCTGCAAACCTTGTGGGTGGAGTTGAATGTGCCCCAGTGTGGGTATTGCCAGTCCGGGGTTTTGATGGCCGCAGCAGACCTGCTTAAGCGTACGCCGGATCCCACCGATGAGGAGATCGACGCTCACATCTCCAACCTCTGCCGCTGCGGTACTTATCCACGCATCAAGGTTGCGATTCGGCGGGCGGCACAGGAGCTGAAGGCATGAAACAGAACGTTTTGCAGAAAAAGCATCTGACCCGGCGGCAATTCCTGGTGTCGGCCTCGGCTTTGGCGGGGGGGCTGTCCCTGCGATTGCTGCCGGTTGCCGGCCTGGCGTCCGCCACCGCAGCCGCCCAGGACAACGCAGGGGAGCTGTCGCCCTGGTTGGTGATTCAGCCGGACGATACCGTGGTGGTAACTGTGCCCACTCCGGAAATCGGCAATGGCGCCTCTACGCAGCAGGCCATGAATATTGCCGAAGAACTGGAGTGTGCCTGGAGCAAGGTCCGGGTGGAGTTTGCCTCTTACAGCCGCGAGTATCGCACGCCCGGCAGTTACGCGGTGGGCCTGCAGCCGTTCTTCGGTGGCCACAGTACCGATCACGCCCGCATGCCCTATACCCTGCAACTGGGGGCCAGCGCCCGTGAGCGCCTGAAAATGGCCGCGGCATTGCGTTGGGGTGTGCCGGTTGCCGAGATCACAGCCCGGGACAGTGTGCTGACCCATGTACCCAGTGGCCGTACAGTGCGTTTTGGTGAAGTGGCCCTGGCTGCGGCCGCCGTGCAGTTGGAATCCGAACCTGCACTGAAACCACAGAGTGACTGGCGCCTGTTGGGCAAAGGTAAACCCCACAAACTGCAGCTGCCGGATGTGGTGCGGGGCACAGCCGTTTATGGCATGGATGTGATCTTGCCGAACATGGTGTACGCCGCGGTGCTGCAGTGCCCCGTGCACGGCGGCTTACTGAAAAGCCATGACCCTGATGCGGTACTGGGCATGCCTGGTGTGAAAGCGGTGGTGGTGATTGATCCGGCGGCAACGGTGGGCTCGCCGGTGCCGGCGGACCCTACCTTCGGCTTTGAAGGCTCGCAATGTCACAGTGGCGTTGCGGTGATCGCAGAGCATTACTGGCAGGCGAAAACAGCCCTGGATGCATTGCCGGTGACTTGGGCTCCGGGCCTGGGAACCTTCTGGGAGTCGGAGAAGAAAATCCACCAGCGCCAGGATAAGGTATTGCAAAAGTGGGGTGGCGCGGCACTCACCAAGGCCGGTGATGTGAACGGTGTGCAGGCGGCCACAACGGTTGAAGCCACTTATCGCACGCCGTTTTCTGAGCATGCGGCCATGGAGCCGCTGAACGGCACGGCTCAGTATACCGAGAGCAGCCTGGAGCTTTGGCATCCCACGCAGGACATGCAACAGGCATTCTGGGTGGCGGTGGATGAGTCGGGGCTGGCACCGGAGCACGTGCACTTTCACCAGACCATGGTGGGAGGTGGCTTTGGCCGCCGGGTGATTGGCGATGATGTGCGTACGGTGGTGGCGGTAGCCCGCCAGTACCCCGGAGTGCCGGTAAAGGTCATTTGGTCGCGGGAGGAAACCACGCGCCAGGGATCGTACCGCACCATGCTGGCCGCCCGTTACAAGGCCGGGTTGGACGAGCAGGGGATGCCCCTGTCGCTGCAGAGTGAAACCTGCTTCAGCGGTATGGAGTTAAGCCTGGGTTATACCGACATGGCGTACGCCGCTGCCGGTGCCATCCCCAATGTGCGCATTGCCACCAGCAAACTGCCCTTGCACATTGCCACCGGTGCCTACCGGGCCCCCTGTTACAACTCCCATGCATTCACTGTGGAAACCTTCATTGATGAGTGTGCGGTTGCCGCGGGGATTGATCCGCTGCAATACCGTCTCAGGCTGTTGGCAAACTGGGATCCGGCCTGGTCGGACTGCCTGAGAATTGCAGCGGAAAAAGCCCACTGGGGTCAAGCATTGCCGCCGGGGCAAGGCCGCGGAATTGCCATCAGTAACTGGCCGCATTCAGGATCAAAGCAAGCGGGCTCAACCGTGTGTGCGGTGGCGCGGGTTGAGGTGACCCCCGCAGGCAAGTTGATCGTTCATCAAATCGATTTCACCTTTGATTGCGGGCGGGTTGTCAATCAGGACGCGGTGTTGTCCCAGCTGCAGGGCGGGATTATTTTTGGTTTGAACATGGCGTTGAATGAAGGCTTGACGGTTAGTGATGGCGCTATCGTAGAGGCAAATTTTGACAGCCTGCCCCTACTCAAGATGGGCGACATGCCCGAGATCAATATTCACTTTGATGCGCTCTCCGGCCACGACCGGTTTGCGATTATTGGTGAGGCGCCGGTGGGGCCCATCGGCCCTGCCATCGGTAATGCCATTTTTCAGGCCACCGGCAAACGGGTGCGTTCAACACCGTTTCGCAAACAGGATTTGAGCTGGTCCTGATACGTGTATCAACGGCAAGCGTATCAGCATGGCCGCCTGCCGGGTTGCATTTTTATGATGTTTTTTTGATGCTTCTGTTATGGTTGTTTTTTTATTTGCTGTTGGGGATTTTTGCGCGACCTGGTGAGTCCAATTCATCACAGTAACTCTGACTGCGAAGGTGAATCTACGCCACATGAACGATCAGGTGGCACCAATACGTAGTATTGATGAATATTTTATTTCAATCAACGTAACAAAAGCGACCTGAAAGCTACTCTGTTCTCTCACGAAAAATTCATGAGGATTTCTCCCATGAATTCAACAATTTTTCATATTTCATCGCCATTATTGTGCCCGTCGGTGCAGTGGGGAAGTTGCATTGACACTCATTCCTACTGGGGTGTGCTGGCGCAATACAGCATTCGGCTTGGTAGTTACGAACAAAAAACTGATTTTTGACCGAGGATGTGAATATGAAATTGAAAGCTATTGCAGCTTCCGTTGCGTTGGCTGCCGTGTCTGCTACTGCAAACGCTGCCTGGGAAAACGGTGGTGGAGTGTCTTCTCCTAATGGGGAGTTGATGTTGACTATCTGGAATAATGCTACAGAAACCTCCATGTCTATGGATCTTGGAGTATCCACCGTGGATGCCACCAGCCTGGCCATCGGTACTACCTTTGCACTGGACCAAGGTGGTCTGGATCACATCAGCGCGGCTACTGCCGGTGCTGGCGATCTGTATTTCAACCTAGTAGGTTCAAACGCCGATCAGGCCAATATCGTTAACAATCCTGAGAGCTATTCTCTGTATGCCACCCAGGTGGCTCAGCCTACTCCCACATTTACCTTCGCTACCATGGGTGGTGGGATGTTGGGTCGTGTGTCCAACTACGGTCTACAGTTGCTCAACTACGGTTCTCAGTCAGCCACTTCCACTGAAGAAGATCCTACCATCCTGATGTCAGGTGGAACTCAGTACTCTGGTTTCAATGGCTACTGGGGTACTACCATGGGCGGTATGACCAACCAGGGCGTAGGGGTAATAGACTCCGCTGCCGTGGTCGGTGATTCACTGTATGCCTACAGCTTCCAGTTGTCCGATATCGCGCAGCAGGATTTCACACCTTATGCGGTTCAATCTGCCGGTTACTGGGTTGTGGATCTTGAAAGCTCCACGCTGTCCTACGTGCCGGTTCCGGCCGCAGTATGGCTCTTCGCTTCCGGCGTACTGGGTCTGGCGGGTGTAGCTCGCCGCCGTCGTCAAGCCTGATTCCCATCAGTTAATCCTGTGAGCGGGAGTCAGCCTTCCGGCTGGTTCCCCGGCACAGTAATACTCCCAATTCGACCAAGAGGTTAACATCATGAAATTGAACAAACTGGCGGTTGCAGTAGCAGCCACTGTGGCGTCTCACGCTTACGCGTTGAGCCCAACCACCACACCTGATGCAGTATTCCAGTTGTCAGGTGCCACTGCGGCTGACGTCCAGGTACAAACCTACTACTCCACACTGTGTGATATTTCCACTCAGGATAACTATGAATTTGATGGCTCCGGTACCGATGCAAGTGCCGTATTCTGCACCGTGCCAGCGTCAGCGGGTGTGTTTGCAACTGACCGCAATGTGCTGTTCCACAAGCAGAGCGGTGGTTCTATTGATGGTGTAGCACCCGTTTTCAACGTGACTCCGGTTGAAGCGGTGGATCTGAGCACCTGCACCCAGATATCTGCCAACACCGGAACCGTTGCTGGCGAATATACCTGCACCGGGACTGTACCCGCAGCGGCGATGGTTGGTATTTCTGATGTTGAACCTGAACTGTTCACCATTAGTGATAACAACGAAGCCGGTGTACAGATTAACCTGAACGCTCCCCGTAAGGTGAACACTGTGAACGCGCAAACATTTGGTGTGGTAGCATCCCCCGGTTTGCGTGACGCGTTGCAGGCGGCTCAGGGGCTGTCGGTGGGTTCTGACGAAGTCCAGGATATGCCGTCCATGTCTTCTGATCTGATTGCCAACCTGTTCTCCGGTAAAGTGGCGAACTGGTCGCAGCTGCGTGATGCGGCAGGCCTGGGCATTGATGCCAGTGCCGGTCTCAGCAATGGTGCTGTGAATATTTGTGTGCGCACACCTGGTTCCGGTACCCAGGCCCAGTTCAACGCTTATTATCTGGGTAATCCCTGTAACTACCGTGGCGCGGGCGATTACGGCTATGTGGGTTTCTCCACTGCTGTTGACAGTGACGGCGTAGAAAACAATTCGTCTGTTCCCCTGATCGGTGGTTTGTTCCCGGCTCCAGGTCCTCATATCCACAAAAACGAAGGTTCTTCCGATATGGGTAAATGTGTGACCAACGTTTCTGCAGACGGACGTTGGGCGTTGGGTGTGCAGTCGCTGGAAAAAGTGGACGAAGGTCGTACTGACCGTAACAACTTCAAGTACCTGGCAATCGACGGTGTCGCTCCTACTTTGGAAAACGTGCAGGCCGGCCTGTATCAGAACTGGGCTTCCATGACCATTCAATGGCGTACTGATGTTGTGACGCCGGGCTCCGACGCTGAAGCACTGGCAGAAAAATTTGTTGAGATCGCTCGCAATATTGATGACGTGAAAGACTTTAACCTGGGTCTGCAGACTGATGATGGCAGCACCAACAATGATAACCGTCCTGTGGGTGGCTTCAATACTCCGGAGATTCTGGTTACCGGCGGTGCCGGACCGGTAAACGTGGGCAGCCTGGTGTTTGCCGACAGCACCAACGTTCCTTCTTTCCCGTTTGATGCTTCAAATCCGGTGATGCCGTTTAATAAAGGGCTGACAGGCCAGAGTTCTTGTGCCGTTCCAACCCTGGGTTCTACCGGTATTGATGTGAGTCAGTAATACGGATTAAAGCACAGTAAAAATCCAGTAGTACAACGCCAAGACAGGAGTACCTTAGGGTGCTCCTGTTCTTGCGTTTTCTAACGGTAGAGATAGAAAGCAGATTAGTGAGAGCACTGGACAGTAGTGGGTTTTATGGTGAAGGGGATAATGCGGTTTTGGGCGGTTTGCGTGGTGGTTGTTTCGACTTCCGTTACAGCAGCCGTGCAGTATCTGGATATTTGGGAATACCGTGTACAAGGTAACTCATTGTTGGCTGATGAGCTGATTCAACGGGAGCTCGCTCCGTATCTGGGGGCGGCCAGAACACTTGAGGATGTGGAGCGGGCAGCCAAGGTATTGCAGGAATTGTATAAACGGGCGGGATATCCGGCGGTGTTTGTGGAAATACCGCCACAAACGGTGGTGCAGGGGGTGTTTCGCCTGCAGGTAGTGGAAACCCGGTTACGGCGGCTGCGAGTGTCGGGGGCCGAATATTTCCTGCCGAGTATGATCCGGCAGGCATTGCCTTCATTGCAAACCGGCAATGCCTTGAATCTGCGAGATCTGCAGGAAGATATTCAATATGCCAATGCCCTGAACCCGAATTTGAAACTGCTGCCAATGCTGAAACAGGGCCCCACTGCAAAGACCATTGAGGTTGATCTGGAAGTGGATGATCAGCTGCCCTTGTCGGGTGCGCTAGAGCTGAACGATTACAACTCGGCCAACACAACGGATGCTCGCCTGATTGGTGAGATCCAGTACAGCAATCTATGGCAGAAGCTGCATGATCTGTCTTTTCAGATACAGGTTTCTCCTGAAGACACCGACGAAGTCCAGGTGCTGGCCGGTACCTATGTGTTACCCGTTGGTTTCAAGGGCAACAAGGTGGCGCTCTACGCAGTGCTGTCGGATTCCGATGTGGCAACGGTTGGCAACACACGGGTAGTGGGTGATGGTTTCATTCTAGGCGGTCGTTATATCCACCCTTTTCAGCGTCGGGATACGGGCATCAGTACACTGATATTCGGTTTTGACTATAAGGACTTTGACGAAGCAATCAGCGTGGCCGGTACAGACGATTTGACCACGCCCATTGACTATATGGTGTTAACCAGCCAGTACAGCTCGTTCAATCGCTCCGAACAGTGGGCCGATAATCTGGGGCTGGCGCTGAAATTCGGGGTGCGGGAATTGTTTAATGAGAACGAAGAGTTCAATAACAAGCGTTCCAGGGGAGAACCCAATTTCACCGTTTTGAAACTGGACTATGAACTTAATTATTTTCTGGGGGAGGGTTGGTCGGCGCTGGGAGCTCTGAGTGCACAGTGGAGTTCGACGCCATTGGTGAGTAACGAACAGATGTCGGCTGGCGGTGTGGATACCGTCCGTGGTTACTATGAATCACAGGTGTCTGCCGATATGGGAGCGCGCCTGGGTTTTGAAATAAGCACCCCCAGTTATGCGGGCAAGTTGGGCGAATTATGGGCTTTGACTTTTTTGGAGGGTGCCTATTTGGAAAATACCGATACAGGCATTGAAGAGGAAAGTGAATTCAGGTTGGCCTCGTTCGGAATCGGGGTGCGGGCTCAGTTAAAAAAGCAATGGTTTGTAAATCTGGACGCTGGTTATCCCCTGAAGGACATTGATGAGGTTAAGCAGGGTGATGTTCGGGTCAATGCTAAGTTACGTTACGAATTCTAGGCAGTTTTGCTGCAGGTTATGATTATGTTAAAGCGATTTCTTGTACTGTATTTGGTGATTTATCTGAGTTGGCCGATCAGTTCCCTGTATGCCCGTACCTTACCGGCGCAGATGCAGCAGGCAGTGATCAGCCGTCACATCAAAGTGCCGGCTCCGGCTGCCAATGCGTTGCCCGGAACAGCCAGTGGAGATTTTGTTCGTGCCGGTGCAGCGTCCCTGACACAACAAGACAATACGCTGGTGATCGACCAGGAGACGGCTAAGGTACTGCTGGAGTGGGCTACGTTTGATATTGGATCAGGCAGCACGGTGAAGTTCAATCAGAATCCCGAAGATGTGGCCGTCAACGTAATTCAAGATGCCAGGCCCAGCCGCATATTTGGCAAACTGGTAGCGGATGGTCAGATCTATTTGTTGAACCAGAATGGCGTTATCTTTGGGGAAGGGTCCCAGGTGAATGTACGTGGGATGATCGCCGCTGCGGCAAAACTCAATGGTTACGATGACCTGGCCTCAATCAGTGAGGATCAAAAGCTAACGTTCCTGCAGAACTCGCTACTGGACGTGATTGGTGATGGTAAAGCGCTATTGGTTGTAGACGACGAGGCCATCCGCGAACTCGGTGAAGAAAATCTGCCGCGTATTATCGTGGAAAAAGGTGCGGCCATACACTCCAATGATGCACCAGTGGTGTTGGCGGGGCCGGAAGTGGAGAATTACGGGGATATTCTGGCTTCCAATTCACAGGTGGTGTTGGCAGGTGGCCGCAAAGACTTTTATCTGGCGGTGAGCGATAACGATTATGATTTGCGGGGCTATCTGGTTGAAGTCAACTCCGGTTCAGGCAGTGAGCGGGGTAAGGTGACGAACGCCGGCAGCATCGTTGCCACGCTGGGTAACGTAACCCTGGTTGGCAGCGAGATCATTCAGGCCGGTGAGATCAAGGCGACTTCGGCAGTGGATGTAAACGGTAGTATCCATATTATGGCCCGTGATCAGGCTAAAGAGGTAGGCGATTTTCAGACTCTGGCCCGCAACTCAGCTTACTGGAGTGCCGCCAATTTTGATGTGGCTCGGGAGTCTACCAACCTTAAACCCGATGGTGTGACCAGTAGTGCAGGACTGGTTCCCGATCCTCCGGCGGATCAACAAACCAATCAACGTCCTTCCACCGGTAAAGCCTTTATCGGGCGGGAAGGTGGCAGTGTCACCTTTGCGCCGGGTAGCGTTACGCAGGTTGCGGTTCAGGATCTGGATCACGGTAAACTGACGCCGTTGTTGGTGGATCATGGTGTCGACCCGGTGGCTTTTTACAAACAGTCTGAGGCGCAGCAGATCGCTCAGATAAAGAAATTGGAAAGCGATGCGGAGCGTCAGTTCCGTCTTTCAGACCACGTTAAGTATGCGACCAATCAATCTCTGCAACGTGATTCCCGCCTTCACGTGGCGGGTAAAAGCATTGATCTGCAAGAGAACAGTGTTCTGCGTGCCAAAGGTGCAAAAATTACGGAAGTAAGCGGAACCGGTGCATGGGTGAATGAGGGTGCTGCCATCAGTCTGGTTGCCAAAGAGGATCCGCTGCCGGGCAACGATGTGCGGGAAGCAAACTCAGAGGCCAGTATTACCATTGGTAAAAACGCATTGATCGACGCCTCCGGTACTACTAATACGGTATTGGAGGCGGAACGCAATGTGGTCAGCATGTTTGTTACCTCCAGTGAAGTGAAAGACAACGCGGTTCAGAAAGGGGGCGAGCTGCTGCGCAAGACGGTTGCCGTTGATATCCGCAAGGGTACGCAGCTGTTTGACTGGCGCTCGGCACTGGATACCGTACAGAAGACTGCCAGTGAACGCTCAGCGCAGGGTGGGCGCGTGGTGGTGTCCTCTACCGGCTCTGTTAACTTGGACCAGGGGGCAACGGTGGATGTCTCCGGTGGCAAGGTGACCTACCAGGAAGGCATTGCTGAGACATCCAAAGTCATTGCCAATGGGCGCCTGATGGATATTAGTGAAGCACCGGCCAACGCAACCATCGATGACGTGATTGACCTGCAAAGGTCTTCGGTGATGGATAGCAAATGGGGGGAGCGGGATTCCCATCATGCCGGCACAGTGCTGATGTCTTCCCTGAATTACTATCCAACCTATGAAGAGGGGCACGACGGGGGTTCCATTGATATCGTGGCCAACCGGCAGAGCATTGCAGACGGCATCAATCTGCGGGCGGCGCCCTATATAGGTCTGTATCAGAGGGATGACTTGGGGGCGACCGGCGGATCAGTGCACATTGATGTCGCCGGGTTGAGCGGTACCCAGAACATCTATATTCAGGACGGTATGGCGCTGATTGAAGATGATATGGAAGCGCTTTATCTCAGTGCCGATATCATAGAAAGCAGTGGCGCAGACAGCTTCAGGATTTCCGGTACGCAGTCTATTGTTCTGGAACCCGGTGTGCAGCTGGCATTGGGGCGGAATCAGGGGCTGGAGCTGGGTGCCGGTTACATTCAAATGTTGGGCGATGTGCGCAGTCTGGGAGGGGATGTTGTACTTGATGCGGCAGACTGGGTGGATGTGGCGGGCACCATCGATGTCAGCGGAAATTGGGTTAACCGGCGTCTGGATCAGGTGGAATCAAGCTCCCTGGTATCTGTGCTGGATGCCGGAACCATTGATTTTGCCGCAGGAAAAAGCCTGGTTATAGAGGATGAAGCCCGGTTAAGAGCCAACGCTGGCGCCCGATTGAGTGCTGATGGCAAGCTACAGATAGGACACGCGGGTGAGGTTGCACTGAGATTGACCGATGATGGTCGCCCCGGTGCCAGTAACGCCCCGGATCGACCGGCATTGGACATGCGGGGAAGGGTTGAGGCACTGGATAACCGGCAGGGTGGACAATTTTCGCTGGTGGCCTCGGACATTCGCATTGGGGGTGATGATCCTACCCGTCTATTGGATAGTGGTGGTGCAAACCCCGACACCGTGACCATTGCTAACCAATGGTTTGACCAGTTGCGTGTGGGCAATGTCACGTTGAGTGCCCGGGAGGGTGATATCACGCTGGGCTCGGATGCTGACATCCGCATGCATCAACACGCCTATCGTGAAAGCAACGGCACGGCAGGTACCATCAGTGGGGATTCCATTGCCGGTGCACTGGCGCATTATGAAGTACCGACCTACGAAGCCCTCGCTGGTTCATTGACCCTGCAGGCGGGAAAAACCAATTCCGTTTCCACGAAAGGCTCTGTGGTAGTGGAGCAAGGAGCCACTATTCACGGGTTGTATGGGTCTACGTTGAACCTACACGCGGACGAGGCGATCCTGTTTGATGGTACCTTCCGCTCCAAAGGTGGAGTCTTCAATGCGGTATTGGATCAGTTTGAAACAACGGATGTGCCAAGCATCGGCAACAGTATCTACCTGGGTGAAAATGCAGTGATTGATCTGGCCGCAGATATGATCTCCCGCCCCGGCGTCAATCCCGCTCCTTCCCGCGACTTGATTGCAGCAGGGCAGGTCAACCTGGAATCCAACCTGGGATACGTGCTGGTGGATGAAAGCGCAACCATCAGCTTACAAGGCGGTGTTTTCAGTGGTGTGGAAGACATTCAGGGTGTAACACGTGATGTGAATAGGGCGGCAGCGGCGGGTACCTTTAAACTAAAAGCAGACGGTGGTTTCGTGATGGCGGCGGAAGTGGATTTTGGCGCCGCTGGACAAGGTTATCGGGGGGGCGTGCTGAACTTCGATCTGTCTTCCGGCAGAGGCTACTCAGGTGGTGAACGGCCGCAGGTGCATTCGATCGTACTGGGAGCCGACCGTGGTGATGACCAGAGCAGTGCGTTCAGTTTGCTCAATGACTTGAGCCTGAATGCCGTCAGAAATGCTGACGGGTCTTTCGGAGAATTGAGTAACCTAACGAAAAACCTGGGCTTGATTGCCACCGATAACCTGGAACAAAACCATGTGCGTTCGGCTCGTCTCAATACCGACCGTTACGTGGCCAATAATAACGTTAGTCTCTCCGCCCAGAGTAATATCCGCCTGGCCAGTGATGTTGATGTATCCACATCTGAATCCCTGATCCTGGATTCGGTAGCGCTGGATCTGGCGGATCATCAGTTAAGCCTGAATTCGGCCTACGTCCAGATTGGCGACAGTGATAACCGGTCGCTGTTGACAGATCCCGCGTTAATGCCACAGGGCCTGCCGGGTAACGGTGTGGGAAGGCTTAACATCAATGGGGGTCTGGTGGACCTGTTCGGGGATCTCATTCTGTCGGGTGATGGCCAAGCCCAATTGATGGCGCAGCAGGGGCTTCGGTTGCGCTCGGTATTACTCAATAGCAACGCTTTTGATACCTTGGATGGATTGTTCAATGAATCGCTGTTGAGGGTGAACGGCAGCTTGGACATTGCAACCCCCGTTATCTGGACCGAGTCATACGCCAATGCCACGTTGTATTCGGACGGCGTCATTAATCTCAAGCGCACCGGCAATAATACCGATAGTATTCTGTCGGTAGGATCCACCTTGAAACTGGCAGGGGATGCGATCGCGGTAGACACCCGGGTTGCAGCCAGTTTCGGTGAGATTGTTCTGGATGCAACGGGCACACCGGGGAATGAGACAGCTGCTCATCAGCGCTATGGTCTGGCGTCCGGCGATCTGGTTCTGGGAGAGAATGCCGTGCTTTCGGTTGCGTCCACCGAGAACGTGCCCATGGGTAGAATCAAGGCTGATGGCGTGGAATGGGAGCTGCTGTTCAATTACCAGAACCCCACGGAAATTAACACCATCGACACTAATCCTGTGAACAAGATTGTGAGCCTGAAAGGAAACCGGGTGCTGGCGGATGCCGGCAGTGTGCTGGATGTGTCTGCGGGTGGCAGCGTGTATGGTCGTGAATTCGAAGCGGGCCTTGAAGGCTCGGTGGATATTCTGGCGGATGCCCATTACACCGAGCTGTTTGCCATCGTGCCCACCATGCGCTCAGGTTATGCTGCCTATGATCCGCTGGAATTTCGGGGCAGTGGTCTGAATGAGGAATGGGGTACGCAGTTCCAGGTCAGCGGGTCGCGGCAGATTGGCGATGGCCTCTATACTGTTCTTCCGGCTAACTACGCGTTGCTGCCCGGTGCCTATCTGGTGCGTCCTGATGGCGATCAACTGGTGCGCAGGGGTTATGCGGCGGATAACCTGAATGGTATCGAAGTGGTATCCGGTCGGGTGGTGCATGATGGTGGTCGTGGTGAGTCGCTGTGGACCGGCTTCACACTGGAGGCGGATACAGAACTGAGTAAATACGGCACCTATAACCTGACGTCAGTGGACGATTACTTTGCTGACAGTGACCTGGCGCCCGGGCGCTTACCCGGTGCGAATGGTGGCGTGGGTATTGATGTTATCCAGCAGTTGGACTTTGATGCAATGGTGCGGGGTTCCTCACGTTCCAAAGTCGGCACCTTTGTTGATATTACTTCACCCGGAGACATTCTGGTTGGTGACAATCCGAACCGGTCACTGGAGGATACACTGCAGTTATCGGCTTCGCTGTTTGATCAAATCGGTGCAGGCTCCATCTTACTGGGTGGCAACAGGACCTGGCAGGACGGTGGCTGGGCAATCGATGATGAACGTAATCTCACTAGTGATATCATGGTTGACGATTCGATCTCGGGTGACGAAATTTTACTGGTGTCTGCAGACACCATAAATCTGGGCAGCGCGGTGGAGATCTCGGCCACTGGTACCGCGTCCTATCGTGGTAACGCCTGGGATATCAGTGAAGCGGGCGCTGCCTTGCTCACATCAAATTCGTCGGACAGCCAGTTTCTGCTGGATGATCTCGCAAACATGACGGGGGTGCTGAATCTTGCTTCAGGCAGTCGTATTCAAGGCAGTGGTACCGTGGCGATTGCTCACCGTGGCAGTAATGACAGCGATGAAGAACTTGGACAAGAACGTGGGCAAGGTTTGCTCGCGGGTGTGGTGGATGCGCTAGGCGGGCGCCTACAGGTGTTTGCCAACGAATTGACGCTGGGCGATGCCTCGACTGCTGACGCAAACCTGGATACAGCGATATTGACCACGGCCAGTAACTTGGAGTTGCGATCCGGCGACGTGATGCGATTTGCAAATGATCTGACTCTCGACCTGAATACATTGCAATTGGCTGCCAACAGTGTGGCCGTGGCGGAAAACAGTCGGGTTGAGCTGCGTGCCAATGAGCAGGCGACGATTCAGGCTGGCGCAGGTTCCATCACCAATGGAAGTATAGCGGCGGGATCATCTCTGCTGGTGGCGGCGGATACGCTGAACATTCAAGGCAGCGATGGAGAGCAGGCCGCCGGGATCAGTCTGCTGGCGGAGCAAGTGGAGCTTGGCGGAGGCAATCTGGTCAATCTGACCGGCCGCCTTAGTTTGCGGGCTGGTTCAGGTCAGGGCGGGCTTGTAGTGGATTCTCCATTATTGGGATCACGCCAGGCAGGCGCCCGTATTGAACTTGCAACTGAGGGAGATCTGGTGCTGCGCAACAGTGATGGTCAAGCGGCCATACCTGCGGAGTTGGCGGCGCTGGCGCCCGGTCATAGTATTCGCTTGTTCGGTGATGCTGTTGAACTGGACACAGCCATTGCCAATCGCAGTGGTATCACCACACTGGTTGCAGACAGTGGCCAACTCACTTTGGGCGGGGAGGCGTACATTGACGCCAGTGCGTATCGGCAGACCTTCCTCGACGAAACGATAACCGGGCCAGCGGGAATAATCAGTCTGCGTGCCGCCCAGGATATAACAATCGAGGAAATGAGTGCGTTTGACTATGGTGATGAGGGGCAGAGTGCGAATGATGGGGTACTGGAGATCATTGCCGGCGACAAACTGGATCTGGCGTCAGTGCAGAACCTCAAGCTGGGAAATGGTGGTGTTGATTTACGGATACAGGCGCAACGGTTTGCGCAAGCGCAAACGGACAGCAACGGGCTGTCGGAACTGGATGCCATCACCGGGCTCAATGCAGCTGGTGCCAATGGTGATCTTGAACTGATTCTTACCGGTGTTGGCAGCAATCTGAATCTGTTAGAGGGGCAGCATGACCTGGCTGCTGAGTCATTCTATCTTGCAGCTGCCCGTGGCAGCTTGACGGTTGCCTCTGATCTTGCAGCAGCTAATGCCCAGCATCAATCCGGGCTGTTTGGACAGCAGGGTTTGTCGCTCGGGAACACGGCAAGTATCACCGTCTCTCAGTCTGAAGCTGGTGGTGCTCCCTTGCTATTGCACAGTGGAAACGGTGCATTGGTGGTGTCTGCAGGGGCGCGCTTGAATCTGGAGAGTGGATTGGAGGTGATGCTACCGGCGAGTGCTGCCGGTGTTGGCGATGTGGTGATCAGCAATAATGATGTGATTGGCGCAGCGGGCATCGATGTGTTTGGGGTCAGCACCTTTGCCAGTGATAATGTACCCACCCTGAGCCAGGAACTGCAGAGCAGCCTGGCAGCGCTGGATGGTTTGAGCCCCACTGACTTCATTTCGGTGCAGGCGGGCGTGGATCCGGTTGCGCTACGGTTACGGCCGCAACTGGATATCGTCAGTGATGCTGATCTGGTGATTGGGGAGCCGGGGCAGGCATTGGATTTGATGAGCTATCGCACAGCGACGGGTGATCCCGGACGGGTGTCGTTTCGGGCCCGAGAGGGTATTACTGTTCAGGGGGGTATCAGTGATGGTGTCCGTGGACTGCTGTCGAATTTGAGTCCCGCGGGAATCACTTTTGATTACACCGATGACCTGAATCAGTCTGCGGCCGCCGTGCCGGTATTGGCCGCTGATGAGTCCTCCAGCCTTCAGTTGACCGCCGGTGTTGCCGAGGGGTCAGCGATGAATCGGAGTCTGCGTCTTGGTTCCGCCGACATTCTGCTGCGGAACAACAGCTATGTTCGTACTGGCACCGGTAACATCGATGTGCAGGCGTCCGGTGACCTGCTGCAGGAAGGCACATCCTATATTGCCACCTTGGGACGCAATTTCAAGCTGGATTCTGCCGGGCTTCCCGCTTGGGGCGATCTAGATTACCTGTCCGGTATCACTCCCGGTTCCGACCCATCTCTTTGGTTGTTGTATGGAAAATTCGGTGGCTTTGGTGTGCAGGGTGGCGATATCCGTCTTGCCGTGGGAGGTGATCTGCAAGGCAATAGCGCTGGGATCACCAGCGCGGATTATATGATCCGTTACAACACTGAGGACGATGTGAGTGTACTTGGGATAGATTATAGCAACATCACCTCCTGGTATGCCGCCATAGGTGATTTGCGCGGTGGTGTGAATGCCGTAGGTGGCGGGTCCATTGCTGCGCAGGTTGGTGGGACGGTGTATGCTGCCGGCTTTGCTGCGCCCAGCCAGGGTGTTAGCCAGTCACTGGAGCTTGCCGGTGGTGATATTGACCTGTCCGCCCGGGCGGATGTTAATAACGGTTATTATCACGTTGATAACGGTCGGTTGAAGTTGCTGGTCCGTGGGGCGCTTGCTGACAGCCTGTTTATCGGCTCGGAAGCCGATGCGGAGATTACTACCATCGGGCAGCTGGATTTCGGCGGTATGATCAATACCTTCATGCTGCCGGGGGATCTCAGACAGTCGGCCCAGCCTTTCGTTAATCCGTCGCTGATAGATCAACTGTCCTCTTATTATTTCAAAGGCTACGATTCCAGTTCATTGCAACTGACCAGTGTTGCCGGTGACTTAAACCTATTGGCGGATATGGAATCCAACAGCGGGTTGAAGCGTCATTTTCCACGTTTTTCTTCTGCTTATGAACAGCTGTTGCCAGCTTACTATGTCTTGCCCAGCAGGGTGGGGGTGGCGGCTCTTGCCGGTAGTGTGAACATTGATGAAAGGAATATTCCGCTGGCAACCGGTTCGCTTACATTGTCCACCAATGTGCTCACCCTGTTTCCTTCCACTTCATCCCGTATCAAACTCTATGCTGCAAACGGCATCAAAGCGCGCGCGACTGCGGCGAATGTGAATGAAAGTCTGGAAATCTACCTGCCGGATTTTCTGCCTCAGGATCTGCCTTCCATGGAGAATCCGGTGAATTCCCTGCGCAGCCGGGGACAGGTGGCGGGAATTCTGCTGCCCTATGGTATGAACTCGGATAATCTGCAGTTCAATCATCGCAGTTCCCGGATTGAGCGAGATGAGTCCATTGCCAGCAGGATTGTTTCCCTGTCCGGTGGGATCGGCTCGGAAGACGAAGCCATTATGTTCCGGTTGCCACACCGGGTGGAGGCCTATTCCGGTGCTGACATGACCAATGCCAGTTTCGTTTTGCAGCACAATAACGATAATGATCTCAGCACGATCGTTGCTGCCGGCGACATTCGTTTTACTCTGGATAGTCGGGGTAATAACCTGACCACCACAGGGGGAACTCAGGTGATTCAGGTGGCCGGGCCTGGTGATCTGCTGATGCAGGCTGGTGGCAATGTTGAACTTGGTGCATCCCGTGGCATTCTTTCCATTGCCAATGATGAGAACCGGAATCTGTCTGCCAACGGAGCCTCTCTGCACGTATACGCCGGCCTACGTAACACTCTCTATTCTGATTCCTTCAACCTCGAGGGATACCGTAATCTGGTGGGGGATGGAATTACCAACAACAACGAAATAGCACTGTTCAGATCGCAACTGGGGGCATCTCAGCGGCAGCAGGCCAGCTTCATTGATCTGGCAGAATCCCTGTTGAACAGCGCCGCACCCGATTCGGATAACACGGATTACGACCTCTACCTGATCCTGGCCGAGGTGCTTTCCAGTGCGACCGGTGATCGATATGAGTCTGCCCAGCTTGACCTCAACCTGAGTGCCATGCGCCGTGATTTTGCGGAACTGGAAGTCTCCCTGCAGCAGCGTTTGGCAGTGAACTTTGTTAAGCAGGTGGTGATGAAGCAGCCGGATCGGTTGGTGGTGGGTGCCGGTGATCTATTTACTTTACCGGCCATTGGGGATTCCGGACTGCAATCAGGGGCAGCGCGCAGCAATCTGTTCCGGTCGTACCTGGAAAGCGCGGGCAGTTTTATTGCCTTGGATTACCTGCAGGGAGCCAATAGAACGCAAGATTTTCTGGCCCTGGCGGATAACAGAACGCTGGAACAGGTGGCCCAGTTACCTGCTTGGCAGCAATTGCAGTTGGCGGCCACCGCATTCAACCAATTGGACGCAGGCAAGCAATTGCTGGTGGCTGAGTCCGTTATGTTGCATCACAACGCGGCGGCAGCGGAAGAAGGGGCTGCTGCCGGTAGCGCTGTGTTCAACTTCGAACGGGGTTATGTAGCGCAACGGCAGTTCTTTGGTTCAGACTATGATCTGGCCCTGCGTGGTATGGATCTGAAGTCTGCCATGATTGATATCAGAAGCAAAAGCCCGGGAACACTGCAGAACATGCTGTCGGCGCATGAAGATTTTCGCCGTGGGGTGATTGACCGTGACGCGCTTGACCGTCGCTTGCTGCAGTTAAGTCGCCTGGATTTCAGTGCAATGGATTCGCAGATGGTTGTGGATATTATCCAGGGCACCCAACAGTTGGAAGATTTCAATCTGGGTGGCCCGAGCACCACCGACCTGCAGTCACTGGGAGCATTGCTGGCGTCGTGGCAGCAGGATGCTGGCGTTGATTTTGCCTTTCCTGCCGGGGTGGCCGGAGGGGGCAATATTGATATGCGGTTCTCAACCATCCAGACCCGTTCCGGTGGCGACATAGGCCTGTTTACGCCTGCCGGCAGTACCGATGTGGGCGTATCGCAATCCCTGGTGGATGCCCTGGGCTTCGACAAAAGCAATGGGGAACTGGGTGTTTTCTCGTTGGCCAAGGGCAACATCAGTGCCGTGGTGGCGGATGCCTTCAATGTCAATGAATCCCGTGTGATTCCTGCGGCCGGGGGGGATATCAACCTGTGGTCGGTGTTTGGTGATATTGACGCCGGGCGTGGCGCCAAGACTGCAGTGGCGGCACCAGCCACCACCTTCACAGTGCATCCGGAAACCGCCGCTGTGACCTTCATCGTACCTCCGACGGTGGCCGGTAGTGGTATTCAGACGCGCTCCAGCCGGGTGGCCTCTAGCGCTAAACCCTCCAACACAGAACGTTATTTCAGTATCGCCGAAGGCGTAGGGTCCATTGCTCTGGCCACCCCGCTGGGCATCGTTGATGCCGGTGAAGCTGGTATTCAATCGGCCGGTGACCTGTTTCTGGGGGCTGCTAAAGTCAGCGGGGCAGATAACATCAGTGTGGGGGGCATATCAACCGGGGTACCCACCGCCACCAGTATCAGTGCCGATGTGGGGGGGCTGGGCTCAGCGGTTGACGCTGCCACCAATTCTATCCAGGAAAGTGCTGAGAAGGCGGCTGCTGAACAAGCCAGGCAGAATGCGGCTTTCGTCACCATCGAGCTGCTCTGACAGGGGGCCGGGCCCTCAGCCAATTAAACTTTACGCAATTAAATGACAGCCTGTAACCGTTTTGTTACAGGCTGCTGTTTAAATTGGGCGCTCGAAAATGCGGGGGATTGTATGCGTTCGATCGTGCTGATGTTACTGATGATGATGCTACCGGGAATGGCTTCTGCCTGGTGGAATGACGAATGGCCCTATAGGGTTGGATTTACCGTGGATACCAGTGTGTTGGCGACAACACCAGTGGCCGATAGTGACGGTGTTCCATTGCTGGTTCGGCTACACTCTGCCAATTTTGAAGACTTTTTTCTGGTGAAGGAAGATCTGTCGGATATCCGCTTTGTTGCCCAGGACGACAAAACACCTCTCAAGTTTCATGTGGAATCATTCGATTTACTGAACCAGCTGGCATTCATCTGGGTTAAGCTGCCCCTGACTCAGGCTGTGGGGGATGCTCCGCGAAAAATATGGATGTACTACGGTAATTCGCAGGCGGTGGCTGCGCAGGATGCGGCGGGTACCTATGGGGTGGACAAAGTCGCGGTGTATCACTTTAACCCCGGGAATCCCAGCCCGCAGGATGTTTCGGCCTATCAGAATTCAAATGTGTCCGGTGATGGACTGGTGGTGCCGGCTTCATTGATCGCCGGGGGGTTGTCCCTGAGCGGACCGGGGGCATGGACTATTGCCCAATCGCCAACGCTGGCGGTGGAATCTGAACGTGGCCATAGTTGGTCCGCGTGGGTAAAGCCGCTTCCCATCGACCCGGTGTCAACGCAGAAAGCAACCATACTGATTCAGACCGATGGTGACAACGCGCTTGAGCTGGCGTTACGGGGTAATGTACCTGAGGTGAATCTGACTACTGGTGAACTGAATGTTAGCGTGAGTTCATCCCAGCCTTTGGCAATGGAGCAATGGCAACACATTGCGGTGATTGTTACACCGGAAAAGCTAAGTCTTCTGGTGGGGGGAGAGCTGGCTGCCAGTCACGCATTACCTTCGGCGTTGTCACTGCAAGGCCCATTGACCATAGGGTCTGCTGAAGACAGTGCTCCGGGTTTTGTTGGTGAGTTGGATGAATTACAGATCGAACGGTCAGCCGTACCTTTCCCGTTTATGCAATTTGCCGCCCGTACCCAGGGAATGTTAAGCACCGCGGTGACCGCCGGCAAAGCCGAGCAACTTGGCAATGCAGCAGGCACATCTTACTTCATCACCATTTTTCAGAGCACCGGTGATGAAGGTTGGACGGTCATATTCCTGCTGACGGTTATGGCGGTGATCAGTTGGGGAGTTATGGTGTTTAAGGCGTTGTTTATTGGCCGCGCAAAGAAAGACAATGACGCTTTTCTGGCACAGTATAGACAGTTGGACAATCAGCACTTCGATGCGCTGGATGTAGCCAATGATGACTCCGCAAACGTGGCCAGTGAATCTCAGGTGCTGTCATTGTTCGGGAAACATGATCACTTTCAATCATCGCCTCTGTACCACATTTATCATCGCGCGATTACAGAAGTGCGTAACCGTCTGAGTAGCACTCGGACCCAACATCGATCTCTCAGTGCTGATGCCAACCGGGATGCACCCTCCTATCTGAATGATAGTGCGATCAACGCTATTCGATCAGGTTTGGAAGCCTATGTAGTGAGGGAAATACAGGCGCTGAATCGAAACATGGTGTTGTTGACTATCGCCGTTTCTGGCGGCCCCTTCCTTGGACTGCTGGGAACCGTGTTGGGTGTCATGATCACCTTTGCTGCCATTGCTGCCAGTGGTGATGTCAACATTGCCGCCATAGCACCGGGGGTGGCCGCTGCCTTGCTCACCACTGTCGCCGGGCTGGTGGTGGCCATTCCAGCTTTGTTTGGCTACAACTGGCTGGCAACCCGCATTAAGGAAATGGTGGCGGACATGCATATGTTCACTGATGAGCTGGTCACACGGTTGGCTGAACAGTACAGCGAGTAATGCTATGAAATACCTTGATGACAGTAAAATCTATGATGAGGTCAACGTCACACCCATGCTGGATCTATCCTACGTGTTGTTGGTGATCTTTATCATTCTTACTACGGCAACCGTGCAGGGTATTAAGGTCAACCTGCCTAAGGCCAGCGCTGCGCCCAGTTTGGCGGAATCCAAAACCAAGGCCATTACCATCACCGAAGACGGCACCCTGTATCTGGATACGTATCCGGTCAGCATGGGGGAGCTGGAGTCTCTTTTACAACAGTACAAAGCCGTAACTCCGGACCTGCCTGTCATTATCAAGGCCGATGCCACAATTCAATATCAACGTGTGGTTGATGTGCTGGATCTGGTGGGGCGACTTGAAATTCATCAGTTAGGCCTGGTTACCAAGAATGTGGTCAAGTGACGTGCTCACAACTCCTGTCTGGTTAGTATGAAAAAACGTTTTGCTAAGCATCTTCCGCTATTGGTTGGAGCACTACTGGTATTGCTTTTGGTGGTCGTGGGTTATTACCTGGTGTCCGGCCTGAAGGATCAGGGTGAACCGAAAAAAGTAATCCAGCAAATTACGGTGATTAAGCCACCCACGCCACCTCCGGAGCCGCCACCACCACCGGAAGAAGAACCGGAACCGGTGGAGGAGGAATTGGAGGAAGAGGTTCCCGATGATCCGGAGCCTTTACCGGACCAGCCGTCCGATCAACCGGCAGGAGACGATCTGGGGTTGGATGCTGAGGGGGTTGCCGGTGGAGACTCTTTTGGACTGACAGCACGTAAAGGCGGAAGAGGTTTGCTCAGTGGTGGTGGGTTTGGCGCTTACTTGAAGCAAGAACTGAATAAAGCAGTGACCGCTGATGCAGAGCTCAGGTATCTGGATTACGTGGCTGTGGTGAGCCTGGATCTGGGGGAAAACGGCCAGTTTAACAATATCCATATCGCTCTTGAGCAGGGGTCGCAGCGGGCTAAAGAATTGTTGTTGGCGCTGTTTTCCGCAATGGGTGGGCTTGGGCGGCCGGTACCGCTGGAAGAAAGAGAGAAGGTGTTCAGATTACGAATCAGCTCAGAGCTGTAGGCTGTAAAGAGACGAAGATTATGAATGGAATGATTCTGTGTAAAATTCGCGGTTCACTATTGATGTTTGCTTTGGTGTTGCCGCTGCATTGTACCAGCTTACAGGCAGGTGAACTTACCGGCACTGATCTGCTGAACCTGATGCTGGACAACGGCATTATTACCAAAGCGCAGGCACAGACGCTGGTTGATCAGGTGCACCAACGACGGGGGGGAGCTCCGGCCAATGAGAGAGGGATCCAGGCAGACGATATATTAACGTTGTTGCGGGAAGAGAAACTCATTAGCGAGCAGAGCTATCTGAAAATGCAGGAGCGCTTACGGCAACGCCAGGCTGCGATCAAGCAAGGTAAAGGCAGAGAACCTGCCCCAGACGATGTCAGAGTACCTTTCCTCCCTGATTATATTCGCCGCGATTTGCAGCAATCCATCTCCCAACAAGTGGAAGTGGAAGTAGTGGATAAGGTCAAAGAAGAAGCGGTGCGCACAGCCCGTATTTATGGTTGGGGCATCAAGGATTCCCCTTCCTGGGTGCACAAAGTCAAACTTTCTGGTGATGGTCGTCTCCGCTATCAATCTGATATGTTTCCCGATGACAATGCTTTATATGGCTACCCTGATTATGTTGGCATCAATGCCAGTGGCGAGGAGATGTATGACAATGTCAATGACACCCGTAACCGCTTCCTGGCGCGCTTTCGTATTATGTTGAAAGCACAACCCACAGATCGGATTGAAGTGGGAATGAGGCTGACCACAGGCAATGAAGGTAATCCAGTATCCAGCAACCAGACGCTGGGGGGCTTTTCCTCCAAATGGGACGCCAACTTTGACCTGGGTTATCTGAAATACACGTCTTTGGAGGAGCAAGTGGAGTTGATTGGAGGGCGCTTCCAAACTCCGTTTCTGCATACGGATCTGGTTTTTGACAGTGATATGACCTTTGAAGGCATTGGCGGCAGCTACTATTTTATGCGCGAAACCTCACCATTCAGCGACACCAACAATTGGGATCCCTATATTAGGCTGGGCCTGTTCCCCATTCAGGAAATTCATCGGAATATTGCCAACCTGAGTGAAGATGCGGCGCAGATAGTGTCCGAAGTCAATGATCGTGACAAGTACTTGTATGCGGCGCAGATTGGTACAGACTACCAGTTTGTTAGTACCAATAAATTGTCCATGGCCTTATCTTACTATCATTATGATCAAACAGAAGGCAAGAGAAACCCATATCAGGGAACAGAAGCAAGCTACTCAACTGCATCACCGTTCTACCAGGTGGGCAATTCGGTCTATAACATCAACCATCCTAACGATGAACCTTTTCTGGGATTGGCAGCCAGTTATAAATTACTGAATGCTACTGTCGAATACCAGATGGCTGACTTCTTTCCCACCTATGTATTTCTGCAAGCGGACTATGTAAAGAATATAGCCTTTGATCAGAAGGAGGTTTCTGCACTGGTGGGTACGGAATTACCGGAGCGTGATACCGGTTACCAACTTTCGATCGCCGCGGGAACGGCAACGCTGGACTATATTCGAGACTGGCGTGTGACCTTTACCTATCGCCACTTGGAAGGAGATGCTGTACTGGATGCGTTCTCCGATTCTGATTTTTTGCTCGGTGGGACTGATGCGGAAGGTTACATCATTGAGGCGCAGTACGCCTTGTATGATGATACCGTTGCCTCGCTTAAGTGGATCAGTGCCGATTCCATTGATGTGGACCCGGGGGATGCCCTGTTTAACATCAGTGTCGATACTCTGCAACTGAGTTTGCAAGCTGCATTTTAGTTTCGGGGCAGCGCCCAATATGATTAGTAGCGCGTGAAAAATCTGTTAATGTGAGGTAATTCCATGAACCAGAGTTCTATCGTTCGCTGGGCCATCATGATGCTTTGTTTGTCTGTGATGGCATGTACTGTTACAGGGCCAGGTGGGAATCGTAAGTTGAGCCGAGAGGGTGAGGTATTTGCCCGGTTGGACCAACTGAGGGAGCAACTTCGAAAAACTGGATCGATGGAGCCAAGCCTTGCGTCGAGTACTGAAAGCCAGTTGCTTGCCAGTCAAACCCTGTTGGGGCTGGGAGATTTCTACTTTCTGCAGGGTATGCAATTTTACAATGCGATGCGCGCTGATCAAACTGATGTCGGAAATTATGAGCATGCCAAGCAGAGCCTGCAACTCAGTGTTCGATACTATAAGGCGTTAAAGGAAGAGTGGCTGCAGGCCCAGAGCACCTATATGTTAGCACTCACAAACATGCGGGCCGGTAAGCCGGACAATACCTGTGAATTCTATGATAGAACGCTCAGTTTACTGAGCCATCCCCGGGGTGAGATCAGAGAGTTTGCATACAGCAAAGAGCGTTTTACGAGTGCGCAGGACTATGTCAAAGGTGTGCTTGGTGAAGCCTGTGGAATCTATCGAGCGCAACAGGCTGTAGCAAAAAATTCACGATAATTGTGTACGTGTGAGTGTTACCGTGGACGAGGCTACGTGATCCGAAGGGACTATCGATTTTGTGCGCTGACACAAGGGGGGGAATATGCATAAATTTGCAATGATCATGGGTGTGTCTGCTTTGTTGTTCTGTAGTTCGGTGCAGGCAGAAGATCGTGCGCTGCAGAATGCCTTGGCCAAGGCCCAGTATATGCTGCGTCAGATTACTGCGGAAAAACAGGGCCTGGAACGCCAGCTGCACGACAAAGAGGAACAACTTGAACTTCTTAAACAAGAATCGGAATCCAAGCTTGCAGCCAGGGAAAAAGCATCGGCCAAGCTGGGTGATAAACTGGCGCTATATAACGAGAAATACTCGGAGCTGCAGGCCCGTTATCTGGATTTATTGAGTGTGCTTAGACAGCAGCAGGCTGATAACGAATCCCTGGACAAGGCGTTGGCTGTACAGAAGAATCAATTCGAGCAATGCCGGAACCACAACCTTGATCTTTATTCAATTAATAATGAGATTCTGGGAAAGTATAAGGATAAGGGCTTCTGGGATGTATTGCATGCCAGTGAGCCGCTTACCGGATTCAAACAGGTTGAAGTGGAAAATATCATACAGCATTATCGTTTCCGAAATGAAGATCATTTGGTTAATGATTCCCCGGGTTCTGAGAACGCTCTGGACTCTGAAAAGATAGTGAATAACTGAAACCGATAGTAAATTCCCAATCCCGCCACCAGTCAGAAGTCCTGAATCCTCCTGCTTATATACCTTAATTAAGTTGTTGCTGTAATCAAGCTCTGATTCAGTTGGAGCTTGATGTATTCCGTGCTTGTGGTATCAGGGTAAATCTGTCTGCAATGCGTTATGGATTCGTCATATTGTGCCCATCAATCTGTAATCAATTCGTATCCTAAGATTCACCACAAAGTGATTCCGTTTTGGTAATTTATGCATGCGGTTGGTGTGCTTTGTTGGGGGTAGTAACAACCAGAAAATGCAGACAATTAATGATGTTTAGTGCAACTTGGGACCACGAAAATGAGTCAAAAAAGAACAGTTTCATTACGGTTAAATGAGTCAGATCTAGCCAAATTGAAAGAGATATCGACGCGTCTTGGGGTTAAGGAATCGGATCTATTACGCTTTACGGTAAAGCAGTCGTTGTCGAAATTAATGGCGTTTCGTGACAAGGATGCCAAAGGCGTAGACCTGATTCCGGCCCTTATCGAGTGTGGTAGTGAGCTGACACATTATCTCGAGCTGGACAGTTCTGATCTGGAGCGTATCGTGAACAGCGATTTGCTGGATCAGCATAAAAAAGTAGATCCAGAAGACCTTGATATCCTCGTGTCCGCTGGGCTTGGTGCCCCGTATATGACGTATAAGAACAATGCTTTGCGTCGTGTTAGCTCACACAACAACAGGATGATTAGTTCATTGCGTGACTATTTGTATGAGAAATATCTCAATATCGGCACGCTGGAAAAAATCTCACAAGGTGACAATTCAAAGGACAATTGTAGTGATAGTCGTAGCAAATTCATGACAATAGGAGACAAAGATTATGCTATTTCATAAGTGCGTGAATGCGGCCATGGGGCTTGGTTTGTTGGCTTATTCTGCCTGCGCATCGGCTGTTATGGTTGATGTGGCGGACTGTTGTGGCCTGTCTGATCAGGGCGGCATTTCCGTCATTAAGGCCCACAACGCGTATGGTGCAACTATTGGCAAATCAAGTATATCGTTAGTGCAGCCAGATTTGGCTGAAAACAGTAACATAGTCTACGAAAGTGTTGAGTTTGTTGATGACTACAGTTATCAGATCGTTCAACTGGACAATCTTGAGTTGGGATCTTATCAGTTAACTTTGACCGACTTTGAGTTTCCTGATCCGCTTGCAAAGGTGGGTGTGAACCTGGTAACGGCAACTGCAAGTATTGCCGACCTGATATTGAGTGATAACGGTCAGCTGCAGAAATCCATCCTGTTTGATATTAGCGCGGAAGATTCGTACTACCTTTCCATGTTTGGACGATCTAACAGCATTGCCGCACTGGGACTGTATGGGGTTGAGCTAAAAATGATATCACCAGTACCGCTGCCTCTGTCTGCCGTGTATCTCGGATCCGGTTTGGTGTTGTTGTGGCTGCGAAAGCGTAGACGATTTATCAGATAAGGTTGGCCTGGGGAGGTTTCCGCAGGATCATGGCTGGCTTGTTACATGGAGCTGAAAGCTAACTGAAACAAAAGGTTCATGTTCCGCAGGTAAATTAGGCTGACCAGTTTGTTGTTAAATCTGTTGGAAAACGGTAAGTGGTCTGGTTGTGCCTAAATCTATTTCTGTATTGTGTACGTTTCTGCTCATGATGTCTGCTTTCACCCATGGCTTGGCTGAAGGTGATGGCGGGCATCCGTTTCAAGGTTATCTACTGCAGCCTGGTGATGTAATGCAGGTATCCGTGTGGAAGGAACCGGATCTTTCACGGGATTTGGTTGTATCTCCTGATGGCTATATTTCGTTACCGCTGGTGGGCATGATTGCCGTCACCGGAAAATCAGTCAAGGGGCTGAATGACGAGATCACACTGAGGTTGTCTGAGTATATTCCCGACCCCAGTGTTACTGTCTCTCTGCTGAAGGCAGCCGGTAATCTCTACTATGTGGTTGGTAAGGTAAACCGACCGGGTCAGTATCCCATGCTAGGCCCCACCAGTGTGCTGCAGGCTCTGAGTATGGCCGGTGGCATGACAACCTTCGCCAGTGAAAATCAAGTTAAAATCATCCGCCCGGGGCAGGATGAAGCCATTCCCTTTCGTTACGATGATATGGCAGATGGTGAGAATCTTGAGCAGAACGTAATCCTGAAAAGTGGTGACGTGGTTCTGGTTCCTTGATGCTAAAAGCCGGTTTTTTATTGAGTTGGATGTCACTGCTCTGTGCAGGGGCCGTGGCCGGCAGTAATCAGTTTGATTACGATGTTGGCGTGTTTGGACTGAGTGACGATAACTACGGTCTGCGGCAGCCGCAGAAAAATGATGTATTAGGTGGGCAGATTCAATTGCAGGGCGACTACCAATACAAAGGTCTTGCCGGTCATGTTGGTGTGCGTGGTCGTGTGGTGGAAGAAAGCTTAAATACCGAGAATGTGGATGAGAACGATATTATTCTATTGGCCTTGAATGCTGGCCGTCAGTCAGATATTAGCGATCTGTCTGCCAGCGTATCGGCAATACAGGATACCACGTTGGCGGATGACGCGTTGAGTCAGGGAGGTGGTCGTATCGATGTGGACCGAAAACGTTACCGAGCATCGGGGACAGGGCAGCGTTACTTTTCATCTACCATTGGCGCTGGCTTTAACCTAACCACTGAGCAGGTTCGTTTCAATGAGGTTCCTGCCCAGCTTAACGAATACGATTACAGCACTGCCAGTTCCAATGCGTTCTGGCTAAGCAGTGCCGTGATGAAAATATACGGTAACTTTTCCTTCAGTGTTGTGGACTATCGGGATAATTTTCGGCCAGAGCTGTTTCGCTCGCAGTTATTGCTGCCGGACAAAACGGAAATAAAGAGCGGTGGTGTTGGGTTTGACTGGGCAATGTCGGAAAATCTGAAATTGGACACGTATTTGGGTTATCGCCAGACAGAATACAGATCGCGACTCTATTTTACAGACGGATTATGGATATACAAACTGGATAACGAGCAGGAAGGTAATGGCTTGGTGAGTAATATCACCCTTAACTATAAGGGCGAGAGAGCTGATGTTGGTATGGCCTACTTTCGTTCCGTTGAGCCTAACTCATCTGGATCACTTATTGATGAGAAGCGAATTACGCTGAGCTTGGATGCCGAATTTTCAGCGGTATTCAGCTTAACGTTCGATACCTTTGCCAGTCAGCAGCGAAGTGATGTGAACCAGATCAGCAGGGATAACATTGATGTAATATATGCTTCACTGGGCACTGCATGGAGAGTGAGTAAAACGCTGCATCTGAATGGATATTACCGCTATCTTTATCGAAAATATGTGGTCAATAACGTCGACACTGAATCAAACCGGATTCAAGTCGGCGTACAGTGGTCTCCAGACATACTGCAATGGTGAAGAAAGCATAATTACGGTGAACCCGAATTACAGGTGCTATTTTTGTGAATGCGAACAAAGACACACAGCTTGATACTGAAGAGTTGATTGGAATGATCAAGCGTCGGGGGCGGCCGGCGTTGGTCGCTTTCATGCTGGTGGTGATCCTCAGTGTGGTCTATGCGATTTTTGCCCCGCCGACATTTCGTTCGGAATCCACCATATTGATTGAGCAACAGGAAATTCCCAAAGATCTGGTGCGTTCAACAGTCACCAGTTTTGCCGATCAGCGAATTCAAATGATAATACAGCGGGTCATGACGTACTCGAAATTGGTTGAACTAATAAAGAAATACGATTTGTATGCGAAAGAGCGGGAGAGCGAACCACTGGAGAGCGTTGTTAATGATATGCGTGATGATATTCATCACCGAATGATCAGCGCTGATGTGGTTGACCCGCGTAGCGGGCGGCCGGTGGAGGCCACCATTGCGTTTAATATCGGCTATGAAAGCCGGTTCGCCAAGACGTCCCAACTGGTGGCTAACGAACTTACATCACTGTTCTTGAGCGAGAATATCAAAACCCGACAGGAGATGGCGGACAACGCAGAATCGTTCTTCGCGGATGAAGTGCAAAGACTCAAGATAAAAAGCGCAGAGCTGGAATCACGATTGGCGGAGTTTAAGGAGAAAAATTTTCGCAAGCTACCGGAGCTGACACCATTAAATATGAATCTGATGGATCGAACAGAGCGAGAGTACTTCGAAACCAACCGCCAGATACAGGCGTTGGAGGAGCGTCGAATATACCTTGAATCCAATTTATCTCAACAGGACCCTCAGCCCGCCCTGGTTGGTAAGGGTCAAGAAGCGGCATTAACCCCTACGGCTAGGGCTAGGTTGTTGCAGAACCAATATGTGACGCTGTTGGCAACCTATTCCGAAAGCCATCCTGATGTCATCCGTACCAAACGAGAACTTGAAAACCTGATCGGAGATGACGAATTTCCCAATGAACGAACGTTTGTTAAGCGTCAACTGGAAATATACAGTGCAGAGTTGACCGGATTGCGCCAGCGTTACGGTGTTTCCCATCCGGATGTGGCCAGATTGCAGGCGCTGGTCGATTCTTTCCAGCACAAGCTGGCTGTGGTTCCGGAAGTGGAACAACAGGATATGGAATCCGCCAGTAATCCATCCTATGTTCAATTGGCCACCGCACTAAAAAGTGTGAGGTTGGAACTGGAGTCGATGAAGGCAACACGGGATAAGTTGAAAGCCAAACTCCATGATCTGGAGATGGCGATCATTGAAGCACCGATGGTGGAAAAGGAATATCTGGAGCTGACCCGTGATTATGAAAATACCACCCGAAAGTACCAGGAGCTCAGAGCAAAGCAGTCGGAAGCGGGTTTGGCACGCACCCTGGAGCAGGAAAGCAAGGGTGAACGCTTCACGTTAATACAACCGCCTCTGATGCCTGAACGGCCCATCAGTCCTAACCGCATTCTTATCCTCATTGCCGGATTTATTGTCGCTATTGTTATTGCTGTGGGTGTGATAATTGTTTTGGAGAAAATGGATCCAACCTTCTACTCAGCCAGGGTAGTTACACAACTACTGGGTAAAGCTCCTTTGGTGACGGTTCAACACATTCGTACACCGCGCGAAGTCGCAATAACGCGCCGTAGCAGGGTTGTGATGGCAGGTGGGTTGATGCTGGCCTGCCTTGGTGTTGCCATAATTACACATATTGCGTGGATGCCTCTGGATGTACTTTGGTATGTGGCACTGAGGAAAATAGGTTAATCGGTGGGAGAAGAGCATGAATAATACATTTGGTCCGGCTCTGGAATCCGGACCGTCCAGCTGGGAGCCGGCGATGCAGAAAACCCAGATGTCGCATCGTTATCAGTTTACCGAGATACATCAGGTGGATCAGGCTTGGTTCAAAAGCAACCGGCTGTTGGGGCCAGGTGCCGATCAGGATACTATTCATGCGTATAAGCTACTGCGTACCCAGATACTTAAGACCATGTACCAGAATAACTGGAACAGCATTGGTATCATCGGTGCGCGGTCGGGTCAGGGTGCCACCTTGACCGCGATAAACCTGGCCATTAGTATTGCACTGGAACACAGCCGCACAGTATTGTTGGCGGATTTTAACCTGCGCCAGCCATCCATTCACACCTATTTCAATTATTGTCCGGAGTTCGGTATTGGCGACTACCTAAACGATAAGGCGGACGTGCTTGATATGTTGTTCACCCCCGGTATTGATAGCCTGGTGGTGTTGCCGGGGCGGGAGCGCATCATTCACTCATCGGAGTTTCTTACCACGCCGCGGATGAGTAATCTGGTGCAAGAGATGAAAGGGCGGTATGCCCAGAGAATTATCATATTTGATCTTCCCCCGATACTGGAAACCGATGATGCCGTGGCCTTTATGGACCAGTACGATGCAGGCTTGTTGATTATTGAAGAGGGGGTGACCCGGAAATCCGATATGCGCAGAATATCTGAGTTGCTGGGCGATAAACCCATATTGGGTGCAGTTTTAAATAATGCGAAGTAGCGTATGATCAAAGTTGCGATTGGACTTTGCTGGTTAATGCTGTTTTACACGGAGCCTTTAGTGGCGGAGCCCCTTCATCCTGAACAGGTTGGCCTGATTGTTAATGATGTGGACCCGCAAAGTCTTGCTGTGGCGAAGTATTATAAGACCGCCAGAGGGATTCCGGACGAGAATGTCATCTATATCAGCTTTCATAGCAATGGCGGTGAAGTTTCGGAGGAGGATTTCAAAACGCTGCGGAGAATAATTGTCGCCAACACGTTGCCTCGAATTAAGGCCTATGCCGTGACCTGGACCGAGCCATATCGTGTTGGATGCATGTCTGTGACTAGTGCTTTGAGTCTGGGCGTGGATCAGCGATTGTGTGCAAATGACTGCAGTACGACTTTGGTATCACCACTATATCATAATGGTGGCAATGAAATGCTGGAATCAACCATCGTGGTATCCATGATGCTGGCTGGCCAGTCGGAGAGAGACGTTAAAAAGTTAATTGACCGTGGCCGCCGCGCGGATGGCAGTTTCCCCCAAGGGGATGCCTATTTGCTTCGGACCAAAGATGCAAGGCGCAACGTCAGAGCGGCCGCTTATCGAAGCCGTTTTGAGGATTATGAATCCAGGTACAATGATCTGCATTTCATGGAAACTCAGTTTTTGACAGGTCAGCCCAGAGTGATGTTCTATTTTACCGGGTTACATGTAGTGCCTTATCTTGGAACAAATCGTTTCCTACCTGGTGCAGTGGCAGATCATCTTACGTCTGCAGGCGGCATGCTCACGGACAGCTATCAGATGAGCGCGTTAAGATGGCTGGAAGCCGGCGCCACTGCCAGTTATGGAACAGTGGTTGAGCCTTGCAACGATGTGGGTAAGTTTCCAGATCCCGTGAAGCTGATCAAGTCGGTTGAGGCAGGTGAATCACTGGTGACCGCCTATTGGCGCAGTGTAAAGATGCCAGGGCAAGGCGTATTTGTTGGCGACCCGATGGCTGCACCCTACGGTAAAAAATCGATCGATCCGCCTCAGGTGCCTTGATCGGATTTGTTTTGACTCGCTAGTTGGAAGCAGATGTAGCGGGAATCTTATTGTCGGCTGCAGTCAGATCGATGATATTGATGGTCGCTGCAATCACGCTGCACTGTTCAAATTGCGATAAAAAATGGCGGCGGCTGTTGGTTGCCAGGGTCTGATAGTGTTGTTGGCTGGAGAATATAGACTGGATCGCCTGGTTGAGGGCTTGCTGATTGCCGGGTTTGACCAGGTATCCGTTCCTGCCATCAACGACAATCTCCCGGCAGCCTGCGGTGTCAAATGCGATCAGTGGCAAGCCGGTGGCTGCGGCCTCTACTAATATACGGGGTACCCCTTCGCCATACATGGAAGGTAGAACAACAAGATCGACGCTGCGTAACAGCGGAGCCATGTCCTCTATATGACCTAGCAGGGTAATGTTGGTGTGACAGAGTTGGTCAAGATCTTCCTGTTGCAGAGATTCAGGATTGCCCGGATCAGGTTGGCCTGCAATACAGAATTCATAGGCTTCACCCAGTTGCTTCGCTGCGCCAATAAAGTAGTCAATTCCTTTGGATCTTAATAGACGCGAAGCAAATAGTACGCGCTTGTTACCGCTGCATGATGGATACGGGGATGTTGGGGTGGGAGTGTGTGATTGACGCGCCAACCACGATGCGGAGGGTTGGAAGCGGGAGCCGTCCACACCGGAGCCTTTGATCAAATGCAATTGCCCAGGTGAAATGATTCCGTTGTTTAAGAAGAATGTCTGATCGTCAGGGTTTTGTACGATGCAGTGGGAGTGACGGCCCGCAAGGGAATGCTTCATCAAGAATCTTACCGCTGGTTTCAATGGCTTCATTGCCCAATGCCGGGAGCTGAAAACCGAGCCCATCCCCGCTACCGTATTAACCCTGCGATGCAGGCCAGCCAAGCGCGCGGCAATGGATCCATGGACAACGCATTTAATGGTAAAGTTGAAAATTACGTTAGGTTTGAGGCCTTTAAGTAGATGAGACAGGCGTAGAATCAGTGCCAGCTCTTGCAACGGATTAAGGCTACGGCGATTCATTCTGAGTTCAATAACTGTGAACCCCTGATCGCGAAGTGACGCGATGTACCTGTCTTTTGGGGCAATCAGAATGACATGCCAGCCTCGTTCAACAAGCGCGTGGGCTAAGGGCAAACGAAAGTTATAGAGGTACCAGGCGGTATTGGCGAACAGTACAATTTTTTTCATACTACTGTGATCAAATAGAGGCTTACCGTACCGTTAAGCAGGCAAAGCGGCGAATTGAAACACCTATTAAAGCGAAAGATGATTGCGAAATGATTAACACCTATTACCCTGGTCAGAGGGAGCTGAATCTGCGTTCTGATATTGCCGCAGAGAACCCACTGTATATTTACACACACCCAGACTATATGTTGTATTCCAACTCCGTCACCGCATTGCTGAGTGATGACAGGGTGCGGGTTAAGGTGTCCAGTTCAGGGTTATCATTTTTGCTGCAAAGCGGCGTCGTGCCGCCGCCGGCCACCATCTACCAGAATGTATATGTGTTGGGGTTTGGTGACAGCCTTAAAGTAACTACTGAGAAAGGGCGTGTGGTCACTCACTTCCATCATAAGTTCCCTTTTCGTCGAAACCAGCGAACCGAGGCGCCGCCGGTAAGTACAGACAAAGAGGATATATTCTCATTACTGTCTGCGGCGATGGCTGAGCGGCTAAAGGTGGGAAGGCCAAGTTTTCTGTTTCACAGTGCAGGAAAAGACAGCAATATGTTGGCATGTGCCGCCGCTGAGGCTGGTTGGCAGGATAGAATTACCTTGCTTACCCATCATTCCAATGGGGGTAATGACGAAAGTGAGATCAGTGAATCCATTGCCAGAAAGTTGGGATTTCGTCATCAGGTACTGGAGGAGGTTGATCGACTGGGGGAAAGCGAGAAGTCGGCTATAGAAAGTTTCTTCATTAATGCACCATTCCCCGGTATCGACCCGGTGACCTTGGCCTATCCGCTGTATACTCTGCAGGTGGAGGGCTTAATATCAGGCTCCAATATCATCGACGGCGGTGGCAATGACTGCTACCTCTTTATTCCACCCAGTATGAAAGACTACCGCATGTTGCCCATATTGAACTACAGTTCCCGGCTGGCGTGGTTACGTTATCTGACGGCATCGGAGAGCAGATTGGCTCCGTTACTGAAAACGCCCGCCGAACATTATGGAATGAGCGGCCTGAGCACAAGGGATGCACTGAGGATATATCCGGCAGGGGAGGCGGTTTATGATCATTGGCGCCGAATTTCGGATCAGCGGAGCGAATTGGATGCGGTTGAACATAAAACGGATATTCATGCCGGTATAACAGCTGCTGAGCTGCATATCCGCAAGGTACGTTCATTTAGTGACGCCTTCAATCATAATCTGGTGCTGCCGTTTTCCAGCTCCAGCGTTGCCAGCTATTTTTCCCGTCTGCCTGAGAAAGCGCTATTTGACACTGCATCCGGGAAGAATAAGCTGATTTTTCGGAGTATTCTAAAGGAGCATATTGGTCTGGATAGCGATAAAATCGGCAAAATGGGTTATAGCTACAATTTTACATCAGTTATCAATATGAACCGTAAATTGATACTGGAAACCATCCTGACCAGCTCATTGTGGAATACCGCAGCTGTCAATAAGTTGCTTGAGCGCTGTTATGCTACCGCCAATTCTAGACACAAGTACGCCAGAATGTTGGCCCGCAACATATACCGCCTCTATTTGATTTCTGGTTGGTATCAGCACTGTAAGTATCTCGATCACGAATAAACCGGTAATGAGTTGGTCATTATGCTGACATATCCATGCTTCATGCTTGCGTCGGA
This sequence comes from Gammaproteobacteria bacterium UBA7310, assembly GCA_002471665.1. Lineage (GTDB taxonomy): Bacteria > Pseudomonadota > Gammaproteobacteria > Pseudomonadales > Ketobacteraceae > Ketobacter. The sequence continues at coordinate 160,389 of DKQK01000072.1, forward strand.
ATGGATCAAAATCTCATACTATTAGGCATTACATCCAGCCTGCTCATTGTATTTGGTGCAGTAGGCACCCTGTTTCGTTATCGGACAAACGAAATCTTGTACCTGGCTGACTGGTTTGTGGCTGCGTTGGTAGGGTATGGTGGTTTCGCCATGCTGACGTTTATAGGCTATCTGGCTGCCAATCCGGATGCCAGATTGCTCGTTTCAGAGCACAGCACCCTTGCGTGGATCTATCCTGTGCTGTGCTGCCTGGTCATTGTCGGCACTTGGTTGTCAATATGGGCATTCAATCCAGCCGACAAACTCAATCCCTTGAATCAACACTGGGCGATTGTTCCACCATTGATGCGATATCAAATAGTGGCTGTGGCGATGCTAGTGATCGGGCTGGTGAGCTATTGGCTCTACGCCCGATCCTATGGAGGCTTTTCGCAGTTGTTGGCGCAGGCTGCAGGTATTCGAGCGGGGTTGGTTGATGTAGGAGATAACCCGTATACATTTCTTAAGCGTTTTGGTGGCTTTGTTTTCTTCTCTGTGTTGATCTTCTCTGGAATAATACTGACCAAAAGCAAAGGGGCACTACATTCTGTTCTAAGTTGGAGTGGTTTTTCGATCTCATTTGCGGTGTCACTGTTCATACTTTACAGCTGGGAAGGGCGGCTCGGTCTGGTGATGTTTTTATTGATTGTTCCGCTTGGTTATCTTCTCCATAAAAGCGGTCCATCTCTAAAGACCCTGAGAAGGTCGCTACTGCTTGTTATCATTCCGGCAATTGTTTTACCCGCCAGTAGCGCTATATGGGGGAAATCATCCAACTTGGAAAATGTTGGGGCCTTTTTTGTAAAAGAACTTTCGTACCCTGTTGTGTCGCTCACCAGGGCCCATGAGACTAACAGCCTAAGATACATGAAGGATATTCTGGCTGCCCCGGCCTATCTCTTTCCCACACGTGTCTGGCAGGGCATTCTGGGATTGGATACGGCCACCGATGTCAATACCAGAAATATAATCGGCGTTAGTAAAGGGGAGCGTGGTTCAACGACGGCGGCACCGGTGGATATCGTAACATTCTCATTCATGCAGGCACATTATCTTGGCGCAGTGATCGTCGGATTTCTGATTGGGGCCGTGCTGTGCAGGCTGGATGTGTTTATCGCCCGGCATTTTTATGGTGGAACACGGGCGATGTTACTGAGTTACTCAGTGCTTTTTGTTGCAACCAACACCGTACTCTACGGAGACCCGAAGCACATAATCGTCCGCAACTTCCACTTTATTATTGGTATCGTGTTGCTTTGGTGGTTGGCAAGACGAGATACGAAAACGTCACATGCAACGACCCTTCAGAGTAATCCAATTCATGCCCCTGCTCGACTGGACAATTCTATTCGCATTAACTACGTTCTATATACCGATTCACACGTGGATACACAGGCAGAAAAGCAGTTTAATTTTGTGTAATAGGTGTCGGTAGTCCGAACGATATGCAGTCATACTTGAACACGAGTTGTGCAATATGATTATTTTATCTCGATACTGCAGTGTCTTATGGGTAGTGCTTGCAATGTTGGGGGGATATTCGGTGCCTGTTGTTGCAGAAATATGTCACGATAGTGACAGCCGAAAAGCCACCTACATCGGTCTGCACAATTTGCTCGAAGGAACCGATCGCCGCTGGTACACCATCATACCACTGAATAGAGATCTCAGCTTTTACAATTCCAGAAAAGCCCTGTTAGTGGCCGAAAATATAGTGATGCTCCAGATGCCGTCCGGAGGCTGGAGAAAAAATGTCAGCCCCGAGTGCAGTTTGCTTACCCAAGATGACGCACAACGGCTGTTTGATACAGCGGCAGATCATTTCTATCCTCAAATACAGCAGTATCATCATAATGTCAGTACCTTGGACAACAACGCAACCCATTCCCACATCCGGTTCCTGATGCGGGTCAATCAATATTACCCACGTGACGAGTTTGAATTGGCGATTATCAGGGGGCTGGAATACATTCTGGACGCACAATACAGCTTTGGTGGCTGGCCGCAAAACTATCCTAATTTAAGTAGCTACGGAAAATACGTAACCTTTAATGATGGTGCCATGGTTGGGGCCATGACAGCCTTATCTGATGCGATGGAAGGTGCATATGATTATCTGTCTGAACCACTATTGGTACGATGTGAACGCGCTTATGACAGAGGGATGCAATATATTCTCAATGCGCAGATTGAAGTCAATGGTTTTCCCACTGGGTGGGCTCAACAATATCTGCCTGACACCCAGTATACGCCGGCACAGGGGCGTATTTATGAGCTGCCTGCCATCTCAACCAAGGAAACAATAGGCATAATAAAGCTCTTATTGCGTGACAAGAGCCCGTCACTGAAGATGAAGACGGCTGTCAATTCTGCAATCAATTGGTTGCGCTGGGCAAAGATTGAAAACGTCGAAGTGAGAAAAGTGTATAACGATAGATGGGATCAGATCTTTACGCTTTACTATACGGAAGACCCTGCCGGACAGCCTGACTATCATAGATTTGATGGTGGCCGGTTTGGTTATGACAAAGTGGTGGTACGAGATTCAAAGGCAGAACCGATCTGGGCACAATTCTACAGCATCAAAACAGCTCAACCATTGTTTTCCGGGTGGGATGGGATAGCGAAATCGAATCTGGCAGACATAGACTATGAGCGACGGGTTAGCTATGGTTGGTATATTTCCGAAAGAAAAGTTAACCACATAAATAATCGTCAGTATCAGGATGTTTCAGTACCAGACTTTGTACCGCCAGAGTGAAGTAAAAATAATGCCTCTTTACTCTTAATCAAAAGCGTAGTCGAACAATTTTATTTCTTCTTGGTAGATCGTTGAAATCAGATCTCGGTTAGCCTGATCGTAGGCGTCGCGATAATCCGCTCCATCGCCTTTTGTCTTATGAGGGAGATCAGGCGTTTCAATTCCTATTTTGTTGCATATAGTGCCGAAATCCGCATTGAGATTCTCGAATCGGCCGATGTAGTCCATGTCAACTCTGCCGGTGTAATCTGTTATCCAATAGAGTTGAGAACGGAGCATGCCTCTGCCGGCATGTTGATGTAAAAATTCATGAAATGAGATATCGCTTTGCCCAGCTGCTCCTTTATGGAGCGGATCACGTATATAATTACGATACCATGAGTAGGCCCTGGCCCACGGGTTTCTTACAATGGTGAATTTAAAGTAGTCCTGGTATTGGCGAGGGCTGACCTGAATTTTGTTATTGGGATTGCTCACGTTGGGGGAAAGGTGATGTTTAAACCGGCGCCCGACTTCGAACAGATTTCCACGTTCATGGAGTCGATGCAGGTTGCTGAAGGCTGGCTGCAGCATGCGCAGGCTGCGATGATCCTGTCCACCTCTGCCGCGATGGGAGTCCAGGTGCCCGAAAACCTGTTCGATGCTGGTGCCAGCGCATTTTGGAATGTGGATAAAGATGAACCGATGCTCGTGGGAAATCATGGAATGAGCTTTCTGAAGGGTGAATTTCTAAATGGCCGCTGGTAGAGTTCACGCCAACGAGTTGCAATAATGTCCAAGTCAAAATTTTGGACTATATGGGAGCGGGCGTATTCGCCAAAATATTGTCGATCACACTCTGGTAGATTCATTAGCTCTGCCATTTTATCTGCGAGCAATGTTGGGTTCTGTGGCGGGGCCAGGTAACCGTTGCTTCCCTCCACCACCAGATCGCTGTTACCACCCACATTAGTCACAACGGCCGGCAGGGAGCAGCTGAGTGCTTCAAGCAATACGATGGGCAATCCTTCCCAAGCCGATCCCAGTACGAATCCATCTGCCATGCTGTACCATTCCATCAGATCATTGCGGTTTCCCAGCAGAGTGACCCTGTCATCCAAGCCCAAGGATGTCACTCGAGAGGAAACGGAACGTTGTTCCGGGCCATCTCCCACAATATACAGCTTAGGTTTAGCACGATGTTCTGCTATTTGACTGAATGCCTGCAGTAAATTAGGTAGATCTTTCTGAGTTGTGAGACTACCGACATACAGCCAGATGAAGTTATCTGTTGAATTCATCTTTTTGCGATATACCCGCCTTGCAGTCTGGTCGCGGCGGAATGCGTTTGTGTCGATGCCATTTTCAACCAGCTCACATGCATGATTTCGTACCAATCCATCAACATTGTATCGGTCAACGGCAGCACGACTCACATTAGTGGTTACATCGCAGAATTTGTCGGTGATACGATACATCCAGTCACGAAACCTGCTGCCTTCCCGTATGTTGTGGGCGGTGGACACGAACAGGGCACGTCTCCAGGTAATATAAATAAGCCGTGTGAGTATGTTGGAATGGTACATATGTGAATGCACAATGTCCGGGTGGTATTGTACAATGGCTTTGCGTAACCTGATTAGCGCCACTGGCAGCTGGTAAGATTCATCGAAATCCACACACTGAAAGTCCAAATCGGCCTGCTTTACCTTGTCCAGAAAATATGGCTCTGGCATGTTCAGGGTGATGATCTTGATGGCGTGCCCCAGATTTCTCTGGCGATCAGCAATCGCCAGGAGCTGGAATTCTGCGCCACCGTACTCCAGCTTTTTTATCACGTATAAAATTCTCACGGGGTACTCAGGCTCAAAGTTGAAACCAGAATCTGGTACTGATCAACGATAGGTCGGAGGCCGAAAGTGCCTGCGCAATGCGCCATTGCCCTTTTGTTTCTCAATGTAGTGGTGGGCGAAAAGCGTGATTGAATGACGTTACGCATCACGATGCTCAGTCGGTCCGAGGAACGGGTAGGAACCAGTTCACCCAATGTGCCATTGTTTAGGATTTCTCTTGAGCCTCCGGAACAGTCAGTGGAGATGACCGGGGTGCCCAACGCCATAGCCTGGATCAAGGTATTTGGCAGGCCCTCCCACAGAGAACTGAGTACAAACAAATCTGCCTGTTTCATGTAACAAAATGGGTTGTTGACGAATCCCGGCAGATCTACATGCTCTGCTATTCCAAGTGCGCGGGCCTGTTGCATCAGGTTCGCTCTTTCCTCACCTTCACCAAGAATAATCAACCTAGCTACCAGATGTTGTCTCAGTTTGGCAAACGCATCTATCAGGGTTGGGAAGTCCTTTTGTCGGCACAATCTACCGGCTGCAACGATGACGGGCACAGTGTGGCTTTTAAGCCAGGGATGGGTTACGGCGCTTTCAGCGTGCTTAAACATGAGATCGGATACGACGGGATTGTGAATAATTTGGACCCGGTAAGGATCAATGCCTGCGTGGGTGATAAGATCCTTTCGAGTATCTTCGGACACTGCAACAATTGCGTCTGCGCGGGGGTATAGCCATTTCATCAGAAACGGCATACACCGCTCTTTCAGATTGTTGTCCTCCATCAGTTGTGTGCCAATGGTATTGGCCTCCCTGACGATCAACCTAAACGAATGGGGTGACATCAGTTTTGCGGTCACAGCCAAAAGGTTTACATGACGCATGGTGGAAAGAAGCGCCTCTGGTTGTCTTCGCCTGATATGCTTCAGCAGCGGAACCAGGCACCGGCTCAGCCTGTGGTTCCTAAGATCAATCAGATTCACACTGGCAGGAACATCATTTATATAGGCACCTTCAGCCTTACACAAAACCAAATCCACTTCATGACCTCTCTCAGCCAGTTCAGTAGCGATGGTCAACATAACTCTTTCTGCACCACCGCCGCGTAACGATGGTAGTAAGATGGAGATTCTCTGCATGGTGCGGCTAAATAGCCGCATAAACGGCTATCCTGTTACGTGTGTAATTGTGATAGGCCCGCAGTATAGTGTGACTTGGTTGCAAAATTGTGGCTGCTCGTGGCTGACCTTTTTTGTCATCGGGTTCGTTGATTTGATTGGTTTAGTTGATAGAGTGCAACACTACCCAATCCCATTAGCATGCGGCTTGTTACCACCACAGCCAGGCAAGCGATGTAACCGAACTGGGGCACTGATACCAACAGGCTCAATAGCCCCACCAGGGAAACGGCCACACTCAAATTCCTGGCCAGGTGATCCAAGCCTTGCAACATCAAGTAGTTGACGCCAAACGTGGTGTACAGGTAGACAAATGTGATTGAAATGGATAGCACCTGAAGGCAGATAACCAGCTCCTTACGGGTTGAGTCAAAGGCAAATTCCGCGATAGAGTGGGAGAAGGAAACAACGAGGGCTGTAAACAGTATCCCGAGGCCAAGCATAACCTGACTGTATAGGCGGTGATGTTGTATATTGCGCGCCAGTATTGGTAAAACCGCGGATGAGATTACCTGGCCGATGGTTACGGTTACCTCGATGAGTTTCAGTGCGGCACTGTAGGCACCGACCACCAGATCGCTTGAATAGAGCCCTAACACAAACACGGATGCGTTCTTGTAAAGGTTGGGTGCGAATTGTGCGATAAAAATGTCACGGCCATTTTTGATTGTCTGTCGGATCGATCCCAGGGGAACGGCAATCAGACGCAATTTGAGCTGTTTATGTAATACAAATAACGCAAGCAGTAATGCGATTAATGCGCATACCATATTAATCAAAGCCACTCGGATAACATGACTTTGATCCTGCACCAGACAGATGAGAAGAACCAGAAACAGTAACCGTGTGGACAAAAAGATCCAGGTGAGCATAGGCATGTGTTCGGTGCCCTGGAATGCCCATACGGGAACCATTGCTTGCATAGCAAGATACAAGCCACAGTATATGAAAAGATAGCTGTCTCGGCTAAATTCCGGAATCATGAAAACGATTAGAAGATAGACGGCAAATCCCACCAAAGCCAATAAAAAGGTACTATAGAAGTAAGTCGAGTAGCAGATATTGAGTTTCCGGTGATTACCCTGAATGCGCGCGATCTGGCGAGTTGCCGTTATGGTGAATCCATATTGTATGGTGACCGCGAGAAACTGAGCTAATGCAAGGGCAAAATTCAGGCTGCCGTAGCCCTCAAGACCCAGTGTTCTGACCAGATAGGGTAGGGTGACCAACGGAATCAAAAAGTTGCCGCCTTTAATGGCGCCAAACGCGGTCATATTTTTCAGCAACCGGAGATAAGAGGGCGTACTCATTTACGAGTGTGGGAGCATTTTGATTGTAGATAGGTAAGAGCGTACAGTGCCGGAATCAGGGTAAATGGCATTAAGGATGCCTGATAGCGAAACCCGGTAATGATGAGAAAATACGGAACCGGTAGAAAGTAGACGTATATCCACAAAGACCACAATCGCTCCGGGTAGTGATCAGTGTTCAATTTTCGCATGGCCCAAGTGCCGTAGAGTGCAAGCCCCCCAGTTACTATTCCAAATGCCGTAAGGACGATTCCAAAGCTAAATTTTTTCCAGTTTTCCACTTCGTGCCAGTACAGTAATGCATCCACATCCCCGCTATACCACATGGCGATTCTCATTATAATTTTACCGGTATAGCGCAATGGATCCTCTACTATGATCGACATTGCCCGCTCGAGCATGTACCGATCATAGTCAGCCTCTCCCATTTCCTGGTACAAGTGCTGTTGTTCGGGGCTCTTATAGATCCAATATTCAGCAAACAACGTACCGTGTCCCCCCAGGGCAGCGGGATGATTACCTTTATACAGTTCCGGACCGTCCATATTGCGAATATAGCTAAGGGTGCCCGACGCGTTATGGTTGCGGATCAGCCAAGGTGAGATGATGACCCCATAGGCGATAACGGCGATCATGATGCAAGAAACGGAGCGTGATGGTTGCTGTAGGAGTCGTGCAGAGCCCAGCAGCAGCAAGCACAGTAACGGGTACATAAGTGTCCAGGCGGGATTGCATAAGGCGGTCAGCCCGAACAGAATACCCAGCTTTAGCCAATGCATGATCTGGTCTGGGTTAAAACCGCAAACAACGTATTTAAGGATCAGTGCCAGAAACATGAGCGTGAGCGTGCTTTCCCAGATTCCGCCGGTCAATAGCAGAATATGTGGTTGTACACTGAATACCAGTGCGTACAACTGCGCGAAGCGTTCTCCGAACCATTTTCTGTTTACATCATAGAGCGTTACCAGGGTAATGCTGTTGAAAGCAATGTTCATTAGGTGCAATACCGTGTTGGCGGCTTCGGTTTTGATTCCCAGCAGCCAGTAGACAGCTCCGATAAGCCATACATAGAGGGGAGGGGAAACCCGGGTTGGTCCGCCTTCTCCTGTCGGCAGGTAAGGCGAGCTGTAGCCGAAGCCCAGCACCATACGCTCGGCGATGTCAGCCATTTCCCGCCCGCCTTCAGCATTCATTTGTCCGGTTATAACCAAATACGTCGCCTGGAATGCACCCATAAATACCACCAGCCATAACAACGGAATGGTTGTGTGGAAGCGGTGAGTTGTTGTCGGGTAGATCACTGAGCGGAGGGCTTGTACCAACATTCTTAGGCCGCAGAGAAAAGGATATAGGTCAGAACCTATTATGGTGCCGCATCAATGTTTCAGAATTCTTACGTTTTTATTGGCGCCAGGGGGGCGGGTGCCCGACGGTAAGAGAACAAGCATTCATTCATATAACCTACACAGTTCTGACATAGCATTTCCGATTCGGTACGGAGTGTTCCTGATTCCATGGGAGAACAAATTTGCACACTTCCAATCTCACACCCAGCCAGCGCTGGAATAGCTCACCTATGTTCATGGGGGCGTTGATAGTCGGCTCGCTGTTGATTGGCGGCCTTTTCTTCAAGGTGATGTTATCCCTTTACAACACCTGGAATGGGCAGGAGGAGTATAGCCACGGCTTTTTTATACCTCTTATCTGTGCCTACTTTATCTATCAGAGACGGCAACAGTTGGCAGCGATAGCGTTTACCGGTTCGTGGTTTGGCTTGATGATATTGCTGGCAGGGGGGCTGCTGCTGATTGGCGGTCGGCTTGCAGTGGTGTCCACAATGGGGCAGTACGCCCTGGTGATCAGTATTTGGGGCTTTGCCCTGGCTATGCTGGGGTGGCGTGGGTTTAAGATCATCTGGCCCGCACTGCTAATGCTGATATTTATGGTCAAACTGCCCACTTTTCTTTACAACAACATGTCCAGCCACTTGCAATTGATCTCGACACAGATAGGCGTGTGGTTCATCCAGTTGTTCGACATCAGTGTGTACTATGAAGGCAATGTTATTGATCTGGGTGTTATGCAGTTGCAGGTGGTCGAAGCCTGTAATGGGCTGCGTTACCTGTTTCCGCTGATGGCGCTGAGCATGATCATCGCCATTCTCTATCGTGCACCCATGTGGCGGCGCGTGATTATCGTTGTGTCCAGCGTGCCGATCTCCATTTTAATGAACAGCATTCGAATCGGTGTGATCGGTGTGACAGTGGAATACTGGGGGCAGGAGATGGCCGAAGGTGTGCTACACGATTTTGAAGGGTGGGTTGTTTTTATGGGAGCCCTGATGCTGTTGTTTATAGAAATGAAACTGATCAGTTGGGCCGTTGGTGACCGACGTACGTTCTCAGAAGCACTTGATCTTTATGGTGAACCGGTGTCGTCCGAGCCGGTAGAGCAGGTGAATCAACGTTTTCCCGTACAGGGGTTTCTGGCGATGGCCATTCTGTTGAGCATTTTGCTGCTGAACATCCGGCTGCAGGTGGCGGAAACGATTTTTCCAGAACGACAGAAATTCAGTGGCTTTTCTATGTTGCAAGGGGACTGGTATGGCAGGCCGGGCGCCATAGAATCGCATTTTCTCGATGAGCTGAAGCTCGACGACTATTTGTTGGCGGATTTCAAAGCATCAAGCGGAAGCACGATTAATCTGTATGCCGCATATTATGATGTGCAGGCGGAAGGTGAGGGTACCATTCACTCGCCCCGCTCCTGTCTTCCCGGTACGGGCTGGCAAATCAAATCCCTGGAACAACGTACAGTTCCCGAAGTGAACTTCAATGGTAAGCCATTGCTTGCCAATCGAGCTATTATCACCAAGGGTAAGGAAAGAATTCTCGCTTACTACTGGCTGCAGGGGCGGGATCGAATTATTACCAACGAATTTTTGGCCAAATGGTGGATTTTCTGGGATCGCTTGACGCAGGGGCGCTCAGATGGTGCGCTGGTTAGGGTGATGACCGAATTGGGCGAGTTCGATGATCCCGTCGCGCAGGAGCAGGAATTGCTGGCGTTTATACAGCAAATCTCGGGCGATTTGTCAGCTCACATACCGGATTAGAATCAGCGTTCTGTACAGGTTTTTTATGGCATTTTATGCTTCACTGCTGGTAGCGATGCTGTTCACTCTGGTGTCAATTCCTCCGTTGATCCGGTGGGCTGGGGTGATAGGTGCCGTGGATATACCTAATGAACGTAAGGTACACCAGAAGGTGGTACCCAGAATCGGAGGTGTAGCCATTGTTTTGGGCGCCATGATTTCGTTACTAATCTGGTTACCTTTTGAAAATCGATATTTGGCCATTACCGCCTCCATTTTGGTGCTGGCCGCGTTTGGTTTGTGGGATGATCGGTGTGATATCTCCTACAAGTACAAGTTTCTCGGCCAGGCTCTGGCCGGTATTTTGGTGGTAGGCTGGGGTGATATCCGTGTGCTTGATGTGCCCTTGTTGGGTGAGCTTCCTTTGTTGGTTTCCTGGCTCTTTACCTTGCTTTGTTTGCTGGCGGTAACCAATGCCCTGAATCTTGCGGACGGCCTTGATGGTCTGGCCGGAGGGACGACTCTACTCAGTTTTGGCTTGATTGGTATTTTGGCCTACAACGCCGGAGCCGACTATATTTTGTATGTTGCGATGGCCGTGGTGGGGGGGGTGCTTGGATTCCTGCGCTTTAACTCGCATCCTGCGTCCATCTTCATGGGGGATACCGGCAGTCAGTTTCTGGGCTTTATTCTTGGGGTTGAACTGATTCTGTTAACCCAGATTGCCGATCCGGCCCTGTCCTGGTCTGTTCCTCTGCTGCTGCTTGGTCTGCCTCTATTGGACACGATCACCGTGATGTTGAAGCGGGTGCTGACGGGGAAATCACCGTTCTCACCGGACAGGAATCATATGCACCATCGTCTTTTGGCACTTGGCTTCAGCCATTATGAAACCGTAGTGATTCTCTATTTTATTCAATCGGCTTTCGTAATCAGTGCGTTTTTATCTGCCTATGCCAGCGATTGGTTGCCGGGTTGTATTTTTTTTGGTTATTTGTTGGCTGTTGGCCTGGTTTTTCATTGTCTGGAGATAAAGAACTTTCAGTTTGATAAAAGTGAACAGTGGACCATGTTCTGGTCTGCTCGATTCACCCGCATTAGGCTTGGGCTGCGGACATTGGACTTTGAACGTTATCTGCCGTTGTACATTCTGTGCGTTCTGGTTCTGTTGATTGCATTTACCGGAATCACCTCCGCCACCATCAGCTTTGACGTCAGTCTGCTGGCTGCTTTACTCGCTATTACCCTGACCTTCAGTATTACCCGGACTATGCACACACCTTGGGTCGATCGATTGGGTGTCTACACATTCTGTGCATTATTGAGTTATCTGGGTTACCGGGGCCAGACCGCTGCGACTCTGATTTATACTGTGGAATGGGCATTAATTGTGGTAGCCAGTGTATGGGTGTTCTTTACCATTTCCACGCAGCAGTCCACCCGCAGATTTGAAACCAGCCCCCTGGACGTGCTGTTGATTCTACTGGCTCTTTTGCTGCCTGTTTTTGCCCGGTCTTCATCTGACATCGATCACTTGCCGCTGGAGGTGATCAAGTTTGTCGTACTTTTGTATCTTTTCGAATATGTGATAAGTAGCGGAATTTACTATAGATTCCGGGCGATCGGGTTGGTGCTGGCTGGTGGAGCACTGTTCATCGCAGCAAAAGGTATGGTGCAGTAATCTGTGCTGTCACTTTTTTGCCTTGAAAGTGTGACATGGTGTGGGCCTTGTTAAATTCAGATACCCAGATTATTCACATGGCTATGATCACTAATTACATACGAACGTTCTGTATAATACTGCTGTTCGGCGTAACCTTGTCAGGCTGCGATGGACAGGAATCCCGTAAACAGAAGTATTTGACCGAAGCAGAGCAGAGTTTTCTGGAACAAGACTATGAGAAGGCGCGGATCAATTATAAAAATGTATTGAAGATTGATCCGAAGGATGTGAATGGGTTGATGGGCTTTGCCCGTACTTTGGAGAAATTGGCGGACTGGCGTGGTGCGGTGGGGCGTTATCGGGCGGTGTTGGAGATTGAGCCGGATAACGTTGAAGCCAAGGTTAAGCTGGGGCAGCTTTATCTCATGGCGAACGAGTACAGCATGGCCATGGAGCTGGCCGAAACGATACTGGCAGGTGAGCCCACCAGTGTAGCCGGGCTTACTCTCAAGGCAGGCGCCGTTGCCAAAGAGGGGAATGTATCTAAGGCACTCGGTATAGTGGAGCAAGCCCATAAGCTGGATAAACATGACCTGGATGCAACGGTGTTGTATTCCTCTTTGCTGGTGGCCAACAACCGGGCTGCGGAGGGGCTGTCGGTACTGGAAAAGGCTCTGGATGTGTGGCCGGACAGCATCACCCTACATTCCATGTTAGCGAATTATTATCTGTCAAAAAACCAACTCATACTGGCCGAAGAAGAACTTAAAAGGCTGACCCAGATTGCGCCTGAAAACGTGGCTTTCAAACACAAGCTGGTTTTGTTTTACGAAAGAACTGGCCGCGAACAAGAAGCCGAAAAAATCTATCGGGAAATTATTGCCTCTGGCGAAAACCAGACTGAGGCCATCATTGCGCTACACGATTTATACATGATGCGCAAGAACCAGGAAAAAGCCAAATCCACGCTGGAAGAATTTATCGCAACCTATCCCGACGATTTTGATTTGAAATTCAAGCTGGCTGAATTTTATGTAAACAGTAAACAATACGATACGGCAGAATCCATGTATCAATCCTATCTGAGTGAGAATGATTCCGTATCCACTCGTGCCCGCACCCGACTTGCGTATTTGATGGAGCGACAGGGAAAGCTGGATCAGGCGGAAACATATCTGGCTGACGTTTTGAAAGAGTATCCAGGAAATATCGATGCATTGACGCTTCGAGGCAAGATGTATCTGGATAAGGAAGATGCCGTCAACGCTATTTCTGATTTGCGTACGGTGCTCAATGCCAATCCCGAAAATATTTCGATTCTTAAGGCTTTGGCTCATGCCTACCTATTGAACGAGAACTCGGATCTGGCGATTCAAATGTTAAAGGCGGTGAGCAACCTTGACCCGCGCGATGTCCAGGCACATCTTCAATTGGCGGAGCTGTATTCCGCTTCGGGTAAATTGGAGCCAGCCTTAGATCAATACAAGATTGCTGACAGCCTCTCCCCCAATAACGAATTCATCAAACAGAAAATGGCTTCCACTTATTTGGCTGCCGATGCAAGCGGTGCATCCCGTGAGTTGTCCCTTGAACTGATGGAGATGAAACCTGAGAACCCAATATATCCGTTGTATACAGGGTTGAGCTATCAGATCGAAGGCAAGCATGAGCGGGCGATTGACTATTTTGATCAGTCACTTGCCTTGCTTCCTGAAGCCATCGAGCCTCTTTCTGCAAAAGTTCGTAGTTTACTTGCCTTAAAACAATTAGATCAGGCCAGTGCTTGGCTGGCAGAGGTTGTAAAGCAGCAGCCGAATAATGCTCCGGCCATGAATTTCAAAGGTGAGGTTCACTTAGCAAAACAAGAATATAAAGCAGCCGAATTGGCGTTCGAGCAGGCGGTCAAGGCTCAATCCGGTTGGTGGCTCCCGTACCGGAATTTGACGTTGGCGAAGATGGCGGTGGGGGATGTGGCCGCTGCGGTCGATATGTTGCAGCTCGGCATTGACAAAACGGGTGGTGATTCGCGCTTGAAGATGGAACTGGCCATGTTATACGAGCGCCAGAATAAGCTGGCCGAAGCGCTTAAACAGTATGAGAGTATCGTCGCCGCAGATGACGATAACGTTGCTGCCATTAATAACCTGGTGATGGTATTGATTGCCATGGATCATACGGACGAGGGTGTACAGGAGCGGGCAATGCGACTGGGCCAGAAGTTGTTGGCAGACGAAAATCCACTTTATAAAGACACCATGGGGTGGCTTTACTATTCAAAAGGTGACTACGACAAGGCATTACCCTTGATTCGTCGTGCTTTGATAGCTTATCCCCAGCACCCCGAGATCAATTTTCACCTTGGCATGACGTACTACAAGATTGCTGAATTTGAGAAGGCAGAACAATATCTTAGAGTTGCCTTGCAGGACGGTGCAGTGTTTCGGGGTAAAAGTACAGCGGAAGAAACTCTGGTGGCGTTGGAAGAGAAGCTATCTGCGTTATAGGAAAAATTCAATGTATGTTGAGAGGCATTTGGGTGCAACCTAGCAATAGGTCGGGGGGGATCATGATGGCCAGGCTACTGTTGGCACTGGTATTGGGTGCGTTGTTGAACAGTCAGGTATACGGGGCTCTAGCCAAAGAGGGCCTTTATTGGGTACAAGGTTCGACACAAACTGTGATCGAATCCGTGAGTGTCACCGAACCAACCCGTGTTCGATTGGCCTATTCCCAAATTGCTATTGGAGGCGGCCCAGTCAATGGAAGTGCAATACTGGCGCGGGGCGTGGATACCTATTCGGCCGTGGCGCTTGGTGCGGCGGGTAACTATGTTGATTTGCCGGCAGGTGAGTATAGTTTGTTGGCCTACGCTGATTTGGGATTGGAGCCAGTTGCCGAGCTGCTATTAAATTTGCAGACCGATACGGGAAACGTGCTCTACAATGAGTCATTGTCTGCCCGCAAGATATTATTTGAAGAAGACAGCGACTCAGTAACCGTTCAGCAGCCGTTTGTTGTAGATAACGGGCAATCTCAGGTTGAGTTTCGTTACACGGGATTTGAACAATTTGATGTAGCCGATCTCTTTGCGGACATCGCGTTTCCTGTGGTGCTGATTACCGATTCTGATGAGGCCATTGTTGCAACTTTTCCATTGACTTCGCACAGCATGAGTGACGCCGTTACGTTACCTGTTGGCACGTATTCACTAACCATTGCTGCTGCGCTCCCCGATGTCGGTGCATCTGGCTTTTTCTGGCAGTTACAAGTGGGAGAACAACGCTATGGTGATAAGGTAAATCTCAAGGCTGACAACGTCACCAATCCCCCCGAAGTCATTGCTTTGGGTGAAACAGATGATTTTGCAAAAGCTCAATATCTATTGGAGTCCGTATGGTTGTTGGGGGCAGGTAATGCAGCCTATGGCGTTACGCTGGAACAGGGTGATAACTGGTTTACATTGTCTCCTGAAAATGAACACGTGCTGCCCGCGACGCTCGAAGGCAGCTACCAAATGTACATAAGCCATCCCGGCGGGGAAAACGCGGGGGTGGGGATCAAAATTAAGCGACGTGATGATGGTATCACTCAGTTTTCAACATGCTTGCCGGTGGGGAATGTGCGCCTTATAGGTGAGTTTCAGGTCAACTCTCCAGAGGTCGTATCCATATACTCAGATGACCTGGAGTTTGTGAACTCGGTTGAATCTGTGCGTTACGCGGTTACAGACGGCGCCTATGGAATCAGCTCCCAAGTAGTGTATGGCGATAGCCAGATTGATGTTCCTATTCCAACGCCCGGTACCTATTGTTTATTGGGACAGGCAATCGTGGTCAATAACGGAAATGCCTTATTGCGAAGTCGAGTTGTTTCCGGCTCCAGTCTATTGGGGGAGGGCTACCTGAATGCCGGGGAGGGTTTAGTGTTGATCCAAAACCTGGAGGTGGCCCGGGGAACCTATCGACTGGCACTTGCGGATCACAGCTTTCCTGAGGCGGCATCAGCGGTGGCCATCGGATTGTATGGTGAGGAAAACCGTTATAGAAAATATTACCCCAATGGGCTAATTGGAATGGCCGGTTCCGGCGACCTTACCCTGGCAGCCGGAACGTATCAATTGGCCTATCTTGTACTCACAGACGCAGAGGAATCCGCGCTTCTTGGCTATGCGCTTGAATCTGTTGAAGACAGCAGTTCCGATCCCCAGCCCGATCGCAATGCTAATGGCGGGGGGGATGGGGGCGGCGGAAGTGGCGGTGCCTTCAACCTCTTTTTCCTGGCCTTTTTACTGGGAATGCGCATAGCGCGGGTCAGCTGACCAGGCTTATTCTGGTCTGGGTGCTGACATGGGGATGCTCGCGATGGGTCAGGTTGGCCTTGGCGATTTCCCAGTTGAAACGCAGCATGCTTGTGGTGGAACAGGACAATTCCGCTGCTTCCGGATGGAAAGCCAGCAACAGTATATTGTCGTCCTTGATGCCGTGTTCATACCAGGCCTCAATTTTGGCGGACCAGAATCTTTCCATAACCTTTCGATCGTTTTCTGGCGCAATCCAGCCATTGATACAGGCCCAGAAGTTGTCTTTTTCATTGGCCAGGCAAATTTGCGCCTGGCAGCCGCCATCGATGCTGCCGTAGTGCTTGTTGTCTTTGCTGGTGAAGAACCAGATGATTTTTTCTTCTGCATCCACCATCGGCGCCATGGGTGACATAAAGGTATCTTTGCCCTCCACACCCAGCATGACCGCGGTGACGTTCTCCAACTGTTGCCACATCGCCGTTTCAGGCGAAGCCTGTATTTGCTTCATTACGTTCGTCATGGCGCTCTCCTTTTCCAGTTGTGATTTAAATCCAGTTGTGACTTAAAATCAGTTATATAGGCACAAGCCATTACTGCTTCCCAGTGCATCAAAGTTGCCATAAAGATGCAATATCGGCTTTGTTGTACCGGTATAAAGATTTCATAAAGGCAACGCCAGTCAGCAGAGCAAGCTGTCATGGCCTTCCCTGTGTTAACGCAGATTGTCTTGTGCCATCAGATCCCGAACCGGGCGGATTTCCACACAGCCGTAACGTGCCGGCGGGATCTTTTCCGCCAGGCGAATGGCCTCATTCATATCCCGGGCCTCCAGCATATAAAAACCGGCGAGCTGTTCTTTGGTTTCGGCAAAAGGGCCGTCGGTAATCAACGGCTTGTTGTCACGCATGCGCAGGGTGGTTGCGGTGTCTGTGGAAAGCAGGGGTGCACCATCCAGAAAATAGCCACCCTGGGTTAAATCCTCCACGCAGCCCATGCATTCCTGGTTGAGGTTGTCCCACTCCTGCTGGGTGAGTTGCTGCATTTTCTTTTCGTCGTAATACACCAGGCATAGGTATTTCATTCATTGATTCCTCACATTGTTGCTGTGTTTGTGGCCGGTTTCCGCGTGTTGAACAAATTTTTCGTTATTGGTTTTTGGCACAGCCAGAATAATGCCATCGATGTAACTCATGATGTGTTTCTTCATCAGTGTTTGGTGGGTTTATCGGTTAGTCGCCCGCCCATCCACAGAATCGACAGCGCCGGCAAAATTTTATGAATTTTTTTGCAAAGTGTTCAGGCGCTGCTGCAGGAAACGTCGCTCAGGCTCCTGCTGTACCAGCTCCAGGGCTTGTTGATAACACTGAATGGCCTCTTGGGTTTGATCCAGGCGGCGCAGCAAATCGGCGCGGGCGGCGTAGAGCAGGTGATAGCGGCGTAATTCCTTATGCTCTGTCAGGTTGTCCATTGCCTGCAGGCCCGCTTCCGGCCCATCGCGCATGGCGATGGCAGCGGCACGGTTCAGCGCCACAATGGGGGAGGGATTGATGCGCAGTAGAACATCATACAGGCCGGTGATTTCCGCCCAATCGGTTTCCTCAGTGCTGCTTGCTTCGGCGTGTACGGCGGCAATCGCGGCCTGCAGGGTATAGACCCCGGGTGGCCCCGCCCGCAACGCCTGGATCACCAGATCACAGCCCTCGCGGATCTGGGCGCGATTCCACAGAGTACGATCCTGCTCTTCCAGTGGAATCAGGTCGCCGCTGGCGGTGGTGCGGCCACCACGCCTGGCGTCATGCAGCAGCATCAAGGCCAGTAGACCAGTGACTTCGCCATTGGGTAATAAAGCCTGCAGCAGCCGGCCCAGGCGGATGGCCTCCGCCGACAGATCCCGCTGCGTCAGTTGTGCGCCACTGGAGGCAGAATAGCCTTCGTTGAACACCAGATAAATTACCGGCAGCACCGCTTCCAGGCGCTCCGGCATTAGCTCGGGGGACGGTACCTCATAGGGAATGCCGGCGTCGCGAATTTTGCTTTTGGTGCGGACGATGCGCTGGGCCAGGGTTGGTACCGGCAACAGAAAAGCGGCCGCCACCGCTTCCGTGGTCAGGCCGCAGACTTCCCGCAGGGTTAAGGCCACGCGGCCTTCCATCGACAGGCTGGGGTGGCAACAGGTAAAAATCAACCGCAGCCGGTCGTCTTCAATGGTTTCATCCTCCACCAGCGGCTGACTTTGCATTTCGGATTCCAGCGTGAGGGCGAGTTCTTCCAGGTGATTATCCTGGCGGGTGCGTTTGCGCAGGCGATCAATGGCTTTGAAACGGCCGGTGGACACCAGCCAGGCGCGGGGGTTGTCCGGGATGCCATCCTGTTGCCATTGTGACAGCGCAGCCATGAAAGCATCCTGCAGGGATTCCTCGGCCAGGTCGAAGTTGCCATGCAGCAGGCGGATCAGTGTGGCCAGCACCCGCCGCGATTCATCGCGGTAGATCGCCTCAATGCGTTGTTTCAGGGAGGTCGTATTCATGGGTCAATTGTACCGCGCCAATCCGCAGGCATTAGCCAATCCGTTCACAGGGTGGGCGTTACCTTAGGCCAACACCCCTCTTTCCGTCCAGAAGCGCTTGATCAGTGGTTTTACACTCATACCATGCACAATGATGGACAACGTAACGATGATCAGCGTGAAATGGGTAAGCTGCAATGCAACCCTGTCGTCGATGCCCTGCTGTATGGCATAAGCCAGATAATACAGAGAGCCGATGCCCCGAACGCCAAACCAGCCTGACAAGCAGCGAATACGCCAGGGAGTATTGGTACCCAGAAAACTGATGAATACACTCAGCGGGCGGGCAACAAAGAACAGGAAAAATGCCAACCCCACCGCTCGCCAACTCCAGGAATCCAGAAAAAGCGTGCCTCCGATGAGCAGGATCAACAACACCTCCGATAGTCGCTCCAGATGTTCCTTAAAGATCAGGGATGCTTCACTCAAACTGCGCGTGCCTACCTCAGTGGTATCATCGCCCAGTATTTCAGATTGCAACTTAAACTCCCGTTCCGGTGTTGCCCCCACCAGGGCATGTTCGGTTTGCCGTAACGTAACCGCAGCGGCGAATACACCTAAAAATCCCCAGGCATTCAGGTGCAGGCAGGTACCGTAAACAACACAGATCAGGCCCAGGCCAAGAAAATCCCCCAACACACCGGGCTTACCGGCCTGTTGGTAGTGGGGCGCTGCCAGCCGCGCCAGAAGATAGCCACCCAGCACACCGATACCCAAGCCGGCTGCGGTAGCCCAGAACACATCGTACAGAATCCAGTCATCGCCACCGCGCCCCAGATCGTGCACGCCCAACAGCCCCAGCCCCAGCATCACAAACGGAAAGGCGCTTCCGTCGTTCATTCCGGCCTCGCTGGTAAGGGTAAAACGCAGGTGATCCCGATCACCGGGGTGGCGCACCTGAACATCGGTTGCCAGTACCGGGTCGGTGGGAGCGATGATCGCACCCAACAGCACGGCCGCGCCCAGGGACAGCCCCAGCGCCAGATGGGCAAAGGCAGCCACCAAACCCACGCTCACGGCCATGCCAAGAAACGCCAGGCGAAACGGGCTTTGCCAACGCTCCAATGACACCGGTACGGGCATTTTTACGCCCGCGGCAAACAGCGAGATCAGTACCGCCACCTCGGTGAGCAATTCCAGTGCTTTGGCGTTTTCGATGGGATTGATGTGAAACAGCCCCAGTACCGATGGGCCAAGAATAATGCCCACCGCCAGGTAGATGATGGCGGAGGTGACCGGTATCCGTTTGATGGCGGGTGCTGTTAACCCCATGAGCAACAGCAGTAATCCAACCAGAACAAACCACTGCGGGATGTCCATATGCTCGCTTCCTTCAGTTCTGACCCATACCTATCTGATACTGCACTGCAGTGTAAAAGTTCCTTAAAATCGGCTTAGGTGATTATGTGGGCTGGGCAACTATACAACTGCTTTCAAAGACAAAGCTGACGAGCCAATGGGCTCGCCAGCTGCGTTGCCTATTGGTTAAGTGCTGACTTCAATTTTCTTTACGCTGCCGGCGGGCAGTTCTTTGCGGGGAATGGTAATGGTAAGGACCCCTTGCTTTAAGTTCGCACGGACATCTTCAGTCAATGCATCCTCAGGCAAGGCGAGGGTCCGCTGAAAGCGGCCGTAGCTTCTTTCCACACGATAAAAGTGGCGGTCTTTATTTTCAGTTTCCTCCTGCTTCTGGCCTTGTATGGTCATTACGTCACCATTGATCTCGATGGAGAAATCGTCTTGCTTCAGGCCCGGTGCTTCTACCGTAATTTGATAACTCTCATCATCGCTCGACACGTTCAAGCTGGGCCTGAAGGCCGACGCATAAAATGCGTTACCTGATTCACCTGAGGCAATATTGCTCAGCCGTGAACCCAGCGAGGGAAAACCAAACCCACGCAAGGTGTCTTCAAAGATTCGATCAATGTCGCGATGCAACTGCAGCATGGGTTGCAGGTAGTGATCACCGGTTTCAGGCATCGCCGCAGAATGGGCCTCCCGTTTGACCGGTATCTGCCCCGCGGCATGATTACCTGACTCTTCATGTTTGAACCAGTTCCAGGGGTTAAGCTTTTTCCAGTCCATAACGAATCCTCCTGTTTAAAAAGAGAATGCTTTGGTTATAAAGAGAATGGTTAAGCAAACATTACTCGGCCTTATTGCTCTTCAAAGTTGATACTAAGGCGTTCTGAATAGACAGTGCCTCGTTTACGATTGTTAATGTGGGTTCGATTTATCGATTTTCAAGCCACGGCAGCCAGTCTTACCTGTTCAGGGCGGCATTGCTCCGAAACGCCGCTCCTGCCCGTTGGCGATGCCTATTCAGTGTGTGCCAAGCAGGCTGCAGCGATTTCACTCAGCCCATCAGTCACTGCACCGTCGTTGCTGAGGGGGGCCAGTATGGCAACCTCTGCGGCTTCCAGCTCGCTGGCGCCAACCGCTATCATTTTTGCCGCGGTGACCAAAGCCCGGGTTGAGGGTGGTTCAAAGTGGAAAACATCATCGGCATCCCGGATGGCAGTGGCACATTTCACCAATCTTTTCGCAATGCTTTCACTGATATTGGCTTCGGATACCAGCACTTCAATTTCCTGCTCGGGTTGCAGGAAGTTCATGGCCACGGTAACAAAGCGCTGACGGAATGAAGGCTTAAGTTCCTTTAACGAACTGCGGTAGGCCGGGTTGTAGGAGCAGACCAGCATGAAGGTATCCGGAGCCTGGATGACGTCGTCGGCACGATCCAGGTACAACGTCCGCCGATGATCTGTGAGTGAATGCAGAACCGCCAGGGAATCGTGACGGGCTTCCACCACTTCGTCCATGTAGCAGATTGCGCCTTCTTTCACTGCCCGGGTCAGCGGTCCATCACTCCAGATTACATCGCCACCTGTTACCATGAATCGCCCCACTAAATCAGCGCTGGTCAGGTCATCGTGGCAACTGATGGTAATGACATGGCGCCCCAGTACTTCACCCATATGCTCTATGAGGCGGGTTTTACCGCATCCTGTGGGCCCGGTAAGCATCACGGGGAGCCGTTGTTCTGCTGCCTGCTTGAACAGTTCCACTTCGTTTTTATTGGCTTTATAGAACCTGTCGTTCATATTGATCCCTATTTTTTAAT
The DNA here is from genome assembly GCA_002471665.1 of Gammaproteobacteria bacterium UBA7310. Classification (GTDB taxonomy): domain Bacteria; phylum Pseudomonadota; class Gammaproteobacteria; order Pseudomonadales; family Ketobacteraceae; genus Ketobacter. The sequence goes on from DKQK01000072.1 coordinate 182,247, forward strand.
GCTGCGGTTTTAGTTCTAATGCCCCTGAGGCTAGGCGGCAACCAGTTCACGATGGACCCGTGCCAACACCCCGGGTAACGCTTCGATATTACGTATTCGGGTTGATCGCCTTGGGCCGAACACATCGGGAAGGGGGTCAACCTTTGTTTGCCCCACGCCGATATAGAACGTGGATACCCCGGCTTCTTCGGCTTCGGCAACCGCATGGGCTGAATCCGCCCAGGCGTAACGTCCTTCATAACCTTCATCGGATATCAGCCCATCTCCAATAATGATGAGTAATCGTCTTTCAGACTTTTGTTCCAGCAGACGGTTGGTCAGATGCCTGAGAGGGGCGCCTAAACGGGTATAGCCGCCGGTTTTAAGGCCCAGCTCACCGGGTGCAACCGAATAGGCATCTTTGAAATCCCTCAGGCAGGTGATGTCTACCCGATGCCTGGTTTTGCCGCTGAATACGAACAGGCCGTGCCGTTCCTTGGCCAGTGCCATGGCGTTACAGAGGCCATCGGCGCAAGCCAGTTCCAGTTTGAAAACATCCCCACCACCGGCACTTAACGAGGCACTGCCATCCAGTAACAACGCGGTGGTCACGTCGCGAAAAGCCGGCTGCAGATCGCGGAACAGGCGGCCATCGGTTTGCATGCCCGTGAGCAGATTGACGCGATAATGTATGTATTGTTCGATATCCAGATCGGAACCATCCTCCAGCCGATTTTTCATGACCCGGTGCGTGTGTTCTTCAAACCACCTGCGAAGTTCTACGGAAACCGGTTTAGCCGTTCTTTGTGTCGTTTTGATTTTGCGCTCCAGTACGGCAACATGATTCTTGAGAAACTGCTCGGTCCACATATTCCATTCGGGGTAGGGGATGCCTGCGCGTTGATCCGCGCATATCTCGATATCGTCTTCTTCCGGCCTGCTGGCAGAAGGCAATCTGGAACTTTTGATATTGCTTTCTCCTCCCGCCGGAATGGATTCGTACCCTGGGGAAATATACCTTTTGTTGATGGACCAGGGTGCCCGAGCCTGGGCCCGTTGCAGTGCAGCCAAGATGCCCTGTTTACCCGCCAGGCCCTTCGGCAGTGAACCCAGTACCGGGTGGGTGAGGAGCGCTTGATGGGTTTTCGCCAACGCGATCGCCCGCTCCAGCATCTCGACGCCTGTCATGTGCTCATCCAGCGCTTCCAGGTCTGGCAGCAATCGCTTTATTTCCCCAACCAGGCCCGGCCAATGATTGCCAAGCCATCCCAGGGCGACGCCGCCTTCCACCCGCGACAGTGCCGCCGCCTGCCGTTCGGTTAAGGCCGCAAGCGAGAACGACTCCAGTCGTTGTTTAGAAGGGGAGCATTGCAGGGCGATGCCACAGGTCCAGGTTCGAAGCGTCCAGCCTGGGGTTTGGGCAGGATAGGGTACATAGAGCTCTGTGCGGCGGTGGTTCGTGGCAAAGGCGCGTTGCTCACCGGAAACCAAGCGCACCCGTTGACAACCCCCGCCCGATAGCGCTGCCGCAACCAGCATGCAGCTGCGTTCCACCCGGTTTGCCTGATCTTGCTTTGAGTTCTCAGCCACGGGCACCTCTCCAGCAACGTTCCTTATGGGCTAGAAAGCACCCAGGATGGGTAAAAAAGTCACCAGGGAATCCATCCGCCAATACCAAACCCAGCCGGATCAGCCAGGCCCAGATCAAGTCCCACATTGCGTCATTCTCCTCAGCATGGATTGGTTCTTGTTATCTAACTGGTTGGTATTCAAGCAGTTATGAGCGTAAGGGAAGGCCATCGCAGACTCTGCACAGCGATCTTAAAACATACTCTACGGATTTAGCGGCTTACTCACAAGTAAAATGTAATTAGGGTGATGCTCCCCAGGGCGCCCGTTTCATAAAGCTTCCACAACAGATCAGGCCCAAGTGATCAGATCCAAGAAAACTTGATCAGCGCCGGGGTGCAGGGTTGTGTGTATGTAGAGGGGGGGTGAATGCGGTGCCCGCGTTGTTCAATGACCGCAGCAAGCCAGCAGCGCCGGCAGTTGCATGTTCAGGGTAGGTCATTAAACCGTAGCGGGCGGCACTCCCAGCAGGAAACGTACGATTTGCAGGGTTTCACTTTTCTGGGCAGCAATGTGTTCTGCTGATAGTGGATCAAAGTCGCTATTTGGAATCAGTTTGGTGATAGCGGATGCAAAGAACACAGTACTGCCTATTACCACGCTTGCGGCATGCAGCGGATGCCCATGCAGTGGTTTGAGTTCTCCGCTTTTACATCCTTGATCGAACAATGCCCATGCGACTTGAATCAGCCGGTTGGATTCGGGATAGATACTCTGTTGCTGCTGCTCGTTTTCATCCGTTACATAGCGCAGGATAAGCCTTCCAAGTGAAGGCCGCCGCGCAATTTCATCCACCAAAACGTTGGTAGCCTGTTCAAACCGCTCGACAATAGTACCGGCACTGGTCAAGGCTTCTTCCAGCTGATTGGCCAGCGATCCAAATGCATTTGCAAGCGTTGCCTGGTAAAGCGCTTGCTTGTCGGGAAAATGATAGAACAGTGCCGGGCGTGTCAGCCCCAAATCCTCCGCTACATCTTCAAGGCGCGTCGCTTTGTAGCCATAGCGTGCAAAAAAGCGCTCCGCTGCTTCGAGTATGGCAAGGCGTCGCCGCTCAGCTTTGGTGGGGGATTTTGAGGGAGTGGTTGTCAATGTGATTCTCGCTGTAATACAAAACGGGTATCTGGATATCAGGGCATTGCCAAATCCTGCGCAAGAATATCATAGCTTTCAAAATTAGTTTTCAACTGGCCGGTAATATTTTTTTGACTGTAAAGTAAAATAATGATTTACTCATCAGTCAAATGTAACTGATCGCGTTGCACATTAGTTAAAGCGGTTACTGAAATTAAAGTGATTACTGAGACAGATAATCTGTCACTGGGGGGTAAGGCCTTGGGTGCTGTGATAATGCTGGGCACATTGTTTGGGTTAATAGCGTTGATTGTGGGGCTGGTGTTTCGATTTGATCCCCAGGCCCGTGGTTCCTCAGAGCGGAAGAGGGGTCAATGATGTCTGAACTACCCCTGATTTTGAAAATCGGAGTTGGCTTTGCCTATCTGGGCGGGATAGCCTTTTTTGCGATTGGAATCTGGTTGAGCTGGCAGCGCGGCCGGCTCCATCCGCTCCTGCTGGTGAGTATCTCCGCTTTGTCCTTCAGTTGGATTGAGGCACCTTATGATTGGGCCGTATACGCGCAATTCCCACCCGAGCTGCCGCGCATGCCATCTTGGTGGCCCTTGAACATGACCTGGGGCGGGCTCCCTTCAGCTGTTCCACCTGGATACATTGCTTATTTCATTTTACCCACTGTGATCGCTGCTTATCTTGGGCGCCGGCTCAGCGGAAGCCTTAGTTGGCGGTTACCCGGCACATTGCTTCTGGTAGGTTTCGTTCTGGGCACCCTGTGGGCCTTTGTCTTCAACGCGGGTTTTGGCGCCCGCCTTGGCGTGTTCTACTACGGCTACGTCATCGAAGGGCTGGCGTTCTGGCCCGGCACCAAGCATCAGTACCCCTGGTATGACTCCATTGCAATGGGGGTGCAGGTGATGGCGTTCACCTATCTTCTCGGGCGAACCGATTTTCAGGGCCGCACGATAGTTGAAGTATGGGCAGATTCGAAAACACAAAGCCGCCTGCGCGCCTCTTTGCTCTCTATTGCAGTGTTCATTGCCATTGGCCACGCTGTTTATCTTTCCGTGTTTGCGCCACATCTTGCCACCAAACTTATGGGGTTGGTAACAGTGGGCCCCAGTGAGCAGTTGTTCCCAGGTGTGCCGAACCAACCGCTTTAGTCTGTGGCGCCTGATGTTATATTGGAATTTTGCTCGTGACAGCAATCGAATTGAAATGGGGTTTTATGATTCAGGCATGCTCAACCCCCTTTCCGTAGTGCTTAAGCACGGGTTCCTGAGTTTAGCCGGTGTTCAGTGGCAACGGACCGGACCTTTCGACTACTGTCATAACTATGGGCTGTATCGATTTGCTGAAGGCGTGGTTAAGACGCGCAGATACTATTTCTATGATTCACCAGTAGAAGTTTGATGCAGATTCACTTCGTCGAACAAGGCTAATCGAGCTAGGGAGTCTCTGAATAAGCCCCTTTTAAATATTCGAACTCGATTTTGGCGTTAATTGGCGCAATACAGTCGAAAAGCATGACTTCAAACGCACAATCTGTTTGGAATTCAGCCGTTTTGCTGAATTCCAGGCGTACTTATCTACGCCAGTATTGTTTTCACCCGAATGAGATTGTAAAACGCAGCCAATAAACAAAGTGTGTTGTGATTTTTCTTTAGTCCACGATAACGAACTTTTCTGTAAGCGAATGTTCTTTGATATATATGTTCAACCTTGGCGCGAACTTTCGCTTTAGCCGTCTCTGCCTGCTCAATCCCGCTGCCCTTTACATAATAACGTAGTGTTTCAGGTCGCTACGCTATATGCCAGTTGATATCGCGGCCTAGCAATTTGTTGAAAAGTAAAAAAATCATAAGTTACGGCAGAAGCTGACTAGGTGTTATCAGGCCCAAGTATCCGCGCTGAAGCTTATTACTGAAAATCGATATTCCTCTCATTCACAATCTCGAAAGGAAGCTTATAGAGTGCTCCGGGAGGAGACGGGACAGCCCAAATGGGTGCTTAAGAATGCCATCCAAGTAGCATATCGCGCGTTGAACTGAGCGCAGAAAGTGAGCTCATGCGAGGGGATTCAGGTGAAGTTCTATTTTAGTACGATCAATATCTGGTGGGTGAATATTGTACAGGTATGGCTTGAATCCCTGTGATTCCGAAGTCTTACTGAAAGTAAACTCAATAAGATTGTTATCTGACTGATTTTAAATGTATTTTTTGTTGAACCCTGAGGTAAATTAGCCGTTTGGTGCGACAAATACTGCCCCTGTGAGTGCTGTATATGCTATCATGTTATGTTACATAAATTGTGTTACATAACATATGTCTATGGGGCATGGTTTCAATATAAAACCTTATTTGGGCTATGGTTTATGAGTGTTGGAAATAGTGGTCGTATAGTTATAGAGATCGACCCGGAGCTAAAGCAAGAGTTGCATGCGGTTCTCCGCTTGGAAGGTACAAATCTAAAAGCTTGGTTCTTAGCCCATGTGGAAGAATTCTTAGCCGAAAAAGGGCAGAAATCGTTAATATTTGAAGATGGTCAACAAGCCAAGGAGGCTCATTCATGAAATTCAATCCGGATAAAATGGCATTTGGCCGTCATGAAACCTTTGCCGTCCGATATGGGTGGTTATCCAAGGGGTTTCAAGCAATAACCGAGAAAGGCGGCAGTAAAATCTTTGAATCTGATGAGGCAACGGTCAGACTCGGAGTTGGTAAAAATATGGTTACGGCGATTAAGTATTGGTTACGTGCCTGCCGTATGATTGATCCTGTAGAAAATATTCCCACTGAACTAGGCAATGCCCTTCTTTCCGAAGACGGATTCGATCCATATCTTGAAGACGAGGCAACTATCTGGCTGTTGCACTGGTTGCTCGCCACAAATACCGAACTCGCTACATCCTGGTACTGGTTTTTCAATCGCTTTCATAAACCCGAATTTACAGGGCAGGAATTAACGACTGCGCTGATAGACTTCGTGAATGATCAGGTCACAGACAGAAAGAAGCCTTCTGCAAGCACACTAAAAAACGATGCGGTATTGCTTCCTAGAATGTATACGCAATCCAAAGGCAATACCCGCACACCTTTTGAAGAGGCGCTGGACTCTCCTTTTGCTTTATTAAAACTAGTAACGCAATCAGCTGGAGGCAGAAGCTATCAGTCACGACCAGGCTCAAGGCCAGATTTGCCTTTAGGAGTACTTGGCTTTGCGGTGTGTGAAATGTTTGAGATGAAAAACACTTCCGCTATTCCGGTTGAGGATCTGATGTATAGCAAAGATAACTATCCTGCAATTGGCTCTGTGTTCCGTTTGTCGGAAAATGACCTCGTAGCAAAATTAGAAAGACTGATCGATTTTGAACCCGGAGTATTTGATATTCGTGATACCGCAGGCCAACACCAGATTTATCTGTCTGGAAAAGCCAATGCCATTGCCTTTGTGAAAAAGCATTATGGCAACTCAAGAAAAGGAATTGCTGCATGAGTATTAAAAACAAAGTAAATGTAAATACTCATTACACCAGATCAATTAACCTTGAACGTGATGCAGATTCCCTGGATGTTATTAATGCTTATATACCTACTTCCAGAGCATTAAAGCTCTTTGCACGCGTTAGTGAAGGTTTTAACAACAAGCAGGCTCCACGGGCATGGTCTTTAATCGGGCCATACGGTTCGGGAAAATCTTCTAATTCTGTATTTCTTTCGCACTTGCTTTCTTCGCCGGATTTTGAAACTACAAATGCGGCATATGAAAACCTGAAAAAAGCCGATACTAAAATTGCTACTTCCTTTAACAAGGAAGTAGCGGACAGCCACGGATATTTGAAAGTTTTGATAACTGGTTCTCCCGAAGCGATGGGGAAGAAGATCGTGGAGGGATTGTATGAATCAGCAAATTTATTCTTTGGAGAATTTCCAGGGCCTAAGCATAAAGTCCTTGCAAAGCTAAATGCGCTTTCAAGGAAAGAATCCGTATCTACCAGTGAGCTTCTAAAACACGTCAAAGAGTTACAGTCTGCCTTGCTTGATAAAGGTTGCAAAGGCATTTATCTGGTCATTGATGAGCTTGGCAAGTTCCTTGAGTTTGAAGCTCGCCATTACGGGGCTAATGATATTTACATGTTGCAGGCCTTGGCCGAACATGCGTGCAAAGGAAGTGACTGCAATCTGTTTCTATTTGTATTACTTCATCAGTCTTTTGAGCAGTATGCCAAGGGGCTTGGTGAAAGCCTTAAAAATGAATGGTCTAAGGTGCAGGGCCGATTTGAGGACGTTCCATTTTTAGAATCTGCCGAACAGGTGCTTCGAGTTGTCAGCGCAGCCTTTAAATACGACTTTACACAGTCCGAGAACCGTAAACTTCGGTCACACACCAAAAATATTATTGAGGTTCTAAAAAGCAATGATGCTCTGCCGGGAGTTATGAATCAGGCTTCCGCTGTAGATCTCATGTGTAACTGTTATCCATTACATCCGGTAAGTGCGATCTTGCTTCCCGCCCTGTGTCAAAAAGTTGCACAGAATGAACGTACACTATTCAGCTACCTTGGAAGCCATGAAGAATTTGGTCTTCAGGACTTGCTGGAAAAGATGGATTCCGTGGAAGAATGTATCTACCCGCATCACGTCTATGACTACTTCATAACAAATCAACCAGCTGCTCTGGGGGATTATCGAACCCATAGGCGATGGGCTGAAGTAGTTACTGCTGTTGAGCGATTAGGAGATGCACCGGAAGAACAGGTTGAATTGCTAAAGACCATTGGTCTCCTCAATATTGTTGGAATGAAAGGCGGGTTCAAGGCGTCCAAAGCTATTCTGGAAACCTGTAGCAGTAACAAGGCATCGGTAACACGCACTCTGAAGACTTTATCTGAAAAGTCGATCATCACTTTCAGGAAATTCAGTGGTGAGCATCGTGTCTGGCAAGGCAGTGATTTTGACCTTGAAGAAGCACTCGACGAGGAGCTGAGTAATCTCGGTGAATTCTCTCTTGCATCTGAATTAAATAGTTTGGATACGATAATGCCGATAGTGGCTCGTCGATATACGATCAAGAGTGGAACACTTCGTTATTTCCTTCCCGAGTTCGTGGACGCGAAAACTTTCTCATCTTCTCCTGTCCAGTTTAGTGAGCCAAGAATCATCTTTTTCCTGGCTGCGGCCAAGGATGATGAAAAGCTATTTCATAGCTCCGCTATCCAGCATTTTTCTGATGTGGATATCGTAGCACTATGCCTCAATGGTACACAGTTACGAGAAGCAACTGCAGAAGTAATTGCATTACGACAGATCCAAAACACAAGACAGGAACTTAACAGTGATCCCGTGGCGAAACGGGAATTTGAAGATCGACTGACAGCTGCCGAACATTCCCAAACGCTATTACTGCAAAGACTTCTGGAGCAACCGCAGGAATGTCTGTGGTTTAACAATCAAGAAAAACTATCTGTTTCTAACAAGCGTAATTTTCAGGAAGATCTTTCAGCTGTGCTTGAACGTGTTTACCACAAGGCTCCGATTCTGCATAACGAACTGATTAACCGTGACAGGCCCTCATCACAGGCGAATGCTGCAAGAAACAAGCTTCTTGAAGCTATGTTGGAATGTCCGAATGAAAAAGACCTGGGAATAGATAAGTTCCCTCCCGAAAAAGCGATTTACCGTTCAATTCTCAGAGAGACCGGAATCCATAATAAGGATACGTTGGAGTTCAAAGAACCTCATACGCGGTCCACGCTATACCATGTCTGGAAGGAAATAAATCAATTCCTCGATAGCACCGAAAAAGATGCAAAGTCTTTCGCTGAATTAAATAGCAAGTTAATGGCTCCGCCCTATGGTGTCAAAGCTGGTGTATTGCCGATTCTTTATATTGCTGCCTACGTGGTGTACCGCCATGAACTCGCATTATATGAAGAAAGAAAATACCGTCCTGTCATGACAAAAGACATGTTGGACAGGTTTGTAAAGCGTCCAGACGAGTTTGCCTTCCAGCGTTTTAAAATCACCGGGTTGCGTTCAACTATCTATGAGGAATATTGCAAGATCATCAATGCCGGGACTGAGCAAACGGTGGTTCAACTGGTTGCTCCACTTGCGCAGTTCATAGGTGAATTACCGTTATACACATTAAAAACTAAATCTTCTGATATTTCTGAAAAAGCCCGGAAAGTACGCAATGCGTTCGAATACTCCAAATCACCGGAACATCTGTTATTTGAAGATATCCCCCATGCATTAGGGTATGAGGAAGAATTGGAAAAGGAAAAGCCCAATCTGGAAGGATTGGCTAATTCCCTTCAAAGCTGTCTGAAGGAACTGAAAGACGCCTATCCAAATATGCTTGAGCAACAAGTGAAAATGTTACTTGAAGCCTTCCATATAGACGAGAACACATCACTTGCCGATTTAAGAAGTAATGCCATCGGAAGATATGCTGGACTCGATCAATACACAGTTGATGTAGATGGCCTGCGGGCATTTATTAAACGCATTACCAAGAAGCAAGGTAGTGATGAAGAGTGGCTCGAAAACATTCTTATGTTCCTGGGCCAGAAGCCTTCTAAAAACTGGACCGATGCAGACCGTGCCGAAGCGGATGTGAAGCTGAGTGATTTTGGCAAGCGTATACTTGATCTTGAATCTCTGAGATTGCATTACGATAAATCGAAAGAGCATATGGATGGTGAGTTTGATGTCATCCTTCTGAAGTCTCTCAAGAAAGGTGGTGAACCCATCGATGAGGTCGTAGCTATAGACCGTAAAAGAAAGGAAGCTATTCAAGGCTGTAAGGAGGAGTTGAAAAAGGCATTGTCTGAACATTCAAACGAATTACAGCTCGCCGCACTTGCCGAAGTGGTTGATGAGTTTCTGTTAGAAAGAAGGAATTCCAATACAAAGAAACCAAAGTCCTCGAATGCAAGAAACAAAATCAAAGAGGTTAAAAATGGCTAATAATAAAATTTCCATGAAAGAAATGACCAAGCTTGAAGGTGCGAGGCATGTACTTGGCCTGTCTGGCGGAAAGGACAGCGCTGCATTAGCCATTTATATAAAAGACCGCTATCCCGAAATACACGACCAGGTAGAGTATTTCTTTAGTGATACAGGAGCCGAACTCAAGGAAGTTTATGATTTTCTTGATAAGCTTGAAGCGTATCTGGGGAAGGAAATTATTCGTCTTAGCAGCGGAAAAGATTTCGATCACTGGCTTAAAGTCTTTAATGACTATCTCCCTTCAGCACAGCAACGCTGGTGTACACGGACAATGAAAATCCAGCCGTTTGAAGAATTCGTAGGTGACGATCTGGTAGTCAGTTACATAGGAATTCGTGCAGATGAAAACAGGAATGGGTATATAAGCCACAAGGACAATATTAAAGCCGTATTTCCATTTGTTGAAAACGGATTGGTGCGAGACGATATTTTTCAGATGCTCGAAGATACTGTAGGCATTCCCGAATATTACCAATGGCGTTCAAGGTCAGGATGTTATTTCTGTTTTTTCCAAAGACAGGATGAGTGGCTTGGCTTAAAGCGCAATCACCCAGAATTGTTTGAGAAAGCTAGACAATATGAGCAACGTGTACGAACAAAATATGACTGGAAAGATGGTGAAATTCCTATCAGTGGTCATGGCTATACGTGGTCATCCCAGGGAACGATAGATGAAATGGTAGAGCGAGCTGAAAAAAGAGAAAAAGAATCCGGAATTATTGCCAGCAATAAAAAAGGTTCTGAGAGATGGCAGGATACGTTAAAACGAATGATGGATGATGACCCTGAAGATCAGGCATGTTTAATTTGTAGTCTGTAGGGAATAAAAATAATCGGAGACTAATTAACCGTGGCAAACCGGAATGATTTAGTAAATTTTCTGCGTCACTATGGACCAATACCGGCTAGTGACAATATGTATGACGAGCTGATTCAGTCTGAAGTTGCCCGCCATAACATTGATCCTGTTATCCATATTGAGCCTGCAAGACTCAGTGAAGTCATTGCAAACTTTGAACAAGACAACCCCAATAGCACCATACTCACGGGTACTGCGGGCGATGGAAAAACTTACCATTGTCGAAGAGTATGGGAACAGTTTGGCGGTGATGCAGATGAATGGCAACAAGGAAAGAAAATTGTTGAAATTGAATTAGAGAATTCGTCCTTAAAGCTAGTCATCATAAAAGACCTTAGCGAACTTACCGAAGATGAGAAAGCTCACTGGATACCACTCGTTTCCGCTTCACTTGCCGGAGAGAATACAGAACAAGTTTTCCTGATTGCTGCAAATGATGGTCAGCTGCTTGCGAGTTGGCGGGACTGGGCGGAAGCAACGGGTGGTAATGCAATCAATGTTTTCAAAACAATTGAAAATATGCTTGTTGAGAATATTGCTTCCGGTGATGAACTTCAATTAAACCTCTTTAATTTAAGCAGACTTGATGCATCAAAACATTTTGATGATCTAATTGAGCAGATTGTAGAACATCCGCTATGGGAGCAATGTCAGCGAGAGCAATTATTGAATCAAGATGGGGAACTTAAGTGCCCCATTGAAATTAACAGGCAGTTGCTAAGAAACACAGATGGAACTTCATTGTTTCGTTCCCGCATCATCTCACTCCTTAAACTGGCAAGCGCAAATCGGATGCATTTGCCTATCAGAGATCTTCTGCTTTTATGTGTAAATATTATTCTGGGAGACCGCAAGCAGAATAGAATTTTACTTACATGTACAACAGCTAAGAATAGAGCTAACCGCGACGAATACAGATTTACAAACCCCTACGCCAATGTGTTTGGGGCAAATCTAAAACCAAGGCATAGACAACAATATCAGATTTTCACCGTTCTGGAGTCTTTTGGGATAGGACGAGAAACCGATAACAAATTTGACAATTTACTGATTTATGGAAAGTACGATGGGTCAGGAAAATACAAAGATTTTGTTGCAAGTGATCAATATTATGGTGCGCGGGCTTACGAAACATTTCTGACGGATTATCTTGAGGGCGAACGCAGTAAAACAGATGAATTTATGCAGGCTCTTTCAAGGCAACGACAACGACTCTTTTTCTCATTACCCGGTGGGCATGGGCTAGATCCCTGGAATTTAACTGTTTACCGATCTTCCGGTGATTTCCTTGCCTTTACTGAAAGCTTGCGCAGCAACTCGGAAATAACTTCAACGTCAGAAACACTTGTTCGAGGACTAAATAGAACGTTTTGCGGGATGATGATGGACGATAGTACTGTTCTCCATTTGGCTTCATCTGGTGGGGACGGAAGAGGAAGAATTGCTTCCATTCTTTGTCATGACGTACCGGTTAATAAGTCTAGAAGAGATCCATTTCTGAAATTTGATATTTCTAATGATGACTCTGTACCTAGTATTAGAATCATTGATCCTGCGGATAAAGATTCAGAGTATCTAG
>DKQK01000033.1:0-3351 GCA_002471665.1 Gammaproteobacteria bacterium UBA7310
GGTTTTGGAGCACAGCCGGGGCAATTGTGGGCAGGTGGGAACGGTAAAACCGGGGAAGTGACATGTCATCTGTCACGGGGGTGACAGTTTAGAGCAGAGTGACAGGGTGGTGACGGCGGGCCTCGCTCAGGCCACGTCGCCCCGGCCACCGGCGGCCAGATCCAGGCCCTGGCGGATGAACAGTTTGAATTGCTCGGCGGCATTATCCGGGTCCGGACTGAAGGCGGCCATGGAGATGGCCCCGGATACGGCGTGGGCATAGAGATAAGGGGGCGCCACCATCTCCGGCTCGCCCGGCTTGGCCATACTGCCACCACTCCAGAAGGCGGCGGTGGCGGCCCAACTGGCGGCGGATTTGTTCTGGGTTTTTTCGCTCCAGGCTTTGGCCAGTTGACGCTTTTCCTCACTGGGCTGGATGGCCCACTGTTCGGCCGCGTTGAGGGCCGCTTGCTGGGGCGCCGGCGCATCTTCTGCCAGGGTCTTTTTCACCGCCAGACAGGCCCACCAGATGGACTCCCGTTTTGGCAGGGCGTGGGCCAGGAACTTCACCGCGTCATAGTACAGGTTGGCCTGCAGCAACTGGCGGACAAAGTCGGCGGGTGTCAGATTGCCCTGGTCGGCAAACTCCGCTGCCTCTTCACTGAGTTCAAAATGGGTAAGAATCTCGCTGGCTTTCTGCGCCTGAATTTTTACCAGTTCTGCCATGTTGTGGGTTCCAGCTGCCGATGATTGGGAAAGCAGGACTATAGCACAGAGTTAGGCCCGACCGGAGGCCGGGCGCGATCCGGTTATGCGGCGACGCTGCGTGGCAGCGGGCTGGAGAGGGGCATGGTGACGTGGGTGGAGCGGCTGCGTTTGCGGTGTTCCTGTGGTGTCATGTCGGTCCAGCGCTTGAAGGCTTCGCGAAAGCTGGCGGCATCCTTGAAGCCACATTTGTGGGCCACTGCGCTGGATTTCAGCTTCGGATCAGCCAGGTAATGCAGTGCCAGCTGCAACTGGTGCTCATGACAGATACGGCGATAGCTGGTGCCGGCTTCCTGCAGCTTGCGGCGCAGGGTACGCGGCGTGACGTGCAGCCGGTCGGCGATGGCATCCAGGCTTGGCAACGGGCCTTCCTGCTTGCTGATTTCAGAACGCAGCATCCAGGTCAGGTCGCCTTTTTTCACCTGCGCCACCCGTTCGGCTTCCAGTTTACAGACGGCAATGGCCTGCTGCTCGGTGATGGGGTTGCCCGACGGCAGGGGCCGGTGCATTAAATCGTTGGGAATCACCAGCATGCTTTTTTCCCGGTTAAAGGAATAGGGGCAATCGAAATAGCGGGCATACTGTTCATAGTGTGCCGGTGGTGCATAGTTTAGGTGAATCTCGCTGAACACGTTGCGCTCTTTGACCAGGGAGCGGATCATGCTCTGCATGGAGCCGATCAGCAGTTCGTGGGAAAAGCTGGCGGAGAGCGGAAAGCTCATGCCTTCCTGTCGCTCGATGACGATTTCGGTGACATCTTTGCGGAAATGGGGTGTCAGCTTGAAGCGGCTGCGCACTATACTGCGGAAACGATTACCGGTTTCCAGTGCCGAACCCAGGGTCTGGGAGCAGATCATCGCCACCGAGAGCACGCCCCAGCGGGACAGGTTGAGATTGGAACCCAGGGCCAGGGCCACATCGGGGCGGTTGGTGATGCGGAAAATATTGTGGTAGATGATGTCGAATTGCCGCAGGGACACCAGGGTCTCCGGGTTCATGATATGTTCTTCTTTAAGGCCGGTACCCAGTAACCATTGCCGGGGGTGAAACCCTTCCCGTTTCATAAACTGTTTGATGAGAAACAGTTCAGCACTGGGATAAATCGCCTGATCTTCGAATGCAGTCATGATGCACTTCCCCTTCATTGTTGTTTTGGGTAATCAAGGAGTACTGCTGAGTCACTTTCCTTGTGAGTGGATAGGGGCCACTCTTGAGTATGGAATGGCCTATGATAGTGACATTGGCCGACAATTACGAGTCGTTTTTTGTAAATGACTCATTATTTGGCAGAAAAATAAAATAACTCAATTTCATCAGGAGGTTAGATTGCCCATGAGCGCTATGAAATCCATCAGAAATCAGGTGAGTGAGGAAGAATGGAAGCAACGGGTGGACTTGGCGGCCTGTTACCGGCTGGTGGCGGACTATGGCTGGGACGATCTGATTTTCACCCATATCTCGGCCCGGGTGCCGGGCCCGGAGCACCACTTTTTGATTAACCCCTATGGCATGTTGTTCGAGGAAATCACCGCTTCCAGCCTGGTGAAAGTGGATCTGCACGGCAACAAGGTGATGGACAGCGAATACGATATCAACCCGGCGGGCTTTACCATTCACAGCGCCATTCATGCCGCTCGTGAGGACGCCAAATGCGTGTTGCACATCCACAGTATCAATGGTGTGGCGGTATCGGCCCAGAAAAACGGTGTCTTGCCGTTGTCGCAGCAATCCATTCTGGTGCTGTCGTCGCTGGCCTATCACGATTACGAAGGCATTGCGCTGCGGGAGGACGAAAAGCCGCGCCTGGTGGCGGATCTGGGCGACAAGAATTTCTTCATGCTGCGCAATCACGGCCTGCTGACGGCTGCCGACAATATTCCGGATGCGTTCCTGTTCATGTATCTGTTTGAGGCGGCCTGCATGATACAGGTCCGGGCTCAGGCCGGGGGTGGTGAATTGATTCCCATCGACCAGAAGATCATTGATACCGCCCAGGCCCAGGCCCAGGCGGTAACCCGGCAGGCCGGTGGCGCCCTGGCCTGGCCCGCCCTGCTGCGGCGCCTGGATCGTCGCAATCCGGGATATGACGGTTGAAGCACCGCACTCGGAGGCAGAAGCCGGCTTGTGTATAATGCTGGCTGATGCGAACAGGAGGGCCAGGTATGAGTTGGACAGTCTATCTTTCAGGGGAAATTCACACGGATTGGCGGGAGCAGATCATCACCGGCGCTCAGGCACTGAACCTGCCGGTGACCTTTACCTCGGCGGTTACCGATCATGATGCCAGTGATGCGGCGGGGGATGTGTTGGGGGCCGAGGACACCCCGTTCTGGCGCGATCACAAGTCGTCCAGGGTCAACGGCATTCGCACCAAAACCCTGATTGAGCAGGCTGATCTGGTGGTGGTGCGCTTCGGTGAGCAATACAAACAGTGGAACGCGGCATTTGATGCCGGTTACTGCGCGGCGTTGGGCAAACCCTATATCACCCTGCATGATGACAGTATCATTCACCCGTTGAAGGAAGTGGATGCTGCCGCCATGGCCTGGGCCCAGACCCCGCAACAGGTGGTGGCTGTGTTGCGTTACGTGGTCAGCTAACCCTCAC
>DKQK01000033.1:3708-44723 GCA_002471665.1 Gammaproteobacteria bacterium UBA7310
CACCAGCCAACACACCAGCCCTCACACCAGCCCTCACACCAGGCTGCGCTGAAACAATCCGCCTCCTGTTGCGTCCAATCAGGTAAGACAAGGAGGCGATGCTATGAATCGATTAAAATCCATTTTTATTTCTCTTTACTTCACGTTGCTGTTTCTGGGTGTTGTGCGGGCATTCTGGCTGCTGCCGGAGTCCGGCTACGGGGTGTGGATGTTGGTTGCGCTGGTCCCTGGCCTGGCGTTTTTTATCTGGGTGTTTGCGTTCAGCATTGCCCGCACCGGTTACATGTCGGTGGTGATGTGGGTGGGGCCGTTGCTGGCCTGCGCCGGTATGCTGATGAACGATGTGGTGGCCATTGAGGCCTGGTTGTGGGTGCTGGGGGTGGGCCTGGGTTTTGCCAGTCTTTATATTCGCTGGTATTCCCGCTATGGCAAACGTTTCAATATGCTGTTGCAGAACGGCAACCGGTTACCGGAACTCAGCTTTGAAAACCCGCAGGGGGAAACGGTTCGGCTCAGTGATTTCGATGGTCCCTTGCTGCTGTTGTTTTATCGGGGTAACTGGTGCCCCTTGTGTATGGCTCAAATCAAGGAAGTGGCGGAGCAGTACAATGCGTTGGCCGCCAGAGGGCTGAAGCTGCTGATGATCAGCCCCCAATCCCATGCCAATACGGCAGAGCTCGCGCGGCGTTTTGAAGTGCCCATGGAATTTCTGGTGGATAAGGAGCTGAAGGCTGCCAAAACTCTGGGGATTGAAGCGTTGGTGGGGTTGCCCGCCGGGTTGGAGGTGCTGGGGTATGACAGCGACACGGTGATGCCCACGGTGATCATCACCGATGCCGAGCGACGTATAATCTTTACCCACCAGACCGACAACTATCGGGTGCGCCCAGAGCCGGCCACGTTTCTGCGGGCTTTGGCGGACGCAGATATCTGATCAATAAAACTTGGAAATAAATTCCAGTCGCCACAGGTTGTGTTGCGGATTATCACCCGCCACGTCGATATCCACTTCCGTCCAGCGGTAACTGCCGCTCAGTGCATAATTCCGATTGATGTCCCAGCGCAGGCCAAGGCCCACCCCATAGCTGAGGCCGCTTTCGGATTTGGTGGGGCGGTAGCTGGTGCAGTAATAGCCGCCCCAGTAATCCCACCAGCAGTAGTTGTAGCCGGGGCCGTTACTGATGTTGGTGTCGATGGTGGTCCACCCCAGTTTGGCGGCCACGAAAGGTGTGAACGGTTGATCCAGCAAGTAATAAACCGCATCAGCATTCAGGCTGTAGTTATACATGCGGTTGCGGTATTTGAAATCCTCGTTGGCGGGATCGTCAGCCCTGGCAAAGGCTTCGTAGTCCAGGCCGATCCAGTCAAAGCTGCCGCCGAAGGCCCAATGGGGGCTTTGGTTGTAGAGGTAGGAAAAACCAAAGCCTAGATCATCCTGCACATCCAGGTAGGATCCGTTGGGGCCGTTAAACGTTTCTGCTTCGGAATAATTGAGACGGAATGAAAATTCGGAAGTGTAGGGGCGTCTGCCTTCAGCATGCACTGGCAGAGCAGTAAAAAACAGCGTACTGAACAGTAGTCCACAAAGCGAGAGGCACGGTACACGTGATGCGTTCATGGTGATCCCTGTCTGGTTGGCGAAATGGCTGACGGCGTGGTAACAGGGATGTTAACAGAAATGGGCGCGGGAGCGTTACGCTCCCGCGCAGAGGTGCTTTATTGATTCAGGGCGCGCAGCATCCATGCGGTTTTTTCGTGGATGCGCATGCGGTCGGAAACCAGCGCGGCGGTGGATTCGTCCTCTGCTGCCTGGGCCAGCTTCAATGCCTCACGACAGGTTCGCACCACCTGCTCATGGCCCTGATTTAGAATGTCCACCATGTCGGGCCCGCTGGGGATGTCGTCCACTTCTTTGATGGAGGATAATCGGGCCAGCTCTTTGTAAGTGCCCGGCGCAATGACACCCAGGGTGCGGATGCGTTCTGCGATGTCGTCCACCGCAACAGCCAACTCTGTGTAATGCTCTTCAAACATCAGGTGCAGTTCGCGGAACTGCGGTCCGGTGACGTTCCAGTGAAAATTGTGAGTTTGCAGATAGAGCGTGTAGCTGTCGGCCAGCAGCCGTTTCAGGCCGTCGGCGATGTTGATGCGGTCGCTTTCTTTGATTCCTATATTGATTGTACTCATAGCGGGTTCCTCCTAAGGGCAACTCGTTTGATTAGTGTAACCAATCGAAAATTTAATTCTAATTGGTTATAGCAATTGTCGACATTGACTATATTAATGAGGTGTTGACTAGTAGGTCATGATCGAAGTCATATTTGGTCACTGTGCAGGGGAAGGCAGGCTGTTAAGATACCGCCAGTCACTTATGTCGGATGTAGGCCCGGTTGTATTCCGGGAATGGGAAGAAATATGAATTGTGCGGCTAAATTTGACGAATTGCTGGCAACGGGGCCCATCAGCACCGAGCAGGCGCTGGCGTTTTTTGATGAGCTGGAACCGGTCAACATTGCTTTTATGCTCGGGAGCTGGCGCGGAAAGGGGTTTCCCACACACCATCGAATGGATGGCCTGATGGAGAACTTCAACTGGTACGGCAAGCTCTTTGAAAGTTCAGAAGAGGTTCATCCCCTGGTGTTTAAACGCCGTAACGGGGAGCTGGTGCGGTTGAATCCGATCTGGTTTCCCATGCAATACGCCGGCCGCAGCCGCCTGTCCATGAGCGCTTTGGGGCGGCTGATGTTTGATCTGGGGACCCGTTTCTTCAAGACCGGTAAATCCCGCGCGCGGTTGCGGATGACGGAGTACCGGGGCAAGGTCAGCGCCACCATGGTGTACGATCAGAAAGCCATTAATGATGTGTTTCGCAAGGTGGATGAGAATCGCGTGCTGGGGGTCATGGATTTGAAAGCGGAAGGGTATCGGCCCTTCTTTTTTGTGCTGGAGCGGGCCACCACCTGATCGCAGGCGCTGGCCGATTCCGGGTCAGGCCGCGGCGGTTTGTGCATCGGCCATGGCCTGGTCCAGAGACGCACGCCATTGCTCGATCAGGTGGCTGTCATCGTCATCCCAAGGGTGAAAGCCGGGCTTGAAGTAACGGAACCAGGCTGGTATGACACTGGCAAACAGGCCACCGGGTTTGGCCAGCTGCCAGATACCGTTGGCCAGGGTCAGGGGTTTGTTGTGCAGGCCGTCCTTACGCAGAAAGGCGGCGGTGTAGGCGAAGGTGTACACCAGCAGGAACCAGGTGGCCGGTGCCATGACTTTCACCCGCATCAAATAGTCACCATCGGTCACCTGTTGCAGCAGATCAAAGGCTACCGCTTTGTGTTCGGTTTCCTCGATGGCATGCCATAGCCACAATTGGCGCACGGAAGGGTCGATTTTGTCGATTACATTGTGCTTGGAAAGCAGCCATTGGGCCATGATGGCGGTGATGTGCTCCAGGGCGGCGGTGGTGGCCAGTTGTTCCACATCACTTAAATGCTTGTGGCCACCGGCAATGAATCGTTGTGCCAGTGCCTGACCCCCTTCCGCTTCTTGCTGATAGCCCATGGCCGCCAGCATCTTGTTGAAAGTGTCGTGTTCCAGTGAGTGCATGGCCTCCTGTCCGATGAAGCCGGAAATTTCTTTTTGCTGGGCTTTGCTTTGGGCCAGGTGGCGAAAGGTGCGCACGGAATCCACAAAAAAACGTTCTCCGTCGGGGAATGTCAGCGACAGGGCGTTCAGCAGGTGGGTCTGCACCGGTTCGTTATCAAACCAGTGTTTGCTGAGCCCCTTGAAATCGAAGTTCATGCGTTGGGGAATGATCGAAACATTCCCGGGGGTGGGTTTGATGGAGGATTTCAGGGATCGGATGCGCTGCCACATGGTACTGCCTCTGATGGATGTTGGCCCAAATTCAAAAATGGGTGACACAAGCAAATAAAATTACTATGGTCTAATACTCGTACAGAAATTCAATTCTGTCTTTTGTGGGAGGGCCAAATAACTTTGACTTTAGGCCACGATAAAACCGGGGGCCTGTTTCAGGGTATTCCGGGAATCTATTTGCTGCTGCTGTGCGATGTGATCAAGCAATTCGGGTTGAACGAGCAAGACATCCTGTTTGATATGGGGGTGTCGCGCAGCGACCTGCTCCAGCCCGACAGCCGCATCACCATGAAAATGGGCCATCTGGCCTCCCAGCGTGCCACCGCGCTGGCGGGGGATCTGGGCTTGGGCATGGCTTACGCGCAGGCACTCAAGGTAACCCTGCATGGCTCCGTGGGCCTGGTGGCCATGACCAGCCCCACCATCGGTGCCGCCCTGGAGGCCATGTCGCGCTTTATCGCCTTGCGGGCACCCTTCTTCAAAGCGGCGTTTGAAACCGATGCTCAGGAGATGATGGTGTCGTTGAATCCCACCCTGGAGATGGAGGCCCCCATCCGCACGTTTATGACCGAAGCCATTCTGATCGGGGTTACCATCATGTCGGAGCAGTTGCTGGGGCGCTCGCTGCAACAGACCCGGGTCGAAATGACCGGGTCGGAACCACCCTACTATTCCCGTTTCCGGGATCGCCTGCCGGTGCCCGTGCTGTATGAGTGTGCCCGCTGCTGTGTACGGGCACCCATTGCATTGTTTCATGCGGTGCCGCAACTGGCGGACCCCGCCGCCGCAGAGTTGGCCCGCCAACAGTGCGAGCTGGAATACCAGCAGTTGTTCCCGCAACAGGAATCCTTTGCCGATAAAATCAGGCGCCACCTGCAGAACTCACCCAAGGGCAAAGCGCTCCCCACCCAGGAAGAGGTCGCACGACGGTTTCATCTGTCCTCCCGCACCCTGAAGCGGCGTTTGCAGGAGGATGCAACCAGCTTTCGCGAACTGCTGGAGCAGGAGCAGACCCTGAGGGCCAAGCAACTACTGCAGGACACAGATCTGGATGTTTCCGGGATTGCCTATCAACTGGGCTACCGCGACGTAGGAACATTTTCCACGGCGTTCAAACGCTGGACCGGGATCACCCCGCGAGCGTTTCGGCAGTCTTGCCAAGGCTGATGAACCACATGAACATGAATAACGACAGAGGGTAAATTATGGGACCACTGCAGGGATTTAAAATCATCGAACTGGCCGGCATCGGACCGGGTCCGTTCTGCGGCATGATGTTGGCGGATATGGGGGCGGAAGTGATTCGGGTGGATCGCCCCGGCGGTAATCCATCGGCGGCCGGGGGGCATGACATTTTGTTTCGCAGCCGCAAAAGCATTGCCGTGAATTTGAAAAGCCCCGCCGGAGTGGAAACCATCCTTAAGTTATGTGAGCAGGCCGATGCCGTGTTTGAGGGATATCGCCCCGGTGTGGCGGAACGTTTGGGCGTGGGGCCGGAATCCTGTATGGCCCGCAACGAAAAACTGGTGTACGGCCGTATGACCGGTTGGGGTCAGGATGGGCCGTTGGCCACAAGTGCCGGCCATGACATTAATTACATTTCGATTTCCGGAGCCCTGCATGCGGTGGGGCGCGCCGGCGAAAAACCAGTACCGCCGCTGAACCTGTTCGGTGATTTTGGTGGCGGCGGCATGATGCTGGCCTTTGGTCTGGTTTGTGCGCTGTTGGAAACACAAAAATCCGGTAAAGGCCAGGTGATTGACTGTTCCATGCACGAAGGTTCTGCGGCACTGATGGCCATGTTTTATGGCTTGCAAGCCAACGGCCTGTTCAGTGATAACCGTGGCACACATATGCTGGATAGCGGCGCGCATTTTTATGATGTGTACGAAACCAAAGATGGCAAGTTCATCTCCATCGGCTCCATTGAGCCCCAGTTTTATGACCTGCTGAAACAGAAAGCCCAATTACCGGCGGATGATTTCGATGTGCAGATGAACCCCGCCCTTTGGCCGCAGCAGAAACAGAAACTGGAAGCGGTGTTCAAAGCCAAAACCCGGGATGAATGGTGTGAGATCATGGAAGGCAGTGATGTGTGCTTTGCCCCGGTGCTGGGGTTGGGGGAGGCACCGGATCACCCGCACAATGTGGCCCGTGGCAGTTTTGTTGAGGTTGGCGGTGTGAAACAGCATGCCCCCACACCACGGTTTTCCCGTACGCCCAGTGCCACACCGCAAGCCATGCAAACACCCGGTACCCACACACGGGAGACCCTGTTGAGATTTGGGTTTAATGATGCGGAAGTGGACGCGCTCATTGAGCAGGGAGCGGTGGCCCAGCTTTAGCATTGATCCCGTTAGCGTTGACCCCGCTTGAACAGGGAATAAAAATCGTAAGAGGGATCGTCTGCACCGGCAGCCCCCAGCCGTGATCCCTCTATTATCGGGTTCTGCAAGTCAACGATGGAGGGGTTATGTACATTAACCCAGTCCGCCACCACCGCGCGGTGGGAAAACTTCCACACCCCATCACGCTTTTCATACTTGTCGAAGTAGCGCCCGCCAATCAGCAGATCAAAGGGTTCAGCCTCGGTTTTCACCTTATGAAAGGCCAGCACATACACCTCACCTTCTGCGTAATTCCCCTCCACCTTGATGTTCACGGTGGTGATGTTGTGATGCAGAATCTCCATCGGGGCCTGAATTTCCGGCAGCTTGTCGATGAAATCCATGGCCGGCCCCTGGAAAAAGCCACCGTGATCGTCAATGGCATCCGCGTGGTACAGGCTGCGCATTTTTTCCTGGTCACGGCGATCGGCGGCATTGCAATAGGCGTGTATCAGTTCTTCTATCGCCCGTTTGTCCAGTAACCCATTCAGTTGTAGTTCCAGTTCCGGTGACATGGCCCGTATCGCCCTGCTGTAGTGGTTTCACCACTATAGTGACCGATCCCGGATCGTGCGTAGTCGATCTGTGTGTTGCAATCCGGCAATGAGTGTGTTCGCGCCGAGGGCAGCAGAACAGGTGGGTTAAAGAGGCCAAATTGGCGAGCTTTGCTTGCCACTGTAAGAATTGGGCCAGCGGTTTATCGGGTTGGCCGTTTTCAGCAAGATTTTACCGCGACCCACCGCTTCAATGAGGTATACAACAACAATAAAAAGGGCGATAGCATGAAAAAGGCGTGTCTGACGTTGCTGCTGGGGATAGGCATGGTCAGTGGTGCTTATGGGGCCAATGCCAATGGGCCGGGTGCATTGGGGGGTGATCTGTGGCAGGGCTTTCTGCAGATACTGCTCAATATCCCGCCGGTATCAGAGCGCATTAATGTGGTTGCCAATGAAGCACCATTTTACATTCCGCAGGCCAAATCCCATGGCCTCACCACCTTTCGTAATCGCAGTATCAGCCTGACGTTGCAGGCCAAGCATCGGCTTGAACCCGATGAAGTGGAGCTGCCGTTGCAGTTCGAGATCGTCAGCCCTCCGTTGCATGGCACGTTGGAAGGGGCGCCGCCCAATCTGGTGTATACCCCGGCGCCAGACTACACCGGATTCGACGAGCTGGTGTTTGCAGTCTCCGACGGGGTGCACGGCAGCAGTGAAGGCACCATTCAGATCAAAGTGCAGGGTTCATACACGTTATTTGAAAGTGGGCAAGTGCGTCCGTTGGCGTTGAATTCGGACAGCAGCCGGCTGTACGCGCTCAATACACCGGATGCACGGTTGGAAATTTTTGATATCAACGGCCACCAGCCGGTTCACCTGCACAGTGTGCCGGTGGGGCTGGAGCCGGTGGCCCTGGCCCTGCGCAATGACCAGGAAGCCTGGGTGGTGAATACCTTGTCCGACAGCATCAGCATTGTGGATCTGGCGGCACCGGTGCCTCACGTTAAGCGCACCCTGCAGGTGGGGGATGAGCCGCAGGATATTGTCTTTGCGGGGCCGGCCCGTTCACGGGCGTTTGTGGGCACGGCCCATCGTGGACAGAATTCACCGTCTGAACTGGAACCCCTGACACCCGGTTTGGAGCGCGCGGATGTGTGGGTGTTTGACGGGGCCAATCCCACACAGCCACTCAATATCGTGACGCTGTTTGGTATGCCGCCCCGTGGCCTGGCGGTGAGCCCCGATGGCGCAACGGTATACGCTGGAATCTACAAATCCGGTAACCAGTCCACCATCGCTGTGCATAATTACCGCTTGTTCGGCAAACTCAGTACGGCCTACGGTAAACCCGGGCCCAAGGATGATGCCAGCGGTGTGAGGGCACCCAACACCGGAGTGATTGTGCGCTACGATGGTAATCGCTGGCGTGATTATTACGGCACCAACTGGAGCCGCTTTATTCATTTTGATCTGCCCGATTACGACGTCTTTGAAATTGATGCCATGGCCGACACTCCGGCGGTTGCCGCACAACATGCCCACGTGGGTAATGCGCTGTTTAATCTGGCCGTGAACCCCCAAACCGGTGCCCTGTATGTCAGTAATCTGGAAGCCCGTAATGAATTGAAATTTGAAGGCCAGGGAGAGCGCAGCGATGTGCAGACTTTGCGTGGCCGCTTTATTCAGAACCGCATTACCGTCATCAAGAACGGCGAGGTGCTGCCCCGGGATCTGAATCCCCATTTGACGGACGCCGATCCGGACGGTAGCCCGGACCAGAATGCACGCAGCCTGGCCCTGCCGTTGCAGATGCAGGTCAACCAATCCGGAGAAAGACTGTATGTGGCGGCCTTTGGTTCCGCCAAGGTGGGCGTGTTTGACATTACAGAGCTGGAGGAAAATACCTTCACCCCAAATCCGCGCAGCCACATTGAGCTCAGTGGTGGTGGCCCCAGTGGCCTGGTGCTGGATGAAGCCAATCAACGCCTGTTTGTATTGACCCGTTTTGACAACGGCATTTCAGTCATTGATACCCGCAGTCAAACCGAGAAAGCGCATGTCACCATGTACAACCCGGAACCGGATTTTATCGTTGAAGGCCGCCCCTTTCTGTACGACGCCCGTTACAGCTCCGGCCGTGGTGACAGTGCCTGTGGCAGTTGCCATTTGTTTGGCGATATGGACGGCATTGCCTGGAACCTGGGTAACCCGGATGCCAGTTGGACCTACAATACCCGGGATTACGTGAACTTTTTTTCGCGCATGAATGCGTTACGTATTCATCATCCTATGAAAGGCCCTATGTTGACGCAATCCCTGCGCGGCATGGAATTTCAGGGGCCGCAACATTGGCGCGGTGATCGCACCGGTGCCTATCGGGTAAATGGCGAGTCGTTGGAGCGGGCGGCGTTCAAGGAATTCAGAGGTGCATTCCCGGACCTGCTGGGGCGGCCGGAGATTCCCCCGGAGGAAGACATGAATGCGTTTGCCGACTTTGTATTGCAGTTGCGTTATCCACCCAGCCCCATTCGCAATCTGGATGACACACTGACGCCAGAGCAGAGTGTGGGCAGAGATACCTTCTTCAATGTTAAAACCACCGGCTTCCCTGCACCCAAGGGGGGGGATGTGGCGATGATACCCTGTAACGATTGCCATGAAGTGGATGCCGATATCGAGCGTTTTGGTACCAGTACATTGATGAGCTTTGAAGGTACGGAAACCTCACAGGATATGAAAGTGGCGCACCTGCGCAACGTCTATACCCGCGTGGGAATGTTTGGCCAGCGTTTTCGCTATGACACACCCACCAATCGATTTATGGGGGATCAGGTCACTGGGTACGGTTTTTCCCACGATGGGGCCGCGGATACGTTAAAGACTTTCCTGTCGTTGAATGTGTTTCATGTGCCCGATGAGCGCCTGGATCAGACCATCGATTTTGTGATGGCCATGCCCACCGGGCTGGCACCCATGGTAGGCCAGCAGTTAACACTGGACAGCGCCGCCACGGTGCTGGATCAGCAACGGCTGGATCTGATGCGGGATCAGGCTCTGCAGCATCTGCAGCGGGATGGTTTCTATAAACCGCAGTGCGAACTGATCGCCCAGGGTGTGATAGCCGGTGAGCAATCCGGATGGTGGTTGCAGGAAGATGGTTTGTTCTATCCCGACCGGGTGGGTGCTGCGCTGTCGGATACCGCGTTGCGAGCATTGGCGGGGGCGCCGGGCAATCGCCTGACCTTTAGCTGCGTTCCACCCGGGAGCGGCAATCGTATGGCGCTGGACCGTGATGAGGATGCCGTACTGGATCGGCATGACGGGCTGTTATTGGGCCGTGCACCTACCGCTGTTCAGGCGGCGAACCCTGCCGCAGAACTGGAGCAGGATGTGGTGGTGGAGCCGGAAGAGGGTGGTTACAGCCGGGAAGAATCCCAAAAACGCCGTGGTGTGTTTCCCAGCTTCAAGGATTTCTGGGCCTTCTAACACAGGCTGTGTGCAAGGGATGCGGTGCTACTGCATTCGCTGATGGCCGCGCGAAAAGCGCGGGGAGATTGTCCGGTCCAGCGTTTGAAGGCTTTGCTGAAAGATGAGGTATCGTAAAAATCCAGACTGATGGCGATGTCGGTGATGGATTGGTTGCTGTTCAATAATTTGGATATGGCGGTTTCCCGACGCAGGTCCTCCACAATTTCCACATAGGAGGTGCCCTGCTTCTTCAGGTTGCGACGCAAGGTGCGGCTGCTCACCTGTAAAAGTTCGGCCACGTCTTCCAGGCTCGGCACGGCATCCAGATGCCGTGCCAGCAATGCCCGCACTTCACGGGTGATATCAAGTTCTTTATCCGTGATGCTGGTGAGAAACGTGCTTTCGGCCTGAGCAGAAATACTGGTGTTGGCCAGCGGCATTTCCTGTTCGGCCAGCTTTCTGTCCACAACAAACTCTGCATGTTCCACATCAAACTTCAGTGTGCAGGCCAGCATCTCTTCATAGTACTGGCTGTAATCCGGCCTGCTGTAAGGAAAGGCAATGTAGGCCGGCTGTTTATCCGGCCCCAAGAGAAACTGAAAAATATTACGGAAGTGGATCATGATCCATTCCATAAAATAACGGGTGTAGGGGGCCAGAGAGACACACTCGTACAGTCGTATGCCCACGTGATCGGGTGTTTCAAAGTACTCCAGTTCCAATGGTGGAAACAGAAGGTTGCCAAGTCGACTTCCCGTCTGCAGGCATTCCGCATAAGTGGATTGATACAAGATGGAGATGCCCGCTATTCCATGACAGCCGAATTGAATGTGGTTGCCGTTCTTCAGTCCATAATGAGGGATGTTGGAAGTGGCTTTGGTGACTTTGATCAGGCGCATGACTTCATCCAGGGTGAAGTACTCTGTGCGGCTGTACAGGTTATCCAGATTGATGGCGGCGGCTTTACCGATATCGTGCAATTTAATGCCGTTATCCAAAGGATACTGCAGTGATGCAATGACGTACTGCGGGTGTATGTAAGGCTTGAAACGATCCATGAGATTGACTGCGCCTGATGATGACCGGAAAGATGCCTTATTTGTATAACTCGCATTACTTTACTACTTGTAAATATTGGCCAAGGGTCCAAGTAATTTGTTATCGAATTGTAGGTTTGGTGTTCCCTAAAAACTGAATCAGTTGCTTTAATTTCTATCGGTTAGTCAATGGCAGCCCAGGTGCCGGTTGCACAGTGACAACAGCAAGCCATGTTCAGGATCATCAGTTGGTTTGCCTGTTTTATTGGAGTAACAATGCAATGCCCAATCCGGCGAACAGCCAGGCGCCATATACCCGGGTATGGGCGAAAGCAAAGGCGGAAAACCATAAAGGCCAAATGCGCTGGGGAAAGCGTTCAGGCTTGTGGTCGGGCAAGGGGTAGGAGCAGGCGCGCCACAGGGCATAGGCGGATCTGAAGGCAAGGGCGATCAGCAGTATCGGCCAGGGCAGCTGTCCGCTGAAAACCAAAACCGACGGAATACAATATTGCGCCAGTGTCATGGCTTTCACCCAGCTACGGGCGCGGGCTTCCCCCAGTATCACCGGCAAAGTACGTACCCCTTTGGCGGCATCTGCTGCGCGTTTGTCCAGGTGTTTGCCGAACAGAACAGAGGTGGGTCCCAGGGCATAGGCAATGGAGACAACCGCCACCAGCCAACTCCACTGGCCGCTCACCACGTAAAAACCACCACCCACCATTAGCGGGCCCCATACCAGCAGCACCGCGGGCTCACCCAGCCCCCATTTTTTCAATGGCCAGGTGTAAAACAAAACAAAAAAGCAGCCCGCTGCCAGTAACGGCAGAACCAGCTCCCCGCGCAGCCACAGCAGTAGCAGGCCAATGCCCAATGCGGCCATTCCGGTAAGGCCGATTTGCAACAGCATATCAACACCGGACATCAGGCCCCGGGTCAGCGGCTGCACGCCATATTGATTGCGCATGTAACGGTCGTCGTCCACTCCGCGCCAATAATCCGTGGCATCGTTAATGAGATTGTTGGTGGCATGGGCCAGACACAATCCCAGTGTGACCAGGCACCATAAGCCCCAGTCCAGGGTGCTGAAATACCAAGCCAGCAAGCCGGCCAGAATTGATGAGCTGAATGTCATGATCAGCACCGAGGCGCGAACACTGATGAGCCAGCGCCCAAACCAATCCAACTGGTGCCATTGTTCGTCACTGAGCCGGGGCATACCGGTGAGCGCTTTGCCCCAGATTGACAGATGAATCATTCAGTGAGGGTCGTTTGCAGATAACGCAGGAATCTGGCCCAGGATTGCGCATCAGCAGATTGGCGATAGCGGTCAGAGTCGAACACAGTGAAGGCGTGGGGCGCGCCGCCGAAACTGATCAGCTCATGGGGAATCTGATGAGCTTCCAGCTCGGTGCCCAGTTGTGCCAGATCCTGCAGGGTAATCATGTTGTCGGCACTGCCGTGGAATACCAGAATGCTGCCGCGGGTGTTGGCGTAACTCTGCCCCGGCGGCGTGCTCAGGCCACCGTGAAAGGTGACAAAGCCTTTCATGTTGGCACCGGAGCGTGCGTGCTCCAGTACAGCGGCGCCGCCAAAACAGTAGCCCGTCATCACAGCATTATCGAGGTTGCCGCCCTGGGCTTTGGCTGCGTTCACGGCGCCGCTGATCAGGCGCCGGAATTTCTCCCGATCCTGATACAGTTCACCGGTATGCTGGCGTTTGTCTTCCACTTTGGTGGGGCGCACGCCCCGGCCGAACAAATCCGCCGCAAACACCGCGTAACCGGCTTGCTGCAGCATTTGTGCACGTTTGATTTCATAATCGGTGAGCCCATCCCAGTCGTGCAGCAAAATCACCAGCGGTGCCTTGGGCGCCGGGCTGATAAAGTAGCCCTCGTAGGGTTTGCCGTCCACTTCATACAGTACCGGTTGGGCGAGCGCCGACCCGGCAACCGTGAGCAAAAACACAGAGCGCAGTACGGCGCTGAAGAACGGCAAAGAAAAACGTGAAACGCGGGCCATGGTCATCGTCCTGAAGTCACAATGGAAGTCCCATGATACTGAATTCAGATGACGCTACCAGTGGGCAACGTCATCTGTTTGCACTTTGTCTAGTCAGCGGCCGATGCCGGTGCCAGTTGATTGCGCGACAGGCGCCGCCGTATCACCTGATAGAATACGGGCACAAAGATTATCGCCAGCACCGTCGCGGCAATCATGCCACCGATAACACCGGTGCCGATGGCCTGACGACTGGCGGCGCCGGCACCGCTGCTGATGGCCAGTGGCAAGACACCAAAGGTGAAGGCCAGTGAGGTCATCAGAATCGGGCGCAAACGCATGCGGCAGGCATTGATGGTGGCGGTCATCAGGTTGACGCCTTTGCCTTCTTCATCCTTGGCAAATTCCACAATCAGGATTGCGTTTTTGGCGGCCAGCCCGATGATGGTGATCAAGCCCACTTTGAAGAACACATCGTTGGGCATGCCACGCAAATAGACAGCAGCCAGTGAACCCAATACACCCAGGGGCACCGCCAGTACCACGGCAACCGGAATGCTCCAGCTTTCGTACAGTGCCGCCAGTGACAGATACACCACCAACAACGACAGCAGGAACAGGGCCGGCGCCTGGGCTTCGGAGAGAATTTCCTCATAGGACACCCCCGACCATTCGTAGCTGAAGCCGGTGGGCAGCTCGGCCGCCAGCTGCTCCATCTCCAGCATGGCTTCCCCGGAGCTGACGCCGGCGGCAGCCTGGCCGCCGATCTTCATGGAGGGCACGCCGTTAAAGCGGGTGAGGCGCGGTGAACCCATGGTCCATTGCAGATCCGCGAAGGCGGAAAACGGCACCATCTCCCCGGCCTGATTGCGTACCCGCAATTGCTTGATGTCTTGCGGCAGCATGCGCGCGGCAATATCCGCCTGCAGGATGACCTTTTGTACCTGTCCCTGATTCACAAAGTCGTTGATGTAGGCCGAGCCCAGGGCAATGCTCAACGTGTTGTTGATCTCGCTGATATCAATGCCCAGGGCGCGGGCCTTCTCCCGGTCCACGTCCACCCGTAGCTGCGGGGTGTCTTCCATGCCTTCCGGGCGTACTCCCTGCAGTTTGTTGTTCTGCATGGCCATACCCAGCAGCAGGTCCCGCGCCTCGGTGAGTTTGGCGTGTCCCTGTCCGCCAATGTCCTTGAGCTGAAACTCAAAGCCGGTGGCGGTTCCCAGTTCCGGGATGGACGGTGGGTTCAAGGGGAAGATGACCGCATCCCGTACCCCGGCCAGGGCAGCCCAGGCACGGCCGATGACGGCATCCACGTGTTGATCCGGCTGCCGCCGTTGATCCCAGTCCTTCAGGCGCACAAAAGCGATACCGGCGTTCTGACCGCTGCCGAAGAAACTGAAGCCGGCAATGGCGACGATTTTTTCCACGTTGGGTTCGTTTTGCAGAAAATAGTTTTCCATGGTGCGCAATACGCGGGTGGTGCGTTCCTGGGTGGCACCGGCGGGCAGTTGCACAATGGTAATGAAGTAACCCTGATCTTCCTGGGGCAGAAACGAGGTCGGCAGGCGAAACGCGAAGAAGGTGACACCACCCACCAGGATCAAGTAAACCAGCATAACCCGGCCGGCGCGACGCAGCAGATAACCCACGCCTTTTTCATAGCCGTTGGTGCTGCGGTCGAACAGCCGATTAAACCAGGCGAAAAAGCCACGACTGTGCTGTTCGTGATCGTGCTTGAGCAGGGTGGCGCACAGTGCCGGTGTCAGGCTCAGCGCCAGGAAGGCAGAAAACAGGATAGAGGTGATCAGAGCCAGGGAGAACTGGCGATAGATGGCCCCCACCGAGCCGCTGAAAAAGGCCATGGGAATGAACACCGCCACCAGCACCACGGTGATACCCACAATGGCCCCGGTGATCTGCCCCATGGCTTTGCGGGTGGCTTGCCGCGGTGGCAGGCCCTCTTCGCGCATGATGCGCTCCACGTTTTCCACCACCACGATGGCATCGTCCACCAGAATGCCGATGGCCAGCACCAGGCCAAACAGGGTCAGGACGTTGATGGAAAAGCCAAACAGGCCCATGCCGATAAAGGCTCCCATCACCGCCACCGGCACCACCAGTGTGGGGATCAGGGTTGCGCGCCAGTTCTGCAGAAACAGAAACATCACCAGAAACACCAACAGTACCGCTTCCAGCAGTGTTTGCACCACTTCCTGTATGGAGATGCGAACGAAATCCGTGGTGTCATAGGGGTTGTCCCATTCCATGCCGCCGGGGAAAAACGCCGACATTTGTGCCATGCGTTCTTTCACCAGGGCGGAGGTTTCCACGGCGTTGCCGGTGGGGGACAGTTTGATGGCAATGGCGGCGGCCGGCTGGCCATTCACATAGGCGGTGGAGGCATAGTTTTCCCCACCCAACTCCACCCGTGCCACGTCTTTCAGCAACACACTGGAGCCGTTGGGGTTTACTTTCAGCAGGATCTGTTCGAACTGCTCCGGGGTGTTGAGCCGGCTGTCGGTCACCACAGTGGCATTCAGCATCTGGCCAACCTGGGCGGGCAGCCCCCCCAGTTCGCCGGCAGCCACCTGTACGTTCTGGGTCTGGATGGCCGTGGCCACGTCCGATGGGGTGAGGGAAAACGCCGTCAGTTTAATGGGGTCCAGCCAGATGCGCATGGCGTATTCGGTACCGAACACCTGTGCTTCGCCCACGCCTTTGATGCGCCGCAGTTCATCCAGCAGATAACTGTTGGCGTAGTTGCCCAGGGCGATGGAATCCATGCTGCCGTTGCTGGAACTGATGGTCAGGATCATCAGGAAGTTGCGGGTGGCTTTCTCCACCCGCAGCCCCTGGCGCCGCACCGGCTCCGGCAAGCGCGCCTCCACCCGTTTCACCCGGTTGTTCACTTCCACCTGGGCGATGTCGAAATTAGTACCCGGTTTAAAGGTGATGGTAATGTTGGCGGTGCCGCTGGAGCTGCTGTCGGAATTGATGGATTGCAGCCCTTCGATGCCATTCATTTCCTGTTCCACCACGGCGGTAACGGTTTCCTCCACAATGTTGGCGGAGGCACCGGGGTAAGTGGCGGTAACCCGCACCGAAGGTGGCGCGATATTGGGGTACTGCGCCACGGGCATATCCAGCACGGTGAGGGTACCGCCCAGGATGATCAGCAGGGCGATGACGCAGGCAAAAATGGGCCTGTTGATGAAGAAGCGGGCCATGATTACGGTGCCTCGACAGCGGGTTCTGCCACGAGCGCCTTGACGGTGGCGCCGGGCCGGGCTTTTTGCAGCCCCTCGATGATGATCTGCTCACCGCCCTGTAAGCCACTTTTGATAATCCAGCGGTCGCCCTGGGCGCGATCGGTCTTCACCGGCAGTGGAACCACTTTGCCGTCGGGCAACACGGACATCACCATGTCCCCCTGAGCGGAGCGTATCAGCGCCTGTTGCGAGACAGTAAGTGCTTGCTTATATTCTGCCTGATCCAGGCTGACGCGGACAAACATACCCGGCAGCAGCATGCGGTCCGGGTTGGGCAGTTCGGCCCGCAACAGGATTTCGCCGGTGCCCGGGTCCACCGCCATTTCCGAGAACAACAGTTTGCCTGGATGCTTGTACTCACTGCCGTCTTCCAGCAGCAGGGTCACTTTGGGATCGGCCACCGCCAGATCCTCACCATCGCCACCGCGACGTAAACGCAGCAATTCATTGCTGGACTGGGTAAAATTCACGTAAATTGGATCCAGTTGCTCTACCGTGGCCAGATGGGTGGCTTCGCTTTTGCCCACCAGGGCTCCTTCGGTCACCAGGGCGCGGCCGATGCGGCCGGTGATGGGCGCGCGGACGCTGGCGTACTCCAGATCGATGCGGGCCCGGGCCAGATCGGCTTTGGCAGCAGCCACGTCTGCTTCCGCCTGCTTGGCAATGGCAAAGGCTTCGTCGTAGTCCTGTTGGCTCACCGCCTTGCGTTTCAGCAGATTGGCAAAGCGTTTTTGCTTCAGGGTGGCCTGGGTCAGATCGGCCTCGGCGCGGGCCAGGTGTGCTTTGGCAGCATCATAATCGGCTTGTAGGGTGCTGGGGTCGATCTGGAACAGCAACTGGCCGGCCTCCACTTCGGTGCCTTCGGTAAAGCGGCGTTCCTGGATAATGCCCTCCACCCGGGCACGGACTTCGGCCGTGCGCAGCGCCTGCACCCGGCCGGGCAGCGTGGTTTTGAGCACCAGGTGACGGGGTGTAACCACTTCCACCAGCACTTCCTGGGGTGGCACTTGCAGGCCGTTGGCTCCACCCGGGGTGCCGGAACCGGAGTCATTGCAGCCCCACAGAGTCAGTGTGGCGGCCAGCAGCAGGCCCGTGCGACGGGTAAACATAGAGGATAACATCTTGATAAACCTCAATTATTGGGAATTCAGGTTGAAAATGGGTTGGCGTATTGGAACGAAGTACGCTTTAATCATACATTCATGTATGTATAATTAAAATACAGTATAGACAAAAGTAAACACATCATGGTGAAAAAAACCAAAGAAGAGGCGTTGGAAACCCGCAATATGCTGTTGGACACGGCGGAGCGGGTGTTCAACGAAAAGGGCGTGTCTGCCACCACCCTGGCCGATATTGCAACGGCCGCAGGGGTGACGCGGGGTGCCATTTACTGGCATTTCAAAAACAAGGCGGATCTGTTTGATGCCATGTGTGAGCGGGTGCGGCTGCCGATGGAAGCGTTGATTGCGGCCGGTGCCGGGGACGACGTGACCGATCCTCTGGGTGAACTGCGCAAGACGGTGGATTATCTGTTCCACAAGGTGACCACCGATGAACATCACCACCGGGTGTTCGATATTCTGTTCAACAAATGCGAATTCGTCGAACAGCTGGGGCCGATCATTGATCGCGATGCCCGGGTACGCAGGTTGTTCCGCCAGCGTTTCGAAGCGATCTTCAATAATGCCGTGCGCCTGGGGCAGGTGCCCGCCAACACCAATGTGCCATTGGCAGTGAACGCCTATGTTTCCTATACCAAGGGCATTCTGCGCAGTTGGTTACTGGAGCCGGACTCGTTTGATCTGTACCGGGATGGTCTGCGCATGGTGGAAGCGTACTTTGATATGTTGGCCGTCAGCCCGGCCCTGCGCGATTAGATCGCAACCATTTTTCCAATTCCACAATCACCAGCACCAATGCACTGCCGCCCAGCACCCAGCTCCATTCCCGGGTATCCAGCCCCTGGGACTGAAACACATCCTTCAGGCCCGGCAGGTAGTTGAACATCAACTGCAGGCACACCACCGCGACCACGGCAATCCACACCGGTGGCCCGCCCACCGGCTGTCGGTGTTGCCATAGGGGCTGCTGGCTGCGGCAATTGAACAGATAAAAAATCTCATAGAACACCAACGCGTTCACCGCCAGGGTTCGGGCCTGTTCAACGCTGTCACCGCGCTGCAGGGCGAGGTAGAACAATCCAAACACCAGTACGCTGCCCAAGGCGCCCACAAACAGCAGCCGTTGCAGTACATGTGCGGTGATCAGCCCCTGCTGCCGGGGCCGCGGTGCGCGTTGCATGGTGCCGGGCTCGGTGGTTTCAAAACTCAGCGCCAGTGCCAGGGTGATGGCGGTGATCATATTGACCCAGAGGATTTGGGCCGGGGTAATCGGCAACACCAGGCCCAGCAGTATGGCAATACTGATGACACTGGCTTCAGCCAGGCTGGTGGGCAGAATGAACAGAATGGCTTTAACGATGTTGTCGTACACCGTGCGCCCCTGCTGTACTGCGGTCACGATGGTGGCAAAGTTGTCGTCCGTGAGCACCAGATCGCTGGCATCCTTGGCGGCATCAGTGCCTTTGCAGCCCATGGCAATACCGATGTCCGCCTTCTGCAACGCCGGTGCGTCATTGACGCCGTCGCCGGTCATGGCAACCACTTCCCCGTTGTGCTGCAGCGCTTCCACAATACGCAGTTTGTGTGCCGGGCTGGTACGGGCGTAGACGTCGCATTGTTGTACTTCGGTTTGCAGCCTTTTCTGATCAAAGCCGTCCAGTTCGGCACCGGTGTATACGCGGGTGGTGCGCAGCCCCAGCTGGCGGGCAATGGCGGTTGCCGTGTGGGGGTTGTCACCGGTGATCATTTTGACTTGAATGCCGGCGCTCTGGCACTGGGTGATGGACGCAATGGCCTCCGCTCTGGGAGGATCGGTGATGCCCACCAAGGCCAGTAATATCAGGTTCTGCTCCGCATCGGTGTAACCCAGCTCACTTTGTTGCGGCACCGCTTTGTAAGCCAGGGCCATCACCCGCAAGCCGTCTTTGGCGAGGGATTCAATGGCTTGATTCCAGAATGGGGTATCCAGCGGTTGCAGGCCATCAGCCGTGTGTTGTTGATGGCAAAACGGCAGCAGGCGGTCCGGGCCGCCTTTCACCAGAATCTCATGATTGCCCTGGTGGTCATGGTGCAGGGTCGCCATGTAGCGGCGTTCGGATTCAAACGGCAGCATGTCGCTGCGTGGCCATTGCTGCTGCACCTGTTGTGGGCTGAGCCCGGCTTTCAGGGCCAGGCTGACCAGTGCGCCTTCCGTCGGGTCGCCGCTCAGGCGCCACTGCCCCTGATCCTTGATCACGGAGGCGGTATTGCAAAGCAGGGCGATGCGCCCCAACCGTCCCAGCAGGGGGTGATCATCGGCGCGTAGGGGGCCACCGCCGCCGTCGATGGTGCCCTCATCACCATACCCCTGGCCGCTGACCTGCAAGGTCCCATCGGCACTGACGATGCGGGTGGCGGTCATCTCATTACGGGTGAGGGTGCCGGTTTTGTCCGAACAGATGACGGAAACCGAACCCAATACCTCCACCGAGGGCAGTTTGCGTACCAGGGCGCGATGCTGGGCCATCTTTTGTACCCCCACCGCCAGGGTGATGGTCACCACGGCGGGCAAGCCTTCCGGTATGGCTGCCACCGCGATGCCCACCGCCGCCTGGAACATGGTCATCGCATCGTATTGATAAGCAAAGATACCGAATGCGATGACGGCCACTGCCAGTGCCAGAATCAGATAAGTGAGCTGGCGTGCAAACTGCTCCATGCGTCTGGCCAGGGGGGTTTTGGGGACCTCGGCCTGCTTCACCAGTTCGCCGATGGTGCCCATTTCAGTGTGCACTCCGGTCTGCACCACCAGGCCCTGAGCACTGCCATAGGTGACCAGGGTCCCCATAAAGGCCATGTTGTTGCGCTCGGCCAGCGGGGTGTCGGGCGCCAGTACGCCGGCCTGCTTGGAGACGGGCTGGGATTCTCCGGTCAGAGCAGCTTCATCGCAGCGCAGATCCCGGATCTGGAACAGGCGCACATCCGCCGGCACCCGGTCGCCGGATTGCAGCAGGATAATGTCCCCGGGGACCAGTTGTTCGCTGTCCACGCTGATCACATTTTGATCGCGCCACACTTTGCAATCGGTTCTCACCAGATTGCGAATGGCGCGCAGCGCCGCTTCGGCTTTCCCCTCCTGAATAAAGCCCACCACCGCGTTGATGATCACCACTCCAAAAATTACCGCGGCGTCCACCCAATGCTGCAGCAGCAGTGTGATGCTGCCGCTAATCAGGAGTACAAAAATCAGTACGTTATTGAGCTGCGCCAACAGACGCAACCAGGGGGAGCGGGGTTTGGCCTCCGGCAGGCGGTTGGGCCCGTGGCGGCCCATCCGGTGCTGGGCTTCCGCGCTGGAGAGTCCGGTGGTGGTACTGGCAAGGTGGGTTAGACTTTCATCCAATGTGTGCGAATGGAAATTCAGCATGTACAATCCAATCTGAGACTAAGCTTAGGGTATGGCTGTTGAGCGCGTAGTAATCATGTCAATTCAGGATGCAACACGCAATGGAATGGTTGGACCGAATTAAAAACTCGGCAATGTTTGGCATGGGGCGGGATACCCTGGCCGCTAATTTCAATGATGAACTGCATTATCATGCCGGTTGGGTATTGCTGTTCAGTTGTACCATGTCGCTCACCTGGCTGACCTATATTCCCTTCGACACTGAACTGCATCCGGAGCAACCCCTGATTGTTGCGTTGCGTTGGTCGCTGGTGGTGTTCAGTGTGGTGGTGTTATTGTTGCGACGCATTCCGTTTCTGCGCCAGCGCAATCAGTACCTGTTGCTGCTATGGGGCGGTTGGGTGTTGGGGTCCTCCGGTGTGATCACCGGCTTAACCCTTGTGGATCCAACCTATGTTGCCGGTTTTGTCCTGGTCATCTGTTTACTGCCCATGGCGCCCTTGCGCGTGCCGTACTCTGTGGGCCTGCTGGCCTTCGGTCTGCTCAGCTTTTTGGCTACCGTGTATGTGATGCAGGTGGATCTGAGGCAGTCGCGCATTCGTTATACCCTGAACGATTTGGTGGTGGCTTCCATGATTGTGGCCTTCTTTATTTTTCTGGTGAACACCTATCGTTACCGAACCTGGAGAAGCGCCAAAATCATCGAGCGCGAATCCCGCCTGCGTGTACAACAGGCGGACCTGGAAAGTCAGGCCAAAAGCCGCTTTATCGCCACCATGAGCCATGAGATTCGCACACCGATGAATGGCATTATCGGTATGGCGGAAATGCTGCAAACCTCCCGCCTGGACAAGGAACAGAAAAATTTCGTGGAAGTGATCAGCTATTCAAGCCGGTCGTTGCTGAATGTGATCAACGATATTCTGGATTACTCAAAGATCGAGGCGGGCCGGGTGACCTTGGAAAAAGTCGATTTCGATGTGTTTGCCCTGTGTGCTGAAATCGCGACGATTTTCAAATCCACCGCGGATAAAAACAGTATCGAATTTGTGGTGTGTGTGGACCCGGCCATACCACCGCAGATTAAAGGCGATCCGTCGCGTATTCGTCAGGTGTTGTTGAACCTGATTGGCAATGCGTTCAAATTTACCCGGGTGGGAAGAGTCGAACTCAGGCTGGAGCGTGGTGAGGATACGCTGGATGGTGGCAAGCTCGAATTTACCATACTGGATACCGGCATCGGTATCTCACAGGCGCAACAGGCGACGTTGTTCAAACCCTTTCAGCAGGCAGACAGTTCCATTACCCGTGAATACGGTGGTTCCGGCCTGGGTTTGAGTATTTCCAAATCCCTTATTGAATTGATGGGGGGGGAAATTTCCGTGGACAGTGCTCCCCGTCAGGGCTCCACATTTACTTATTCAATTTGCTATGAGTTTGCTGACCGTGTTGAGCGGCCACCTGCCCTGAATGTTTCCGGGATGCGGTTATTGTTGGTGGGCAGACCCAGTCACTATGGCATTGAGTTGAGCCGCCATTTGCGTTTTTGGGGCATGGTGGTGGACAGTGAAAGAAACATAGCAGAGGCCACGCGCCGTATTGAGCAGCACCAAACAGGTTATGTCTGTGCGTTACTGGACCTGGACAGCAACAGCGATCTGGATCCATTGCTGATCGAGCAATTCGAGGCGGGCTGCAAGGCATGGCATGTGCAGTGTATGGTGCTGTCTTCAGAAGAGTATCCCCGCTATCGCTTCCGGGTGACCACCAAACCGGCCTGTGCATTTCAGTTTAAGCACACCCTGGCCCAGGCGTTGGGTTTACAGGATGAAGCGGAACAAAATGCCCGTCTGGCGGTGCTGGATCGGGAGTTGAAAGGGTGCTCTGTGTTGGTGGTGGAAGACAACGACATCAACCAGAAAGTGATTACCAGCATGCTGGAGAAAATGGGGGCAACCTTCAAGGTTGCCCATAATGGCCGTCAGGCCTGTTCCGACTATGCCCAGTCACGCACTGACTACGATGTTATTCTGATGGATTGTGAAATGCCGGTGCTGGATGGTGAGGAAGCCACCCGCCGCATTCGCCAGCAGGAACGGGAAAACAGCTGGCCCCGAAAACCCATCATCGCCCTGACCGCCCATGCCATGAAAGAGCACATCGACAGTTGTGTTGCCGCGGGCATGGATGATCATATTTCCAAGCCGGTGGAAATGAGTGTG
Source organism: Gammaproteobacteria bacterium UBA7310 (assembly GCA_002471665.1). GTDB lineage: Bacteria > Pseudomonadota > Gammaproteobacteria > Pseudomonadales > Ketobacteraceae > Ketobacter. The sequence continues at coordinate 26,972 of DKQK01000033.1, forward strand.
TTGCGGGATAAAATATTGCGGGTAGTGAACACAGTGCAGCCGGATTCACCCTGACTGCACTGGGCTTTCATCATCAGAATGGGTTGCGGATTACCATCAGGCGCAGCTCGGTCATGTCCTCCATGGCCCAACGTATGCCTTCGCGGCCGAGCCCACTGTCTTTCACGCCGCCGTAGGGCATGTGATCCACCCGCCAGGAGGGAATGTCACCAATAACCACCCCACCCACTTCCAATTCATCCCAGGCTTTTTGTGCCTGATACAGATCGCGGGTGAAGATGCCGGCCTGCAAGCCGAAGCGACTGCTGTTGATGTCTTTCAACACGGCATCAAAGTCGTCGAAGGGTGCCAGCACGGCCACCGGGCCGAAGGCTTCTTCGGCACACACCGCTTGCGCAGGGTCAACGTTCTCCAGCAGGGTAGCCTGCAGCATGGTGCCATCGCGATCACCACCGCACAGCAAAGTGGCCCCGGCTGCCACCGCATCATTGATCCAGCCGTGCAGACGGGATGCCTCGCCTTCGCTGATCATAGGGCCGATAAAGGTATCCGGATCTTTGGGATCACCACTTTTCAGGGCTTTGGTTTTTGCCACCAGCTTCTCTTTGAATGGTGCGTACACCGAGCGGTGAATATAGATACGCTGCACGCCGATGCAGCTTTGGCCGGATTGGTAGAAAGCACCGAAAATTATGCGGGCGACGGCATCGTCCAAATCCCAATCCTTGTCCACCACACAGGCAGCGTTGCCACCCAGCTCCAGCACCACCGGTTTTTTGCCGGCCCGGGCTTTCAATTGCCAACCCACATCCGGTGAGCCGGTAAAGCTCAGCAGCTTCAGGCGATCGTCTTCGGTGAGCAAATCCGCACTGTCACGACGGCAGGGCAGAATGGAGAAGGCGCCTTTGGGCAGATCGGTTTCTGCCAGAATCTCGCCTATCAGCAAGGCACCAATAGGCGTGAGGCTGGCGGGCTTCAAAACAAATGGGCAACCGGCGGCAATGGCAGGCGCTACTTTGTGCGCCGCCAGGTTCAGGGGAAAGTTAAACGGGCTGATGAAAGCGCAGGGTCCAATGGGCACGCGTTTGGTCATGCCGCTGTAACCTTTGGCGCGGGCACTGATGTCCAACGGAATGGTTTCACCGTACTGGCGGGCGGTTTCCTCAGCGGCGATTTTGAAGGTGTCGATCAGCCGGGTCACTTCACCTTTGGCATCATTGATGGGTTTGCCCGCTTCCACACACAGGGCGTAAGCCAACTCATCAAAGCGTTCGCGAAACCGGTTTACGCAATGTTCCAATATGGCCTGACGTTGATACATGGGCATTTTGGCCATGGCATCGGCCGCATCACAGGCGGCGGCAATGGCCTGGTCCAGTACCTCGGGTGTGGCCAGGGGGACGGCGGTGGCCAACTCGCCGTTGTACTTGTCGTAAACTTTCAGGTCTGTGTTGGCGTAGACGGCTTCGTTGGCCAGATAGTAGGGGTATTCTTGTTTCAGCATGGGGTTACCTGTCGATGATCAGTTAGTCGATCTGCAATTTTTCCAATGCGCTGCGAATCCCGGCCGGAATAGGAACGGATTTGTTTTCGGCGCGATTCACAAACACGTGAATAAAATCGCCGAATGCACAGGCTGTTGGTTCGCCTTTTCTGAAAATGCCAACACCGTAGGTGACGGAACTGTTGCCCAGTTTGTTCACGCGCAAACCGGCTTCGATCCGGTCAGGGTAGGCGATGGCAGATAAGTAATTACAACTGGAATTCACCACATACCCTACCACTGGAGCGTCATGGATATCCAGCCCGCCTTCCTCAATCAGATAGCGATTTACGGCAGAATCAAAATAGGAGTAATAGGTTACGTTATTGACATGACCGTAGATATCATTATCCATCCAACGGGTGGTAATGGGATAAAATAATCGGTAGTCACTGCGTGCAATGGGTTTGCTGTCGCTCATGCTGTGTACTTCTTTCACTATGTTGAATGGTTTACCAGGCTGCCTGATAAATGGCGAGTGCGTCCGGCTCGGTTACTTCCCGCGGATTGTTCACCAGCAACCTTTGTTGTTGCATGGCATCGCTGGCCAGCGTGCCGATGAAATCTTCCGGCACCTTGCAGTCCCGCAGCCGATTGGGCAGCGACACTTTTTGAATCAGTGTTTCAATCCAGGTGATCAGGCGATCGGTAACGTCTTCATCACTGCCAGCCACAAACTGTTCAGCCATGATGATGGGTGCCAACTCCGCATAGAGTGATTTGGCGCTGGGTGCGTTAAAGCGCATCACGTGGGGCAGCACCAGTGAGTTGCTTAAACCATGGGGAATATGGAAATGGCCGCCCAACGGATAGGCCAGCGCATGGACCGCGGCCACCGGAGCGTTGGCAAAGGCCTGCCCGGCCAACAGGGCTCCCAACAGCATATTGCTGCGGGCTTCCACATCGCTGCCGATGCGTACGGCGGTGAGTATGTTGCGCGCCAGCAGCCGCAACGCTTCCCGCGCCAGCATGTCAGACAGCGGGTTTTTCCTGTGGACAGAGGTGTAGGCTTCAATGGCGTGCACCATGGCATCGATGCCGGTGGTGGCGGTGACATGAGGTGGCAACCCGATTGTCAGCTCGGCATCCAGCAGTGCAATGTCCGGTTGCAACACCGGTGACACCACACCGGCTTTGGTGGTTTCGCCGGTGGTGACGATGGCAATGGGGGTGACTTCGGAGCCGGTACCGGCAGTGGTGGGAACCTGGAGCAATGGCAGGCGGGGTTCTTTTGTGTTGCCCACGCCATACATATCCGCCAGTGACTGTGTGCATTGCGGGTGACTCAGGATGGCCACCAGTTTTGCCACATCCATGGAACTGCCGCCGCCAAAGCCCACCACCAGCTCAGCCTGCAGCGCCTGAGCGGCTGCCACAGCCTGCATAACCGTGCTGTCAGAGGGGTCCGGTTCAACCGCATCGAATACCTCAACCTTAACGCCCACGGCGTCGAAGCTGGGCAGCACCTGTTCAAGCAAGCCTGCCTGGACAATGCCGGCATCGGTTACCAACAAGACGGCACTGGCCCCTTGTTGCTGGCAAAGCGCGCCCAGTTGGCGGGCGCTGCCGGGTTCGTTGATGATGGTACGTGTGGTGGAAAATGTGAATGCCTGCATGGGGCTTGGCACCTCGAATGGTTGTGACACGGATTTCCGTATTCTACCACGTTCATTTAGGGTGGATGGGCCATAAAAACCGTTGCGCAGGCCGACAATTGGTCAACGTTTGGCCTCTAAACCGTTGTCATCGCTGCGCTGCCAGCGCTTGATGCTGTTTACCAATACTCGATGCATTAACAATACACCCACCAATGCAGCGTAGACCGGCGCCTCCCGCTCACCCAGCTTGGCCTCGAGCAGCACATGGATCACGGCCAGAATACTCAGAGCGTACATGGCACGGTGCAGTTGCCGCCAGCGTTTACCCAGCTTGCGCCGCAGCACCATGGGGGAGGTCACGCCCAGCAGTAACGACAGGCACCAGCCCGCGAGGCCTGCCACCAGGAAGGGCCGCTCCTGTAGATCCTGCCACAACCATTGCCCTTGCCAGTTCAGCTCCAGGTGCAGGTAGATGGCGGCATGCCAGCTCAAGTAGAACAAGCTGTACAAACCCAGCATACGCCGGGAGCGAATCAGAAAATTCCAGTCAGCCAGGCGTTTGCCGTAGCGCCGGTGCAGTATTTTACAGAGAAAACTCAGCCAGCGCCGTAGTGGGGTGATGGCCAGGGTGATGATCAGAAAAACCATGGACCAGAAGCCGGTACGGGCCATCAATGTTTCAAAGGGGTTGTATCCCAGCTGGTGTCGCAGAATGTTCCACAGCAGCACCAGTGCCGGTAACCCGCTGGTGATGAACACCAGCAACCGAAACCAGTGGCCATGGCTATTAAACCAGCGGAACAGTTGCATCAGAAGTGCTGATTGAGATCCAGGTGAGTGTAAAGCCCGGCGACCTGCTCGGCGTAGCCATTGAACATCAGTGTGGGCTTTTTGTGGGTCTCACCCAGGGGCACTTCCCGGCGCTGACTCCAGCGCGGGTGTGCCACATCGGGATTGACGTTGCCGTAGAATCCGTACTCGGCGGGCGCCGCCTGCTGCCAGGTGGTGGTGGGCTTTTCGGCTACCAGTTCTATGTGCTGCAGGGCCTTAATGCTTTTAAAACCGTATTTCCAGGGCACTACCAAACGCAGCGGAGCGCCATTCTGCGGTGGCAGCGCCTGGCCGTACATGCCCGTGGCAAGCAATGTCAGGGGGTGCATGGCCTCATCCAGGCGCAACGCTTCGCGATAGGGCCAGTCCAACACCGGGCGTCGTTGCCCGATCATCTCCCGGGGGTTTACGATGGAGCTGAAGCGCACAAAGCGCGCACTGGAAAGGGGCTTCGCCAGTTTGATGATGCGCGACAGCATAACGCCGCTCCAGGGCACCACCATGGACCAACCCTCCACGCAGCGGAAACGATAAATGCGTTCCTCCACACAGAGTTTGTTGATGGCATCGATATCCAGCGTGACAGGGGTCTCCACCGCCCCTGATATGGTCAGGGTCCAAGGAGATAAGGTGAGGGCCTGTGCCAGAATACGAACAGCTTCTTTGTCGGTTGAGAACTCGTAATAGTTGTTGTAGCTGGTGGCGTGCCTCTTAGGAGTGATCTGGTCACCTGGGTCCGGGAGTTTGAGGGCACGGCACGAATCATCGGGCTGGCTGCCGGGCCCGGCCCATGCGCCTGGATTCAACGTCAGGCCCAACGCCGCCACGGGTAACCCGCGCAGCCAGCGGCGCCGCTGCTGAAACAGCGAGTAGGGTGTGATCTCGGAGGGGCGAGGCGGCCTGTACTGCGTGTCCATGATCAATCCCGAATGAATTTCAGGTACAGCATCAGTGAATTCAATTCGGCCACCGTCAATTGGTCACCCCAGGGCGGCATGTGCTTGGAGCGTCCCATCGCCTCGCCGCCTTTTTCAATGATTTGTCGCAGATAGTCATCCGGTAGACGGGAGGCGGTGAGATCGGCCGGCGGCGGTGTTTTCAATAGGCGCGACATGCGGCCATCACCTTCGCCAAATGGTCCGTGGCAGAGGACACATCGAGTGGCAAATACCTGTTGCCCCAGTTTGCGGTCCGCCTGTGCGGAATTGCCCAGGGAATCCAGCAGGGCGTACGCTCTGACCTGATCTTCGCGCAGCAGCATAATGAAATCGGAAACGGATTCCAGTTCACTCCAGCTCAGTTCTTTGCCAAACGGCGGCATGTACTCTGACGTGTCTTTGTAAAGCGCCCCCAGTACGGTGGTATCCAGCACTTCCTTCCGCTTGTGCGCAACGCGGGGCTTCAGCAGCGAGGTATCAGGGTATTCTTTCAGGCGCATGGGCATAATGCCTTCACCCATACCTTTGTTGCCATGACAGAGCACACAGCGTGTGGCATACACCGCGGCCCCCAATTCCAGACTGGGGCTCGGGTCTTCATAGTCTTCAGCGGCATATGACGGCAGCCCGATGGCAATGAACACCAGTCCCACGATTACAACAATCCCTTGCCTGCCCATGCTCTTATTCCTGGACCTTGATGGTCATTCTCATTTCCGGATGAATGGCACATTCCACTTCCACTTCACCCGGTGTAGTGAAGGTGACGTCGCGGGATTCACCTTGCGGATAGGAACCCAGATCAAACATCTCCGCGTCACTGAGGCTGAATACGTTGTGAAAAAACGGATCGTTATTAATGAACTGAACGGTATCACCTACTTTGATCTCCAGGCTGTCCTTGGTGAACTTTTTGTCTTTCTGGCCCACTTCATAACTGTCGGCCTGGGCGATACCGACCAGTAACAGGCTTGATATCAGGATCAGTACTCTCATTGTCATAATAGTGCTCCGATAAAGTATTCCCATGAGTCTGGATCAGAAATTATTCGGCGGGATGACCGGTAACGTGAAGGCCTGTGGTGGCGTTGTCAGGGCTTTCATAAACGCCACCAGGTCATTTTTTTCTGCCGGGGTCAGCTGCAACGCCTTCATGTTGGGAGACAGATTGGTTTTGACGCTGCCACCGGTTTCATAGTGGTTCACAACGTCCATCAATGTTGCGGCGGAACCATCGTGGAAGTACGGTGCCGTCAGGGTGATGTCACGCAAAGTGGGTGTTTTAAAGGCGCCCTTCATCAAACCAATGGGCTTGATGGCATAGCGGCCCATGTCCGGGTTTTCCTGCCCCCAGGATTCCAGGCCGATATTGTGAAAGCCGTTATCGGTAAAATTCGGAGCTGAATGACAAACGGCACAGTTACCCTTGTCGGGATCGACGAACAGCTTAAAGCCATTTACCTGCTGTTTGGTCATGGCTTTTTTGTCACCCTTTATCCAGCGGTCAAATGGGGAGTTATTGCTGATCACAGTCCGTTCGAAGCTGGCAATGGCCTTGGCCAGTGATTCATCCGTGATACCCTGCTTCGGATAGGCTTTGGCAAATGCGCCCACGTAGGTGGCGTTGGCCTGCAAAAACTTGATGGCTTTGTTCAAATCGACGTTCATCTCGGCACTGGACAGCATCGGGCCCAAGGCCTGGTCTTCCAGGGAGCTTTTGCGGCCATCCCACATTTGCAGATGGTTGTAGGCGGAATTGGTTACCGTAGGCGATGCCCGCCCCAACACTTTACTTTGAAACCCTTTCGCAGTGGGCAGGCCGTCTGACCAGCCAAATAATGGGCTGTGGCAGGTGGCACAGGACATGTTGCCGTCACCACTCAAGCGGGGATCAAAGAACAACATTTTACCCAGTGCAATACGTTCAGCGTTGGGCTTGTTGTCAGCCGGATAGGGCACTGCCGGCAACAACCATTCCTGCAGGCTGGCGTGGCCCGGTTTGAACGTGTATTCCTGCTCGCCGATTGCTGTTGTGGCCAGCAGCGAACAAAGGACTAAAATTACCGGGGTAATCCAGGATTCTGTCTTCATATAGCCTCCTTACTATTTCATTGTGTGAAATGCGATACCATGTTGTTCAGCGTAGTGGAAGACGCCGATAGATCGTTGGAAAGATCATCCATGGTGGATGCACTCTCCTGTGCGGAATGACAAATACGTTGCAGCTGTTCGATAAAATGCCGAATATCTTCAATAGCCTGCATCTGCGACTGGTTGATCGACAAAGCGGATTCAATGCGACTGCGGGATTGATCGGAATGCTCGTTGGCGTTCTTCACTTCGCTGGCGCTTTTATCAAACAGTTCGGCGTTGCTTTTCAATTCGTTGTTCACCAATGACAACAAATCCGTCACCTGGCTGAAGTGAGTACTCATGGTGGTGGCTAAATCAGAAATCTCTTTTACGGCATCGCTGCTGCGGTTGGCCAGCGAGCGCACTTCGTCGGCAACCACGGCAAATCCACGGCCCTGCTCGCCGGCACGAGCTGCCTCGATGGCGGCATTCAACGCCAACAGATTGGTTTGTTCGGATACGCCTTGAATGGTTTCTGCAATACTGGTGATGGAATTCGCAGATTGGGCCAGCGTATTGATCTGGTCTGACAGGGTGTGCACCTGTCGTTCAAATTCCTGTTGCAGCTTGATTGATTGGGTAATCTGCTGGTTGGCGGCGGAGCAACTGTTGGCCGTGCTTTCTGCATCATCATTACTGCTCTGCAGTAAATCGCTCACTTCGTTGGCTACATTCACCAGTTCAGCAATTTTGGCATTGATGGAATGGACGTAGTCGTTGACGTGGCGGGCATTTTCTGCGGACTGATGCGCACTGCCGTTTACCTGGTTGGCGCTGTTGTCCAGCTGGCCCGCCTGAACCTGCATCTTGTTGACGATGTCCCGGGTGGATTGCACGGCGTGACTGATGGCTTGAAACGTTAATGATAACTCGTCGCTACCGCTCTCCTGGAGTTTGATATTCAGGTCACCTTCGGCAAACCGACCCATGGAGCGTTGAATGCGGTGCATTGAAGACAGCAGGCGTGCTATCAGCAAAAAGGCGATCACGCCCGTCAGCAGGAGCCCGGCCAGGGTCCATAACGCCAGTGTCATGATAACCTGACGGCTTTGCTGTTGAGTGGTTTCCGTCAGTGAGCTTAGTTCAGCGAACTCGTTACTCAGGATATTCTGGGCAATGTCGATGATGCGTTTGGTTTGGGGAGCAATGGTTTTAAAAGCTTCATTGGCTTCATCATCGTGATTTTTTTTGCCAAATCCGATTACTTTCATCTGCAACGGGCGCAAGGCTTCAAGGTCCTGTTTCAGAGTGGCGACCGCAGTGTTGCCCGGAATGGCTTCTTCCAGTAGTTGTATTTGCTCGTCCAGACTGGAGGAGGCCTTAATCGTGGCGATGGCGTTCTGGCGAATGTCTGCCGGGGCGCTGGAGGCAATCAATGCTTGTAGATCCCGCTGCAGGCGCATGATGGCCATTAGAGTATTGTTGGCCTGGTGTTGTCGGCTTTGGGAACGTTCAATGGCGCTGGCCAGTTCCTGATTCTGCTGGGTCAGGGTGGTGCCCGCCAACAGTACGCAACCCACCGCCACCAAAGCCGGTAGCAGGCACATTGCAATCAGTTTATAACGCCAGGAAACTCGATTAAGCCAGGACATGAGAGCCATACAAAAACATTCAGACTACTCTTCAGAATAGACAATGGGGTCTGGCTATCAAGGATATTGGCAAAAACTATCAAGATAGATAGCAGCCTGGTGTCAGGCAGGATCGGTTCAGGCCGCCTGTTGCCGGCAAACCCGGTTACGGCCCTCTTTTTTGGCGGCATACAATGCATTATCCGCACGTTCTAAAAGGTTTTCCAAGCTGCTCTTTTCATTTGGAATAACCGAATGAACCCCGGCACTGATGGTGATTGCCAGTGGGCCGTTACGGGTTTCCACCGGGCTTTCTTCGATGAGCAGTCGAATTCGTTCTGCCACCGTAATGGCACCTTCGGTTTCAGTTTCCGGCAGAATGATGCAAAACTCTTCTCCGCCGTATCGGGCCGCAAAATCAGTGGGCCAGCGCACACCGTGTTTTACCCGGTTGGCCACTTCCTGCAGGCAATCATCACCCACTGGGTGGCCGTGGGTATCGTTGACCGATTTAAAATGATCAATGTCCATTAAGATGATGGCCAGTGGGCGCTGGTAGCGTTTACCCCGTTCCCACTCTTCGGTCATCACGGTATCCAGATGACGTCGATTGTGTAGCCCTGTCAACTGATCGGTATTACTCAGGTCGCGTAATTGTTGAGTCAGGCTTTCCAGTTCCTGGGTGCGCTCCTGCACGCGGCCTTCAAGTTCCTCGTTGGCCCGCTGGGTGGCAATCAGTGCCTGTTCCTGTGCTTCGTAGCGCAACCGGCGCTCGGCATTGATGCGCTCAGCCAGGGCAAACGACAGCAGCACCACTTCCAGGGATGAGCCGATGTGGGTGCCGTATTCGGTGAACAGGTTGGTCGGCAGGATGCCCGCTTTGTTCAATGCCAGAATAATGCCCCCGGACAGCATGGCGGTCCAGGCGATGGTGTAGTATTTGGCGGTCACCTGGCCCCGATACCAGCATACACAGCCAGAGGCCAAAGCCATTACGCAGGCGCCTGCGGCCCACAGGATCAATACAGTAATGTTGTAGTGATAGGGAACGAAGAAGGCGCTGATGGCCAGGGCGATGCCGCCGTACCAGAACACCACCAGGGTTTTATCAATCCACCTGGAGTAATCCCGTACATTGAGAAAGCTGCGGGTGAACGAAGCCCCGAACACCACGACGCCGGATAGAAACACGATAATGGATTGATCATTCCACTGGGTAAAGGTCGGCCACAGATAACGGAACGAGTAGCCCCCCAGGCTGGCAAGAAACAGGGGCATGCAGAGCACATAGCCCACATACAGCAGATAGGTGCGTTCGCCCAGCACAAAAAAGATCAGCAGATTGTACGCGGCTATGACGATCATGGTGCCGAAGAATATGCCCTGCAGAATGGTGCGGGTGGTATCAAAGCCAAAAAAGGCTTCCTGATCCCATAAAGTTACCGGAACCTGAACCGCACTGCTGGATTCCACCCGCAGGTAGACCGTTATGTGCTGTTGGGCTTCCCACTGCATGGGGATGATAAAGTTACGGTGATCAAAGGGGCGCTTGTGGTAGGGGTATTTGTCACCCAGTTCATACTGTTGGAATACACTGCCGTCTGAAACCAGATAGACGTCCACATAGTCCAGTACCGCGTAACTTATTTCCAGCAGGCGGGACTGCTTCTTCTCCGTGGGATTATCGATTTCAATTCTCAGCCACCAGCTGGATTCGTTGTAACTTTTGTTGAAGGTTTTACTGCCGTTTTCGATCCACTGTGGATTGCCTTCCATGATATCCGCAATACTGACCTGGTGCTGGGCGTCTTCAATGTATTGCACTGAATTATTGAGATTGATGCCGTTGCCGTCATCACTCAGCAGCAGCGGTGAAGCGCTTACCTGCAGAGTTGTCATGAGGATGAGCAAAAATGCGATCAGGTGTCTGTGCATATCCGGGGGTTGCCAGTAATGTCAGGAGTCTCTTAAAGCGTAGCACTCTCTGAACAAAGTGAATGATTTGTATACTTGGTGGGGGTTAAATTTGCCGGATACGGGTGTACAATAGGGTGCGTTATAAGAATAACAACTAAACAGGCCTTTCGTATGAATCTAGCGAAATATACCCTTCTGCTGCTTACCCTGGTGTTTTCAGCCCAAAGTTACGCCATCCTACCCCCTCTGCAACAGATCGATGCCTTTAAGGTTATTTCCCTGGAAGGCGAGGACATACCCTGGGTGCTGGGTTGGAAGCTGGATGAATTGTCACTGGCAGCCATGGTTGATGGCGTGATGGAGCCCATTCCCTTCCAGATCGATCAGTACAATACCGGTGGCGCGATCTATTTTGAAGGCTGGCATGTGCCCATGGCCGGCGCCCCTGATCTGATGGATACCACTGATAAGCTGTTGTTTCTGTTCAAGGATGCCGGTGCCAGGCGGGATCCGCGGGCGCCATATGATGGGGAAATGGTGGCCGAAATCGTCACCCGCGATAGCAACGGAGTAGAACGTTTCGTCTATCTGGTGCGACATTCCCGGTTACGCTCAGAAGAGCAGTATGTGCGCTACAGTGCCGAGCTTGGCTTGGTAGAAACGGATTTTTACAGTTTGCGTTACAACAAGAAGAACCACCTGAAATGGGATGATTTCAGTTATATCAATTACGTGGGTGAGCGGCCGCTGGATTCCATGAAGCTGCGCCTGAATACCGGGATTCTGACCTCGGTAACCGACACCGAATTGAACAACGACCAGATGATCGCCCTGCCCACCGGTGAGATAATCGGGCCGATTCGTACCACCACCCAGTTGGATTTCAATTTGTACCTGTTCGGGGTTTCCATTTTGCAGCTCAGTATGCAGATTCATCATTATCCCAAGTCCATCATGTATGACGTACGCGGGATTATTCCCGAGTTGCGGCGCAAGCTGCTGGTGGATCCGTCACTGACCATGTCCCTGGATGCCAACCGCCTGTTGGGGGCCAACACCTACACCTCCGCCTGGGATGGTGAGCCGGGCCTGGTGGACGGTGTGGTGGACGACAATGAAAAGGCCTTGATTGAGGCCGGCCTGGACCCGGCGGATAACTGGATCTGGGTGACCTCCAAGCGGAATCTGGATATCCTGGCGTTTGTGGATTACCTGGGGGATTTCAATGAACCCATGTCCCTTTTGTATAAGGACAGCCTGGATTTTGATGATCCGCCGGAAGTGTTTCCAGGGCAGATGCCCAATGTTGGGTATGGTATTAACGAATTCCCGATGTCGGGATTCATCGGGTTTGTGGTGAGCCTGTTTGTCAGTGATGGCTATGAAGGTGATCCCAAGGTGTTTGCACCCTATGCCCGCACCTTGCCCGAGTTGGAAGTTCGGGCGCTCTGATTGGCCGTGATCGTCGGATGTGTCGGATGTATAGGAACGTAAGAATGAAGAAAACATGGGTTGGTTCAATGTTGCTGGTTTCCCTGTGGGGCTGTACCACCACCGGGGAAACGGAGCTGGACACAAAAGTTGCCGCCTTGACCACCTGCGAAAAGATCGATGCGCTGATCAAGGGTCACAAGCACGGGTTTCCCAACCTGCGTACCACTCAAAGCAGTGCCAAGATCATGGATGTGTGGAAAGCCCGCTATCACCTGGTGGGGGATTCCTGTCAGGTCTGGGGTTGGGGGGCTGCCCGGTTCAGCTATGTATGCACACTGACCGAGCCCGGGCAGGACCTTGCCATGGAGCACTTCAATCAAGCCAAGGCCAAGACCCGAGAATGTTTGAGCCCGCAATGGGCCCTGCAGGAAGGCCCCCGGGATAATGGGGAAGGCGTGAAAGCCGAATTCAGCAAGCCCGGTGAGAAAACCGTGGTGACGCTGGTGGCGGCATCCTCGCCCACGGTGTTCAAGACAGAGTGGAAAACTTACTATTTTGTCGGTGATCCCAACGACATCCGCTAAGCCGATGGGTTATTCAAAGCTGATCGTTACTCGGTTTCACCTTCATGGAGCGTGGCCTTTGCCAGGGCAAACTGGCAGGTAGGGCTCTCCACTCCGCGGGATTTGCTGGACAGTTTCAGGCTTTCGCCATCGGTGACGATGGAATAGCCGCCGTCGCGCTGTACCACCTTCAACTCCACGTTTTCGTCATTCATGATCAGGTTCTGGAACAGAACCTTTTTGAACGATTGATGGGGGTGATCAATGTAGAACTCATTGTAAAAGTCTCCATCCTCCACCGCCATAGTGACGAACGTGGTTTCGCCCGTGGTGTAAAAGTTGGCATTGCAGGTCTGATCGCCGCCGGCTTTGCCCACCAGTTCCACCCGGCCGACGCCGGAGCGGAACTTGCTCAGGGTCTCATTGAGCAGGTTCTTGAATTCCTGATGCACAGCGCCGTTTTCTCTGGGTACTTTGACGATGGTGCTGTCAGCCAGGGCAGTGGCAGAACCCAGCATTGCGGCCACACACAGTCCAGTTGTTATTGTTTTCATAGCATCGTCTCCGGTGGTTAACGCAGGTGCTGAACCAGAAGTTTGGGAAGCACCTTGGCCTCTTCGGCCAACAGTAATCGGTGAGCATCCTCATCACCGGCAAAATACACTCGCCGCTGATCCGCTTCGGTTCCGTTCTCAATATTAAACCGGCCAGACGCGGTGGGTACCCGTACTACATTGCCTCTGGCATCAATGCTGGGGATCTGGCGTTGGTAATCCAGGGGGCCTTTCGCATCTTTCTGCCAGCGGTTATAGAAGAATTTGATGTTCGACGTAATCAAGCGCTTTTTCGCCGATTTGATACAGGCAATGTATTCGGCATTGGTCATGGTATTGTCCGGATCCGGTTTGACGCAGGCACCCTTGGTGTCATAAACAATGTTGGCCCGCAAACCTTCCAGGCCAATGGGATCCAGCACCGCCAGAAAATCAATGGTACGTTTTTCCGAGTAGGCAATGCGGGTGGCGGCATCAATGGCGGCGCCGCCGCCCAAGCCGTGGCCGATCAGAATCAGTTTGGCTTCTTTGGGAATCTGGCGAATGTAATCGCGAAAGGCCTCTTGAAATCCCAGGCTGTTGGCCGGGCCCGCTCCTGTGTCAAAGCCGTTCCAGTTGGCTTGGATGTATTTGGCGCCGTAGGATTCCACCCAGCTCTTCAGGTGCAGGGTATCTTCGATGTTGGGTTCCAGCTCGCCGGAAATCGCAAATACATAGGCATCGTGATCCCCATCCAGTTTCAGTTCAGCGGCCGCTGGCGATTTGCCGGCCGGCTTTGGTACCGCCGTTTCCGCCTGAATGGATTGCTGTTTGCTGCTCTGCTCGCGCTTGAATTGGGTGACCAGGCTGTTGAATTCCTGGTTTTCCTTATTCAGTTTTGCTTGCTGGTTTTTCAGCTCGGCCCTTAGATTATTCACTTTGCGCGCGGTGTTGTCCCGTTGACTGATCAACGAGGCAATGCGGGGATCCTTGTCCAGTGAATTGTCATCCACGTCTTCTTTTTGCGCATCAAGCTGGCTTTGCAATTCGGTCAGTTTGCCCTTGGCTGTTGCCAGTTCGGACAGCAGTGGCTGCTTTTTCTTCTCCAGGGCAACGATCTGAGCCTGATACTCTTGCTGGCGCGCTTCGTAATCACCCTGGGCCAGGCGCTGTTTCAGTACATTCAGCGCCCCATGGCGTTGCTGGTCGCGCTCCATATCCCGGCGTACGATGTCGATATCGAAATCCACCAGCGAGATGTCTTTTTCGATGCGCTCGATCTCGAATGTCTGACGTTTCAGTTCCCGTTTGGCTTCATGGACCAGTTTGCGTTCTTCCGTACGTTCTTCGCGGATCAGCTTGCGCTGATCCAGAATCTGCTTGTCCAGGCTCCACAGGCTCTTTTCCAGGTTGCTGATGGCGGATTCGGTGTTGCTGATGTCCTGTTTCAGCTGCTTGACCTTGGAGGCACTGGTATTGATCTGGGCCTGGGTGACTGCCTGGGCGGTGCCCCATAGCATGCAGCTCAGTATCACGCAGACACGAATGAATAGCCTCATGCAGTCGATTGATAGAATTTGAAAATGTAAGCTCGCCATGGTGTTTCGATACTTCTTATAGTTATGTCCCTGAATGACCGACCGTTCTTATTGTTATTCCAGCTTGAGCCTGACGTGTGTATATGGCTGGTCTGAATATGTGTCATCAAACTGTGATCAGGTTCTCAATGCAGAATAAGACGGTTCCTGTTCCTGTGCAAGTCCGGCACCGGGGCCGGAGACGCTCTTTCCACTCTTTAATAGTGCCATATCAGCCTGTTACAGACTGTGGATTCCCTGTAAAATGTTTGTACAAAAAACAATCAGGCATAAAAAAAGGGGTGCTTAGAGCACCCCTTCATTATACCCAATCCGCGTGGTTAACGAACACCGCTACGGCGCAATGCCGCAGGCTGGAACTCCCGCTTGGAGAATTTCACCTCAAAGTTGGTGCCCTGGGGTTCGTTGTTCTCAAAACCCAGTGCCAGGTAGCGGCCCGCATTCAAGTCATACAGGGTTTCGATGGCATAGCCCTGCACGTCCACGTTGTAGTAGAACATCTGATGCGCTTCCGCCACCCGCCACAGATTACCGCGGCCATCGTAGTGATCGATAACGCTGGCCAGCCAGGTGTCTTCGTCCAGGAAGAAAACACGCTTGGCATAGATGTGGCGGGTACCTGCACGCAGGTTGCCTTCCACTTCCCACACCCGGTGCAGCTCATAGCGGGCCATGTCCTGATTAATGTGGCCGGCCATGATCATGTCGTCATAGGGCACGCCTTTCTTGTCCAGTTCGTAGGAGTTGTAAGCAACGTACATCTCCTTCTTGCCTTTCAGGGTCCACTCATAACGGTCGGGAGAGCCATTGTACAGGTCGAAGTTGTCCGCGGTCCGCATGCCGTCGGATGCTGTACCCGGGCCATCATAGGCTACCTGGGGGGCACGCCGCACACGGCGCTGACCGGCGTTGTAGATCCACGCGCGGCGGGGCTCCTTCACCTGGTCGATGGTTTCGTGCACCAGCAGTACGTTACCGGCCAGGCGGGCAGGTGCTGTGACCTGTTGCTTGAAGTAGAACATCACGTTGTCATCTTCACCGGGCACGTAGTCGGTGAGCTGATTGGTTACGGCCAGCTGGTCATTGAACATAACCATACTGTAATTACCGTTGGCCTGTGGTGTGACCTGGCCGATGGTGCGCTCCAGGGAATCACCGCGCCAGCGGCCGATGTGGTTCCAGATCGCCTCCAGGCCATTCTGGGGAATGGGGAAGGGGTAACCCTGCAGGTTCAGGCCCTTGAGGCCGGTGGCCCCCACGGTCTCTGCTTCCAGGGCGTTCTTTTTGGTCAGCTCCACAATACGATCGGGCATGGCGTAGGGGCGACGGGTTTCGTACACCGGCATGCGATAGGTATCGGGATACTTCTCAAACATGGCAATCTGACCGGGGCTCAGTTTGTCTTTGTACTGATCCAGGTTCTGAGCGGTAATGGTGAACTTGGGCTTGTCATTGGGGAACGGGTTGCACAGGAACTCCCCCCCCTTGTAACAATCCGGGTTGCCTTTCATGCCCCCATCCCACTTGGGAATGGTGCCGTCGGCGTTTCCGGCCACTTCTGCCCCGCTGGGGGTCAGTTCGTTACCGAGCTTTGCCACTTCTGCCGGCGGTACCTTGGCGAAGGCCGGTGCGGCCGCCAGCGTGGAAGCCAGCACTGCGCCGGCCAGGAGTTTCAATTTGTGCGTTGATTTCATGTTCATATCCTTGTTTCCCCCCACAACTTAGAACGAGGCTTGGGCGCTGATGGAATAGTAATCGCGGTCAGCGAGCTGGTTATATGGTTCGGCACCGTAGAAATCGGTGTAGGACACCTGCACCGAATAGGTGTTCTGGTAAACACCTTCCAGCGACATGCCCAGAGCTTTACGATCTTCCAGGAAGGTGGTGATGGGCGATGGTGTGGTGCCGTACACGTCATGACTGAAGCTGATGGTAGGCTTCAGGTTGATGCCGGCAAACACGTTGTTGTATTCACCAGTGAAGCGAAGTTTATAGCCCCAAGCACCTTTGGTCGGGAAGTAGTCGTCTTCAGCAGTGGCTGAATCAGTGACATCAAACGCGTCAAGCTGGTTTAATAAAACATCGTAAGGTACCTGGGGAGCGCCACCAAAGAATGGTGCAAATGCTCCCGTGATAACCAAATTGTCTGGTACTCGTCCAGTCATATTCAGAGTGGCGTTGTAACCGCTGTTGAGCGTGTATTCATCGCGACCGGCCAGGTCGGAGTAAGCGCCGGCAATATCAAGGATGGCAGTCCAGCGGGAGGCCCCCAGAATGCGGTCGAAGAAATGTATGAAAGCCACTTCAGCCTGGTAGTAATCCTCCTGCACATAACCTTGAGAGTAATCACCCGGTTCCAAAGACGTGTAGCAGTCATAGTCGTTCTCTTTGCCGCACGCCGTGCTGGGTAAGCCTGCCAAGCCTGCCAGTGTGCTGCCGTCTTCTTTTGCGAATGGTTGATCTTTCCGCATGCTGATTTCACCGGAAACGGAGGTGGCTCCGCCGGGCAGCCCGATATCCAGTGCTGTATTGAAACTAACCCCCAGCAATTGAATGTCTTCCGGATATTCCACAAAGTACTCAGTGGTGGGGTACAGGCCAAAAGTGGACAGTGTTCCACTGCTGCCTGCGGTCTGAATCGCTGCTCTTGCCTGCGCCAGAGTGGTGTTCTCATCCCAACCAAACACACCAGCCAAAGCAGATTCCGCCGGGTTCGGCATATAGCCACTGGTGACAGGCAGCCTGGAGTGATAATTCATGTAGTACACGGCAAATTCTGTCTCGATGGATTCCACGAAGTAACGGGCCGCCAAACCGTACTGGCCGCTGTCATCCGGTTCCACGTTATCGCCTCGCGCCAGTAAGGTGCTTTCAGCGCCTGCTACGCCTGGCTCATTACCGCCGGGGTAGAAACCGCCGTAACAGTTATCGCCGACAATGTCGGTGGTGGAAAAGAAGGTTCCGCACGGGGGAAGCTTGGTTTCTTCCCAGTCGAACAGCACAAAGGCTTCCAGGGTCAGGTTTTGGGTCAGGCCCAACGAGCCGTACAGGGAGTTCAGGGGAATCAACGCGTCTTTCACTTCCGAGCCGGGG
>DKQK01000003.1:0-1607 GCA_002471665.1 Gammaproteobacteria bacterium UBA7310
GGTTAATCCCCACGTTCGTGGGGAACACGCAAGCGAGTTTGTCGAGTCTGAGGCCGAATGCGGTTAATCCCCACGTTCGTGGGGAACACGCTGCATTCGATTAAACAAACGCGGTGCAATACGGTTAATCCCCACGTTCGTGGGGAACACCCTATGACGGTATCACGGCGGTGTCAAATTTCCGGTTAATCCCCACGTTCGTGGGGAACACGTGTCATTTTGCCGCAATGCTGACATTTGCATCGGTTAATCCCCACGTTCGTGGGGAACACAAGAGGCAAACAACAATGACAGTAGCAAACAGCGGTTAATCCCCACGTTCGTGGGGAACACTGTGCAGGCAGGCGTTTTGTCTGGTGATGAGGCGGTTAATCCCCACGTTCGTGGGGAACACTTCGGCGCGGTATTCCTCGCACACCTCGCCCGCGGTTAATCCCCACGTTCGTGGGGAACACGCCCTCTGCGCCTTCTCTCGCTTATTTCGTGACTGGTTAATCCCCACGTTCGTGGGGAACACGCAGTGAGTCATCACCATGCCGATGGTATGGCCGGTTAATCCCCACGTTCGTGGGGAACACCCGCATATTGGGATTTCCGATAGCGTTTATGGCGGTTAATCCCCACGTTCGTGGGGAACACCTCAGCCTCTTTATGAACTTTTGGCAATCTTCCGGTTAATCCCCACGTTCGTGGGGAACACGGCTTTTGCTGCTGGTGAGAAAACTGAGAATCCGGTTAATCCCCACGTTCGTGGGGAACACGAAATCGGAGTATCTGACAATGCCTGAGAAAGCGGTTAATCCCCACGTTCGTGGGGAACACCCAAGAATGAGACACCGTGGTAATGATCCAACCGGTTAATCCCCACGTTCGTGGGGAACACAGTATCGATACAAACCAAGTCGGATCACTGGCCGGTTAATCCCCACGTTCGTGGGGAACACCCTACTGCGGAAGATGGTCGTACACAGCAATCTGGTTAATCCCCACGTTCGTGGGGAACACGCCGAAGACTGCATTGTCCAATGGAGCATTGCCGGTTAATCCCCACGTTCGTGGGGAACACGCACAAGCTGATAAAGCTGCGGTAACTACTGCGCGGTTAATCCCCACGTTCGTGGGGAACACGGACAAGTGTTTTACTGACCAAGAAGATCTGGCGGTTAATCCCCACGTTCGTGGGGAACACGAAGTTTTGGCAGACGAGTGGTTCAGGTCAAGCGGTTAATCCCCACGTTCGTGGGGAACACGTAGAGCGTTCCGTCTTTTCCGTAGACGTTTTTCGGTTAATCCCCACGTTCGTGGGGAACACGACATTAAATTGACCAAGCCATCGCGCATGTTCGGTTAATCCCCACGTTCGTGGGGAACACGCGAGCCAGGAGAACATGAAAAATGGTTCGCCCGGTTAATCCCCACGTTCGTGGGGAACACGTTTATCTGGCGCTCTATTTTGTGTAGCAAATCGGTTAATCCCCACGTTCGTGGGGAACACTCACCTGGCACCGGACAATCACCGCCGTCGTGCGGTTAATCCCCACGTTCGTGGGGAACACTTGATGAAAAGAAAATCGAAGAACTGGAAAAGCGGTTAATCCCCACGTTCG
>DKQK01000003.1:1929-5175 GCA_002471665.1 Gammaproteobacteria bacterium UBA7310
CCCACGTTCGTGGGGAACACTCAAGGCGGGCGTGGCCTGGGTGGATGGGGCGCGGTTAATCCCCACGTTCGTGGGGAACACTTAGGTGGGTGTGCTTGTATTGCTGCTACCGGCGGTTAATCCCCACGTTCGTGGGGAACACGATCAAATCGCTGTCCTGAAATCCGCCTGTGGCGGTTAATCCCCACGTTCGTGGGGAACACGGTGACCTCTCCAACCTGATCAATCTTTGATGCGGTTAATCCCCACGTTCGTGGGGAACACACTTTCTGCTTAACGATGTCCCTGGCCGGGATCGGTTAATCCCCACGTTCGTGGGGAACACAGTTAAGCTCACGCTGCATCCCCTCCGGTTGGCGGTTAATCCCCACGTTCGTGGGGAACACTTCGGCTGTGAGCTGTTTCTATCCAAAGGACGCGGTTAATCCCCACGTTCGTGGGGAACACAGCATCACCAATCGGGATAGTCAGGGGGTCACCGGTTAATCCCCACGTTCGTGGGGAACACTTTTTCGTGCGCAGCTTTCCAAGCATGAACCGCGGTTAATCCCCACGTTCGTGGGGAACACGCGCCTCCGTCTTTCTGCGTGCAGATGTAAAGCGGTTAATCCCCACGTTCGTGGGGAACACACAATCTCATCAGTAGTGAGGCTGAGTCGGTCCGGTTAATCCCCACGTTCGTGGGGAACACACGAGTTTGCAACAGACCCAAAAATTCAGATGCGGTTAATCCCCACG
Source organism: Gammaproteobacteria bacterium UBA7310 (assembly GCA_002471665.1). Taxonomy (GTDB): domain Bacteria; phylum Pseudomonadota; class Gammaproteobacteria; order Pseudomonadales; family Ketobacteraceae; genus Ketobacter. The sequence goes on from DKQK01000003.1 coordinate 2,668, forward strand.
TTCGTGGGGAACACTGATCTGCTGTTTTCAGCGCGGAGAACCATGCCGGTTAATCCCCACGTTCGTGGGGAACACGGCTGCCTGTTTGTTTTTGATGGTTTTCAAGTCGGTTAATCCCCACGTTCGTGGGGAACACCCAAGATTGACACCCCAGCAGAGATGTTGGGGCGGTTAATCCCCACGTTCGTGGGGAACACGACCGCATACTTGATTCATGCACTCGCGCCAGCGGTTAATCCCCACGTTCGTGGGGAACACATCTATTTCCTATCTAACATAGTGTTTATAAGCGGTTAATCCCCACGTTCGTGGGGAACACGTCTACGGCAGGTGGGTATCGGAGTACAGAACCGGTTAATCCCCACGTTCGTGGGGAACACGTGAATATAAATATGACGGATACGTTCCTGGGCGGTTAATCCCCACGTTCGTGGGGAACACCTTATAGTTGGAGATCATGGCAATCAGGTTGTCGGTTAATCCCCACGTTCGTGGGGAACACAAGAAACAGATTACTCGAAAGAAATCGAGCGGCGGTTAATCCCCACGTTCGTGGGGAACACTTCAGTATAAGCAGTGGTTGTGTGATGTGATCCGGTTAATCCCCACGTTCGTGGGGAACACCTGACATGACCGTTTTCGGTCACTTTTGGGGGCGGTTAATCCCCACGTTCGTGGGGAACACTCAAAGAGTTGCCGTTTTTGGTGAGGGTCCGGCGGTTAATCCCCACGTTCGTGGGGAACACGCTCTCCCGGCCCAGAAATGCCAACAGAGGCGCGGTTAATCCCCACGTTCGTGGGGAACACGTGGTGTGTTGGTGTTCTCTGTGAGCGACAGGCGGTTAATCCCCACGTTCGTGGGGAACACGTTAAGCCCACCTACGCCATAAAACCGGCCGTCGGTTAATCCCCACGTTCGTGGGGAACACCTCTTCCTCTTCGGTATATAGCTGTTGTCGTACGGTTAATCCCCACGTTCGTGGGGAACACTACATCGCCTTTCAGCCAGTCAACCGATACCCCGGTTAATCCCCACGTTCGTGGGGAACACGTCCAAACCTTGTGCAAGTCATCATGGGTCTGCGGTTAATCCCCACGTTCGTGGGGAACACAGAATGCGGATGCAGGTTTGAGAGCCTATTTTCGGTTAATCCCCACGTTCGTGGGGAACACCACAAATTCCCAACGCCGCGGTAACCCGTGCGCGGTTAATCCCCACGTTCGTGGGGAACACGCAACTCGGTTGCTCGGTAAATTCTCAGAGCGCGGTTAATCCCCACGTTCGTGGGGAACACTACAGAAGCGATTGAAATCGTAGGGCTTTCTGCGGTTAATCCCCACGTTCGTGGGGAACACTTGTCCAGATACTGATCCATCCAGTAGCGGGGCGGTTAATCCCCACGTTCGTGGGGAACACGTATCTTCCACTTTCAACCAATTAGATTGAGGCGGTTAATCCCCACGTTCGTGGGGAACACTAACTAGTTGAGAGTAAACAATATTGCTCAACCGGTTAATCCCCACGTTCGTGGGGAACACTTCACCTGATCACCGGACAAATGTACTTCTAACGGTTAATCCCCACGTTCGTGGGGAACACTGATCCCTATTTTTACGTTGTTTACGTTTGTCCGGTTAATCCCCACGTTCGTGGGGAACACAATACCTGTATAAATATACATCACTCTAAAACCGGTTAATCCCCACGTTCGTGGGGAACACTTCTTTTGAAGAATCTAAAACAATATATAAACCGGTTAATCCCCACGTTCGTGGGGAACACCAGAGGGTACAGCGTGGGGGCTGTTAAATGCCCGGTTAATCCCCACGTTCGTGGGGAACACGGCAGGGGTAAAAAGCACCCCGAAAAGTCAACCGGTTAATCCCCACGTTCGTGGGGAACACCTGAAACTCCCGCAGGCAATACCAATCGTACCCGGTTAATCCCCACGTTCGTGGGGAACACCCATCCAGGTGGCGGCATAATAAATCTTGCAACGGTTAATCCCCACGTTCGTGGGGAACACGTTTAAGACTCACGTCAGGCTATCAGGGCAAACGGTTAATCCCCACGTTCGTGGGGAACACATCGACATGGTGTGGATAGATGGGTACTACATCGGTTAATCCCCACGTTCGTGGGGAACACTGGTTATGAGCATCAGCAGCACGGAGTATTTACGGTTAATCCCCACGTTCGTGGGGAACACCTACTGTCACGTAGAGCCGGTTAAACATAGAGCGGTTAATCCCCACGTTCGTGGGGAACACTCATCGGGCAGGTTTTCAACTTTCGGCTGATTCGGTTAATCCCCACGTTCGTGGGGAACACATTATCCCGCGCAATCGGTTTCTGAATATCTACGGTTAATCCCCACGTTCGTGGGGAACACGCCGTCCTTTGCTGCCACGGTATCCTTGATGTCGGTTAATCCCCACGTTCGTGGGGAACACTCACCGGTATCGAGCTGCACATTGATCATGGACGGTTAATCCCCACGTTCGTGG
>DKQK01000003.1:5493-63674 GCA_002471665.1 Gammaproteobacteria bacterium UBA7310
CCCACGTTCGTGGGGAACACTCACTGGCGAGACAGCCCGGAGAGACGGGCAACGGTTAATCCCCACGTTCGTGGGGAACACGCCAACAGAGGCGCTTACTTCATTGATCATCGCCGGTTAATCCCCACGTTCGTGGGGAACACATCCTTGTTTAATAAGCAAGGGTTATTTTTTTCGGTTAATCCCCACGTTCGTGGGGAACACCAAAGACAGATACACCCAAGAGTTAGAGAACGCGGTTAATCCCCACGTTCGTGGGGAACACTCAGTTATGCAAGGCGGCGGAAGGCGCGACAACGGTTAATCCCCACGTTCGTGGGGAACACACTGACGATTGGGAGCTGGATGTGGGCTACGGCGGTTAATCCCCACGTTCGTGGGGAACACCCCCCACCATTGTGCGCGAACCACAAAAAACGCGGTTAATCCCCACGTTCGTGGGGAACACGGCTTTTGCGAGCGCAGGAGGCTGACATATACCGGTTAATCCCCACGTTCGTGGGGAACACATGGTTACAAGACCACTTTTGATGCTGGTTATCGGTTAATCCCCACGTTCGTGGGGAACACCAATGGCCCTGATAGCCTTGGTACTATGATGCCGGTTAATCCCCACGTTCGTGGGGAACACTTTAGGTGCTATATCAGGTGTTGCGGATCTGGCGGTTAATCCCCACGTTCGTGGGGAACACAGTATCGATACAAGCCCAGTAGAATCACCGGGCGGTTAATCCCCACGTTCGTGGGGAACACGTAAGCGTGTTGTTCCAGAGCAACAGGAGTTGCGGTTAATCCCCACGTTCGTGGGGAACACCTGGCTGGACATTACAGATGGCTGTTGGAAAGCGGTTAATCCCCACGTTCGTGGGGAACACATGCAGAACAATGTGGGTACGCTTGCCAATTACGGTTAATCCCCACGTTCGTGGGGAACACCTCAATAAGCAGAAGCGCGATAGTGTTGATGTGCGGTTAATCCCCACGTTCGTGGGGAACACAGGGCCATTGCCGCGAGAAAAAACAACACGATCGGTTAATCCCCACGTTCGTGGGGAACACAGTATCAACTATATCTGTGGCGCCCGTAATTTCGGTTAATCCCCACGTTCGTGGGGAACACATCGTCCGCTGATCCCAAAAAGTTCTCTACAGCGGTTAATCCCCACGTTCGTGGGGAACACTCTAAAATTATAGCCTTGTTTTTAAAGAACTTTTCAGTCTACTGAAAATCTACCAAAGAGTTTGGTTTAATTTTGATCAGGTTGGCCGGGGGGCAGAAAAGCGACAAGGCGTAGTCCGTCATAGTCGATGGGTACGCGTCGATTCTCTCCATAGGTGATAAAGTCAAAGCCGGACTCGGTATTGGTAGCCCAAGCCATCACGACATTGCCATCTTCTGCGAGAGCATTTACTTGATCCCAGATCATCTCCCGAATTCGCCTGGATACGTTGCCGACATAGACTCCGGCGCGCACTTCAAGCAGCCAAACAGCGAGCCTGCCCCTCAATCGTGGAGGTACCGCCTCGGTGACGACCATTAGCATGCTCATTTACTTACTCCTATGACCTTCATCGCCAACGGAAGGGGGTTCTGGGATCACGGGTGGTTGGGCATCGTCTGGAGGTGGCGGAGGGGCAATACCACCAGCTGACAGAATATCTTCGATGAGCGGCACGATTCGCTTCAGCAAGCGTGTTTCGCGAAAACTGTTACGGCAAGCTATGCGTACTTCTCGATCTGGCTGGCCGGGGGAGCGCTTTGCCACTTGAAAGGCAACAGGTACAACTGTCTCGAACTTAACAATGTCCGCAATGTCGTACACGAAGGAGAGAGGCTTCCCGGTGTGAAGGAAACCCACCGCCGGTGCGTATCCTGCAGCGAGAATCGCAGCCTCGGTTACACCATAGAGGCAGGCTGTAGCGGCACTCAAGCATTTGTTCACCGTATCACCGGCATCCCAATCCTTGGGGTCATAGCGGCGGCCATGCCACTTAACGCCGTATTGCTTTGCTAAAAGCTCATAGGTCTTACGCACCCGAGCACCCTCAATACCTCTCAGCTGGTCGATGCTTCGTTTCTCTGGGGCGGCTTCACCAAACCTTAGTTCGAACATCTTGCGGACGACTTTCAAACGTAATTCATCATCCAGTGCCAGCTTCGCTTGATACAGTAATTTGTCGGAGCGTGCGCCACCTGGTTGGCCGGCCGAATAGAGGCGAACCCCGGATTCACCGACCCAGATGAGCAGTGTGCCAACCGTAGCAGCCAGTTTCACCGCCATGTGAGATACGCGAGTACCAGGCTCAAGCATGATGCAGGCAACAGAACCAACAGGGATGTGTTTCCGCTCACCGTTGACTTCATCGATAACGACAAACGCTCCGTCTTTGACGTCAATTCTGCCCATGGATACAAAGATCATTGAGACGCGATCTTTAATAGGGATGGGTTTTAGAGGAATATAACTCACATGATTGTCCTGAAATTTAGTTGGCTCGCTTTATGAGCATCAAGCCACAGCCGAATGCTTTTGCGGGGCCAAGTCCCTGCGCTATGGTTTCAAGGAACAGGCTGGAATCTGTTACGGTCAAAACGCCTTCGTAATCCACGCTGCTAAACCCAGCTTTTCGGTTCTTTTCAGGTAGCGCATTCCATCGATACCCGGTTGCTTGCAATTGACGGGGTTCGATGTCAAACCCATAATTTTGACCTCGCTTTATTAACCATTGTTTAGTAGCTTCATCTATGACTGCTGTCATTGCATCTTGTAACCGATTGGCTCCGTCATTCCCCTTGTAATCTTTATGACGGTGAAGGGCCTTAAGCAACTCCCCTTTGGTTAAATCAGTTTGGATTCCCCGCGTATGACATTCACTAATAAGAAACTCCCTTTGTGCATTCATGATGACATCGTGCCTCACCGACTTCTTTTTGCCATCAATCAGCCTCGAAATGGTGGGGTTGGCCCGAAGTCTGAAGAGCAGCTTGGATCCAGAGTCGATTTTGGGTGTGAATGGTTTGGTATCCACATTGAATATGACGGAATCTAATTTTGGTTCTTCTTTAGACAGTGTGTAGTACAGCGGTGTACTACGAGAAGTTTGCATTTGTTCATTAGCGATTTCTTCACGAAAAAGAAACCGTTCGTTCCCGCTGAATAAATCATGCAGCAAGCGATGAATGCCGTAACTCCGGTCTTTCAATAGCAAACCGAGTTGTGAGTTCTGGCCAATGGCGTCGTTAAGTTGGATGCGTGACAGGTACACTACGAGGCCTCCCAAGAGTTTTGTGATTCATGTAACCAGCAGTACTCTGTTCTTGGTTGAAATTGCCAGCGCAGTCGCGATGCAGGCTTGTCGTATCGGGTAATTCTTTGTACTTGGTCAAATGGAAACGATAGAGTGTCGGATGAAAAATCTTGAGGTTCTCCTTCCCAATAATATCGCACCACCTCTTGTGCTGGCAGCCATCGTTCATCTGTCATCCACGCTGGTGGATTATCCAATGCAGCATGAACCAACGGCGCTAATTCATAAGAGTCCAATGCATTTCGAAAATCGGGGAAGTCACCGGTTTGTGGGCTAAGAGGGGCCGCTAATGGAAAGGCTTTCCGCCCCAGGTATAGATGAAATTTCGGCTTTGTTAAGGCCTCAGCTAACTCGGAAAGGCTCCAATTTGCTTTGCTGCCAGGTCGAATAGACACGACGGCGTGCGAGTCGCTTAAAAACTCTCGGCTGGATAATACGGTTCCCAGTCGATCGCGGCCTTTAACAATCTCGTCGCGCCTGGTTCGATAGCGAAATTTGCCTGCGGAATCCGGAGCTTGAGCTGTGTGGTAATCCTTTAGCAGCTGACCGCTACGCAGTACTTTGGTAGCCTGCAGATAGGCGTTGGCCAGGTTTTGGTGAGCCTCTTCCTCTTCTCGACGAAGACCTAGTGCGGCACCCAATAAGCCGATGATGGCGGACTTACTGGGATAATAGTCAGTATGACGAGACTCGCCAACCGCGATCTCGCCCCAGCTTGCCATGGGGCCGTACAGCCTGAAGGTTAAATGTTCCATCTTGCGCTCCTTATTCGGCCACAAAGGCGAGCATTTCCTCCAGGCTGCCTTCGCCACTGACAGCGTTAATACTGTATCGACTGTCGGCGCATGACCCATACACTTTATCGAAATTCGCTGCCTGGTTTTCAAGTGCAGCGACTGCTTCTGCTGCGTAATCATCGGTGCTTTTATTTATAGGCTTAAGAAAAGCTACAGAGAGGCTGCGGGGTTGTTGGTTACCTGACTCAGCCAGTATGAAAGAGGCGTAGGCGCGACTGCCGAAGCTGTTCTGCTTGCCTTCCGGCGCCACTTTGGCGGCCGCTTCCACCAGTGCACTGATGGCTCTCTTTGCAAGGGCTTCATCACCGTTAAGATTTTCGATTAGTAATGCTTTGTTAATGCATATATAAGAATAGAATAATCCTGCTGCAAAGCCTGTTTCGCCGATGTGCGCGGCTCCAGCATCTTCGCTATGATCGTTGAGGTCATCGACAGCCGTGAAATAATCATCTTCGATGACGACAGGATGAACGGAGATGGCGTGGGCTACTTGGCAGGCGGCTTCCATGTTGTAAGCGGGCTTGGATGCGAGCATGCGACCGAAAAGGGCGATGTCTACTGCCATGTCGTCTTTGCGTAAAAGTTCCAATTCTTCATTCTGAGGAGCCCTGTTGTCCGTTACGATCATGGCGATCAGCTCATCAATGGCTTGTTGTTCGGAAGGGCTGATGTGAACAAGCTGCTCTATTTCCAGGTCAGACCTATTGTCATCCTTTTCCGCCTTTTTTAATTTTCCGAATACATTTGCGATGGATTGGGACCATGCTTTAGCATTTTTCTCAGAAACGCCAGATTCAAGCAGTTTTTCGTATGCTTTGACCCCCAACATTTTGGTGCGTGTGCCGAGGTGCTCCGCCAGGGCGGCTTGAAATAGATCTGATGTTCTCCATGTGCGCTTCAGGCTTTGAGATGAAACGCGAAGGCGATCAGTTCCACCCATTTTAGCTGTTTTGGGGCGCCCCAGATCGTCCCGGTTCAAATTGGCAGGAGGATAGGATGTCAGCAAGTGAAGTTGTAGAAATCGGCTCATGATATTGCTCCTGATTCAGAAATTTTATTAGTCTTTAATGGTTGAGTAATATTCGGTTGCCCAGCGTACAGCCAATCTTCGGTTTGGTGTTCGTGCAGGCGCGGTGCGATGTTCTCTTAGCCATAACAGAATGGATTCCGCCAAATCCAAGATATTGACATTGCCTTTTAACATGGTGATGGCACGACACAGGCGGCGGAAGAATTCCTCCGGAGTCTGGCTTTTTTGCAATTGCTGAAACCGCAACTCGCTCATGACTGGCGTACTGCTTCCCTCTTTATGGGATGCCAAGGACTTGGCAAAAGGAATATCAACGTCATTCGTGACATGAGCCAGTACAGCAGCAACCATGGCTGCATCGGGTAGAGAAATGCCTTGTCCATTCGACCATCTTGCAGGCATTTCCTGCAGAAAATGAAAAAACGACGGTGATAGCAGAATATCGTCAGGAGAATTAGCACGCCGGAGGTGCGCGCGGTCGCCTCGGTTGTCATCGAGCCATTTCCACCATTTCTTTAGGTTGGTTCGGTCTTGCTCATCAAGTAGATAAAATGTCATGTCAAGCCTCTGTTTCTTCGAGTTGCGCAATCTTGTATAACAAGTTAAGCGATTTCAGTTTCCGTAATTGGTGTTTTAATGATTCTCGAGACTGAATAACCCTTTTCATGTCCATGTCCTCTATACCAGAGCCCATCACCCATTGATCAAATTGATTCTCAGCAGTTTTGGTCAGCCAGCTGTGCCACGCTTTGGCAATTGAAGGCGGCATGGTCCTCGTTGCTGCTGGTAGCTGTGAAAGTCTGTTCAGCTGCTGATAGAACGTGGGCTCAGTGGCCTGCCAGAACGCCTGATCAATCATGCTGAGATCCCCTTTGGCATCCTTGGGCCGGGAAAACCAGGCTGCTTTGATTTGGCTGCGTGTTGCGCCAAGCGTGTCTTTTGCCGCGGTGATTAGTTTGCTGACGAACTGAGTGAATTCATCTTGGAATTCAGGGTCGATGTATAGGTGTGGCATTCTACTTTCATACCAGCATCGGGCCTTCATGTTGTCCATGTCATAGCCGAAACACCAAAGCTGAGCAGATTGACTGTTGAGCTCGCCAGCGTCTTCCAGCAGATTGGCTCTTTCATTGTTGAAGAACTGGGTGACGCTTGCCGCACAATCCCCGTTGCCTTGGTCCTGAAAGTTCAGCCCCAGCCAGTGGCGGTACCCTAATCCCCCCTGTTGGCCTTTCAGGCTTAAGGGCAAATCCTGCTTCTTTGGGTCAAACCGATATGGGGTTAGTGGATGCACCCATTCTCCATCGTAATTCACGCCGTAGTTTTTGGTAATAAAATGGCTAAAGAGGCTGTCAGAACGAGTGCCACATAAGTCACACTGACCTTCTGTTTTCTGAGGAATTGAAAGGCGAATTCTGCGGGGCATTCCCCAGTACATTTGTAGGGAGTGGGTGTCGGCGGGTGTCGTCGTTACGCCTTTCTTATCAGATGTTCTTGTCGGTGCAAGCCAGGGGAAGATGTTGACGGATGAGGCTTTCAAGTCAGCACTTAACTCCGGCTTACTGAGAACGTTCAACCACAGTTTCTGCCACAAGTTTGCATCGGGTTTGGAAGGGATCAGAAGTGTCGTAAGTGGCCCGCCACCGCGCAAACCTACGCGATGTCCAACGCCCCCGGAAGGCGCGTTTGTTTGCAGCGTGAAAAGGGCGGATGCCGTGCATGAAGGGCATGCGTTGTTTACTTTCCCCCCTTTTACAAAATGGTCCAGATTGTCCTTAAGTGTCTTTCCGCCGGGTGCCTCAATGAGCAGAGCCGATATGCTCTTTTGTTCTCCCTCTGGTAAATCGAAATCCTGCAGAAAAGCGGGGCCCTCTGGGTTGTGGAGCTCGAAAGCGGTGGATGCAATTTCAAACGCATCCTTAAGCTCCAGGTCGGCAGGGGGCGATTGCCAAAAGCGCAGCCATTCCTCTTCATCTTGGGGCGCAAAGCAGGTTTGCAGTAGTCCAATCAGGAATTGATAGAGCCCCCCTTGAAAGTCAGGGCGTGGGCAATTCAGTTCCACGGGTGGGTCAGTGACATCGGTAAGTTCCCACGGCGCGATCAACTTGTTGTCACCGGACACAGTTGTGATGGGAATCCATTTGTCTTCAATGAGGTTCATATCATTTTCCTCCGGGCCACTTTATTACCATCACGATGGTTGTCGTTAGGGCAAGAGCGATCAATGCTCCAGGGCTGGGCGACAGGCCGTTAATAATCTCTAAAAGTGTCAATAGGGTATCCATTAGGTGTCGCCCGCCTCTAAAACTGACCAAGTTAGGGCGAATATAATGCAGATACTTGATTAACGCAAGACGAAATTAAGACTGCTCTTATATTAAAAATTTACTAGGTGCTTGCTTTTGTTTACCATGTGCCTGTTCTCCTGTTGGAGTTGAACCGACTGCACTTATTTTAAAGTGCACGGTATTTATTCGTTCCCCGCTTTAGCGGGGTCTTCAATTTGCCACCCAATGTTTTGGGAATATGGTGTACTAGATTGATTTAAAACAAGAAAATTGGACCATGCGAGGCTGGGGTGTTTGCTTTTCAAGTTGTCTACCGCTAGCAGGAATTCCTCAGGAGCAGAGGCTTTCACCCGTTCCCAGTCCTTGCGCGGCACACTGAGTCTACTCAGCTCCCAGGCATGGTGAGTAGCATCTGCGTAAGGTGTTAGGTGTTCACCGTCCGGCAGTGCTAAAACCACATCGACGCTGTCGTTGCCCAGGCGGGTTGGAATGTTAATGTCTTCCCCCCAACCGCCATTCTTGGCGGCGCTTTGCCAGGTGTAACCCTTGTCGAGATCCAGGCAGTTGAAGTCTCCCATTCCCTGTTGAGCTTTTCGTTCTGCTTCCGCATCCAGCGAGGCAAGCTCCAGCACTTCTGGAATTTCATGATGCCCACCGTACACAAACTCTATAAGATTCCTGGCGTCATCCGGCATGGAAAAGCCTTTATTCTGTAACAGAGCTTTCATAGTCAGCCACAGTTGCCCAACATGGCGATATACGGTTTGAGTACCCGGCAACAGGGATTTTAACCAATTGCGATCCCGCACGTTTTCGGGATCGGGTGACACAATGTAAAAACAAGGCATGGGGCGTCCATCTTTCCCTTGTTGGATTACGTTTCCATGTACATTACGAACGTGACGTTGTAATCGACCGGCTCTCTGGATGATAAGATCAATTGGGGCGAGGTCAGAAATCATCACATCGAAGTCCAAATCCAGGCTTTGTTCCACCACCTGAGTGGCGATCAGAACTTGGCCGGTTCTTTGGCTGGGCCCGGAGGTTTTCCCGAATCGTGAAAGTACATCCATCTCTATTGCTTGCCGATCTATCATGGCGTAGCGGCTGTGAAACAAGGTAACGTTCTCTGGAGTCAGCCAATCCTGCTGTAGCAAAAATTCATAACTATTCTGTGCGTCGGCGACGGTATTACGAATCCAGCACACGCACTGCCCTTGCTGGATCGCAGTTTGAATGGTGGCTACAGCTGATTGTTCCGAGTCTAAGCGTTCAACGATGACGCTTCTTCTCACCTCTTCTCGGGTTTCTATTGCCGTTTCAGAAAAGTGGGTAGCTGAAAGATGAGTGCTTAGTGGATAAGTATTGGATTCTTGTGGTTGAGGGGGGGCAATGTTGAGCCCGCGAGCGTAAGCGTGAAGGAGTTGTAGCCGGTGATGCTGGGGCAGCGTGGCAGAAAGAAGGATGGCGCTGCCTCCCTGGGCCGCATGAGCTTGCAGTAAGGCGCTCAGCAGGCTTTGCATGTATGGATCGAATGCATGGACTTCATCCACTAACAAGACTTTGTCCGCCAGCCCCAGTAACCGCAACGATTGGTGTCTTGCCGGTAGTATGCCTAGTAAAGCCTGATCGATGGTGCCCACACCCACATCGGCCAGCAGCGCTTTTTTGCGGCTGTCCGCCAGCCACTGGTTGCAATAGGCGCTGGCGGTGAGGTCATTGGTTTGATACTGCTTATCATCGCTTTGTTCGCTTAATTTAACGGATTCTTGGAAAGCGCTGGAAAGTTGTCGTGCGCCATGTGATAGTACCAGTGACGGTAGGGACTCAGGGGCGTATAGCTGGCGATAGCTTTTCGATAGGCGTTCGTACATGGCATTGGCTGTAGCCATGGTAGGTAGGCCTACGTAAACCCCCGCCAGATTCCTTTCTGACATAAGCCGATGAACCAAGACCATGGCTGCTTCTGTTTTCCCTGCTCCGGTCACGTCCTCCAAGATAAACAGTTGTGGCCCAGGTGCCAATTCCAAATATTGTGCATGTGTCTGAAGTGGGGTCGGTTTGGTAATGAAATCAAATTGCTGTTGAATGCTATTGAATGGGTTGGCTTTTATGGGATTGAAAGCAGCTGTGCTGATGGCATTTTTTGCATTTGGTAAAGCTTTGATTGCCCAGTAGTCGGCTAGTGGCTGTGGTTCGGTTTGGTAAGTGAAAATTGACTGATTCGAGCCCAGCCAGTCAGATAAAATACTTAAGCCTGCCAGTTGCCAAGCCATCATTTTAAAGGTTTTGGGGTCGATCTCTGTTAATGTGGATAGGCATGGCTGCCAGATGTTTGTGATGTCGCGAACAAATTCTTCGGCAGCGGATTCGTCCTCTGTCAAAAAATGGCTTTTCACCGCATGTCTGGCTTTGCTTTTGTCGATTGGCTGGCCATGGTGCCCGAAAGTGATTTCCAGCCAGTCGGTCAACGGGGAAATGGATTCTTGTTGGAAAATATCTTGCGTGCGCTTTTTGATGGATCTATCCCAAAGGCCGAATCCCAAGGAATCATGGCGTACGTCGTATAAGCATTGTGGAGCGCAGGGAACCAGTTCTCCGGATAGATTTGGGACCAAGTTCTGGAAGGCGCGGGCAAATTTACCAAGGTCATGAAGAATCAAATTGAAGGTAAAGAAATCACGCAGCCAATCTGGTTTAACGTTGAGTGTTTTCGATAACCTCTGGCACAAGGTCTTACTCGGGTCCAACAGATAGTAACCAACAGCGGCTACATCCATGCAATGATAAACCAATAAGTGGTAGTCGGGCCCATCTGACAGTGGGTCTTTCTTGGCTTTACCCCAATATTTGAAATACTGTTTATTCACGCTTTTCCGTTCCTTGAAAATATGGCGATATTCAACGGTAAGTTCGTTATCCGCTCAATACTGTATATAAAAACACGTAAACTAATTGGGTAGGTATTTCTCGATTTCTTTCCAGCATTGGCTGTTTACTATTATTTGTTGTGCCTCAGCTGTAGGCTTATATTGCTCCAGATTGAGCTTTTGTAAAAGGTACATAATCAATGCGGCACGGGTTTTTAGCGTGTGTTGGCCATTTTTCATTTGATAATCGAGCTCGATGATGCGCCGCTGTGCGGGCGATAGTCTAGGGTCAGGCTCTATAATCAAATTTATCCATGTGTTCCATTTTTTGTCATGTTCCTGGTTGAATGCTGCGGCGCCTTCTTGATTGAATACACCATTGAAACGAGAAAGTACAAAGTCACGGAAGTCTTGGTTCTTCTCGCAGTAGGCACGGGCATGCCATCTTAAGCCGCTGAAGACCAAGCTGTGGGGTGAGATGATGCGCTCCTCGTAATCAGGGTTGGATACAGAAGCATAGCCGATATCAATTCGTTGTTTATCACGAATGGCTTTGAGTATAGGGCGTATTACCGTCGGGTCGATGTTTCTTAGGGGGGCTTCGATTTGACAGAAGGGGCTTTCTGTGGAGGGACCCTCTCTATCACTGATCAACTGGCTGTATTCTTCAATGGAGCCTTTACAATATTGCGTCTGAAAGGAGGAGGTGGGCACGTGCCCTTTTAGTGATGGGTTGTAATGCAGGTTGTTGGGGTGTTCCCGACAGTAAGCCTGTAGAGATTTTGTTGCTGTTTGGCGGCTAATGTTAAAAGCCTGCTGTAAGTGGGATGTATTTATGCGACCTTCCCATTGAGCGATCAGCTCTATAAGTCGTGCGTGCTGTGGTTCGATGTTGCTCATTGAATTCTAAGCTTCTGAATGGAAAAGATAATAAGTACTAATACATGCCCACCTTGAAAGGTGTCAATAGTATCAACGCAAGATTCGAAAATGAGATCTTAAGGATATGGCGGGATTATGGCAGTTCGGCTCGCCTTGTATTGAACATCAGAATAAAACATCTGGAATCTTCTTTTTCTTGGTTGCAATTGATGCACCACCCTATAGTAAGGATTGTGCAGTGTTCTACCATTCTGAAGGAAGCTGAACTAGATAATCCCCGCAAATGCCGGCAACGTAATGAGTGCCACGCGATGATCAGCACCTTGTCTCGTTAATCCCCACGCTCGTAGGGAACGCCCACAACCTCTTGATTTCATCCGCCATCGGGCCGGTTAATCCCCACGCTCGTAGGGAACGCAATGTGTAACGCTGTCCCTTTCAGTTCCGGCGCGGTTAATCCCCACGCTCGTAGGGAACGCCTCAGCCGCTCGACAAGCAAGCGGTTCTTGCGCGGTTAATCCCCACGCTCGTAGGGAACGCATTTCCGTAATGAATACGCTCAAGCCCCAGCCCGGTTAATCCCCACGCTCGTAGGGAACGCCTGACTATCGAGGGTCAGAAGCCGGTGCTTTGCGGTTAATCCCCACGCTCGTAGGGAACGCTGGACAGCATCAATGTAAGTGCCAGTGAATGTCGGTTAATCCCCACGCTCGTAGGGAACGCTTCGTTGCAAATGAGCACGAGCGCGTTTAGCGCGGTTAATCCCCACGCTCGTAGGGAACGCAGATACTTCCCAATGACCACTTTCAATGGTGTCGGTTAATCCCCACGCTCGTAGGGAACGCTCTAAAGCTATGGACTTGTTTTTAAAGAGCTTTTAAGACTGTAGGTTATCTACCAAAGAATATAGGGCGCGTGGATTGGAAAGAAAATCGGGCAGGGTGTACCGGTGCACTTACTTAAAAGTTTCACCGGTACAAAGAGTTTATCTGATGCGTTTTTAATACAATACCCGACACCGAATGGTGCCTTCCACCTCTTTCAATTTCTCCAGCGCCAATTCACTGTGCGCTTTATCGATATCAATCACCACATAACCAATCTTGTTATTGGTCTGCAAATACTGACCGCTGATGTTGATGTTATTGTCGGAGAACAGGCGGTTGATATTGGACAGCACGCCGGGCACGTTTTCGTGTATGTGCAGAATACGGTGCACATTGTCGTGTACCGGCAGTGCCACTTCCGGAAAATTCACGGCCGAAATGGTGGAGCCGTTGTCGCTGTACTTGATGAACTTTTCCGACACTTCGGCACCGATGTTGACCTGTGCTTCCAGGGTGCTGCCGCCGATGTGCGGGGTCAGGATCACGTTATCGAATTCCCGCAGCGGTGATACGAATTCTTCATCGTTGCCGCGGGGTTCCACCGGGAACACGTCGATGGCAGCGCCCAGGATTTTCTTTTCACCCAAGGTTTGGGCCAGCGCGTCAATGTCCACCACGGTACCGCGGGAGGCGTTGATCAGAATGCTGGTGGGTTTCATTTTGGCCAGTTGATCCTGGCCGAACATGTACTTGGTGGCAGCGGTTTCGGGAACGTGCAGACTGACGATGTCGGATTGCTCCAACAACTCGTCCAGCGTGCCCACCTGCACCGCGTTACCCAGCGGCAGTTTGGTGACCACGTCATAAAACTTCACCTTCATGCCCAGGTTCTCGGCGATAACGCTCAACTGCGAACCGATGTTGCCGTAACCGATGATGCCCAGGGTTTTGCCGCGGATCTCAAAACTGTTGGCTGCGGTTTTTTGCCAGCCGCCCCGGTGGCAGACTGCGTTCTTTTCCGGAATGCCGCGCAGCAGCAGGATGGCTTCCGCCAAGACCAACTCGGCCACGGAACGGGTGTTGGAAAAGGGGGCGTTGAATACGGGAATACCGCGAATGAGGGCCGCCGTCAGATCCACCTGATTGGTGCCGATACAGAAACAACCCACCGCGATCAGCTTCTGGGCCGCCGCAAACACGTCTTCGGTCAATTGGGTGCGGGAGCGGATACCAACAAAGTGGGCGTCGGCAATCTTTGCTTTCAGTTGGTCTTCCGGCAGGGAGGTTTTCAGGTACTCGATATTGGTGTACCCGGCCCGCTCGAAGTTTTCAACGGCAGATTGGTGGACGCCTTCCAACAACAGAATGCGGATTTTGCTTTTATCCAGAGAAGTCGTGCTCATGCTGTTTTACTCGTATCAAATGGGGGTAGCTTTGAGGGCGGCTATGGTATCATATCGCATCAAAAACGCAGTCCCGAGCCATGAAAAGATGCGTGAAATTCTCACATGGTGGCGTGAATTTCCCTAATGAATCCACCTTGGGCTGCCTGACTGGCGGGTGTCCGATGTTGCCCTGCTTATCGAGTATTCCTGATTAACCTGCTGTATTTAAAGAGAAAATCATGACCGACACCAATCAGATTATTGCCGGATTGAGCCAACTTGTGGATGCGGGCCGGGTGTTGACCGATGCCGACAGCCTGCAGCACTACGGCTGCGACTGGACCAAAAAGTACGATCCGGCTCCGTTGGCCATTGTGCTGCCCAAAACCGTGGAGCAGGTGCAGGCCATTGTGCGGTTTGCCAACGAACACCAGGTGGCGCTGGTGCCCTCCGGTGGTCGTACCGGGCTGAGCGCGGCGGCGGTGGCGGCCAATGGCGAGGTGGTGGTGGCCTTTGATTTGATGAATAAAATCAATGATTTCAATCCCATCGACCGCACTGTTCAGTGCCAGGCCGGGGTGGTGACGGAGCAGCTGCAGCAGTTTGCTGAAGAAAACAATCTTTACTATCCGGTGGATTTTGCCTCCGCCGGCTCCAGTCAGCTGGGTGGCAATATCTCCACCAACGCCGGCGGCATCAAGGTGATCCGCTATGGCATGACCCGGGAATGGGTGAAGGGCCTGAAAGTGGTGACCGGCAAGGGGGATTTGCTGGATCTGAACGGCGGCCTGGACAAGAACGCCACCGGCTATGATTTCCGGCACCTGTTTATCGGCGCTGAAGGCACCCTGGGCCTGATTGTGGAAGCCACCATGAAGCTGGCGCGCGCGCCGCAGAACCTGACCGTGCTGGTGCTGGGCGTGCCGGAGTTCCGCGCCATTATGAAGGTACTGGAAACCTTTCAAAGCCGGATCGACCTCACCGCTTTTGAGTTCTTTTCCGATATTGCGGTGAAGCTGGTCACCGAGCATCAGGACGTACCGCGGCCGTTTGCGGCAGCGGCGCCTTATTATGCTTTGCTGGAGTTCGAATCCCCCACCGAGGATGTGCTGGAGCAGGCCATGGCGCTGTTCGAGCAATGTGTTGAGGAAGGCTGGGTGCTGGACGGGGTCATCAGCCAGAGCGAAAGCCAGGCGGCCAATCTGTGGCGCCTGCGGGAGGGCATCAGCGAGACCATCGCGCCGTTCACGCCCTACAAGAACGATGTGTCCGTGGTCGTGTCCAAAGTGCCGGATTTCCTGGAAGAGATCGACAACATCGTCAGCAGTCGTTACCCCGATTTCGAGATCGTGTGGTTTGGCCATATCGGCGACGGTAACCTGCATCTGAATATCCTGAAGCCTGCGGCCCTGAGCAAAGAGGAATTCTTCCGGCGCTGTGAAGAGGTGAATACCCAGGTGTTTGCAACGGTACAGAAATACGCCGGCAGTGTGTCGGCCGAACACGGTGTGGGTATGACCAAAAAGCCCTATCTGGAATATACGCGCAGTGCCGCTGACATCGATTATATGCGGGCAGTGAAGGCTGCGTTTGATCCCATGAACATTATGAACCCCGGCAAAATATTCGATCTTTAGTGGGGGGGATTATGAAGTTTAGGAGTTGTGGATGAACTATCAGCACAGTCTCAATGGCGAGGCCCTTGATCTGCCCCTGGGCAAAGTGGTCTGCGTCGGCCGCAATTACGCTGAGCATGCCCGGGAGCTGAATAATCCGGTTCCCACTTCACCCATTCTGTTTATCAAGCCTGCCACTGCGGTGGTGCCGTTTGCCGGTGAGATCTGCATTCCAAAAGGAGAGGGGGAATGTCACCACGAACTGGAAA
Source organism: Gammaproteobacteria bacterium UBA7310 (assembly GCA_002471665.1). Classification (GTDB taxonomy): domain Bacteria; phylum Pseudomonadota; class Gammaproteobacteria; order Pseudomonadales; family Ketobacteraceae; genus Ketobacter. Next base: position 20,767 of record DKQK01000003.1, read on the forward strand.
TGTCGGTATTGATCGGCAAGCCTCTGCAGGCGGCAGGCGCCGCGCAGGCCCGGGATGCTATTTTGGGGTTTGGCCTGGGTTTGGATCTGACCCTGCGCGATCTGCAATCGCGGCTGAAAGAAAAAAGCCATCCCTGGGAAATCGCCAAGAGTTTTGATGGTGCCTGCCCGTTGTCGGGCTTCATCACCCCGGCACAGTTGACCGATCCGCAGCACACAGACCTGTCTTTAACCGTCAATGGCAGCCTGCGGCAGCAGGGTAACACCGCCGATATGATTACCCCGTTGTATGCGTTGATCGCCTACATGAGCCAACACTTTACGCTGTTGCCGGGGGATGTGGTGCTGACCGGAACCCCGGCCGGGGTAGCCGCCCTGCAGGCTGGGGATCAACTGATGGCGGTGCTGGGCGAGGGTTTGCGCTGCGAGGCCAGGATTATTTAGAGGCCAGGGTTATTTAAACGGCGTGATCTGGCGTCAGGCGCAGTTTTACCATAAATTAATCGTTGCTGGTGCAGAATCCAGCTGTAAGTACCATAAAAACAAAAAAGGAAAATCTGATGAGCAATGCCTACGAAACGCCGGCGGCGGAGGTCACTCAAGCGGCCGTTGAACATCAATACATGGGCTTCTGGATGCGGGTGTTGGCATCCATCATCGACAACATCTGGATGGGGATCGTTATCGCCATCGTCATGCTGGTGGTGTTGGTGGCGACCCCTCTGGATGACGAAAGCACCCAATACATGATCACCAGCGGCATGGTGCAGCTGGTATTGCCGTTTATTCTGGTGGTGGCGCTGTGGGTGCGCTTTGCGTCAACCCCGGGCAAGATGGCGTTTAAGGGCAAGATTGTGGATGCCAATACCTTCGAGGAAGTGTCCGGCGGCCGCTTGGTGGTGCGTTATCTGGGGTATTTCGTTTCGATCCTGCCGCTGGGTTTGGGCCTGTTCTGGATTGCCTGGGATAAGCGCAAGCAAGGCTTTCACGATAAGCTCGCTGGCACCGTGGTGATCATCGACCGCTAGTTTACCGGCTCCCGCGACCGGCTATACTGAATTCTTGACTGCAATCCGTCGGGTTGGTTTGCAGGGGGAATTTCCGTAATGACCAGAGGGCCACATGCTGACATTGAAACTGCAAGAGACCATGAAAGGTTGGCTGGAGTTGAACGAAAGCCACCGCAAGGAAGCGTTTGCATTCACCATCGAGGTGACCTTCATGCGGCGGCTGCGGCCCTGGAAGCCACAGCCGTTTGTTGGCAGCGTCACTCTGCCGGCGCGCAACCTGACCACGGAAACCCATGGCTACTTCACCCTGAAACCCATGGGGCCCCGTTATGAATTGCGCTTTGATCTACCGGGTATCGGCGCGGTGCAGGCCAGCGGTGAAAAATCCTATGATCTGATGAACCTGAAGGACTCCCTGACCATGTGTCCGTTGACCCTGTTTCACAATGGCAGCGCCATCGGCTACATCGAGGTGGCCTATGAAGATTCCCTTCTGGCGTTTCCACTCAAGGCATTACGCGTCACCAAATACGCCACAATCTAAAAACAGGCCATAAGCCCGGGTGGCCGCCCCTCTACAAATAGCGGTTCAGCCGCTCACCGGCAGCGCTGTTGTTCTGGCGAATCTGAAACACCGCCGAACCAAACCACTGATCCGTCATCACCGGCCCCAGCACCTCGCAACAGGCCACGTAAATGACCGTGAAAAAATCCTGTAATGCGCGGTCATCAAAGCGTGCCAGATACTGTGGGTTGTCGGAAATAAGATACTGCGCCAGCAGATCGTAGCTGCCGTTCACAAAACGTTTGGCCAATTGTTTGGCCAACTGTTCATGCAGTTGCTTCCGTTGACCGGCGGAGGCTTTTCTCATCAGCTCCGAAATCAGGGTATGCAGCGCCATCTGGTCTGCGGAGGGCTGCAGGTCGAATACCTCACTGGCGGACCTGGCCTGGGCCCGTTGCAGCATCGGCATGGGGTCGGGAGCCAGGTCACTGGAACGGCGCACCAGCACTTCCATCAACCGTCGCCGGATCTGCCGCGTGTCCATGGTCTGCTCGAACAGGTGATTGATGCGGGTTAGGTATTCGTGAATGGCAATGGAGGGTTTGCCTTTGTGGTGTTCCTCGAACACCAGCAGCGCCTCCACCATCTTTTCCTCATCCAGCCATTCCTGCAGAACCGTATAAATGGCGCGCCGTTGCAGTACGTGTTGTTGATCCATGGTCCTTCTCCTATCCCGCCAGCGGTTTGTGTAACGGCAGGCGATCAAATTCGGGATAACCGCGCTCAGCGTGCTCGCTGTAATCCAGGCCCCGTTGTTGATCCAGGTGAGAAGCCCGCAACCCGATCAATTTATCCAATAACCAATAGGTGAGAAACGCAGCGGGAAAGGCCCAGAGAAAGGCCACCACACACCCCACCGCCTGTATGCCCAGTTGCTGCAGGTTGAACAGGTCACCCTCCATAAAGAATCCGGCGGCCAGGGTACCCCACACCCCGGCAAAGCCGTGGACCGGGATGGCGCCCACCGCATCATCCAGTTGCAGTAACTCCAGCAGGTAACTTCCCAGAATCACCAACACGCCGCCCAGCAGGCCGGTGATCACGGCATAGGTGGGGGACATGGTGGCGCAGCCGGCGGTAATGGCCACCAGTCCGCCCAGGCTGCCATTGATGGTATGGGTAAGCAGCACTGGCTTGCGCATCAGGGTTTGCGCCAGGAAGGTGCCCACCGCCCCGGCGCAGGCGGCCAGGTGAGTGTTGAGGGCGATTTTGCCCAGGCTGCTGTCGGCCTGCAGGGTGCTGCCGGCGTTAAAGCCGAACCAGCCCAGCCACAGAATAAAGCCGCCCAGTGCCACGTTATTCAGGTTGTGGCCGGGTATCAACCGGGCCACCCCGGTTACCGGATCAAAGCGGCCCAGCCGTGGCCCAACCACCATAATACCGGCCAACGCGCACCAGGCCCCCACCGAGTGCACAACAGTGGAGCCGGCAAAATCCACAAAGCCCAGCTCCGAGAGCCAGCCTTTACCGCCGAAAAATCCGCCCCATACCCAGCTGCCGAAGATCGGATAGATCAGGCCGGTGATAACAAGCGCTCCCACCAGATAACCGGAATAGCGGGTACGTTCCGCCATGGCACCACTGGCAATGGTGGTGGCGGTGGCGGCGAACATGATCTGGAACAGCAGAAAGGTGTAGGACCATTCGTCGGTGAACTGGGGCAGCCAGTGGCTGGCGCCAAAGAAACCGGTTTCGTTGATGCCGAACATGATGCCGAAGCCCAGAGCCCAGAACACCATGCTGCCCAGACACACGTCCATGTAGTTTTTCATGACCACATTGACCGCGTTTTTACTGCGGGACATGCCGCTTTCCAATAATGCGAAGCCGGTTTGCATGAAGAAGACCAGCGCGGCTGCCACCACCAGCCAGACGGTGTTGACCGGTTCATCGCCGACCGCAGCCTGGGTGTTGGCGGGCAAAAGTACGAGCAAAAACAGAGCGAGCTGTTTCATGGTTGAAACCTCAATCAGGCGTGGAATAAAAATCCAATAGCTTATTACCGAACGCCCTACGCACAGCAATCTTTATGCCAGTGGGCTTTCCCGCCGGATCTTGGTAACCAGCTCGCAAAATTCGGTATATTGATACCAGAAGGTGTATGCAAAGGTGCATATATGGATGTGATGCACCAAATATTACCCATTTGCCATTGGCCTCCAGGCTCATGCCGGTTGAGCGTTTTGGCCACCGCCGATGAGTGTCCAGGCCATCCCCATGCCCGGGCGGGTGTGATAGTTTCACTGCCGACTCGTCCGCAGTAAAAGAGGGAAACATGAAGAAGCGCATCAATGTACAGAAAGAAATCGAGCGGCTGGACCCGCAGGCCGATTGCCAACGCATTGTGTTTCTGACCGCTTACCTGGAGTTTCCCTGGGATATGACCCGGGCGTTGGAGCTGGCGTTGTTCCGCACTTTTGCCGTTCCCAGTATTGCCAAGCTGCTGGATCAGACCCGTGAATTCACGGATCACACCCTGCGGCGTTACGATGATACCGCCATCATCATCAACGAAATTCTGATTAACGGTTACGACTCTGAGCGCGGTATGGCGTTTCTGAAACGCATGAACCGCATGCACGGGCAATACGACATCAGTAATGATGATTTTCTCTACACTCTGTCCACGTTTGTGTTTGAACCGGTGCGTTGGATAGAGCGCTTTGGCTGGCGTGATTTATACCCCAACGAGCGGCATGCGTTGTTTTATTTCTGGCGCGAGGTGGGGGTGCGTATGCGTATTCAGGACATACCCGAAACCTACGCCGGGTTTGAGCAATTCAGTCTGGACTATGAACAAAAAACCTTTGCCAGTACCGAGGCCGGTAAACGGGTGGCCAGTGCCACCCGGGATCTGCTGCTGAGTTTTTATCTGCCGCAGCCGTTGTGGAAAAAGGCCGAGCCCATGGTGTACGCGCTGATGGACGAACCTCTGCTGAAGGCAATGGATTACCCCTTGCCCAGTGCCGGCACCCGGCGCCGGGTCGAGGCCCTGTTGCGGGTACGGGCCAAGTTGCTGCGCCTGTTGCCCAAAAACAAATACCCGCATTTGAATACCCTGTTGCAGTATCCCACTCACCCTGATGGTTATTCGGTGGACGATATCGGGCCAAGATCGCTGCGGGAAAAATGGGCCAAATCCCGAGGCTGAAATCAGTCAAGTCCGGCCTTGCGCAGTGCCTGCAGATAGCCGTCAATCTGCTCCGGCCGTTTCAGATAAAACAGTTTTTCTTCCACAAAGGTCAGCGAGAAATCCGGCAACTGGCGTTGAATGTGGGCCAGTAACCGGCGGGCCTCCCCGCTACGGCCCAACTGGACCAGTGCCACCACTTTATGGGACAGCGTCCAGTACTGGCAGTTGGGAATGTGGCTGGCACGTTCGGTCCACTGCAGGGCGAGTTCATAATCCCCCTTGAACAGCAGTGCCAGTGCTCCGTAGGTGAGGAAAGCCCACAATTGAGGATCATTGGGGCTCAGTGCAATGGCGCGGGTAAAGCACTCCACCGCTTCGTCGTAGCGGCCTTCGTAGGCGAGGGAATCCCCCAAACCACAGTGGGCTGCGGCAAAGGTGGGGTTCAGTTCAATGGCCATGCGGTTACCGGTAATGGCGCCGTCGTATTCACGCCGGGCCAACATTACGCGGGCTTTTAAGGCGTAGAAGGTGGCGTTCTGCGGATCCAGCATCAGCGCCTGTTCGCAGGCGCTGAGCGCGGCATCCAGTGTTGCCTGGGTGGGCTTCACATCCCAGTACACCATGCCCAGCACCAGGGCGTAGGCCCACCAGGCAAAGGCATCACCAAACTGCGGGTCCAGTTCCTGGCTGCGTAGCAACAGGCGCTGGGCTTCCAGGTTGTCAGCACCGGTGAACTTGAAAAAGTGATGAATACCCAGGTGATAACAATCCCAGGCCTGCAGGTTGGCCGGCCGGTTTTGCATCACCCGGTGGCGTTCGGCGTAGCCGATCTCCGGTTCTAACCTGGCTACCAGGGTTTCGGTGATTTCGTCCTGCAGTTCAAAGATATCCTCCAGCTCCCGATCATAGCGATCGGCCCACAACTGGTGGCCACTGTGGGCGTCCATCAAATGCACGGTGACCCGCACCCGGTTGGCGGCGCGCTGCACGCTGCCTTCCACCACATAATCCGTGCCCAGTTGCGCCGCCAGATCGGCCAGGCTCAGGTTTTGTTGGCGCAGGCCGAAGGTGGTGTTGCGGGCTACCACGTTGATCCAGCGGTGTCTCGACAGGTGGGCAATAATGTCACCGCTGATGCCGTCAGCAAGATAATCCTGTTCCGGTTGCCTACTGAGATTCGCCAGGGGCAAAATGGCAATGGTGGGCTTTTGGTTGCGTGATCCGATGTCGGCTTCAGCGGAAGGCAGGTTGGTTCCAGGGGGCGCTGCATCTGATTCATCGCATCGTACTTCTGCCACAAAACGAAAACCCTTGCGGTGCACGGTTTTGATGACCGCCTGGCTGCGGCCGTTGTCCCCCAGTAATTGCCGCAGACTTTTGATGCGGCTGCTGAGCGCAGCCTCCGACACAATGCGCCCTTTCCAAATGCACCCGTAGATTTCGTCCTTGCTCACCATCCGCTGCCGCTGTTCCAGCAGCAGTGTCAGCAATTCAATCACCTGAGGTTCCGCCGCCAAACGAGTCTCGTTGCGGTAAAGTTCAAACCGATCCGTATCCAGCAGGAATTCCAGAAAGTGATAGCGCATGGCATTAATTGATTCTTTATTGATCAGGAATCGGCAATCTTCAGGGTTTCTCCAGATTTAAACCAGATCTCCTGCAAGCGCCCCGGGCCGTGCTTCCGTAACCTGTGCAGCGTGGAAGACACATGACTATCTAACAAATCATGAGGAAGCATACATGTCAGCCAAATATTTGATCAACTGTCAGGACGGTTTTAATAGCCCAGAGCGCGCCACCATTGCCTTCATTCTTGCGGTCAGCGCCTCCAAACAGGCGGAAGTTGCTGTGTTCGCCACGGCGGATGCCGCCGCGCTCTGCGTTCAGGGCGCGGCCCAGGGTGTGCAGGCGGAGGGGTATGAAGCACTGGCTGCCCTGATGTCGGACTTTATTGCCAACGGGGGCCGCATCTGGCTGTGCCCTGCCTGCGCCAAAGCCAAGAACATTACGCCGGGGGATCTGGCCGAGGGGGTGGAGATCGCCGGTGCACCACGCACCATGGCCTTTCTGGAAAGCGGTGCACGTTTGCTGGCATAACCGTAACAGAGCAGGAATGGCGTTATGAGTGATCAGGCAGAGTGTGGGGCACTGAGCCCGGCCCTGGCACAATTGGGTGAATATCTGGATCGGTTCAGCACTGGCTTACACGGGGATGCCGGTTTGCGCCGCCGCCATTGGCAAAAGGTGTTGCAGCGGCCACTGCCGGTGGACGGTATCGGGCTGGATAAGGTGCTGTGGGAGCTGGGTGAGCAGGTGATTCCAAACGGGTCTGCCATTCCATTGCCGGGATTCACCTCGTTTATTACCACCGGCGCCACTAATGCCGGGGTGCTGGCGGCCCTGGCAGCCATGGTGGCGGCACCACAGCGGATCGGGCTCACTGCCTTTCAGGAACTGGAAGAGCTGTCCCTGGATTGGCTGGTGGCGCTGTTCCGGTTGCCGGCGGAAATGAAAGGCATCTACAGCAGTGGTGGCTCTACCGCCAACCTGTTGGCCCTGGGTGCGGCCCGGCAACAGGCGTTCGAGCGCCGTGGCCACGATTGCGGCCGTGACGGGGTGCCGGCTGGCGGACGGCTGTTTGCCACGGCCGCCAGTCATCGTACCATCCACCGGGCAGCGGCGGTGTTGGGGCTGGGGCGTGAAGCGGTCATCACCGTCGATTGCGATGCGCAGGGGCGTATGTGTCCCCGGGCGTTGGCCCGGCAAATTGAAGGCGTTGTCAGCGCGGGCCTGGTGCCGGTGGCGGTGGTCGCCAATGCCGGTACCACGGCCACCGGTGCAATCGACCCCCTGGCGGAGATCGCCGTGCTGACCTCACGCTTTAACATCTGGTTGCATGTGGATGGGGCCTACGGGTTACCGGGTATTCTGGATGAACGGGTTCGCCCCCGGTACGCCGGCATTGAGCAGGCGGATTCAGTGGTGGTGGACCCCCATAAATGGCTGGGGGCGCCGGTGGGGATCGGAGCTACCCTGGTGAAGGATCGGGGCTTGTTGCAGCGGGCGTTTACACAGGGAGCGGCGGACTACCTGGAAGGCTCGTTTTGCGGGGCGGATGCGGAACAGGCCTCACCCAGCAGTGGCTTTGTGCACTCGCTGGATGCCCTGGGTATTCCGTACAGTGATTTCGGGGTGGAATTGTCTGCCCCACCCCGGGGGGTGGTGGTGTGGGCATTGCTGCGCGAAATTGGTGCCCAGGGACTGGCGCAGCGCATCCGCCGTCACAATGATATGGCCCGCAGTCTGGCGGAACGGGTGCAGGCGCACCCCCGCTTGCAGTTACTGCAGGCCCCCACCCTGTCCATCTGCTGCTTTCGCTATCAGGTGGCGGGTTGTACCGACCTCAACCGCTTGAACCGGCAATTGCACCGGCGCCTGATACAGGATGGCCGCAGCTTGCCCAGTACCGCAGTTGTGGACGGCAAACTGGCGCTTCGCCCCTGTTTCATCGGTGCCCGTACCGATTGGGCACAGGTGGATGATCTGGTGCAGGACGTAATCCGCATCGGTGACGAATTATGGGCACACAGCAATAGCCGGGGCACGTCAACAGTCGACGTTAAAGGAACCTGATCGAGGAACTTGAACCATGGGGCAACGCTATCAAAACATTCTGGAAACCATCGGCAACACTCCGGTGGTGCGTATTAATCGTCTGGCTCCGGCCGGGGTCAACCTGTATGTGAAGGTGGAATCCTTTAACCCGATGGGGTCAGTGAAAGACCGCCTGGCCCTGGGGGTGATTGAGGACGCCGAGCGGCGCGGTGAACTGAAGCCCGGGCAAACCGTGGTGGAAGCCACCAGCGGCAACACCGGTATCGGCCTGGCAATGGTGTGTGCGCAGAAGGGCTATCCGCTGGTGGTGACCATGGCGGAAAATTTCAGTGTGGAGCGGCGTCGTCTGATGCGTTTTCTGGGGGCCCAAGTGGTCCTGACTCCCGCTGCGGATAAAGGCAGCGGGATGGTGGCCAAAGCGCGGGAGCTGGCGCAACAACATGGCTGGTGGCAGTCGCGCCAATTTGAAAATCCCGCCAACGCCGATATCCATGCCCGTACCACGGCGGTGGAAATTCTGGAGGATTTTTCCGACCTGTCCCTGGATTACTGGGTTACCGGTTTTGGTACATCAGGCACCCTGAATGGTGTCTCCAGGGTGTTGCGACAACACAGCCCCGCCACGCGTATTGTGGTGTGCGAACCGGATAACGCCCCGGTTCTGGCCAGCGGCGAGCCGCAACCGGAACAGCAGAGTCATCCCCGTTTCCGGCCCCACCTCATGCAGGGCTGGTCACCGGACTTTATTCCGGCGTTGGCTCAGGAGGTCACTGTAGATCACCGCATTGACCAGTTTATCGGGATCCCGGGGCAGGATGCCTTGCACTGCTCGCGGCAACTGGCCTGCCAAGAGGGCATTCTGGTGGGCATCAGTGCCGGCGCCACGTTTGCCGGAGCCCTGCAGGTGGCCCGGCAGGCGCCGCCGGGCAGTAATATTCTCTGCATGTTGCCCGATACCGGAGAACGCTACATGAGTACGCCCCTGTTTGATGAGGTGGCAGCGGAGATGAACGCGGAAGAAATGGCCATCTCCCGTTCCACTGCGGGATACCGGTTTGACCGGCCCACCGCCGCGGTACAAAGCACCCAACCCCTCACCGTGGATTCGGTCACGGCGCAATGGCTGCAGTCGCTGCTGGCGGATACGCAGCAGCCGGTGGTGATGTTTGCGTTGGAATGGTGCGAGTTCTGTTGGTCGGTGCGTAAACTGTTTGATCGACTGGGTGTAGCCTACCGCAGCGTGGATGTGGATGCGGTTGAGTTTCAGGCCGGCAACCGGGGCGGCATCATTCGCGAATGGCTGCGTCAGCAGACGCAATCCGTTACCTTGCCGCAGATTTTTATAGGTGGACAGTACGCGGGTGGCTGCACGGATTTGTTCGATGCTTTTCAACAGGGCGCACTGCAGCGCACATTGCAGGAGGTGGGCGTGCAGCCGGATCAGGTGCCGGATCTGGATCCATACACCTTGCTGCCCGGCTGGCTGCATCCCCGTTAAAACCGACATCCTGGGCACTGAAACAGGTTATCATTAGGGGCTGGCTTGGCTTGCGCAGGAGAAGGGGACACTGTGAAAATTGAAATGATCTGCACGGGGGAGGAGGTGTTATCCGGACAGATTGTCGACACCAATGCCGCCTGGTTTGCCAACCTGTTAATGGAACAGGGCATCGAAATGCAGCGCCGGGTGACGGTGGGGGATCGGCTGGAAGATCTGGTGGCCACCTTCATCGAGCGCAGCCATCATGCTGACGTCATCGTGGTGAATGGGGGCCTGGGGCCCACCAGTGACGATCTCAGCGCCGAGGCCATGGCTCTCGCCAAAGGGGAAGCCCTGGTGGAAAACAGCCACTGGCGTGGGCGCATTGAAGACTGGTATCGCCGCGCCGGGCGTAAGATGAATCCCAGCAACCTGAAGCAGGCCCGGCTGCCGGCATCGGCAATCATGGTGGATAACCCGGTGGGAACCGCCTGCGGGTTTCGGGTCAAGCTCAACCGCGCCTGGCTTTTTTTTACGCCGGGGGTGCCGTCTGAATTCAAGGTCATGGTGCGCGAACAGTTCCTGCCGTTCATTCATGACACCTTTGAGCAGCTGGAAATAACCCGCCTCACCAAACTGTTGACCTTTGGCGTTGGTGAATCGCAGTTGGCCGATGCCTTGAGCGGGCTGGCGGTACCTCAGGGTATCACCCTGGGCTATCGATCATCACTGCCCCATGTGGAAATAAAACTGTTCGCGCGGGGGGAGCGTGCCGTTGCCGCGTTGCCGGATTTTACCGAACAGGTGAAACGCGTGATCGGCCCCGCCATCGTTTCTGAACGCTTTCCCTCCATTGCCCGGGAAGTACACCAACTGCTGCTGGATCGCAGTGCCCACCATGCTGTGACGCTGAGCCTGGCGGAATCCTGCACCGGTGGTCTGGTGGCCAGTCAGCTGGTGGAATACCCCGGCAGCTCCGTATATTTAAAACAGGCTCTGGTTGCCTACAGCAACCAGGCAAAAATCACATTGCTGGGGGTGCAGGAAGCCACCTTGCGGGAGCAGGGCGCGGTATCCATTGCCTGCGTGGAGGAAATGGCCCGCGGGGTGCGGGCCCAGTTGGATACGGATCTGGGGCTGGCGGTGAGCGGCATTGCCGGGCCCGATGGCGGCAGTGCCGACACACCAGTGGGCAGCGTGGCTCTGGCGCTGGCCACCCGCGAGCACACCTGGAGTCAGATGTTGACCATTCCGTTCCAGAACCGCACACCCATCCGCCAGGTCAGCAGTGCACTGGCACTGGATATGCTGCGGCGTGCACTGCTGGATCAGCCCCCCCTTGCCCAATACGGTTTTATCAAAACCAGGCTTGTCACGGATTAGACGGCCGCTTCCTGCAGTACGGGTTTGGCGCGCAGTTCCGTTACCGCCAGATCGATGAAAGCCCTGACTTTGGCCGGCACGTTGCGCCCCTGGGGGTGCACGATGCTGACCGGGATCGGTGGCCCTTCATACTCTTCCAGAATGGGTTGCAGGCGGCCGGCGCTTACCTGGGGTTCGGCTTGATAGGACAGCACGCGGGTGATGCCATGGCCTGCCACCGCAGCGGCAATCACCGAATCGTTGGTGGTGCTGCGAAATACCGCCGCCGTTTTCAGGTTAATCTCACCACCGCTGTCATGGTAGCGCCAGAGCGGGCCACGGCTGCCGGCGGTGGAAGTGATCAGGCGGTGCCCGGACAGTGCCTGCGGTGACGCGGGGGTGCCATGGCGTTGCAGGTAGGCGGGGGAGGCATAAGTTTTGAGGCGCACCGTTCCCAGTTGAATCCCATGCATGGTGGAGTCCGGCAGTGCTCCGATGCGAATTCCCACATCAATGCCTTCTTCGATCAGGTGGGTGACGCGATCCACAAACACGGCGCTCACCGTGACCTGGGGATACCGCTCAAGGTAGGCGGTGATCACCGGCGTCACATACAGGCAGCCGAACATGGCCGGAGCGGTGACCACCAGATCCCCCTGGGGGTTGCCATGGATGCCGCCGATGGATTCCTCCGCGCTGACCACGTCCGCCAGAATGCGGCGGGCATCCTGTAGATACTGTTGCCCTGCCGCCGTCAGTCGTACCCGGCGCGTGGTGCGCAGCAGCAGCACCGCCCCCAGGTGTGTCTCCAGTTCAGCCACCACCCGGGTCACCATGGGCGCCGACAGGGACAGCCTGCGCGCCGCGGCGGCGAAGCCCTGCTCCTCGGCAACCGCCACAAACACCGTCATTGCTTTGAGTTTGTCCATAAGATTATTCCACTATATGCAATGGTTAATTGTTTATCGTAAGTATTCTTAACTCAAGTGAATGTTGCGATGATGCACAGGCAGTCACATTCCAATGACCGCATTCGGATAACCTTCTTTTCATAACGACAGCGGAGTATTCACCATGGGACATCGCTTTGCAGAACTGCTGTTTTCGGACCCGGTGAAAGCGGTGCAAACCTCGGAAAACAGCCGTGAACTTTACCAGCGCTGGGAGCAGGGCAGCGATCACCACGACCGGTTGGGTGTGCGTGAAGCCGCGTTTCTGTGCACCAGTGACAGCCTGTATTTGGCCAGTGTGAGCCCGGACGGTTGGCCCTACATACAACACCGGGGCGGCCCCAAAGGGTTCATCAAGGTATTGGATGAGCGTCACATCGGCTTTGCCGATTACCGTGGTAACCGCCAGTACATCACCACCGGCAATCTGCGCACTGAAAAACGGGTGGCGCTGTTTGTGATGGACTATCCCAACCGCCGGCGCCTGAAGCTGTTGGGGTATGCCACGGAACTGGATGCGGATTCACCGCAATTGGAGGCATTGCGCGATGAGGATTACCCAGCCCGGGTGGAGCGGGGCTTCGTGATTGAGGTGGCGGCCTTCGACTGGAATTGTTCGCAACACATTACCCCACGTTACGATCAGGCCCGCATCGACCTGATCATGGCAAACCAACAGGAGTCATCATGAGCACACTCGACTTGCATCACCTGGGATTGGCGGTTCAGGATCTGGAAACCACCACTGCATTTTTCTGCGCTGTACTGGGTTTTTCGGTGGTAAAGGAAAAGCCCGATTACCCGGCGACGTTCATCAGCAACGGACATATCCTGTTAACCCTCTGGCAAACCGAAGCCGCGGCGGCGCCATTCGATCGCCGCAGGGCAGTGGGGTTGCACCATTTTGCCCTGCGGGTGGAATCGGAGTCAGAATTGAACGCGGTGTACCGCAACGCCATGGCGTGGCCGGGGGTGGTGTCTGATTTTGAACCGGAACCCCTGGGGGAAAGCGGTGCCCGCCATGCCATGTTGTTTGAGCCCGGTGGCATTCGCCTGGAATTGATCTGTCTTACTTCTCCGTAATCTCCACACCGGATTCCGTACCCAGCAACAGTACATCTGCGGCGCGGGCGGCAAACAGACCATTGGTGACCACGCCCACAATGTTATTGAGTTGCTGTTCCAGCTTGATGGGCTGGGCAATCTGCATATGGTGGATGTCCAGAATGATGTTGCCGTTGTCGGTGACGAAGCCCTCGCGGTAGACCGGATCGCCTCCCAGTTTGACGATCTCCCGGGCCACGTGGCTGCGGGCCATGGGAATCACTTCAACCGGCAGCGGGAAGGCGCCCAGGACGGGTACTTTCTTGCTGCCATCGGCGATGCAAACGAACTTTCCGGCCACAGCGGCAATGATTTTTTCCCGGGTCAGGGCCCCGCCGCCGCCTTTGATCAGGCACAGGTTGGGGTCGGTTTCATCGGCGCCGTCCACGTAAACCGGAATGTCATCCACGGCATTCAGATCGAACACCGGGATACCGTGGTGTTCAAGGCGCTTGCGCGTGGCCTCTGAGCTGGCCACCGCGCCTTCGATCCGGCCTTTCATCTGCGCCAGAAAATCGATGAAGTAGTTGGCGGTGGAGCCGGTGCCCACACCTACAATGGTGCCTTCCTCCACGTACTGAATGGCGGCTCTGGCCACGGCCTGCTTGAGTTCGTCTTGTGTCATGCGCTTGCCCCACTGGAAATGTGGCGCCAATTATAGGGGTTCGCGACCTGGGAAAACAGGGCTCAACTGTCCTGTCCGCCCAGATAGTGTATGCTTGCTGCGTACCCAGCCAACAACAGTTAGGAAGTGCCCGCACTTATGTCCATCCGCACCATCAAGAAGATCCTGCAGGCCCGCGTTTACGATGTGGCAGAGGAAACCCCTGTGGATCGCGCCCGTTCGCTGTCCCGCCGCCTGAATAATTCGGTACTGCTGAAACGGGAAGATCTGCAACCGGTGTTCTCGTTTAAGATCCGGGGCGCCTACAACAAGATTGCCAACCTCAGTGAAGAGGAAAAGGCCCGCGGTGTGATCTGCGCATCGGCCGGTAATCATGCCCAGGGTGTGGCCCTGGCGGCGGCCCGTTTGGGAATCAAGGCGGTAATCGTAATGCCGCAAACCACCCCCGAGATCAAAGTGAATTCCGTGCGCACCCTGGGCGGCAAAGTGGTGCTGCATGGGGATGCCTACGATCAGGCGGCGGCCAAAGCAAAAAAACTGATGGACCAGCATGGCTACACCTTCGTGCATCCCTTTGACGATCCGGATGTGATTGCCGGGCAGGGCACAGTGGGTATGGAAATACTGCGGCAGCACACCGGCGATCTGGAAGCAGTGTTCGTGCCGGTGGGCGGCGGCGGCCTGATTGCCGGGGTGGCCACCTACATCAAGTATCTGCGGCCGGAGGTGAAAGTCATTGGTGTTGAGCCGGGGGATTCCAATTGCCTGCAGGTGGCGATGTTGGCCGGGCGCCGCGTGGTGCTGCCGGAGGTGGGATTGTTTGCCGATGGGGTGGCGGTCAAACAGATCGGTAAGGAAACCTTCCGGCTGGCGCGCAAATATGTGGATGAAGTGATCACGGTGTCCACTGATGAAATGTGTGCAGCCATCAAAGATCTGTTTGACGATACCCGCTCGATCAATGAACCGGCCGGTGCCCTGGCGGTGGCGGGATTGAAAAAATACGTGGAGCGGGAGCAGTGCCAAGGCGCCACCCTGATCGCGGTGTGCAGCGGGGCCAATGTGAATTTTGATCGCCTGCGCCATGTGGCGGAGCGGGCGGAAATCGGTGAGCAGCGGGAAGCCGTGCTGGCGGTGACCATACCGGAACGGCCCGGCAGTTTTCGCCGATTTTGTCAAACACTGGGCAAGCGTTCCATCACCGAATTCAATTATCGTTATGCCTGCAATGACGCCGCCCACGTCTATGTGGGGGTGCAGACAGCGGGCCCCAAAGAGCGCCAGGCCATTTGCGACAGCCTGTTGGAAAAAGGTTATCAGGTACAGGACTTTTCCCAGAACGAAATGGCCAAACTGCACATTCGCCACATGGTGGGCGGCCGTGGCCCGGCCACCGTGGCGGATGAAAAAGTGCTGGAGGTATTGTATCGGTTTGAGTTTCCGGAGCGCCCCGGTGCCTTGATGGAATTCCTGAGCAAACTGGGACAGAACTGGAACATCAGCCTGTTCCACTATCGCAATCACGGTGCTGCCTTCGGCCGCATTCTGGTGGGCATGCAGGTGCCCGTCCGGGAACACCAGAAACTGCGCCGCTATGTGGAAGGTTTGGGGTATCGGCATTGGGATGAAAGTGACAATCCGGCGTATCAGCTGTTCTTGAAATAACCCACGGGATAAATAGCCAATCTGTACAATAGGCAGGGAGAAAATAACAACTTTTTGGACACAATTTACAATTAATATTTTTTCTTGAGGCGGGATCGACCGCTGGGGAAAAGAACGTTTCCAGCTTTTTAGTCCGGTGATAGGCTGTTGAAAAAAGTTCGTCAGCTTGCCTAAAAACCGATAACAATAAAAGCAGGAATTGATGTTTTATGCGATCTCTTTTACTGATGCTGCTGGGCATCGTGAGCCTTTTGCTCTGGGGTTGTAAGTCGGATAGCACCACCTACATGGTAGTGGATCTTGCTGCTGACCCAGCCGGAATCACCCTTCCCACCTTATTGTCGCCGGTGTCCGGCGGTTTCTATGTGAACGGGTTTCCCACCAATCTGCGGCGCCTGGACGATGGCAGCGTGGACATCAGTGATTTTCCCCGGCAGATTCATTGGTTGACGCAACATTATGTGCAACGCATCCAGGAATCCCGCAGCGGTTATCCTACTATTATGCCGGTGTACCTGCCTTTCAGCGGTGCCATTGATATTGCGGCAATGTCGTCCTGGGATGGCGATTACGCGGCAGCGGACGCGCCGATTCAGTTGATCGATATTGATCCTGAATCCGCCCAGTACGGCCGTCGCTTTCCGTTGCAGTTATCCGTTACGCGCTATGCGGACAGCTATCGTCCCCCTCACTTGTTACAGGTGTTGCCCACCCTGGGCATCACCTTGCAACCCAACACCACCTACGCCCTGATCGTCACCGACCAGACGCCGTTGTCGGGCGATCAGCAGTGGCAGCAGAACCCGCAGCTGACCGCGGCCTTACAGCAAACCGATGATGGGGGAATTTCCGCCCGGGCCCGGGCGGTGTACGCCCCACTGCGGGCGTTTTTGGCACCCACCGACATCGATCCCGCCCGCATCATGGGGGCCACCGTGTGGAGCACCGGCGATCCCGTGGCGCAGTTTCAGGGTGCTGCCAGGCAGGTCGCGGCTCAGGCAGAAGCCCTCACCCGGTTACCCATCAGCGAGTTGGAAAACTTCGATGACTATCCGGAATATTGCGTGATTCGGGGGACGGTGAATCTCCCCGGTTATCAAAAAGGCGTAGCGCCCTATGCCCTGTTCGGTGGTGAAGTGGAATGGACGGCAGGCGGTGCGCCGGTGCAGCAATATACCCGGCAGGCGGAGTTTGTGCTGACCATTCCCAAGCAGGTCACCATGCCGGACACAGGGTTCCCCCTGTTGTCCTACGTACACGGTGCCGGTGGCCGCGCCCATCAGGTGTACGATCGTGGTGAGTTTGATCACTTCGACATTACCCGCTATCCCTATTACATCGGCAAAGCCGGTGAGGGGCCCTCGCAGATTGCCGCGGAACGGGGTTGGGCCAGTTCCGGGCTGGCGGGCCACGCGTCCCGCGATCACATTCCCCAGTGGGGGGCGTTGAATGGCGTGATGGTGTACAACATCTTCAACCCACGGGGGCTGGCGGGGAACTACATGACCATGGCCTGGGAGCGGATTTACTTCCGGCGTATTGTGGATCGTATTGAGGTGGATCGCAGCCTGTGCCCTGACGCAGACCCGGGGCCGGGCCGGGATCGCTTCCGTTTCGACCCGCAGCTGCAGGTGAATCTGGGGCAATCCCAGGGTAACTGGATCAGTTCGCTGATGGTGGCGGCGGACCCGCGCCCTTATCAGGGGGTGATTTTTTCCGCAGCGGCGGGCACCTGGATTCGCCTGTTCAACAATAATCCGGGGTTCGAGCTGTCCATGAACTCAGTGGCCGTCAACCGGGTTCCCATACTGGATCTGGACGACGCCCACCCGTTCATGATGCTGGTGGAATGGATGCTGGCCGGCGTGGATACCATTACCAACCTGCAAAACCTGACCGTTAACCCCGCTAAACCCCCGCCCCATATCATCGGTTTTTCCGGCTACAACGACTATATGCTCTCGGAACCGGTGCAGCGTCCGTTCTTTATGGCGTTGCAGACCGACCTGCTGGGGGAGGACATCGGCCGCACGGCCAGGCGATCCTTTTTGCCGCACATTACCCTGGGCGGCGCCCGGCAGCTGGCCTATCCCGCCAGTGAAAACGCCGGCTTTGACGGCTATGGTGCACGCACCAATGTCGTCATGCGCTATCGGGGCAATAACCCGGTATTGCTGTACAACGGCCATGAAGTGTTATTCCAGTCGGACGCGGTAAAGCATCAATATGGGTGCTTTTTGGAGCACTTATCCCAGGGGGTGTCTCCGTTGGTGGGCATGGGTTGGGAGCAGGGGGGACCATGCCTGTAGCCGTGAAATGAGTTAAGGTTGGTTCTTTCTGTTTGAAGTAGGTCATTGTTTTTCAAAAGAGACCTTTTCAATGGTCGGAACCCGTGTTAATTTTTCGGCACTCGGAGCGCATTCGGAAAACCGGTGGTCCTCTGCGGGGGCATTCTACCCGACACTGGGCCAAACATAATAAAAAAGCCGGATTCTGTTTAAATTGTGAGCTACTGCTCACTTGCCAGCTGGCTGGTGACGGGGGCTGGTCTATATTTACCATGTAAGCACTGATTTTTATGCGGCGTATAAGTGAACACACGCCGTCAAATGCAAGTAGGTAAACGCTCTGTTTTCCGGCTCATACCGCATCGACGGAATCATAAAACCAATAACGAGCTGGAAATGAACTACCGGAACACCGGTGGCGTTTTTTTAACGAGGCAAGGTAAAAAATGAAGAAGAAACCCGATTTATTGGTAGTACTGATGCTGGTGCTGGGTTTGGGTGTGCTTGCAAGTTCCTATACCCAGGGGCAGCCTGATCCTGAAATGGTCGCCAGTCAGTTCTCTATCCGGTAGCGCACACTGCCGGATAGTTCGTTCAACCTTTACCATCCTGGTCGGCGTCAACCGGCGCTGTACTGTCTGCTACCAGTTACAATCCTGTTCATCATGATGTCCCACTGTTCATAGGGCAGCCGTTCCACTTTCTGGCATTCATGGGCCACCCCCACCATGCGCGGTTTGCGCGGTCGACTGTTGTTGCGCAGAAAGGCGAAAGTGCGGTCGTAAAATCCTCCACCCATCCCCATTCGATTACCGTACTCATCAAATCCCACCAGGGGGGTCAGCACCATATCCAGTGTCCAAACCGGGCAATACGCACTGTGATCGCAAAGGGGCTCGGGAATGCCAAAGCGGTTGCGGGCCATGACCTGGTTGGGATAGTGGGCCATGAACAGCAGGCGGCCTTTGGCGAACGGGTGCAGAATCGGCAGGTAGATTTCCTTGCCCAGGCGCCAGGCCAGCTCCAATAGTGGTTGTGGATCGATCTCGCCATCGTTGGGAATGTAGGCGGCGATACGCTTTCCATAGACAAATTCAGGCAACAGGCTGAGCTGGCGACACAGGCCCATGGAGGCTTGCTGCTGTTGGTGTGGGGTCAGATTGCGGCGGCGTTGGCGCAGGGTTGTACGTAACTGGTTCTTGGCGGGTGTGCTGTTGTTGGGCAGTTCCAAGGTGGCGGATTCCGTTTTTTTAATTGAAACCGGTTATCAGTATAGAAGCTGTCAGGCTGATGCGCCCAGCAAAAGCGCGCGCAGAAAAATAGCGCCCCCCGTTCTGCCGTGACTGGCGGTAGCCCTTGAACCCAAGGTTCAAGGTGGTGGTTCCTATGATGCATCGGGCTTTCCGTCGTGCGGACATGCACTCCCACATCAGAAGGAACCCCCGGGTGAAAAAGCATCGGCTCAGGGACGTCGGCCAGATACCTCGAACAGCGCAGGGGGCTGAGGCCTGATTATAACGGATTTGGAAGGGTTTCTCGAACGGCGTATTTTTTGTCGAGGGCTTGACTTTACAGATCAAGCTGTCTGGCGGAGGCCAGAGCACGTTCAATTTTATCGTTGAGTTTGGCCAGTTGTTTTTCGGTGATGCGGTCGTAGTTGGCCAGTTCGGATTGGGCTTTAATCAGTTCATGGGCAATATTCAGTGCCGCCATGACCGCGATGCGGTCAACGCCGACGATCTTGCCGCTGCGACGAATTTCACGCATGCGCTCGTCCAGCAGGCGCGCGGAACCGCGCAGCTCTTCCACTTCTTCCGGTGGGCAGCTGACGCCGTATTCACGGTCGAGAATGTTGACGTGCAGTGTTTCTAGCTCGCTCATGAATCCTGCTCCAATGCCTTAAGGCGTGAAATCATTGCTTCCACTTTGGCCCGGGCCATGTCGTTTTTCTTCATCAGATTGGCGCGTTCTTCCGCCAGCTGGGTTTCCCGTGTCTGCAGCGATCGGTTGTGACGCTTGTACTCATCACAGAGTTCGATGAACTCGTCGACACGGGATTCGAGGTTCTTGAAAAGCTGCTCAATCTTAGTCATTCGGCTTCAGTCACAATTTTTGTTGTCTATGGTACATCAAGAGCCCGGTGGGCACTATGACGACGTTATCATATACAGCTTAGCCCCATTCCTGACTTTGCTACACCCGGCAGCATGTTACAATGCACCCATGTGTCCAAAATCGGGAAAACCGCTATGAACCTGCAATCCGAAGACGTGCTGGATTTCTACGAGCTGGAAGCGGAGCTGCGTAAAATCGAGGCCCTGGCCAGCCCTTCCGAGGCCCACGGCATCCTCTGTGGCCAGCTCAGTGGCGGCCTGACCGGGGATCAGGTGGCCTGGTTGAAGGAATACCTGCCCAATCTGGGGGTGAAGGGCGAGCCCTGGGATAATACCCGGGAGTGGTTCTGCCAACTGCACAAATTCACTTTGGAAGAGTTGGTGGACAATCAGTTCAATTTCATGCCGCTGCTGCCTGATGACCAGGACCCGCTGGATACCCGCCTGGGCTCCCTGGCAGAATGGTGTTCAGGCTTCCTGGCCGGATTTGGCTCGGCCGGTGCCCGCAGGCCGGAGGAGTTCACCGAAGATGCCCTCACCGCATTGCGTGATATTCAGCAAATAAGCCAGGTGGACACCGAAATTGATGAAGAAGAGGACGGTGAAGCGGCTTACTTTGAAGTGCTGGAATACGTACGCATGGCCGCCTTGATGATCTTCACCGAGTTCGCCATGGATCGCGCCAACGTAGTGCCGCCGGGTGCCACCATTCATTGATGATGAATCCCGAATCTTTCCTGTTCCCCATTGTGTGAGATTGTCTCTACATGAGTATCACCAAAAAAGAATTTGCCGAACGCCGTCAACAGCTCATGGCCATGATGGAGCCCAACTCCATCGCCATCATTCCCGCTGCGCCCCTGCGCACCCGCAGTCGCGACACCGAATACCCCTACCGTCAGGACAGTGATTTTTTCTACCTTACCGGTTTCGCTGAGCCGGAAGCGGTATTGGCGCTGGTGCCGGGGCGCAAACACGGTGAATTCGTCATGTTCTGTCGTGAGCGGGATCGGGCAATGGAAATCTGGAACGGGTATCGGGCCGGCCCCGAAGGGGTGGTGAAGCAATACGGCGCGGACGATGCCTTTCCAATAGGGGATATCGATGAAATCCTGCCGGGCTTGCTGGAAGGCACGGATCGAGTGTATTACGGCATGGGTAAGGATAAGGATTTCGATCGTCAGGTGATGGAATGGGTCAATACCATTCGCGCCAAGGTGCGCAGTGGTGCCCACCCGCCCGGGGAGTTCATTGCCCTGGATCATCTGCTGCACGATATGCGTTTGTACAAAAGCAAGGCCGAGATCCGGCTGATGCAGCAGGCGGCGGACATGAGCGCCTCGGCCCACACCCGCGCCATGGAAAAGTGCCGTCCCGGTATGATGGAGTTTCAGTTGGAGGCGGAGTTTCTGCATGAATTCGGCCGCCACGGCAGCCGTTTTCCGGCCTACTCCAGCATTGTGGGCGGCGGCGCCAACGCCTGCATTCTGCACTACGTCGACAACAACAGTGAGCTGAAAGACGGTGATCTGGTGTTGATCGATGCCGGCGCCGAATATCAGCATTACGCTGCGGACATTACGCGCACGTTCCCGGTAAACGGCGTCTTCAGCCCGCAGCAGCGCGCCCTGTATGATGTGGTGTTGAAGGCGCAATTGGCGGCCATCAAGCAGGTGAAGCCCGGCAACCACTGGAACCAACCCCACGAAGCCGCGGTCAAGGAGCTGACCAAAGGCCTGGTGGCGTTGGGCCTGTTGCAGGGCAAAGTGGATGAATTGATTGCCAGCGAAGCCTATCGCCGCTTCTACATGCACCGCACCGGCCATTGGCTGGGCATGGATGTGCATGACGTGGGGGATTACAAGGTGGGCGATGCCTGGCGTGTCCTGGAGCCGGGTATGGTCTTGACGGTGGAGCCCGGTTTGTACATTGCGCCGGATGAGGAAACCGTTGACCCCCAATGGCGTGGCATCGGCATTCGGATTGAAGATGATGTGCTGGTGACCGAAAAAGGCCGCAAGGTGCTGACCGGCAAAGCCCCCAAATCCGCCGACGAAATTGAGGCGCTGATGGCCAAGGTCCGCGGTGGTAAAAAACAGCCTGGCAGAAAACCTCCGGTCAGAAAGCCACCAGCCAGAAAGCCCCCGGCCAGAAAACCACGACGGGTCGCCTGATGGACGTGGTGATTATGGGGGGTGGCCTGGTGGGCGCATCGCTGGCCGCCTGCCTGGCCCGCGATCCTGCCGTACAGGTCGTGGTGGTGGAAAAATTTGCCCCGCCTTCGCAGCACAATCATACCGGCCCCCAAGACCTGCATCCCAGCTACGATGCCCGCAATACGGCCCTGGCCAATGGCACCTGCCATGTGTTTGAGCAGTTGGGTTTGTGGCAGGGCATGCGCCAGCACGCGGTGCCCATCCACACCATTGATATCACCAATCAGGGTAGCTTCGGGCGCGCGGTTATCCGTGCCGAGGAAGAGCGGGTGCGGGCCCTGGGGTACGTGATCGAGAACCGCTTTATGGGCCAGTTCCTCAACCAGCATCTGCAGCAGTGCCCTAACGTACAGTTGCTGGCCCCGGCTGACATCGGGGGCCTGCATTATGAAGGGGATCAGATGGTGGCCTCGGTGGAAATCGATGGCCGCTGGGAGATGATGAAAACACCGCTGGTGGTGATTGCCGACGGCGCGCAATCCCATGGCCGGGCGCTGTTGGGCATCGGCGCCGAGGTGACCCCCTACGAGCAGGTGGCCATCGTCACCGCAGTGACGCCGGACCGCCTCCACCACAACCTGGCTCTGGAGCGCTTTACCGACACCGGGCCGCTGGCAGTACTGCCGCAAACGGAGAACCGCTGGGGGCTGACCTGGTGCCTGGATAAAGAGCGTGCCGCCGAGCTGATGGCGGCGCAGGATGACGCCTTCATAGCCGCGCTGGAGCAGGCGGCCGGCGCGGCCATCGGCAATCTCACCAAGGTGGGAAAACGTTACACCTATCCGCTGGCGTTGACCCTGGCCAAAGAACAGGTGCGCCCCAACGCGGTGGTGTTGGGCAATGCCGCCCATGGCTTGCACCCGGTGGCGGGGCAGGGCCTGAACATGGCCATGCGGGATGTGGCGGTGCTGGTGCAGACGCTGGCGGCGGCCCGGGAGCAAGGCATCAGTTGGGGGGATTTCAAATTGTTGAGTGGCTATTTACAGCAACGGCAGCAGGATCAATTCAACACCATTCAGTTTTCCGACAAGCTCACCAAGCTGTTCAGTAATCGTAATGGCGTACTCAATCTGGCCCGCAACAGTGGGTTGCTGCTGTTTGATACCCTGCAGGGCACCAAGCGCTTTGTGGCCCGGCATGCCATGGGGCGCTCGGTTTCCACAACGTTGCCGGAGGTGGCGCTATGAGCATTTCCCCGCAGGCTGTGCCGGTGGCGCAACCGGATTTGTTGATTGTCGGCGCCGGTATGGCCGGCCTCACCCTGGCCGCGGCGCTGGCGGGGGAGCCCTTGTCCATCCTGGTGATCGATCCCCATGTTCCCGCTGCCCCCGAGCACTGGCCGGCGAGCTTTGATCCCCGGGTCAGTGCGCTCACCCAGGCCTCGGAAAACATCCTGCGGCGGCTGGGGGCGTGGGATGAAATGGCGGCACAGCGCGTTGCCCCCTTTGCCCATATGGATGTGTGGGATGGCGATGGCACCGGCAACATCCAGTTTCATGCCCGGGAGGCCGGCGCCGAGCACCTGGGCCATATCGTGGAAAACCGCATCACTACCCATGCCCTGTATCAACAGGTGATGGCTGCCCCCAATATCGAATGCCGTCGCTTGGGGCTGGAAAAAATTCTGGAAAACGATCCCCGGCAGGATGCCAGCGGCGGATCCCCAGATACGGCACCTGCCCGTTGGCGGGTGGTGTTGTCCGATGGCACTGAGCTGACACCCACCCTGCTGATCGGAGCCGATGGCGCCCGTTCCCGGGTACGGGATCAATTGGGGTTTCGCTGCCGCACCTGGTCCTATGGCCAGAGTGCCATTGTTACCACGGTACGCACCCAGCAGCCCCATGGCGATGTGGCCCGCCAGGTGTTTCTGGACAGTGGCCCGCTGGCCTTTCTGCCCCTGCGGGAACACAGCAACGAACGCCGCTCCTGCCTGTCCTCCATCGTTTGGACCCTGGAAGATGAGCAGCTTGCCGCCATCATGGCGCTGCCGGATGCTGAATTTTGTCAGCGCTTGGGGCAGGCGTTCGAGCAGCGCTTGGGCAACGTGGTGCAGGCGGACCCGCGTTACGCGTTTCCCCTGCTGCAGAACCACGCGGTGGATTACATCCAGCCCGGGGTTGCTCTCATCGGTGATGCCGCCCACACCATTCACCCGTTGGCCGGGCAGGGCATCAATCTGGGGTTGCTGGATGCCGCCGTGTTGGCCGAAGAAATCCAGCGCGCCCTTGGCTGCCAGTTACCCCTGGATGACCCCAGTGTACTGCGCCGCTTCCAGCGCCGTCGCAAACCCCATAACCTGCTGCTGATGTCCGCCATGGAAGGATTCAAGCGCTTGTTCGGTGCGGATATCCCGCCGTTAAGGGTGGCGCGCAATCTGGGCATGTCATTGTTCAACCGCCATACGCTGATTAAAAACCAGATCATGACCCGCGCCATGGGCATGGAAGGGGATCTGCCGGCGTTGGCCCAACCGGGGTTGGTGGCGGATTTTTAGGGTTTCTTGTACCCTTGTCGCAGGTGGCCTGAGCAGGCTATTGTTTAGGCACTTGCAGTTTGCTTTTCATGAACGCTATTCGGGAGTATGTGCATGGCAACAGCGTATGTGATACGAAACCAGTCCGGTCAGTATTTGACGCGCAAGGGGGAGTGGGTGTCCGGTAAGGATGCCAGTGGGTTGTTTCATCAGCCTCACTATGATCAGGCCCTTAACCAACTCATCGAAGTGAACTCCAAGGATATCGAGCTGCGCGGCAAAGTGGTGGAAGTACCGCTGGATGACAGCAAGCGCCCGGCCCATCCGGTGATCGAGGATTATGGCCCCGATCCGGTGCAGCCGGAACTGCTGGAAGAGCCGGAATCCACCCGCGAAAAAACCGAAGACGGTGTGGCTGCCTGAATGAAAACACCCTGGGTGGTTAACGCAGGGTGTTGCCGTGTTTACTAGTTCATTTCTCAATTGGGGGTGGGATGCTCAAACCACCCACCCCCGCCAACTCCGACGGGTGCGCTCCCTGGCCGGCGCCAGCCTGGTGCTGATCCTGGTGGGTTTGCCGTTTCTGGCCCGTTCCATTCAATGGGGAATTTCCCTGCGCATCCTGCTATTGGGCAGCGCCGTCTGCCTGGCATTACTGGCGTTGGCCATGTTGCGCCGGGGCTGGTTTACCCCCAGTGTGCATTGCCTGGCGGTGGGGGTGTACCTGGGGGGAGTGAATCAATATGTGACGGTGGGGGGCATGGAATCCGGTGCCGTGGCCTGGTGGTTGATTGTGGCGCTGATCGGCGGGCTGTTGCTGGGGGTGCGGGCCGGCGTGTTCTGGGCCCTGGTTGCCCTTGCCACCGGGTTGTGTTTGTTTTATTTCGAAAGCCGGGGCTTTGCGTTTCCCAACCTGACACCACCCCCGGCCCGCGGGATTCAGCGGGTGATGATGATGGTGGGGGAGTTTGTGGCACTGGTGGCGGTGATGGTGGCGTACCTGACCCAGATTGAAAGCTCCGAGCGCAGCCTGGAACAGAAGAACAAGGATTTGCAGCAACAGGTGCTGAGGGCGGAACGGGCCGAAGCCGAAGCGCTGGACGCCAATGCCGCCAAGAGCCGGTTTCTGGCTAACATGACCCACGAACTGCGCACCCCGCTGAATTCCATTCTTGGCTTTAACCACCGGGTGATGAACCAATTGCAGGGCCAAATCGGGCCCCGCCAGTACGATGCCCTGCAGATGGTGGCCGATAGTGGCGAGCAGATGCTGAAGCTGGTGACCGACATGCTGGATCTGTCGCATCTGGATGCGGGCAAGCTGGAATTCAGTCGCGGCCTGATCGATCTGCGGGAGATGGTCAACGTGCTGGTGCCGCGCCTGCGGCTGCATGCCCACCGCCATCACTTGCAGTTGCTGGTGGAGCCCTTGCCGGAAGCGTTTACCCAGGGGGATGTGTCCCAGCTCAGGCGCAGCATCGAAACCGTGGTGGGGCACGCGTTGCAGTACTGCCCGCAGGATGCGGTGGTGGTAAGTGCAGTGGTGAGTGCCGAGGTGACCGGGCAGAATCGGTGGCAGTTGCAGGTGCGCTGTAAAAAGCTGGTGTTCGAGATGGAGCATCTGCAACGCATCTTTGATCGCTTTCACCATCTGCACAGTGTGTCCGGGAGGCCAATTATCGTATCCGGACTGGCCATGGTGCTGGCGCGGGAGTTTGCCGAATTGCATGGCGGTACCTTGCAGGTGCAGAGTGATGCGGTTGCTGGCACTCTGTACGATCTGATGCTGCCCTTGCGTTAGAAAACAGTCGATTAGCAAGCAGAGTTGCGGGGCGGGTTTATAATCACAGGGAAGATCGTCATCGAGGGATCGAATTGGAACGGATGCTGAATCGGGTGTTGAATTGTGGTTGGGATGCCGCCTACACGGATCCTGTCCTCTTGCGCCGGGTGCGAACGGCCGCGGCCACCGCCTATTTATTGATTCTGGTGGGCATTCCCTTTCTGTTGCGGGCCTATGAGTGGCACATCAGTTTGCGCATGCTGTCGGTGACATCCGCCATTGTGCTGGCCGCTTTGGGGCTGCTGGTGATGTGGATCTTTCGTCATTTTGGCATGGCTACGCAACTGGTCACGCTGGCGGTGTTCGTAGCCGGTGCCGGCGCCATTATGACCAGCGGCGGCATTGGCACCTCCACCCTGGGCTGGTGGATGCTGGTCCCCTTGCTGGCGGGGCTGCTGCGTGGATTGGGCAGCGGCCTGGGCTGGGGTGCCTTGGTACTGGTGTCTATTTATGCCTGTTATTGGGCCGAACAACATGGCTTTCGCTTTCCTGATCTGACCCCGCCGGAACACCTTGCCTCGCAACAATTACTGCAGGCCCTGGGTATTACCTGTGCCGTACTCATTCTGGTGAGTAATTTTCTGTCCCAGATCGGTCAGTCCGAGCGACAGTTGGCGGAACACAATAAAGATCTGCGGCAGCAGGTTAAGCGCGCTGAACAGGCAGAACGGGATCTGACCCGGGCGCTGGAATCCAAAACCCGGTTTCTGGCCAATATGAGCCATGAAATGAAAACGCCGCTGAACGCCATCGTTGGCTTCTCACGGCAATTGGATAAGCGTGCCGGTGGTGGCCTTGATGAGCGCAGCCGGGAAGCCCTGCAGCAGGTGATCAAACAGTCCGACGGCATGCTGCTGTTGGTGAATGATCTGTTGGCGCTGGCGCAACTGGACAAGGGTGAAGCCCACAACGATGAGCTGTACGCTCTGGACTTGCGGGATTTGCTGCGCAGGGTGGTGATGGCGCTGGAACCGGTGGCGGCCCGTTACCAGTTGCGGATCGAGATGGATGCCCCGGAAAGTGTTACCCAGTCCGGCAACGGGGATCACCTGCTGCAGGTGGTGAACAGCCTGCTGCGCCATGCGCTGGCGTCCACCCGGGGGGCGTGGGTGCGGGTCACGCTGGGTGAGTTGCCCCAGGGCGCGTTGCTGCAGGTGCTGTACCCGGGCACGCTCGCAGCCCACGACCGGGATCGCCTGTTCGACCGTTATAACCATCTGCACAGCCAACTGCAGCGCGATGTGGGCCTGTCCGGTCTGGCCATGGCGCTGGCCTATGAGCATGTGACACGGCATGGCGGCCGTATCGGGGTGAGCGTGGATGAGGGGATGAATCAGATCTGTTTCAACCTCTTCCTGCCCAGTTGAGCCGGCATCATCCCCCGCAGCCATTGTTCACGGGGCTGTTGATTTCCGTCAGTGAAATGGGACTTTCTCAGAAAAATACCTGTTAAGCTGTTTCATTTACAAATGACACAAATTATCATTTGCTGCCCGGGCCCCGCCGGGTTTCCGGATACAGCGAACTAACTCAATGAATTCAGAGGTGTTGTTATGGTGAAGCGAGGAACCCGCATGATGCTGTCCTCCCTGGCAGTGATTGCTGCCGGTTGGATCACAGGCTGCAGCGAACAGCAGGAGCCCGCCCGGCAAGAGGCCGCCACTGAGAAGGCCACCGACAAGGCGGCGGAAGTGGTGGTGTATTCCTCACGCAAAGAGCATTTGGTGAAGCCGCTGTTTGATCGTTTCAAGGATGAAACCGGCATCAAGGTGACCTACATCACCGATGGCGAGGGCCCGCTGATGGCGCGCCTGGAGGCGGAAGCCGAGCGTACCCCCGCTGACATGTTCATTACCGTGGATGCCGGTAACCTGTGGCAGGCGGCCAACATGGGGTTACTCCAGCCGGTGCAGTCCGAGGTGCTGGAAGCGAACATCCCCGATCAGTATCAGGATCCGGAGAACCGCTGGTTTGGCTTATCGGTGCGGGCGCGCACCATTGTCTACTCCACTGAGCGGGTGCAGCCGGAGCAGCTGTCCACCTATGAAAACCTGTCCACCGAGGAGTGGGATGGCCGCTTGTGTCTGCGTACCTCGAAGAAGGTCTACAACCAGTCCCTGGTGGCAACGTTGATCGAGCGCCATGGTGAGCAGCGTACCGAAGACATCGTCAAAGGCTGGGTGGATAACCTGGCCACCGATGTGTTCCCCAACGATACCTCCCTGATGGAGGCCATCGCCGCCGGGCAGTGTGATGTGGGCATCGTCAACACCTACTATTTCGGCCGCTTGCAGAAAGAGAACCCCGACATCCCCCTGGCCCTGTTCTGGCCCAATCAGCAGAGCTCCGGTGTACACGTCAATATTTCCGGCGCCGGTATCACCCGGCACGCCAAGCACCCGCAAGCGGCCCGGCAGTTGCTGGAGTGGCTGGCGCAGGGGGAAGCCCAGGCCATGTTCGGTGGCCTGAATATGGAGTATCCGGTGAACCCTGACGTGGCCGTCGATGAACTGGTGCAGTCCTGGGGCACCTTCAAAGCCGACGACCTCAACGTGGAAGTGGCGGGGCGCCGTCAGGTGGAAGCCATCAAGCTGATGGATCGGGCCGGTTACCGGTAAGTTGATCCTGCCTTGACCCTGGCCGCCGCGCGTCCGCACCCCTATTTACCCAACCTGCTGCGGCGGGTGGGGCTGTTGCGCGCCTGCGCGTTGGCGCTGGCGTTCATGGTGGGCATGCCGCTGTTGGTGATTGCGCTCAGTTGGGGAGAGGTGAACGCCGAGATCTGGCTGCACCTGGCCCAGACCCAACTGGGGCGCCTGCTGGGCAACACCCTGGTGCTGGTGCTGGGGGTGGGTGTATCGGTGCTGCTGTTGGGGGTGCCCCTGGCCTGGTTTATTGCCACCTGCGAGTTCCCCGGGCGCAAATGGTTTGATGTGGCCCTGATGCTGCCGTTGGCGGTACCGGCCTATGTGATGGCGTTTGTGCTGGTGGGGCTGCTGGATTATGCCGGCCCGGTGCAGACTCTGCTGCGGGGCTGGATCGGGCCCTCCATCGCTTTCAGCTTCCGGGGCACCGGGGCCGTGGTGATGGTGATGTCCCTGGTGCTCTATCCCTATGTGTATATGCTGTCACGCAATGCCTTTCTGGCACAGGGCCGGGAGCCGCTGGAAGCGGCCCGGGTGTTGGGGCTGGGCCCACTGCAGGGGTTTTTGCGGGTGGCCCTGCCCATGGCCCGACCGGCGATCATTGCCGGCCTCGCCCTGGCGCTGATGGAAACCCTGGCGGACTTCGGGGCCGTGGCGGTATTCAATTACGACACCTTCACCACCGCCATCTACAAGGCCTGGTATGGCTTTTTTAATTTGCAGACAGCGGCGCAATTGGCGTCCATGTTGCTCTTGATTGTGCTCACCGGGCTGTACCTGGAGCGCCGTGGCCGGGGCTCGGCCCGTTACTATCAGAGTGCCCGCCGTCGCGCCAAGGCTAGCCGCATGCCGCTGCAGGGGTACAAAGCCTGGTTGGTGAGCGCCTGGTGCGGGCTGGTATTTGTGCTGGCCTTTCTGGTGCCGGTGGGGCAGTTGCTGGTGTGGATACTGCAGGGCGCCTGGCAGGATCTGGATGCCCGTTATCTGGGATTGGTGGGGCACACGCTCTATCTGGCGGCCATCGCCGCGCTGATCACCGTGGCCGCCGCATTTCTGCTGGCCCTGTACCGGCGCAGCTACAAAGGGGCCCTGTCCGGCGGCATTGTGCGCCTGGCCACCGTGGGGTACGCCCTGCCGGGGTCTGTGCTGGCGGTGGGCATCATGCTCAGTTTCAACTGGCTGGATGGCTGGGCGGCGCAGCTGCAAACCGCCCTGGGCCTGGCCGTGCAGCCGGTTTTTGTGGGGGGCGTACTGGCCCTGTTGCTGGCATACACCACCCGCTTTCTGGCGGCCGCCTTCGGCCCGGTGGAAACCAGCCTGGATCGCATTCGCCCCTCCATTCCGGAGGCGGCCGCCATCCTGGGTGCGCGCCCGGCGGAGATCGTGCGGCGTATCTACCTGCCCATGCTGACACCGGGGCTGCTGACGGCAGCCCTGCTGGTGTTTGTGGATGTGATGAAAGAAATGCCCGCCACCCTGCTGATGCGCCCGTTCGGTTGGGATACCCTGGCGGTGCGCATCTATGAGATGACCTCCGAAGGCTTATGGCAGCAGGCCGCCCTGCCGGGATTGTCCATTGTGCTGGTGGGCCTGGTGCCGGTGATCATTCTGGTGCGGCGCTCAGCTCACTAGGCCCCGGCCGTCAGGATTGGTTCAGCAGATCCAGCAGGGCGCGGGCGGTGGCCGCCGACGAGGCCGGGTTCTGCCCGGTAACCAGCAACCCGTCCACTACAACGTGGCTTTGCCAGTCTTCCCCCTTCTGGTAATGGGCACCCTGTTGTTGCAGCATGTCTTCCACCAAAAACGGCACTATCCCGGTCAGCTCCACTGCCGCTTCCTCTGAGTTGGAAAATCCGGTGACGTTCTTGCCCTTCACCAGTGCATCGCCATCGGCGCCCTTAGGGTGTTTGAAGACAGCAGGGCCATGACACACCGCCGCCACCGGCTTGCCGCTGTGGTGGAACGTTTCGATCAGGGCGATGCTGTGTGGGTCTTCTGCCAGATCCCACAACGGGCCGTGGCCACCGGGAAAGAAAACCGCATCAAAATCCGCGCTATTGAGCTCCGCCAGTTTGTGGGTATTACCCAGCCGGGCCTGTAGGTCGGGATCGTCCTGGTAGCGGCGGGTGCTGTCGGTTTGGGCGGGCTCCTCCTGGCTGCGGGGATCAACCGGGGGTTGGCCGCCCTTGGGGGACGCCAGGGTAATCTCGGCACCGCCATCCAGAAAGGCATAATAGGGTGTGGTGAATTCCTCCAGCCAGAATCCGGTGGTGTGATCAGTGTTGCCCAGTTGGGCGTGGGAGGTGAGAACAAACAGTATTTTGAGAGGGGTCATGATGTGCCTCCTTTCAAGTGGGTGAAGCGACCTGCGAACCGTCGCCTGGGCTTAACGTAACAGAATTGCTCCCCACTGGTCACGTGCCCCGGACCTGAGTACAATTGCCCCCCTTAAAATTCTCTACCCGCAGCGATTGTTTTGGTACAATCGTGCCAAAAATGGAGTGAGACCATGGCCAATCGCACAGCCCTGTATGTCAGCCACCTGCAAGCCGGTGCCAAGATGGTGAATTTCGGTGGCTGGGACATGCCCATCAACTATGGCTCCCAGATTGAAGAGCACAACACCGTGCGCGGTGATGCCGGTATGTTTGATGTATCCCACATGACCGTGGTGGATGTGACCGGACCCGCCAGCCAGGCGTATCTGCAGCGCCTGCTGGCCAACAACGTGGCCAAGCTCAAAACACCGGGCAAAGCGCTCTACAGCGGCATGCTCAATGTGGATGGCGGCGTTATAGATGATCTGATTGTTTACAACATGGAAGGCTGGTACCGGTTGGTGGTGAACTGCGCCACCCGCGAGAAAGACCTGGCCTGGATGGATACCCAGAGCGCCGGCTTTGACGTCACCATCACCGAGCGCCCCGACTTTGCCATGATCGCCGTGCAGGGGCCCAATGCCATTGCCAAGACCTGCGCCGTGGTGGGCGAACCCAAGGCCGATGTGATCCGGTCACTGAGTGTGTTTCAGGGGTTGCCCGCCGACGACTGGTTTATCGCCCGCACCGGCTATACCGGTGAAGACGGCCTGGAGATCATGGTGCCCGACGCGCAGGTTGCCGGGTTCTGGCAGCAGCTGTTGGAGGGCGGTGTGGCCCCCTGCGGTTTGGGTGCCCGCGACACCCTGCGTCTGGAAGCCGGCATGAACCTGTACGGCTCGGACATGGATGAAACCGTATCACCGTTGTGCGCCGGCATGGGCTGGACCATCGCCTGGAGCCCGGAAGACCGGGAATTCATCGGCCGCAACGCTTTGGAACAACAGAAGGCCGACGGGGTTGCCTTCAAACAGGTGGGCCTGGTGCTGGAAACCCGGGGCGTGTTGCGTGGCCACCAGAAAGTGAGCGTATTAAACGTGGGGGAAGGTGAGATCACCAGTGGGACATTTTCCCCCACCTTGGGATATTCTATTGCCCTGGCGAGGGTGCCCTTGGCGACTGCGGATTCCGCCCAGGTTGAAATCCGGGGCAAGTTGCACGAGGTGAAAGTGGTGAAGCCACCTTTCGTCCGCAACGGCAAACAGGTTTTTTAATTTTTCGATTCCATAACCTTATATCAGTTCTGAGGAAGCATCATGAGCGAAATACCTACCGAATTGCGTTACCTGTCATCTCACGAATGGGTGCGTGTGGAAGATGGCGTTGCCACTGTGGGCATCACCGCCCACGCCCAGGAAGCCATGGGTGATCTGGTGTACGTAGAAACCCCTGAAGTGGGTACCACACTGGCCGCGGGTGATGAAGCCGGCGTGGTTGAATCCGTAAAAGCCGCATCCGACATTTACACGCCGGTGTCCGGTGAGGTGATTGAAATCAACGATGCTCTGGAAGATGCACCGGAAACCGTCAACTCCGATCCCTATGGCGCGGGCTGGATGTTTAAAATTCAGGTGGCGGATGAAGCCGAACTGGAAAACACCCTTACCGCCGACGAATATCAGGCGCAGATCGAAGACGAGTAAGTCATCGCCCTGACACCCGGTTGCAACACAGCCCGATTCCTGCAGTCGGGCTTTCGTCTTTTTATCTCCCGCATAACGGTAACCCAAGATGCCCTATATTCCCCATACCGACGATGACGTAAAACGCATGCTGGATACCATCGGTGTCAACAGCATCGATGATTTGTTTGATGAGATTCCCCAAGACATCATCGCCCAACCCCTGCAACAGGTGCCCCCCGGTAAAACCGAGATGGAAACCATGCGCATCATGAACGATCGCGCCGCGCAGGACGGGGGCAACCTGTGCTTTATCGGTGCCGGTGCCTACGAGCACCACATTCCGGCCGCAGTGTGGGAGATTGCCAGCCGGGGGGAGTTCCTCACTGCGTACACCCCCTATCAGGCGGAAGCCAGCCAGGGCACCCTGCAGGTGATTTACGAATACCAATCCATGATCGCGCACCTGTGCGGCATGGACGTGTCCAATGCCTCCCTCTACGACGGCGGCTCCGGTTTGTCGGAAGCGGTGTTGATGGCGGTGCGGGCCAATCGCAAATCCAAATCCAAAAAAGCGCTGGTGCTCACCAGTGTGAATCCGCTGTATCGCCAGGCCACCACCAACATTGTGGAAAACCAGGGCCTGGAGCTGGTGGACGTGGCCTACTGCAGCGTGGAAGGCACCACCCCGGTAGCCGCACTCAAGCATTTTGAAGGCCAGGATTTTGCCGCGTTAATTATCCAGCAACCCAACTTCTTCGGCTCACTGGAAGATGTGGACGCATTGACCGACTGGGCCCACGCCAACGGCATGCTGGTGATTGCCTCGGTGAACCCCACCTCGCTGGCGCTGTTGAAACCGCCCGGTGAATGGGGCGAGAAAGGCGCCGACATCGCCGTGGGTGAAGGCCAGCCCTTGGGGGTGCCGCTGTCGTCCGGCGGGCCTTACTTTGGATTCATTACCTGTAAGCAACAACACGTGCGGCAAATGCCCGGCCGCATCATCGGCCGCACGGTGGACATGGAAGGCCGCCCCGGTTTTGCCTTAACCCTGCAGGCCCGCGAGCAACACATTCGCCGCTCCAAGGCCACTTCCAACATCTGTACCAACCAGGGCCTGGCCATGACCGCCGCCACAGTGTACATGAGCTTGCTGGGTGCCGACGGCCTGCAACAAGTGGCCGTGGCCAGTCACAACAACACCCAAAGCCTGCTGCAAAAACTCACCGCCATCGACGGCGTGGAGAAAGTGTTCTCCGCCCACACGTTTCATGAAGTGGTGATCCGCATCCCCGGTAATGCTGCCGACGTACTGAAAAAACTGGCGGACAAAGGCATCCAGGGGGGCGTGGACTTAAGCGCCTGGTACGCGGAACTGGAAAACTGCATTTTGTTGTGCGCCACCGAAACCAAAATTGAATCGGACCTTGAACGTTATGCCGCTGCGCTGCAGGAGGTGCTGTGATGTTGATATTCGAAATAAGCCAAAGTGGCCGTCGCGCCACCTCGCAGGCACCGAAAAAAGTTGCGCTTAACGGCGACATTCCCGCGGCATTGTTGCGTAAGGAAAAACCGCTCATGCCGGAGGTGGGTGAGATGCAGGTGGTGCGTCACTACACCAATCTTTCGCGCAAAAATTTCAGCATCGATACCCAGTTCTACCCCCTGGGCAGCTGCACCATGAAATACAATCCACGGGGTGCCCACCGTGCTGCCATGCTGCCCGGCTTTTTAAGCCGCCACCCACTGGCGCCGGAACAACACAGCCAGGGTTACCTGGCCTGCCTGTACGATCTGCAGGAAGTATTGAAAGACGTCACCGGCATGAAAGGGGTGTCGTTAACCCCCATGGCGGGCGCCCAAGGTGAATTCGCCGGGGTGGCCATGATTCGCGCCTACCACGAAGCCCGTAACGATCACGAACGCGCCGAGATACTGATACCCGAAGCCGCCCACGGCACCAACCCGGCCACCGCTGTTATGTGCGGCTACAAGGTGCGGGAAATTCCCGTGGACAAAGACGGCGACGTGGATGTGGAAGCATTGAAAGCCGCCGTTGGCCCCCACACCGCCGGCCTGATGATGACCAACCCCAGCACCTGCGGCGTGTTTGAACGCAAAATAAAAGAGATCGCCCAGGTGGTGCACGAGGCCGGTGGCCTGCTGTATTACGATGGCGCCAACTTAAACGCCATTCTCGGCAAAGTGCGCCCTGGCGACATGGGCTTTGACGTGCTGCACATGAACCTGCACAAAACCTTTGCCACCCCCCACGGCGGTGGCGGCCCCGGTGCCGGCCCGGTGGGCGTGGGTGAACGCCTGCTGCCTTACCTGCCGACACCCATCGTTGGCAAAGACACCGTAGACGGCGCGGATCACTATCGTTGGCTTACCGAAAAAGACATCCCCGGCACCATCGGGCGGCTCTCCACCTACATGGGTAACGCCGGTGTATTGCTGCGCGCCTTCTTCTACGCCAGCGTGCTGGGTAAAGAAGGCCTGCACCGTGTGGGGGAGTTCAGCACCCTGAACGCCAACTACATGATGAAAAAAGCCGAGCAGGCCGGGTTCCAATTGGCTTACCCCAATCGACGCGCCACCCACGAATTCATCATCACCCTGAGCAAACAGGCTAAAGAGCTGCACGTTACCGCAATGGATTTTGCCAAGCGCATGTTGGATTACGGTTATCACGCCCCCACCACCTACTTCCCACTGTTGGTGCCGGAATGCTGGCTGATCGAACCCACGGAAACCGAATCCCCCGACGAGCTGGACGGGTTTGTTGACGCGCTGGCGAAGATCCAGAAAGAAGCGGAAGAAACCCCGGACCTGGTGAAAGGCGCGCCCTATACCCAACCTGTGAGACGGCTGGATGACGTGAAGGCGGCACGGGAGTTGGATTTGGTTTGGGGTAGGAGCAATTAACGAAACCAGAATAATAAAAACCTTAGCAATCCTGTTCGCTACCCTGTTGGTCGCCTCCTGTGCGACCACAGAGAAAGCTCCCAACCTGTTGGTAACGCTCAGCAGCTTTAAGGCGTTGCCCGGCTGGGGGCAGGACAATCTCACCACCTTCACCCAAGCATTCAACCGCAGTTGCACTTGCATCTAAAAACTCAATCCAGCCCAACCTTTCTCATCAATGGAACAAGCTGGCAGCAACGTACAATGGCAGTACATCTGCCCCAATTCGAATCAGTGAAAGCCGATGATCCTGCAGCGCTGAAGTACGTTTTTCGAAACCCACTTCAGGCCCTACCAAATCGCCAACTATGGCGACAGCAAAGATCTGTTCACCGGCTATTTTGAAGCAAGCCTGAATGGCTCCCGCACACCCAAAGTCCCGTACCTCACGCCCTTGCACCTGAGCCCGGATGATTTGATTATGGTGCAAATGGGGGAATTCCGGCCGGAACTGGAAAGCCAGCGCATAGCGGGCCGAGTGATTAACGGCAAACTCACCTCTTACGAAACCCGCGAACAGATCACCGCAAACCAATGGCCTCATCTCAATAGTGTCCTGCTGTGGGTGGATGATCCCGTGGATGCCTTCTTCACCCAGATCTAGGGCTCCGGCGTGGTGGAAATGAATGATGGATCGGAGGTACGAGTCGGCTATGCTGGTCACAACAGGCACCCCTATTACGCCATCGGCAGAGAGCTGGCCAAAGAAACCGTCTTCATGCTGAGCATTCGACAGTGGCTGGAGCAGAACCCAGATCAGGCGGTTGCCATCATGAACACCAACGAATCCTATGTGTTCTTTCGAAAAATTCCCGGAGAAGGCCCCATCGGTGCCGAGGGCATTGCGCTGACTGCGCAATGCTCGCTGGCGGTGGACCCATCCTGTCTACCCTATGGTTTGCCGTTATGGGTGGATATCGACCCTGTGATTGAGAACGACCGACCGATCCGGCGCTTGATGATCGTGCAGGATACCGGAGGCGCGATCCGTGGGCCGGTGCGCGGTGATGTGTTTTGGGGGCATGGTGAGCACGCAGCCATGAAAGCAGGTAAGATGAATTCGGAAGGGTGCTATTGGGCGTTCTTCCCGGTGGAGAAATACATGTCGTTGTCGGTTGCGAAGTAGTCTGCGACACAACCTGAAGGAGAGTGCAAATGGGTAACAAGATAGTCGTGCTGCAACGCAATAAAGGCGATGACGCCAAACTGCAAAATATCAAAAAGTTTTTGAATCCTCTGAAAATCGTTGAGTATCAAGCAAACACCACCATTCCTCCGGTTCAGGGCAGCAATATTGACTATGTTCTGTTTACCGGTGGCCACGGTAATTTTATTGCCTCGCAGCCTGCCCTGTTAAACGGCACTACGGCGGCCAATGCCCGCAAGTGGTTGGGGGAGAGCAGCGGGTTGGAAGCGGATGTATTCATTCTTGATACCTGTTTCAGCAGTGCGTTTGTGCCGGCATTCAGCGGCATGATTCCCGTGGGTGGTGCCATTGTGTGTGCCCATGGCAGTGGTGAAGGCTTTGCTGATGCTTTACTGAATTCCGATAATGCAGGCAAAACCGTTGGTGTGGCTTTGGGTGGCATCGTAGATGGTGTAACCGAAATGGGGCTTGGGTTCACCTCTCTGTCACTCTATGTGCGCAGTCAGAAAGGTCTCAAACTTTATACCACCAATGGTGGAGAAAATCGGGACTCCGGGCTGCAGACTCGCGGCACTTTTGGCATGGATCACGACGGCGCTGACGAACTGGGCCAACTGGATCGCTTCCTGATGGGCAAGCTAATTGCTATTGAGGTCGTGACGCCCGACGCGCTCAAGGCCAAATTAAAAGAGAACTTGAAAATGACTGTTTAGGCAGTCTTCTTCCGATTGTCATAAATCGATACTTACGCCAGAGTAAGGCGATGTAAGCGAGATAGATCTTTTGAGCTTTTAACTTCGATCACTCAGTGGGCTTCCCTTATCTAGGTTGTCTATTTTGACAGGGAGTTATGCAGGATAGTCTGCTTGCAGACAGAAGCGGATGCCTGCAATTTCCGAAAAGTGGACGTAGGATTTAACTGCCTCTTCTTATCAGCAATTTGTAAAATTTAGGGAACCAGCAATTCATCCTCAGCTTGCGGTCCTGAGAAAATCTAATAGGGCATGTCGGACGCTGATCGAGCGTGCCGAATCAAATTGTTAGTAGTGTTCGCTTCTAGATTGGTTGCCTAGTACCAGCATTATCCAGAATTTTTACGGCTGGAGCTCTTTAGCCGAGATCATAAATTAACGATTTTGAGACTCACTCAAATGGCTTGCCAAAATATGTCAACACAAAGATCGCTAACAAGTAAACACTAACAAGAGACTGAATTCCGGCAACAGTCCTTACCCAACCTGTTGGCTTGAGAACAAATTCGTTAGCCTGTAATCGGGTAATCCAACTGCCGACGTTAAAATCACGCCAACCGATATGAAAAGCAGATAATACGCTAAAATAAATACTTAATTGATATGCTTGAAGCACATCCCATGCAAAAATTAGCTGAGGTTCATTGCGACCAACATCTTTTCTAATCCTGTTATCCGACCACAAAATCCAAATACCGTCTTTACTGCGATTGCACATCGCTAAAAAATATATTATTGAAAATAGAGGGATACCTGAGACAAGTAAAATTAATGCTCTTTGTGGATGCAAGCCCCACGCACTTGTGAATTCGAACAGTATGTACTGCACGATATCACCAAATAAACCCGAAAGCTTATTTGACTTCCACAACGTACCATGCCGCAAGGCATACGTAATCTCGCGCGCCTGTTGCTCATAGCCAGATGCTCTTAATTTTTTCCTCAATTCGACTAGTGCTCTAGGCTGATTATAGATCATTTTTTCTAAATTGTTTGCCAAAGCTATTGAGTCAATAGGTGGGTGCCCATTCTGATCAACTTCATATAGACAGTTTTCCATG
This sequence comes from Gammaproteobacteria bacterium UBA7310, assembly GCA_002471665.1. GTDB lineage: Bacteria > Pseudomonadota > Gammaproteobacteria > Pseudomonadales > Ketobacteraceae > Ketobacter. The sequence continues at coordinate 59,784 of DKQK01000003.1, forward strand.
TTAGCTCCTGAGATTCTCACTTCGCTCAGGTTAGTTCCAATAAGTTCAGCCGATTTGAAATTCGCATCGCGTAGATCGGCGGATGTTAAATCAGAAAAATTCAAATTAGCTTCATTGAATCTTGCTCTACGAGCATCAACACCTAGAAACTTAGATCGTTGAAGGTTTGAGCCGAGCAAACTCGCCTCCTTTAAATTGGCTTTCGTGAAATCAGCTTCCAAGGCTTCAACTTGTAATAAGCTCGATCGGGATAAGTCGGCGCTTCTAAAGCTAGCATTAACACCTGATGAATAGTCCATTTTAATTGATGCCATATTCGAATTATCAAATATGGTATCAGTGATTTTTGCTTTACTTATGCTAGAGCTATCAAGTTTTGACCGCCTAAATGTCGCAGATTTCAAGTTCGCGAAATTTAGTACTGAGCCATAGAGATCTGCTCTGTAGAGATCAGCAGATTCTAGATTTGCCTTCATTAACTTTGTGCCTATCATGCTAGCACCCAAAAATGACACACCTTTCATGTCTGAGTTTTCAAAGTTTGCCTGGAATAACTTAGCCTTCTCGAAGGATGTGCCAGCCAACTTTTTGCTAGAGAAATCCTGTCCATTCAGATTGGCGCCACTAAAATCAATCCGAACAAATGATACATCGTTTAAATTTGCATCGACTAAGTTTGCTTCTCTGAATGTAGTATCTACGATGATGGACCCAGAAAAATCTGAAGATCGAAAATCAGTCCGATCAAATCTGGACGACCATATTTTTAACCCTCGACACTTGCAGTTCTCCATGATCAAGTTATCAAAATTGGAGGATTCTATGGTTGAATCTTCAAAGTTACTGTTCGGCAATTTGCTTCCATCTAAGCTTAAATCAAATATTTCTGACTTGGCTATATTTGCCCTGCTCAGATCTGATGAATGGATTTCTGTACTACTTATTTTGGAGCTAAATAGAATCGCATCAGTGAGATTAACATTAGTTAGTCTTGCTCTACTAATCTGTGCCTCGATTAACGTTGCACCAGTAAGATTAAGTCTATTCAAATTCGCATCATTAAAGTTAACCCAGCGTAAGTACAAATGTTTAAGATCTGCATTATTGATATTTGCCTTACATAGGTTCAGCAAGTTTTCTCCATCATAATATCGTTCACTATGTAAGTGTTCTGTCCAACAAGATCGCAACATAATTTGTTTTTCACTTATTTCCTCGCCTTCAAAAGGGCATTTCTTATTGGATGTATTTGTTGGGAATGGTCCTGTACAAGCTTGGTTACCAGAAGCAGGCAGAACATATAGAAAACATAGTGACAGGAATAAATTCCCAATATATTTCATATATCAACCTTATGTGTTAATGGAGTTAATAATTCTAGACTTGCAATTGTTGTTACAATTCACAGCTAGGTCTGCTGCAACCAAGCATCCAGAGCGGCACCGGAAAGAGCGCATTATTGGAGCCATCGTGCTTATGGATATTGAGCTCATCGCAAACTTTGCCACTATTCATGAGCTCTTACCACTTTTACGAGGCCGTAGACCTTGAATGGTGGCGTCACAGTCTCATGATCTACTCTTTCTGGGGGGCTTTCGATCATGATACATGCATGGAGGGGATAGCTGACTTTCTGGCCTGCCGAGTGAGTTGTTTTTGAGATTGCATTTATCGACCTATTCAATTTCTGGCATACATAGTCTCATGATTGCATCTCCTGACCTTCACACAACTACCGTTGCCCAAAACTCGCCATATAACTCTTAGCCTGAAGATCCACATGGCGATCCACAGCACCTTCCAGCTGAAACAAACGCGCACTTTTCCTAAAATCATAAACCCGATACAGACAATATTGAGCCTCTTTTTCTTGTGAATAAGCAAGCTCGTTATCCGAAATATAGAATGGATGATATTTCCCGCCGCTGGTGGTCTTCACTTCGATATACAGTTCTTCTTCTCGTTCCACATTGAAGGATTGTATATCAAAGCCTGCACCATCACCCTCGTCTTTGCTCACCCAGCGTATCTCCTTTGCCAGATCCGGGCGCCCCGCCTGTTGCAGGCGGAAGTGCTCAAAATCCAGAACAAAGCGTTCACCTTGTTCCCCCAATGAGCGGTTGTTTCGCTCCCGTTCTGCGTAGTTGGGTTGGCGGGCAAGGTAATCTCTGGGCGCTTCTTTGATGCGAGGGATACGTTCCGGTAACTCCCGATCCAGTACGCTGTTCCAATCCACTGAATGGTGCCTGTACTCAACGGCTATGGAGGCAGCATCGGCAAAGGCATCCAACGTGTTCAAGTCTGCCGCAATATGAGCCAGCACAACATCTTTCAGCATGCGCTGATAGTTAAAGGCCGGTTTGTAGCCTGAAATATAGGGTTGCCCCCATTCAATTAGAATGGCGCTGATATTCTGGTGCTTAAATTCAATGGAGCTTTCTGATCGGTTGCGCAGCTTTGTTTGTAAAGCTCGGCGGTGTGCGGCTTTGTTATATTTATTGCCAATTATCTCTTGTTCAAGCATTGCGAAGTAATCCTGCGCTATGGCTTCGCATTCCAGCCAATCCCAGGCATCTTTTCCCGCCTGCAACAATGCCCGTCGCGCTTCCGGTGCAAGATTCTGCATCAGCGCTGATTTCAAATACTCTCGGGTCATTTGATGGCTAATATACTCAAACAACGCATCGTCCAGATATGCATAGGCAATATGCTGTTCGATAACACCGGGGCCGGATGCCGTGCTCAGTTGGTCAAAGGCATCCTGTTTGCCCGGCTTTAATTTAAAGTGCCAAAAGCCGCTGCTGCGTAAATGAAAAAAGGGTAGGTGTGGATTGTTACGATCTTTGGGGTTAGCCAATTGTTCAAAATGTTTGGTGAATGTGTCTTTGAGTATGTGATCAAAGTAGATTTGGTTGCGGGGGATGTGTTTTTGCTCCACCAAGTCCATCACCGCCAATAGCAGTGCCACTTTATGTGGGCTTTTTTTCGGTGCCATTGCCGCCCCGTGTGTTCATACGCAGGCGTGAGAGCTTCAGTTCGTATTCCTGCAAACTCACTTGCGCCCGCTCCAGTAATCGGCCTTTTCCTGCACAATCCAGCGTACGCCCCCTCTGGGGTCTACCCCGGCTTCGTTAAACCTTGGAATCAGATGGATATGCACATGGGGAATGGTCTGCCCCGCAGCGGGGCCATCGTTGATACCGATATTGTAGGCGGCGGGCCCGTACTCCCGGTCCAGATCAGCCTTGGTGGCATCCAGCAGATCCAGCAGGTCGTTGCGTTCTGCCTTCGTTAGCTCGAAAAACGAAAGAACATGCCGCCTGGGGATGATGAGTGAATGGCCCTCAGTCACCGGGAACCCGTCACGGATCACAAAGCCATGATCGTTATTTTGTAGAACACGATGGTGATTGTTGATGGCAGCAATCTGACAGAATGGACAATTTTCTTGTTCATAAGTCATCTAATGTACTCATGAATGGATAGATGTAGTTGGTTCAGTATAAAAGTTGGCTAATGTTGCTTCAAGATCGAGCATTCTGAGTAGCAACGAGCCACAGAGGCGACTGAAATTGCGGCAGGAAGCCGTCATTGATCAACAGGGAATCAAATTCTTCACCGGGAAACCCCAATTGATCACCGGGAGATCAGATCCAAGCACCGGGGAGGCCTGATTGATCACCGGGAAGCCAAATTCCACACGGGGAAGCCCCAATTGATCACTGGGGCACCTAGTTCCCTCACCGGGAAGCCGCTTCCACCCATCCCTCACTCTTACTCCACAGCTCCTCCGCCAATCCCTCATCCAACGCCAGCGCCGAAGGCTCCGCCACCTTACACTCGTCGTAATACAATCCGCTCTGCCCGGCCGCCGCATCCGACATGGCGCAA
>DKQK01000006.1 GCA_002471665.1 Gammaproteobacteria bacterium UBA7310
GCCCGCCGGGAGTTGCAGGCGTTGATGGACGAGGGGTTGAAAATGTTGGCTTCAGAGCTGGTGGAAAACGGCACGTTCTACCCATTCGTTGCCATGATGGGCCATGACAACGAAGTGCGTCTGATCGGAACGCCGGTTTCCCTGCGTATTGATAATCCGGACCGTGCCATGGCGGCACTGGTGGAAAAAACCGAAAAGCTGGCAGAGGAACGGCGCATACGGGCCGCTGGTTTTTTTATGGATTATGTAGCGACCCGGGCGGACACTGGTTTTTCCCAGCCGGGGATTCGGGTAGAGTTGAACCACATTCACCCGGATGCGTTGTCTGTATTCATTCCCTACAGCATTACGCAGGATAAAAAACTGCGGTTGTTAACACCGCAATACAGACCGGGTAAAAACCTAGTGTTTGGCGCCAAGCCCTGAAACCACAAGACACCAATAGATGAAAAGAAACGCCCTGGATTCCCCCCGGGATCTGTTACGGAAGAGTCTGTTCGCCGGTTTGCGGCTGGTGGGACATCGGCCGGGAAAAGTCATTCGCAATCTGCACTACGGCCGTGAGCCCGGCCAGGCGCTGGATATTTATCTCCCCCGGGAAGGGTATCGGGGGACACAAATGATTTTTCTCCATGGCGGCGGTTGGCACTCCGGCAGTAAAGAGGAATACGGTTATCTGGGGGCGGCCATGGCGGCATATGGTGTTGCCTGTGCGGTGGTGGGGTATCGTTTGTACCCGCAGGTGCGCTATCCGTTGTTCATTGAGGATGTGGCCCATGGTATTTCCTGGTTACGGCGCGACGGTCTGCGTTACGGCTTTGCGGATGCACCCTTTTTTCTGATGGGCCATTCTGCCGGTGCGCACATTGCGTGCATGGTGGCCATGGATGAGACCTATCGTGAATTGGCCCATCTCCATGCCGGCAGTATCGCTGGTATTATCGGTTTGTCCGGTGTCTATCGTTTCCGACCGGAGACGTCACCGGTATACAGCGATATTTTTTCTGCGGCGCAGGCGGATTACGAGGTGGTGAAACCCATCAATTATGTGGGGGAGGATAAAGTGCCCATCTTGATGCTGCACGGGGATCAGGATGCCGTGATTGGCATAGGCAATGCCCGGCAAATGTTGCAGGCGGCCAGGGCAGCCGGCCAGCGCGCCCAATTGCATGCCCAGCAGGGCTATGGCCACGTGCGGCCCGTTTTCGATTTTTTGCCGTTTATGCCCAATCATCAGAGAACCATGGCGGCTTTGCTCTCGTTCATGTCAGGTGCGCAGCGATGAAAGTGCTGGTTACCGGTGCAACGGGCTTTATCGGCCAGCAGTATGTGCAGCACCTTACGGCAAAACGGCCGGATGTAAAGGTGTTCTTTTGCGGGCGAAACCTGGAACGGGGTAGTCGCCTGGCGGTAGCAACCGGGGCGCATTATTTTCGTGGTGATCTGCAGGATGAGCCCTATGTAAAATTAATCTGCAAGGATATGGATGTCATTGTACATTGCGCTGGAAAAACCGGATTGTGGGGAGACTACCTGGATTACTATCATGCCAACGTGGTGACCACCGAGAACCTGCTGGCGGCCGCACCCCACACGGGGGTACAACGGTTTGTCAATCTGGGCACCCCCAGTGTGTACTTTGATTTCAATGACCACCTGAATGTGACCGAAGAGTTTTTAGCTGCCCGGTTCGCAGATCACTACGCCCGTACAAAATATCAAGCGGAAACCCGGGTCTTGCGTGCCCACAGCGAACAGCTGAAAACCCTGTCGCTGCGGCCCCGTTTGGTGGTGGGCCCGGGTGATCAATCCATTTTTCCGCGCCTCATTCAAAGTCACCAGCTTGGCCGCTTACTGCAGGTCGGAGAGGGCAGGAACATCGTCAGTATGACCAGCATCAGTAATATGATGCGCGGTCTTGATTGCGCCGTGTTCGGCCCCGATGAAGTCTGTGGTGATATTTATAATCTGGCCGATCCGCAACCGGTCAACCTGTGGCAGGTGATCAATCAGCTGATGCCGTTGCTGGGGTTGCCGCCGGTAACGCGCAAAGTGTCCTACGGTGTGGCCTACGCCCTGGCGGCGGTGGTGGAAACAGCGCACCGGTTGCGACGAAAATCCACCGAGCCTGATCTGTTGCGCTATAAAGTGGCCGTGATGGGAAATTCCTTTACCCTGAATATTGAGCGTGCGAAGAGAAAACTGGGGTATGATCCGTTATTATCCATAGACGACACGCTGCACGACTTTGCACAATGGTGGAAGCAACAAAACGGCTGAGTCGTCAGTAGCGGTTTTGGTATAATCGACCCATTTGAAGACCACTGGACAACAACATGACTAATGACACGCTCGGCGATCTGAGCATGAAGCCAACCCGCGATGAGTTGGCGCAACGGCAAACCAGTCGCGGTAAACCGCCCAAAAATACACAGAAACCCTCCCGGGTGCCACCGCCCCCATCCGGCGCCGGTCAGGCCGGATTATGGTCGGTGTTGATTGTGCTGATGGTCTGCAGCGCAGGGGGAGGCTGGTACCTTTGGGACAAAATCGAGCGCCTGCAATCCAGCCTGACACGCTCCACCGCCAGCCTGACGTCGGCGGAAAAGGCGTTGTCGGATCTGCAGATGCGGCTGGAAAATCGCGATAATACCCTCAGCAAGTCCGGTGATCAGATGATTGAAGACATCAAATTACTGGACAGCGAAGTGCGTAAGCTGTGGGATCTTGCCAACAAGCGCAATCGACCGGATATTGCCGAACTGAGCAAACAGGTTAAATCCCTGCAGGGTGACCTGAAAGCCAGCAAGGGCACACTCAGTGGTATGAGTAAAGAGGTGAAAGCGTCGGCGGCGCAGATTTCAGCGCTGAAAAAACAGATCAACGAAATGCAGGAAAGCAACGCCACCCTGGCGAAGTCCACCGATACCCTGAAGAAAGAGCTGCAGCAAATGAAAGCAGTGTTGGGCAGTGCCGCGGATTTTGATGACCGCATCACCAGTCTGGAAGTAGCGATCAAGGCCATTGATGCCCATCGCAGTCAGGTGAACGGGCGACTTGAAAAACTGGATAAAGAAGTGGGGTCACTGCTGCGAGCTGCGCCAGGGGCTTGATTGCCCAAACTGTGATCAAAATCACAGAGAATGCGCGCTCCTAATTAGGTTAAGCTTTCCCTCGGGTCATTACTGTCTATAGTGAAGAGTAGTTATATTGATCCGGTGGGAGCCCTTAATTCATGTCCGAAGCCGTCGAAAATCAGATGGACGCAGAATCTGAAACCCAGACCCGCATTCTGCTTATTGATGATTCCAAAGTCATGCGCAAATCCGCCGTGAAAATGCTGGGTGGAGAGTTTGACGTGGTGGTGGCGGAGGATGGCCAGCAGGGGCTGGATATGATCAATGATGACGCCTCTATCCAGGTGGTCTTCACGGATCTGAATATGCCGAAAATGAACGGCTACCAGCTGCTGGAAGCGGTGCGCACCTCAGCCGACGAAGGCATTCGGAATTTGCCGGTGATTGTAGTAACCGGTGCCGAAAACGACGATGAAGCCAAGGAGAAGGCTTTACAGCAGGGCGCTACGGATTTCATCACCAAGCCCTTCAATTCCACCGATTTAAAAGCCCGTGCCCATGCTCACGCCACCTACCAGCGCAATACCCGAACCCTGCAGGAGGTGGCCAGTGTTGATGCGCTCACCGGGCTCAGCAACGAGCGCAGTTTCAAACAGCATCTGGAAAAAGATCTATCGTTTGTGGCCCGCCACAACCACGATATCGCCATCCTGTTGCTGGAGGTGGATAGCTTTAACGACCTGTTCCTGAAAATCGGGCGCAAAGGCGCCGACAGTCTGATTCAGCAGATTTCCAGAGTACTGCTGAAAAACGTGCGCAAGGAAGATGGCCTGGGCCGGATCGGGTTAGCACGTTTCGCCGTATCACTGCCCACGGCGGGCCCTGACGGCGCGACCAGGCTGGCGGAACGTATCTGTCAGACTGTGTCCGGGTTTAAAGCCAAATTAAGGGGCGAGACACTGGAAATCAGTGTTTCCATCGGGCTGTACGTGCCCGCCGACAAAGGGTCGGATCTGTTTCAGCAATGTATGTTGAAAACGGAGGAGGCGTTGCAGCTGGCGGCAAACGCTGGAGGCAACAGGGTGCACGCCCTGATCGAATCGTCTGATCCACAACAGGTCAGCGGTCTGCAGGATGTTACCGATTTCTCCCTGGATGGCTTGTTGGCTACCTTAAGTGAAGAGGGCGCTGCCGCGGTGGAGGACCAGATCCCGTTGGCCATGCAGCGTTTGTTGCCGTTATGGCAGGCCATGACGGCAGAGCAGCGAAGTGCTTTATTGTCCCAGATTGAGAGCGCCTAGTGCCCATATCCGGGCCCGGTAAAAGCATTTTACATCCGCATAAAACTTGGTAGAATGCGCGCCTCTCACATCATGCGCTAGTGGTGGAATTGGTAGACACGCCAGATTTAGGTTCTGGTGCCGAGAGGCGTGGGGGTTCAAGTCCCTCCTGGCGCACCATATATCCATATATATAGTTCTTAATATACAGCCCTTCTGTTTTTAATCCTGCTTAAGCGACTGCACTTCAGAGTTGACCTTCCTGTGATCACTGAATTGACTTCTGAGCCAGCTTTGCAATCAAAAAAGTCACTGACAGCACGGCAATCCCAGGTACACTGCGCGGCGTCCAGTCAGGAGGCCACCATGTTAAAGCGTATTCATCCCCGCCGTGTGAAAACTCTGTTGTCCAATGCCGGCGACAGAGTGTTGCGCCCACATACTCTGATTACCGCAGGCAAGACACCCTATGACGTGGTGAAAGATGATGGCCTGGTGCGGTTACGGCACTATCGTAATGCCGGGCAGGGTGCTCCCAGGTACGCGACACCTTTGGTCATAGTGCCGCCGTTGGCCATCAACATGCTGATCTATGACTGGTTTCCGCAACGCAGCTTCGTTAAATATTTTTTGCAACAGGGCTTTGATGTCTATTTGATTGATTGGGGCAGCCCTACCCGCAAGCACGCCGGGTATACCCTGGCCACCTATGTCACCAAGCTGTTGCCGGAGTTTCTGCAGGCGGTGCGCGATCACAGTGGCAAACAGTCCCTGTCGCTTCATGGCTGGAGTATGGGCGGTGGCTTCGCCCTGTGTTACCAGGCCTACACCCGGGATCCTGATATTCGCAACATTGTGACGGTGGGCACGGCGCTGGATGGCCATGCCAATGGCCAGATCGGTCGCCAGTACGCGGCGTTGAACCGGGCCTTAAAAGCCGTTGGTATCAATTTCCGCCGGGTGCCGTCCAGCGCTGCCTATGCGCCGGCCTGGATCAACGCCATCGGCTTTAAACTGTCCGATCCCGTCAGCAGTGTGCAGGGCTATGTGGATTTGATCCGCAATCTGGATGATCGTGAGTTTATGATTCAGCACGCCAACCAGAGTGCTTTTATGGATAACCTGGAGGCGTATCCGGGAGGGGTGATCCGTGACTGGATGTACAGTGTCTGGCTGGAGAACGAGGCATCCCGCGGCTATTTCACCCTGGGCCACAGAACGATCTATCTGCGTGATGTTTCCGCCAATCTGCTGGCACTGGCCGGCAGCAACGACAAGCTGGCGAACGAGCACTGCTGTGAACCCATCATGAGGCTGGTGGGCAGTGAGGATAAAACCTTTTTACGCTGCCCGGGTGGGCACACCGGCATCCTCAGTGGCAGCAGGGCACCGGAGCTGGCCTGGCCGGCCACAGCAGAATGGCTATCAACGCGAACGGGTGGGTAGCGCGGATAGCCCTAGGTAGAGTAGGTTATAAATTGTGCTTGTTTGCCGGTAAAGCTTGGGATATGGTTAGAAAGTAACCGTTACTGTTGCTGCTGTATTATTGAGCATCAATAACACTAAATAATGTTACATAAACCATGTTAAAATCCCTGTACCTCGAAATTGTTTTATATTACATTGAGTGGTGTAACATAAAACAATGACACAGAGGGAAAACCATGACCGCAGCGATTCTTCCTGTACGCCGCAATCTGCAGTTTTATTTGCCCAAAGATAAAATCGATAATTGGAACGGTGGCGGTGCCCACTGGACCCAGTTTATGAATACCCTCTCGATATTCTTTCCTGCAGGCGAGCGCTTTTTCATCCAGAGCATTCGTAACTATCGCAAAGACGTAGTGGATAAGGAACTTAAGAAAGCGGTTTCAGCTTTCATTGGCCAGGAAGCCTTCCATACCCGTGAGCATGAAGAGTACAACGAAGCCATGGTGGAAGCAGGCATCCCCATCGACAAGATGGAAGCCAACGTCGAAAAACTGCTGGCATTTGTCCAGAAAACCCTGCCGCGCCCGGTGCAGTTGGCGGTGACCGTGTCACTGGAACACCTGACGGCCATGTTGGCGGACATTGTGATGGAAGATGATCGTTTCATCAAAAACTCCGATCCCCACTATGAAGCACTGTGGAAATGGCATGCCATGGAAGAGACCGAGCACAAAGGTGTTGCTTACGATGTGTATGAAGAGGTGATCGGCAAAGGCCCGGCTGCCTATGCACTGCGTACCGTTACGTTTGTACTGGCTAACGTTATTTTCTGGAGCCTGTTCTACCGCTACTACTACAAAGTCATGAAGAGCCGTGGTGAGCATCGCAACCTGGCAGGCTGGAGCAAGTCATTCCGTTATCAGTTCGGCAAGAATGGGGTGTTCCCATCCCTGATCGGTGACTGGTTGAGCTTTTTCAAACCAGGCTTTCACCCCTGGGATATCGATAACAGTCACCTGCTGGATGAAGCGGAAGAGTTAATGCAGTTGGTGGACGGGTTTGCTGCGCAGGCCAATCTGGTGCCGGAAGCGAATTCCGCTGCAGCGTAATCAATGCGGTTCCCGCAATAAAAAAGCTCCCCTCTGGGAGCTTTTTTATTGGGTGTCCTTTTCCCGCGCCATGCGCTCAATGATGCGTTCAAGCCGATCTGAAAGCAGGCGGCTGGCGGCATTCTCCATGGCGCGGGCCAGTTCAGCGTGTACCGCCATCTCTGCCAGCGGGCGTAAGCGCCAAACCAGGTCCGCCAGCTTGGGAAACTCTTCCTTGGGGGGCAGCTCTTCGGTTTCATAGTTTGACAGAACGTGATCCCCCACCAGACGTACCAGCTCGTTGGCCACCCGCTCCACGTTACCGCGCAGCATGCGCACGATATCCAGCAGTTCCTCCAGGGGAATGCCGGTGGCCACCAGCTCAGCACCGGCCCGCAATGTACGCATGCTGCGTACCTGCACCATGGTGCCTTCCGGGCGCATCAAGTCCAGGTCAGCAGCCCGGGCCAGGGCCTCCGGAGTCAGATAGGCGCCGTACATCTTCACCAGCTCGGTCATGGGAACCAGTTGTGGCTCCTCATCCGTCCAGGGGCTGGTCAGCGCCGATTCCAACCCCATCAGATGGCGTAAATCGATACCGTTCTCCAGGGCATCGATCAGGTCTTTGATGCTGTTGAGAGAGTAGCCACGATCCAGCAGTCCGGAGATGACCCGTAATCGAGCCAGGTGACTGTTGAAGTAATAGCCCTTACGGCCCCGCAACTCGGGAGGTGGGAGCAGCCCACGATCCTGATAGGCGCGGATATTCCGCACCGTGGTTTCGGAAGCCCGAGCCAGTTCATCAATGGTAAATTCCTTGCCCTGAGGCAGCTCCGTGGTTTTCTTGCTGGGAGCTGCCAGGCCGGGCAGGTGTTGCGCGATGTAGTTAAGGGTCTTGTGTGGCAGTTTCATTCTTATCCTGGTGCCAGCCGTTGACGAATGTGTGCGGGATTATGCCACAGTTTCGTCACGGCTTCAGGGCATGCCTTTTCAGGCCATTCTTCAGGCCATATCAGTCAGGCCATAGCGGCAAATGGCTTACAGCGTGATGACGTTGCCGTTATCGCCCGATTCAAGGGTGATGTTTGCAGTGCCTTCCGGTGGAAACACCAGATCATCGTCACCACTTTCTGGATCGTCATCAAGGCTGTCGCAGGTAAACGCCAGGGTGTAGGCGCCGGGGTCCAGCGGCCCCAGATAGAACGATTGCTGTGGATCATCGCTCACATAAACCGACAGAATGGGCTCGACCTCGCTGCCCAGGTCGTCCGGGGTGACGTTCATCCCGCTGAATACATAGATGCTGGGGACTTCTTCCGGCCCACAGCTGTTAAACAGAGGGTCGTCGTTTACGGTTCCGGTGGCATAGGCGTACACATCATCCCGCTTGATGTGCAGTACCGGTTTCAGCATGTATTCGCTACCGCTACTGGCATTGCGCTCGACGATGGATTTGCGCAGATCCCAATCGATGATGTAGGCCACCGATTCATCGGCATTGACACTGAAGCTGCCACTGGTTTTCAGCTCATTTTTGTTGGCGGGCAGCTGCAAAGGGGACTCTGTATCATCATCCCAGACAATTTTGCTGGTGCCGTCCACCAAGCCAAAACGCACCCACTGGTAACTGCCTGCAGTAACGGTTTCGTTGTTGAACAGCTGGCTCAGTTGGCCGCCGCTCAATGCCAGCAAATCAACCGTCAGGGTGCCGTCAACCGGATCAACATCCGGGCCGGTGAGGGTGATGGTCTTTTCTTCGTCGCCGGAGCGTTTCAGCATGACTTCTTCAATGGTGATCCACACTTCTTTCGCGCCATCCACGGGGGCATCCGTGATGCTCAGTGACAGTTTGCCTTACCGCTGGATCCGTTGGCGGAACGATCGCTGCTGCTGCCGCCACAGGCACTCAATGCCAGGGCGGTGATGACGCTGATGAGTATTTTGGTTCGATGTTTCATGGTTAACTCCTGTGTTCTTGCGTTACCTGAACGTTCTGGCTGTACCACTATGATGTGGAGCTGGCCAGGCGTTTGTCGTTGATGCGCACCACGTTTCGTTCCATTTTAATGGTGCTGACGGTTACTTGTTGGCCGCTGAAGGCGGCGACACCAGTGACCGCGTCAATGCTGTAATCATCGGTGATGTCGTTGAGGCTGACGCCTGCGTGTTGGCCGGCGATCGTCAGTTGGCTGCCGGGCCGGTTGTGGCCCCAGCCGTGGGGAATGCTGATGACCCCGGGCATGATGTCTGCGGTGAGCTGTGCCGGTAGTTCAATTTCCCCCACCCGGCTGCTGACGGTGATGGTGTCGCCCTGCGCAATGCCCAGGCGTTTGGCATCCTCTGTGTTGATCAGGGCCGTGCAGCGGTTTTTGCCTTTCACCAGTCTATGGCTGTTGTGCATCCAGGAATTATTGCTGCGCACATCCCGTCGCCCGATCAGGGCAAAGGAATCCGGGGCCGGTTTGCCCTTTTTTTCCAGTCTTTGTTGCAGCCGAGCAATGTCTTTCATGAACAGCTTGGGCACCAGGTTGATGGATTTTCCCTGGGTGCAGAGCCGGTCGGGGAGGCAGGGCTGCAGCGGCCCCAGGTCGATACCGCTGGGGTGTTTTTTCAATTTTTTCAGGCACAGGCCCGCTTGCGCTCCCTGCCGGGTATGCCGGCTGTAGGGGCTCACATCCAGGAGGCGGCTGGCGCGGCTGGAGGGAAAGCGCCGGTAGACAAATTCCGTCACCTTTGATTGCATGTCGGTGAGTGTTTGCGGTTGCCGACCGTAGGGGCCCGCTTTTAATGCGATATCCAGCAACCCTTCATCCTTCAGTTTCCTGATGGCCAGATATTGCGCTTCGCTGGCAGCCCATTTCAGTGGGGAATGGGATTGCAGGCGGCGCGTCAGTTCGTTAAGAATCTCCCAGTCATGGCGGGTGTCGGGCAGTGGCTTGTAGAGTGGCGGGGAATACTTGGCAGTATTGCGCACCGTCAACATATTCAGCACCACATCATAGTGGCCGTGTTCCAGTGGCCCTGTGGGAGGCAAGATGATGTCCGCATGGCTTGTGGTTTCATTCAGGTAAAAATCGATGGAGACCATGAAATCCAGCTGCTGCAGTGCTTTGCTCACCTTGTTGCCGTTGGGCAGGGACAATACCGGGTTGCCTGCTGCCGTCACCAGCGCCCGTATCTGGCCCTTGCCGGAGGTGAGGATTTCATCGGCCAGAGTGGTGGCGGGGAATTCGCCGCCGAATTCAGGGTATTTGCGTACCCGGCTTTTACGCGAATTGAAACTGCCGGTTTGCCCGGCAACGTCTGCCAGCCCGGGCAGATCCACGGCGGGACGGGTAAACATCACGCCGCCGGGCTCATCCAGGTTGCCGGTCAGCGTGTTGAACAGGGTAATCAACCAATTGGTGAGGGTGCCGAACTCCTGGGTGGACGCGCCCATTCGACCGTAAAAACAGGCACTGGGGGATTTGGCGAAGTGGATTGCCAACTGGCGGATGTCCTTCGCCTTGATGCCGGTGATGCGGGCAACTTTTTGTGGCGTAAATCCAACCACCATGTTTTTGACGATGTTCAGGCCCTGCACATGATTGGTGAGGCGGCCGGTGTCCACCAGGTCCTGGCGGAACAGGGTATGCAGCATGGCCATCACCAGTAACGCGTCTGTTCCGGGGCGAATAAAGTGGTGTTGGTCGGCGATCGCTGCCGTTTCCGTGCGTCTTGGGTCAATGACGATCAGCTTTCCGCCCCGTTCCTGCAGGGCGCGTATCCGCTCCTTAAAGCCCGGAGCCGTCATCAGGCTGCCATTGCTGGCCATGGGATTGGCACCCAGGCAGACCATCATATCCGTGCGATCAATGTCGGGTACCGGCAGCAACAGCTGATTACCGAACATCTTCATGGCCACCAGCATGGGGGCCAACTGATCCACGGAAGTGGCACTGAATCGGTTGGCCGTACCCAGGGCCGACAGGAACGGCATTAACGTCAGCATGCTGCCCATGTTATGAATGGTGGGATTGCCCAGGTAGAGGCCAACGGCGTTGTTACCGTGTTTGGCCTGGGTATTGCGCAGGCGCGAGGCCACTTCATTGAAGGCGTTCTCCCAACTGATTTGCTCCCAGCCGTCCGGTGTTTTCAGCATGGGGTATTTCAGTCGATCCGGATCCTCGTGCAGGTCCTGCAGTGCCACCGCCTTGGGGCAAATGTGGCCCTTGCTGAGAGGGTCTCTGGGGTCACCCTTGATGGCCAGTATCTGTCCGCGGTCGTGGCTGATTTCAATGCCGCACATGGCTTCGCAGAGATTACAGGTTCGCAGGTGTTTTTGCGGTTGGGGCATGAACAGTCCTTTTTCTCTCAGATGCGGCGGCAATATGGGCAATGTTACCTTTGGCTAAAGGAGCAGAAAAGGAATAGATCATCAAAATGTCGACTTTTCGCTGTTGCGTTGCTTCGGGCCTGCAGGGTGGCGCCCAGGGTGCATGGGTTCGACTGAATTGTCGACAAAATAACTTAGCCGCAGCCTGGAAAAGGGATATTGCTGCCGGCTTGATGATACTGTAACTTAAACTAAGTTTGTTAGTTTTAACTAAAATGGTATGCAGCTCAGGCTGTTAAATGTAAGTGTCTGCTAACCCGTTTGTCGGGCGAAAATTAGTGTCCAATTTATCGGATTCAGCCCTTGCTTATGAGAGTTTTTGCAGTCTATTATCAGGGTCTCGACTGCCCGATCGCATGAATTGTTCTGCCTTCCGAATTATTCTCCTCAGCTATGGTGAAGCAGGGTCTTTTTGTCGCGATCGGGTAGTTCGATTCCTTCCATGAAGCACTTTTCCTGCAGCAACTCTTTGAATTAAAAAGGCTAACGCTTTCTGGCCAAGGTCAGTCCATCGGCCACTGTCAATAAGCTCAAGTCGATTCTGGTGTCCTCTTTCAACTTGCGGTTGAGGGCTCGAATGGCGTTGGTATCCACGTCATCGACGCTGTTATCCGCCACTCTGCCGCTCCATAGGGTGTTATCCAGAAGTATCACTCCGTTGGGCCGAATCAGCTCCAGGCAGTACTCGAAATAGTGCTCATAATTCTCTTTGTCAGCGTCGATAAACGCCAGGTCAAACTCATTGCTGCGGCCGTCTTTTACAAGCTGTTGCAAGGTATCCAGTGCCGGCGCCAGTACCAGTTTGATTTTGTTCTCCACGCCGTCCCGTTGCCAGTAACGTTGGGCAATGCGGGTCCAGTGTTCGTCAATGTCACAGCAAATCATTTCGCCGTCATCTGGCAGCGCCCTAGCCATACACAGGCTGCTGTAACCGGTGAAGGTGCCCACTTCGATGATGCGTTTTGCCGACATCAGTTTCACCAGCAGGGCCATGAACTGACCTTGCTCCGGTGCGATCTGCATGCGTGCCATTTCATCTTCGGCTGTCTCGTTACGCAGGTCCTTCAGTACGCTGTCATCCCGCACCGAATGTTCGACCACATAATCGTGCAGCGCCATAAGATCCAACGTGGGTTTATTGGACATGATTGAGGCTCCTTTGACGGGGTTAAGATTCTTCCGTAACCCATTGAATGATGTGCTCACCGGAGGCGTTGATCTGCAACCACTGATCCGGATCATCACCATTGCTCCAGGCGCTTTCCACGCAGCGCACTTCACAGTGCAGTGCGGCAAAGGCTGAGCGCGCCATGGCCACATCGTCGGCCCAGGGGGTGTCTTTACTGTCGATCCAGACTGAGGTGAATCCCGTGCGACCGGCATTCAATACCACCATGCCATTGCTGGTGAGAGCATTGACACCACAGCGAAACTTACAGCCTTTTTTACTGCTGCGCACTAACTCAAAGTGGGGCAGGGAGGATGTCAGCCAGTTCATCACCGCTGCCACATCATCAATCGCCAGATAGATTTCCAGATCGTCCAGATGGGACAGGGATTCGTTGCTCATGGGTTATCGCTCCGGCGCCAGTAGGTTGACCATGATCTGTTGGTAGATCTTACTCAGGATGTCCAGATCGTCGGCCTTGATGCGTTCGTTGAGTTTGTGAATCGTGGCATTGCATGGGCCCAGTTCCACCACCTGGGCGCCGGTAGGCGCGATAAAGCGGCCATCGGAGGTGCCGCCGGAGGTGGACAGTTCGGGCTCCACGTTGGCTTCGGTGCGAATGGCGCTGACCACCGCCTGCACCAGATCACCCCGCCCTGTGAGGAAAGGCTCGCCAAACAGGGTCCATTCTATGTCGTACTCAAGGCCGTGTTCATCAAGGATTTTTTGAGTTTTTTGTTGCAATGATTGGGCGGTGTTCTCCGTGGAAAAACGAAAATTAAACACCACATCCACATGCCCAGGAATCACGTTGGTGGCACCGGTACCTGAGTTGATGTTGCTGATCTGGAACGAGGTGGGGGGGAAAAACTCGTTGCCGTTATCCCAATGTGCCTGGGCCAGAGCGTCCAGTGCCGGTGCCACCTGGTGAATGGGGTTGCGGGCCAGGTGTGGGTAAGCAACGTGGCCCTGGATACCCTTGACCACCAATTTGGCGCCCAGGGATCCCCGGCGGCCGTTTTTCACCACGTCTCCCACTTTTTCGGAGCTGGAGGGTTCGCCCACGATGCACCAGTCCATTTTTTCGTGGCGGGCCTCCAGGTGCTCCACCACTTTCACTGTGCCGTTGATGGAGGGCCCTTCTTCGTCGCTGGTAATCAGAAAAGCGATGGAACCCGTGTGCCGGGGATGTTCCGCCACGAAACGCTCACAGGCGGTGACCATGGCCGCCAGACTGCCTTTCATATCAGCAGCGCCGCGCCCGCAGAGCATGCCGTCCTCGATAACCGGTTCGAAGGGGTGATGTTGCCAGTTGTCCACCGGCCCGGTGGGGACCACATCGGTATGTCCGGCAAAGGCCAGAACCGGCCCCCGATTGCCGCGGCGGGCCCAGAAGTTGTCCACTTCACCGAAGGGCAGCCTCTCCACTTCAAAGCCGATGGCTGCCAGACGTTCGATCATGATGTTCTGGCAGTCGCAATCATCCGGGGTGACGGAAGGCTTGGCAATCAATTGCGTAGCCAGTTCTAGGGTGGGCGACAGGTCAGGCATGGATCAGGGTATCCCGGGGCTGGTTAAATGGGCCGCTATGATACCAAACCCCGAGTCGTTTACCGAATACTGTACACGAACCCGTCTAATTGAAGCCTTTGGCGGCTTCCACTTCATCCGGTAACAGGGACTTCCGGCTTTCGTAATACTTGTTCCATTCAATTTTAATGGCCCTGAGGTTGCCCTGGGTGGGCTTGGGAAAGGGCTTGATGGCTTTCAGGTCGATCCCCGCCTGCATCAGGGTGAGGGCAGCCAGTTTGATTTCCGGCAGTTCCATGTCGCGGCCGAAATAAATGATATTGGCATCTTTCTCCGGGGCTTCGTCTTCACGATAAGGCAGCACAATAAAGCCCACTTCCCGCAACGCCAGGTCCACGATGTGATTGTCTACGGTGGTAGGTATGCCTTTAATTAGCATAGGGTTACCCGGTGAGTACGTCTCCATCAAACGTTCCCGGGCCTGATGGGCCTGTTGCGCGCGCACGATGTTGGGGTTTTCACTCAACCAACCAAAGCTGATCAGCTTTTTCAGCAACGCGAGCTCTTCTTCTTTGGGGGGGCGAAGTTGCGCCAGAATCAGCGTGAGTTCATCCAGGTGACTGTATTTCCACTGCTCCATTTCCACTATGGCGGCCTCTTTTTCGGCGATGGTGGACGCTTGCTGGCTGCTGACCACATTGGCGTAAACCGCCACCAGTAACATCAGCAGGCTCAGTGTGGAGAGCACGGCTATACCGGCAATGGATTTCAGGGGTAGAAGTTTGACCGCAGCCACCAGGCCGGCAGCCAGCAGTATCAGAATCCAGGGCAGCAGATAGGGTAACGTGCTCATAGTGTCCTAAAAAATTCAGTGAATTTAATGAATTAGTATAGTCAACTCAGTGAGAACGCGAGCATCCGCCGCCAAACTGTGGGGTTACAGTGCAAAAAAGCTACGGAAATCCTGTTCCTTGAAGCCAACAAGGGTGTTTTTGCCGTTGACCACCACCGGTCGTTTGATCATGGCGGGGTGTTCTACCAACAAAGAGATGGCTCGGGCTTCATCCATATTGTCCTTCACCTCATCCGGCAGTTGGCGCCAGGTGGTGCCCCGTTTGTTCAGTAAAATGTCCAGGGGCTGGGTTTTCATCCATTCCCGAATCATGGCCTCATTGATGCCGTCTTTGCGGAAATTGTGAAAGCGGTAGTCGATGCCGTTGGCATCCAGCCAGGTGCGGGCTTTTTTTACGGTGTCGCAGTTAGGGATACCATAGAGCGTGATGGTCATGGGTGCCTCGTGCCGAGGGTTGACGGATTGGTGAAAACGGGCCTCCCGCCGGTGCGGGAGGCAGGGTTGCAGGATCAGTCAGTGATGCGCAGCAGCTCGTTGATGCCCACTTTACCGCGGGTTTTTTCGTCTACTTTTTTCACAATGATGGCAGCGTACAGGCTGTATTTGCCACAGCTCGATGGTAAATTGCCGGATACCACCACCGATCCGGCCGGTACGTGGCCGTAGTGGATTTCGCCGGTTTCACGGTCATAGATGCGGGTGCTTTGACCGATGTAGACGCCCATGGAAATGACCGAACCCTCACCGACCACAACCCCTTCCACCACCTCGGAGCGGGCACCGATAAAGCAGTTATCTTCGATAATGGTGGGGCCTGCCTGCAAAGGCTCAAGCACACCGCCGATGCCGACACCGCCGGACAGGTGGACGTTTTTCCCAATCTGGGCACAGGAACCAACGGTAGCCCAGGTGTCCACCATGGTACCGCTGTCCACGTAGGCACCGATGTTGACATAGGATGGCATCAGAACCACGTTGGGCGCGATGTAGCTGCCGGCCCGGGCCACCGCCGGTGGCACTACCCGTACGCCGGATTCCTTGAACTGGTCGGCGCTCATGTTGGCGAATTTGGAGGGTACTTTGTCGTAGTACTGGGTGAACTGACCCTCTATGGGCGCGTTGTCGTTGATACGGAAGCTGAGCAATACGGCTTTCTTCAGCCACTGGTTCACCACCCATTCGCCGTCCAGCTTTTCAGCAACACGGGCTTCACCACTGTCCAGCATGGCCAGGGCATCGTTCACCGCAGCTTTGACACTGGCGTCAACGCTGGTGGGGGAGATGCTGGCGCGGTTTTCGAACGCGGTTTCAATAATGGATTTTAAATCGGACATGTGGGTTCTCCTGTAATGACTGTCCTGATTATGACTGGACAAATTGTTTGATTCGTTCGGCGGCTTCAATGCACTGTTCCAATGGTGCTACCAGAGCCATGCGGACCCGGTGTTCGCCCGGGTTGATGTGTTCGATGGTGCGGGAAAGATATCGGCCGGGCAGCACCGTGACGTGTTGTTGCTGAAACAGGCTGCGGGCGAAATCGGTATCGGCCGTGGGTGTTTTCGGCCACAGGTAAAAGCCGGCGTCCGGTTGCTGCACTTCCAGAACGTCACCCAGAATAGAGAGCACCGCGGTAAACTTCTGCTGGTAGAGGCGGCGGTTTTCCTGCACGTGGGATTCATCGGACCAGGCAGCAATGCTGGCCAGTTGATGTTGAACCGGCATGGCGCAACCATGATAGGTCCGGTATTGCAAAAACGCCGCCAGCAGACCGGCATCGCCGGCGACAAAACCGGAGCGCAGGCCTGGCAAATTGGAACGTTTGGACAGGCTGTGGAAAACCACGCAACGTTTGAAATCGGTACGTCCCATGGTGTTGCAGGCCTGCAACAATCCGACCGGCGGTGCAGCGTCTTCACCATAGATCTCCGAGTAGCATTCGTCGGAAGCAATGATGAAATCGTATTCATCGGCCAGCTGAATCAGTTTCTGCAGAGTGGCTTGATCGGTAACGGCCCCGGTGGGATTGCCGGGGCTGCATAAGAACAGCAGCTGACAACGCTGCCAGACGGATTCAGGGACGCTGTCGTAATCAGGAACAAAACCGTGTTCCGGCAGACAGGGCAGAAAATGGGGTTCCACACCGGCCAGATACGCCGCGCCTTCGTATATCTGATAGAAAGGATTGGGTGATACCACCAGGCCGTCTGGCCGGGTGCGGTCGGTGGCCACCTGGGTAAACGCAAACAGGGCTTCCCGGGTACCGTTGACCGGCAGTACCTGGGTATCGGGGCACAAGCCCCCCGTGTTCAGTTGGAAACGTTGTGCGGCCCAGTTGGCGATGGCCTGGCGCAACGCCGGCAGGCCCTTGGTGGTCGGGTAAACCGCCAGTTTGTCGATGTGGTCGATGATGCTCTGTTTCACAAAGGCCGGGCTTGCGTGTTTGGGTTCACCGATGGACAACGCGATGTGGGGCAGGCCGCCCTGGTGCTGGGCGCCGCTGAACAATTGAGCCAGCTTTTCAAAAGGGTAGGGTTGCAGTTTTTGCAGGTCGCTATTCATGCTCAGGGTGCCGTTTGATCCAGTTTTTCCTTGAAGTCGTGCTTCAGTTTTTCGCATAGGTTGGGGTCTTTAATCATGTCGCCATTGAGGTCGGTGATGTAAAACACGTCTTCTACCCGTTCACCCAGGGTGGCAATACGGGCATTGTGGATGGAAACATTGTTATCCAGAAAAATGCCGCCCACTTCTGCCAGCAGGCCGGGGCGATCCAGCGCCACCAGCTCCACCACCGTGTGCTCTTTTTCAATATCATTGCTGATCACTACTTCGGTGGGAATATTAAAGTGTTTCAGCGCCCGCGGCATGCGTTTGTGTACAATTTCCGGATATTTGCTGGGATCTTTCAGGGCCTTGCGTAACTTGTTAACAATCTGCTCAACCCGGGCCGGGTCATCACCGATATCGGAACCGTTTTCTTCCAGAATGATATAGGTGTCCAGGCTGAAGCCGGTGGATGAGGTGATGATTTTGGCGTCTACAATGGTCAGGTTCAACTGGTTGAGCGCCGCCACGGTGGCGGCAAATAAATTGGGTGCGTCCTGGGTATAGATGAAGAGTTCCGCTGCGCCCTGGTAGTTGCGATCATCGGTTTTGCCCAGCAGAACCATGGGTTCATCAGAGTCACCATGCAGCAGCATGGCTTCGGTATGACGGGCCACGTCACCGTAGGTTTCCCGTAGAAAGTAATCCTCTCCCAGGTTGTCCCACAGTGCCGTTACTCTGTCGGCTTCAATCTTGCGGTTGGAAAGCAGGGCCATGGCCCGCTCTTTGGTTTCTTCAATCCACTCATCACGGTTACCCGGATTTTCCAGGCCACGGCGCAATGCACGCCGGGCTTCCGTATACAGTTGTCGCAGCAGCGATCCACGCCAGCCGTTCCACAACTTGGGGTTGGTGGCGCAGATATCCGCCACGGTCAGTGCCTGCAGGTAATCCAGGCGCACCTGATCACCCACTTTGCAGGCAAACTCATGGATTACATCGGGGTCGGACACATCTTTCTTCTGGGAGGTAATGGACATCAGCAGATGGTTTTCCACCAACCAGGCCACCAGATTGGCGTCCCACTTGCTGAGTCGATGGTGAATGCAGAATTGATAGGCATCCACGGCCCCCAATTCAGAGTGGTCTCCGCCGCGCCCCTTGCCCAGATCATGAAATAAACCTGCTATGTAGAGCAGCTCGATCTTGGGAATGCGGTGCACGATAAAGTGGGCAATGGGGAAATCCTTCTTCACCTCCGGGTGGCGGAACATGCGCAGATTGCGCAGAACATGGAGGGAGTGGGCGTCCACTGTGTAGATGTGGAACAGGTCGTACTGCATCTGGCCAATCACCTGGCCAAAGGCAGGTATATAATTGCCCAGGATGCCATAGCGCTTCATGCGATAGAACTGAGTGTAAATTTTATTGGGTGACCGCAGCAGCTCCATGAACATGGAAATATTGCGAATATCATTGCGGAAGTGCTCGTCCACCAGGTGACGGCTGTCGCGAATCAGACGAATAGTCGAGGCGCGAATGGCTTCAATGTTTTCGTTTTGCGCCAGTATCAGGAACACTTCCATCAGGGCCGAGGGTGTGCGTTGGAACACCTTGTCGTGGGTTACTTCAATAAAGCTGTTATGAATCTGGAAACGACTGTTGATGGGGGTGATGACTTCGGGTTCATCAGCCCGCAGAATGGCTTCGTCAAAATGCTGCAGCAGCATGTCATTGAGCTGGGAAATGGAAAGCGCTACCCGGTAAAAGCGCTTCATGAACTTCTCCACCGCCAGGTTGGCTTCGGAATCCCGGTAGCCCAGCATATCGGCAACGGCGCGCTGGTAATCGAACAGCAGCCGGTTTTCGCCGCGACCGGTAATCAGGTGTAATGCATAGCGCACTTCCCACAGAAACAGGTGCCCCGAATTGAGAATGTCGTATTCGTCGGCGGTCAGGAAGCCAAGGCTGACCAGCTCGCTCATGCGCTGGGCGTCAAAATGCCGCTTGGCCACCCAGCCGATATTCTGAATATCCCGCAAGCCGCCCGGAGCGCTTTTGATATCAGGCTCCAGATTGAACTCGGTATTGTTGAACTTGTCATGCCGGGCAATCTGCTCGGCCCATTTGGCGCTGAAGAAAGCCTTCGTATCCCAGATCTGGTCAGGGCCGGTAAGTTCCTGCATCGCTTCGGCCAGCTGGGGGTCACCGCACAGGGTGCGCGCTTCCATCAGGTTGGTGGCGATGGTGATATCCGCTTTCGCCAGCTCGGCGCACTGTGCCAGTGTGCGAACACTGTGGCCCACCTCCAAGCCAATATCCCACAGCTGGGTGACGAAGTCAGAAAGCTCACTGTGGTAAGGCTCGGCGCAGGCTTCATCGCGCAGCAGAATCATCAGGTCGATGTCAGAGTGGGGGTGGAGCTCGGCGCGGCCGTATCCTCCCACCGCCAGCAGGGCAATATCCTTGGACGATGAACAGGCGTAATGGGACCACAGCTGTTCCAGCAACTGGTCCATAACCCAGGCCCGGCGCCGGATGATCAGCTTGATGTTCTGCAGTTGCCGAAAGCGCTGGTTAAGAATGTCATCGGCATCCCGGATTGCCTGTTTAAAGGCGAGCGTAACAGAACCTTTCTGGTTGACCAGTTGGTTAAAACGCGCTTGTTCAAATAGCTCCGGGTCGTGCTTCAGCTCAGTAACGAGAGGGGTTTTCATAGAGGCTTAAAGGCCGCTTTCCTCTGAACGCAGGGTCAGCACCTCATAGCCGGTTTCCGTGACCAGGATGGTGTGTTCCCATTGCGCAGACAGTTTGTGGTCCTTGGTTACCACAGTCCATTTGTCCGGTAACAGTTTGGTATCACGCTTGCCTGCATTGATCATGGGCTCGATGGTGAAGATCATCCCCGCCTGCAGGACTTCCCGGGTTCCGGGTTTCCCGTAGTGTAGCACCTGGGGTTCTTCGTGGAATCCCTCGCCTATGCCATGTCCACAATATTCCCGTACCACGGAGAAATGATTGCCTTCAGCGTGTTTTTGGATGGCAGCGCCGATATCCCCCAGGTGAATTCCGGGCTTCACCATTTTTATGCCCAAATACAGGCATTCCTGAGTGATGCTCACCAGGCGCTGGGCCTGAATAGAGGGCTCTCCCACGAAAAACATCTTACTGGTGTCGCCGTGGTAGCCATCCTTGATCACTGTGATATCGATGTTGACAATATCCCCTTTTTTCAGGGTCTTCTTATCGCTGGGAATGCCGTGGCAGATGACGTGGTTTACCGAGGTGCAAATCGATTTAGGGAAGCCCTTGTAATTGAGCGGAGCGGGGATGGCTTTCTGCTCCTGCACAATGTAGTCGTGACAGATTTTGTCCAGTTCACCGGTGGTCACCCCAGGCTTGACGTAATCGCCAATCATTTCAAGGACTTCCGCTGCCAGCTTGCCGGCAACGCGCATTTTTTCAATTTGTTCTGGTGTCTTGATGATAATGGTCATGTAGTTGAAAGCCGCTCAGAATCTACTGGGTCTGGACAAAGCCCGCTATTGTACATGGCCAGCCGGGCGGGATATACCCCTGAACAATGTGGTGATGTTGGCTGAAACGGGCCGGAATTGTTGTTGTGATGGATGCTTTGTGGTATAAAGCGCCGCTCAAACAAAACCCTAAACCACACATGTTCCGTCACATGCATCAGGGTGCCCTTGGTAACGATCCGTTGCCGGGGTTGATTCATGGGGAACATGGAGGCTTAACCCGTTAAAAATCAGGAGTCTACTATGGCTACGCAAGTCAGCATGCGTGATATGTTGAAAGCCGGTGTCCACTTTGGTCACCAAACCCGTTTCTGGAATCCCAAAATGGGCGAGTTTATCTTTGGCGCCCGTAACAAGATCCACATTATCAACCTGGAACAGACAGTGCCGGCGTTCAATGACGCACTGCAGTTCATCAACAAGTTGACCTCTCACAAGAACAAAATTCTGTTTGTTGGTACCAAGCGTGCCGCCAGCAAAATCATCCAGGAGCAGGCCCGCCGTGCCGGTATGCCCTATGTTAACCATCGTTGGTTGGGTGGCATGCTCACCAACTGGAAAACCATCCGTCAGTCCATCCGTCGCCTGAAAGATCTGGAAACCCAGAGTCAGGATGGAACCTTTGACAAGCTGACCAAAAAAGAAGCTCTGATGCGCACCCGTGAAATGGAAAAACTGGAACGCAGCCTGGGCGGTATCAAAGACATGGGCGGCTTGCCCGATGCAATCTTTGTGATCGACGTGGATCACGAGCGCATTGCCGTCACCGAAGCCAATAAGCTGGGCATCCCTGTGATTGGTATCGTGGATACCAACAGCGATCCGGATGGTATCGACTACGTTATCCCCGGCAATGATGACGCCATCAAAGCGATCCAGTTGTACGTTGAGTCTGTAGCCAATGCCTGTATCGAAGGCGGCGAATACGCCAAGACCCAGGGTGGCGGCACCGCTGAAGCCGATGGCTTTGTGGAAGTTGCTGAAACCAGCGCGGAAGCCCCGGCAGCGAACTAAGCAATAGGCCGTCACATATTTGCGTTATAACAGTGATTGTTGTGACGGAGCGAAAGCGGGGGCAATGCCCCCGTTTTACCAACTGAACAGAAATCAACCAAATTCATTCAAGGTAAAGAGGAAATTCTCATGGCTGTGACTGCCGCCCAGGTAAAAGAACTTCGTGAGCGTACCGGCTTGGGCATGATGGAATGCAAAAAGGCCCTGGTGGAAACCAATGGTGATATCGAAACCGCCATTGATAACCTGCGTAAATCCGGTCAGGCCAAGGCTGCCAAAAAAGCGGGTCGAACCGCTGCAGAAGGGATTGTTGTTGCCAAGGTCTCTGCCGACGGCAAAACCGGTATTCTGCTGGAAGTAAACAGCGAAACCGACTTTGTTGCCCGCGACGACAACTTCCTCAAGTTCGCCAACGGTGTTGCTGACCGGGTTTTGGCGACCAAGGAAACCGATATGGCCAAGCTGCTTGAGACCGCCATGGAAGAGGGCGGCAGTGATTCCATCGAGACCACGCGTTCTGCCCTGGTGCAGAAGATCGGTGAGAACATTCAGGTACGCCGTACCTATGTCATGGAAAGCGAAGGTCTGGTGTCCGCCTATGTTCACAGCGGTAAAATCGGTGTATTGGTCGCTCTGAACGGCGGCAACGATGATCTGGGTAAGGATGTGGCCATGCACGTGGCGGCTTCCAACCCATTGGTGGTCAACCCTGATCAGGTGGATCAGGCGACTTTGGATAAAGAGAAGGAAATCTTCTCTGCCCAGGCGGCAGAAAGCGGTAAGCCACCTGAAATCGTAGAAAAAATGGTACAGGGCCGGATTGCCAAGTTCCTCAAAGAAGTGAGCCTGGTGGACCAGCCTTTTGTAAAAGACCCGGATACCACCGTTGGCAAACTGGTGAAAGGCGCCGGTGCTGATGTTGTTGCCTTTACCCGCATCGAAGTGGGTGAAGGGATCGAGAAAGAAGAGGTGGATTTCGCAGCTGAAGTAATGGCTCAGGCCCGCGGCGAATAAATCTCAGATTGCTCTATAAAAGGCACTCATGGACTGCGTGATACTCTCTGGGTATTATGCTCCCCCATGGGTGCCTTTTGATAACCACCTCTTTCTGCTTTAGGAGTAATGCATGCCTGCCACCGACCGTACGCCCAAGTACAAACGTATCCTCTTGAAACTCAGTGGTGAGGCCCTGATGGGCGATTTCGATTTCGGGATCGACCCCAATGTGCTGGATCGTATGGCATTGGAAATCGGCCAGTTGCGGGGAATCGGGGTTCAGGTCGGCCTCGTGGTGGGTGGCGGCAACCTGTTTCGTGGAGCTGCTCTGCAGAAAACCGGGCTGGACCGGGTCACCGGTGATCATATGGGGATGCTGGCCACCGTTATGAACGGATTGGCCATGCGCGATGCCCTGGAGCGTTCCAATATATCCACCACCCTGATGTCCGCTATCCAGATGAGCGGTGTGGTGGAGCATTACGATCGCCGCAAATCCATGCGCCTGCTGGAACAGGGCGACGTGGTGATTTTCGCTGCGGGCACCGGTAACCCGTTTTTTACCACGGACTCCGCCGCCTGCCTGCGGGGAATCGAAGTGGAGGCGGATGCGGTGTTCAAGGCAACCAAGGTCGATGGTGTATACGATTCCGATCCGGTGGTGAACCCGGAAGCAGCCAAGTACGATCGCCTGACTTATGATGAAGTGCTTGAAAAAAAGCTGGGAGTCATGGATCTTACTGCCATCTGTTTGTGCCGGGATCACGATATGCCGGTGCGCGTGTTCAACATGAATCAACCGGGTTCATTGCTTACCGTAACCTTGGGTGGAGCCGACGGAACCCTCATTGAAAAAGGATAAAGGCCGTGATTGAAGACATTAAAAAAGATGCCGAAGCCCGCATGAAAAAATCGTTGGAGGCCCTGGGAAACGCCTTCAAAAAGATTCGTACCGGTCGTGCACACCCCAGTATTCTCGATGGGGTAATGGTGTCCTACTACGGTGCCGATACGCCGCTTAAACAGGTCGCCAACATCAATATTGAAGATGGCCGTACCCTGGCGGTGAGCGCCTGGGAGAAGCACCTGATTCCCGAAATAGAAAAAGCCATCATGAAAGCCGATCTGGGTTTGAACCCCAGCAGCAATGGTGAATTGATTCGGGTGCCCATGCCACCGTTGACGGAGCAGACCCGTAAGGAAATGGCCAAACTGTGCAAGGCAGAAGCCGAGCAGGGGCGTGTTTCCATTCGCAGTATTCGTCGCGATGCCAACAGTGATCTGAAGGATTTGCTGAAAGAGAAAGAAATTAGCGAAGACGAAGAACGTAAAGGGCAGGACGACATTCAGAAATTAACCGACAAATACGTTGCGTTGATTGAAGACATGCTGAAAACAAAAGAA
Organism: Gammaproteobacteria bacterium UBA7310; assembly: GCA_002471665.1. Lineage (GTDB taxonomy): Bacteria > Pseudomonadota > Gammaproteobacteria > Pseudomonadales > Ketobacteraceae > Ketobacter. Next base: position 24,294 of record DKQK01000006.1, read on the forward strand.
GCGGACTTGATGGAAGTTTGAGTCCAGGTCATTTCTCCGGGCGGCGGTCTTCATTCAGCCGCCCGCGACTTTCCGTAAAACCAGAGGATCACTGTGAAAGTACAATCTTCTGCGCCGGATCTGGAATCGGTCCAGTCCTCCATTCCTCGTCATGTGGCCATCATCATGGATGGCAACAATCGTTGGGCCAGGCAGCGTGGCCTGCGTGGCGTTGAAGGCCATAAGCAAGGCGCGAAAACCGTTCGTGACACCGTGGAAAACTGTGCCAGGGCCGGGGTGGAAGTCCTCACCGTCTACGCCTTTAGCAGCGAAAACTGGCGTCGCCCGCAGGATGAGGTCAATGCCCTGATGAACCTGTTTTTGGAAGCGCTGGCGGATGAGGTGCCGGACCTTCATAAAAACGGCATTCGTCTGGTGTTCATTGGTGATCTGTCGGCCTTCAGTGATGAGCTGAGGGATAAAATGCAGCAGGCCATGAAGCAGACCGTTGGCAACAAGCAGATGGTATTTGCCGTTGCGGTCAATTATGGTGGGCAGTGGGATATTGCCAATGCGGCGCAACAGCTGGCGCGGCAGGTCAAGAGCGGTGGCTTGGAACCGGAGGCTATTTCACCTGAGTTGCTGCAGCAAAAGGTCGCATTGGCTGAATTTCCTCCACCTGATCTCTGTATTCGTACCGGTGGCGAACACCGTATCAGTAATTTCCTGTTGTGGCAGCTGGCCTACGCCGAGCTGTATTTCACCGATGTGTACTGGCCCGATTTTGATGACGCAGCCTTGCATGAGGCGTTTGCCGACTATCAACGGCGCCAACGGCGGTTTGGGCGTACCAGTGAACAAGTAGAAGCGAGCCAACAATAATATGCTGAAACAGAGAATCATAACCGCGTTGGTTCTTTTGCCCCTGGTTCTTGGGGCAATTTTTTATTTATCAACGCCGTGGTTTGCTGTCGCAATGGTGGTGCCTGTGACCCTGGCGGCCTGGGAATGGGCCAATATTATGGGCATTCACCGTCAGTCCGGCCGGGTGGCCTATGCCGCGTTGGTGCTGGCGGGGATGGCGCTGGAATACTGGTTGAATCTGGATTGGGTACTGGCACTGTCGGTTATCTGGTGGTCGCTGGCCATCGCGATGGTGCGGGTCTACCCACAGCAAGTGGCCGTGTGGTCCGGGCCATTCACCCAGGGCGCCATCGGCCTGTTGGTGTTACTCCCTGCGTGGTGGGGATTGGTGGTGTTGCATCGGCAGGAGGGTGGCTCCTGGTGGATGCTGTACGCGTTTCTTCTGGTGTGGGGCGCGGATACCGGCGCGTATTTTGCCGGGCGTGCCTTGGGCAAAAACAAGCTGGCTCCCAGGGTCAGCCCGGGTAAAACCATCGAGGGGTTGCTGGGCGGCCTGCTGGTGACTGCTGTCATCGCATTGTTGGTGGCCACCCAAACCGCGGCGCTGCAGACCATCAGTCTGTGGTGGTTTATGCTGGTGAGCCTGGTGGCGGTGGTGGGCTCCGTGTTTGGCGACCTCGCCGAAAGTATGTTTAAACGTCATCGCGGCCTCAAGGACAGTAGCCAGATTCTTCCCGGGCATGGTGGTATTCTAGACCGGATCGACAGTATCACGGCAGCGGTCCCACTGTTTGCAGCCGGCATGTTATTGCTGGGTGCATTTCATTGACGGTTCCAGACATGTCCACAGTACAAAACATAACGGTGCTGGGCAGCACCGGTTCAATTGGCGTCAGCACCCTGGATGTGCTCAGGCAGCACAGGGGGCGTTATCGGGCTTTTGCCCTGACAGCCCACACCAATGTAGACGATCTGTTCCGACAGGTGCTGGAGTTCATGCCCCGTTATGCGGTGTTGCTGGAGGATTCCCGGGCCGAGGAGCTGCGGAACCGTTTGCGGCAGGCAGGGTCTGATACCGAAGTCCTGGCCGGTATGGACGGTTTGGTAGCGGTGGCCGAGCACGCCGATGTGGATCAGGTGATGGCCGCCATTGTCGGGGCTGCGGGCCTGTTGCCCACTCTGGCGGCGGTACGTTCCGGCAAGCGTGTGTTGCTTGCCAATAAAGAAGCCCTGGTGATGAGTGGGCAGCTGTTTATGTCGGCGGTTAAGCGCAGTGGCGCGGAGTTGTTGCCCATCGACAGCGAGCATAACGCCATCTTTCAATGTATGCCGGTGGATTTTGCAGATGGCCTGGGCCGGAAAGGGGTGTCTCGTATACTGCTCACCGGGTCCGGGGGGCCGTTTCGCCAACTACCGCTGGCTCAGTTCGCCGAGGTAACCCCGGAGCAGGCCTGCGCCCACCCCAATTGGTCCATGGGG
>DKQK01000066.1:0-2352 GCA_002471665.1 Gammaproteobacteria bacterium UBA7310
CTGCAGGCATTCGCACTGATGGCCTTGTTCAGCGGCCTGTTGGGTCAGCACCTGATGGATCTGATCCAGAGTTTGGGTACCGTAAATGCCCGGTTCCCGTGTGCCCAGCAGGTTCAGGTTTGGCCCATTGAGTACCAGCAACTTTGCCATGATGTGGGGGATTCCTCTGCTTATCCTGTATTGATTTATGCAGGTTGAATTTTTCAGTGATTTCGACCGGATTATAACGAGTGCATTCGGTGCATTCCTGTGCTTTGTGGCACATCTTACATTTACTTACAAGTTAACCGCGTGAGTATGCAAGTTCAACGAAGATAGCCTGCTTTTCACCCTATAAATCAGTGTTGGATGCGGTGCTGTTCCAGGTGGTTGAGGAATTGGGCCTTACTTTTGTAGGCGTAGATACGGGCATTTTTCAGCTCATTGCCCTGCTTGTCGAAGAACAAAATAGCGGGGGGGCCGGGCAGGTTGTAGCGCTGCAGCAGGGCGTTGTCCTGCGGGTTGTTGGTGAGGTCGATCTGCAGCCAGACATGCTGGCTTAAGCGGTTCTGCACGTCACTCTGGCTGAAGGTTTCATGTTCCATTTCAAAGCAGGCGGTACACCAGTCAGCGAAATAATCAATCATTACCGGTTGCCCATTGGCGCGGGCGCTGGCCAGAGCCTGGTCCAGGGATTGCTCGCTGCGGATACGTTGAAACGGTAACGGCTGCTGCACGCTGGCGGTACTGGACAAGGCCGCCGGAGAGGAGATGAATTGGGCCAGAATCAGGGCACTGCCACAGGCCAGAATGGTCAGCCCGATGCCCCGGAACAATTTACCCTGGGGGCTGGTCAGAGGGTCCAGAGCGCCGCAATACAGGCCGGCCAGAATCAGCAGGCCACCGCCGCTGACCCAGGCCAGTGTTTCCGGCAGCAGGTGTTTCACCAGCCACAGGGCCACGGCCAGCAGCATCACGCCGAACAGGCCTTTTACGTTGTCCATCCAACCACCGGCTTTGGGCAGGATGTTGGCGCCGGTAACGCCAATGGCAATCAGCGGGGCACCCATCCCCAGGCCCAGCGCCAGCAGCGCCAGCCCTCCCAGCACCCAGTCACCACTTTGCCCGATATACAGCAGGGCACCGGCCAGCGGGGCCGATACGCAAGGCGACACCACCAACGCGGACAGGACACCAATGATGGCTACACCAATATAAGTGCCGCCCTGTTGCCGCTGGCTGATGCTATTGAGTCGATTCTGAATACCGCTGGGCAGTTGCAGCTCGTAGAAGCCGAACATGGAAAAAGACAGCACCACAAACACAGCGGCAAAACTGAACAGCACCGTGGGGTTCTGCATGGCTACCTGAAGTTTTGCCCCGGTGAGCCCCGCCACCACACCCAGGATGGCGTAGGTCACGGCCATGCCCAGCACATAGGTAATGGAAAGGGCCGCCGCTTTGCGGCGGGACAGATCTGTACCCTGGCCGACGATGATGCCGCTGAGAATAGGCACCATGGGCAGGACGCAGGGGGTGAAGGTAAGCCCGATTCCGATCAGAAAGAACATGCCGATGATGGAGAACAGACCGTTTTGTGACAGAAAAGTCTCCAGGCTCAACGCATCATCAGCGTCCAGATCTGTACTTGATTGTGTGATTTGCCCCGGATTCGGCCGTTTTTCTGACCAGAGGGGGGCCTCTGCCGGGAAAACCGAAGGGGATTCTGCGTCCAGATCTGTACTTTTAGTGGATTCTGGTCGCGGTTTGCCCGGTTCCGGGTTGATGTCGGGTGCGGCTGCATCAACATCAATCTGGTACATATTGGTATAGGTCTGGGGGATGTAACACAGGCCCTTGTCGGCGCAACCCTGGTAGTGGGCATCAATTTCAATGAAGCCGTCATCCGCCGCCAGCACAGGTACATATACGTCCACACTTGAGTAAAAAACCTCCACCTGTCCGAAGATGGGATCGTCCTTCCATTCAGCGGCCTGTTGATACACCGGTTCGCCCAATTCGCCCGGTGTTCCGGCGGTGGGCTCAAAGCCAAAGCGGTGTTTATAAAGGTAGTAACCATCGGCGATGGTGAAGGTGAAATGAACGTGATTGCCCGCGTCGACGGCACTCACCTGGAAGGCCTCATTTACCGGCAGAAACTCGCCATCGTCGTTGGCAAAGGCGAAGGTAGTGAGCCAGCTTAACAGCAGGGCCAGAAACAGATTACGGTGGGGCATGTTGTTCATTGCCTAAATGATTTCAGAAAATTGGAGTACAAAAAAGGCGCTCAGTGTAACGTTAGACGGTTATGGGGCGAAAGGGTTTCACTTGGCGCGGGTGAATCCAAAATCTGTGACCTCCTTCATAGGGTAT
>DKQK01000066.1:2711-10307 GCA_002471665.1 Gammaproteobacteria bacterium UBA7310
ATAGGGTATGGACCTACTGGTCACCGCTTAACAGGCAGCCAGCTTACACACTGCTATAGTTATTTTTATTACAACCCTAACCTGAGCGATCCGTGCGCGAGCGAACAAGACTGGCAGTCCTGGTGCTATTTTGGGTGGTCTGCTCCGCAGCATTGGCGGGAGCACTGCCCCTTGAAATCAAGGGCAAGGTACATGATCAATATGGAGCCATCGGCGTCGAACGTGTTGAGCGCTGGGAGAAACTGGTGTGGGACCTTACCTATCAGAATACCGCCGACCAGTTGCGGGCGGTAAATCGCTTCTTTAATCAGCTGCAATTTCGGACCGATCTGGAGCATTGGCAACAGGAAGACTACTGGGCGACGCCGGTGGAAACCCTGGCCAGTAATGGCGGTGATTGCGAAGACTTTGCCATTGCCAAGTATTTTACCCTGAGACAGCTGGGGGTGCCGGCCAAGAGCATGCGCATTACCTATGTCAAAGCGTTGCGCCTGAACGAACCGCATATGGTGCTGACCTATTACCCCGAGCGCGGCGAACCCCTGGTACTGGATATTTTGGTGGAGGAGATGCTACCTGCGTCAATGCGGCCGGATCTGGAACCGGTATACAGTTTTAATGCAGAGGGGCTGTGGAAAGCCAAAAACCGGGGCGAAGAGACACGGTTGGGGGATGCGGACGACATTACTTTGTGGCGGGATTTGCGAGTGCGCTTGGGGCTTGGGAGCCTTTAGGGATACACTCACGGATTAAACAAAAATAAACTAGGCAACCCGGGCTGCGCCCTGTCGGCATGCCGCGAGGAGAACAGTGTGAGCTTACATCGTCAAATGGTTCTGTTGATTACCGGCCTGTTGCTGGTGCTGTTGGCGGGGATTTGCTATTTGAGCGTGCGCAACAGTCGGGATTACCTGGAAATGCAGATGCACAGCCATGCTCAGGATACGGCGACATCCCTGGGGCTTTCCCTCTCCAGACCGCTGGGGCAGGACGATCTGGCCATGGTCCAGACCATGGTGGATGCCATATTCGACCGTGGTGACTTTACCGAGATCATTGTGCGCAATCCGGATGGGGATGTGATCACGCGCCGTACCCTGCAGCCGCCACCGCATCTGGTGCCGCCGTGGTTTGTGAACTGGCTGGAGATCAATCCTATGCCGGGGATCAGTGAAATCACCGATGGCTGGCGCCGGGTGGGTGAGGTGCGGGTGTTCGCTGATAAGGATGCTGCCAACCGCAATCTGTGGGTGGCGGCCAAGCAGGCATTCTGGTTGTTCCTGTTTGTGGGAGTCATCAGTTGGGTGGTGATACTGATGATCGTGCGGGCGGTGCTGACTCCATTGCGGACATTGGAAAAACAGGCAGATCTGATCTGTAACCGGGATTTCACCGGGCAACAACCGTTGCCGAAAACCCGCGAGCTGAAGCGGGTGGTGCAAGCCATCAACCGCATGACCCGCCAACTCAAAGTGCTGTTCGATGAACAGGTGGCGCAAATTGAACAGGTCCGCAACCAGGCGTATGTGGATTCCATTACCGGGCTGGGTAACGGCCGCTTTTTCAATGCCCAGCTCAATGCCCGAATTGAATCCCCGGAGGAACCGTTCAGTGGTGTGTTGGTGCGGCTGCAGGTAAAAAGCATGGGCGAATACAACGAGCACTATGGTCATGATGCCGGCAACCTGCTGTTGCGGCGCATTGGCCAGGTGTGGCAACAGGCCCTGGAAGGCGTGGAAGGGCACTGCGTGGCCCGCGTTACCGGAACCCGCTTCGCTGCGTTGCTACCCCACCAGACCATCGACCAGGTGCAAGCCATGATTACCCAGGCGCTGGGCCGGATTCAGCGCCTGGATGGGCTGAACCTGGGTGGTTCCCCGGTCAAGCTTTACGCCGGATTAAGCGCCTGCAATGTGGGGGATGATCCCAAGTTGCTGGAGGCCCAGGCGGCGGCCGCATTGGAGCGGGCAGAGAGCTTTCAGAGCGGGCACGTGGAAGTGTACGACCAGGCGGCTCACGGCGAGGCACTGGCGCCCAGCATGCCGGGAGTGAGCAACTGGGCCGGTTTTCTGGAAGAGGTGATCAGCAAGAAAAAAGTGGTTTTGCATTACCAGCCGGTGATTTCCTGTGTGGATCAAGCGTTAATGCACTACGAAGTGTTGGCGCGGGTGGCCGTGGAAGGCAAGCTGATCACCGCGGGGCACTTCATCCCCCTGGTTGAGCGCTTCGACATGGTAAGCCGGTTTGACCGCATGATCATCGAACGCCTGATCGAGCAGTTGAAAAACCAGCAGAATGGCAAACGGGTGCCGTTGGCAGTGAACCTGTCCAGCCACAGTGTGCGTGAGGAAGATTTCGACGGCTGGTTGCTGGCCACCCTGCGCAATCACCCGGATGTGGCGCCCTACCTGATTTTTGAGGTGCCGGAAATAACCGTGCGCACGGCCCATGGCAAGCTGCGCCGCCTTGCCGCCAGCCTCAGGGAGCTGGGCGCCAAACTCACCATCGACCACTTTGGTACCACCAACAGCAGCTTCGGCTATCTCAGCGGGTTGCAGCTTTATTCCATTAAAGTAGACAGCTCTTATATCCGCGATATCGAAGACAACCTGGATCACCAGTTCTTTGTACAATCCCTGGTGCGCATTGCCCACAGCCGTCAGATTTTGCTGACGGCGGAAATGGTGGAAGGGGAGGGGCAATGGGATTTGCTTCGACGCTTCCAGCTGGATGGCGCCCAGGGTTATTTTCTGGGTGAACCCCAGCCCGGGCAGGAAGCCGCGTAGGCAAGGGCAGCCGCATGTGGAAGGTTGCCACTGACACCATAAACAGTTAGCTTAGGGTCAGTAATCTAAGGTTGAGGGAACAGGATTGGACACGCACGATAACAAAAGCATGTGGGCAAAACTCATTTCCGGGATTGTGGCGGTGTATCTGCTGTTTGCCATCGGGCTCGGAGTCTATTGGAGTTCAGAGCCGGCCCTGTGGGATGTAAATCGCACCGTGGAGCTGGATGCCGCCGCCTTGGGTGAGCAGCCGGCCACCGGCTTTGCCACCACCTCCACCTTGATTCGGTTGGGTGAGAGCCTGCTGGACAAGCCCGGGGGCTACATCAGTAATGACATTGCACCACCGGGAATCTGGCTCGACAACATCGCCAACTGGGAGTTTGGTATTCTGGTGCAGCTGCGCGACATGAGCCGGGCTCTGCGTAAAGACATTGCCCGCTCCCAGTCCACCTCCCGGGAGGACATCGACCTGGCCCGGGCTGAACCCCAACTGCATTTCGACAACGACAGCTTCTGGTTTCCGTCCACGGAATCGGAATACCGTCGTGGTATACAGTATCTGCAGGCCTATCAGGTGCGGCTGCTGGACGAGGACGTGAATAACGCCCAGTTTTACGCCCGTGCCGACAATCTGCGCAATTGGCTGGCGGACGTGGAAACCCGCCTGGGCAGCCTCTCCCAGAAACTCAGTGCCAGCGTGGGCAAGGAACAAATCAATATTGACCTGGCCGGGGATTCGGCCGCCAAGCAGTCCACCCAGTCACCGCAACAGATGCGCCTGAAAACACCGTTCACCCAAATCGACGATGTGTTCTACGAAGCGCGGGGCGCCTCTTACGCGTTGATCCACCTGATGAAAGCCATTGAAATCGACTTCAAGGACATTCTGGAGAAAAAGAATGCCATGGTGAGCTTGCGTCAGATTGTGCGGGAACTGGAGGCAACCCAGGAACCGGTAATGAGCCCCATGATCCTGAACGGCTCCGGGTTCGGACTGTTCGCCAATCATTCCCTGGTAATGGCCAATTATATCTCCCGGGCCAACGCCGCTATCATCGATCTGCGGAGATTGCTGGAGCAGGGATAATCCCTGCCGCACTCCCGCCTTGGTAATTGCCAGGCGGGGGCGCCCCGGGATCAGCGTCATCCTGTCATTGTTCTGTCTTTCTCTTCCTTTCTCATCCTTTTATACCCTTATTATGCCCGCCACCGGCCTATTACCCCAATTTTTGTCCGGTTCTTGTGGCACGTATCTTGTTAATCCTACAGGGAATTTGCCGTTAATCACTAAAAATAGGCGTTTTGGTGATCAAATTGAACCAAAGTAGTGCGGTTTGGTTTGGTGCGCGAAATTTTTCTGCACCGTAGTAGAGCTGTAAAAATGAGAGAGGAACCAAAATAATGCTTTTTGGCCGTCAGGATCGCAAAAAAATCAAGATTTTGGACAAAAAAGTCCAACAGTGGAAATACACCACCTGTGGTTATTGTTCCACTGGCTGCTCGATCGAAGTGGGGCTGGATGAAGGCGGGCGTGCCGTTGCCACCCGGGGGGTCGCCACTGCCGATGTTAACCGCGGCAAGCTGTGCATTAAAGGCATTTTTGAACACGAGCTGTTTGAAGCCTCCGGCCGCGGTACCACGCCCATTATGCGCGATAAGCCATGGGATGACTGGCAGCCCACCGGTTGGGATAGCGCCCTGGACAAGATGGCCGGGGAAATCAAGCGGATTCAGAGCCAGCACGGTCGGGATGCCTTTGCCGTGGTATCCACCGGGCAAATCATGACGGAAGAATTCTACACCCTGGGCAAACTGGTGCGGGGTTGCATCGGCACCAACAACTACGACGGTAACACCACCCTGTGCATGGCCTCTGCCGTGTCCGGCTACAAGCGTTCCTTTGGCTCCGACGGCCCACCCGGATGTTACGAGGATTTCGAACACACCGAATGCATGATTGCCTGGGGCTCCAACCTGCCGGAGCAACACCCTATTATCTATTGGCGCCTGAAAGAGGCCCTTGAAAAGCGCAAGTTCCCGCTGATCGTGGTGGACCCACGGGTGACCATGTTTGCCCAGTTTGCGGACATCCATCTGCCCATTACCCCCGGCACCGATGTGGTGTTGCAGAATGCCCTGATGCACGTGATTCTGGCGGAAGGCCTGGAAGACCGTGACTACATCGATGCCCATACCAACGGCATTGAGGCGCTGGAAAACTGCGTGAAGGATTACGATCCCACCACCGCCGCGCGCATCTGCGGCATCGATGAAGATACCATCCGCAATGTGGCGCGCCTCTACGCCAATGCCGGTGCCGCCATGAGCATCTGGACCATGGGTATCAACCAGAGCACCCACGGTTCCGACGGCGTGGTGGGTATCAACAACCTGAACCTGATTACCGGCAACATCGGCAAGCCCGGTGGCACCAGCCTGTCCATTACCGGCCAGTGTAATGCCATGGGCACCCGTGAGTGGTCATCCTGCTCCGGCCTGCCGGGTTACCGCTATCTGGAAAAGGAAAAAGACCGCAAAGAAATCGCTGAATTCTGGGGCATTGATGAATCCTTCTTTCCACAGAAGCGCGGCATGTGCATGACGGACATCCTGCCCGCCATCGAGACCGGCCAGGTAAAAGGGTTGTGGCTGGTGGCCACCAACCCCATGACCTCCATGCCCAACACCCCACGCATCCGCAAAACCCTGGAGAAGTTGGAGTTCCTGGTGGTACAGGATGCCTATCAGGATGTGGAGACAACCCAGTATGCGCACCTGTATCTGCCTGCGGCGGTGTGGGCTGAAAAGACCGGCTGTTTCACCAATACCGAGCGCCGGGTCAACCTGATTCGCCCGGTGGTGGCGCCCCATGAGGATTCCAAACCGGACTTCTGGATCTTTACCGAGCTGGCCAAGCGCTTTGAAAACGGGCACAAGATCCACTTCCCTGACACACCGGAAGGCGCGTTCAACGAAATGAAACAGCTTTCCAAAGGTGATGGCCGCACCCTGGATATTTCCGGTATGAGCCATGATTTGATCGAGCAGAGCCGTGGCATTCAGTGGCCGTTTCGGGAAAGCCAGTTGCAAGACGGCGCGGCTGAAGTGAAAGGGGATCAGCGTCTTTATACCGATGGCTATTTCCAGACGGCTGATGGCAAAGCCAACCTGATTGCGTTGCCGTTTATCGATAATAACGAACGCCCCTGCGAGGATTACCCGTTCTGGCTCAACAGTGGCCGGGTGGTGGAGCATTTCCATACCCGAACCCGAACCGGCAAGCTGGGTAACTGCAACAAGTTCAGCCCAACCCCCTATATGGAGATGAACCCGGATGCAGCGGCGGAACTGGGCATCAAACACCAATCCTATGTGCGCCTGGTATCACGCCGTGGCGATGCGGTGGTGATGGTGCAGCTGACCCAGCGGGTGCCCCGCAATATGGTGTTCATACCGTTCCATTTCCATGATTGTGTCAACCGGCTTTCGTTAGGGCTTTTGGATCCCCATTCGCGCCAGCCGGCCTACAAGCAGTGCTCAGTTCGTATTGAACACACCGATCAGAAGCAGGCCGCCAAACTCAATGCGCAACGCCGCGCGTTCTAAACGCGCCCCAGAGATCCGGAAGTCCAGAGATTCGGAAGTAGAGGAGAGGACATGTTAAGTATTTTACGTAAAGTACGGGATCGCCTGGACCAAATCGGCGCTGAACCCGATCCGGTGTATGACGAAGCCAAACCCACCTGGGAGAAGCGCCCGGGTGAGCAGAATTACGCCAAACTTTTTGATCCCCAGGTGGCCGATACCAACCGCTATGGCCGCAAAATTGATCTGCTGGAACTCAGTGGTGGTTGCGCGCCGGAAGGCCAATCCCTGCTGATCAACCAGAACCCGGCGGTGGGCGACAACCCCAACCGGTACAAGCAGCACGGTTTTCATTTTACCGCCGACAACTGCATCGGCTGCCATGCCTGTGAAGCGGCCTGCAGCGAAAAGAACGGCAATCCGGCCCACATCAGCTTCCGTTCCGTGGGCTATGTGGAAGGGGGCACCTACCCCGACTACAAGCGCATGAACATCTCCATGGCCTGTAACCATTGCGATGATCCGGTGTGCCTGAAAGGCTGCCCCACTCGGGCTTACACCAAGCACGCAGAATACGGCGCCGTGCTGCAGGATCCGGACACCTGCTTTGGCTGTGGCTACTGCACCTGGGTATGCCCCTACAATGCACCGCAACTGGACCCCATTCAGGGCCAGGTGTCCAAGTGCAATATGTGTGTAGACCGCTTGGAAGAGGGTTTGAAACCCGCCTGTGTATCCGCCTGCCTGGGTAACGCGCTGAACTTTGGTGTGATCGAAAACACCCCGGAAAACCGCGAGCAGGTGCTGCCGCAGATTCCCGGATTCCCCGATCCCAACATCACTAACCCCAACATTCGCTTCCAGCAGACCAAATCCATGCCCAACGAAGTCACCCGCACGGATTCCATGCCGGTGAAATACGCCAAGGGTGATGATGGGCAGTTCCGCTCGGTGGTGGATGAGAAAGAAGGCAAAGACACCCACTGGAACCTGGGCCGGTTGAGCTCGCGGGAGAACCCGCTGGTGATCTTCACCCTGGCCACCCAGGCGGTGATCGGTGCCTTTATCACCGTACTGCTGGCGCCCTATATCGGGCTGGACAGCATCGCCGCCATCGAAAGCAGCGTGCTGTACATCCCCATGCTGGCAGTGTTTATGGGGCTGCAGATGTGGGGGCTGGTACTGTCCACTATGCACCTGGGCAAGCCCATGCGCTTTTATC
>DKQK01000035.1:0-2762 GCA_002471665.1 Gammaproteobacteria bacterium UBA7310
TCCGGCCCCAACACCGCCTTGGTCCAGCCACCCACGAACCCCACATAGGCCACCACCATGATCAGCGGCCCAGGCGTGGTTTCCCCCAACGCCAGGCCATCCATCATTTGGGTGGCAGAGAGCCAACCGTAGTTTTCCACACCCCCCTGCACCACATAGGGCAATACCGCATAGGCGCCACCGAAGGTCAGCAGAGCCGCCTTGGTAAAGAACCAGCCCATCAGGCTCAGGTCATGCTTGGGCCCCACTGTCGTCCAGAGTGCCCCCATCACCAACCACCATAACCCCACCCCCACCATAACGGTCAGCATCAGGCGACGGCGGGAAAAGCGCGCATGCTCAGGCACCGGACTGTGATCACCAATCAAGGCATCTACCACGCCATCACTTTTCGCTGTGTGAGCTGGCGCAGCCTGAAAGATATGGGGCAACCAGCGCATGCCGATCCAGCCCAGCAATGCGGCGCCCAACAGAATCGCCGGGAACGGTACATCGAACACCGCGATGGCAAGGAAAGACAACGCCGCAATCCCCCACAGAAACCAGTGTTTTAACACCCGTGAACCAATCCGCCAGGCCGCTAATAGCACGATGGCAGTGACCGCCGGTTTGATACCGTAGAGAATACCCGCCACCAACGGCAGATGCCCAAAGCTCAAATAAATCCAGCTCAACAGCATCAGCAGCAACAAAGACGGCAGCACAAACAAGCCACCGGCCACAATGCCGCCTCTCACACCATGCATGAGCCAGCCGATGTAGGTGGCCAGTTGCTGGGCTTCCGGCCCGGGCAGTACCATGCAATAATTGAGGGCATGTAGAAAACGCCGCTCTGAAATCCAGCGGCGCTTGTCCACCAGCTCCTGATGCATCATGCTGATTTGGCCCGCAGGCCCGCCAAAACTGATAAAACCCAGTTTCAACCAATACCAGAAGGCCTGTTTCAGGCTCACTGCTTCACCGCTATGAGGCATGCTTACTCCAACAAATCGTTACGTAAAAAATCATTGCCAGACGCTGCCGGCCGACCTACATTCAGCGCTAGTATCACCCTATGTGGACACCATGAGCCAACGCCGTATTTACCTCGACAATTTGAAATCACTGTCTGATCAATTGATTGCCGCCCAGGCGCCAATCCGCATACTGGACAGCATCAAATGGCCCCCCCAATGGCGGCAACGGTTCTTCGATTCTGACATGCGTTGGTTACCCAATGCTGACACCGACTACTATCAATCCCAACCCCTGAATTTTCAGCCGGCCGCCAAGCAGGAGGAATTCAAAGCGCTGAAACAGTCGATCAAACGCAAACTGGGCAAGCATGATCCCCTTGGCAAGTTACTCACCACCACCACCGATCAGTACATCCAGGTGGTGGACATGCTGCAGGCCCGGGGCAAACCGGAGTTCGGCCGCTGCAGCGTGGAACTTTACGGCTCGGCCCGTGATCACCTGTTCGGCGACAAGCGCACCCTGCTGGAAGTAGGGGAACAACTCTGCGCCATCTTCTCACAACCGGCGGCCCAGCACATCGCCTTTGCCCAGCCCAAGCTCTATGACGCCAGCGAGTCGGTGGCGTTGTTGCAGAAACGGTTGAACCGCTATTTCACCAAAGGTGAGCTCAAGGTGATCTTGTCCGACGGCATTGTCTCCGACGCCGCCGCCGGTGGCGACAGCATCAAGATGAACTCACGGGCACGCTTCTCCGAGCGTGATCTGCGGGTGCTGGAAGTGCATGAGGGCTGGGTACACGTGGGCACCACTTTGAACGGGCGCCGCCAACCCTACGCCAGTTGGTTGAGTGTGGGGTCGCCGCGCATTGCCGCCATCCAGGAAGGGCTGGCCCTGTTGATGGAAACCCTTACCTTCAGCAGCTTTCCGTTTCGCGCCCGCCGGGTCAGTGACCGGGTCAGCGCCATCCATGTGGCGCAAGAAGGCGCGGACTTTGTGGAAACCTTTCACCATCTGCGGGATCGCGGCCTGCCGGACGCCGACGCCTACACCACCACACAGCGGGTGTTCCGCGGCGGCATGGTGACCGGGCGTTCCGTATTCACCAAGGATTTATCTTACGTTAAGGGCTTTGTGGAAAACGTAAACTTCATTCGCAGCGCCATCGGCGCCGGTTTGCCGGAATTGATCCCCATGCTGTTTGCCGGCAAGATCACCCTGGAAGACATCCCCGTGCTCTACGAAGCCTATCTGGAAGGCATCGTGGAACCCCCCCGCTATCTGCCGGACATGTTCCGCGATCTGAACGGCCTGTACGTGTGGTTCGGGTTTTCCAATGGCCTGTCGCTGGTGGACATGAAACGGGTGCAAAAGCACTACTTGAAAACCTTCGATCAAATTACGCCGGTCTGCCCGTTGGAGATGGCACCCGGCCAAACCCCGGAAGGTGACCTGGATCCACTGCCCTAAGCCCGGCCCCTCTACCTACCATCAACCGGCCCATCAATAGCTAAATCCTATCAAAATCCTTAATATGATTCATTTCACTTAATGAGAATCATTTGCAATCATTAATCCCACTGAACCTGATCCTGTTGACCCACATCCTGACGGAGGCTACTCATGAAGAAGACCATCAGTTTCGCAGTGTTGCACATGGCGGTAGCCTTTTCTATCGGCTACCTTATGACCGGCGACGTTCTGGTGGGGGGCGCCCTGGCGCTGCTGGAACCCCTGTGCAATACCGTGGTGTTCTATTTCCACGAAAAGGTCTGGAACCGATTGGAGCGGCCGGCTGCGCACAGTAA
>DKQK01000035.1:3130-53028 GCA_002471665.1 Gammaproteobacteria bacterium UBA7310
CACCCCTGAAACAAACCGTAACCAAGCAGAGTATGGCGCTGCTTGGTTAGGTTGCCCTGGCCACGTACCATGCTCTTTTCCCTGATGAGAACAACGCAACGGACGGGCCCGCACAATGTACTATGGAGAACGACTCAACAGCATCAGCCACCTGATCGGTGCCGTATTGGCGTTGGTGGCCCTGGGGGCGCTACTGACCATCAGTATTCAGACCGGCGATCCCTGGACCATCATCGGCTTCTCGGTATTCGGCCTCAGCATGGTGTTGCTGTATACCATGTCCACTCTGTACCACAGTTTTCATCCCCCTCATCTGAAAAAGCTGTTTAAACTACTGGATCATGTTTCCATTTACCTGTTGATCGCCGGCAGCTATACGCCGTTTATGCTGGTGAGTATGCGCGAAGGCAATGGCTTGCTGATCCTGGCATTGGTGTGGGGGCTGGCGGTTATCGGCATACTGACAGAGCTGCTGCTGACGGGAAAAGCCGTCAAAGTGGGGCAGATGATCATATATGTGGCCATGGGCTGGGCCTGTACCCTGGATATCGACAACGTCAAGGCGGCCCTGCCTCATGCGGGTTATTTCTGGCTGCTCACCGGCGGCATCGCCTATACCGCTGGTATCGCTTTTTATCTGGTGGACAAACTGCGCTGGCTGAACCATGCCCACGGTATCTGGCATTTCTTCGTGCTGGTGGGTTCAGCCTCTCATTTTATTGCTATCATAGGTTACGTTCGTTAACCGCATTCAGTTCGAAGCATGCCAGCAGATTTTAACAAAGCCCAGCTACATGACCTTATTCTAAACGCGCTGCAAGGGCTGGTGGACAATGCACAGGCCGCCGTAGACCGTGCTTATGAAGCCGCCACCCATGAAGAAAACATCGCCGAGAACAAATACGATACGCTGGGATTGGAGGCATCCTATTTAACGCAGGGGCAAAGCCGCCGCTTGGCACAGTGCGAATCGGATCTGGCTGCCTTCAAAGCGCTTACGCCACGACCATTCAGCGCAAACGACCCCATTACCATTGGCGCCCTGGTGCAGGTGATCGATGACAAAAATCGTGAGCAGGCTTTTTTTCTGGGGCCTTCAGCCGGCGGTGTAAAAGTACGCTTCCAGGAGTGTGATGTGGTGATGATTACCCCTGAGGCGCCCTTGGGAAAAGCATTACTGAACGGGGCCGTCGGGGATGAAATTGCCGTCCCCATCAGCGGCAGGGTAGCCCGCTATGAGATTACCCACATCAATTGATATCCATATTGCACCTATCTTTTCTTTATCGTTTGCGCAATAACTCTCTCAGCCCGAGAAACTTGCGCCGATACTGTGCCGGTGTTAACCCCACCTTTTTCTGGAACTTCAAATTAAAAAAACTGGCATCCTGATATCCCACCGTTTCTGCCACGGCTTCGATCGGAATCGTAGTGGTTTCCAACAGTTGCTTTGCCTCTTCAATACGAAGATTCAGGATATATTCAATGGGGGTCATTCCGGTTGCGTTCTTAAAACGCCGGATATAGGAGCGCTCTGACAAGCCGCTGTTTTTAATGGCTGCATTTACAGGAGCGGACTGGTCGTAATTCTGCGCCAGCCAGACCTGGCTCTCAGCAATGACCGCATCATCATTCTGCCGCTTGCTGCACAAATAAGAGAATGCATGCTGACTGCTTTCATGCCATTCCACCAAATACAATTTGGCGATCCTGATCGCTTCATCCATACCGATGAAGCGGGCAATCAGATACAACCCCAGGTCCATCCAGGTGGTGCCACCACCGGCCATCATCAGGCGCTGACCTTCTCCCGTGGCAATAAAAGCACGATTACCCTGCACCTTCACCGCGGGATAACGTCGCGCCAAGCCCTCGGTAAAACCCCAGTGGCTTGTGGTTTCTTTCCCATCCAGCAAACCGGCCTCCGCCAACAACAGGGCTCCGGTACAAGCGGTGGCAATGACACCGCCATTGGCCCAATAACGCTGCAGCCATTGGATCTCGGCGCTATAGCGCGAGTCCAGCCCGGTATGGGGATCGATAAACATTTCCAGGATGCAGATGGCATCAGGATGATATTCCTCTGTCAGCGCACGATGCGGACGCAACCAACCCTGATTGACCGTCTGCATCTCTTCGCCGGTGAGGGATACAATGGTGGGTTTGATCGCAGCTTCACCCATGACCCCTTCTGTAACGAAAGACCAGTCACGCCCCACTGAGGCCAGCAGGTCATTCATCCCGAACACCGTGGAAAGCGTTGCCTCCGGGGTCGCCAGAATCGCTATTTCGATGATTGGCTTGGTGGCATCGGGGCCTGTCTTGGGATTGGGCATAACGCAGCGTGCAACACAATGTGATTGATCGTGGCTGTTAGAATCGCACGATTCATTCCGCAACCAAAGTATCATTTGGCAGATTTCACTGGTTTTCGTAAATTATGACGTCATCTATTTATCGGTCGCCGCTCTATGATGTCCCACTCTGGCAAGCGCCAGCACGTTACACCGTTACCTTACAAACATTAGAGATGGACATCATGAAGAAGATTACGCTCCTCAGCTATGCGCTGATCGCCTATACCGTGGGTATGGCATCACTCCTGTATTTAATGGGATTTTTAATCAATCTGTATGTGCCAAAGAGCATTGATAGTGGAACAACAGAAGGCTTATGGTTACCCCTTTTCAGCAATATGGGTTTGCTGGTGGCCTACTTTGCCATTCACTCGGTCATGGCCCGGCCCTGGTTCAAGGCCGCCTGGCAACGGATTATTCCTGCCGGCACCGAACGCAGTACGTACATCCTGATATCCGGGGTTACGGTCTTCCTGCTGGTGCTCTTATGGCAACCTTTGACTACGACGATCTGGTTAACGGAGAACCCCATCGCCCGTAATCTCATCATAACCCTCTATCTGGGCGGATGGACCCTCATGACTCTGGCGACCTTTAACATCAACCACTTCGCTTTTTTCGGGCTGCAACAGGCCTGGGCCAGCCTGCGGTCACAGCGCCAGCAATCGCCGGGATTCAGTGCACGATACCTCTATGCACTCACCCGCCACCCCATCAGTTTGGGGTGGTTGATTGTGATGTGGGCGACTCCAGCGATGAGCCTTGGGCATCTATTGATGGCCATTGTTGCAACGCTGTACATCTTCATCATCACACCGGTGGAGGAAGCCGACCTGGTCGCGGAGATCGGTGATGACTATCGGCACTACCAGCAGACCGTCCGTCGCTTCCTGCCAATACCGAAAAAAGTAGCGCAATGAGGAAACCAACATGATTGCAACCAAACCCTTGCAGGAGGTTATTATCCTCGGCGCCGGCACCTCCGGCCTGTCCATTGCCAGATGTCTGCTGGACAAAGGCATCAAGCCACTGCTGCTGGAAGCATCCGATGCGGTGGCTGCATCCTGGCGCAAGCGTCATCCACAGTTATCACTCAACACCCACCGTACGTTGTCGTCCCTACCGGGAAAAGCGATCGACAAACGATTGGGGGGCTTTATAAAAAGGGATGATTATGTGACTTATGTGGAAACCTATGCACAGGAACTGATACATTCACACGGCCTGGAGATCAGGTTCAATACACCGGTTGAGCGCATTGACGCATCGGACAAAGGCTGGCAGGTCATCACAAACCAACAACCATTCACCACCAAATGCCTGGTGGTGGCCACCGGCACCGATCGCGAACCCTACCTGCCAACCTGGAATGGCCAGGAAACCTTTACCGGCTGCGTCACCCATGCCGCCCATGTGGGCCATATGGAACGCTATGATAACCAGAATGTGGTGGTGGTCGGTGGCGCCAACTCCGGTATTGATATTGCCAATCACCTGTGCAAACGGGGGCGTTATAAATCACTCACCGTTTCCATGCGTAATGGTTCCCATCTACTGCCCACCTACATTGCGGGTATTCCCACCCAGCTATCCGGCCCATTACTTGCCAGGCTGCCGTTGCGGGCCCAGGACGTTTTGGCAAATCTGTTTTCCCGATTGTGTTTTGGGGATTTGACCAAATATGGCATGAAAACGCCCAGCACCGGGGTCGCCACCCGCTTGGCTCAATCCAAAGTGGCGCCCGGTTTTGATGATGGGTTCGTCAACGCGCTGAAAACCAATGCATTGAGCGTGGCCCCGGAGATTGCGCATATCAATGTAGATCAAGTGACGTTTAAAGATGGCCGCCAGACGAAAGCTGATCATATTATTTGTGCCACCGGCTATCGCACCGGCCTGGAAAAATTGCTGCCCGGGGAATGTGTATTGGAAAACGATCGCTACCAGAACGCCACCGGGCTCTGGGTGTTTGGCATGACACCCAAAATTGAAGGCAGCATCTATGCCCGAGCGGTTGAGGCTGAGGCATTGTCTGCGGCCATTAGAAAACAGTTGGCGGCATAACCGCCCGCAGGATTTCCCATAGCAACAAGCCGGGGCTAAACACCCGGCTTGAATTTTTCTCCCTTTCAAATCGACTCCAGCATTTCCTCATAGGTCGAATCATCAATCATGCTGCCCCACTGTTCGGTGGCCTCGCGCACTGTGGTCAGCGTCCAAAAGCGGCTGTTGCGCATCAGGTTACGCAGCACCTGGTTATTCAGGTGGTGGCCACTGCAGTGTCCCACAAAGCGACCGAAGATGGGCGCACCGGCCAAAGCCAGATCGCCAACAGCATCCAACAGTTTATGGCGCACAAATTCATCCTGATAGCGCAGCCCATCCTCGTTGACCACATCATCACCGGCCACCAGAATGGCGTTGCGTAATGACCCTCCCCGGGCCAGGCCCAGGGACTGCAGAGTGGCCAGCTGGTCTTCAAAGCCAAAGGTACGGGCAGCCGCAATCTGCGAGCTGAACAGCGCTTCGGTCAGTGGCATTGAGTAGTTCTGCTTGCCGATGATTCTGGATTTGAAATCGATGGTGACATCAAACCAGGGCCGTGGACAGGGCATAAACCCGGCGTATTTATCTCGCTCGTGGGTCCATACCGGATTGGTGATCACCAGGGCTCTGCGCTCTTGCCGCTGCGGTATCAACCCTTCTGCCTGAATCCTTTCCACAAAGGTTTTGGCGCTGCCATCCATGATGGGCACTTCCGGGCCGTCAATCAGAATGCGGGCGTTGTCCACTGCACAGGCCGCCAGCGCAGCCATCAGATGCTCGATGGTACTCACTGATATACCAAAGCCATTGGTTACCGTGGTGGAAAGCCGGGTATCGGTTACGCTATGCCAGCGTGCGGCAATCACCTGTTGCCCCGGCTCCACATCCAGGCGCTCAAAAACATATCCACTATCGGTCTCCGCCGGCAGCAAGGTCATACTGGCCGGCTTGCCGCTGTGCAATCCGCGGCCCACAAAGTGCACCGGGCCCGCCAGAGTGTGCTGATAATAAGGGGTGTGTTGCGTTAGGTTCATAACCCGTTCCTCGTGTTTGATTGACTGAGTTCAGGTTACGAAAATGCCGGTGGGCTTACTGGTCCGCCTGCGCCAAGGTCTTGTCCGTTGTTTGTCATTTCCCGCCAAGTGTTTATCCTTGTCTGAAACACCGGGGAGATACCTTTGTGCCAGCCTCCACACTCAGCTCCTGGGCATTGCTCGTCTGGGAAGAACTCAACGCCCGCCAGCTGGATGCCCAGGCGATTTTCCAGGCGGCGGGATTGGCCCCCTCCAAGTTGAGCAACACCGTCGCCCGCTTCCCCCTGGCCAACATGACCCAGTTGTGGGATTTGGCGGCTCAGGCCAGTGGCGACGACGGCTTTGGCATCGCCGCCGGCGGACGCTGGAACCCCACCACCTTTCACGCCCTGGGCTTTGCCTGGCTGGCCAGTAACTCCCTGGGGGAAGCCTTGCACCGTATGGCCCGCTATGGCCGCTTCCTGAACGACGGCCTGGATTACAGCTTGCTCTCGGAGCAGGTACGCTACCGTTTCCGCATCACCATCAGCCGCGACCGGCAGCAGGTGGCGGCCAATGGTCCGTCCTCCGATGCCGGTATCGTGGCGCTGTTGAAAATGTGCCGCCAATTGCTGGGGGAGGGTTTCAGCCCCATGGAGATCACCTGCCCCCACGCCCCGAACGGCGCCAGTATTCTATTGGAGCGCATCGCCCGCTGCCCCATCCGCTATGGTCAGGAATACATCGAACTGGTGATTGATCGCCATGATATGGAACGCAAGTTGCCCAGCGGCAACGACGAACTGACCCAGGCCCATGAGCAGATAATTCTCAAACACATGGCAAGCCTGAACCAGGAACAGCTGTCGGCCCGGGTTCAGCTCGCCATCCTGGAGCAGTTGCCGTCGGGGAACATCAAGGAAGCGGATATCGCCGCACACTTGGGATTGAGTGCCCGCACCCTGCAACGCCGCCTGCTGGAGGAAGGGGTCAGCTTTCAGAACCTGTTACAGGCGTCCAGGCAGACTCTGGCGGGGCAGTATATTCGTGATGAACACCTTTCCATCAGCGAAATTGCCTACCTGTTGGGATTCTCTGAACAGGCCAATTTCACCCGCGCCTTCAAGCGCTGGTACGGGGTATCACCGACGCAATTTCGCGCCGATGCGGCAGTGGCCAGCTAGCCCCCGGCCTTACCGTTACACCCCACTCAATCCAGCGCTGCAATAATGCGGTCTGCGAAGCCCTGCAGCACGGTTTGATCGGCCATCTGTGCCGCATGCTTGCTGGTGCGCAGGGTTTGAATGGAAGTGGGCAGTAAATGGAAATGCAGGTGGGGCACCGTCTGCCCCGCGGATTCACCGCTGAGCTGGAACATCATGATGCCTTCGGTACTGAAGGCTTTTTGCAGGGCATTGCCCACTTTCTTCATGGTAATAAAGCAGGCTTCATAATGGCTGGCGGGCAAATCAAACAGGGTCACTGCCTCCACCTTGGGAATCACCAGGGTGTGGCCATCGGTTTGCGGCATGATGTCCATAAACGCCAGGGTTAAGTCATCTTCATACACTTTAATGCAGGGCAGCTCGCCGCGCAGGATTTTGGCGAATATGTTCTGATTGTCGTAAGCCATGATCAAACCTCGGGTAAAAGATAATTGCAGCGGGTGCTTAGGCTAGCGCGAACCGGAACAGAACTGCAACCTCCACTTGAGCACCACTGCTGGAGTTAAAATCAAACTGAATCTATGGCATAGTGACAGGCTCCCATGATCCAATCCCGACTGTCTCTGATATTGCCTCCTGCGCAAGGAACTGCTTATGAGCAATCAATCTGATCTCCCCAAAACCGTTTTGATCACCGGTGCCTCCGCCGGCATCGGCAAAGAACTGGCCCACGTATTCGCCCGCCATCAATTCGATGTCATTCTGGTGGCCCGCCGCCAGGACAAACTGGAAGCGGTGGCGGCGGACATTAAACAGCGATACGGTCAAATGGCCTATGTGCTGACGGAAAACCTGGCCGATCCCGCTGCCCCCCAGCGCATATTCGACTGGTGCCAGGAACACAAGCTGGCGGTGGATGCCCTGGTGAATAACGCCGGCTACGCCCTGCATTCAGAGTTTCTGGAAGCATCCTGGCAATCCCATCTGGATTTCATGCAGGTACTGAACATCAGTGTGGTCCATCTTTGCCATCTGTTTGCTCCGGCCATGAAAGAACGGGGTTACGGACGCATTATCAACCTGGCCTCGATTGCGGCCTGGTCCCCACAATTGAAAGGCAATCTGTACGGTGCCGCCAAATCCTTTATCGTCGACTTCAGTCAGGCCATCGACCTGGAACTGCAACCCCACGGCGTGCATTGCACTGCCCTCTGCCCGGGGTTTACCTTCAGTGAGTTCCATGACGTAATGGGAACCCGCGGCCAGGTCAGCAAGTTGCCGCGGTTTCTGTGGATGACGGCCGACGAAGTGGCCCAGGAGGGCTTCAACGCGGTTATGGAAGGCAAATCCGTGCACGTCACCGGACGCGTTAATCAGGGCCTGACCCAGGTCATGTCCATGCTGCCGTCATCGGTTAAACATTACCTGTCCAAACAGCAAAAAGTGATGTAATACCCATAATCGCGGTTGACCACCCCCGCATGTTACTGTAATTATATACAGCACTTAACTCATGCTGCGGGATGCACAACATGAACATTCTGGACCAGGTCAGGGATGCCGTTCGCGCGCAACACCACAGTTTGCGCACTGAAGATATTATCTGCTTTTGGGTGCGGCGCTTTATCGTTTTCCATAGCGGCCGCAACCCACAGCATCTGGATCACAGCCATCGTGACCGGTTCCTGCAATATCTCCAACAGAAGGAGCAGATCAGCCCGGAGCAATACGCGCAGGCACGGCAAGCCATGACCTTTCTGTTCAGTCAGGTGCTGGGCACGCCAGCGGCAACGGCAGCGGAGCCCAGGGCACAGAATCTGTTTCCTTCCGGTCACCCTGCGGTACTCAGTCCGCGGCAGATTACCTGCCTCTTTGATCAGCTCCAGGGCAGCGACTGGCTGCTGGCGGGATTACTGTACGGGTGCGGATTGCGCCTGACGGAGTGCGTTAATTTGCGCATCAAGGACGTTGACCTGAACCGGGGTAGCCTCACAATTGAGAACAGCTTTCTGACCAAAGATCGTCATCTGTCGCTGGATACCCAACTGATTCCCCATTTGCGCATTTACATGGCCCATCGACGCAATCAGCACCTGCACGATTTGAATTACGGCGGCGGCCTGGTACCACTGCCGGTGGATCACGCCCATCAGCGGCTCACCATACAGCGCCATTGGCATTGGCAGTTTTTATTTCCCGCACCTGAGGAAACCCTGGATGCAAAGTCCGGCCATCGCTACCGTGATCATATTAGCGAGCAGGCCGTGGAGCGCAGCCTGGACCAGGCCGCCCGCCAGGCGGGCATTCCCATACCGGTTACCGGCCAGGTTCTGCGGCACTCCTTTGCCAGCCATCTCGTGGCAGCCGGGTACGATCTTGCCCTGATACAGGCCGAACTGGGGCATCGGGTGAAAGATGATGCAGCGGATAAAGTGGCAAGCCCCTTCAGTGGCGCCGTAAACGCCAAAACCCTGTCCTTCCAGCGGGGGTCTGAGCCGGATCAGATACAGGAGACACGGGCCGTCTATCGGATTGCCAGCTGAGCCTGGGTAGAGAAAGTATCCAGATACTTGATGGTACGGGCAAAGACATCGCGGCGGTACAGTTCCAGCTCATTCACCACATGGTGGCGCACGTTAGGCATGTACACCACATCGCTACCGGGAAAAAGACGCTGAAAATGTGGAATGTTGTTTTCCCAATCCACCGTTTGATCGCTTTTCCCCTGAATAATGAGCAGCGGAAAGTCCACCGGCGTATGGCGCTCGGCGAAGGGAATCCATTGTTTCAAGGCACCAACCCATTTAGAGGACAAATAACGGGGCTGCAACGGATCTTTCTCCCGAATGAAGGCGGCAAACTCGGGATCATTTGAGTTATCGGAAAACTTGCGCGCCACAAAATCCCGAAACGGGCTGATGAGGGTGTGCAGGCGTTTATTGACTGCCCAGTGTACGGGCCGGATCAGGGGCGCATAAAACACCACACCGGAAAACGGAATGCGCTCTTCCAGGCCACTGTATTGCAGCAGACATTCAGTGACCACCGCACCACCGGTACTCTGTGCCACCGCATGCCAGGGCTGCGGCACATGGCCGC
This sequence comes from Gammaproteobacteria bacterium UBA7310, assembly GCA_002471665.1. GTDB lineage: Bacteria > Pseudomonadota > Gammaproteobacteria > Pseudomonadales > Ketobacteraceae > Ketobacter. The sequence continues at coordinate 12,812 of DKQK01000035.1, forward strand.
GAACCAATTGCTGCACCCGTTTGAATACCGGCCCATACTGACGGAAGGATGAAATCGCCGCCCTGGAGCCGGAAGACAGGCCATGACCAGGCAGATCAAACGCAATAACCGCATAGCGGCTTCTGAGCAACGCCTTGATCAGATGATTGTAGATGCCCACATGATCGTAGTATCCATGGACCACGAACACGCAACCACGGGGAGACTTGGGCACAAACCCCTGCAACACCACATCGAATCCGGCGACGTGGGTTTTACCCATATAGACTTTCAGATCATGGAAACGGCTTTCAAAATTGAGCCCGTAGAAACGCCGATAGGCCTGCACCGGTTCAGCAATGGGCAGACGGGTTGCCAAGGAAAACTCTGGCAATTGCTGGCGTAATTCAACAGGAATAAACTTCAAGGCACGCTCCGTACCGGATGCTGCGGCAATAACTCTCATTATAGGGTCTAACAAAAAGGGGAGCCAGTCGTGCTCCCCTTTATATTGTGTAGCTGCGCAATATTGTGTACCTGCGCAGGCAGTGCTTACTTCACTTCCTGTTCCAGTTCACCTTTTTCGTAACGCTGGAACATGCTTTCCAGTGAAACCGGTTTGATCTTGCTGGCGTTACCGGCCGTTCCAAACGCTTCGTAACGGGCAATACAGATATCCCGCATGGCACTGACGGTTTCCTTCAGGTATTTGCGTGGATCAAACTCGGATTGATTGTGCGCCATAAAACGGCGAATTGCGCCGGTGGAGGCCAGGCGCAGGTCCGTATCGATGTTCACTTTACGCACACCGAACTTGATGGCTTCGACGATTTCTTCCACCGGCACGCCATAGGTTTCACCAATGTCGCCACCGTATTCGTTAATCACCTGTAACCAGTCCTGGGGGACCGAGGAAGATCCATGCATGACCAGGTGTGTATTCGGTAAGCGGGCGTTGATTTCCTTAATGCGCTCAATGGCCAGGATATCCCCCGTGGGTGGGCGGGTGAATTTGTAGGCACCATGGGATGTGCCAATGGCAATGGCCAATGCATCCACACCGGTATCTTTTACAAATTGGGCAGCTTCTTCCGGATCGGTCAACAGTTGGGAATGATCCAGCACACCTTCGGCACCGACGCCGTCTTCTTCACCGGCCATGCCGGTCTCCAGGGAGCCCAGACAACCGATTTCCCCTTCCACGGACACACCACAGGCATGGGCCATGTCCACCACTGTTTTGGTGACGCGGGCGTTATACTCGTAATCAGTGGGGGTTTTACCGTCTTCACCCAGGGAGCCGTCCATCATCACCGAGCTGAAGCCCAGTTGAATAGAGCGCTGGCAGATGGCGGGGCTGGTGCCGTGATCCTGATGCATCACCACGGGAATATGGGGAAACTCTTCCACCGCCGCCAGAATCAGGTGACGCAGAAACGGGGCACCGGCGTATTTGCGGGCGCCGGCGGAGGCTTGCACAATCACCGGGCTATCGGTTTTATCCGCCGCTTCCATGATGGCGCGCATTTGTTCCAGATTGTTTACGTTGAATGCGGGAACGCCGTAACCCTGCTCGGCGGCGTGATCCAGCAATTGTCGCATACTGATGAGAGCCATGGTTCTGTGCCTCGTTTTGGTTCGTGAATGTCGGATTATGATGTGCACATCGCGTGTCACGGGGTGACGTGCTGAAGGCAATGTGCCAAATTCTGTTACTTGCCACGCTCCTGCAACATGGCCACAGCAGGCAGCACCTTGCCTTCAACGTACTCCAGGAAGGCACCACCACCGGTGGAGATATAGGATACTTTATCGGCTACACCGTATTTGTCCACCGCTGCCAGTGTATCCCCGCCTCCGGCAATGGAAAAAGCCGCACTATCTGCAATGGCATTGGCCAGCACTTTCGTACCCTCGCCAAACTGATCCACTTCGAACACGCCCACCGGCCCGTTCCAGAGTACGGTTTTCGCAGCCAGAATAATCTCTGCGAAATTCTTTGCAGTGTCCGGGCCAACATCCAGGATCATGTCATTATCGCCCACTTGTGCCACCGGTTTGATGACGGCTTCCGCATGGGTGACAAAATCCATGAAATCCTCAATTGGGCCGGTCACTTCCGCCACCACCACGTCGGTGGGCAACGGCACTTCCACCTTGGCGGCAATGGCCTTTGCGGTATCGATCAAATCATGTTCACACAGGGATTTACCCACGTTGAAGCCCGCTGCCGCCAGAAACGTATTGGCAATCCCGCCCCCGACAATGAGCTGATCACACTGTTCAGACAGGGCAGTCAGCACATCCAGCTTGGTGGACACCTTGGAGCCGGCCACGATCGCCAGCATGGGGCGGGCCGGGCTGGCCAGCGCCTTTTGCAGGGCATCCAGCTCATCCCCCAGCAAAATGCCGGCACAGGCAACGGGCGCAAATTTACCCACACCGTGGGTCGACGCCTGGGCCCGGTGGGCGGTGCCGAAAGCGTCCATCACGAACACATCGCACAGTGCGGCATAGGCTTTGGCCAGTGCCTCATCGTCTTTCTTTTCACCCGGGTTGAAGCGAACGTTCTCCAGCAGCACCAGCTTGCCGGCATCAACGCTGACACCGTTTTGCCAATCCGCGGCAACCGGCACGTCAAAACCCAGCAGTTCTGACAAGCGCCTGGCCACCGGCGCCATGGTATAGGCCGCGTTGTCTTCCGCGCTGCCGCCCTCGACAGGCCGCCCTAAATGGGACATCAAAATTACCGACGCACCTTGTTTCAACGCCAGCTCCACAGAGGGTAACGAAGCCCGGATGCGCACATCGCTGGTGACTTCACCATTTTTCACGGGAACATTGAGATCCGCACGAATCAGCACGCGCTTGCCAGACAGATCGAGATCGGTCATTTTGATTACGGTCATCGTAAGCCTCCGGTGTAATTAATCGTTTGCAAACCAAACAGGGTCAAAATAGATACTGCCATCGACAGGCACCAACGTATTGTCGACGTCATTCTCAAATTCCACATCCAGCAAAAAGTCCGTGGTGGATGATTGCGTCACAATAAGAGTGCCGGTGGGGTTAAACAGGGTTACGTCCAGCACCGAATTCAAATAGCCATCCAGACTTTGGGTTGCCGATGGGAATTCATACTGCCCCGGGCTGACGGCACCCGACAGCACAATGTTGAGGCCCACACTGACAGCGCTGGCATTATCAACCGCTTTTACCTTAATCAGGGTGGAGCCCTGCAACACGGTTTCGACGCACACCTGATCCCAATTGGACACCGCCGTCGGCTCATCAAAATCCAGTTCGGCGATACGGTACTCCGTTTCGTCGCTGACCTTGGTCAGAACCACATCGGTCTTGGCGCCACCAAAATCCAGGGTGGATTGCAGAGTGGCGTCATTCACAACCTGCAGGCTGGGAATTCCCGCCGATAAAAAAGTAACAGTATTGTTGTCGACGGTGGCCACCGCCGAGGTGCCCTCGATACAATCCGTAAACCGCAACTGATCGCCTTCTTGCTCTACCACAATGGTCTGACGCCGTAATTTAAACGTTTGACCATTGGCCGTGTAGTAGTTGTCATTGGTTCGAATCCAGGTACCTTCAAAAGCCGACAGACCACCATCGCCGTTGCGTTCGAAATCCTCAGTGGAATCAGAGCCGCCACCACCGCCGCAGCCCGCCAACGCCATCAACCCCATCCCCATTACGCACATTTTGTACTTCATAAAACTCCCCATCACTGCTCATTAAATACCAAAGGCAGAACACTATTGCTGCAGTGCTTCCACCAGATCCAGAAGTCGGTGGGCATACCCGGTTTCATTGTCGTACCAGGCGACAATCTTGATCATGCCGTCGGTGACAATGGTTTGGGTTTCGTCGTAAATGGCCGATTCGGTGCGATGTAGAAAATCCACACTCACCAGCGGCTCGTGGCAATACCCCAGTATGCCTTTCAAATTGCTTTCACTGGCTTGCTCCATGGCCCTGTGAATCGGCTGCACATCCGTAAGCGGTGTGTTCAGCATCAGAGTCAGATCCACCGCCGCCACATTCAGCGTGGGAACGCGCATGGAATAACCGGAAATCTTGCCCTCCAGCCGCGGCAGCACTTTTTGTACCGCTCCGATGCTGCTGCTGGTGGTGGGAATCAGGTTTTGTGCCCCGGCCCGGGCCCGGCGCAGATCCCGGTGCACATGATCCAGCAGCACCTGATCACTGGTATAGGAATGGATTTCGGTCATGAAGGCCTGCTTCACGCCAAATGTCTCATCCATAACCTTGAGCAAGGGTGCAATGCAATGGGTGGTGCAGGAGGCGTTGGAAATCACCTTGTGCGCAGCAGACAATTGCGAATGATTCACACCGTAGACGATGGTGGCATCCACCTCGTCAAAAGCCACGGCACCAATGATCACACGCCGGGCACCGGCCTGCAGGTGGCGACTGGCATCTTCCCGGGCCCGGTAGACACCGGTGCACTCCAGCACCACATCAATATCCAGTTCTGCCCAGGGGCAGTGGGCCGGATCCTCAATCTGCAACAGCACAATGGAATCACCATTCACCTGCAACACATTATCCCGGGTCAGGTTGACCAGGGTATGAAACCGGCCATGGGTGGTATCGTAGCGGGTCAGATGCAACAGGGATTCCGCCGACCCCAGATCGTTGATGGCCACCAACTGCACCTGGCGATTACAGCCCTGCTGCAGGTTCTCATAGAGTGCCCGCAGCATGTTGCGTCCGATACGGCCGTAGCCGTTGATGGCAACCCGGATCGGCATATCAGCCTATGACGGACTCAAGGGTGCTGACGACATTCTCCACGGTGAAGCCAAAGTGTTGGAACAGGTCACCGGCCGGAGCCGATTCACCGAAGGATTCCATGCCCACCACTGCGCCATCCAGGCCTACGAACTTGTACCAGTAATCTTTCATGCCCGCCTCCACGGCCACCCGCGCCCGCACTGCAGCCGGCAACACAGATTCCCGATAGGCGGCATCCTGTTGCAGGAACACGTCAACGCAGGGCATGGACACTACAGACACCTGCTTGCCTTTCCCGGCCAGTACCTCCGCTGCCGCCATGGCCAGCTCCACTTCCGAGCCGGTGGCAATGAGGATGGCATCCGGTGTGGCGTCGGTGGCCCGCAGTACATAGCCACCCCGGGCCGCGTTGGCCAGCTGCTGGTCACTGCGTTTCATGGGCGCCAGACCCTGACGGGAAAACACCAGCGCGCTGGGGCCATCCCGCCGCTCAATGGCGGCTTTCCACGCCACGGCCGATTCCGCTGCATCACAGGGGCGCCACAGGGACATATTGGGGGTGGTGCGCAAATTGGTGAGCTGTTCAATGGGCTGGTGAGTAGGGCCGTCTTCGCCCAGACCAATAGAGTCGTGGGTGTAGACCTGAATGTTCTGCTGTTTCATCAGCGCCGCCATGCGCATGGCATTGCGGGCGTATTCCATAAAGATCAGGAAAGTGGCGCCATAGGTGATAAAGCCACCGTGCAAGGCAATGCCGTTGATGGCCGCGGTCATGCCGAACTCGCGCACACCCCAGTAGAGGTAGTTGCCGCCGGCTTCGCCGGCACTGATGCCCTTGGAATCCTTGAAAATGGTGAGGTTGGAACCGGCCAGATCGGCGGACCCACCCAGCAGCTCGGGCAACATGTGGCCGAACGCATTGAGGCAATGCTGGGACGCTTTACGGGTGGCGATTTTCTCTCCGGCTTTCTGGATCTGCTGGATATAATCCATGGCCTTGGCATCCCAATCGGCCGGCAGCTCTCCTTTCATGCGGCGCTGAAACTCCGCCGCCAGCTCGGGATATTCGCTGCGATAGTTGTCGAACAGGCGCTGCCAGTCGGCTTCCGCTTTGGCGCCCTTTTCCCTGGCGTCCCAACCGGCGTAGATTTCATCGGGCACGTCGAAAGGCCCGTGACTCCAGCCCAACTGTTCCCGGGTCAGGGCAATCTCGTCATCACCCAATGGTGCGCCATGACATTCCTCCTTGCCCTGCTTGTTGGGAGCGCCGAATCCAATCACCGTTTTACAGCAGATCAGGGTGGGCCGGTCATCGTTGGCCCTGGCCATTTCCACGGCGGCAATCAGCTCTTCGGTCCTGTGACCATCCACATTGGGGATCACATGCCAGCCATAGGATTCAAAGCGTTTGGGGGTATCGTCGGTGAACCAGCCTTCCACTTCGCCGTCAATGGATATGCCGTTATCGTCATAGAATGCAATCAGTTTACCCAGCCCCAAGGTACCCGCCAGTGAGCAAACCTCGTGGGAAATACCTTCCATCATGCAGCCATCGCCCATAAATACGTAGGTATTGTGATCAACCACATTGTACTGGCCGCGATTGAACTGGGCCGCCAGCACCTTCTCGGCAATGGCCATGCCCACCGCGTTGGCGATGCCCTGGCCCAGGGGGCCGGTGGTGGTTTCTATACCCGGGGTATAACCGTATTCCGGATGACCCGGCGTTTTGGAATGCAGCTGCCGGAAGTTCTTCAGGTCATCGATGGAAACGTCATAGCCACTCAGGTGCAGCAAGGAATAAATGAGCATGGAACCATGGCCGTTGGACAGCACAAAACGGTCACGATCCACCCAATCTGGATTGACGGGATTGTGCTTCAGATAATCACACCACAGTACCTGTGCAATGTCTGCCATACCCATGGGGGCACCTGGGTGTCCGGATTTGGCTTTCTGAACGGCGTCCATGGAAAGTGCGCGAATGGCGTTGGCAAGTTCACTGCGGGTGGGCATTGGCCATGCTCCTAATAATATAAGTTTACGGTACCGATTTGGGGGCGCTATTGTCGCTTAAAGCTGGGCGGGCGGCAAATGGGATGGGTGAGTTTTTGGTAAACATAAACCTCCCATGCACAAGGTTGGTGCGGCGCAGCCCGAGGAGCCGGTCCCGGCCTCAATGCGTGGTGACTCAAGCGGGGTACTCATGGTTTCGAATCACCTCCAGAAAGGCATCGCCAAAGCGTTCCAGTTTGGAATCACCCACTCCGGATATCTTCAACAGAGTGCCCTCGCTCAGCGGACGTTGCTGCACCATTTCCCGCAACGTGGCGTCATGGAACACCACGTAGGGCGGCACGCCGAATTCCTCCGCCAGGCGTTTGCGACAGGCCCGCAACGCGTTCCACAAGGGGACATCCTGCTCATCGATTTCCACACTGCGGGAGCGGGGGGTCAGGGAGCCGGCTTTGGGGATCACCTTGCGCAGCTGTATGGATTCTTCCCCCCGCAGAATCGGCCGGCAGCGATCCGTCAAACGCAGGGCGCCATAGGCGTCCGGATCCACCTGCAGGTAGGCTCGCGCCACCAGTTGCCGCACCACCGCCCGCCACTCATTGACACTGAGATCGCGGCCAATGCCATAGGTGGACAACTGATCATGCTTGAACTGCATGACCTTCTCGTTGGTGCTGCCGCGCAGCACATCCACCACATGATTGGCGCCAAAGCGTTGCCCGGTTCGGTAGACGCAGGACAGCAGTTTGCGCGCGGCCTCAGAGCCATCCCAGGTCACCGGCGGCTGCAGACAGCAATCACAGTTGCCACAGGGCTGCTCCAGGGTTTCACCAAAGTAGCGCAACAGGGTCTGGCGTCGGCAACTGGTGATTTCACACAGGCCCAGCATGGCATCCAGCCGCTGCCGTTCCAGGCGCTTGAATTGCTCGTTACCTTCAGAGGAGGCGGCCATCTGGCCCAGCTTCACCACATCTTCCAGGCCATACAGCAGCAGGGCCGTTGCGGGTTCACCATCGCGGCCGGCGCGGCCGGTTTCCTGGTAATAGGCCTCCACGCTTTTGGGTAAATCCAGATGGGCCACAAAGCGCACATCCGGTTTATCGATTCCCATGCCAAAGGCGATGGTGGCCACCATAATGATGCCGTCCTCCCGCAGGAAGCGTTGCTGATGATGCTGGCGCAGCTCCGCCGGCAGCCCGGCGTGGTAGGGCAAGGCGTTAAAACCCTCGCTGCACAACCACTCGGCGGTTTTTTCCACCTTATTGCGGGACAGACAATAAATGACGCCGGCCTGCCCGGCCTGCTCATCACGCAGGAACTGCAACAACTGCTGGCGCGGCTTATCTTTCAACTGAATACGATACTGGATGTTGGGGCGATCAAATCCCCCCAGAAAATGGGCCGCCTGCTGCAGATTCAGCCGCTGGGCAATCTCCACCCGGGTACGCTCATCGGCAGTGGCGGTAAGCGCCACCCTGGGAACATGGGGAAACTGCTCATGCAACAGGCTCAACTGCAGATAATCGGCACGAAAATCATGGCCCCATTGAGACACACAATGGGCCTCATCGATGGCAAACAGAGAGACCTCGGCCCGCTGCAGCAAGCCCAGGCAGCGGGGTTGGATCAGGCGTTCCGGTGCGACATACAACAGTTCCAGCTCGCCGCTGAGCAATTGCCGCTCCACCTCATTGGCCTGATCCATGGACAACGAGGAATTGAGAAACCCGGCCTTGACCCCGGCGGCCTTCAGGGCATCCACCTGATCCTGCATCAAGGCAATCAGCGGGGAAATCACCACGCCACACCCCTGCCGGACCAAGGCCGGTATCTGATAACAGAGGGATTTACCTCCACCGGTTGGCATGATAACCAGGGCATCGCCGCCGGCAACTAGGGTGTCAATGATTTGCTGCTGTTGGCCGCGAAACGCGTCGTAGCCAAAAACATGTTGCAGAATGTGGTGGGCAGAGGTCATGGCGCGGAGTATAGCACCGGCGCCGGTTGCGCTGAACTCCCATTCGGGCAATCGCGGCGGATACCATTTTGTCGGCTTAGCAACACAACACTTTGCACCCCGGATTGGCTTCTTGAATTTTTGTCGCAACCACGACAAAGCACCGGAAAACCCGATTCTTCTGTTGTCGGGTTTTCAACACAGCTGCTGTTCGTTGTAGGAAGTGAACAGCAATCTTCCTATTTTTCAATACGTTATATTAAGCCTCCGCTGATTGCCAGCTGGCACATCCCCTGCAATTACCCATCAGGGGGGCTCTCCCACCACGGCGCCCGCAACGGCCTAACCGGCCCGGCGCTCCCAGTTTCAGTCAGCATTAGGAGTCGGATTATGGCCCAGGTCGGAATTTTCTTTGGCACCAACACCGGTAAAACCCGCAAGGTTGCCAAAATGATCAAGAAAAAGTTTGATGATGAAGTGATGGCAAAACCAGTCAACGTGAATCGTACCAATGTGGACGAGTTCCTGAGTTACGATTACCTCATACTGGGCACCCCCACCCTTGGCGAGGGGGAACTGCCCGGCCTGTCGTCGGATTGCGATGATGAAAGCTGGGAGGAATTTTTACCCAAGCTGGAAGACGCCGATTTATCCGGCAAAACCGTAGCCATCTATGGCCTGGGTGACCAGGTTGGCTATGCGGACGAGTTTGTTGACGCCATGATCGAGGTTTACGAGTTCATGAAAGAACGGGGTGCCAATGTTGTGGGTGCCTGGCCCACTGAAGGCTACGAATTCAATCACTCCGAGGCGATTGTGGATGACAAGTTTGTTGGCCTGGCCCTGGATCTGGACAATCAGACGCCACAAACCGAGGCCCGCCTGGATGCCTGGCTGAACCTTATTGCCCCGGACTTCAAGCTGCCCCTATAGTAGGTAAGGCTGTGTAGGTTAAATAGAGGGCTGCACCAAACGAACGAACTCAAAAGCCCAAACTATAAACGCAATAAAAAAGGGAGAGCCTAGCGCTCTCCCATTTTTATTGCGTTTTAACATCAAACAGCGGGCACCGCTTCCTTGGTTATTCCCTGGTTCGGTGCCGGTTCCGAGATCACCTCCTTCACCACCAGTTTCTGTGCCTCTGGATCCACGCCGCCATCGGGAGCACCTTCCACTGTCTCCTCCACGGTAATCTCGCATTTTTCCAAGCCCTGCTTGGAGGGCAGTTCAAACATGGTGGTGCGCAATAACGATTCCAGCATGGCCCGCAAACCGCGTGCACCGGTGCCCCGCTTGACGGCCTGTCCGGCAATGTAATCCAGGGACGATTCTGTGAATTCCAGATCCACACCCTGGAACGAAAACAGCTGCCGATACTGTTTGGTTAACGCATTACGGGGTTCCTGCAAAATGCGTTTCAGGCTGGCCACATCCAGTTCATGCAGAAACGTGATAATGGGAAAGCGACCGATGAATTCAGGAATCAAACCAAACTGCTGCAAATCATCCGGTTGCAAACCCGCCAACAGTTCGTCATTGGACAGTTCATCATCCTGTTTTATGGGCGCGCTGAAACCGATACCGGTATTGGGCGGGCGCAGCCGCTTGCCGATCACTTCAGTCAATCCCGGGAAGGCACCGCCCACAATGAACAAAATGTTCTGTGTATTGAGGATGACTTCTTCACTGCCGCCATCACGGCGGCCGGATTTGGGCAAGTGGACTTCGGTTCCCTCCACCATTTTCAACAACGCCTGCTGTACGCCTTCACCGGAGATATCCCGTACTGCGCCACCGCCGCTGCCCCGTTTGGCCAGCTTGTCGATTTCATCGATGTAGACAATGCCCCACTGGGCTTGCTGCACATCGCCCTGGGCTGCCTCCAATAGCCGTTTCAACAGGCTTTCCACATCGTCGCCCACGTAGCCGGCCTGGGTCAAAGACGTGGCATCACCCACCACAAAGGGCACACCGATAATCCGTGCCAGGGTTTTCACCAACAGGGTTTTACCTGTACCCGAGGGCCCGGCCATCAACACATTGGATTTTTCCAGCTCCACTTGTTCTGCATCCAGCTGGGAAAGGGTGGCGCCGGCCCCCTGGTTCATTAACCGCAGATAATGATTGTACACGGCCACGGACAGGGTTTTCTTGGCTTCATCCTGACCGATGATGTATTCATCCAGGTAATCCTTGATGGCTGCCGGGGTTTTCAGCTCCGGTTCGATGGTGACAGCTTTTCTGCCCCAGCTGCTCACCACCTGAAACGCCAGCTTGACGCACTGCTCACAAATATGACCGTCATTACCGGCAATGAGCGGCACCTCCGCACTTTTTTCAACACCACAAAAAGAACAGGTCGGAACCACCGATGTAATGGATGCGTTTTCTGCCATGACTGCTTCTCCAATTCCTGCCTGAGAACCTGCGGGGAACTACTTCCCCGGGGCACTCAGAACGTGCTTGAGCCAGCGCTTTTGTTCACGAACCTTCTGCCGCTGTGTTAATTGTTCCTGCAATGTAGGCAGTACGTCTGCCAGGGAGGCCCGGCTGGCTGGTTTGATAGCTTCACACTGCAGGATGTGGAAGCCGGTGGATGTCTGTATTACGTCGCTAATGGCACCGGCCTGCATGCCAAACAAAACGGCATCCAGCTCCGGATACAGCGTACCGCGCTTTACCTCTCCGATCAGGCCGCCGTTCAAGGCTGAAGGGCATTCCGAATTCTGCAGCGCCTGCTGCTCGAATCGGTGCGGGTGCTTCAGCAACCGGGCATGGATTAACGCAATACGCTCCTGCGCTGCCGCCTCAGTATTTTCTGCGAAGTCACTGTTAATAGTAATCAATATATGGCGCACCACCCGCGTTTCCGGCTTTTCAAATTTCTCCGGGTGCAGGTAGTAATATAAACGGGCTTCGGTTTCGTCCACCGGATCAACGTCGCTGGTGACATAGTTCATTACCGCTTCAACCCGCAGTTCACGCTCCAGCGCATTCAACAGCGCATCTTCGCTCAAACCGAATGCCGCCAGCGCTTCTTCAAAATCATCGTCGGATTCATAGCGCGTGCGAATCATCTGTACCGCTGAATCCAACTCCGATGACGGCACCGCCACCTGGCGCGCCTCCGGCTGCTGCAATATGGCCTGCTCCATGAACATTTCACGCCGTGCAATGTCAGTGGCCTCCCGGGCCTGCTCCCGGCTCATGCTGTCGGGGTTGGTGCCGAAGCGCTCGTTGGCAATTCGTAACAAACGATAGTTGATGGTGTCACTGGTGGATACTTCAGCTTGCATCGTCATCGTCTTCCCCTGCCAGGGCCTGCTCGGGAATCTGGTAGATATCATCACCGAATCGCACCAGATAATACATTCTGCCCGGTTCGCGCATGACCTTTTGAATCTCACCCACCGTGCCTTTTTCGGCAATGATCTGGCCTTCACTGGACAGCGCCACCCGTGTTTTTACCCGATCCCGAAACTCAAACCGGTTGGGGATCCATTCGTCTGTGGCCCGTATCAATTCTTCCTCACGACATCCCACCGTGCGCCCCTGATCCAAAAAGTGCACACGATAGATCAACTGATCCTGCAGGTAGGTCCCCACATCATAGACGCATCCGATGGAACCCCGCTTGATCAACAACTCCCCCACTTCCATACCGGGATAGGTTCCATCATTACGTACGTTGCGTATCAGCCGTACTTCTTCACCATATTCATACGCAGGTTTCATGAGATCACCTCAGTAACGGTTTACCATCGTTACTCTTGTAGCAAGCTGTCCACAGAGACAAAGGTGGTTTGCGGCCCCTGCATCTTGAACACTTTAAATACCTTTTCGGTCAGCGCATCGGATTCCACAAAATCCTGATACGCGCGGGTCAGCAACGCGGTGTACACCGCCGCCAAGGCGTTGTCGTTACCTTCACACTGGGCAACGCTTTCTTCATTCTGGGATAGATAGTCATGAAAACGTTGCATGATGTGCAGACGGTTTACATGGACCACACTGGCATCGAACGGAATATCAAAAAAGTTAAGAAAATCCTCAGCCGAACTGAGTTCTTCCATGGCATCCTGCAACTCACCGTCTTCGTACTTGGCTTCCGCATTCATGTTGTTCACCTCACAGAGTTATAGTGGTTGCGCTGTGCGCTCACTGACCTGGGCAGGCCCCATCGCCTGCAACAGGACCCGCGCCCCCAGCCGATCATTGTTGTCCAGCTCAATTACTTTGTTGAGCATGGCCACGCCTTCCTGAATATTCCCCATACGCAGATTGAGATAACCTGCCCCCTTCAACGCCAGTAAGTAAAAGCGCACTACCGTAAAGGAATGCAACACACCATTGGCCAAGTCTGAGAAATTCAGCTCACGCCAGTGCGGGGGAAACTCGATCTCGTCTGCCACGGCCGCCATGGATTCGTAGGCAATCCTGAGCGCATCCTGATAGCGATGCTGGTAGTAGTAAAAGCGATACAGAGCAACCAGCACCGTTAGATTGGTTGGTGCCATCTCGTACGCTTTGATCAAACAGCTCTCGGCACCGCCCTTGGAGTATTGCTCCGATGCAGACAGAATCAGCTGCTCCACATCCGCCGGCACTTCATCGTCAAAATAAAGCTTTTGTCCTTCAAAATCCTGCAAATCCATAACGCTATCCTCACACTTGTTTCAGCGCTCGTTCCACCTGGCCACCGGGGCAGTCACTTTCACAGACCTGATTATCGGTTTCGCAACTGGCGTAACCGGTTGCCGCCAGACCGGTTTTTAACTGCATTTCCAACACATCAATCCGGCTTAACAAACAGGCAATGGCTTTGCCCACCGGATCGGGAATCAAGTGGTGATCCAGGTCGATGCCGTAGGGGTTTAACTGTCCGGCTTCACGCAGCTTTACGACTTTGCCGGGAATACCCACTACCGTGCAGCTGTCAGGTACATCCTCCACCACCACGGAGTTGGCACCCACACGGCAATGGTTGCCCACTGTGATGTTGCCGAGTATTTTGGCGCCCGCCCCCACCATCACGCCATCCCCCAGGGTGGGGTGCCGCTTGCCTTTATTCCAGCTGGTGCCGCCCAGGGTAACTCCGTGATACAAGGTCACATCATTACCCACCACAGCGGTCTCACCCACCACCACACCGGCGCCGTGATCGATAAAAAACCGCTCTCCGATTCTGGCACCGGGGTGAATGTCCACATTGCTCAGCAATCGGCCCAGAAAGGAAAGAAAACGGGCAGGATAACGCCAGCCTCTCAACCACAACCGACTGGAGACCCGGTGGATCATCACCGCATGGACACCGGGATAGGTGGTTAACACTTCCAACACATTGCGGGCGGCTGGATCTCGCTGAAACACACTGGCGATATCATCACGCCATTGTGCCCACAAGCCTTTGCTGGTACTCACTGTACTGATGCGATCACTGGCAGGGTTTGACATGACTCTACTCCCGGTTGGGCAGGTTTGGTTTGGCCGTTAACCAGGGCCACGTACCGTAATAAAAGATCTTTGGCCTGAGGGCTGCGTTTGGTGCGGGTAACATCGGAGCGGACCTGCTGCAGTAGGATGGGTACTTGCCACTCTGCCAACTCCACTCCCAGATCCTGATAGGCTTTCACCAGCATATGCTTGCCGGAATGCTTACCCAATACCATCCTGTGCTCGCGCCCCACCTCACTGGGATCCAAGCCCTGGTAATTGCGCGCATCCTTCAACAGCCCATCCACGTGGATGCCGGCTTCGTGGGTGAACACACCTTGTCCGACAATGCTTTTCTGCCAACCCACATAGCGGCCGGATGCCTGCTCCACCAGGCTTGACAATGCCGGCACCCGACGGCTGTCGACACCGGTATCGATACCATGCAGATGCTTCAGGCCCAACACGCACTCTTCCAGCGCCGCATTACCGGCCCGCTCCCCCAAACCGTTCACCGTGGTGTTGATATGGGTTGCACCGGCCAATACGGCGGCCAAAGTATTGGCTGTCGCCAGGCCGTAATCATCGTGGGCATGCATTTCAATTTCCAGATCACAGTGGGATCGCAGCTGCTGAATTTTCTGCATGGTACTAAAGGGCTGCAGAATGCCCACCGTATCCGCAAAGCGTATGCGGCGTGCACCGGCCTGCTGAGCTGCCGCGGCCACCTGCAGCAGAAAATCCATATCGGCGCGGGAGGCGTCTTCACAGCCAACACACACATCAAACCCAAGATCCAGCGCCGCGCTCACCATGCGCTGAATTTGGGTGATGACCCAGCCCCGGTCCCGACGCAGTTTGTTCAGAATCTGCTGATCCGAAACGGGGATGGATAAATCCACAATATCCACACCCACGTCCTGCACGGCCAGCAGATCTGCATCAAACATCCGGCACCAGGCCATCAAACTGGATGACAAACCAAGATCTGCAATGGCCTGCATCACTTCCCGCTCTTCCTCACCCATGGCGGGAATGCCAATTTCAAGCTCGCCCACACCCATGTCGGACAGCTGCTGAGCAATGGCCAGTTTCTCATCGGCGCTAAACGCAACACCGGCGCTTTGCTCACCATCCCGCAGGGTGGTGTCATTGATAACAACTTGGGGTCGATGACTGCTCATGACGACATCCTCACTGCGTTGCGTGGGTCAAACCGTTGGGTTACGCGTAAACCGGAGCAAATGCCTGGTCCGGATTTTCCACCGGGCCATTCTCACCCCAGTACGGCGACAGTTTCCTGAGCTTGGCGACAATCGGCGGTATCGCCTCAATCACCCGTTCCACTTCTTCCATGGTGTTATAACGCGACAATGAAAAGCGAACCGTTCCGTGCGCGGCCGTATAGGGAATGCCCATGGCTTTCATGACATGGGAAGGCTCCAGCGAGCCTGAGGTACAAGCCGAACCGCTGGAAGCAGCAATCCCCATCTTGTTCATCAGCAGCAGAATCGCTTCCCCTTCAATGTATTCAAACGCAATGTTTAAGGTATTGGGCAGACGGTTATCCACGTCACCGGTGGCAAACGCATTGGGAACCTGTTGCAGAATTCCTTCCTGCAGACGGTCCCGCAAGGCTTTAACAAACGTGTTTTCGTATTCCATGTGCTTCATGGCCTGTTCGCAGGCCAGCCCCAGACCCACTATGCTGGCGGCATTTTCAGTGCCCGCGCGGCGCCCGCGCTCCTGGTGTCCGCCACGCAGCAAGGGGCGGAAACGGGTTCCCCGTTTCAGGTACAGAACCCCCACACCTTTGGGCGCATGCAATTTATGGCCGGACAGGGAAAGCATGTGAATGGCGGTATCCTGCAAATTCATGGGTATCTTGCCCACCGCTTGCACGGCGTCGGTGTGAAACATCACACCGGCCTCATCCGCCATTTCCGCCATTTTTTCCACTGGGAAAATTGTGCCGGTTTCGTTGTTGGCCCACATCACACTGACTATCGCCACATTGTCGCTCAGCAGTTTTGCGTAAGCGTCCAGATCCAGCCGGCCTTTACTGTCCACTTCCAGTTTATGCACCGTATAGCCTTCGGTTTCCAGGTACTCACACAGATTGAGTACCGCAGGATGCTCCACCACTGTGGTGATGATTTCCCTGCGCTCAGGCTGGGCTTTCAAAGCGGACAAAATCGCCGTGGAATCAGACTCGGAGCCACAGGAAGTAAAGATGATTTCAGAATCGTGCTCCGCACCCAGTAAATTCTGTACCTGCTTGCGGGCCTGTTTTAACGCAAAACCCACCTTGTTACCAAAACTGTGCAGTGACGACGGATTACCGAACTGCTCAGTGAAAAACGGCAGCATGGCTTCAACGATTGCGGGATCCACCATGGTGGTCGCATTGTTATCCATATAGATATCATTCATGACCCTCTCCTCTCTCTAGGCTACCGCTGGACGTTCGCTGGCGGGTATCACCTTGATGAATTCACCCAGGGCTTCTATCAGTTTCTGCTGAATACCACCCAGGGTCATGGCTGCCATCTGGCAACCACTGCAGGCGCCCACCAGATTGACGTAAACCACTTTGCCGTCAACGTCCACCAGCTCCACGTCGCCATTATCGGCTTTCAGCGCAGGGCGTAACGCTTCCAGAACCTCTTCTATTTTGCGAATACGTTGCACCAGAGTCATACCGCCGCTGGCAGCAGCAGGTGCCGGAGCTTCGATTTCCACCAGATCCGATTTTTTCGCGGCCTGCTTCTTCTTGCCCGAGCCCGCCGGGGTGAACACCTCACCACGGGCCGCCAATTCTTCACTGAGAATATTTTCGATCGCCTCATGACAGGAGGAGCAACCACCACCGGCTTTGGTGTAGTTGGTGACCTCCTCCACGCTGCTTAAATTATTGGCCTTGATGGTATCGCGCACCATGACGTCATCAATGGCAAAGCATTTACAGACCAACGCACCTTCTTCATGGTCATCACTCCATTCCTCACCGCGATAATTCGCCACCGCTGCCTGCAATGCTTCCCGGCCCATCACGGAACAGTGCATTTTTTCCGGCGGCAAGCCATCCAGAAAATCAGCTATATCCTGGTTGGAGATCTGCAACGCTTCGTCCAGGGTTTTACCTTTCACCATTTCGGTGAGGGCAGAAGAGGATGCAATGGCAGAACCGCAACCGAATGTCTGAAAACCTGCATCCAAAATAATTTCCGTTTCCGGTTCCACCTTCAGGGTCAAGCGCAGAGCGTCACCGCAGCTAATTGAACCCACATCGCCTACGCCGTTTGCATCAGCCACCGCGCCGGCATTTTTGGGGTTGTAGAAATGTTCTTTCACTTTTTCTGAGTAGTCCCACATGATCTCAGCTCTCCTGATGCGATTCGTTTAAAGGGGCGTCAAAGTATCGGAATATGCCGACACTTAGCAACTGAACGATTTTCCACAACCACAACTACCGGCAGCATTGGGGTTCTCGAATTTGAATCCGCTGCCTTCCAGGCCATCAAGAAAATCAACGGTGACACCCAGTAGTAACTGAGCGCTGCTGGGATCCACCAAAACTTTTATTCCGGGGAACTCCACCACCTCATCATCCTGAGCCACGTCTTCCTCCAGGCGCATACCGTATTGGAAGCCGGAACAACCACCGCCTTCCACCTTGATGCGCAGACCGGCTATGGGCTTTTCAGCAGAATCAATGAAGCGTTTGACGGCGGACACAGCGTTATCGGTAAGGTGTATCATGGCGGTTTCTCCGGTAGCTAAAGCGTTTGGGAATCGATACATTTGCGTTCCCAGAGGAATTTGCAAGCCATGTGCCAGAGGTTTTAGAGAAGGTTCACCTTGTTACTTATCAAAGAGTTACGATGGCTGTCAGGGTTTAGAAGGCTGTCGTAAAGTTCACGGGGGCAGGGCTTTGTCGCAATTGCGACAGCAGGCAAGGAAGCCTGCGCGGGGCAATTGTCACAGAGGCAACAATTGGTAGGCTACAGACTCACCAAAAATGTTGGTACCACCTCCTTCCAGCAGGATTTGCAGCAAGCGTTCGGCATCCCGGATCTGCACACCCGCCAGATAATTCACGCCGAAATCCGCCCATTCCGCCACCCACGGCATACTGGGCCCCATCAGCACCACTTGTGCATGTCGGCTCAGATTTAACAGATGCGGTAAGGTTTTGTTGGCCATGCTGCTGGCGGTGATAAACACCCAATCGGATCGCGGTAGAATCCAGTCCGCCGCCGCATCCGGCAGGTCGCCCGGGCCGGGCCGACGCTCTATGCAATGGAAATCAAATTGACCCTGATAACGATCCAGACCGGGATAGCGCCCGATAATGGCGACCCGGCTGCCGGCGAGCCGGCCTTTGAAGTGTTCGAACACCGCCAGATGGGGTGCTTCGGCACAGTGTAGTGCCTGCGCCCTGGCCGGCAATGGTGAATGGTAATTGATGATAGCGTTGGCCACCGCCGCCCCCACAGTGGCATCACAGGTATTCCAGTGCAGCAACCATGACACCAGCTCTGCGGCATCACGGCCCGCCAGCGAGCCCGGCCAGGACAGATTACGGGGAGCATCGGTGGGGCTGAAACACAAGCCCCGCGCCATGCCCCCATCATCCATCCGCACCGACGCCAGCGACCAGCTCAAGCCCAGCGCCACCTGTTGTACAACACCGGGGTGGCGGGCACGGGCCATGATCAGCTCATATAATGTATGGGCATCCAGACTGCCGGACATCAGGCACCCAGGGCGGGCAACAACCTCAGCTCCGACTTAAGCTGCGCTTGTGTTCCCCAGGCAGTTACTGCTTCCACAAACCAACGTTCATCCGTTGGGTGGGGAACCAGAATATCGAATTCAGCAAATACCTGACCGCCCTGGTGGATCAGTACACTGCCCGTGCGAGCCCCGGATTCTGTGCGCCACTCACCGGCGAAGGTACGGCTGCCATCATAGGGATCCGTTTGCATCTGGTGACTGGCTAATTGTTTTGGAATGCGCGTCCCCAGGTGGCCAAGCCCGCTGCGCTCCAACTCCGCCACCAACGCGCTATGAACCTGCGCCACACCGGACAGAGCTTCCTGCTCACGCAAATCCTCGCGGCAGGATTCATGATCAGTGGTGTTCCGGTCATTTATCATCAAACAACGCCCTCACCAGACTTCCGCCGGTGCCAGTTTTTCCGTAACCACTTCGCCACCCACCAGGTGTTGATCGATTATCCGATCCACATCTTCAGGTTGTACGTCCATGTACAAGGTCGCCCCCGGAAAGATTAAAACGTTCGCGCCAGCCTGACAGGGGCCCAGGCAACCTGTGGGCACCAGGGACACCTTGTTGAACAGATTACGGGAAATAATGGCTTGAGAGAAAGCCGGCATGAGTTTGTCGGCCCCTTTTTCCGAACAACTGCTGCGCGGGTGGCCTGCCGGCCGTTGCTGACTGCAAACAAACACGTGATACTCAGGACGTGGCATATGCAATTACCCCGCTACGGCTTCGTGTGTATGACATTTTTTAGGACAAACGGCAGCACAGGATTTGCATCCTATACAGTCCATGGCGTCCTTGATGCTCATGACCATCATTTCATCGTCGTCATCGTAAAAATCATCATCGTCGTCGACTTCCTCGCCACGATCCACCAGCTCAAACACATCCCGGGGGCAGACTTTATAGCAACGCCCACAGCCAATGCAGGTTGATGCATTAAGATCAGTAACAAATTCAGGCACCCACTCAGCGCCACCCCGGGTACGGCCGACTATTACATTGTCTGTCATGACACACCTCTCTCCACACCCCTCTCAAAGGTGTCGGTTGATTACTTCCAGGTTTTTGAAATGACCTGACCTCAGCCTTTGGCAGCAGCTTCGTATTTGGCTTTGGCGCTGGCCCATTCTTCACAGGCATCCACAGCCTTCTGTGCCAGATCAGGCAATTCCTGATAACTGCTCCAGAGACTGTCTTCCACCACATCGTGAATTTTCGATGCCCAGTCGGTGGCAATTCGCTTTTTACTGCTCACCTCTTTCTTCATCGCTTTCAATTCATCTTCGGTCATTGGATTTCTCCCCCTTGTTCACTGTTAACAATCAACTTTCTGTCAACATTACAACTTGGCTACTTCGCGGTGATCGTTCACCAGGGTAATGGCCTTACTGGTGACCTTTTCCACTTCAGCAATCAGTTTTTCCAGCGAATCAAAGCCAAAGCGATGCACATCACGCAGGGTTTTATCCACCACGATCAGTTTGCCCACCGTTACAATGGCACGGCCGAAACCTTCATGGGTAAGATTCACCATGGGCACCGCCATCAAACCGGATTCCCGCTCAATCGTCGAGGCGATGGCATTGTAGTAAGCCTTCAATCGCGCAATGGTGGTTTCATCCGGATCGCCCACCACGGGGATCTCCCGCCGCCGCTCTTTCGTCAGAATCATCGGATCAAGAACCTTGGCGTCGGTCCAGGTGTCATAGGTACCATAACTGTCCAGCGCCCGCAGTTGGGTTACCACCTGCTTGACAAAGGGGTGGGTCATGTGGGGATTATTTTCTTCAACAACGGCGTCAGTCATGATATGCCTCTCATTAATGTTACTGTGCAGTATGTTTCAACTTCAGATCATCAGAAGCTGCTGTTTCAATACGGTAAAACCTAATCTCACTCCAACCACCCATCCGCTTCCATAGCGTCAAATGCAAGGCTGCCCATATGCCGGTTACGTTGAATGGCTTTCGCCAACCAAGTGGATGGCCCCTCTCTCAGCTCCTGTTGCAAACTGTCGATCAACTCATCAATTCGGGCACCCTCGGTTACTTTCACTGGCTGAATCCCCAACTCCAATAACTGACGTACCGCCGATGCACCACAGGCACGACAATACACGGCAATACAACCTTCCAGCAGTGCCAGCTTCCCCGCCAGTTTGTCCTCCGACTCGTCGGCAGATAGCTCTGCAAATTCACTGACGGTCAGTAGCTGGATCTGTTCCGCATCAACACCGTAGATGACAAACGAACAGGCTGAGCCAAAATGCTGATCCACCAGCTTGCGGTCTGAAGACGCAAACGCCACTTTCATCAGTGTCTCGCTCTGGCCATCATCCAGAACTCTCAACTGCCGAGTGGGTCCACCCATTGCTAGTGCCTCCATTGCTGCTGCCGGTTTTCAATGTACTGTGGCGAATCCTGTTTTTGCGCGTAGATGGAATGGTAGGGCTGAGTTTCCTGGTGATGCGCCATAACCAGGTTTGCCAGATCGAACAACGCCTGGGACGTACCACGGTAGCCAAACCAACAACGTTGAAAGCCGCCTACCAGGTCGTACTGGGGAAAACCGATACGCAGAATGGGCACACCCAAACGCTGTGCGCTCGCCACCGCATGACTGTTACCCAGCACCAGCTGAGCACCTTTTTCCCGCGCCACTTTTTCCAGATCTTCCAGATCGCCGATATGGACCTGCTCCACATCCAGTGATTCCAGTGCGATTCCTTTTGCCGGGACCACCGCTGCGACCGTCTCTGCCCCCATCCCGGTTAACAGGCGGTGGAAGCCCGACAACATATCCGGATCAGCCGCAATGGCTATACGCGACTGACCCAGCATAAAGTGAGTATCCAGCATCGCATCTTGCAGCTGCTTGCGCTGCCGTCGCCACCGCTCAGGCACGGGATTGTCGCTCAGGTTCGCCAGTGTGCTGAACCAGTCGTCCACTTCATCCAATCCCATCAAATGCCCGAAACGAAACACCGGAATATCGCAGTTCTTACGCAACAACTCTGCCGAGGAAAACAGGCTTTCCCCTACGGCCAGGGTGGCAATGCTTTCACAGGCCGTTGCAACGTCATCCACGGAGGTGCCCCCCGCGGTCAAAGGATTAAAAGGGCTTTCATCCAGGTGGCCGTCCAGCGAACCGGACAGATCCGGAATCATCAAAGGCCGCAACCCAAAGCTTTCAATGCTTTCCGCAACGAACTCCAGATCCCCGGGGGTCAGATTCGCGCCGCACAATACATTCACCTGACGCTGCCGCAATCCCTTTCGGCTTTTATCATCAGGTACCAGCGTATCGATGATGCCCTTGACCGCCAACGCAAAACCGCTTTCAAAACTGCCACTGAAATCCGGCGTATTCACTGCTACCACGGCGGTCTTATCATATTCGGGAAATTTTTCGCGAAACTCCCAGGTGGCACGCTTGATGTCGGCACCCTGCGTTTCCGCCAAACCGGTGGTCACCAAACCAATCAACGACGGATTACTCTTTTCACAAATGGTTTTCAGCGCTTCAACAATATTGCCATCGGCGCCCATCACTGAACTGACCTGATCCATGGCGGTGGTTTGCAGGGGCACCGGTTCGCGAAAGTGACGCACAAAAAACACTTTGGCAAAAGCAGTACAACCCTGGGAGCCATGCATCAAAGGCATGGAGCGGGCGATGCCCAAAAAGGCCAATGCACCGCCCACGGTCTGGCTGGTTTTCAGGGGGCTGACGGATAATGGTTTTTTACGTTTGATGATCTCTGGCATGGCCGTCTCCCCTTATCCATTCACCGTCAACAGTTCACCTGCGGTCTCAACCCAGGGTGCGGGCCGGCGCACGGCATCCCATACCGGGCTTTCCAGCGTCAGCGTTAATTGCCGCACCAATTCAAGCATGCCCTCATAACCTGCGTATCCAAACTCCCGTTCCTGATTGATGTCCAGGAACGGAATCTTGGCCTTTAACGCGGTATACATGTTACGGCCACCGGCAATCAGGATGTCGGCCTTGTAATCCGCCACCGTCTGCAACAGCACCTTGGGGTTGCCCTCATCCAGCATTTTGACATCATCACCCATCAGCTCACGGATGCGGGCTTTATCTTCTTCAGTGGATTTCTTGGTGCCCGTTGCCACCACTTTCATTCCCAGATCCTGCAACGCCGAGATCACCGACCAGGATTTAACGCCACCGGTGTACAGCAAAACCCGTTTGCCGTTAAGGCGTTCACGCCAGGGCTCCAATGCAGCCCGCACACGTTGCTCTTCCCGCTGGATTAACGTTTCAGTTCGACGGCTAAGATCATCATCACCAATCAGGCGGGCAAAATCCCGCAGCGCCTGCGAGGTGTCGGTGATGCCGTAAAAACTGCCTTCAAACCAGGGGATGCCGTAGTTCTCTTCCATTTTTCGCGCTACGTTCAGCATCGCCTTGGAACACACCATCATATTGACTTCGGCTCGATGCATGGTCTGTACTTCACGAAAGCGGGCATCCCCGGACAGGGTGCACAACACCCGAATTCCCAATTCATCCAGCAACGGCAATACATGCCAGAATTCACCGGCAATGTTGTATTCACCGATCAGGTTGACATCGTGTACACGAATGCCTTCCCGCTCAGTGCCCGCCGGTAATGGATCCGGCTCCCGGGAACCAATGACGTACTTCACCATGGCTTCACCGGCGATGCGGTTACCAAGATTCTTGGTGCCATAAAAACCCGCTGCGTCCACCGGCACCACCGGCACACCCCAGCGTTCCTCTGAGGCCCGGCATACTGCGTCCACATCGTCACCAATCAATGCCGGCACACAGGTGTTGTAAACGAATACTGCCGGTGGCTGATAATCTTCAATGGCCTGCTTGATTGAATGAAACAAACGTTTTTCGGCACGCCCCATGACCACATCCTGCTCCGTGAGGTCAGTGGTCATGCCGATACGGTATAAATCCGCACCGCTGGAGCGGGTGCCTCGGTTATCCCAGGAGCTGCCGGCACAGGCGATGGGTCCGTGCACAATGTGCGCTACATCCGCTATGGGCAGTAACGCAATCTGCGCCCCGTCGAAGGCACAGCCACCGGCCGTGGAACCGGGCTTGGGCTTGGCACAACCGGACTTCTCCTTTTTGTTGTGGCTGCAAGCGGGCTCATCCAACAGTTCTGCAATGTCCTTAGCTTTCATGGCGCGACCTCTGATAATGGCTGACAACGGCAACCGCAAGGAGTTGGGTGCAATGGCCATACCACCACTTAACTCATTGTTTTAAAAGATATTGGCGGAGATGAAGGTGTGTCGCCAATGCGACAATAAAATTAGGATTGCGTGATCTGCGACAGAGTTTCCGTAAACAGCACAAAAGGCCTGTGCTCAATGTCGGGTTCCATACACAACGACCTAACCGCCGTGGTGCATTGCCGAACCGGGTACGCGCTATACGTGTGAACAGGTATAAAAGAAAGGGGCCAGTAACCGTTTGAATTCATGATGATTCAGCACCGAATCAAACGCCATAGCCCGTAGGCTGGACCGTAGCAAGGGGGGCGAAGACCACAGACAGGCATAAGGATTGCAAAAGCAGAGCCACCATCGGATTGACCCAGCGTCAACTGGAGACACGCCATGCGCCTAAAGCCTGCACACACACTATTACGCCCACTGTTAATGCTGCTGGTAATGGTGGCCTATTTTGCTCTGGGGGATGATCAAGTAACCCAGCTGGTTGCACTCTACACGCCGGCAACGGGGTTTTAACCACTACACCGTTACCAGCGCCAGAGAACAGCTGACGATTTTAACGATAGAGGTTCAGGCGATGGGTACAGTCCACCCATTCCCCGGTGCAATAGAATGTCGCACTGGCCACCGCCCCATCCGGCAGGAATACAGAGTTAAACAAGCTGCCGTTACCTGGCGTCACGGAGTCAGGTACAACGTACAGCTGACTGTATTCAGAATCCAACACTCCCCGCCTAACCCAGGGCGCTTCCATCACGCTGCGCAGCATCTCTCCAGCTGGCGTAAACACATGGTGATTGATGACTGCCTCATCAAATCCCCGAATGTTCAGGTCGACGCTGATTTCAGTGTTGTCTTCAAATGCGCTGAGATCGAACTCGGTACCGGTCACTGCCATGTGCCCACCGCTCAGGCTCAACTCAAGCGCTCCCTGTTGATTGACCTGGGCATACTTTGCGGTAAAGAATTCGGACACCCCTGACAACTCACGGGACCAATTCAGATTACCAACGCCATCGTAATGGGATACCCAGGCTTTCTGCAACACGGGCAGGAGCGGGCGCCTGCCTTGACTGGTATAGCGTATAGCGTAATAACCACCCTGCTGATCCGCCAGAAATTTCTGATTCCATTTATCCATAAAGCCTTCACTGATCACGTCGCCGTTCTGATTCAGTATCAGCCTGTCGTTGTCGACCATGGCCAGGATCTGATCATCATCGTAAGTAAAAACGTAGAAGTAGCCAGCACTGTATTCAAACTGCGACAGCACATTCATCTGCTCATCAAAGCGCATCGCAATGCCTGAATTGCCATCGGGGTTCACTCCATCATTATAAGTTCCGGTCAACAGAATGGTTTCACCATCAGACTTTATATCGGAGAAACAGCGATCCCGAAACACCAAGGGGTCCACCTCTCCTGCGGCGTTTACCTTAAGCAGAACACAGCCTGTTGAATCACCGAAGTACTGGCGATCACTCATGTAACCGGTTAGAAACAGCGCATTGCCCAACACAGCAGCCGAGGACTGGATGTACAAGTTCTTTCCGGCATCCACAAAGCTCTGATCCAGACCCACCCAGACATTCTCTGTTTTCCCATTGAGGTAGAACACCTGTTCCGCATCTGGGTTAGTTACGTATACACCGTTTTCCTGGTCCGGATAAAACAGATTCGGCCATGGATAACCATTGGCGTAACTGGCCACATTCATCATTGTGGACTTCAACACCTCACCCTGTAGATTCACTTCCCGTAAAGCAACCTGCCCCTGTCTATAATCGAACACCATGTGATACAGCGATTGCTGATCAGAGGCGGAAAACACGTAGCCCCGGGTGGCGTATCCATTTCCAAAATCCACAAACCACGACGGTAATGTTGCCCCACCACCACAAGCAATGATCAGCAATCCCAGCAGTACGGATAACGGCCTGACTTTCAACGATTTGATTTTACCCAATGTTATTTTCATTGTGATTAGCATCCTTACTAACAAATAAATAAGAGATCTTTAGAAATAATGAACATCAATGTATCACCGTGGATAACACATCGACCGACGTTATGCTAGCACACCTCCCTGATTACCACCGAGCACATTATTATTCAGCCATGGCCTGCTGGCGCCTGCAACCACCTATACACGACCACACGACCCATGACACGGCCCATGCACTCACTCAGGAATCGCCACCGCGTATTTCACGTTGTACTTTCTTGGGCAAAGCGGACAACGCTGTATCGTAGGACCACTGAATCAACTCCCGGAGATAGGCTTCATCCATCGACGCCACCTTGACCACCGTCACCCAATGGAACCGATGCATATAGCGGGCAGGCCGGATACCGGGCTGATCGGTGAGTTCCAGAAATCGCTGAGGCGTGGCACGAAAACTGAAACGCCACTGTTCCGGCTCACTGGTTTTGAAATAAGCGAACTTTTTGTCTGCCACCGAGTACGTCAGTATATTCGCCGGGTGGCCGGATATTTTCTCTGTCACACCGGCAAACGACCGGCAAAACTGTTTAACCGAGGCAACATTCATAGCGGCAGGTACCTGCTTTGAAAACGCATTCATCATACTCGCAAAAGCATGACGAATGCATCACAACAGGTGCGGTTAAGGGCGATCAAAATCGCTGGCGGCGTGGCGCTCTCTGAGCTGTTCTTCTTCCGGCCCCCAGAACCGGTTAACCCGCCAGCCCCGTTGCACGGGCGGACGTTGCCAAAGCATGTTTGCCCAGCGCATCACATTTTTATAGGAACCCACATCCAGAAACTCCGCAGCGTTATACAGTTCGCCACGCACCAACCCGCCATACCAGGGCCAGATTGCCATATCGGCAATGGAGTATTCCGCTCCCGCCATAAATTCGTGATCTGCCAAATGGCGGTCCAATACGTCCAGTTGGCGCTTCACTTCCATGGTAAAGCGATCAATGGCGTATTCAATTTTCTCCGGCGCGTAACTGTAAAAGTGGCCGAAGCCTCCGCCCAAAAACGGTGCCGACCCCATCTGCCAGAACAACCAGTTAAGCGCCTGGGTACGGCCATGGTGCCCTTGCGGCAGAAAACGCCCAAACTTGTCTGCCAGGTACAGCAGGATGGATCCGGATTCAAACACCGGTGTGGGCGGTGCAGTGGAGTAATCCACCAGCGCCGGTATTTTGGAATTGGGGTTGATCTCCACAAAGCCGGACGAGAACTGCTCTCCCTCCAGGATACTGATTAAGTGGGCATCGTATTCCGCCCCCTGCTCACCGGACGCCAATAGTTCTTCCAACAGGATTGTGACTTTCTGGCCGTTCGGTGTTCCCATGGAGTAGAGCTGCAGCGGGTGCTCTCCCACCGGCAGTGCTTTCTCGTGGGTGGCACCGGCAACCGGGCGATTAATACTCGCCCAGTTGCCGCCGTTGTCCTGTTGCCATTGCCACACCCTGGGGGGTACATATTGCGGGGTGTTTTGTGCCATAAACATTGTCCTTCTGGTTACCCTGTATTGACCGAACAGATTGCTTTACTGCGCCGGTGGCGGCGTAATAATTGCCTGGGCAAACCCCTGATAGGCGCCCCATATTTCTTGCGCAACGGTATCCGGAAACAGATGGAACGCGCCCTGCTCCAACGCCGCCACGACGCCTTCCGCTACGCTACTGGCCGGATCACCGGTCAGGCCGGCTTTGGCGGCCATGTCCGTTGCGATGGGCCCGGGATGCACGCTCAACACCTGGATCCCTTTGGGTGCCAGCTTATCACGCAAACCCTGCGTCACCGAGTACGCTGCCGCCTTCGACGCTGAATAGGTGGTGAATTCGGTAAAGTTGGTAATGGATGCCACCGAATTCAGCTGCACCAGTGCACCGCCACCGTTGGCCTCCAGAATGGGCGCGAAAGCTTTGGCGACCCGTATCAACCCCAACACATTCACTGTTATTTCGGCTTCCAGCGCTGCCTCAACATGATCGCAAAGTGGGTCAGCAATCTCCAATACCCCGGCGTTATTCACCACCACCTGAACGTCACGGGCATGCTGGGCCAGGCTGGCAATGGATTCCGCATTCGACATATCCACCGGCAGCGTCACCACCCGTTCACCATACGTGCGCGCCAGATCGGTGGTGGTTTCAGGGTTGCGCACCGCCAGATACACTTTGTCGGCACCGTGGGCCAGGAAGGACTCCACAATCGCTTTACCAATGCCGCGATTGGCACCGGTTACCAGCGCCACTTTGTTTTTGATTGATAAGGACATGATATTGCTCCATTTTCCATGAGATAAGGGGAAGGAAACATAGCCGGCCGAATATTGTACCGATCGGTATGTTTGTAGAAATTGTACTGATCGGTATAATTGTGTCAACCCATCGTTGGAAAATTTGTTACATCAGGTTGGCTCACAACATCATGGCAGGCGGCAGAAAACTCGAATTTAATAAGCAGCAGGCGCTGGAAGCCGCCATGCATGTATTCTGGAAAAAGGGATTTCTGGGCGCCTCACTGGCGGATTTGACCGAAGGCATGGGCATCAACAAACCCAGTCTTTACGCCGCGTTCGGTAATAAGGAATCCCTCTTTGTGCAAGCCACGGAACACTATCTGAATACCTACGCCAAGCCCAAGAACGAGCACCTGTACCATACCGGCACACCCCTGCGGGAAAGATTGCGCAACTACCTGCTGGCCATTCTTTCCGGCCAGTGTGATGAGGACAACCCAAAAGGTTGCTATGTGTCGTTGTGCGTGGCTGAGGCCGCCGGTGAAACCATGCCGGCGCAGGCACAGAACACGATCAGCCAGGCAGGCAATTATGCACAAGCATTGTTGACGGAGTTTTTGCAAACAGATGACGAAGCCAAGGCTCTGCAATTGGACCAAGAGGCAGAATCCATCGCCCTGTTTCTGGTCACCACTGTAAACGGTACTGCCGCCATGGCCCGCGCGGGAAAAGGTTATGCGGAACTGGAAACGGTAATAGATCGGGCGTTAACGGGTATTGGATTACCCGCCGACACCCGGCCCCCGGTATCGGATCAAGATCGTTGCTAAGGGTTAATTTTCCGTACCCGACTGGGGCACCCCTTCAGCATAGGTGACAATGCCCTCCGGAATCACCTCCCAAGAGGCTTTTGATCCCACAAAAATATGGTACCCCATCTCAATTTGAGGATCGTCGTTAAGGCACCCCAGGGTGATCCCGTGCACATCATTCTGATAGAGCCCGCACAACGTGGACCCACACCGGCTGCAGAACGCCAAACCAAAGCCCGGCTGCGTTTCGTAACGGGTTAACAGCGCCTCACCCTGCGACCAGACAAAATCGTCCGCGTTGACTTCGGCATAACTTGACGCCTGGGCACTGAACGCCTTGCGGCAGCGCGAACAATGACAGGATCGTGGATCACGAAGCGTACCGTTAATTCTGTATTTTATGCTTCCGCACAAACATTCTCCCGTCAGTGACATGATTTTTCCTCTCGCTTTGGGCGTTGCACTCGCCGTAATTCTTCTGTTGTGGTCACATTCTAATGGTTTGAATCGTCATAGGTATACCCACACAATAAAAGGACACCGTGATGACAGACCAGCAAGCACTGCTCAACCAAATTACCGCTTTCGAAACCCACTATCATTATGATGCCGGCTTTCTCAAAGACATGGTGCAGCACGCACCGGGTAGCTATGACCACTTTCAGCACTTTCAAACCATGGCCCGGCACCGGGAACTGCTTTCCACCGAGGTCTTCTGGATCGCCAAAATCGCCAGCATGCAGCAGGAGGATTGTGGCGGCTGCCTGCAACTGAACCTTAATATGGCCCGGGAGCAGGGGTTGCCGGTTGCATGGCTATCCGCCGCGCTGGATGGCGGCAGCACCCTGCCTGCCCATCTACAACAGGTACTTCACTATGCCCGCCAGGTGGCTGCCCAGGGCAGCGTTGAACCGGAGTTGATGGAGGCAATGCAACAGGCATACAGTAAAGGGCAACTACTGGAGTTGGGAGTGGCCATCGCCAGCGCCAAAGTGTATCCAACCATCAAACGGGCCCTGGGGCTGACGCAAGCCTGCCAGGCCGTCACCATTACACTATGAGTGTTGCCATGAGTACCATTGAGCACCGCTTCGAATCCGAACGCCCATTGTTGATGGGGCTGGCTTATCGCATGCTGGGCTCACGGCATGCCGCCGAAGACATCGTACAGGAGGCCTATCTGCGCTGGAGCAAACAGCATGAAGTCGTGGCGAACCCAAGGGCCTGGTTGAGCACCGTGGTCACCCGCCTGGCGCTGGATCATTGCAAGAGCGCAGAAGAACAGCGCAAGCAGTATATCGGCAGCTGGTTACCGGACCCATTGTGCGATTCGCACACCGATCCACAACACCTTCTCGAGCTGGATCAGTCCATTACCATGGCCCTGCTGGCCCTGCTGGAGCAGCTCACACCGGGTGAGCGGGCCGCATTCATACTGCATGATCTGTTCGACTTCAGCTTTCAAGACATTGCCGTCATGCTGGATAAACCCGAAGCCACCTGTAGAAAGCTGGCCAGCCGCAGCCGCAATAGAATCCGCCAACAGCCTGTGGCCTCATCGGTAAAGAGCAATGAGCACAGCGCCATGGTCACGGCTTTTTTTAGCGCCATCCGCGAGGCCAACACCTCGGAGCTGGTGACCCTGCTCAGTGAAGACATCGTGTTCAAAGCCGATGGAGGCGGCAAAGCCACCGCGGTACGTCGCATTCTGCGGGGGCGGTCGGATGTAGTGGACTGGATTCAACGGGTGATGTTGCCACATTACAGCGATCCCGGTGTGATGCTCAGCTACCGGATACAGCGCTTCAACGGTGCGCCGGGGCTGCTGATATTCGAGGCACACAAGCTGGTCACCGCCTTCAGCTTTGTAGTGGATGAGAGCGGTATCCGCCAGATAGATGCGTTACGTAACCCGGACAAGTTGCAATGGCTAGTGTGAAGGGTGTCTCTTTTTCCAGGCAATAAAAAAGGGCAAGCTCTGCAGCTTGCCCTTTTTTAGAACTGAAATATCGTTTAATTACCCCTTACAGAGGTACGATGTTCTCAGCTTGAGGACCTTTCTGGCCTTGAGTTACAGTGAACTCAACTTGCTGGCCTTCAGCCAGGGTTTTGAAACCTGAGCTCTGAATAGCGCTGAAGTGAGCAAATACGTCTGGACCAGACTCTTGCTCAATAAAACCAAAACCTTTTGATTCGTTGAACCACTTAACGGTTCCTTTAACTGTATTAGACATGTCTAACATCCTGATAATTAAATAGTTTTTAGCCTTCGAAAAGGCAGGGATAGCTTTGAAATCTTGACTGAACTTAGAGACCTGCAGGACGTTGTTACGGATAATACAGCGAAATGTAGATTCTTTAGGAGACTTTCTTTCTAGCTGAAAAGAACTTTATAGCCTGTTCTGAATATTGTCCAGTGTTATTTTCCCGAAACAGGCCCAACTTATCATTCTGCCGCCCTAGCAACGAACCACCATGGTCTTGGCAGCCAAATCGTGCAGGCAACGCTTGTCGCCACGAAACACGAACAGCACATTCACCAGCGACAACAGCCCTCCCACCATGGGAATGTAGCCAAGCCCGAAATACACCGCATACCGCACCAGCAGATGCTGTTGCACACTGGGTAACTCACCTTCCAAATCCACGATCTTGATACCCAATGCCTTTTTACCCACAGTCTGCCCCGATTCCAGCAAAAACTTGAAATTGATGGCAGCAAACACCACCACGCCCACCAGTCCCATCACTAAATTCATCATCATCGAAGGCTCCTCGCCCTCCAGCACCTGATCAAAAAAACCGGTCAGGTACAGCACCAACATAAGAGGTATCATCATGATGATGGCATCCAGAATCGAGGCTCCCAAACGCGCCCAGCGCGACGCCAACTGAAGTTCAACCTCATTCTGGTCAATCAAGTTGGAATCCGGTGTTTGAAATCTGTTCTCTTCCATTGTATTTCTCCCGTTTAGAGTAAGCCGTTTGCTCCCGTTGGATTCTGATCAGGCGATTTAAGACAAGCCCAGTAACTCTTATAAGAAATCCAGCAACCTTTATAAGAAACCCAATATCTCTGCAACACTTTTCACAACCTGGCCGCCGCCCCTCTCGATATAGATGCCAAACTGGGCCAAACAGGCGTACGCCAACGCAAATTGTGCAACAGCGAAGCCTGCCACCGTAAACTGACTGAGGCTGAACAAGCCCACACTGAATTGAGAGATGGTTACCACCCCAACTCCGAACTGTCCAATGGCGATAATCCCCTTCGCCGGTACCGGCATCCGGTTCTGGCGGTATTTGAACGAGATATGCAGTATCGGCCATTGGCCAATGCGGGCAGCACTTTTGTACTCCCAGCCCCAACCGTCCCATGCTGCTTGGGCAGGATGGGGAGCCCCACAATGTGGACAGGTGGCCGCCTGCTCACTGACCTGATGTTGACAGTCCCGACACAGTTTCATCTTCGATTGCCCCCTAGCGTTGCCACTTATCCACCTCAATCACATAAGAAGTGAAAGCCCGCCCCATCAACTCCGTTGTGTGAATGTTACAGGCCAGCTTTCGCAGGCTTTTGTACTCTGGCCGGGAATCCAGCAGATGAAAAACAAGCTGCCCATGCCTCATTTCTTTCGCCCATGCCATCATGTCTTTGAATATTGTAATACCAATGCCCCAAAACGCACTGCAAAGCACGATGGCGATCTCATAGCCATACTCATCGGGCTGGATTCCACACCAACCAGCCAGCCTGCCACCGATCATGACCGCCCGTATACGGCATCCGGGCAGGGTATCGATCTCAGACTTCTCGTTCAACCACTGCTGAATACTCTCGGGGCCGAACAACGGATGTTCGACCAAATGCCTTCGCAGATTGCCATCATTCAACACATCGAGCCATTCAGTCGGATTCAGTGCACCAAAAGGCACGTATTCAATTTCACTATCAGTCATTCAGTTCTACTCCGGTGGGTTTCACCCTCGTTTCAACCGCAACCGGTTCTCACTGCTGCGGTTACCGAACCTTAGACGCACAGCAAGCGAATCTGTTACTGCTCTTTACTCAAATGCGACAGAGTGTGTCCATGCTGCTCCCAATGAGCCCCGTCGAACTCCGTTATGACCACAGATAACCCGCTGGTATCGAGGCAATGAACATTGATATCCACCCCGTCCGGATTCGAACGCGGCGTGTAGAATGGCTTGATTCCACAAATCTTACAAAAAGTATGCTTGGCCACACCCGTATTAAACGTATAGGTTATCAACATATCTGAGCCCTGCTTGAGCTTGAACTTACTCAGGGGCACAATCAAATGCAGGTACCCTGATTTGGTGCATATTGAGCAATTGCAATACACTGCCTCGATTGTCTCCGGCGCCTCCACTTCAAACACCACCGATTGACAGTGACAACTTCCCTGATGAATCATCCTCCTTCCTCCCTCCAGTGACCCCTAAATGGACCAGCTAAATACTGGTGTAAGGCATACAACTAGCTGATAACTTCGCGTCGAACCACATCGAACTAAGCGCGCCCGGCCGGTTTGTGAAATTCTATTACGTTGCGATCGGGATCCCGCACAAAAATAAACGTGGCTCCATCAGGCAAAACGATCGGCCCGCCGCTAATCGCAATATTGTGGTCCGCTAACTGTGATTGAACGGATTCCAGGTTATCCACTTCCAGCGCCATATGGGTGTATCCCGAATGCTTAACCGGTATATCCATCAATACGTTTTCCGTCGTAGCCGCATTCGTATTCAGGATAAAATTGATGTTAATGCCTGAGGGGTGCTCCATGATCGCAACGGGTTCCGGCCCCACCGGCCCCGCAATGAACTCGAAGCCTAATTTTTCATAGAACGCACGGGCAGTCTCCAGATTCGCCACCCGAATACCGATATGATTTATTCTGCTAATTTCCTTCATCCTGATCCTCAAATAACATCAACACTAATAGATAGAAACAGCCACAGACCGATGCGGTGCAAGATTCACCCTTCAGCCACGATTGCGGGTGTAAACACGATAACCAAACGCAATGACCATGCAAATACTGGCCGGAAGCAATAAAGCCAACACATCGACTTGTCTATACAAAAACACGCCTGCGGTACCACCAAGGATAAACCCGGCGATGATTAGGGTAAAAAGCTTAATTTTGCGCTTAT
The DNA here is from genome assembly GCA_002471665.1 of Gammaproteobacteria bacterium UBA7310. Lineage (GTDB taxonomy): Bacteria > Pseudomonadota > Gammaproteobacteria > Pseudomonadales > Ketobacteraceae > Ketobacter. Next base: position 47,220 of record DKQK01000035.1, read on the forward strand.
CGAGTTTATCTCCCCCCAGGAAGGCGCCAATCATAATCCCCAAATCGGTAAAAATTCCGGTAACATGAGTGGTTCTAATCACCGCACCACTATAAGTCGTTGCCAGGGCGTTCTGTAAACCACAGGCTGCCGACGCAAAAAAGTGGCCGAAAAAAGAACCTTGGAACAAAAAGGCAAACGCCACAAAGAGCAGGATAGACTCTAACAACAATGCTGTATCATAATGCCGACCCAGTTTTAACGTGGAGCCGTGCAACAAAAATCCGGCGATGGATGATCCTGCCAAAAAAGACAGCAACACACCAAGCAAATGTACTGTGGTTTCAGAAGGCGCATACAACAGGGTCGTTCCGAGCAGTGTTGCGGTTCCGGAAAGGTGTGATACGGATTGATGCTCGAAACTGAGAAGGCCGATTGCATTAACAAAGCCAGCGACTGACGCCAAAACAAAAGCGCCTACCTCCACCCATTTGGGCAATCTGGAAATCAATCTGATAATGCTCCTCTACTTGCCATAATCATAAACCATACAAGTCACGAACCATACTAGCCGGGCATCACAAAGATAAATCCGATACTCCCTAACCAACTCATGAATCATGAGACAATATTATGTGGCATAGATTATTGCTTAGCACATTATAGGCGGCATACCAGTGGAAATTACAGATCTCTTTTATAGCGCTCGATCATCTGCTCCTGAGTTTCCGGCTCCTCAGAAATCGACAACTGATCATTGAGCATTTTACCCATTGTAGGTAATACCTTACGGTCAATTTTATTGTTCTGATCCCATAATCCGGATCTCATCAACGCCTTTGCACAATGCAAAAAAACCTCATTTATACTGACAACTATGCAGGCTCGGGGGGGATTACTCCACTCCGTATATCGATTCAAATACTCCGGTGATGTGGAGATCTTCGCTTCACCGTTCACCCGTAGCGTTTCATCCACACCTGGTATCAGGAAAAGACATCCTACCTTACCGGTATTCACTATATTGACGAAACTATCCAGGCGATTATTACCTTTGGAGTCCGGAATCAGTAAACAGTGATCGTTCACAGGCACGACAAAACCCGCGTTGCCTCCCCTTGGAGAGCAATCGAGATCACCCTGCTTACTGCAGGTTGAAATCAATACAAAAGGCGAAAGAGAAATGAATCGTTTAGTATGAACCTCAAGCCTATCCAACTGCTTATCCTTCGATCTTCCTTTAGGGAACCCATATAATTCGCGTAATTTCTTTTCAGTTTCAATATACATTATGACCCTTTATAACGATCTATCTACCCATACTCATATCAATCACACACCTTTGATGCCTTCGGTGGGAGCGACAGCACAAAAGATTCGCACAATTCTACCCACATTCGCAACGCCCTATCGTTTTCAATCCCCTCCGGCGAAACATAGATCATGCCTTTCATGGCCTTCCCGGTAAAATCCATTTCTTTCGCATGCTTTTTTCGCAAACACGCAGCATAGTGGTCGGGCCCCACTCGCGCCATCAGCATGTCGCCCACGATGCCGCAGCACATATGGTTTGATACCATAAAACAAAGCCCGCCAAACATTTTTTTCACTTCCACTTCCGGGCGCCCATGAAAATATTCGCGAAGCCTTTCTTCCAGTCCGGGATCATAGGCCATGATTTACCTCTCTTTGACTTTAACGTGTTTATAACAAAGGATAGAGAACCGTTCTTCGTGCTGTGGCACAGCAACGATGTCCGCAATATCCGTACATCAATACCGGCTTATAAACGGAACCAACTAATCACTTGCTTGATGTTGCCATGATTTGACTTTCGTTCCGGTTTCGACCGGTGCCATAATCGTGGCGAACATCAGCGCAATCAATGCTATTAATCCGGCCATGCCTATGGCGATCCGGTACTTATACTCTCGCTTGGCCTTACCCAATAATGCAGACTTTATGAATTTAGCGTGCGTAACCAAGTGAGCCGCCATCAGAGACAAAAACACCAATGAACTGTAGAAATGAATATCGCCCCAGTCGTGCCTCGTTAAACTCCATATCTGATCCGGCCCGCTTTTTGGCGGAAGGGAATACTCCATTAGAATACCCGTCGTCAACATCGAAATCAGTGAGATAAATGACAAAAAATCCACGATTTTGATTAACTTGGATTGCTTCATACGCTATTACACCTGACTTTCAACCCATAACAACCAAACGCCTCGGGAGACGATGGATAACGTTCCACTGACCAGTGGCCAACATCCGCTGACGTTATTCAGGATCAAGATTCGTTGACGCACTTAACCAATTAGGCGACAACAACATTGGCCAAAATGCCCTGACCACGAGCGCCCGGAGCAAAATTCCAACAGCATCCCTAAGGGCACTCCACCCTAATGGTGCCCAATACAACTAAATAGTGCCCGCTGAAACGCATTGATTTATTAAACAATTACTATACTCTACAGCACACACTCGTTTTGTCATTTATCTGTGTTCGATAGCTGGCTTAGCGCTCATAATTCGAGGCAGCCTAATGACAAATCCCCGCCTATGCTACCAAACCATTGAGTTTGGTGAAATTGATATACATCTGTGCACATTGCGGGATAAACAGGAATTTCATGACCCTGACGGTATTGCTGAAAGTCTGGGAATATCTTCAGCCGCCTGGCCCATTTTTGGTGTTGTTTGGCCGTCAAGCATGGTACTTGCACACTTCATTTCTGACTATGACACACAGTCAAAGCGAATACTGGAAGTTGGCTGCGGCATCGCGCTTTCCAGCTTGTTACTCAACAAACAATGTGCGGATATCACCGCAACAGACTACCACCCTGAAGTGCATAAGTTTTTACAGCGGAATGCCCAACTGAATGACGACAACCTGATTGCATTTGAACAAGCAAACTGGTCGGATAAAAACGACAGCCTGGGCCTCTTTGACCTGATAATAGGCAGCGATCTATTATATGAAGATGAGCACGTTCAATTGCTGGCAGATTTTATTGCAGGACATTCCAAGCCTAACTGCCAGGTCATCATTGTTGACCCCGGGCGCGGCAGAAAGAATAAGTTAAGCAACTTATTGGCGGAGTCCGGCTTTTCGTCTACCCAACTGAAACCCACTCATACAGACTACCTCGATAACGACTTCAAAGGGCATATTCTAGTATATGAACGGTGACCAAGCACATAGCTGCCCCTCCCTTACCCAAAACTACCCAAGCACCTGAAGTAATACCTCAGGTGCTTTCAGGTTACCCCCATTTACTCGTACTGGATGGAGTGCCACTAAACACGCCACATACAGAATTGATTATTTTTTGCTGGTGCTCAGCAACCATACCATCCAGTCTGGCAACGTCATTCAACATATCGACAAGCGTGTCCTTCATATCGGGTGTCAGAGAATCCAAGCATGGAGCAAGTATACTCTTTACGGATTCGTGCAGGTTAATCTCATTCTTGACCATGTGGGCTGATGAAGCAAAAAGAGAAGCAGCATTTTCATTGCTAAGATGGAAATGTCTAACAAACATGTCAACCACTTGTGCTTTCTGATCCGAAGTAATTACTCCTTCTTGCGTTAAAGTACCAACGATGAGCACTGCAGCGGCTTCCATTGGTTTCTCAAGATTAAAGAGCGGCTTAGCACCGTAGAGCTTCTCCCAACGCCGACGCCTGGCCCAGGTAAAGGGATTGAAAGAGTTAATATCCACTCCCGAATTATGTAGAGAATGCAGAGCCCAGACAAGGCCAGCGATAGCAGTAAGTACTCCAATAATAATGTGCATAGATCTATTCTCAATTATTGATTAATCCATAATATTATGACGCTCAGAACTCGAAGTCGTACAATATATCGGCCACAGATAGAAGCCTCGCATAAGGTGCATTAAGCCAGCCACCCAAACAATCTCAATTTCCGCACTGGTCACGAAAACTGCCAGCTAAATCTGGCTAATTACTCGAGCATTGACTTGCAGAGTTAATTTTCAAGAAAACTCTTAAAATATATACCACCAAAGATATTAATTACCAATAGTGACAGCCAGAATAAAACACTATGGTACCTTAACAGCTTTCTATGAATAAAATGATTAGCTTCATTTGCTTTAAGATAACTCTCCCAGCCACAGCAGCCCTTTAGTGAGTGAAGATCGAATACATCCTCCAAATGTCTGATGTATTTACCGGAAAACTTCACAGCGCCGTCTTGAGCTATATACTTTAGACACATAAACAAAACGAACACCGTCGGCATCCAAACAAGATACGTGCTAACAAGTTCATCATCTAAATTGGGTATAATCCATGCCCATAACCCACCAGTTATAATTGCGCCATAGCGCATGTCTTCTTCAATCCTCTGAAGATGCTGAAGCACATCATTTCGTCGCACTTCAAAATCAATAAGAAGCATATCTTTCTTGTAGTTATCCATAAGCCTAACCCTCTAGACAAATTGCTACTTACCCAATAACGAGCCTGCAGAAAACTCCAGCGAATTATGGAACCATTCATAGTCTCAGATATTTGGTTACGAGCACGCCACCTAAATCGTTGAACTACAGCAACCAGAATATTTTAATTATCACGGTAATACCCCTGCATACAGACATCAGGATAGGTGCGAAGTACCGGTGGAAGCGTCTGCTCAGCAATTTAATATACATTACCTAAAGACCAAGAAACTCAATTATCGCGCCGTTCACGGTTTGGGGATTCTCAATGTTAACCCAATGGGCTGCATCGTCAACTTCGGTTCCCGTTGACCAACTTGTTATGTTGCTGACCCGTTATACAATTAACTCTTAGCAATATCCTTACCTGCAACTAGAAAGAAGTTACCTACAGAACCATTTTGCCTAGAAGTTTTATAGGGCTGATACTCATCACTATCATAGAATGATTGCGCCGCCTCTTTTGATGGAAATTCGATAATCAATATCGTTTGTGGAATTGGCCCATCACCCTCAACAAGTTCAAACTCAGGAGTTCGAGCCAAATACTTACCGCCTACCCTTTCAACCATCGGAGTAACCTTTTGTAGATACTCCATAACCCAGTCAGTATTTGTAAAATCAATTGTTGCTACAGCATAATAATTCATAGATAACTTCCTTGTTTTAGATCTTCTGGAAGAAAATATATTTGCGCGAAAACATAACGCTGAGGTAACCGGCCCAGCTGCGTTGTGCCAACATGTGGTAAAAGCGCAGCGACCACATGTTGGTGCGGCGTAGCTGGGTCCGCGTTGACCGGATAGTTATAGCGCCCCACTCTTAATTTAATCCTGCAGTCAACAAACGATCTACCTCAGCATTCGAATTCAACTACCTTGCGATCCAGCTTCGCTTTAGATACGAACTCACCAACCTGCTTGTGATATTCATCATTTTCGAACTGACACAGCGCAGCTCTATCAGAAAAAGTACCAATGAACACTATATCGTAAGCAGAGTGATGCTCAGTTTCATTTATACCCACTTCAATGTCATTCAAGCCAGCTGCCTTGCCTCTCATCGAGAGCAATTCATCTCTCATACGTTCTGCAAGTGTAATATCCGATAGCTTCCACATTGAAATTCGCTTTATCATTTTAGAACTCAATTCTACGATTATTCGGCGCTATAACGAACCTGTAGAAAAACTATCACACAAAACCACTTATCCACAGCCCAAATAATGCTTTGACTACCCGATCATAAACCATCCAAAGCGTTTAACATAATACAAAGTTGCACCGGCTTATTGCCTCATCAATGTGGATAACTAGCTTGCCATTGACGCTCCATAACGCATGATCTTTTCAATA
>DKQK01000026.1 GCA_002471665.1 Gammaproteobacteria bacterium UBA7310
TTTTCGAAGCGCTCCCTGCGTTTTTCCTGCATTGTTTCGAACTTTTTGATTTGTTCTGGATTCAGCACGGTTTTGATTTCAGCGTTGGTCTGCGCGTGCAATGTTTGCATCTGCGCCCGAATGGCCTCCATTTCCGCTTTTTTGGATTCCAGAATGGCCTTTACCTGAGCCTGTTGTTCATCGGTTAAATTCAGTTGCCGGGTCATGCCTTTGAGCATTTGGCTGCCGTCGCCCGGAGGCATGGCCAATACCGGAATGGCTATGACGGTGCTGATGATAAGTGCGATAAGGGTTCTCATTGATTTGCTCCTGGTGTGTTTGGTTTCCAATACAGTATTGCGAAGCATGATGCAGAAAAATCACATCAATTATCCAAAGATTGTGGAAGTTCAAATTTGTAGCCGACACCGTATACGGAATGAACGACCTCACAGTGAGGACAGGCAACACTGAGTTTTTTGCGCAGTTTGTTGATATGGGAATCGATGGTGCGGTCATTGACCACACGACGGTCCTGGTACATGCGGTCCATCAGTTGGTCGCGGCTGAAAATACGGTGCGGGTGTTCGCTCAGGGTTTGCAGTAACCTGAATTCTACGCTGGTGAGTGTCAATGGTGCGCCAAAGAGTTGGGCACTCAATGAATCAGGGTCCATCACCAAAGGCCCGTGGCTTGCCTCCGGCGGTGGAGAAATCGTGGTTGAACGCCGCAGGACGGCTTTGATACGGGCCACCACTTCCCGTGGGCTGTAAGGCTTGCAAATGTAGTCGTCAGCCCCCAGCTCCAGGCCAAGCAGGCGGTCAATCTCCTCCACTTTCGCCGTTACCATAATAATCGGCACCTGGCTTTGCGCGCGGATCTCTTTACACAGTGTCAGCCCATCTTTATTGGGCAGCATCAGATCCAGCAGAATCAGGTCCGGTTGGTAATCCAGAAAGCATTCTATGACGTGGTTGCCATCGGCAACCTGTTGTGAATCGATCTGATGGTGCTGCAGATAATCGGTCAGCAGATCGGCCAGATCTTTTTCGTCCTCAACGATCAACACTCTGGTCATGCTGTCCTCACGGGTAATGTTACCGTTACCGCAAGCCCGCCCAGGCGGCTGGCGCTGGCGCTGATGCTGCCAGCGTGGGCCTCCACGATGCTGCGGCACAGGTTCAGTCCAAGGCCGGCACCGCCGGTTTCCCGGTTGCGGGAGCTTTCGCCGCGATAAAAGCGCTCAAACAGATGATTCAGTTGCACCTCTGAAACCCCTGGTGAAGTGTCCTCCACGGAGATAATTAATTGATCGTGGTCCTGGTGGGCGCGAATAAAGGCTGCGCCGGGGGGGTGGGTGTAGCGCAGGCTGTTTTCCAACAGATTGCACAGTAGTTGATGCAGGCGTTGCGGATCTGCCAACAGGCGCAGGCCGGGCGTGAGCCTGATATCGGTGTCCAAAGTGATGCCGGCTTTGGCAAACGCGTCCCGGAACTCCTCAACACAGTCTTGCACCAGGGCAATGGGATCACAGGGCTGCTTTCGGTACTGCAACGCACCTACATCCGCCAGGGACAGCTGGTAGAGATCCTCCACCAGTTGCTGCAGGCGTTGGGTTTGCTGTACCAGGCGCTGGTGGGTGCGCTCATTGTAGGTGTGCACCCCATCTTCAATGGCTTCCAGCTGTGCCCGCAAAGTGGCCAGTGGCGTGCGCAGCTCGTGGGAAATATCCGCCACCCACTTGCGGCGGGATTGTTCCGTCTGTTGCAGTGTCAGTGCCAGGTGATTCAGGTGTGTTCCTAAACGGGATAACTCATCCTCACCACTCAATGCCACGCGCGCATCGTATCGGCCTTCGCTCAGATGATGAATCTGCTGGCCCAACTGATCCAGCCTGGCCACCAGAAAGCGGGACAGGGGCCAGGCGAACAACAGCGACAGAATAATGCCGGTGATGGAAATCAGCAGCAACTGCCGCCCCTGCCGTTGGGCGAAGCGTTCGTCCATGTGGCTGAGTACGCGCCGGTCCAGGTCGTAACCAAGATAACCCACAGGTTGGCCACCCACAGTAATGGGGGCCAGCTGGTGGGGCTGGATGTGTTGCGGCGCTTTGCCCAACAGCAACCGGTGTTCAGCGTCCAGGAGAAAGAAAAGACGCATGGACTTGGCAGGCGGCGGCGCGCTGGTGCTGTATTCGTCAGGAAGGGGTGGCCCGGGCGGACCTGAAAGGGGTGAGGGGCGGCGCATCAATTGTCGCAACTGTGGCGGATCATTCTGCAGGCTGTTCCAATTGCCGTGTTGTGCATAGTAGTCCGCCAGACGCAGGGCGCCCTCCTGCAGACGGGACAAGTTCTGCTCTTTTACATAGGCGCGAAAGTTATACTGAAAACTCCACTTTACCAGCAATGCCATGCTGATGATCAGTACACCACTGAAGACGATGAAGGTGAGCAATAATTTCTTGTGAATGGACATACCGGATCATTGAGAGTCGCTTTTGTCCCAGTATATCCACAAATTGTGCAAAAACTTTGGAAGCCGGCGTTATTGCTGTTGCAGTCGAACCAGATTGGAAAGTTTGGGGTTCTGCTTTTTGGCGGGCCGGTACAACACGGCCATTTTGCCGATCACCTGAGCCAGCTCCGCTCCGCATTGGGCGCAGATCTCGTTAATGATGGCCACCTTATCCTCCCGATCCATGGTATTGACCCGAATTTTGATCAACTCGTGATCTTCCAGTGCTCGGTCCAGCTCATTCATTACTCCCTCGGACAGGCCATTTTCGGACACCAGAACCACTGGCTTCAAATGGTGGGCCAATTTGCGAAAGCGTTTTTTTCTGATCTTGGGTCAAAGCCATGCTGAGAATACCTGCCTGAGAGTCACCGGGCGCGTATTGTAGAGTAGTCCGGGGCCGGACACCAAAAAATTCGCAGTGCAAGTGCCCATCGGGCAAAATAGGCGGTTCTGCACTGTATTGAACCCAGAGGTGAAGTTTGTCGCGTTCCAAAACCAGCGGAAAATGGCTGCGTGAACATTTTGATGATGTTTATGTGCAGCGGGCCAAAGACGAGGGCTGGCGCTCTCGTGCAGTCTATAAGTTATTGGAAATCAACGATAAAGATGCCCTGATAAAGCCAGGTATGACGGTGCTCGACCTGGGCGCGGCGCCCGGGGGCTGGAGCCAGATGGCGGCCAGGTTGGTGGGGGATCATGGCCTGGTGATTGCTTCTGATATTCTGGAGATGGACCCCATTCCCGGGGTTAAGTTTCTTCAGGGAGACTTCCGGGAGGATGCCGTGTACCAGCAACTGCTTGAATTAGTGGGAAAACGCCCGGTGGACCTTGTAATTTGCGACATGGCCCCCAATATGAGTGGAGTGAACGCGGTGGATCAACCGCGGGCGATGTATCTGGGGGAGTTGGCTCTGGATATGGTGAAACAGGTTTTGAAGAAAAACGGAGATTTTCTGGTCAAAGTTTTTCAGGGTGAAGGTTCGCAGGAATATCGCAAGGATTTGCAGCAGAATTTCGCTAAGGTCATCACCCGAAAACCCGCGGCTTCCAGGCCTCGATCCAAGGAGGTTTATCTATTGGGCAAGGGCTTTCGAGGATCGTGATCTGTTTCCGGCGAAAGATGGTGTAAGCGTCTATTGTGTAGTAATGTAGTTCATTAAACGCAGTAATAAGTATTCTCGTCCGGCGTCGTCCGGCGAATGAAAAGAGAGGGTAAACCCTTGAACGATATGGCAAAAAACCTCATTTTGTGGGTTGTGATCGCAATTGTTCTGCTTTCGGTTTTTAATAATTTCAGCGCCAATACCAGTTCTCAGACCATTCCGTATTCGCAATTTGTCGAATACGTGCAATCGGGTCAGGTGGATAAGGTCGTCATTGATGGCTCCACCGTAGCCGGGCGAACAGTAACCAATGAGAAATTCGAGACCGTACTGCCCGCCATTGCGGACATCGATCTGATGCCCATGTTGCTGGAAAACAATGTCGCCATTGAGGGCCGCGCGCCTGAAAAACAAAGCCTCTGGGCTCAGTTGCTGGTGGCCTGTTTCCCCATTCTGTTGATTGTTGCCATTTTCATGTTCTTTATGCGTCAAATGCAGGGCGGCGGCGGCGGCCGCGGCGGCCCCATGACATTCGGCAAGAGCCGCGCCCGATTGTTGAGCGAAGATCAAATCAAGACCACCTTTGCCGATGTCGCAGGCTGCGACGAAGCCAAGGATGAAGTCCAGGAATTGGTTGAGTTCCTGCGGGACCCAGGCAAGTTCCAGCGGCTTGGCGGTAAAATACCCCGTGGCGTGCTGATGGTGGGCCCTCCCGGTACAGGTAAAACCCTGCTGGCGAAAGCCATTGCCGGAGAAGCCAAGGTGCCTTTCTTTACCATATCCGGCTCCGACTTCGTTGAAATGTTCGTTGGGGTGGGTGCATCCCGGGTGCGGGACATGTTCGAGCAGGCTAAAAAGCAGGCACCTTGCATCGTCTTTATCGACGAGATCGACGCCGTGGGCCGTTCCCGTGGTGCCGGTCTGGGTGGAGGTCACGACGAGCGTGAGCAAACCCTGAACCAGTTGCTGGTGGAAATGGATGGTTTTGAACCCAATGACGGTGTCATTGTGATTGCCGCCACCAACCGACCGGATGTACTGGATTCAGCCTTGTTGCGCCCCGGTCGATTCGATCGCCAGGTGGTGGTGTCCGCGCCGGACATTCGTGGCCGTGAACAGATTTTGAAAGTACACATGCGCAAAGTGCCGCTGGGAGACGATGTGGAACCTAAAGCCATTGCCCGTGGTACCCCCGGTTTCTCCGGTGCCGACTTGGCCAACCTGGTGAATGAGGCTGCCCTGTTTGCCGCCCGCGCCAGCAAGCGGGTAGTGGAGATGGCCGAGTTTGAGAAAGCCAAGGACAAGATCCTGATGGGTGCCGAGCGCAAGAGCATGGTGATGTCCGAGAAAGAAAAGCTCAATACGGCCTACCACGAAGCAGGGCATGCCATTGTCGGGCGTCTGGTGCCCGAGCATGATCCGGTGTACAAAGTCAGCGTCATTCCCCGTGGGCGTGCCCTGGGTGTCACCATGTATTTGCCGGAAGAGGATAAATACAGTCAGAGCAAGCGGGCCCTGGAAAGCATGGTTTGTTCCTTGTTCGGTGGCCGCATTGCAGAGGAAATCACTCTGGGCCGGGATGGCGTCACCACCGGTGCATCCAATGACATCCACCGTGCAACCGAGATTGCGCGCAATATGGTTACCAAATGGGGTTTGTCCGAAAAAATGGGCCCCCTGAGTTATGAAGAGGACGAAGGGGAAGTGTTCCTCGGTCGTCAGTACACGCAACGCAAAATGGTATCCGGTCAGACCGCCAAGGAAATCGATGTAGAGGTCCGTAAGATCATTGATGACTGCTATAACAGGGCGAAGAGCATTCTCGATGAAAACATGGATAAGCTGCACATGATGGCAGAGGCGCTCATGTTGTACGAGACCATCGATGCGGACCAGATTGAAGATATAATGGAAGGCCGAAAGCCGCGTCCGCCGAAAGGCTGGAACGATTCCAATGATGGCCCCAGCGGCGGTAACCAGGCAGTGGATACATCCGCTTCCGGTAAAAATGACGATTCCAACACCGGCTCCATTGGTGATCCGGCTAACACTCACTAATGCCCAGATAAGCGAATGCACAGACCAGCTTCGCCCGAAAACGGTCTCCAATGTGGAGGCCGTTTTTTGGATTTATCCCGTCCTGTGGTGATGGGTGTTCTCAATGTTACTCCTGATTCCTTTTCCGACGGCGGTCGCTTCTTCTGCAAAGATGAGGCTTTGGCCCAGGCGCGGCTGATGGTTGAGCAGGGGGCTGCCATTATCGACATTGGTGGGGAGTCCACGCGCCCCGGAGCGGCACCGGTTTCCGAGCAGGAAGAGCTGGACCGGGTAGTGCCCGTGATTGAGGCATTGGCCGGCGCAATTGATGCGGTTGTCTCGGTGGACACCAGCACACCTGCGGTCATGCGCGAAGCAGCCGCGGCGGGGGCCGGGATGATTAATGATGTGCGTGCACTGGAGCGCCCCGGGGCACTGGAATGTGTGAAAAATACAGCATTGCCGGTCTGCCTAATGCACATGCAGGGGCAGCCGGAATCGATGCAGAATAACCCCCTCTACCAGGACGTGTTGAATGACGTCTACACTTATTTGCAGGCCCGGCTGGAAGCCTGTGGTTCCGCAGGCATTGCACCTGAACGTATTGTCTTGGATCCCGGTTTCGGGTTTGGTAAAACGCTGCAGCATAATTTATCCCTGCTCAAACATCTGGATCAGTTTACAAAACTGGAGTGCCCGATGTTGGTGGGGATGTCCCGCAAGAGCATGATTGGGGCCGTCTTGGATAAGCCGGTAGCCGAGCGACTGCACGGCAGTGTGGCGGCGGCACTGATTGCAGTGCAGTCCGGTGCGGCGATTGTGCGGGTGCACGATGTTGCTCCGACGGTGGATGCGTTGAAAGTATGGTCCGCTGTGCTGGAATCCGCCTGATAGTGATTTGAATGTTCAGAAAAATTAAGGAAGCGTGATGAGCAAACAGTATTTTGGAACCGATGGCATAAGGGGCAAGGTCGGTGAAGGGGCCATCACCCCGGAGTTTATGCTCAAATTGGGGTGGGCCGCAGGCAAAGTGTTCGCCCAGGGAGAGGGACGTCAGCGGATCCTGATTGGAAAGGACACCCGGATTTCCGGTTATATGTTTGAATCCGCCCTCGAGGCGGGGCTATCGGCATCCGGTGTGGACGTCATGTTGCTGGGGCCCATGCCAACACCGGCCATCGCCTATCTGACGCGCACCTACCGGGCTGCCGCCGGCATTGTCATCAGTGCGTCCCATAACCCCTATTACGATAATGGCATCAAGTTTTTCTGCACGGAAGGAAAAAAACTGCCCGATGAGGTGGAGCTGGCCATTGAATCCCAGTTGGGCCGGAAAATGGATACGGTGCCTTCTGACCGGATTGGCAAAACCAAAAAGCTTGAGGATGCCAGGGGTCGCTACATCGAATTCTGTAAAAGCACCTTTCCCAGGCATTTGTCCCTGCATGGCCTGCGCATCGTCGTGGACTGTGCCAATGGTGCGACCTATGCGCCCGGGCCGGCCGTATTTGAAGAGCTGGGTGCTGAAATCGTGCCCATTGGTGTTAAGCCGGATGGATTGAATATTAATCAGAACTGCGGCTCCACCCATCCCCAGGCCCTGCAGGAAAAAGTACTGGAGCTGCGCGCGGATATGGGGATTGCGTTCGACGGTGATGGCGATCGGGTGTTGATGGTGGATGCCGAAGGGGAGTTGGTGGATGGCGATGAACTGCTGTTCATCATTGCCAGTGGCCGCCAGTTGGACCGCTCCCTGCAGGGTGGTGTCGTGGGCACGCTGATGAGCAATTACGGTCTGGAGTTGGCACTGCAGTCTTTGGGTGTGGATTTTGTGCGGGCCAAAGTGGGTGATCGCTACGTCATGGAATTGCTCAAGCAGAATGACTGGCAGTTGGGCGGTGAGTCTTCCGGTCACATCGTGTGCCTGGACAAGACCACCACCGGGGACGGCATCGTGTCTGCCCTGCAGGTTCTGGCAGCCATGGTGGCGCAGGGCAAGGCCCTGGCTGAGTTGCGCTCCAGAATGACCAAGCTGCCGCAAACCATGATCAATGTTCGGTTGCCCGAAAAGCAGGAAGTGGTATCCATTCCCCAGGTTCAGGATGCGGTCAAGACCGTGGAGTCACAGCTTTCCGGGCGTGGCCGGGTCCTGCTGCGTCCTTCCGGTACCGAACCCTTGATTCGGGTCATGGTGGAAGGGGATGATGCGGACGAAGTGGCGGGATTGTGCCGCCAGATAGCCGATGCGGTCGAGGAAGTGATCGGCGCGTAACCCCATTCTTGTATGTTGACATCTTCTTCGCTACCATTGCCGCCTCGTAAAAATGGAGGCAGTTGAGCGATGCGTACACCTGTGGTTGCGGGCAACTGGAAAATGAACGGTTCCAAATCCACCGTGACTGCCCTGTTACAGGGGTTGAAGCAAGGCCTGAATCCAGGTCGAGCCAGCGTGGTGGTGTGTGCACCTTTCCCCTTCCTGGGTTTGGTGGCGGACGAACTGAGTGGCAGTGCCATCCAGTGGGGGGCACAGAATGCCAGTCAGTATCCTGCAGGGGCCTATACCGGCGAAGTCTCGGTGGGTATGCTTCAGGAATTCGGCTGTAGCCATGTGATTCTTGGGCACTCTGAACGCAGGGCGCTGTTTAGTGAACAAAATGAACAGATTGCTGCCAAATTCATGGCGGTGATTGATGCCGGGCTCACCCCGATTTTATGTGTGGGTGAAACCCTTGAGCAGCGTGAGGCTGGCACCACCGCGCAGGTGGTCGAAGAGCAGTTGATGGCCGTTGTGGACGCTGCGGGGGTAATAGCCTTCAGCAAGGCAATCCTGGCTTACGAGCCGGTTTGGGCTATTGGTACCGGCCGTACAGCATCTCCGCAGCAGGCGCAGGAAGTGCACGAGACATTACGCAAGCGGCTCGCAGCGGTGGACGGGGCCGTCGCAGACAAACTGCCTATTTTATACGGAGGCAGTGTGAAAGCGGCGAATGCGGCGGAGTTGTTCGCCTGCCCAGACATTGATGGTGGTTTGATCGGTGGTGCCTCCCTTGATGCCGAAGCGTTTTTGGCTATCTGCCATGCGGCAGAGTAATTAGGAAATCGAGATGATTGAGAATTTTGAAACCGTTTTATTGATTGTGCTGGTGTGTGTGGCCCTTGCTCTGATTGGCCTGGTGCTGATTCAGCAAGGTAAAGGTGCCGATGCCGGTGCTTCCTTTGGTGGTGGCGCATCGCAAACCGTGTTTGGCAGTGCCGGTAGTGGTAATTTCCTCACCAAGTCTTCGTGGTTGCTGGCAGCGATATTTTTTGTTATCTGCGTGGCGCTGGCCTATATCGCCCGGGAAAAAGCCAGTGGTGGTGAGTTTGACTTTACCTCGGAGCCGGAAGCGGCAGTAGAGCAGGTGATCGAGACTGATGTTCCTCAGTATCAGGAAGAGCCGGCGGAAACCACCGGTGACGTGCCCGCGGCACCGCAAGCAGCGGCTGAAGCAGGCGATGCGGCGGTGGATAAGGCCGAATCTGAAGCGCCAGAATCGACTCCGGTTGCCCCGGTAGAGTAATTTAAGATTTACGGCGTAATTGGGCTGGAACGCAAATGCGTTATCCGTTAAATTATGCCTCCCCGCCGAAGTGGTGAAATTGGTAGACACGCTATCTTGAGGGGGTAGTGGCCTAACGGTCGTGCCGGTTCAAGTCCGGCCTTCGGCACCAACAAATTGGTAAGTAGCCTGCGTAGAGCAGGCTTTTTAAATTCTTTTAGTTTACCAGCACTTAGATAAACATCTTTATTTGTGACAACCTGTTGACAGGTTAAAATAAAGTCTCTAAGATGCGCGTCTTGTCGATGCGGGGTGGAGCAGCCTGGTAGCTCGTCGGGCTCATAACCCGAAGGTCGTTGGTTCAAATCCAGCCCCCGCTACCAATCCTAAGCTCCCGCACCTGATCAGGAATTACCAGACCTGACCAGGTGCGGGCAGCGACTTCGAAGTTCTATCGGATCATTTGTGCTCAGGTCGTTGTAGTTGAAGCGGCGCTTCAATCATTGCTATAATGCGCAGCCGATAGGATTGGGTGATCACCTTAAGGTGTTAGGTGGCACGCAAGCGGAGCTAACGAGTACGAATTTTGAAAGCCCCTACTTTTAGGGGCTTTTTGTTAGGAAAAATGTTGGTTGGGCAACGGTGTAACACCTGCGGCAAGCCAACCAGTTGTGGGCCGTGGTGCCCACTTTTTGTTTGTGACATAAAGATAGAGTTCAATACTACGTGTCTTCAAAACGAATCGAATCTTTGAAAGAAATGTTGGAGCCGGCGGTCAACGCTGTAGGGATGGAGCTGTGGGGCATCGAATATCTGTCACAGGGCAAACATTCCATTTTGCGCGTATACATAGATTCGGAAGACGGTGTGACCATTGATAATTGCGAAGCAGCCTCGCATCAGGTCAGTGGTGTGCTGGATGTGGAAGATCCCATCAATGGAGAATACAACCTGGAAGTGTCTTCTCCAGGTATGGACAGACCCCTTTTCAACTTTGACCAGTTTGCAATGTACCAGGGCGAACTGATCAAGGTGCGTTTGCAAATGGCCGTAAACGGCATGAGAAATTTCACCGGTAAGCTGTTGGAAGCGAAAGATGATGTGCTCACTTTTCAAGTGGATAACCAGCAGCTCACCGTTTCCATCAACCAAATTGATAAGGCAAACCTGGTCCCAATATTTGACTAACGTACTGATGGATATCTATCGGACGCAGTCTCAGGGTGAGGCAGTGAGATGAGCAAAGAAATACTTTTGGTAGCGGACACCGTATCTAACGAAAAAGGCGTTGATAAAGACGTAATCTTCGGCGCGGTTGAATTGGCGCTGGCAACGGCCACTAAAAAACGATTCCCTTCCGATGACGTGGAAATTCGCGTCAACATTGATCGAGTTACAGGTGACTACGATACCTATCGTCTCTGGCATGTGGTTGCGGATGAGGATTTTGAATTTCCCGGTCGTCATTTGACGCTGGAAGAAGCCCATGACGTGGACAAATCCCTGAACATCGGGGATACCTGGGAAGAGCCCATCGAGTCCATTGAATTCGGCCGCATTGCTGCCCAGACTGCCAAACAGGTTATTGTACAAAAAGTTCGTGAAGCAGAACGGCAGCAGGTCATTGAGGCTTTTGTTGATCGTATCGGCGAGTTGGTTAGTGGTTCTGTCAAGAAGGTGACTCGAGACAGCGTCATCCTGGATTTGGGCAACAACGCCGAGGCGTTGCTGCCGCGCGATGAGATGATTCCCCGGGAAACGTTCCGTATGAGCGATCGGGTGCGTGCGGTGTTGCATGGGGTAAACCACGAGAATCGCGGGCCACAGCTGTTTGTCAGCCGGACGCGTCCGGAAATGCTGATCGAGTTGTTCAAGATAGAAGTGCCGGAAATCGGTGAAGACCTCATAGAGATCAAAGGGGCAGCCCGTGACCCGGGTTCGCGGGCCAAGATTGCCGTAAAAACCCATGACCAGCGGGTGGACCCGGTTGGCGCCTGCGTTGGTATGCGTGGTGCCCGTGTTCAGGCTGTTTCCAACGAATTGGGTGGTGAACGAATTGATATTGTTCTGTGGGATGACAACGTCGCGCAGTTCGTCATTAACGCCATGTCGCCTGCTGATGTAATGTCCATTGTGGTGGATGAAGACCGTCATGCCATGGATATTGCGGTGGAAGAGGATCAGTTGGCCCAGGCGATCGGTAAAGGTGGCCAGAACATCCGTTTGGCCAGTGAGCTGTCGGGCTGGGATCTCAATGTGATGACCATTGAGCAGGCTCAGAGTAAACAGGAAGAAGAGGCGGGCGAATTGGTCGAACGCTTTATGAATGATCTTGATGTGGATGAAGACGTTGCTGTGGTGCTGGTTGAGGAAGGTTTTACCAGCCTCGAAGAAGTAGCGTATGTGCCCAAGGAAGAGATGATGGCAATTGATGGTTTCGACGAAGATGTTGTCGATGAACTGCGCCGTCGGGCAAAGGATGCTCTACTGACCAAAGCATTGGTGTCAGAAGAGAAACTGGAAGGCGAGCAGGCGCCTGCTGAAGACCTGTTGAATATGGACGGTATGGATAAAACCACCGCCTACGCGCTGGCGAAAATCGGTATCATCACGATGGATGATCTGGCCGAGCAGGCTGTTGATGATTTGTTGGATGTGGAAGGCATCGACGAAGAACGCGCCGCGCAATTGATTATGACTGCACGTGCCCCCTGGTTTGAAGGTCAGGAATAACCTGAACCCAAACCACAAGTACTTAACCGGCACGAAGAACAGGAGTGAGAAACGCTGATATGGCAGAAGTGACCGTCGAACAGCTAGCAGATGTCGTGGGTATTCCCGTTGAGACTTTATTGCAGCAAATGAAAGACGCGGGACTGACTCACAAAGATCCAGCGCAAGCTGTATCAGATACTGAGAAAGAGCAATTGTTGGCGCACCTGAAACGATCCCACGGTGAGTCGGACTCTGGGCCCAAGAAAATCACGCTGAAGCGTAAGAGTGTGAGCACGCTGAAAGTCAGCGGCTCGCAGGGGCGCAGCAAGACTGTGAACGTTGAAGTGCGTAAGAAGCGGACCTATGTAAAGCGTTCCACAGTAGAGGCTGAAGAAGCGGCCAAGGCGGAAGAGGCAGAACGCCTGGAAGCAGAACGCAAGGCAGCGGAAGAAGCCGCGAAGAAAGCGGAGCAGGAACGCCTGGAAGCAGAGAAAAAAGCTGCCGAAGAGGCGCGCAAAGCCGAGGAGGCCAAGCAAACTGCGGCCGCTGCGGCCAAGGAGCCTGCCAAAGCCTCCTCCGCCAAGACCAAGAAAGAGTCTGCTGCAAAGGATACCGCGCCTAAAAAGCCGGAGAAGAGTCCGGAAGAGCAGGCTGCAGAAGATGCGCGCAAGGCGGAAGAAGCCAAGCGCAAGGAAGAGGCTCGCAAGAAAGCGGAAGAAGAAGCCCGTCAGCGTACGCTGGAAGAAGCACGCCGTATTGCCCAGGAGCTGGAAGGTCGCGGTTCATCTGAGGAGGCCAGCAAGGAAGAATTGCTGGAAGAGGAAAAAGACGCCATTGTTAAGCGTGCCTTCGAAGACAGTCTGGACCGGGAAGCCCGCCAGGCCAAGCGGGCCCGTAAAGTACCCAAGAAGAAGGGTAAGGATAAACAACCGGAACGTAAGATTGTCCCCCGCGTTTCTGCTTCTCGCTTAAACCAACATGGGTTCCAGAACCCAACAGGACCTGTCGTGCGTGAAGTCGCTCTTGGTGAAACCATTCTTGTGTCAGACCTGGCACAGCAAATGTCGGTAAAGGGCGCTGCGGTTGTCAAATCCCTCTTTAATCTGGGTGTTATGGCAACGATGAATCAGGCCATTGACCGTGATACGGCACAATTGGTCGTGGAAGAGTTCGGTCACAAGGTCAAGCTGGTGAGCGAAGACGCGGTTGAGGATTCTTTGGTAGAACACCTGGAAGATACTCAATCCGACGCCGAGACTGCCAGTCGTGCTCCGGTGGTGACCATCATGGGCCATGTTGACCACGGTAAAACGTCACTGCTGGATCATATTCGGCGCACCCGGGTGGCAGCAGGCGAAGCCGGTGGCATCACCCAGCATATAGGTGCCTACCATGTGGAAACCGGCCACGGCATGATTACCTTCCTGGACACCCCCGGTCACGCAGCGTTTACCCAAATGCGCGCCCGCGGTGCATCCTGTACCGATATCGTCGTGCTGGTTGTGGCTGCGGATGACGGCATGATGCCACAGACTGCAGAAGCCATCGATCACGCCCGGGCGGCGAACGTGCCCATTATTGTGGCAGTGAACAAGATTGATAAAGAAGACGCCGATCCGGAGCGGGTTAAGTCTGATCTTTCTCAGAAAGAAGTAATTTCGGAAGAATGGGGCGGTGATACACAGTTTGTTAATGTCTCTGCTCATACCGGTCAGGGGATTGATGAGCTGCTGGATGCCATCCTGCTGCAGGCCGAACTGCTGGAGCTGCAAGCTGTTCCAACGGGTGCCGCCCGCGGTATCGTGATCGAGTCCCGTGTGGATAAGGGGCGTGGTGTTGTCGCCAGCCTGTTGGTCCAGAATGGTATTCTGAATCAAGGGGATATGGTGTTGGCTGGCGAGCATTATGGCCGGGTG
Source organism: Gammaproteobacteria bacterium UBA7310 (assembly GCA_002471665.1). GTDB lineage: Bacteria > Pseudomonadota > Gammaproteobacteria > Pseudomonadales > Ketobacteraceae > Ketobacter. The sequence goes on from DKQK01000026.1 coordinate 13,807, forward strand.
CGGGCCATGCTGGACGAAAACGGCAAACCGGTACAGTCCGCCGGGCCATCCATTCCCGTGGAAATTCTCGGCCTGGCCGGTGCACCGGATGCCGGTGAAGAGTTCCAGATCGTTCCAGATGAGCGTAAGGCGCGGGAGGTGGCTGAGTTCCGTCAGAAGAAACTGCGCCATAACCGTTTGGCCCGTCAGCAGGCGGCCAAGCTGGAAAACGTATTCGAGAACATGGGCTCTGGCGAGGCCGCGTCCGTCAATATCGTATTGAAGACCGATGTGCGTGGGTCACTGGAAGCACTGCAGTCTGCGCTGGTGGATCTCTCCACCACGGAAGTTAAGGTGAACATTGTTTCTTCCGGTGTTGGTGGTATCAACGAGTCCGATGTGAACCTGGCCCTGACCTCCAATGCGGTGGTCATTGGTTTCAACGTACGGGCAGATGGTGCAGCGCGTAAACTGTGCCAGGAAGAGAACATCGAACTGCGCTATTACAGCGTTATTTACGACATCATTGAAGACGTGAAGAACGCTATGTCCGGGTTGCTGGAGCCAGAGCTGCGCGAGGAAATCGTGGGTGTGGCCGAAGTGCGGGATGTGTTCCGCTCCTCCAAGTTTGGCGCAGTTGCCGGTTGTAAGGTAATTGAAGGCACCCTGCATCGCAATAAGCCCATTCGGGTCCTGCGCGATGATGTGGTGATCTTCCAGGGCGAACTGGAATCCCTGCGTCGCTTTAAAGATGACGTAAACGAAGTAAACGCCGGTATCGAATGTGGTATCGCCGTGAAGAGCTACAACGACGTGAAAGAAGGCGACAAGATCGAAGTCTTTGACGTTAAGAAAGTAGCTCGCACCATTTAAGGGGTGATAGGCGTTGCGTCACGGAGCTCGAGGTTATAATCGTACTGACCGCATAGCTGACCAGATTCAGCGTGATCTGGCGGTCCTGCTGCAGCGGGAAGTAAAAGACCCAAGAGTGGGTATGGTTACTATTAATAGCGTCAACGTGAGTAAAGATCTGGCGTTTGCCGATGTTTATGTCACGTTCATGGGTATTAATGAAGATCAGAACGTGGACGAGTCCATCGGTGTGCTGGAGCATGCCGGTGGCTTCCTGCGCAGCTTGCTGGCAAAGAGTATTCAGTTGCGTACCATGCCCCGTCTACGCTTTCATTATGATCGCACCATTGTTGATGGGCCGCGGATGTCGCGCCTCATTGACAAGGCCGTGGCTGAGGATCAGGCCCGTCATCGCGACGATGAACACAGCGAATCCGACGGAGAGTAAGCGTGGGAAAACGACGCAATAAAGGGCGTGCCGTCGACGGTGTGCTGGTGCTTGATAAGCCCGCCGGCTGTACTTCCAACGAGATTTTACAGCGCGTGAAACGAATGTTTGGTGCCGCCAAGGCCGGACACACAGGCAGTCTGGACCCGCTGGCGACCGGTGTATTGCCCCTCTGCTTTGGTGAGGCCACCAAATTTTCGCAATTTCTGCTGGATGCCGACAAGGCCTATGTGGTGAAAGCCAAGTGGGGCGCACGCACGGATACTTCAGACGCAGATGGTGAGGTGGTGGAAACCTGTGCCACCGACGGCTTGACGGAAGCAGCCTTGTTGCCGGTGCTGGAGCAGTTCAGGGGGGATATCGAGCAGATTCCCTCCATGTATTCCGCCCTCAAACATAATGGACAACCTTTGTACAAGCTGGCACGGCAAGGGGTGGAAGTGGAGCGCAAGGCCCGCAAGGTGCGCATTCACAGCCTGGAGCTGCTAGACTTCGACACCAGCCATTTCCGGTTGGCGGTATCCTGCAGTAAGGGCACCTACGTGCGTAATCTGGTGGAAGATATCGCCACCGCTATGGGGAATCTGGCGCATGTGGTAGAATTGCGCCGCATCCAGGCAGGCCCCTACACCCTGGAACAAGCGGTCACCGTGGATGCGCTTTCGCAAGCCATTGATTCTGGAGGCCATAAAGCCCTGGATGAGTTGCTTTTGCCGCTGGGTAGCAGTGCCGATCACTGGCCTGAGCTGGTCCTGACGGAAGCCACCGCATTTTACATGCGCAATGGCAACCCGGTACAGGTAGCGGGGGCACCGGTCACTGGGTGGGTGAAGCTCACCGGGCCGGATCATGAATTTATTGGCGTTGGAGAGGTGCTGGACGATGGAAAGGTGGCTCCCCGACGCTTAATAAGTAACAGCATCTAGCTGTTGATGAAGTAGCCGACGAACTGTAAATATGCGTGGTTCGGTCGGTTTTGATGCAAGCATATTTGGAGAAATACAATGTCATTAAGTGCTGAACAAAAAGCAAAAGTTGTTGCCGAACACGCCCGTGGACAAGGCGATACCGGTTCCCCGGAAGTACAGGTTGCTCTGCTGACTGCGCAAATCAATCAGCTGCAAGGTCACTTCAAAGCTCACAACAAGGATCACCACTCTCGTCGTGGTTTGATCCGTATGGTAAACCAGCGTCGTAAGCTGCTGGACTACCTGAAGCGCAAGGATCTGGATCGCTACACTGCACTGATCGGCAAGCTTGGTCTGCGTCGTTAATGAAGCATTGGCAAGGCAGATATTCAGAACGCACCCGTCCGCTAAGGGGTTTACCCGTGTGGACACTGTGCTTCTGATACGCTGAGAAACACGGCACTCATCTTCGGATCAGTGCCGTGTTTTTTTAAGTGCATTAATGAAATTGAAACTATTGGTAAAACTTCGGCTTCAGAATGTAAGCAATCATAGGAAAACGAGTTGTGCCGGAGTCTCGAAACGGAAGGTAAATTATGTTTAAAGTGGTAAAAAAAGAATTTCAGTTTGGTGACCAGACATTTACGTTGGAAACCGGAAAGGTAGCCCGTCAGGCGACGGGTGCAGTCGTTGTGAAAACAGAGTCCTGTTCTGTGTTGGTTACGGCTGTTGCCAAGAAAGAAGCCAGCCCGGGAATCGATTTTTTCCCATTGACCATTAACTATCAGGAAAAATTCTATGCCGCCGGCCGTATCCCCGGTGGATTTATGAAACGCGAAGGCCGTCCTACCGAAAAAGAGACGCTGACCTCCCGTTTGATCGATCGTCCTATTCGTCCATTGTTCCCCGATGGCTTCACCAATGAAGTGCAGGTGATTGCCACGGTAATGTCGACCGATAAAACAACCGATCCGGATATTGCTGCATTGATCGGTGCTTCTGCTGCACTGTCCATCGCCGGTATTCCCTTCATGGGCCCGATTGGTGCCGCCCGTGTTGGGTATTGCGATGGTATGTACGTTCTCAACCCCACCTACAAGCAGCTGGAAACCTCTGTGCTGGATCTGGTGGTGGCCGGTACCGAAGAAGCGGTACTGATGGTTGAATCCGAAGCCCAGGAATTAACCGAAGACCAGATGCTGGGCGCGGTTCTGTTTGGCCATATGGAAATGCAGAAAGCCGTTACCGCCATCAACGAGTTTGCTGCAGAAGTGGCAACACCAAAGTGGGACTGGAAAGCGCCGGAAGAAGATACTGCATTGACTGCGGCAGTGAAGGACGTGATTGGCAACCGTCTGGTGGAAGCGTATCAGATCCATGACAAGCAGGCGCGTTATGCTCAGGTTGACGTGCTGCGTAGCGAAGCCATTGCTGCTCTGTGCAAGGAAGATGACGAGAACGCCCCTTCCGAGCGTGAAGTGAAGGACACGTTCCACGATCTGGAATACGTGACGGTGCGGGAAAACATTCTGTCCGGCAAACCCCGTATTGATGGCCGCGCCCAGAATACGGTACGTCCGATCAGTGTGGAAACCGGTGTTCTGCCCCGTACTCACGGTTCAGCCTTGTTTACCCGAGGTGAAACCCAAGCCATTGTAACGGCTACCCTGGGCAGCCTGCGCGATTCCCAAAGCATCGATTCCATTGAAGGCATGAAGCAGGATCCGTTCATGCTTCATTATAATTTCCCGCCATTCTGTGTGGGTGAGATCAGCTTCCAGCTGGCGCCCAAGCGTCGTGAGATTGGACATGGTCGCCTGGCCCGTCGTGGCGTACAGGCCATGTTGCCGGACAGCGCCGATTTCCCTTATGCCATTCGCGTGGTCTCTGAAATCACCGAATCCAATGGTTCTTCTTCCATGGCTTCTGTGTGCGGTTCCAGTCTGGCGTTGATGGACGCCGGTGTGCCCATGAAGGCGCCGGTGGCGGGTATTGCCATGGGCCTGGTAAAGGAAGGCGAACGTTTTGCCATCCTGTCCGACATTCTGGGTGATGAGGATCACTTGGGGGATATGGACTTTAAAGTAGCCGGCACGGAAAACGGCATTACCGCCTTGCAGATGGACATCAAGATTACCGGTATCACCGAAGAAATCATGGAAAAGGCTCTGAATCAGGCGCGGGAAGGCCGCTTGCATATTCTGGGCGAGATGAACAAGGTACTGGGTGCGGCCCGTGGCACATTGTCTTCCGATGCGCCGGTCTATCTGACCATCAAGATCCACCCGGATAAGATTCGTGATGTGATCGGCAAAGGCGGAGCGATGATTCGCAGTATCTGCGAAGAGTCCGGTGCCGAGATCGATATTCAGGATGACGGTCAGGTACGAATCTACGGTGAGAACCAGGTTGCAGCCGAGAAAGCACTGTCCATGGTGGAAGGCATTACTGCCGAAGCGGAAATCGGCAAGCTGTACACCGGTAAGGTGAACAAGATCGTTGATTTCGGTGCTTTTGTTAACATTCTGCCGGGTACCGATGGCCTGGTTCATATCTCTCAGATTGCTGAAGAGCGTGTGAACAGTGTGGGTGATTACCTACAGGAAGGTCAGGAAGTAACCGTTAAAGTGTTGGATGTGGACAACCGTGGCCGCATTAAACTGAGTATCAAGGAAGCACTGGCAGAGCAAGGTGAAAATACCTCTGCGGAATAACAAACATCAGCTAACTTGCTAAGGTTTGTATATAGAAAGGGAGCTAACGGCTCCCTTTTTATTTACACTTGGTTATATAAAATACAGTTGTGTTTGTGAAGGGCATTGCGTACCCTAATGACATTCGAGACAAAATCAGCGTCCTGCTTTATTTTTGATCTGTTGCGCTGTGTAGATCACGACAGACTGCAGACCCGTACATTTTCTACAGAATATACAAGAACAAAAAACCGGAGGAATAGGGAAATGCCATTGCACAAAATCAACCGTTTTAAAGCATTGGTTGCATCATCCGCTCTGCTGCTTTCAAGTGTGGCCCTGGCCAGTGACTGGCAGTTGGATATGGATGAAAACGGAGTACAACTTTATACCAAAGCATCGCAATCAAGCCCGTTGAAACAAGTCAAAGTCGTCACTTCTGTGAAGGGCAGCCTTTCCAGTCTGGTGTCTTTTTTGTCGGATCACAGCGCTTTTCCCGAGTGGATGGATAAGGTGGCCAAAGCGGAGCAATTGAAAGAGATCAGTGATAAGGAATCCATAACCTATACCGTTGTTGATGCTCCCTGGCCTGAGCGTGATCGGGACGCCATTTTGTATTCCCGCTGGGAACAGAATCCGGAAACGTTGGTGGTGACCAAAAAAGTATTCGCTGAACCGCAGTACCTGAATAAAGATGACAGCATGATTCGCAGCCCACATATGGAAGCTGAGTGGGTGCTGACACCGAAAGGCAATGGTGTTGTCGAGGTGGCCTACGTATCAGATTACAATCCCGGTGGTGATATTCAGGGTTGGTTGCTGGATATGTTTACCTATGAAATGCCGTTTAATACCATGAAAAACCTGCGAGCTTCAGCACTGGGTAAATATGAGGGTGCAAAATTCGCTTTCATTAAAGAGCCGGTTTCCAGCGGCGTTGCCATGACGCAATAAGCGGTTTTTTTAACAAGTAAAAAGAAAGGGGCCTGCTGGCCCCTTTCTTTTTGTGCACGTTATACCATGTTGCATACGGTTTAGATCAGATGAAAGTGCGCCGCTTTGGTGACCGCCTGGGTGCGGGTTTTGCACTGCAGTTTTTTCAGTATACGGGCAATATGGGTTTTTACCGTCTCGGTGCTTTTATCCGTACTGATGGCAATTTGCTTGTTACTCATACCGGTGGCAAGCCATTTCAGTATTTCCGTTTCGGTGGCTGTCAGCTGCAGATCCGGTTGTTGTAATTCTCCGCAATCGTTCAGTGCCTGGATGGTTGGCTCCGGGGTTGAAAAATACACGCCGCCGTTGGCTACCGTATTCAGTGCCTGTATAAATTCCTCGATACCGGATTCCTTAAACAGAAAGCCTTTCGCCCCCAGTGACAGACAGTGTTGCAGTGCCAATGCGTTAAAGTGAGAGGTTAGCAGGACAACCGGAATACCGCCCAAAAGGTTCTGATTGCGCAGCAGGGTTTCCGCAGTATCCTGTTTCAGGTGGTAGTCACAGAGGATCAGGTCGAAGGTCTGATTCTTTTTAAGAAGTGCCAGTGCCAGTTGGGCTGATTCCAGGCTGTGAGTAACCTGAAATTGTTGGGTGCTGTTTAATAGCGAAGCCAGGCTCTCTCGCACCAACGCTTGATCTTCCACCAGGAGTACGTGATATTTCATAGCGCGGGAATCACCAAGGTGGCACTGAACCCGTCGGTGTTCAGTGCCAGATCGATCTTGCCACCCAACTGTTTCACTCGGGAATAAATACCGTTCAGGCCTTTGCCGGGTTTGAACTGAGTCTTGCCGGAACCATTGTCTTCAATGCTGATGCTGTACTGCGTTGGGCTTTTCATTATGAGTATGTAAAGGGTGCTGGCGTTGGAATGTCGAATGCTATTGGTAATGATCTCCTGGCAACAGCGAAACAGAATGGCGCCACTGGAGGCTGAACAGCGGCCGTCAAAGCCTTCTGTATCGACCACGATTTGCGGGCGAGGAATACTGTGCGCCAAAGTTTCAAGAGCACTTTTGATGTCAAAAACCGGCTCCTGCCAGGTATGCGACAGTGTGCGAATCTGTTCGGACATCTTGCGGGTCAGTTCCATGGCATTGATCAGTAACGGGTCTTTGTTTTGGTGTGTGTAACAATACTGATTCAGGTTGTGGCTGATGACAGTGCTCAGGTGCCCCAATTCATCATGCAGATCACGGGCGATTGCCTCCCGGGTCTCTTGAGCGACCCGGGATTCCAGTAAGTTTTGGGTGGCGGTCAGCTGAGCCAAATTGATGCTGGCGATGGTTTTCTGTTTGAATTCGCTGATCATGGTATTGAACAGCAGATAGACCAGTACCTGGCTGCTGGCGATTTGCAGAAAATAGGATGTATCCAGTTGTGCAAGCAGAACCTGGCCGGCAGTGAGATTGGCAATGCTGATTATCAACACGGCTTGCCAACCGCGTAATCCAGCGGTGGAAGCGGCCGGCAGCGCCAGCAGAAAGGTCAGCACATGCAGATTATCAACAGCATTTTTACTGGCTTCAATGAGCGCGATGGCGCATCCGTAGTTGAGTATGCTTAACAATAATAGAATAGGATGCTGTGCTGAATTGGGATAATGGTTGGATTCCCGCAGCGGGTAAAAGATGGTGAGATACAAGTAGGACGAAATAAAGAGCACTGGATACAGCAAGGCCAGTGACAATATGAAACTGCTCGTATCAATGGCTTTCACCAGTTCAGCGTAGACACAGGCCATGACGATGATCCCTGTACTGGTGAGGATCAGGGAGCGAACCAGAAAATAAGGTGGCACCAATTCTTGATAACGTTTTAGCATGGCGAATATCATGATGTTTTCACTTTTGTATAACATGGCGTTCGAGTTGGCGTCTATGCAGGATCTATTGTAATTTGCGAATAAAAGTATCTATTCGTAAATTAAGATCTTCTGCTTCATGGTGTAGCCAGTGAGTGCCTTGCGGATAAGTAACCAGCTCCAGATCCGGTACCAGGTCTCCAATGCCTGTTAGGGTATCCTGATTGAAGTAGGGGTCTGCCAGGCCCCACAAAAACAGGGTTGGGCGTTTGATGGTGTAGATCTTTTTCTGGAACGCCGTAAGCTCAGCAGGGTAATCCTGTTCATTGGCAGGAAACGGCATGGCGCGATAGTAATGTTTCATGGTTTTCCAGCGTTGCGTGGGCACCCAGTTTTCCAGCATCAGGCGCAGTATCCGCTTGCCGGAATAGAATCCGCTATCGAATATTGAAAAGTCACTGAAAATGATTTTGGAAAAATTCAACTGGTCCGCTAGTGAGGTTCCCTGCGCATAGCCAATGTAGCGGCTACGCTCTGCCTGGTCGCTGTCAGGATTCAACAGTGCGCGGCCAAACAGGTAGGGGTGGGGAACACTGATCACCACCAAGCCGTCAACGGCATCTGGATGCAGCATTCCCATAATCCAGGCGATGGCGCCACCGAAGTCATGGCCGACAATGGTTGCTTTGTCATAACCCAGGCAGCGAATGATTGCACGAATTTCCCAGGCAATTTCTATGAAATCATATTCCTCCACCAGGTCAGGGCTGGAGGAATAATGATGTCCTTTCAGGTCTATGGCCGCAGCATGGTGGGTGTCACCGAAGTATTCCAGTTGCTGCTCCCAGGCGTAGGCAAATTCGGGGAAACCATGTAAAAAAAGGATCAGGCCTGCGGGGGTTTCGGGTCGCTTTTCAATGGTGAAGTAACGCCACTGGTTGCCGTCAATGTCTTCCACGGTCAGTATCTTTTCGTCAAATGTCTGGTTCCACTCACCAACAAGGCCGCTTTCGAGCCGGGCCTGGTCACGTTCAGGTGCTGTATATTCATTTTGTTGGCAACTGCCCGCCATACTGGAGGTGGTGACCAGTGTCGCCAGCACCAGCAGCGTGAGGCGCATGAATAGGTGTGAATGGTGCATGTGAATTCCCTCTGTTAATCCAAGTGGATAGTGTTTCAGAATGGGGAAATCAGCCTGTTTTGGGTATCACCCGGATGGGGGAAGTCCTAGAGATGGGGGAAGTCCTAGAACAGCACGATATCGTCGGGTTGGGCCGGGGCTCGGTGGTCGGCATTGCCCCGCAGGTGATGCAGCAGATTTTCGACGATTGCAAACAGGTCCAGGTTGGAACGGGTATGGCTGTCCAGAGTCTGCGACATGGCCTCGATAATCGGTGTGATGGCATCGTAGATATCGTCTTCCTGGTCCGCCTCCAGGCCCAGCATGGGCAGCAGGGTTGCCATGTCCGTGAGCATCTTATTGACGATCAGATCCCGTTTGCTGCCCAGAGACTGCCTGTCCAGGAGCAGGGCTTGCTGGAAATCATTTAATTGATGTTTGATCAGGGTTTCGGTCTGCAGCAGTGCCTCATGCTTGTTTAACCAGATTTCCGCACTGTCGAGAAACAGTGCCATATCATCCTGAATGGAGTCATCCTGGATGGGGCTGTGTTGTTCCGGTGCAGGGCCCTGGTGGTGAATGACCAGCTTGAAGTCTCGATATCGGAAGGCAAACAGATGATCGTGGGCCGCAATTTTATCATCGCCACAGAGCAGTGCCGTCAAGGTTCTGATCTGGTTGCGCGGTAGTCCGGCGGCGATTTTACGTACACCTCGAAAATGGGGTCCTTGAAGAAAGACAAAACCGGAAGCCCCCAGACTGCAACACAGTTGCTGGATGATGTTGAGCAGATCATCATGGCATTGTGCATTAATCAGTTCCCGCGTTGCCTTGTTCACCGCACCAAGCTGATGTTGGCGGCGCAGGGCATTGGCCAGATCACGGGGTGCTGGTTCCTTCACAATCGATTTGGCAGACACAATAGCTCCTTGAGGTGGTGCCTGGCTTTCAGTATGTCATTCCCTGCTTGTTGAACTATCCAGAAAACGAAATCTTGGCAGGATTTTTTATCGCCTGCCATTCAGGGCGAATAAAGTGTGTTATAAATAACCTTAGGTTTGCAATGGATAAGAGTTGGAACGTCTCAATTACGTTGGTGCATGGATTCAGACCGCCTACAATCATTCGATCTCAAGGACATCTGCATCACGGAATTTGATGACATTTACGGGAAGTACGATTCCTGTAATACCCCCTTGTCTGACTCCCCGAAAATCGCTACCTCCGGTTTGGTTTCATGCAACTTTGAACTGTTCTGGCGTTCCAGTAGTCTGGATACGTTGCAGGAATGCAGATTGCCGGAGAGTGCGATCGCTTGCCACCTGCCGCACCCGGATATTCCGGCCCTGCGCCACTTTACCTGGCATCCGGAAGGCGACAAGCACTCCATGATCTCGTTGCCTTCATCCGAGTTAACCTGGCATATGGTGCGCACGCCGGCCATGGCGATGGTGGTGACGGTGGAGCAACTCTGTACATTGTTCAGTGACTCCGAACTGGATTGGTTCTTCGGCAACGCAGACAAAATAAAGCGCAGGGACCTGGATGGTGCCGCGTTGTTTTCGGTTGCCGCCGCCATCCATAGGATGCTGTTAGCTGGCCTGCGGGAGACGGCTACGGTTGACGTTGTTCAGTTTAATTACTGCATGGGACAGGTTGTGCTGGATTGGATGGAAGTACTCATGTGTGCTGATAGCGGTAAAACCAAAAGCAGCAATCGGGAGCGGATTCTGACCCGGAGCCTGGATTACATCCGCCACCATTATCGTTTCGACATCAAGATCCGTGATCTGGTGGACTACACCCACTCCACCAGCCGCAATCTTCAGTTGGTATTCAAGAATCAGTTTGGACTCACACCCTTACAGTTTTTACGCTGCTACCGCCTGATCAAATTTCACAAAGCTCTGCGTCAGGTTGGTTCGGTCACCGAAGCGGCCGTGGCCAGTGGTTTACGCCATATGGGCCGATTACCTGACCATTACCGGGCGATGTTTGGTGAGAATCCCACAGACTACTTGAGCCGAATGCGCGGCAGGGATTGGCATAAACGTGCGGAGTGTCACTGCGGCCATTGCCGAACAGGCCAGTAATCTCAGGCGATGGACAGTTGCGTGGGGCGCACTTTACCGGACAGCCAAAGAATGATGGTACTGAATCCATCCCAGGGGTTGCCTTCGCCAATGCCTTTGATGGCCTGGTCGATACGCGCGGCTTCCAGCAGGCAGTGTCGAAAGCTGGTGGGGGAGAGTCGTTGTAATGCGGATTGAAAGATAGGCTTGCGGCTGTCCCATATCCGGTATTCCTGCATAATCCGGGCTGCTGCCATACCATTGTTGAGCAATTGGGCCATCCCTGCCAGAGCCCGGATTTCTTTACTGAAGGCCCACAGCAACACCGTTGGCTCCGTGCCTCCGGCCTGCAGTTGGTAAAGCATTTTCATGGCGTGGGCATCATTGCCCTTTAATGCCTCATCCACCAAATCGTAAAGATTGTAGCGGGCATGGTCGGCGACGGATTCTTCTATGTCCTGCACATCCAGCGGGCCCTTGCCCCGCAGCAATACCAGTTTTTCCACCTCCTGGGATGCTGCCAGCAGATTGCCTTCCACTCTTTCTGCCAGCAGTTGAACCGCTTCACGGGTCGGCTCCAGGCCCACTTGACGCATCCGTTGATGAATCCACTGTGGTAGCTGGTTGATGTCGATGGGCCACACCTGAATCAATGCTCCGCATTGTTCAATCTTCTGAAACCATTTGGTGGATTGGGTTTTTTTATCCACCTTGGGGATGATCAACAGCAACACGTTGTCGGGGTTTGGATTCTCGCAGTACTTTTGTAGCGTTTTTTTCGCACCATCATCGAACTTCGGTTTGGGGTGGCGCACCTCCAGTATTTTGCGATCACCAAACAACGACATGCTGTTGCCGGCCTCTAGCAGGTTGGACCAATCAAAGCCAGGCTCAATGGGAAACAGATCCCGTTCGGTAAAGCCCTGTTGGCGACAGGATCGGCGAATGTGGTCGGCCGCTTCCTGCATCAGCAGGGTTTCGTCACCACTGAGAATATAGACGGGAAGTATCTGTCCTTTGGCAAAGTGCTCTTTCAGTTGGTTCGTGCGCAGCTTCATAGGTCTATATCTTGTGAGGAGCGGCGAATGGACAATAAAATGCGTTGTACCAGATCCTGATCCATTTCCCGCTTCAGCATGTTCTCTTCCTCGGCTTTGCCCACTGCAGCGGTCTCCCGGTACAGGTAAGAGCGCCGTGCCTTGAAGGTGGTTTCCGGAATCAGCACTTTCTCATCACGCTTGAACTGAAAACGGATTTCTTTCAGTAGCTCGTATTCAGCACTCTTGCCGCGGCTGGAGTAGGAGGCAGTGCGCTTGTCTTCCTCGGACTGGAGGATCTCCACCACGTTCAGGGAGGTGGCGGTTACATTGGTGCCGGTATCCGTCAGTGCCTGTTCCAGATCTTTACGCAGCCTGCCATCGCCGCTCAGGTCTACCACCCGTACGCTGCTGTAGGACTGAGCGATGGAGGCGCTGGAGCCGCGCAGCTGAAAGCCACAGCCTGCGCTCATCAGTGACAGCGCCGCGATCAGGATGGGCAGAATGGGTGTGCGCAGCATCATTTGGCCACAACACTTACCAGTTTACCCGGCACCACGATGACTTTGGCAATGTGCTTGCCGGCCGTGAATTTCTGCACATTCTCGTTGGCCAGGGCTTTGGCTTCGATGCTGTCCTTGGCTTCATCCACACCCACCTCGATCTTGGCGCGCACTTTACCGTTGACCTGCACCACCATTTCAATGGCATCACGCACCAAAGCGCTTTCATCCACTACGGGCCAGGTCGCATCAATTACGGGTTCTTCATGCCCCAGTTTTTGCCACAGGGTATGGCACACATGGGGGGTAATGGGTGCCAGCATCAATACACAGGCCTCGACCGCTTCCTGCATCACGGCGCGGCTTTGGTTGCCGTCGTCATCGAGCTTGGTCATGTGGTTGGACAGCTCCATTACGGCCGCGATTGCCGTGTTGAACGTGAGGCGACGATCATAGTCGTCTTTCACCTTGGCGATGGTCTCGTGCAGTTTGCGGCGCAGGTCTTTTTGCTGGTCGTTAAGGGCCGACACATCCAGTGCCGGTGCTGTGCCTTTTTGCAGATGGCCAATCACCATACGCCAGATCTTGCGCAGGAACTTGTTGCCGCCTTCCACGCCGCTATCGGACCATTCCAGGGATTGTTCCGGTGGTGCCGCGAACATCATGAACAGGCGCACCGTGTCGGCGCCGTGCTGATCGATGATGACCTGGGGATCGATGCCATTGTTCTTGGATTTCGACATCTTGCTCATGCCGTCGTGCAACACAGGCTGGCCATCGCTTTTCAGAACAAAGCCGCCGTTAGCGTCGGTGTCGACCTCCGTTGGAGAGAACCAGACCTTGCCGCCCTTTTCATCTTCGCGGTAGAAACAGTCGGCCAACACCATGCCCTGGCACAGCAGGCGCTCATAGGGTTCATCGCATTCCACCAGGCCGAAGTCACGCATCAGTTTGTGGAAGAAGCGGGAATACAGCAGGTGCAGGATGGCGTGTTCGATGCCGCCGATGTACTGATTTACCGGCAGCCAGTAGTTGGCCTTTTCCGGATCCAGCATTTGGGTGTCGTCGTTGGGGCTGCAATAGCGGGCGTAATACCAGGAGGACTCCATAAAGGTGTCGAAGGTATCGGTTTCGCGCTCGGCGGCCTCACCGTTGTAAGTGGTTTTGCGCCACTCCGGATCGGACTTGATGGGGGACTGTACGCCATCCATCACCACCTCTTCGGGTAATTTCACCGGCAGTTGCTCGGGTGGGGCGGGTACGGCGCTGCCGTCTGCCAGGTTGATCATGGGGATGGGGGTGCCCCAGTAGCGTTGCCGGGAAACACCCCAGTCCCGCAGGCGGTAATTCACTTTCACGCGACCTTTACCGGCTTTCTGTAGATGTTCGGCGATGGCGTTGAACGCGTCTTCTGAACTTAAGCCATCGAACTCGCCGGAGTTGATCAGGGTGCCTTTTTCGGTGAAGGCGGCAGTGGTCAGGTCGATCTCTTCACCGTTGCGGGCAGTAATCACCTGCTGAATGGGAAGGTCATATTGTTGGGCAAATTCAAAGTCGCGCTGATCGTGGGCGGGCACCGCCATGACGGCACCTGAGCCGTAGTCCATCAGTACGAAGTTGGCGACCCAAACCGGCACCTGCTTGCCACTGATGGGGTGTTTGGCCATCAAACCGGTGAAGATGCCTTTCTTCTCCATGGTGGCCATGTCGGCTTCCGCCACTTTGTTGTGGCTGCAGTCTTCAATGAAAGCGGCGATGGCGGTGTTCTCTGCTGCCGCCTGTTTGGCCAGGGGGTGTTGGGCGGCCACCGCCACATAGCTCACACCCATCAGGGTGTCCGGGCGAGTGGTGTAGACTTCCAGCGGCTCACCGCCTTCGATCTCGAACTGCAACTCAACCCCTTCCGAGCGGCCGATCCAGTTGCGCTGCATGGTCTTGACCTGTTCCGGCCAGTGTTCCAACTTGTCCAGATCCGCCAGCAGCTCTTCGGCGTAGTCAGTGATCTTCACGAACCACTGGGGAATTTCCTTGCGCTCCACCAGGGCACCGGAACGCCAGCCGCGGCCATCGATGACCTGTTCATTGGCCAGCACAGTCTGATCCACCGGATCCCAGTTGACGGTGGCCATTTTCTTGTACACCAGGCCCTTCTCGTAGAGCTTGGTGAAGAACCACTGCTCCCAGCGGTAGTATTCGGGGCGGCAGGTGGCCAGCTCCCGATTCCAATCGTAACCGAACCCCAGGCGCTTAAGCTGGCCCTTCATATAGTCTACGTTTTCGTAGGTCCATTTGGCGGGAGCTACCTTGTTCTTGATGGCGGCATTTTCCGCCGGCAGACCGAAGGCATCCCAGCCCATGGGTTGCATGACGTTTTTGCCCAGCATGCGTTGGAAACGGCTGATCACGTCGCCGATGGTGTAATTGCGCACATGGCCCATGTGCAGGCGGCCGCTGGGATAGGGGAACATGGACAGGCAGTAGTAAGGTTCCTTGCCTTCCTGTTCGGTGACTTCAAAGCTCTTGTTCTGCTCCCAGTATTGCTGGGCTTCGGTTTCTATCTGCTGGGGATGGTACTGTTCTTCCATCGACTGAAAACTCTCGGAATGCCAATAAATTCAAAGCGCAAAGGATACCGCACCCGGCAGGCGACAGATAGGGGCTGCATGGGGTTACGGTCAGATTCTGCGAGGGGAACGGGGCAGAATACACCAAATAGAGTAAGGCGAATACGTCCAGGCGCCGGTTACCGGCGGGGGGACAGTCCTCTAGAGTGCATGGCACTGTCTAGCTGGGGGGACAACCGATGCGAGAGCGTGAATTTGATGTCATTCTGTGGGGCGCCACCGGCCATACCGGGCGTCCGGCAGCGCGGTATTTACATCGCCAGTACGGGGGCAACGGGCGGGGCGAGAGTGGGCGTCCGCTGCGCTGGGCCATTGCCGGGAGAGATGCCGCCAAATTACAGGCTTTAAAAGCGGAAATCGGTGATCCGTTGCTTGCGGTGTTTGTGGTGCCGGGGGCGGACAGAGCCGCGGCGGACCATATTGCTGCCCGCGCCAGGGTGATAGTCTCGACGGTGGCACCGGGTGCCCGCTACGCCACCGAGATGGTGGAGGCCTGTGTCGCCCACGGCACGCACATGGCGGATCTGTGCGGAGAATTGCATTGGTTGCGCCGGATGATGGACACCCATGACGCCCAGGCCCGGGCTAACCGGGTCAAGATTGTGAATTGCTGCGGGCTGGATTCCATTCCTTCGGAGTATCTGGTGCATCACATGCAGCAGGTGGCCCGTGAAACGTTTGGGGAATACTGTAGCCACATTCTTAACTGCTTCAGTTACGGGCGTATTGCAGTCAGTGGCGGCAGCTTTGCCAGTGGCAAAGGGGTGATGGAAGCGGTGGCCACGGACCCGCTCATGTCGGAAATGATCGCCAACCCCTATAGCCTGAATCCGCCGCACCAGCTGGCTGGGCCTCAGTGCCCGGATCTGGACCGGCTGCGGTTTGATGCGGATTTAGGCCAGTGGATCATGCCGTTTCCACTGGGCCAGATCAATGCGCGGGTGGTGCGACGCAGCCATGCGCTGCTGGGGCGACCCTGGGGGGAGGACTTCACCTATATGGAAGCCAAACTGGCCGGGAATGGCGTGCTAAATCGGCTGAAAGCACAACTGGAAACCCGCCTGACACGGTGGTTTGTGGAAGCAAACCCCACCACCCTAGGGGGGCGTATGCTGCATGCCCTGGGCCCTAAAGAGGGCTCGGGGCCGTCAGATCGGCAGATGGCGAAGAATGGGCCCTGTGGTTTCAGGGCGGTGGGGATTACACCGTCCGGCCGAAAACTGAAGGGCTGGATGCACACCGAATGGGATCCAGGCCACGGCGGTACCGCCGCCATGTTGGTGGACGCTGCCTATTGTCTGGCCAGATTAGAGCCGCAGCTGGAAGCGGAAACCGGGCAAACCGGAGGGTATCTGACCCCCTATCTGGCCATGGGGGAAGTATTGCGCCAACAGCTGGCACAGCACGCCGGCATTCATTGGGGAGCAGAGGTTGCCGGCTAAGGTGATCGGCCACAGCTGCCGGTGACGGGTGGATTGATTCAGGAATTAATGCACAAAAACAGGGCTGGACATCGCTCCCGTTCTGCTTGATGTTATATCGGCATCCACTGCTTGGTGGTATGCGTCTGAATAATAGATGATCTGCACTCGCAGGAGGCAACATGGAAGTGTTACGACTGACAACCATCTTTCTAAGGCCATCCATCCCGCTGATGGACGGCAATCTACAGGTCGCTCTTTATGAAGGTGAGCGCCCGCAGCCAGGGCAAGGTGATTCACCTCTGTACCAAAGCCCTGGCCCCATGCCTTTTAATCCCGGTGGACAGCGGTTTGATATACCGCTGCCTGAAGCGCCCCTGGACCAGCTTTGGTTTATGGTGTGGGGCCAGGTGAGGCCCGCCAATCCTCCAGTGTGCGTCTTCAATGGCAAGCCGTCCCAGGGCACGGCGGCGATATTGCCAGCCAATGTGCAGGATGCGCCTTCCCTGATCAGCCTGGCCAGTATCACTATGGGGAATGGTATCTCCGGGCGCCTGGAGGTGGTCAACAACAGTCAACCGTTGCATGGGGAGGATGGCTATCCACCGAATGAGGTGGGTTTCTGGGCAATGGATCTGGTGGACTTGGCCGCAGCGCCTGCGGCACCTTCCGGATTGTCCGCGTGCTAGAGTCATAAGCGGGCAGTTCTGTTCTGCCCGCTGTAGCGCTTTGCTACCTTGCTATGGCGTGTTGGGGCGGTAAAACAAGCGCCCCACGGTGTTCAACGCCCAGGGTGTCAAGCTGACTTTGATGGTGCGGTTAAACAAGCGGTCGGGCAACAGGCGTCGTGCCAGTAGAAAGGCTTTGGCATCGCTACCGGTGGCATAGCGCAATTGGGTGCTGCCTTCGGTTGCAGCCCGCCAGATGGTTTTGGCGGCCGCTTTGCTGTCGCCGCCGGCGGGCCCGATCGCATCCATCACCGCAAACACTTTTTGAGTGTAACGCTCATACGCCTTAACGCCGGTACGGTTTTGCCGCTCGCTGGAACGACCAAAAAAATGCGTGTTGGTGGCACCGGGTTCAATCAGCTTCACGTTGATATTAAAATTTTCCAATTCGTATATCAGCGTTTCGGTAAAACCTTCCACGGCAAATTTACTAGCATTGTAGACGCTGTACAGTGGCAGCGGGAACCGTCCTACCATACTGGCCACATTAATCAGGGTGCCGTGGTTGCGGCTGCGAAAGTGTGGCAACACAGCGCGACACACTTCCATCAGCCCGAATACATTGGTATCGAACTGCCGCAGAATCTGCTCGCGATCCAGCGTTTCGAAGGCGCCCATCAGTGCGTAACCTGCGTTATTGACCACCACATCGATATAGCCGAATTCATCCAGGGTGGATTGCACCGCCTGCTGAATTGAGTTGACATCGGTCACGTCCAGGGGCGGGCAGATTACATTCTGCAATTGATTGAGCTCGGTTTCGGCACCGGGATTGCGCATGGTGGCGGCCACATTCCAGCCCTTGCTCTGGAACAGTTTTGCCGTCTCCCGGCCAATGCCGGATGAACAACCGGTAATGAAAACAGTGTTGTGGGGTTTTGGATTCATGCTGGTTCCTTACTGCTGATGCATTAATTCTGCAAGCGGATGAGCTTGACTGGTAAGCCGTCTGCCGGGTTGGGTAGCGTGGTGAAGTTAATCGGCATGTGGTAGTGCCGGGGCACTTGCCAGCGATAGTTCAATAATACTTGATGCATAATGGTTTTGATCTGCAGCTCCGCGAAATGCAGGCCAATGCATTTATGGGCGCCGCCGCCAAACGGAACGTATTGATAGGGGTGTTGTTGCGCTTTGTCCACTGTGTTGCCAAAGCGCTCGGGATCAAATTGCTGTGCATTGGGCCAATACTTTTCCATATGGTGAGTGACAAAGGGGCTGACAATGACAAAGGTGTCTTCCGGTATGGTGACGTCGTTGAATTGCACCGGTTTCACCGTGCGCCGCGGAATACCGTGCACCGGCGGCATCAGACGCAGCGCCTCTTTCATCACTTTTTCAATGCCGGTGAGGCGATCCAGATCTGCATAGTCCGCAGCCGGTTTGTTCAGCGCCAGGGATTCCTCGCGCAGCGTCTGCTGCCAGTGGGGATGTTTGGCCAGATAATAGAACATGGCACAGAGGGTGAGGGTGGAGGTGTCGTGGGCTGCCATCATTAAAAAGATCATATGGTTGACCACGTCAGCGTCGCTGAAACGCCGGCCATTTTCATCCTGCGCCAGACACAATTGGCTGAACAGATCCGACCCCGGGTTGCGGCGTCGCTCCACCACCCGGGATGAGAAGAACTGTTCGAGTTTGTTACGGGCTTTCAAGCCCTTGTGCCAGCGGCCACCCGGCACCGGATAGCGGATCAGGGCGGTTCCCGCCAGCACACAATCCACAAAAGCCTGATTGATGGCATCGGCTTCCGGGCCCAGCCGTTCACCCATGAAAACTTCGGTGGCGATGTTCAATGTCATTTGTTTGAAGTGGGGCAGCACGGCAAAGTTTTTTCGGCTGCGGCCGTCACACCAAGTGTTAAGGCTCCCTTGGATGACGGGATTCATACGCCCCACATACTGCATCAGTGCCTGTTTTTTGAAAGCGGCCTGCATGATGCCGCGGTGAAACCGGTGTTCATCGAAATCCAGTAGCATGATGCCGCGTTTAAAAAACTGACCAATGAAGAAATCCCAGCCACGGGCATTGGAAAAGGCTTTTTCCCGATCCAGCAGCACCCGTTTGTTGGCGTCGGGGCCCACCATTACCACGGCGGTCATACCAAAAATGGATAGCCAGAAGACCGGGCCATGCTTGCTTTCAAAGCGTAACGCGGTTTCCACCGGTCGATACAGAAAATCCAGGCTGTGGCCCACTAAGGGCAGCCCCTTCTCGCCGGGCAGGGTGTTTTTCAGGCGTTGGCCGGCACGCTGGTCTGCAATAAGGTCGAGTATCATTTTTATGCTCCGTCTACGGCTCGTCCCGGATTAAAGGTGTGCGGGGTGGTCTGAATCGGGGTTGATAATGGTGTGATCCTGTTCCCCAAACATGGAGGCCAGCATGGCCAATTGCGCTTTGCGCCCATTGCGTTGTTGGTGTTGACGCAGGCCCGGCACGAAATGTCGGGCACTGTAACCCAGTGCCCGGGGTACATTGGACACCAGGGGATACCAGGGCAGCCCCAGTTCCTCGAAACCCAGTTCCTGCATTTTGCTTTGGCCGAGGAAATAGTGGCTCATACCCAGGTGCTGATGGTAGGACAACCTGCGGCGCAGGGATTGCAGGTTTGGAAAACGGCGTGCCAAGGGCTCCCGTGCCAGGGCGAGGGCCAGTTCGCGGCTGGTGGCGTCGGGTTTGCTTTGGGTCATGTAGGTGTGGTTGAGCAATACAAAGCCGTCGCTTTCGGATTGCACCAGCCATTTTTCTTCCACGCCCATCAGCCAACACGCGTAGGACCACAGATGAATAACCGCCTTGGATTCACGCGGTAATACCGGCATCCCCAGTTTACGCAGACCCACCAGCATCACCACGCTGAAGCCCAGGTAAGTGGCCACCATATCAATCTGGCTCAAGGGTAAACCCCAACGGCCGTGATCCCAGTCCGGGCGCCGATCCAGGCCACGGCGCACCAGGGCATGTACCAATCGCACCTCCAGCGTGGTGCGGTAACCGGGGCCAACAGGTTGCAGCCCGCCGGGCTCAGTACAGTCGATCCACCATTTTCCGGTCTCTGCTACGCGTTGGGCGGTGCCCTTATTAAGCGCGCCGGTCATCACCAGGGATTGATTGAAGCCCGACAACAGGTAGCCACCCATCAGGGCCAGGTCACGCAGTACATAGCCGGCGGCAATGCCCAGGCCATGGGTAAAGCGCACGCCCTCTTCCACAAGGTCGAAATCGATCCAGGAGGGCGGCTGCTGCAGGGTGGCAAAAAAGCCCTCAATGGCTGCAGGTGCCTGGTGCAGATTTCCCTGCCGGATCGCCTGTTGCACTTGATGCTTGCGCTGACGGGTGTCCGCCTCGAACATCCAGGCCACCAGGTCGTCCATGGGTTTGTCGCCATCCCACAGGGCCTGGGTCACCGCCTGATATTCGCTTCGGGAAGGGGACAGTTCACGTCCCAGAATGGCTTTCAGCCAGGCGGGGGTGGGCTTTTGCGCTTTTTCAAAGGGGCGCGCACGGGTGGGTATTGGGGTTTCCGCTTGATTCATGATGGCCTCTCATCCAGCGTCTTGATGTTCCAGCAGAATAATGCGAATATTTATTCGCATTCAATTCGCGTTTACAGGGTAGATTGCTGTGCGGAAAAAGCCGAAACAGAAACGCTCCCGCCAGATGGTGGATGCCTTGATCGAGGCGACTGCCACGGCAATAGTGGAGCGGGGATTGGAAGGCATTACCACCCATCATATTGCGGAAACCGCTGGTGTCAGCGTGGGTTCCCTGTACCAGTACTTTGATGACAAAGAGGCGCTGGTGGAGGCCCTGGTGGACAAGCTCGCCAACGAGATTGCCCAGGCGTTGCTGCGCCTGCCCATGAGCCAGGATGGGGATTTACGCTGTAACGTGGCGCTGATTATCCAGTTCGGGTTTGGCTTGTTGAATTCACGGGATGGCTTGTATCTGGAACTGGTACGCAACTGGCACAGCCTGCCCACGGACCGGGTTATGGATATTTTACAGCAGAGTTTTATGGACCTGTCGCGGGTGTACTTTCTCAAGCACTATCAGAATAATCCGATTCAGGATCTGCATGTTCGCATCTTTATTATTTCCAACAGTGTCATGTTTACCATGGTGCGGTTCATTGGCCAGCCGCAGATGATGACCCAGGAGGAGATCACCCGCGGATTGACCGATATGGTGGTGGGCTATCTGGAATAGGCTTCCACCTCCACGTTGATGCCGGTCATATGGGCCTGATTGCTGAGTTTTTCAAAGCTACCGGGTCCGGTGGGCAACAGTTGGTTGACGTTGATGCCAGGGTATTGCTGCGCCACGTGCAGCCCCGCAGAGTGTTGATTGCCCCAGCCGTGGGTCATGGCTACCGTACCGGGCCGAAGGGTGTCATCAATTTTTACCCGGGCCTGCAAGTGTCCCCATTGATTGAACACACGGATCGGCTGACCCTCGGTGAGCTGGCGTTGCGCCGCATCTTGCGGCGACATGTGCAGTGGGTTTTCCTGTTGCTGTTCCCGCTTCAGCTCCGTCATGTTGTGATACCAACTGTTCTGCATGTAGTTGGTGCGCAGACTGATCAGCTTTAGTTGATTTGTGGGTTCTGAATTCAGCTCCTGAAACAAGCGATGGGCCTGCGCGATGGCCTCCTTGAATAAGGCCGGGCAACAATCCACCTTTTTGTCTTCGGTTTGCAGCCAATCGGAATAGAACCGGCCAGTGCCGTTGTCCGGCAGGGTTATGGATTGGCCGGGTGCCGCTTTTAACTGGTCAATATCCAGGTCACTGTAGCGCAGCATGCGGTTGAGGCGGCCGAACGGGTTGGGTTGGTGGTCGCCATCAAATAGCGAATGCAGGCCCATGGCCTGTTCCAGTTTGCCCAGTATCCACCATTCCGGCTTGCGTTCTGCCGCAGGCGGCACCACTGCCTCGGTGTATTGCACATAAGGCTGGTACTGCATACCCAGGCCACAGATATTGATGTCCGGACGTTCCAGCATATCGGTACAGGGCAATAGGTAATCTGCGTATTCGGCGCTGGCATTGCGAACCAAATCCAGCACAATAATCAGCTCCAGTTGCCCAAAGGCTTCACGCAACTGTTGTTCTCCGGCCATGGACAGCAGTGGATTACCGGCAATGATGAACAGGGCCCGGATGGGGTTACTGTCCCGCAGAATCATGTCCGCTAACAGGTTGCCTGGGAGGGCGCCGCGAATGGTGCGCAGTTCACCATGCTCGGATTGGAAAAAGATCGAGTCCGCAGACAGATTGTGCATTGCCCCGGCTTTGGCCGCCGGGTAGAAGCCCAGGCCGTAGAGATTACCTCCGGGTTTATCCAGATTGCCGGTTACAAAACTCAGCATCTGCAATAGCCAATAACACAGGGTGCCCTGGCGCCCCATGTTAACCCCGGTGGACATGTGCACGCAGGCGGATTCGGCGCGCGCGAACTCAATGGCCGTTTGCCGGATCAGGGCCGCATCCAGACCGGTGACATCGGCCACGGATTGCGCACTGTAAGGTGCAATGAAGGCCCGCAATCCAGCGATGTGCTTGCCATGCTCGGCCAGCACTGATTCATCGAACCCAACCTGCTGATCAATTTCATGCAGCAGGGCCGCCATCAGGTATAGATCTGTATCGGGCTTGATCTGCAATACATCGCCGGTGGCCGCGGTGGCGGATTCAATACGACGGGGATTGATAAAGCGGATGGTGGCGCCGTTACTGCGGGCGTTCTTCAGCTGTGCCATGGGGTTGGCCATGGAGACGAACGACATATGGGAGACTTTTGGGTTCTCACCAAAAATCAGGGCATAGCGGGTGCGGGACAGGTCGGGGATCGGATGCAGCGTGCTGGTGCCGAAAACGGCTTCCGCCCCGGCAAACTTATTGCTGCAATCCTGGGTGCCCGAATTGAACAGACGGCGGGTTCCCAGTTGGGTGAAGAGGGAGCCGATCGCCTGACTGCCCAGGGCATTAAAGGCCGTGGGGTTGCCGATATAGCCTGCGATGGCATCATTGCCGTATTGTTGCCGAATGGATTGCAGCTTATGGGCGATGTCGGCAATGGCCTGATCCCAATCCAACTCCACAAAGTGGCCGGCTTCGGCCTTGCTGTTGCTGCGTTTCATGGGAACATTAAGCCGATCCGGATCCTGGTGAATGGCCTGGTAATGGATACCCTTGTGACAGGCAAAACCCCGGCTTACCGGATGCTGGCGATCCGGTGCCAGTTTGATCAACCTGTTGTTCTCATCCAGTTCAGCGATGAGGGCGCAGGAGGGTTCGCATACTCGACAAAAAGTGTGGTGTGTTTTGGTCATGGTGATACCGTGGCATGGGTTTGCTTGGTGGTTGCGGGCGAAGGGGCACGTTGCACGCGCACAGGAACGCCGTTGATTACCGCCATTCCGGTAAGCCCGTCCACCAGCTTATGGTCGGTGATATCGTTCATGCTGACACCGGCTTTGCGGGAGGCATTGGCCAGGTTGGTGCCCTGTCGATGATGGCCCCAACCGTGGGGCATGCTGACCACGCCGGGCATGATATCGTCGCTTACCCACAGAGGCAGCACCACTTTGCCGGTGGCCGATGCCACGGTAACGGTGGCACCATCCTGTAACCCCAGGCGCTGCGCATCCACTGTGGACATCATCAAGTCACAGCGGTTCTTGCCCTTGATCAGCCGTCTGCTGTTGTGCATCCAGGAATTATTGCAACGCAGATGGCGGCGGCCGATCAACAACAATTCATGCGCGGCACCGGGCAACGGCAGGTTCGCCAGCAGCCGTTGCAAATCCTGCATAAACAGGGGTGGCGCCAGATCAACTTTTTTATCCCGGGTGAATATGCGATGGGTCAGCATGGGGTGCAATGGCCCCAGGTCCACTCCATGGGGGTGCTGTTTCAGCTCCCGTAAATCCAGTTTGGGAAACGGTATTGGGCTGTCGTCAGTCAGGTTACCGTAGGCCGATGATTGCAAGGCTTTGTTGAGCGCTGGCAGGCGGTGGGTAACGGCACGGGCAGAGCGCGCGGCTTTGGCTTTCAAGGCATTGGTAAGCGTGTTTTTCCCCAGCCACTGTAGCAGTTGATATACACCCGGTAAGCCCTTGCCATACGGGCCCAGTTTGATCAGCCAGTCCAGCATGCCTTCATCAGTGAGTCGTTCAATAAGCGCCAGCCTGGATTTGGCAGCCAGGGTTTTTATTAGTGAAGTCGATTCCAGTTGCGCGGTCAGGTGCGCCAGTATTTGCCAATCGTGCAGGCTGTTGCCAGAGGGCTGCCATAACGGTGGGGAGTATTTTACCGTATTGCGAATGGCCACACTGTGCAGACCCAGTTCATAGTGACCATGTTCCAGAGGGCCGGTAGGGGGCAGGATGATATCCGCATGTTTGGTGGTTTCATTCAGGTAAATATCGATGCTGACCATGTAATCCAATTGATGCAAAGCCTGCTCCAGCAATGTGCCGTTGGGAACCGACAGCACCGGATTGCCGGCGTGGGTAATCATGGCTTTGATTTGTCCATGGCCCGGGGTCAGGATTTCCTCTGCCATGGTGGCCACCGGCAGTTCACCGGCGAATTCCGGCAGCCCCCTGACCCGAGATCGCCAGCGATCAAAGCTGCCGGTTTCCCCCGCCAATGCCGCCAGCCCCACCAGATCAATGGCCGGCAGGGTAAACATGAGGCCGCCGGCTTTATCCAGGTTGCCGGTGACAATATTCAGGGCGTAAATCAGCCAGGCGTTGATGGAACTGAACTGGGAGGTGCTCACACCCACCCGCCCGTAGGCAATAGCCCGTGGTGCCCTGGCAAATTCCCGCGCCAGCCGCTCAATCGCCTCTTGGTCCACACCGGTAATGGCAGCGGCCAATGGAGGGCTGATTTGCCTTGCTGCTTGTTGCAATTGGTCGAGATTTTTCAGATAGCTGCGGGCGACGCCATCACTGTTGAGATGGTCTCGGAAGATAACGTGCAACAGCGCCAATAACAGTACAGCGTCGGTTCCCGGCCGGATAAAGTGGTGTTCGTCGGCGATGGTCGCCGATTCGGTTTTGCGGGGATCCAGCACCACAAAGCGACCACCGCGTTTCTGCAATCGCTGCAGTCTGGTTTTGATATTGGGGGCGGTCATCACGCTGCCATTGGAGGCCAGGGGGTTGGCGCCCAGGCAGAGGAAGTAATCGGTGCGGTCAATATCCGGAATGGGGAAGTTGGCAAAGTGCCCGAACATTTCCTTACAGGCCAGCATGTGCGGCAATTGATCGCAGGAGGTGGCGGAGAAACGGGAGCGGGTGTGCAACGCCCTGATCAATGGCGCCAGCATCAACAACGCGCCATGGTTGTGCGCGGTTGGATTGCCCAGGTACAAACCTACTGCATCTTTGGAGTATTGCTGTTGTATGCGGCGCAGGTTGTTGCCGATTTCGTCGAACGCCTGTTGCCACCCAATTTCCTGCCAGCCGTGTGCAGTCTTTTTCAGTGGTTTGCGCAATCGGTCGGGATCATTTTGCAGATCCTGCAGCGCCACGCCCTTGGGGCAGATATGGCCTTCCGACAGGGGATCCTTCGCATCCCCTTTGATGGACAGTATGTGTCCGTTTCGATGCTCAATGACCAGTCCGCAGCTGGCTTCGCAGAGATTGCAGGTTCGATAATGGGTTTGCGTGCCCGTTTGGCGGGTTGCTATAACCATGGCTGACAGTCCGTTTTTGTTCTTGTCTGGTTGTGACAGCCTCCTAAATGTGCAGTGGCAGTTCAATGCCCAAATATGACAAATTGAGCGCAAACAAATGCCACCTGCAAGAGTGAATAACCTGCACTACTCTTTAGTAAAGCATGGTTACAGCAGGGATATGCAGGTGAACGCGCGCTACGGATTGCAAATGCTGATGTTGGTGGACCCCCAAACCCGCTCAGAAATGGCCCTGTCCGAGTTGGAGCGCACCCTGGGTTGTCAGTTGGTCATGCTGGAGTCCAGTTCCGCGTTCACCCGTCAGACCAGCACGGCTCCGGTCGCCCTGGTTGAAGTAACCCCGCGCAACCAGGGTGCCCTGCTGAATCAGCTGCTGGGCACCTTCACGGTAAACCCCTATGATCATTTGATTCTCCTGCAGCGGGTTCCGGGAGAGGTGGATCTTGATCCGTTCTGGCAATGTCGGCTGTCGTTATATGTGCCTGTTTTTCAAGGTTTTGATCCTCTATACACAGCGCTGGATCAATTTTTTTCCAAGCAGCGGGAAATCACCACTTTGCAAAATCAACTGCGCGAAGCCAGTGATATTGCCATGTTGTCCATGTCCGCCAGCAGTCAATTGGGGGAAATCATCCGCTTTTTGGAGAAGAGTTATAACTGCAGTGGCTACTCTGAGCTGGGAGCGTTATTGAATCAGACCCTGGAACGCCTGGGGATTGCCGGCTGCGGGTTG
Source organism: Gammaproteobacteria bacterium UBA7310 (assembly GCA_002471665.1). GTDB lineage: Bacteria > Pseudomonadota > Gammaproteobacteria > Pseudomonadales > Ketobacteraceae > Ketobacter. The sequence goes on from DKQK01000026.1 coordinate 40,432, forward strand.
ATTGAATCCCAGGATGGTGCTGTGGTTTATTTCGGCGAGCAGGAGCGGCGTGACGCTTGGCAGCGTTTGATGCTGGAAATGCGCAGCAAGGGCCGTTTTGTGGATCTGGAAAATCGTACCATAGCGAATTTCGACGCCATCAGCGTCATGGCGCGCAACATGCCCGAGGTGGGTTCCGAGCCCTATGGCCGCATGAAAGACATGCTGTTCACCTTGGTGGAAGGTGCTGAAGCCCGGTTGCGGACATTGGCTCTGGAGCGGGCAGTGACCCTGTCCGAGAAAGCCAAATCCACCTTTTTACGGGTGATGTCCCATGAATTGCGCACACCCATGAATGCCATTCTGGGGTTCAGTCACCGGCTTGCCGCCAAATCCAACGCTGAGCCCTACTCTGAACGGGAGCGCAATGCAGCTTCGATGATTCATGATAACGCCCGGCGGCTCATGGAAATGATCGAGGATCTGGAAGATCTGAGCAGTGTCAATGTGGATACGGAATCCGCCAAACGGCGGGTGCTGATGGAGGATACACTGGTGGCAACCCTGCACCATGTGGAGCAGCAGGCGCAGCGAAAAGGTTTGCGCTTCCGGGCACATTACAGTGAGCCCGGTATGCAGGCGGAACTGGATCCCACGCGGCTGAATCAGGTGGTGAAAAAGCTCTGTGCCAATGCCTTGAAATACACCGCAGAAGGGGAGATTTCCGTCACGGTGGCCACCCGCTATCACCACAGTTGCGGTGAACAACTGGTGTTGCAGGTGTGTGACAGCGGGGTGGGTATCTCACCCCGGAAACTACAGGGTATGTTCCGTCCGGTAAGCCAATTGTACGACGATTACGTGAACCACCATCAGGGTACCGGCCTGGGGGTGGCGGTGGTAAAGGAGTTTGTGGCTGAAATGGGCGGTGAAATCGATGTCCATTCCAACGAGGGCGCCGGTACCTGCTTTAGCATCACTCTGCCGCGCTTCAAGCACGCCGAGCCAGACGACACTGTCGAACTGTTTTGAACGTCACTAAAGCAAACCGGTACTGGCGGCAGCCCTGAACAAGGCCCTCATCCCGTTACGTCATAATTCAGCATAATTGACCTCCAGATTGCCACCTTCGGGTGGCTCCAGCGCCCACATTGAGCGTTGCAATGGGAATACCTGTTTCATGCTTGGGGATGCCTTATGCACCGTATTCAATTTCTTGTTTCAATCGTGTTTTGTCTCATCACAGCAGCCAGCGCCAGCGCCTATCAAGGGGTGGACTATCAAGGGGCGGACTATCAAGAAGCAAATTATGCCGCTTTGGATGAGGTGGGCGCGGGCAGCCTGTTGATGCCATCGGATCAGGGCTACACGCCGTTTGTGCGCAGTCAGTCAGAGTTTGATGTGCAGGTAAATGGTCTGGTGTCCCGGGTGACACTGCGCCAGAGTTTTATCAACCCTTCCCGGCAATGGGTGGAGGCTGTTTATGTGCTGCCGTTGCCGGAGAACAGCGCTGTCAACGCCATGCGCATTCGCATTGGGGAGCGGGTGATCGAAGGTGAAATCAAGGAAAAGCAGGAAGCCAGGCGCCTATACACCCAGGCCAAAGCCCAGGGTATGCGGGCCGGACTGCTGCAGCAACAGCGACCGAATCTGTTTTCCACCCAGGTGGCGAACATCGGCCCTCACGAAACCATTGAGGTGGAGTTGACCTTTCTGCAGACCCTGCGTTACGACCAGGGTGAGTTCTCCCTGCGGCTACCCATGACGCTGACGCCGCGTTACATTCCCGGCCTGTCCCGTCTGCCGGAATCCCCAGAGCAGGTTCAGGGGTGGGCTTTTCCCACGGCACAGGTGACGGATGCCCATATGATCACACCACCGCAAACCCATCATGCCGCGGCGGATCAACTCCAGGCCCGTGTCCGCATTCAAGTGACGCCGGGCTATCAGGTACAACAGTTTCAGGCACCCTATCACGACATCGATGTCACCCGGTTGAGTGAGGTCTATCAGATCCGGACCCGCAGCGAACAGGTGGCCATGGACCGGGATTTTGTACTGCGCTGGAAACCGGTCGCCCAGCAAAGTCCGGTGGCGGCGTATTTTTCTGAACAGGTTTCGGGCCGGGATCATGGCCTGATCATGGTGATACCACCGGCCACCGCAGACGGCATAAGCGTTGCCCCGCGGGAGCTGATTTTGATCATCGACAGTTCCGGCTCCATGGCCGGGCAATCGATGATACAGGCGAAACAGGCTTTGCACATGGCGCTCTCCCGTTTGCGGCCCCAGGACCGGTTTAACATTATCGATTTTGATTCCGGATACCGGACTCTGTTTCCTCACTCCACCGCAGCCAGTCCGGCAGCGCTGCGCCGCGCACAGGGGTTCGTGGATGGTCTGGTGGCCAATGGCGGTACTGAAATGGCGTCCCCGCTGCGCTGGGCGCTGACCCAAGCCGATGCAGAACATGTAGATGAGGAACAGCTTGAGGAGGAACAAGCCGATGTCATCGCCCAGATCGTGTTTATTACCGATGGCAGTGTGGGTAATGAAAGTGCCCTGTTTGAATTGATTCACCAGCACATCGCCCATAAGCGTCTTTATACCGTGGCCATTGGTGCAGCACCCAATGGATTTTTTATGCGTAAGGCGGCGGAGTTTGGCCGCGGAACCTACACCTACATCGGCAGCACCGATGAGGTGCAAAGCGCGATGGCGGAATTGTTTGGCAAAATTGAAAAGCCCGCGCTGACTCAAATATCGGTGCAGGTAGAAGGCGGCGCGGCCGAGTGGTATCCACAGCCTGTACCGGACTTGTTTGTGGGGGAGCCATTGTTGATCAAAGCGCGCTTTGATCAACCACCTGCGGCCGTATCCATTGCTGGACGCTTTGCAGGGCAGCAATGGCAGACCCGGTTGCAATTGCGCTCCGACCAGCAGGCCGCCGGTGTGGCCACCCTGTGGGCGCGGGCCAAGGTGGCCAGCCTGCAGGATGACGGTGTGCGCCAGGGAAACGCAGCGATGCACCGTGATGCCATTGTGGCACTGGGACTTGAGCACCGACTGCTGACCCCTTACACCAGTTTTGTGGCTGTCGATAAAACGCCGGTGCGGCCGCAGGACGCGGCCGTGCAGCAGGCGCAGATTGCCAATCGAATGCCCGCCGGATCCCGGCAGCCGGCGCCGGCAGTGGGTTATCCGCGCACGGCCCTGGGCCTGCACTGGCATTTGGTGATTGGATTCTTATTGCTGGGGCTGGCCTTGTTGTTGTGGCAACGGGCGGAATTCGGAGGCCAAGCGCATGCGGAACTGGCGTAAGCAAGCGGCGCTGTTGTTGATGGTATTGGCGGTGTGGTTGTTGGGGGAAAGTGCTTACCTGTTTGCCAAGGCCCGGTTTGCACAATATTTGCTGGACGACGCCTGGCAACGCTCGCTGCGGGACGGCAACGACCATCGACCCTGGCCCTGGGCGGATACCGCGCCCATCGCCCGCCTGGTATTCCCCGCACAGGATAAGAAACTGGTGGTACTGGCCGGGGCCAGCGGACGCAATCTTGCCTTCGGCCCCAGCCATCTCAGTGCCAGTGTGACACCGGGGCAGGTGGGTGTGAGTGTGATCGGCGGACATCGCGACACCCACTTTGCGTTTCTCAGTCAGGTGCAACTGGGGGAGCAAATACTGCTGCAATCCCGCGATGGTCGTCTGCAGTGGTTCGAGATTGTGCAGATCCAGGTAACGGATGTGCGCGACTCCGATATTCGATTGCAGGCTGACGCACCGGTATTGGCGCTGGTGGCGTGCTACCCGTTTACCGCACTGGATAGCGGTGGCCCGTTACGCTACCTGGTCATCGCCCGCCAGGTGGTCCGTGGCCTGTCTGTGAGTTGACATCCGATTGTGGTAGGGTGAGCCGCATACTGAGACTGATATGGGGTAGTCGACGTTCATGCGTTACATTCTTACTGCGCTGATACTGCCGCCGGCAATGAATTTCATACTGCTGCTGATCGCCTTGATCCTGTGGCGCAACAACCGCAAGTTGGCCATGGTGTTCGGCTCGGTGTCATTACTGACGTTGCTGGCGCTGTCCATTCCGGCGGTGAAATGTTTTTTGTTCAAGGGGCTGGAGCCTTATCCGGCCTTGGATGCTGCTTCCCTGCAACAGCCCGGCCGAAACCCGGGCGCCATTGTGGTGTTGGGGGGAGGTATTTATGTGCAGCAGCCGGAGTACGGCGCTTCGGTGCCCTCGGATTTAACCAACCGACGTCTGTTGTACGCGGTTTATCTGCATGAACAGACCGGGTTGCCATTGTTGCTCAGCGGTGGTGCTCCCGGTGCTGCAGAACGCAGTGAAGCGGAAGCTATGGCGGAAATTTTACGGCGGTTTGCCATTGAACCGGGGTGGGTGGAAAGCAACAGCCGCAACACTTGGGAGAACGCGCTGTTCAGTGTGGAATACCTGCAACGCAGTGGCATTGACCAGGTTCTGTTGGTGAGCGATGCCTGGCATTTGCCCAGGGCCGTGTACAGTTTTGAGCAGCAGGGGATGGATGTGATACCGGCGCCCACCGGATTTGAGAGCCGATGCGGTTGCAGTCTGTATTATTGGATACCGGGTTCCTGGAGTTTTTTCCTGTCAAGCTTCGCCATTCGGGAATATCTGGGGCTTCTGGCCTACCACTGGGGGCAGGCCGAGCCCTGAACATTGCTGCAGTGTTTCTGATTACTTACGGGAAACCGTAGAGCGATGGTACAGCGGTCGTACTTCCGGTTCCTGGATGGGGCGACTGGAAAGTGCGATACCGGCAATCAGCAGCAACAGGCACAGCCCCAGAACCGGCCATTGACCGAATTGCACAAACGGCGTGACCCCCGCGGTGCCATAGATTACTCCCTTCAAAACCCCTGCCTGAAAGGAGGGGATGCGGGACTGAACGCGGCCACGGTGATCGATGATGGCGGTGATGCCCGTATTGGTTCCCCGCAGCAGATACTTTCCGGTTTCCAGTGCGCGCATGCGGGCCATCTGAAAATGTTGAATCGGCCCCCAGGAGCGGCCAAACCAGGCATCATTGCTGATGGTGAGCAGAAAGTCTTTATCCCTGGCCTGTTGGCGAACCAACTCCGGGTAGACAATCTCATAGCAGATGTAAGCGGAGAAACTCAGCCCTTTGGCGATCAGTGGCGGCTGCTCGGCTGCACCCTTGGTGAAACTGGACATGGGCAGGTTAAAGAAAGGAAGCAACCCGCGCAGGACGTCTTCCAGTGGCACGTATTCGCCGAACGGGACCAGTTTCTGTTTGTTGTAGATCCCTTCACCATCGCCGATGACGAAGACCGCATTGTAATAATGCTGCTCGCCGTTTTCCTGGGGTTCCCAGCGGGGTACACCACTGATGATGGCCACGGATTTTTCGGAGGCCGCAATATCCAGATCCGTAATTGTGCGCAGGGCTTGGTGATAAAACACCGGATAGGCGGCCTCAGGCCACAGAATCAGATCGGCATCCCAGTTTTCCCGGGTGGCGTCCACATAGGTGCTGATGATTTTATTGCGGTATTTTGGGTCCCATTTCTGTTCCTGGGGAATGTTGCCCTGTATCAAGGCCACCTGCCGGGATTGGGCCAGATCCGGTTGGGTCCACGGGGTATTCTGCAGTAACCAGCAGCTCACCCAGATGATCAGCAGCGCGCCGGCAGCCGGCAGGCGCCGGGGCGATTCCTGTTTCAGTATCTGGCGCAGCAGTACCGCCGAGACGGCCGCCACCAGGCTTAAGCCCAGGGCACCGGCAACGGGGGCCAGGCCGGCAATGGGTGAATCAATAAAACCATACCCGGCCCAGAGCCAGGGAAAGCCACTCAACAGCCAGGTTTTGGTCCACTCCATCAGTACCCATAACGCCGGGAAGGTTAGCAGAGCATAGCGATCCATTTGTAAACGGCGATAGGCCCAGAACGGCAACGCAAACAGCAGCACGCTGAGAAAGGCACAGAACAGCAGCGTTCCCAGGGCTGCCAGCCACACCGGTGCGCTACCGTAAAAATGGATGCTGACATAAACCCAGGACACCCCTACGCCGTGAAACCCCATACCGTAGAGAAAGGCCCGCAGAAAGGCCCGTCGCGGCGTTTGCCCTTCCAGCAAAATCAGTAGCAGTGCCATGGAGGCGGGGATCAGCGGCCAGAAACCCACAGGGGCCAATCCCAGGGGGAAAATCGCCCCCGCCAATAACGCCAACAGGTGGCCTTTGCCACCTGTGGTAATTGAGGTCTTTAAAGTCATGTGCGTGTTCTGGTTATCAGTGTTGTATGGGGCTCACTTTCAGTAAACGAATGGCCCGGTTATCCGCGTTCAGTACCGTAAAATGATATTTGCCAATGTTGACGCTTTCCTCACGTTTCGGCAAATGTCCGAAGTGGCTCAACACGATTCCCCCAATGGTATCGTATTCGTCCTCATTGAACTTGGTGGCAAAATGCTCATTGAATTCGTCGATGGGGGTCACCGCCTTGACGACGAATTCATTGTTGTCTGCCTGTTTGATCATGTAGTCGTCATCAAAATCGTGTTCATCATCGATCTCGCCCACGATCTGTTCCAGCACGTCTTCGATGGTCACCAGGCCGGACATCTTGCCATACTCGTTCACCACGATGGCCATATGAGTACGGGTCTGGCGAAACTCCTTCAGCAGCACGTTCAGACGTTTGCTTTCGGGGACCAGGGTGGCGGGGCGGATCAGATCCTTGAGCTGGGTTTTCTCCAGTTTGCCCTTGTAGGCCAGGTCCAGCAGATCCTTGGCCAGCAAAATGCCGATGATCTCATCCGGGCTGTCGCCGTACACGGGGAAACGGGAATGGGCGGATTCAATGATGGGTGGCAGATACTCATCGGGCTTGGCGCTGGCGTTGATCACGATGGACTGGGAACGGGGTATCATGATCTCCCGCACCTGCATATCGGATACCTGTAACGCCCCCTGGAATATGCCCAGTGCTTCTGCTTCAACCAGCCCACTGTGGTGGGCATTGGTCAGAATTTCCAGAACCTCGGATTGGTTCTGAGGTTCACCGGACAGAAAGTTGGCTAACTTATCTAAAAAACCCCTGCCTGATGAACCGTTACGACTGTGATCGTCGTTCATGATGACGAGTGTCACTCCTATTCTAGTTATTGATCACGTATGGATCCGCATAGCCCAGGTTAGCCAGGGTTTGCACTTCCAACGTTTCCATTGCCTCGGCGTCTTCTTCATTTATGTGGTCGTAACCCAATAAATGCAAGGTACCGTGGATTACCATGTGAGCCCAGTGGGCTTCCAGTTCTTTTTGCTGTTCCTGCGCTTCCCGTTCCACAATGTCGGCGCAGATCACCAGATCCCCCAGCAGGGCCAGGGGAATATCCTCCGGCGCCTCAAAGGGAAACGACAATACATTGGTGGGGCGGTCTTTGCCCCGGTAGGTATGGTTGAGTGCCTGGCTTTCGCTTCGCTCCACTATTCTTAAGGTCAGCTCTGTGGGCACCGTTTCGGGGGCCGTATAGTGTGCTGCTTGCAGAGCTTGTGCCACCCAATTGGAAAATTGCGCTGCAGTGGGAATGGTGTGGCCGGCACAGGCAAGTTGCAGGTCGATGTCCAGACCCTGCGCGTTCTCAGTGGCCATCATGGTGCATGTCGTCGGTTTCGTGGCGGTCATAGGCTTCCACAATGCGCTGCACCAGGGTATGACGCACCACATCTTTGGATTGGAAGTGAGAGAAACCGATGCCATTCACTTCTTTGAGTACGTCCATGGCGTGCACGAGGCCACTTTTGGTGCCCCTGGGCAGGTCAATCTGGGTGTAGTCACCGGTGATGACGGCTTTGGAGCCAAAGCCGATCCGGGTCAGAAACATCTTCATTTGTTCTTTGGTGGTATTCTGACTTTCATCCAGAATAATGAAGGAATTGTTCAGTGTCCGACCGCGCATGTAGGCCAGCGGAGCCACCTCAATAATCTGGCGGTCAATGAATTTGGCCACCCGCTCGAAACCGAGCATTTCATACAGCGCATCGTACAGCGGGCGCAGATACGGGTTGATTTTTTCTGCCAGGTCACCCGGCAGAAATCCCAGTTTTTCCCCCGCTTCCACGGCCGGGCGCACCAATAAAATGCGTCGTACCTGTTCTGCCTCCAGCGCCTCCACGGCGCAGGCCACGGCCAGATAGGTCTTACCGGTACCGGCGGGGCCGATGCCGAAGTTAATGTCATTACGCAGTATTTGGCGCACGTACGCTTTCTGGTTTTCGCCGCGGGGCTTGATCATGCCCTTACGGGTACGGATACCCAGCTCGGTGGCTTCCTGGTCGGGGGCCGGGGCATTGATTGCGGGCTGTTCCGGGTCATTGTGCTCCGGGTTCATCAGGCTCTCCCGCAGCATCAGGTGTACGTCATCGGGAGTCAGATAGCGGGTGCTCTGTGTGTCTTTATAGAGCTTGTGGAGAACTTCGCTGGCGGCATTGACCTGACTGGGGTGTCCGGTCAGTTGGAATGCGTTGCCGCGGTTGGCGATCTGTACATCCAGCTTGTCTTCGATCTGTCGCAGGTGCTCGTCGAATTGGCCACACAGCTTGGCGAGGCGACTGGAGTCTGCAGGCTCCAGTTTCAATTGATGTGTTGTTACGATCTCGTTCAAAGTGGCTGCGTAATACGCCCTTCTATAGTGAATTGAATATAAGAATATACGGAACCGCCAGGCAGGAAAAGCATAAAAGTTCTTTAAGAACCTTTGTTCATTTTATTGCTGGTTTTAGTGTCGAAGGGTTTTACGCCCAGCATCCTTTGCGGTGCGGATCTTGCTGTCAAAAGACGTCATAACTTGTCGGACATTTTTACACAGCCCATCGGCTGTCGCTTTGTGATTTTCGATAAATCTATATAAATCATAGGGTTGTTGTTTTGGCACAGGGCCTGCATAGGTTAGGTTGTTGTTACTGCTGATGCAACCTTCTGCCATTCGTGGCCGAATTCCTGGGGGAAAGCGAGCAGAAACCCGTTGGGGCACAACAGGGGGGCCGTTCCACAAAGGTTCATACTTTGCGTAACGGCCTCCGGGTTTCTTTTTATTTGCTGTAGCCGTAGAGGCAGTAACACATGAACGACCGGACAACCCATGTTGCCGGTCGTTTTTTATTCTGCCAACTCCACAAAGGTTCCCAACAGTGAGTTGGGTAAGGCCTGGTCGATACTGACCGCCACAAATTTTCCGATCAGCTCATCGTCATCGTGGCGGAAGTTCACCACCCGATTGTTTTCAGTGCGCCCCTGCAGTTGTCCGGGATCTTTCTTGGAAATACCATCCACCAGAATGACCTGCTGGCTACCCACCATGCGGCGGCTGATTTCCTGTGCGTTCTGGTTGATGCGGTGCTGCAGCAGGGCCAGGCGGCGCTTTTTCTCTGCCAGGGGGGTGTCGTCTGTCAGGTCCGCTGCGGGTGTCCCCGGGCGTGGGCTGTAAACGAAACTGAAACTCAGGTCGAAGCCAACGTCCTCAATGAGTGTCATGGTGGCGTTGAAATCTTCTTCCGTTTCGCCGGGGAAACCAATGATGAAATCCGAGGACAGGCTGATGCCCGGCCGGTTGGCTTCAATACGCCGAATCTTGGCCAGGTAGTCCGCACGGGAATGGCCCCGTTTCATGGCACTTAATATGCGATCCGAGCCGCTTTGCACCGGCAGGTGCAGGTGGCTCACCAGTTTCGGCTCGCGGGCGTAAACATCGATCAGGGAATCGGTGAATTCCACCGGGTGGCTGGTGGTAAAGCGAATGCGGCCAATGCCGGGAACCCGTGCGATATGCTCGATCAGTTCCGCCAGATCCATCGGGTCGCCGTCCCGGTTTTCACCCCGGTATGCGTTCACATTCTGGCCCAGCAGGTTGACCTCGCGCACGCCCAGCCCTGCCAGGTGCTGAACTTCTTTCATCACGTCTTCGAAGCGGCGGCTGATCTCTTCGCCGCGGGTATAGGGCACTACACAGAACGTACAGTATTTGGAGCAACCTTCCATGATGGACACAAAGGCTTTGGGGCCGTCCACGCTGGGCTCCGGTAACTTGTCGAATTTCTCGATCTCGGGGAAACTGACATCCACCACCGCCTCGTGGGTGATGTCCACCGTTTCGATCATAGTGGGCAACCGGTGCAGGGTTTGGGGGCCAAACACCATGTCCACATAGGGGGCCCGATCCCGGATGGCGTCCCCTTCCTGGCTGGCCACGCAGCCGCCCACGCCAATGACCAGCTGCGGGTTGCGCTCCTTCAGCTTTTTCCAGCGCCCCAGTTGGTGAAACACCTTCTCCTGGGCTTTCTCCCGAATCGAGCAGGTATTCAACAACAGAACGTCTGCCTCCTCGGCGCTGTCAGTGAGTTCCAGTTGATAGGAGGCGCCCAGCAGATCCGCCATACGATTGGAGTCGTATTCGTTCATTTGGCAGCCATGGGTTTCAATAAAGAGTTTTTTGCGCATGATCCACTTCAGTCCGAGCCAGTGCGGGAGGCGAATTATACAGGGGATGGCGGCGCTTTTCACAGTTTGTCTTGACCGCCTTATAGGTTAGTATCGAGGCAGTCGATGACTGGTTATAAACCACCTAAAAAACAACAACCTAAGGATGTAACGATGGTGTGGAAGACATTTGCCTGGCTGCTGATAAGCCTGCCGGCCCTGGCCGGGGCCGCTGAATTACCCATTAACACCAAGTTGGGGGGCGATTTTGAGCTGCCGTCTACCGTGGCGACAACCAGCCGTCTGAGCGACTTCAAGGGTAAGGTGGTGTTGTTGAATTTCGGTTACACCAGTTGTCCGGACGTCTGCCCCATGGTGTTGAACCGCATGGCGGCGGTGCTCAATGAGCTGGAACAAAGCCGCGCCCAGGTACAGCCGGTGTTTGTCACCTTCGATCCTGAACGGGATACGGTGGAACGCATGCAGCAGTATCTGAACTACTTTGGCAAGGATTTTGTGGGCTTCACCGGTACCCGCGAGCAACTGGCGGCAGTGGCCCGGCAATATGGTGTGATCGCCATTGCCCAGCAATCCGATTCCGCCGCGGGTACTCTGTATACCCACAGTGACTATATCTATTTGTTGGATCAGCAGGGCCGGGTACGAGCCCTGTTTGCGAAAAGTGATACCATCGACAAAATGGTGGAAGACGTGGAATCCCTGTTGGAGGATTGAAGTTGATGAAGAAGTGGTTGTTGGTGTTGTTGTTGGGAGTGTCCGCTCCGGTATGGGCAGACGGGTTATCGGTAGAGCAGGGCTGGGTGCGTCTGGTGCCGCCGGTCAGTCCCAATACGGCAGGTTATCTGATGCTGCATAACGGAGGCGATCAAAACCGGAATCTGGTGGCGGTGAAAAGCCCCGTGGCGGAGGCAGTGGAAATGCATACGGTGGTGGAGCAGGATGGTGCCATGAGTATGCAGCAGTTGCAGAGCATAGCGGTGCCGGCTGAGGATTGTGTGATGTTTGAACCGGGCGCTAATCACATTATGTTTATCGGTCTGAAGCAGCCGCTACAAGAAGGCGACACGGTGCCATTGACGTTGATCTTCGAGGATGGTGAGAACCTAAGCGTCAGTCTGCCGGTGAAACGCGGCCAGAATGATGCCCATCAGCATCATCACCATCATTGAGGCCAGTGCATGAAGCAGGTTCCCGGATTTGAGGAATTTCGATTTGCTTACGGCGGCTTTACTCATCGGGTGTTGCGCAAAGGGGATGGCCAGCAACCCGGTGTGCTGATTATCCAGGAACTCCCGGGCATCACCCGGGAGACCATTGAGCTGGCTGAACGGTTGCACAGGGATGGTTTTACAGTGTATTTGCCGGTGTTGTTCGGGCAACCGGATTCACCGTTCGAGCCGTTGAAGAACCTGGCCAAAGTCTGTGTCAGTTTTGAATTCCGGGTGCTGGCCAACCGGCGCCGGGGGCCGGTGGCGGATTGGTTGCGGGCGCTGTGCCGACGAATGCAGGCAGAGTGCGGTGACATACCGGTGGGTGCCATCGGCATGTGTTTTACGGGCGGCTTTGCCCTGACGCTGATGGTGGATGACGCGGTGGCGGCGCCGGTGTCCTGCCAACCCGGTAATATGGACGGCATGGTGGGCAAACAGGCGCGCCGCAGCCTGGGCGTGACGGCAACCGATATGGCCGCCGCCCGCAAGCGTTCACAGGAGCAGGGCGTGCCGGTGATGGGGATGCGCTTCAGCAACGACGTTATGTGCCCCCGGGCCCGCTTTGATTATCTTCAGGATCAGTTTGGGGATAACTTCAGGCGTATTGAGATTGATTCCTCCCTGTTCAATAAACACCGGATACCGCCCTGGGCGCACTCGGTATTGACGCTGGATTTTGTCGATAAACCGGATCATCCCACCCGCCAGGCATACGATCAGATGGTGGGGTTTTTTCGTGAGCGGCTTCACAAAAATGGTGCCACCCAGGATGGATGCACAGAGATGGGCCATACTGATTAAAGAGTTACGACTGCGGCCAGCAAAGTGAACAGACTTGTTGGCCGTTGTAACAATTCAAAAAAATATCCCCGAATTCGGATTTAGATGTCAGCGCATCTGACTTCAGGGCCTTGGGGTGAAATAAGGAGAACAATCATGACGCGAGCCCTTTGCTTCGGTGCACTGTTGTGCGCTATTTCAATGCTGTCCACCCCGCTGCAGGCCGAAGAGCCACAGGCTCCGGATGAGCAGGCGCAGATCCAGGCCTGGATCGAAAACTTTGAAGCCGGTCTTGACCGTCAGACCGGGACCATCGCCCTGCCGAATGGGGTTGCCAGCCTGAATGTGCCTGATGGGTTTTATTATTTGTCACCGCAGGATTCCCAACGGGTGCTGGTGGAGGCCTGGGGTAATCCCGAAGGTGAACCACCTCTGGGTATGCTGTTTCCCGCCGACAAGTCACCTCTGGATGCCGATTCCTGGGGGGTTACCATTGAGTACAGTGAAGACGGCTATGTGTCCGATGACGATGCCCATGAGATTGATTTCAACGAACTGCTGGCTGACATGAAGAGTAGCACCCAGCAGGAAAGTGCAGAACGCGTCCGCCTGGGTTACGAGCCCATTGAGCTGATCGATTGGGCCGCGCAGCCCTACTACGATGGTGTGGACCATAAGCTGCACTGGGCACAGGAACTGAAATTTGGTGATGCCCAAGACCATACACTCAATTACAACATCAGGGTGCTGGGCCGCAAAGGTTACCTGTTGATGAATTTCATTGCCGACATGAATCAACTACCGGAGATCAACCAGAACGTGGACAGTGTACTGGCCATGGCCAGCTTCAACGACGGCTACCGCTACGATGAGTTTGATCCGGAATACGACACCTATGCAGCCTATGGTATCGGCGGCCTGGTGGCCGGAAAAGTGCTGGCAAAAACCGGCCTTCTGGCTGGGCTGCTGCTGTTCCTGAAAAAGTTTGGTGTAATCATACTTGCCGCTGGTGGCGGCCTGCTGGTGAAGTTGTTCAAGGGTAGTAAAGCCTGATCTCCGCTCAAGCGTGGGTGGCGGCCAGGCTATTCGGCAACCAGGGTGCCGGCCTGGTAATCCTGGATGGCCGTTTCAATCTGCTGGCGGCTGTTCATAACAAACGGACCGTATTGCACCACAGGTTCCGCCAATGGCTTGCCTGCCAACAGTAAAAGCCGGGCGCTGTTGGCGGTGCGCAGGGTGATCTCGCCGCGATGCTCCAGGCTCACCAGCTGTGCTTCCCGCAGCGGTTCCCCTGCCACCTCCACTTTGCCTTCATAGAGATAAAGCAGACAGGCCATGGCCGCATCCAGCGGCAACACCAAAGGTGCATCACCCTTCATTTCTATATCCCACACCTGCGGCGCGGTGGCCCGGTTTCTGATCGGGCCGGAAATGATCTCTGTGCCCACCGTGAGGTTGCCACCCAGGACACGGATCAGGTGTTTACCTACCAACACGGTTGGAATGTCGCCTGGTTCCAGATTGTGGTACTCAGCAGCCCGCATTTTTTCAGCAGCCGGTAAGTTCAGCCACAGTTGAAAACCGTGGAAGGCGCCGTCCTGCTGCAGGGGCATTTCGGAATGGATGACCCCCCGTCCCGCCGTCATCCATTGTGCGCCGCCGCTTGAGATTACACCGCGGTTGCCCATGTGATCCTGATGTTCCAGTTGGCCTTGTCGCATATAGGTAATGGATTCAAAGCCACGGTGGGGATGGGCAGGGAAGCCGGCTGCGTAATCACTGCCATCTTCGGATCGGATTTCATCCAGCATCAGAAACGGGTCCATCACCGAATAATCCCCGGTGGGGACAACCCGTTTGATTTTGACGCCGGCTCCGTCAGATGCCGGACGGGCAGGGATGCAATGTCGGATGGTCGTCATGGCCGCTTCTCCTCTGGGTGTGCCGGATGGGATATCCGGGTGGTTGCTGTGCTTTATGACTCCAGTAACTGGTTAATTTCCTGTTTCGCCTGATCGATGATTGCCGGTGCCTGCTCAGCGTTCATGTTCAGCTTCTCCGCCAGCACGAATTCCACATCCGTTATGCCGAGAAAGCCCAGGAACATTTTCAGGTAGGGTGTCTGGGTATCATTGGAGGTTCCTGCGTAGGCGCCGCCGCGGGCTCCCAACACATACGCCTTGGTATTCTTCACCAGGCCTACGGGGCCATTTTCAGTGTAATTGAAGGTGGTTCCGGCCCGTGCCACCTGATCAATCCAGGCTTTCAGGGTGGAGGGGATTCCGAAGTTGTACATGGGCACGCTCAACACCAGAACGTCCGTATTCATCAACTCTTCAACCAGGGTGTCCCCCAGCTGCGCTCGCTCCTGTTGTGCTTCGCTCCGCTCGTCGGCAGCCGTGATATTGGCTTGAAAGGTTTCCGCGTCCAAATGGGGAACAGGATCCTTGGCCAAATCCCGTACTGTGACGGAAGCGTCGGGGTGCCGGGCGGACATTTGCTCGAGGAAATGCTGCGCCAACTCGCTGGATTTTCCATTGTCGCCGAAGATGCTGCTGCTGATGTGAAGAATGTTCATGGTCAAGCTCCTTGTGGGTCATGATCTCGATGGATGTGTGTAATGATAAATCGAATAATTTGAATTAAAATACGATAAATTCGCTAAAAATATTCGAACATTTCGATTGGTGGAGGCCCTATGCCGGCAACACAGGTACCCAGAGTGACGCTGGAACAATGGCGCGCGTTTCAAGCGGTGGTGGAGTGCGGCGGCTACGCCCAGGCCGCTCAGGCGATCCATAAAACCCAGTCCACCCTCAGCTATTCTATTCAGAAGCTGGAGCAGTCGCTGGGGGTACAAGTGCTGGAAGTGAAAGGGCGCAAAGCCCACCTTACCAGTGCGGGAGAGGTGCTGCTGCGACGCTCGCGTCAGTTGTTGGACAGCGCGCTGTCCCTGGAGACCATCGCCGACAACCTGTCCCGAGGTATCGAGGCGCGCCTGGATCTGGCGGTGGAAGTGGTGTTTCCCTACGATGAGCTGCTTTGCGTGCTGGCGGAATTTTCCCGGGGCTTTCCCGATACCCGGGTCGAGCTGGTGGAATCCGTGCTCTCCGGCGGGCACGATCTGTTGTTGTCCGGGTTGGTGGACATACTGGTGTCAACGGTGGTCCCCCAGGGTTTTGTCGGGGAGCCTTTGCTGCGGCTGGAATTCGTTTGCGTAACCAGTCCGGATCATCCCCTGCAGCAATTGGGCCGCGCCGTGACGCTGCAGGATCTGAAACAGCATCGGCAAATGGTGACGCGGGATTCCGGGCCTCAGCGGCGCTTCAGCGCTCCCTGGCTGGAGGCGGAGCAGCGCTGGACGGTGAGTAACATCACCACCTCCATTCGTGCCATCAAAAGTGGTTTAGGGTTCGCCTGGGTGCCGCGACTGCAGGTGGCGGAGGAATTAAACGCCGGTACCCTGAAGCCGGTGAATATGGAAGAGGGCGGGCATCGCTACGGGCAGCTGTATTTGGTGTATAAAGATAAGGATGCAGCGGGCCCAGCGGCTCGGTTTCTCACCCAGTTGCTTCTGGATCGCTGTCGTAATATGAAATCACTGCAACCCAGGGGAGAGGACTTTGATCTTAAAATGGATTAGTACCTTGTTTTTGTGTTGTATGAGTGTCTGGGTTCACGCTGAGATTTATCAGTGGAAGGATGCCGCGGGCCGGGTCCATTATTCCGATGAAGCGCCGGACGATACCGACGTCAAAACCGTTACACCCAATACGGAACGGTTGGGCGTACGCTTGAGCAAGCCGGATGAATCCGCCGCCTGGTCGGAGCAGGCCCTGACGAACAAAAAACCAAGCACAGGCATCCTCTCCCGCCGCCCGCAATCGGTGCCGGAGGATGCGTCGGAAGATGATCTGTGCGAAGGCGTGGTGGGTGATTGTTTTACCGAACAGCAGGACTACGTATGTAAACTGCGCTTTAGTCTGCCCTGTAAAAAAATCTATCACTGGAAAGTGTGTCTGCAGCAGGATTGTGAGCAGAAGGATATTTCCGATCGCTGCAATTCTCCCTTTCATCTATTGGATCGTCGCCCGCCGGTGCTCACCGGTTTGCAGATGGGGCGGGCAATGCCCCTGCAGGCGCTGGTGTCGGAAAGGGATTGGCAATGTCTGGTCCAGCATGGATTTTACTGTGATGAAGTGGCATCGGAATCCATCTGCCAGCAGCGTTTTGGTCAAAGTTGCAGTGCGCTGAAAAACTGGGCCGATGAAGCTCGTACCCGCTGCCGGAAGCAACGTGGTAGCGATTGCGATGATATTGACAGCTGGAAACAGTTTCGGCCCTTGTCACATGAGGAGCGGCAAAAAGCCGGAGTGCGGTTGGCCACAGGCGGCAGTACCTCCCGTGATCTATTGATGGAATCGCTGGGAGTGGAACAGGATAACCCGGATCAGTATCCCCAATTGCAGCAGGCCCTGGAATCGCTTACCGGGCTTAATATACGCGACCGCCGCCGTCGGTTTGACTGTGATGCGGAATGGAAAGAGTTCAAACCCCGCTGAGCAGGATGACCTCTTCATTCACACAAGTTGTTGTAAGATGCCAGTCCGTTTTTCTGCAGGCTTGGGTAGAATGTCCGCATGTTCAGTTGATGAACGAAGCTGTGTTGACTTTCACTGTTATGGGTAAAGGGCTACAGAGGGTCCGTTTTCCTGTTCAGGGAAGGCCAAATATATCTTCTCTTTTTAGCATTTGTGCGTTGAATGCACTCGCCACGCTGTAGATTGGGCTGCATGTGGCGAGTTCTTCTTTTTCCGGCCTGGCCTGGTCAGTGTAATTTCAAGGTAGGGCTGGCCCGTCGATTTATTCGATCCCGCAAAATCAACAGCAAGGTTCTGAACACACCGTGCAGGGTGAACTGGTGCATGCGGTACAGCGTGATGTACATAAAGCGCGCCAGCTTGCCTTCAAAGGTGAAATCCTTGCTCAGGTTGCCCATGATGTTGCCCACGCTGCCATTTTTACTCAATGAAATCAACGATCCCTTATCCTGATATTCAAAGGTCAGCAGTGGCTTGCCGGCCAATCGGCGCTGCAGGGATTTGGCCAGCAGCTTAGCCTGCTGGTGGGCGGACTGTGCCCGTGGGGGCACCGGCGTATCTGCATCATGGCGCGGACATTGGGCGCAGTCGCCAAAGGCAAAAACATCATCGTCCCGGGTTGTCTGCAGTGTGGCTTTCACCACCAGCTGGTTGATGCGATTACTCTCCAGTCCGGCGATGCCATGTAAAAAATCCGGTGCCTTGATGCCGGCGCTCCATACTTTCAGAAAGGCGGGAACAAACTTGCCACTCTTGGTGTGCAAGCCATCGGCGGTGATTTCCGTCACCATTTCGCCGGTCAATACCTTGATGTTCAACTCGTTGAGTTGGCGCAATATGGCAGCAGAGGCTTTTTCAGAAAGCACCGGCAATACCCGGTCTGCAGCTTCAATAATGGTGATGGTCAGGTTCTCCGGTTTGATTTGATCGAAACCGTATTCCACCAGTTCGTGGGCTGAATGGTTCAGCTCTGCCGCCAACTCCACTCCGGTTGCGCCGGCACCGACAATAGCAATACTACAATGTTTGGGGTCGGCGCTGGGATCCTGGTTTGCTTTTAAATACTTATTAAGAAATTTGCGATGAAACGTTTCGGCGGCTGAACGCTTGTCCAGGAAAATACAATGTTCCGCTGCACCCTGGGTACCAAAATCATTGGTGTTGCTGCCGATGGCGATCACCAGAGTATCGTATCCCAGGCGTCGCTCCGGCAGTATTTGCTCGCCCTCAACCACATGAGCTTCCAGAATCACCTCTTTGCCCTGGCGGTCCAGACCATTCATGCGGCCCATGATGAACTTGAATCGGTGACGCTGGGCGTGTGCCACGTAGTTGAGTTCATCCACGTCGGCATTCAGCACACCGGCAGCCACCTCGTGCAGGCGGGGCTTCCAAAGGTGAGTCATGTTGGCATCCACCAAAGTGATTTCTGCCTGGCCACGCTTGCCTGCCTTGTTTCCCAGCAGCGTGGCAAGTTCAAGGCCGCCGGCGCCGCCTCCAACGATGACGATACGATGAGTCATAGTAGTTACCTTTACAATGTTAGAAACCGGTTCCCGTCAGATGTGCGGGGGCTGGTGTTCTGGCCATGGATGACACCAGCGATAAAATTCGTTAGTCAGCAATGTGAAACTGCTCGGTCAGCAACAGGGGTGACCGTGGTTGTGGTGGGCGGCCATTCTAGTGGCCAATCTGACGCACGCAATGACAGTTTTGTAACTGTGAGCGGTCTCCAGGGCAATAGTATCTCCGGCAAACTGTGCTGGTACAAGTCAGCTTTCCAGATCCTGATAATGTTCGGGTACAAAGCGTGGGGTACACAATGCCAGAAAAATCAAATCGTCTTCACCAGGGTTGTGGATGCGTTGTCGCATGCCGGCGGGAATGATCACAGTGTCTCCGGGGTGTACCGCTGCAGCGGGGTGGTCACCGACTTCCACCAGCCCTGTTCCAGACAGTATCTGATAGCGCTCCACCGTGTTGTGCAGGCAGTGCCAATGGGTGGTGCGGCCCGGTGTGACCCGAGCCCGGGCGATGGACAGTGCGGGGTCACAGTCTGAGTTAAGCTGCTCGATGATGTAACAGCCTTCCTCAAAAAAATATTCGGCATCCACATTGAATTTGAGTACCGCAGGGTGTAATCCCGATTCAGACATTGCAGTGCCTACAAAGGTTGTTTCAGAGTTGCCAGAATAATGACCGCTACCAGGATGAAAACAGGAACTTCGTTGAATACACGATAGAAAGATTCCGAGCGGGTGTTTTCATTGCGGGCAAATTTTTTCAGCATGGCACCACACAGGTGATGATAGCCAATCAACAGTATGATCAGCGTCAGTTTTATGTGCATCCACAAAGCGGATTTAAAGTAAGGATCCCAGCGATCAACCAGCATCCAGATGCCCAGTATCAACGCCACAATCATTGAGGGCGTCATGATGCCACGATACAGTTTTCGCTCCATGATTTTGAAACGTTCGGAGCCCTGGGTGTCACCTTCGGCATTAGCCTGGCAGTGATAAACAAACAACCTTGGTAAATAGAACAGCGCTGCAAACCAGCAGACAACGGCGATAATGTGAAATGCTTTAACCCAGAGCATCATGCATCCTTATATCTGGTAATAGTGCTCGATATCCTGTTTGCGGATAACACCAAAAACGCGATAGATATTGGGTGCCGACATGCGCCGCACGTACACCGCGCTGACATCCGCTTTTTGCATCGCCTGCAGCGCCTCGTGCAACGTTGCGCTCAACAGGATTGGCGTCACATTATCCCGTTTTGCGGGAATTTCCAACAGGTTGATTTTAAATTCTTCCGGGGCTGTTTTGTCTTCGGAGGGTTGCTCACCCTTTTCTTCCAGGCTGGCAATGTACAGGGCCAGCTCGGCAGCCGGCATAAAATGGGTTGGCTGGCCTTCTTTCTCGATCAGCAGCCAGTTCGGTTGTTTTTTCAGGATGTCGTCCGCTTCCTCCCGATTGATCAACCGGTTTACCCTGCGCACGTTGCGGTCCATGACGGCGGCCACGCCCACCCGGTGTAAGTGTCGAGCCAGGGGGCTGGTGTTCAGAGCAATACCCTGGGCCTGCAAAAACGCCTGAAAAATGCCCCGTTGCCGGAATACCTGCGTGGTGATCAGGCTGGAAATCACCACCACCAGCATACCGGGGAAAATAATATTGGCTTCAAAGGTCAGTTCCAGCAAGGTCATTAAGGCGGCCAGTGGCGCTTCCAGTGTGGCCGCCATCATGCCAGCCATTCCCAGCAACACATACAGTGTGATATTGGAGTCATCCGGTAGCAAGGCACCACCCAGTTTGCCGAACAGGGCGCCGGCCAGGGCTCCCATGAACAGCGATGGGCCGATGACGCCACCGGGCAAACCGGAGCCCACACAGGCACTGGTGGCCACCAGTTTCAGGACCGCGATGATCAGCAATGAGCTGACTGTCAGGCTGCCGATCATGGCCGCATCCACCGTGTCGTAACCAATTCCTAGCACTTCCGGTGCCACGAAACCTGCTGCTGCGG
The DNA here is from genome assembly GCA_002471665.1 of Gammaproteobacteria bacterium UBA7310. Classification (GTDB taxonomy): domain Bacteria; phylum Pseudomonadota; class Gammaproteobacteria; order Pseudomonadales; family Ketobacteraceae; genus Ketobacter. Next base: position 61,047 of record DKQK01000026.1, read on the forward strand.
TAATCATGCCCGCCAGAAAAAAGCGCCAGCCGATCCCCAGGCGGTGGGTGCGTTGATAATACTGCGTGGACAAAAAAATCAGCGCGGCGGCAAGACAGCCAATCAGGATTCCGCACAGCACCACAAAGGGAAGCTCCATGAGGGTGCCCAGTTGCACTTCAGGAATGGTAAAGGCCGGCTCATGACCGTACACGGCTCGGGTGAGAGAGGCTCCCACCACCGATGCGAGGATGATCGGGATAAACGTGCCGATGCTGTACTCCATCATAATCACCTCCATAGCAAAGATGACTCCGGCAATGGGGGTGTTGAATGAGGCTGAAATGGCCGCCGCACAGCCGCAGCCCGTCAGAATTCGTACGCTGTTGTTGGGGAGCCGGGCCCATTGCCCCAGCAGGCTGCCGCCGGCGGCGCCCAGGTGTACTGCCGGGCCCTCCCGTCCCATGGACAGGCCGCCGATCAAAGTCAGTGCGGCGCCAAAAAACTGCACCAATAAGCTGCGCAGGCTGATGGCGCCCTGGTTCAGATTGAAGCGCTCAATGACATAGCCCACACCGGTACGCCGCTCCTCTTTCGGCAGGTAGTGAAAAGCAGCGCCTAGCAGTACTGCGCAGGTCAGGGGCAGGGCACCCTGCAGCAGAGGGCTCAGGCCTTCGAAGTTTTCGGAATGATCCGGCAGAAACAAGCCAAGGGTCAGTTCAATCACCATGCGAAACAGGATGATGATCAGGCCGGAGCTGAGGCCCGCCAGAATTCCCAGCAGCGCCAGCAGTGGCACCGCATCCAGGGTGGACAAACGTTCTCTTATGCGATCAAGGTCAAAGTTCATAACGGGACAGGTCTGCCAAATACGCTACGCTTAAGGAAACGGACAACGGTCTAGAGCATAATCAGAACCCTATCAGTCACAAAGGCTGCTTGCTCCACCGGGTATTTCAAGCAAAAATTTTGCCTATACAAGGGCTTAGAATTTTTAATACGGTTCCAGCTGCTTTATGATTGCACATTCTATCGGCAAGAACGAATCGGGATCTCTATGAATCACAGCGCAAAAATCAAGATTGGAATCGTTGGTGGCACTGGCTACACCGGCGTGGAACTGCTGCGGTTGTTGGTGCAGCATCCCAATGTCCAGTTGACCGCCGTCACCTCGCGCTCTGAATGTGGGCAGGATGTGCACGCTTTGTACCCGAATTTGCGCGGCCACCTGGATCTGCAGTTTTCCCAGCCTGATGTGGATAACCTGAGTCAGTGTGATCTTGTGTTCTTTGCGACCCCCAATGGTGTCGCCATGAAAATGGTGCCGGCGCTACTCAAGGCGAACGTGAAAATTGTGGACCTGGCCGCAGATTTTCGCCTGCGGGATCCGTTACTCTGGGAAAAGTGGTACGGCATGCCCCACGCTTGCGTCGATGTGCTCGAGCAAGCGGTATATGGCCTGCCGGAAGTCAATCGCCAACAGATCGCCGGTGCCAGCCTGGTGGCTAACCCTGGGTGTTATCCCACCGCGGTGCAGCTGGGTTTCCTGCCCCTGTTGGAGAACGACCTGATTGATCCGCAGCATCTGATCGCAGATGCCAAGTCCGGTGTCAGTGGTGCCGGGCGTGAGGCAAAGTTGGGGTCGCTGCTGTGTGAGGCCAGTGAAAACTTCAAATCCTACGGGGTGTCCGGGCATCGGCACTTACCCGAGATCAACCAGGGCCTGGCTGATGTGAAGGGGGCCCCGGTTGGCCTGACGTTTGTTCCACATCTGACGCCCATGATTCGAGGCATTCACGCAACCTTGTATGGGCGACTGGGCGACTCGCTGGAAAATCTGCAGGCTTTGTACGAGGCACGCTTCGCCGATGAACCCTTTGTGGATGTCATGCCGGCAGGGGCAATGCCGGAGACCCGTAGTGTCAAAGGTTCCAATCAGTGCCGTATGGCGGTACATGTCCCCCAGGGTGGTGACACCGTCGTGGTGCTGTCCGTGATCGATAATCTGGTGAAAGGTGCTGCCGGGCAGGCGGTTCAGAATATGAACATTATGTGTGGGTTACCTGAGTCAGCTGGGCTGAACCAGGTGGCTCTGATGCCCTGAGGCCTGCCGTGGCAAAATCTGGTGGCAGCCCGGATCCACAGCTGGTTTTAGTGCCGCAGAAGCAAGGCTCGCGCTGGAAGCGTGCGGCGCTGGGGTTGGCGGTGTTGCTGCTGGTGGCCGGCGGTTTTTTTGTCGCCGGTTACTACCAGGGCATCCGGGAAAAACTGCATGTGCTGGATGAGCGCGCTGAACTGCAGCGGGAAACCAAGGAACTCAGCAAAACCCTGTCTCAGCTTCAGGAACAAGCGGCCATACTCAAGCACGGCAGTGAGCTGGAACGGCAGGCGTCAGAACGGGTCAGAAAAGAGAACATCGGATTGCAGAACCGGGTATCCGAGCTGGAAGAAGCGGTCACGTTCTACAAAAGTATTATGGCGCCCCGCAAGAACGATAAGGGGTTGCGGATCGAGCGTTTGGAGCTCTCCACCACATTCAATAAACGCCGTTTTAAATACAAGGTGGTGATGACTCAGGTGGCGGACAACAGCTCTTATATCAGTGGTAATGTCACTATGAATTTACTTGGCGTGCGTGGAGGCACTAAAGAAAGCCTGTCATTTGAGGAACTTTCCGAAGAGATGGATAAAAGTGGAATTCCTTTTAAATTCCGTTACTTCCAGAATGTAGATGGTGAAATTGTGGTTCCGGGTGGCTTTGTTCCGGAACAAATTGAGGTAATCGCTCAGTCAAAAGGTCGTAAAGCGACTAGACTTGAAAAGCGGTTTGATTGGAACGTGCTAGAGGTAAGAAGCGATGTGGGGAAAGGATAAGACAAAAAAAGTAGACTTTGACCGTCATGCTGGCAAAACCACCATGATCGCGAAAGGCACTGTGATTGATGGTGACGTCAGGTTCGAAGGCGGGCTTTTGGTTGAAGGTACGATCAAAGGGAATGTGAGGGCGGATGATGGCAGCGAAGCCCTGCTGCGCCTGAGCGAAGCGGGTAAGATTGAGGGTGAAATCCATGTGCCGAATGTCGTGGTTAACGGCAAGGTAAATGGTGATGTGCATTCCTCTGCCCACGTGGAGCTGGCGGCCAAGGCGGTTGTCAACGGCAATGTTCATTACCATCTGATCGAAATGGTCATGGGGGCGGAAGTGAACGGCTCCCTGGTGCACAGCCAGCAGAAACCGGCGGTGGAAGAGGTAGCGATTACGCTGGACAAAAAAGCCAAAAAGGATGAAAAACCATCAGGCCTTAACGCTAAAATGGAAACCAAGCAAAGTCCCGCCTGATTCGGCTATTCTTGACTAATTTAGTCGGACTTAAGATAATCCCAAGATGGCGCCCTTTGGCGCCGTCAGTATTTTAAAGGAGTATCTCATAACGTGTCTGATGTACCAGCGATGAGCTTCACTGATAATGCGGCCCGCAAGGTCAGGGCGCTGATTGAGGAAGAAGGTAACGATAACCTCAAACTGAGGGTGTATATCACCGGTGGAGGTTGTGCCGGGTTTTCCTACGGCTTCAAATTCGATGAGGAAGCCAAAGAGGATGACACCCAGGTGGAAAATCATGGCGTCACCCTGTTGGTGGACCCCATGAGTATCCAGTATCTCGCCGGTTCTGAAGTGGATTATTCGGAAGGTCTGCAGGGAGCGCAGTTCATAGTGAAAAACCCCAATGCCACCAGTACCTGCGGCTGCGGCTCTTCCTTTTCTATTTAGGCCGGATACAGAGCACCCAGAAGCACCTCAGAGTGAGCGCCGGTAAACGGGCCGGTGTCCAGCTTTGTGCCATCGATGTGGCATTTTGCCAACCAGGCAAAACACATTGCTTCCACCCAGTCCGGATCGACACCCACTGGAGATGTTGTATCCAGCGGACAGGGGCATAAGGCCCGCAACCGGTCCATGAGAGCTTGGTTGTGAACGCCCCCCCCACAGACCAGCACACCGTTCGCCCGCACCGGCAGTCCGTTAACCGCGTCCATTATCGTGGTTGCTGTCAGCGCCAGCAAAGTGGCCTGTACGTCCACCGGCTCAAAATCGCCCAGGGGCATACCGGCCTTCTGTTGCGCCCATTCCAGATGAAAATACTCTTTACCGGTACTTTTGGGAGCCGGGTGTGAGAAGTAAGGGTCCTGCAGCCAGCTCTCCAGCAAGGGGGCAATGACCTGGCCTTGCGCAGCCCAGGCACCCGCCTGGTCATAGGGCTGGTTGCGGTGGGCCTGGCACCAGGCGTCCATCAAGCCACTGGCGGGCCCCGTGTCCATGGCGAGCGGGCGCCCTCCGGAACCACGGGCGGGCAGTAGCGTGATGTTGGCAATGCCTCCAAGGTTCAGAATGACCCGGTTCTCCCGGCTGTCGGTCAGGCAGTGTTGATGAAACAGCGGTGCCAACGGCGCGCCCTGGCCGCCGCAAGCCATATCCCGGCGTCGAAAGTCCGCCACCACCGGCAACCCGGTCAGCTGAGAAATGGTATGTGGGTCGCCAATTTGCAGGGTGAAGGGGGCAGTGTTGTCCGGGCGATGCCGAATGGTTTGTCCGTGACTGCCGATGGCCTGTACCGCGCTCGCGGGTACGCCAGCTTGCTGCAACAGTGTATTGGCTGCAGCAGCGAATAGCCTCCCCAGCTCAATATCCAGCTCACCCATCAAGTCGATCTGGTTTCGATCAGGCGTGAACAGGGAAACCAGGAGTTTACGCGTGGCGGCAGGAATCGGGTGCAGATGATGAGCGATCAGCTCAGGGCGGTCTTGTCGGAGCGAAACCAGTGCAGCGTCAATGCCGTCTGCGCTGGTACCAGATATGAGGCCAACGTACAGTTCGTCGGCGCTCATTATTGATCCAATTGCGCGACGCTTTCGCTCTCCATGGCGGCAGCGTAGGTGGCAAGCTGGCCGACCATTTGCTGTGCCACAGCCAGGAACCCGGATTTATCCTGTTTGGGAATCGGTTCAGCATGGGGCAGCTTAACGGTCACAGGGTTTCGCACTGCACCGTTTACGTAAAACTCATAATGCAGGTGTGGTCCGGTGGCGAGCCCCGTGCTTCCCACATAGCCAATGACCTGGCCTTGCTTGACTCTGGTGCCGGAGCGAATGCCACGGGCATAATTGTTCATGTGGGCGTAAAGTGTTTTGTAGGTTTGGCCGTGCTGAATAATAACCACTTTACCGTATCCGCCCTTGCGGCCGGCGTAGACCACTTTGCCATCACCGGTTGCCTTGATCGGAGTGCCTCGCGATGCTGCATAGTCGGTGCCTTTGTGGGCCCGAATGGTGTGCAGCACCGGGTGCTTGCGGCGCAAATTAAAGTGTGAGCTGATGCGGGCAAAGCTAATCGGGCTGCGCAGGAAAGCTTTGCGCATGCTGTCGCCATCGGGAGTGAAATAGCTGGCTCCACGGTCCGCAGTTTCATAGCGGATGGCGGTGAATGTCTCGCCTTGATTGGTGAACTGGGCAGCCAGGATTTCACCATCTTTCACTTTTTCGCCCTCCAGGTGCATTTCCTGGTAGATCACGCGAAAGGAGTCCCCTTCCCTGATATCCAGCACAAAATCCACATCCCAACCGAATATATTGGCCAGCTCCATGGTCAGGCCCTCTGAGAGCCCTGCCTTTTGCGCAGCCAGAAACAGCGATGAATGGATGGTGCCTTCGGCATAGGATGTGTAGGGGACCAGCGCTTTCTGATGCTTTTCTGCAACATAGCCTTCGGAACCCTGCTCAATTACCAGGCTCTCGGTTCGAGACATGACGTACTCCAGCGCCACCAGCTTCTGCTCTTCGATGGCAAAGCGCATGGTTTGACCGGGGTGGATTTTCTTCAGCAGGGTGACTTCCCCCTGCCCGGACATTACTTCATAGACATCCCGGGAGCTCAGGCCTACGCGTTTGAATATATGGCTCAATGTATCGCCACTGCGCACTTTCTGGTCCATCCAGTTCCTGACGGGCGTTGCTGGTTCAAGCTCAGCCAGTAGCGGCTCTTCTGCCAGGGATTCATCCATGAGTTCTTGAGCCCGGGCCTTTGCCGATGCATTGCTCTGTTCAATGGTGGGCTTCAAGCGAACCGTTTTGGTTGCCGTGGCATCGGGAGAGGGCAGTAAGGTCAGCGTCAGCACCATTACGGCTGAGCAGACGGCTACGGCCATCAGATGGGTTTTTGGGTAAGAAGGCTTGGGCGCCTGATCTGCACTGCTGTGATTCGTCATACCTAATTCGAGTAGATTCTGGTTAATGCTGCTAAGTAATTCATTATAAGGATAGATGAAACTGAATGTTACAGAAACTTTAAGGTTGGGATTGAGCCGTCCATCACAGTTCAAAATTATCCTGTTCCGGGCTGGGGCTTTACCGGCTGCATGCTACAATACCGCCCATTTTTATGACCAGACCAATCAATCAAGGTGGAAAACGTGTCGAATTCCGTTGAACAGGCGCTGGCCCTCATCCGGCGGGGCGCAGAAGAAATCCTGCTGGAAGAAGAACTTATCGAGAAACTAAAAGAAAATAGGCCACTCAGGATCAAGGCTGGCTTTGACCCAACCGCGCCGGATCTTCACCTTGGCCACACTGTGCTCATCAACAAGCTGCGCCAGTTCCAGGATCTGGGTCATCATATTATGTTTCTGATCGGTGATTTCACCGGAATGATCGGGGATCCTACGGGTAAGAATCAGACTCGCAAACCGCTGACCCGGGAAGATGTGCTGGAGAACGCAAAATCTTATAAGGAACAGGTGTTTAAAATCCTCGACCCGGAAAAGACGGAAGTGGTTTTCAACTCTGCCTGGATGGAAAAGCTTGGTGCCGGAGGCATGATCCAGCTGGCGGCGCAACATACCGTCGCCAGAATGCTGGAGCGGGATGATTTCTCCAAGCGCTTCAAGTCCAACCAGCCCATCGCCATTCATGAATTCCTGTACCCGCTCATCCAGGGGTGGGATTCCGTCGAGATGAAGGCCGATGTGGAGCTGGGCGGCACGGATCAGAAGTTCAACCTGCTGATGGGGCGTGAGCTGCAGAAGGCAAATGGGCAGAAACCCCAAACCGTCGTCATGATGCCCATTCTTGAAGGGTTGGATGGTGTACAGAAGATGTCCAAGTCGTTGGGTAACTATATTGGTGTGACCGATGCTCCATCGGAGATGTATGGGAAGCTGATGTCCATCAGCGACGAGCTCATGTGGCGTTATTTTGAGTTACTGAGCTTTCGTAGCAATGAAGATATTGCCCAATTCAAAGCCGATATTGATGGGGGTGTGAACCCGAGAGACATCAAATCAAGGTTGGCGGAAGAAATCGTGGCTCGTTTCCATGGTGAAGAGGCAGCCCAAAGTGCCCATAAAGGGGCCGGCAATAAGTTTAAATGGGGCGAGATCCCGGAGGAAATGCCGGAGTTTGAGTTGCAGGCAGAAGGTGGCGAGGGGTTGCCTGTGCCGAATGTCATACAACAGGCAGGCCTGACTAAAACCACAGGGCAAGCCAGAGACATGATGAAGCAGGGGGCCGTGCGCATTGATGGTGAGCCAATAAAAGACCCCAGGTCACGCCTTGCATCAGGTGGTCCCTATGTGTGTCAGGCGGGTAAAAAACGCTTTGCGCGAGTCGTAATCAAGTAGCCCGTAAGGTATTGAATAAAATAGTTAAAAAAAGTCGTTGACGGGGCGGGT
>DKQK01000045.1:0-16442 GCA_002471665.1 Gammaproteobacteria bacterium UBA7310
CGCTCGGCGTAATTATGAAAACCCAGCAGTTGCGCCAGCTCGTGACGCAGGCTCAGGATCTCTTCCATTAACGGATTGTTGTCCCACTGGCCGGCAAACGGCCCCTGGTCCGATGCCTTGGTGTTGTAGGCCTCGTAAAATTCCCGCCGCAGGTCGCGGTTGTCACAGTAGGTCATCACGGCGATGTACACCGGTATATCCAGCGTCAACACATAGCCTTGCAGATCCTTGGCCTTGGCGGCAATCTCGGCGCCATGCAACTGGGTTTCCGGCAAGCCGCTGAGTTCGTTGACATCGGTAATGTGTTTACTGAAAGCGTTGGTACAATCCAGCACGTTCTCGGCGAACTTGCTGGTGAGCTCCGATAACCGTTTACTGATCTCACCATAGCGTTTTTGCTGCTCTGCCGGCAGGTCAATGCCCGATAAGTGAAAATCCCGCAGGGCATTATCAATCACTTTTTTCTGCGCCACGGTGTAGTTTTCAAACTGCGGGGAATCCTTCAATGCCTTGTAGGCTTCATACAGGCCTTTGTGTTGACCCAGCCGGGTGGAATATTCTGACAATTTCGGCAGGCAGGCATTGTACGCGTTACGCAGTTCGTCGTTGTTCATCACACTGTTTAAGTGGCTCACCGGGGACCACATCTTGCCCAGAGTGTCGTTGATGTCTTCAAACGGCAGCAGAAAATTTTCCAGGGTTACGTCATGCTGCTTCACGTGGGCAACGATTTCTTCGATGCGCTGATAGTTATTGTCAATAATCTGGGACAGGGCCGGCGCAACATCGGCCGGCTTGATCTGACTGAATTCGGGTAATTCTTTTGGCTCAAGCAATGGATTCATGGCAACATCTTTATCAACAGAACATGGGAATGTCAGTGCGGTGTCTGCACCAATGTAAGCTCATTCTAGCATTAAAGTTAGATGGGTCGAGCGACAACAAAATACAAGGGCCAAGCCATTATGATCCTTCTCTGCGGTGGGATACGATTCACTTTGCTGTTCAGTCTGGTGCTGTTGCCGGTGTCTGCCTGCCAGGCCAACGACACCGAACCGGGCACTCCGCCTCAGGCCCCGGACACCACCGAATCCCGCCCGCCTCACCATACCGACACCGGCTTTCGTAATCTGTACGTCGATGATGAAGGCAAGAATGTGTTCTCCTATCTGCGCATGCGCTGGTTTGGAGACGATCCCTACGCCGATCACAACGAGGAACGGGATCAGATCCGGGTAGTGGAGCAGGCAACCCCCCTGACAGAAACACCGGATCGCCCCACGGTCACCTGGTTGGGCCATTCCACGTTTTTGATTCGTCATCAGGGGCGCACCCTGCTGACCGACCCCATTCTCTCCTACCGGGCATCGCCGTTAGCCTTCGCCGGGCCTGAGCGGCTGGCTCCACTGGTGTACGATGTGCCGGATCTGCCCGCCGTCGACTGGGTGGTGATCTCCCATAATCACTATGACCATCTGGATACCGACACCATCCGGGCCCTGGGCAACGGGCCCCGCTACTTTGTGCCGCTGGGGGTGAAAGCCTGGTTTGTGGATCTGGGGATCGACCCGGTTCGGGTGGAGGAGATGGACTGGTGGGAGAGCCGTACCACGGACGGTGCCACCATCACCGCCACCCCCACCCAGCATTGGTCCAGCCGCGGGCTCACCGACCGTTATCAGACCCTGTGGGCCGCCTGGCGCCTGGATCTGGCGGATTTCAGCCTGTGGTTCGGCGGTGACACCGGCTACAACAGTGTGCAGTTCAAGGAAACCTTTGAGCGCCTGGGGCCGGTGGACATGGCACTGATCCCCATTGGCGCCTATGCACCACGCTGGTTTATGAAAAACAATCACGTCAACCCGGAAGAAGCCATCGCCATCCACAATGACATCCGCTCCCGCCTCAGTATTGGTATGCACTGGTCCACATTCCAGCTATCCGCCGAGCCGCTGGACGAGCCCCGCCAACGGCTGGAAGCCCAGGTGCGTTACGGCGCCCTGAATCAGGGCAGGTTCCTCACCCTGCCCATTGGCGGCACCATAACCTATCCTCCTGAGACAATTATAAAGCCCATGCTTTAAGGCATAAGTCAAGCGCCACTGAGACAAAATACGCATAATGTCTTGATGTATCCACAGGGTGGTGCTAACTTGCTCTGGTACACCGATTGAGCAGTACCAAAAACAATTAGAAAACAGGATTTTCACAATGAGGATACACACCACACCGGTTGCGCCCCTTAGGCGCGCGACCACGGCCTTGTCGTGCCTGCTGTTGAGCGGCACGCTCATGGTTTCCACAATAAGCCACGCCTTTGTCTACAATGACGATCCCGACGCCCTGCTGGGCAGTAGCCGCGGCGGCCTGTGGCAATGGGATTACTGTTACGGCAAGGACGACAGCGAACCCCTGCCCGAAGATCCCCGCACCCTGGTGCAACCGGGGATCAGCGACGGCAAGGCAGTGCACTTCAATGCCTATTGGGCGGAATGCCACGTTGACCCGGAAGCCGTTCAGGAAGAAGCCCACGCGGATACCTGCGGTGAGCTGCGCGACTACTTCTATCGCGGCGAACGGCTGATGGATACCGGTGGCGACGGCGTTGCCGCCCTGTTCGTAGGCAACAGCTACAACGACTGGGCCGCCGCCGGCGGCATCGCCACCTTCACCGCCAGCCAGTACAACCGTCTCTGGCGGATTTGGGGCGGATTCAGCCAACGCCCCAATAATTTTGATGAGCTGGTATCCAACCGCTACGGCTCCGGCTTCTCCGAAGGCCGCAACCCATACCCTTTGCCCGGGGAGGACCCCAACCAAACCAATGGCGGCAGCGGCCAACTCCCGGAAATGTTTACCCAGGTACGCAAGGACGATGGCAGCTGGAGTGGCCGAATCGGTGTCACCTGCCACGGCTGTCACAGCGGCGAAGTGGGCAGCAAGGCCGATGGGCCCGATCTGGGTTTCCAGTTCGGCGGCTCCAGCGCCACCGACCTTAACCTGTTCCTGCGGGACATGCTGCCCCTGGGCTATCTGGCCTCCGGTGTGACCCCCCTGAACCTGACCCAAACCCGTGGCACCAACAATGCCAGCGCGGTGAACATTGCCTTCCTGTTTCCCGACCAGGGCCTGCCCACCATCAGCGGCTTTTTAAACATCCTGAGCTCCGGTTCCACCGGCAGCATGGATTCCCCCAACTGGTGGAACATGGGCCACCGGCCACTGAAGTTTGTGGACGGCCTGTTCCCCATGGATGCTCCACGGGTGGACGCGGTGTTCTACACACCGATCTTCGGCCTGTTTGGTGGTACCGCCGCCGGCCTGGGTGAACAGGGTCAGGAGTGGATGCGCACCCACGGCCCGGATATGAACCTGTGGGTGGAAACCATGAAAGCCCCCAAATACCCACTGCCGGTAGACGAAGACCTGGCCAAGACCGGCGCTGTGTTGTTCCACGAGCTGGACCTGTGGGCCGAGGATCGCAACAATCCGATCCCGCGGCCGGAAGGCAACGGCTCCTGCGCCAGCTGTCACGGTGCCTATGCACCCCGCTACGTCAACGATCCCGAATTCCTCGCCACCCCATTACTGGAGGGTATGGCGGGTTATGTGGTGCCACTGGACATCATCGGCACCGACCGGCGTCGCGCCCTCACCAACACCGAGGGCATGGCCACCACCGGCGCCGATAACTTCTTTGGTTATCCCGCCACCAAGGACACCGAGAACGATTGCGGCCCGCAGGTGCAGAAGAAAATCCGCGGCGATCGCGAGATAGGCTATCTGGCACAACCACTCTATGGTGTGTGGGCTTCCGCTCCTTACTTCCACAACGGTTCTGTACCCAACGTGTGGGAAGTGTTGAAACCGCAGGATCGCTATCCCATCTGGCGCCGGGTATCCGCTCCCCGGGCAGAAGGTGAAGGCAATGTGGTGATGGGCTTCGACACCAACCTGCAGCGTGCCTTCGATGCTGAGAAAATGGGTTGGAAGTATGATCGCATCCAATGTGAAAGCCTGCCGCCCATGGTGGCACCCGGGTTCAACTGCAGTACCCGCAACATCTACGCCACCCCCTGGATTCAGATTTTCCTGGAATGGCTGTACGGTAACCTGACCGGTGCCTGGAACCTGGACTTCCCGCCCATCATCACCACTGAAAATATGGAAAACCGCAAGATCATGAACACCCATATGTACAGTCACGGCAATGAGGGCCACGAGTTCACCAGTGTGCTCACCGATGAGGAACGCTACGCGCTGATTGAGTACCTGAAAACTCTGTAACGACGCCAGCAATCAGCAACCGATGCCATTAACCGGGGCGCCACAAGGCCGCCCCGTTTTTTGTTACACCAACAACAATGTTCCCAATCCCAAAAACGCCACAAAACCAACGATGTCCGTGACGGTGGTCAACACCACCGAACCGGACAGCGCCGGATCCAGTTTCATCTTGTCCAGCAACACCGGAATCGCCACCCCGGATAAAGCCGCGGCGGCGATGTTCACCAGAATGGCCATGGCAATCACCAGGCCGATCACCGGGCTGCCAAACCACATGGATGCCACAAAGCCGATCACGATGGCCCACAACACCCCGTTCAAGCCGCCCACACTGAGTTCCTTTTTCATCAGGGCTTTGAGGTTGGCACTGGTGACCTGGCCCATGGCCAGGCCGCGAATGATCAGGGTCAGGGTCTGGCTGCCGGCGATGCCGCCCATGCTGGCCACCACCGGCATTAACACCGCCAACGCCACCACCTGCTGCAAGGTGGCTTCGAACAGGCCGATAAACCAGGAAGCCAGAAACGCCGTCAGCAAATTAATGCCCAACCACACCGCCCGGTTACGGGCGCTTTTCACCACCGGCGCGAACAAATCCTCATCCTCATCCATACCGGCGCTGGCCATCAACTGGCCTTCGTAATACGTGTTCACCAGTTCTCCGGCGGTACCGATGTCCAGCCGGCCCAGCAGCTTACCGCTGTCGTCCACCACCGGTAGCGAGCTGAACCCGGATTGCTGCACTTTCAGCGCGGCATCCACCGAATCCTCCTGCCCTTCCAGCACCGTAAACACATCTTCCGACAGATCCACCAGCGGCAGGTGATCCGGAGAGCCGATGATCTTGCCGATGCGCACCGCCTCGGAAAAGTGCCCGGCCCGGTTCACCAGAAACAGGGTATCCATGTATTCCGGCACTTCCCGCCGCAGCAGGCGCATGCCATCCCGCACCCGGGCGTTGGTGGGCAACACCAGCAACTCGTGACTGACCCAGCGCCCGATCTGATCATCGCGATAGCCTTTGGCCTCTTTAAAATAGTGGCGCTGCTGTTCGTCCATAACCCAGAGGGCCCGGTCCACCATGCGCCGGGGCAGGGATTCCGACAGCTCCACCAGATCCTCGGCCGCCATTCCCTGAAACAGTGCGTCCAGTTCATCCAGGCTCATATTGTCCAGCAGCGTTTCCCGGGGATCACCGCGCATGGTGAGCAGGATCTGCAGTTTCTCCTGCGCCGGTACTTTGCTCCAGGCTTCCAGACGCACCGGTAACGGCAGGGATTCCAACAGCAACGACACTTCCTCAGGTTCCCGCGTGGCCACCACCTGCCGAATCACCTGATCCTGCTGTTCAGGGGAGGTGTCGACCAGTTCGCCAATGAGATCTGAGAGTTCGTCGGTCATAGTGCTGTCCTGTACTATCTATCGGGGTGGCTGTGAAGATACTTAGACGGCTTTCCAGTGCCATAAGTCACAGCATAGTGTGAATTAACCGGAACCATATGAAAAACAGAAATCCACAAATCACATTGACGTGGTAAAATCCGCCTCGCTGCGACAGTCACATGCGCAGTAATTTTCTGATTATTTTATCAAGCAGTAGTATTGGGGGAAGGACATGAACCGTACATGGACGCTATGGGCAACGGCCCTGTGGCTGGGATGCACTTTATTATCCGGCTGTGGTGGTGGCGGCAGCACAAACCAGAATTCCGATGAACGCGGCAACGACGAGACAACATCACCACTGACCCTGTCCAGCAGCAGTATTCCTGATGCCAACCTGCGTGCGTGCCTCAGCGCACTGGCGGTGTCCAATGGCTGGACCCGCAACAGCGATGTGGATCAGGTACAGTGTGACGCCGTGGAAATTCGCAGCATAGCCGGCTTGCAGCAGTTTCCCAACCTGTCCGAGCTGAACATCTCCGCTCCCCGCCTGGCGGTGAGTGAACTGCCCATCCTGGCGGCGCTGCCGCTGGCGGATTATCAACACCAACCCTTTTACCGCAATGATGATCGCAGTAATCCGGACAATGTCTTTGTGGGCATCAAACAAATGCTGATGCAGGATTCAGTAGTGGTGGTAAAAGGCCAACCCGTCACCACGGTGATGCTGGTGGCCCACGACCCGTCCCAGGCCGACGACGAACTGGTGTGGTGGCTGGACAACAATGGCCCGGATACCTTGCCGTTGGCAAAAGGCAAACTTCCCATTAATGCGTATCTCACTCTGCATTGGGCAACCCAGGGCGCGGATGAGAATGCCAACTCCTCTTATCGTAACTTTCCGGTTGCCATTGGTGCCACCGCCCTGGACACCAATTATTACAATCGTTTTCGATATCCCACTTATGTGGCCGCAGACCGCGCACTGAATACCCTGAATCTGCCCGACAGCCTGTCGCAGTGTGTTGCGGACGCCGCCACCCAGAACGGCTGGACCCGCAGCGATCAGGTCACGGAGCTGGATTGTCTGGCCTATGATTTTGACTCTGCAGATTACAGTGCACTGCGCGATTTCCCACAGTTACGCCGTCTCAGTCTCAACGCCAACACCGATGTCCTGACCGATTACCTGAGCGCCCTGCCTAATCTGGAGGCGTTGTACATTCCCGGCTGGGTAACGGATCAGCGTGCCCTGGCGGCCTACCCCTGGACCGTCACCCCAAGCCCCGGCAACCCCTTACCGGAACCGGTCATCAGCGTGCAAAGCTGTGGCCTGCAGATTGACAATTACGACAACACCGCCGAATACCAACTGCTGACGGCCGTGAATGACGGCAATCTGCTCACCAACACGCGGCAACTTGATTTTCTTTATCTGACACCCAGCCCCTGGCCCGGTGGCGCCACGGCGGACTGCATGACACCGCAAGCCAACACCGCCCATCGAGTCTGCGTCACCAAAGCCGATCAAACCGTGTGCGCTGAGAGTATTCCGGTTACCGACACCGACGGCAATGTGATGCAGATGATCTATGAGGATTACCTCACCGAGCCCAGCACCGTGTTGCCGGGCATACCCGGCGATTATTTTTACGTGGCACGGCTGGGTAACGGTGAGTACATGCTGGAACAGTACCAGCTGGCCACCTGGCAGCCGGTACGGGCGCAGTGGGTCAGCGGGACACCGGTATACGCCACCGAAGCGGGGGTTTATCTGGTGGATGAGAGCAGCACCTGGTTCGTGGATAACGCTGGTGTCGTGCAAACCCTGCCGCCACGACCGGTGCCCGGCATGCCCTTCCGAACCCTGGCGTATCAGGGGGAAGTCTGGTTCTACAATATAGAAGACCCGTGGGGCGGGCGGCCGGAAGCCGTAATCTGGAACCCACAGCAACAACAATGGCGCACCCAGCGGTTGCCGGAAGTGGGCACAACCTATTTGATTACCGTTGTTGATGGGCAGCTGTGCCTGGATTCCTACGAAGCGGACGGTGCCGCACGCTGCCTGATGGAAGACGGCACCAGCTGGCTGGCCACAGAACCCGGCCAACGCTGGTTCAATGGTGCGACTCAATACGACTTCACCATCTCAACAGCGCAATGGACAAATGACTTCGAGCCATTATTGCTGGCGGTACCAATAGCGGGGATTAACGATATCTACGAACTTGCAAACCCGATCCACCTGGCTACCTACGGGGCGGACTGGCGTGCGCTTCAATCCGTCTTGTTCGAACTTCCGATCAGCCTTGATTACAAAAATCGCCCCGCACCACTACTGGACAACCGCAATCCGGCGGCACCACAAGCGATCGCCCCGGTATTACCGAATGTTCCCTGGTACTCCCACTACACCGTAGTGGACGATACCCTGTATGTACTCTACAACGACAGCGTGGCCCGCTACCCATTGCCGGAATAGTGGATTACTTCAACACAATCAGGTTCTCAATCAACCGGATCACCGTGTCTTTCTGATCCGGTTGGCTCTGGGCGGTCAGCAAGGCCAGCGCCACCAGCGTGTTGTCGTTGATCTGTTGTTCCAGCGGCCGTGCCAACAAGTGTTGATTGATGCGCAGATACCAGACAAACAGAAACGCGCCGGTACGCTTGTTGCCGTCGGTTAACGGATGATTCTTGATAACAAAGTACAGCAGGTGCGCGGCGCGACTGGCCACATTGGGGTAAAACAGATCCTCACCGAAGCCCTGCTCAATGCTGGCCAATGCCGAGGCCAGGCCATCCCCCCGCAGGCGGGCAAACAAGTCCGAAGCCTCCCCCCGGGCCATCAAATGCTGCTTGAAGGCATCAATGGCCACCATCACCTCTTCCCAAACCAGCGCCTGCATCCCGGCCTGGGGTTGGGTCACGGATTCCAGGGTTTGATCATCGTAGCCCAGCAACAATGTCCAGCTGCGGGTATAGTCCGTGATGATTTGCTGATACGGGGTATCGACCATAATAACCAACCTCTTTGCTGCGCATTGCCCTTATGAACCGGCAACGCGGTTGCTAGGATGATATGGCGGAGCGCAGATCGGAAATCACTGTGGGGGTGGAGGGCATCACACCACGCCACTTACGAAAGCTTTCGGCTGCCTGCTCCACCAACATACCCAGACCATCAAAGGCCTTTTCGGCACCATGCTCCAGCGCCCAGGCATTAAACGGGGTGATCTCTTTGCCGTACATCATGTCGTAGACCCGGGTGTGCTCACCGATGACCGATGCCGGCAGATCCGGAACCTCCCCCTGCAAACTGGAGGCAGTTCCATTGATAATCCAGTCGAACGGCCCCTTTAACTGATTCAGGTGCAGCGCTTCAATCCGGCCCAGATCCGTAAATTCCTCCGCCAGGTGATGGGCTTTCTCAAAGGTACGGTTGGCAAGCACCAGGGATGCAGGGTTCTCCGCCAATACCGGCGCCAGTACACCGCGTACCGCACCGCCGGCACCAATGATCAAGAGTTTTTTACCGGCCAGGCGGCCATCATGGTTGTGCATGATGTCCCGCACCATACCCACTCCATCGGTATTGTCACCGATGATTTGACCCTCGTTGTTTTGCCACAGGGTGTTAACCGCTTTGGCGCGCAAGGCGCGTTCGGTCAATTCATCGGCCAGATCAAATGCCCGCAGCTTGAAGGGCACCGTGATGTTCAGCCCTTTGCCGCCCTCAGCGAAAAATCGGCGTACCGATTCCTCGAATTGCGCCTCCGGCACCAGCATGCTGGTGTAGGTCATATGCTGGTCGGCCTGCTCGGCGAACGCTTTGTGAATCTGCGGCGATTTACTGTGCTTGATGGGGTTGCCCATCACGGCGTATCGATCAATGCTCATGGTGTTTCTAATCCGTTAAATCCAGTCTCTGGCACCAAGAAAATCCGTGTACAGTTTTGCTTCGTCAGAACCGGGTTCCGGTTGCCAGTTGTATTTCCAACTCACCAATGAGGGCAGGGACATCAGTATTGATTCCGTGCGCCCCCCGGTCTGTAAACCGAACAGGGTACCGCGATCGTAGACCAGATTGAATTCCACATAACGGCCTCGACGGTAGAGCTGAAATTCCCGTTGTGATTCGTTGTAAGGCAATGCTTTACGCCGTTGTACGATGGGGCGGTACGCCTGAATATAGGCATCGCCCACCGCACGCATAAACGCAAAGCATTGTTCGTATTCCCATTGGTTCAGATCATCGAAAAACAATCCCCCAACGCCACGGGTTTCATCGCGGTGCTTGAGGTAAAAGTATTCATCACACCAGGCTTTATACCGGGGATACACATCCTCACCAAAGGGATCGCAAGCGGCTTTGGCGGTCTGGTGCCAATGCACGCAATCCTCTTCAAAGCCGTAATAGGGGGTCAGATCAAAGCCACCGCCGAACCACCATACCGGCTCTGCACCTTCTTTTTCGGCAATGAAAAAGCGCACGTTGGCGTGGGAGGTGGGCACCATGGGGTTGACGGGGTGGATCACCAGGGACACGCCCATGGCCTGAAAATGGCGGCCTTCCAGTTCCGGTCGGTGGGCCGTGGCGGATTTGGGCATGCTGTCACCGAATACGTGGGAGAAGTTCACCCCGGCTTTTTCAAACACCTCACCCCCTTCCAGCACCCGGGAACGGCCACCGCCACCCTGCACCCGTTGCCAACTGTCTTCCAGGAAGGCCTGAGCGCCACTTTCCTCAGCAGACAATTGCCGGCAAATATCATCCTGCAGCGCCAGCAGGTAGGTTTTGACGGCGTCAATATCGATATTTTGCATGCTATCCCCTTCAACCGGCTCGAATGATACGGCCGCTTTGTAAATCCCGTATTTCAGTGGGCTTACTGGTTCGTGACGTGTAGCCGGGTAATATGTAGTCTGCCCCCCACCCATAGAGGGCCCGCATTCTCTTCAGCGGAAACTCACTTCGGGCCGGTTCCTGGCCGCTGCGGTTAGCACTGGTGGACACAATGGGGCCACCCCATGCGCGACACAGGGCCTTCACCACAGGATGAGCACTGACCCGTACCGCCACGCTATCAAAATCCCCCTTCACCCAATGGGGAATAATACTGTCCGGGTCTGGCACCAGCCAGGTAACCGGGCCGGGCCAGGTAGATTGTAACTGATCACGCTGCACCGGGGTTAATCCAGCCAGCAACGGCTGTATCTGGGAAACATCGGCTGCCACCAGAATGAGGCCTTTGTGCAGGGGGCGCTGCTTCAACGCCAGCAATCGCAACACGGCATCCTGGTTGAATGGATCACAGCCGTAGCCATAGACCGACTCCGTCGGGTAAGCAATCACTTTGCCCTGAGACAGCGCACGGACGACACCTATCTGGTGCCGGAGCGACAACATATCAGTCTTTCTGAGCCAGGCGGGCCTGCAGGGCGGTGTCTTTTTCCTGCACGGCTTTGGCGTTGGCGGCGCGCTCGTCTTTCAGACGCTGTGCCAGGTCGGCGTCCGCCAGGGACATCATCTGCGCCGCCAGATAGGCTGCGTTTTTGGCACCGGCTTTACCGATGGCAACGGTAGCAACCGGTATGCCTCCCGGCATTTGTACTGTAGACAACAGGGAGTCCAGACCATTCAGGGCGGCGTTGACGGGAATACCCACCACCGGCTTGGTGGTGGCAGCGGCAACCGCACCGGCCAGGTGCGCCACCATATCCCCTGCGCAGATAAAAACGCAACAGCCACGCTTGTCGGCATCCTTGACGTAACTGTGGGTCAGCTCAGGCGTGTGATGGGCAGAGGTTACTTTCACCTCGTACTGGATCTTCAACTTGGCCAGGGCATCCAGTGTCGGTTCAATCTGGGGTAGATCCGAATCAGAGCCCATCATGATGGCAACAAATGGCTGGGACATGATCACACCTCCTAAATCTCACCGACAAGGCAAGGTTTCCAATGGAGGCCGGAAGTTACCTCAGCTGGCAACCTGATGCAAGCTAGACACGGCAGTATCCGCCCTGCTGCTGCTGCACCATTCCATCCAGCTCGAGCATCACCAGCGCTGAGCTGATATCCGCTACGCAGAGGCCGGTGAGCCCCACCAGTTGATCAATGGGGGTGGGTTCGAATTCCAGTGCGGCCAACAGGCGCCCCTCCAGGGAATCCTGCTCATAGTGATCGATGGCGGCATCCGCCTGTGCCGGCATCGCCACTTGCTGCATAAAACCCAGCAGCGGCATCAGCTCCTCCACCACCTGCTGCGCGGTTTCCACCAGACGGGCACCATTGCGGATCAGGGCGTGGCAGCCCTTGGCCAGGGGATCATTGATGGAGCCGGGCACCGCAAAGACTTCGCGCCCCTGATCCACTGCCTCGTGGGCGGTGATCAGGGAACCACTTTTAAGAGCCGCCTCCACCACCAGCACCCCCAGGCTCAAGCCGCTGATGATGCGGTTGCGGCGGGGAAAGAACTCCGCCCGCGGTGAGACGCCGATGGGAAACTCCGACACCAGCGCCCCCTGCCTGATCACCTCCTGGCCCAGATTACGGTTACGGTTCGGGTAGATGTCATCCAGCCCGTGGGCCAGCACGGCAATGGTCTTGCCCCCCGCCGCCATGGCGCCGGCGTGCGCCGCTGCATCAATACCCAGTGCCAGGCCGCTGGTGGTGACAAACCCGTTACTGGAGAAACAACCGGCAAAATCCTGCGCCAGTTTACGACCCTGACGACTGGAGTGACGGCTGCCGACAATGGCAATTTGCGGCAGGCCCAGCAGGGCAGCGTCGCCACGCACAAACAGAATCGGGGGGGAGCCCGCTATTTCCCGCAACAGGGGCGGGTAGTCGTCGTCCGCCCAGGTCAGAACATGGTGGGCATCACTCTGCTCCAGCCAGTCCAGATCCCGGCTTACCCCCTCCAACAGGGAACGCTCCGTGCCGCGCTGGAAACCGGCGACCAGCTGGCTTTGGCGGGCGGAAAAACCGATGGATTGCAGTTCCTGCGCAGACAGGCTGAAGAAGGCCATCATACTGGGATAGCGATCCGTGATCTGCCTGAAATGACTGGGCCCTACGCCTGGTATGCGCCATAAGGCCAACCAGTATGGCAGCTCCTCCAACATAGAAATTCCGTCTCCAGCGGTGCGTCCTTGGATATGTCTGCCTATAGAGACGGGAAGCGGGCAAAAATCAGAGAGTAAAATTCGGGTTGGCCGGGTTTTTCTGTAAACGGTCCTGATACCAGCGATTAAATTCATCCGCCGACACCGGGCGGCTGATGTGATAGCCCTGTGCCTGCTCGCACTGCAGATGCCGCAATGCCTGCAGGGTGTCTTCATCTTCCACCCCTTCTGCCACCACGTTAAGGCCAAAACTGTGAGCCAGGCCAATGGTGGAGCGCACGATCACCGCATCGGCCTCGTCGGTCAGCATGTCTTTCACAAAGGAACGATCCACCTTCAGGGTGTGAATCGGCAACCGTTTCAGGTAGCTCATGGAGGAATAACCGGTGCCGAAATCATCAATGGCCAGATGCAAGCCCAGATCATGAAACGATTGCACCACCTGCAGGGCCCGCTCCGGATCGGTGATCAGGGCACTTTCCGTGATCTCGATTTCCAGCAAATGGTTGGGAACCTGATACTCCGCAAGCAGGGCCTGTATCTGCTCCGGACAGCGGGTATCGATCAGGTTACGGGCTGACAGGTTGATGGCCACCGCAATCTCCAGACCCTGGTCCATCCAGCTGCGCACCTGGCACAACGCGGCGCGAATCACCCACAGGCTCAGGGGGTGGATAATCTCCGTCATCTCCGCCAGCGGGATAAAATCCCCCGGCGGCACCATGCCCTGTTGTGGATGCATCCAGCGCAACAGGGCTTCACAGCCATTGCAGGCACCGGTGGCCAGATCAATACGGGGCTGGAAGTGCAGCTGCAGCTGATTTTCCCGAATCGCCGCCCCCAGATCCGCCAGGATGGTCAAACGGCGGGAACTGTGGGCATCCATACTCGGGTGGTAAAACTGATAGCGTTCACCGCGGGTTTTGGCCTGATACATGGCGACATCGGCACAGCGCAGCAACGCGTGGCTGTTGTTGCCGTTCTCCGGATACAGGGCCACCCCCACGCTGGCCCCCATTTCCAGTGACATGCCTTCCACGTCCAGCGGTTTGCTCAAGGCGGAAATGATCGCCTCTACCTGCGCCACCACCCTGGGCAGGGCTTTGACATTGGACTGCAGTAACGCGAACTCGTCCCCCCCCAGGCGGTACACCTCAGCATCGCCGGCCTGCTCCAGCCTGGTAAGGCGGTTGGCCACCTGCTGCAGAATAAAGTCGCCGATGCGATGGCCCAGGGTATCGTTCACATCCTTGAAGCGGTTCAGGTCCAACAGGATAACCGCCAGTTTCTGGCCACTCTTTTTGGCCTGGGCCAGCAAGCGGGCGGCGTTCTGATGCAGGGAATCCCGGTTGGGCAGCTCGGTGAGACTGTCGTGTGACGTGCTGTAGGCCAGTTGCCGCTGGGATTGAATGAGCGCGTCTTCCGCCTGCTTGCGATCGCTGACATCACGGACGCAGCCCATAATGCAATTTACCCCATCCAGCACCACGGAGGTGAGGGTCACCTCTGCGGCGAAGCGGGTATTATCCAGGCGCCGGTGGGTCCATTCGAAAAACTGATCATCGCCTTCCAGCGCCTGCACCATGTGCTCCTGGGCCCGCTGCACGGAGGTCGCGCCATCGGGCTGGGTTTCCGGCGACAGATCAGAGGGTTTGGCGCCGATCAGCTGCTCCCGGTTGGCCCGAAACATGCGCAGGGCTGCCGGGTTGCATTCGATGATGGTGGCGCCCTTGAGCACGAACACCGCGTCACCGGAGCCTTCAAACAAGGCCCTGAACCGGGTCTCCCGGTCACGGAAGGAATTGAACAGCAGCACCTGGGACACCAGGTCCGCCACCGATCCCACGAAATTCTGCTCGTCCTCCGTCCACAACCGCCGCTGACCCACCTGCTCCAGACAGAGCACACCACTGGTGACACCTTCACTGCGCAAGGTGCCGTCCAGCATGGATTTGATATTGAGGGGATTAAGATAGGGCTCCGCAAACTCCCGGGTGCGCGGATCGTTCAGGGCATCGCTGGCGTTGATCACCCGCTCCAGGGCCAGGGCGCTGAAATAGCGGGGAAACGAGCGGGCTTCCAGCACTGCACCCTGCTCAAAGCTGTTGCTGTCCTCGCGGTACAGGCACAGGCACTCCATGGCCACCAGATCCGGCGAAGTCTGCCAGATGCTGGCCCGTTCAACACCCAGTACGTTGGCGCACGTCTGGGTAATGTAACGTAACGCCTGCACCAGGCTTGAATGCCACACCGCGTCAGACTTGGACAGGGCCACATAGGCTTCCGAAAGCTGTCGGGAGAGGCTGTGTACGTCAGTGGAAGACGTAATAGGCATGGGACAAATACAATCTAAGTGAACCTTTCTAGAGTATAGACAAGGTTCTGTGCAACGCGCGGTTAACGCTAACCGAATTGGTTTAATCGCAGCCGCGACCTATTTACTTGCTGTCCAGGTACAACAGCGCCTGCTGTTGATCAATGGAAAACGCAAACTGACCAAGGAAATTCATGCCCAACAGGCCGTCCACCTCCTGAGATCCCAGATTCACCTGCAACAGCTCAACATCACGCATTTCCCAGTCCCCAACCCGCATGCGCCCCACCTGATACAAGGGTGACATAACCACACCGTTGGCGGTGTTGACCTGTACCTGTTGTTGTGTATCCTGCAGCACACCATACTGATGCAGGGTTGCGACGGCTTCCCGACTCAATGCGGTCACGGTGGCACCGGTATCGATCATCAAATCCAGTGCCACCGCTTCATCAAACACCACCCTCACCACGAACTGGCCCATCACCGAGTGCAGGGCAATGCCTTCCTGCGCCCGTTGCTGCTGACTCAACTTACGCTCCACCCGCAACCGGCTTTCCTCCACCTGCGCCTGGTGGGATTCGCTGTAGGGAATCCATTGTAACTGCGTCAGCGCCTGTTCCAGATCACCGGATTGTTCGTAGACTTCCGCCAGCATCAAGCCAAAGGCCGCGTGTTCGGGCTGTTTTTCCAACGCGAACTGCAGCAGCCCCATCAGATCCGGGTTGGCGCTTAATTGAGTGGGGGTTTGCTGGCGGTGCCAGTCCAGTTGTTCCGACAGCAGGGTCTCGATGCGTCGCATCAGTTGTTGACGGCGCAGGGGATCAAGGCTGCCGGCATAGGCCTCAAACAGTAACTTCAGGGCCGCGCGGGGCTGCTGCAGGCCACGGTAGGTCGAGATCATCAGATCCTGCCACAGGGCGTTGTCCGGCTCCGCCAGCAACAGGGCCTGGAGCCAGTGCCGCAGGCGCGGCCAATGGCCTTCCGCCTGTAATTGACGCAAGAAACGATCCAGTGTCTGGCGCAGCTGCGGGGCAGGGGCCGTCTGACCTCCTGGGTTTTGCAGGTATCGCACCACGGTGTCCACGTTGTCCTGCTCCAGGGCCAGGACCAGGTTTGCAGAATCCGGCACCGGCTGCGCCATGATCGGCTGCACCATCGCCACCAGCGGATCATGCGGTTCCCTGTCCTGGGTGGGCACGCTGCCATCAGCCCAGCGCTGGGCACTCAACCAGCCCAGCCCAAACCCCGCCAGCAGCAATAAAAAGGGGTAAAACCGGTTCACCTTCCTGTGATTCACCTTCCTATCTTGAAAGCCCATCTTGAAAGC
>DKQK01000045.1:16759-34828 GCA_002471665.1 Gammaproteobacteria bacterium UBA7310
GAAAGCCCATCTTGAAAGCCCATCCTGACAGTCCATCCCTGCTCAGCTCGCCTTAACCTCCAACCATGCACGAGATAACGGGCGCTGGCAACAACACGCGGCCTCGGTCAGAAATAGGTTGAATAGGCCAGCGAGAAGACATATCCCTCCAGTTTATGATCGATCTGGAGGCCACGATAGGGATTGTAGATTACATCACCCTCGAGGGCCGAGGTGGCGTTACGGCTTTCACCGGGTGCGATGTGAATTTCGGACACCAGATAGGCAAACCCCACATCCAGTTGTGCGCCTTCGCCCATGCGATAGCCGAACCCCAGGGTATAGAGATCGGCATCCCCGATGGGAATCAACAGATCCTGCCGGTCTTCCGGTATGGACGAGGAACGGGGCTCATAACCGGCCCGCAGAAACAGGTTATCGCTGTACCGGTATTCCACGCCGATGGAGACATCCACCACCGCCTCATAATGGCGTTGCAGACGCAGCACATCCGGATCAGCGTAGTCACCGCCGATGCCCCCTCCCGAATAAATATCGGCCAAATTGTTCACTACACTGGCCAGCACCAGATAATCCAGATCCTGGTCGAACTCGAACACCAGCTCCTTGAGCACGCTGTAGTCCACCCATTTCACATCCATGTTCACGCGCCAATCCGGTGTCACCAGCACGGATACCCCCACCGATGCCCACTGGGGTTGGGTGAAGTCAATTTCCACATCACCGCTTTGCGCAGGCTCTGCACTGATCACACCACCATCCAGCACCGCCAGGGCATTGTCGGCGGGCTGCAGGCCCGCCATCAGGGCATTGAAACTGTCGGTATAGCTGAGTTTGAAATCCCCTTTCATGCGGGCCTTGCCCTCACTCTGATAGGCAAATCCCACCGACAACCAGTTGGTGGGATGCCACAACAATCCCAGGGTATAGGCCACCGACAGGGGATCTTCCGCCTCCACTTCCAGCACACCTACATCGTTGTAGGGATTCAATCCCAGCCCCAGATCCACCCCCAGCTCCGATTCCAGATTACCCGCCAACGCACTGAGTTCGCCTACCGTATTGAGGACACTGCGGGTGCGGGTGGTGACACCCAGGCCCTGCCAGGAAAAACCGATGGACCCCCCAACATACAGATCGTCGGTCAGCTCGAATCCAATGGACGGATTGAAATACGCCAGCCGGGTGATGCCGAAACGCTGGCCGTTGAAGGCGGCAATGTTGTCCATATCCCGCTCGTAGCCGAAGATCTGCACCGCAAACGCGGAATTGGCAAACACGAATTGATCATGGGTCCCTCCTCTCAAGGCGAAACCGTAGCCCGGCGCCACCAGAAACGGCAACGGTGTATGGCCGAAAAAAGGCAGGTAAACCGAGGGGGATTCCACCGACACATCCCGGGATTGTTCACCTTGCAGCAACGGATCATCCAGATAATCGGCATTGGACAGGGGGTCAAAGGTGCGGCCGGGGGCAGCGCCACTGACCGTACCCTCGTAATCGAAAAAACCCATCTGCAGTTTGTATTGCTCGTATTTGGTTTCCACCAGGGCCAGGGCCGCCGGATTGTAGTGAATGGCGTCCGGCCCGCGAATGTAGGCCGTGGCGCTGTTGGCCATGGACAGTGCCACCGGATTGCCGATGGACAGGTTGTGGGAAAGCTGAGCTGGAGCAGGGTTGTGCCACAGGCACACGCAGAGTGCGGCACCACTGAGATACCGTGGGGATGACTTCATCATTGGTCTGCCGTTGTAATTGTTGTAATGGGCCGGAAAGGAACTTTGTACCGTTATCCGCTGATCAGCGCTTGCTCAATGTGGCCAGCAATCTGCTTGATTTGTTTGGCTTTTGTAACCCCTGAAACGAAAAAACCCGCCTTTCGACGGGTTTTCCAGGTACTTGGAATTCAGGCTGTCACGATGGATTTTTCACCACATCACCCACCTTCAAGGGTGCTTCTGTGCGCAGGATCAAACCATAACTGACTTTCTCGAAGGTGCGGAACACCATCAGAATACCGCGCCGCTCATCGGGCAACTTCACCAGTTCCTGGGTGATTCTGTCTTTCACCACCGGGCCCTTGGTATGCACCGCCAGTACATCACCAATGGTGGCGCCGTCCCGGCTGCCCCAGTTCAACACCACGACATCGTATTGCCCGATATTACGCACGCCACTGAATACATGGAGAATGACGCCATTCACTTCATCGCTGGGCGCTTTCGGATAGAAAATGGAATCCACCTTACGTTCTTCTGTTGGGATCAGGCGGTCATTGGGGCGGATATCCTCATTGGAATTGGTTACCTTAAAGCGTGCAACTTCGTCTTCGCTGCTTTCAAATCGCGCCATGCCCAGATCCAGGGCCGCAAAACCCAGTAATTCTTCTGTTTCCGGATCGATGTACGCCGGGCCCTTACGGTAAACACCATAGGACTGATGAGGCTCTTCCCAGCCATCGGAATGACGGGCATACATGTAATCACCCAGCCCCATCACGATGTGATCCTCGTCCCCGGCCAGAATATACGGAGATGAATCGATTTCCTCCTCCGTCAGAACGCGGTTGTTGCGCAAAAAGCTCTGGATATGCTCCAGGGGAATGGCCGGAATCACCGACGCCAGTGGTTCGCTGCGCACCTGAGGGGTCAGCTTCACTGTATCGCCTTTCTTGAACACCATGGGGCCCCGTTCAACGGTGAGGCCGGGCTTGCCATTGATGTAGACCAGTTTGATCAGGTCGCCGGGGTAGATCAGGTGGGGGTTGTTGATCTGGGGGTTTACATGCCATAGCTCCGGCCACAACCAGGGATCACTCAAGAAGGCGTTGGAGATGTCCCACAGGGTGTCACCTTCCTTTACTGGGTACACGTCAGGGTGGCCCGGTTTCAATTCAACCGCGGAAACCTGCATGGCGACGCCCAGCAAACAGCCAGCTGCCAGCCTGAGAAATGATTTCATCATGGTGAGAATCCCTTTATCATTATCGGTGCCTGTCTTACTCAGGCAGTTTTTGGCATATGGGAAACGGCAAAACACCAGCACGCTGGAATCAGCCTACATTTCACTATAGACCGATTTACGGTGTTGTGTTTTGCGCAATCTGACTAACAGTTTAGACAAGTTTGACAAAAACCAACACAGCAAATCCTGTATGATCATAATCTTAGCAACATTATCTATAGTTATACTAGAAAAGTGGCATTCTCAAGATGGCAATACTGGATATTCTTGAATTTCCTGACCCTCGTCTGCGTACAAAGGCCAAGCCGGTCACAAAAGTCGACGACAAAATACGCAAATTGACCGACGACATGCTGGAAACCATGTACGAGGCGCCGGGGATTGGCCTGGCCGCCACCCAGGTGAACGTGCATCAGCGCATCGTGGTAATCGATGTGAGCGAAGAGAAAGATCAGCCTTTGGTACTGATCAACCCCGAATACGAAGTCATCTCCGGCGAACAGGATTTTGATGAAGGCTGTTTGTCAGTGCCCGGTTACTATGAAACCGTCACCCGCGCCGAAACCATCAAACTCAAGGCCCTGAACCGGGAAGGTGAACCCTTCGAAATGGAGTGCAACGGCATCCTGTCGGTCTGCATTCAGCACGAGCTGGATCACCTGGACGGCAAGCTGTTCGTGGATCATATCTCCAAATTGAAACGGGAACGGATTCGCAAGAAACTGGTGAAGGAGCAAAAGGACCGGGTCAAGGTCCGTTAAGCGCCAGACTGCCACCATCACAACCACCTGAATCAGTTACGGGAATGTCTTGTTGAGTACACCATTGAAAGTGATCTTTGCCGGAACCCCGGAGTTTGCGGCCACTGTTTTACAATCCATTCTGGGGTCAAGGCACCAGGTGATTGCCTGCTATACCCAGCCGGACCGACCTGCCGGGCGCGGGCGCAAACTCACCCCCAGCCCGGTCAAAGCACTGGCGTTGGAGCAGGGTATTCCGGTTTACCAGCCGCTGAACTTCAAACAGGCAGAGGCGGTGGAACAACTGCAGTCCCTGGATGCCGACCTGATGGTGGTGGTGGCCTACGGCCTGATTCTGCCCAAAGCAGTACTGGATGCGCCGCGCCTGGGCTGCATTAATGTGCACGCCTCCATCCTGCCGCGCTGGCGTGGCGCCGCTCCCATTCAACGGGCCATTGCCGCCGGCGACACCGAATCCGGCGTCACCATCATGCAGATGGACGTAGGTCTGGACACCGGTGACATGCTGCTCAAGGCATTCACACCCATTACTGAGGATGACACCGGCGGCAGCCTGCATGATCGCCTGGCCGACATCGGCAGCAGCGCCATTGTAACGGCACTGGATCAGATCGCCGAGGGCCGCGCCAAGCCCGAACCCCAGGACGACAACCTGGCTACCTACGCCCATAAAATGACCAAGGAAGAGGGCAGACTGGACTGGAATCGACCGGCGCGGGAACTGCACAACCTGATCCGGGCCTTCAATCCCTGGCCGGTGACTCACACCGAGCTGGACGGCAAAACCCTGCGGGTATGGCAATCCATACTCGCCAGCCCAACCGCTACAGCAGTTCCCGGCACACTGGTGGCGGTGCACAAAGACGCCCTGGATGTTGCCACCGGTGATGGCATCCTGCGGCTCACCGAACTGCAACTGCCCGGCGCCAAGCGCCTGCCGGTGGCCGCTATCCTCAATGCCAGGGCCGACTGGTTTCCCGCCGGAGCCCGCTTCCATTGAGTGCCGCCACCCACACGGAAGGCGCCCTCAACACCCGGGCCCGCGCCGCCGTTATCCTGCAACAGGTGCTGCCACTGAACCGCCAGAAACTGCAACCTCGATCGCTGTCGGAGCTGCTGCCCGCGGTGGCCGATGCAGACAAGGATCAGGGGCTGCTGCAGGAATTGTGTTTCGGCGTCTGTCGCTGGTACAACCGGCTGGACAAACTGGCCGCGCCCCTGATCCGGCAGCCGTTCAAAAGCAAAGACGCCCAACTGCAGGCCCTGTTATTGATCGGCCTGTACCAGATGTTCTACCTGCGTATTCCGGATCATGCCGCCATTTCGGAAACCGTGGAAGCCTGCCGCCAACTGGGTTTCCACTGGGCGGTGAAGGTGATCAACGGCATGTTGCGCACCGCACAGCGAGACAAGGCCGTGCTGGAATCCAGCCTGCCTGATACTACCCCCATCCAGACCGCACACCCCAAATGGTTTGTGGACAGTGTGGAATCCGCCTGGCCGGAACAGGCCGCCGCCCTGCTGAAGGCCAACAATGTGGCCGGCCCCATGTGCCTGCGGGTGAATGAACAGCAGCTCACTCGTGAGCAATACCTGACGCAGCTGGCACAGCACAACATCCCTGCCCGCGCCGGGCAGTGGGCCCACAGTGCCGTGTATCTGGCACAACCCAGGGACGTCAACACACTGCCGGGCTTCAGCGACGGTGCCGTATCGGTGCAGGACGAGGCCGCCCAGTTAAGTGCGTTTCTGCTGGACCCGCAACCGGGGGAACGCATTCTTGATGCCTGCGCGGCGCCGGGCGGCAAAACCGGCCACCTCTTGGAACGGCAACCGCAGCTGGCGGAGTTGATCGCCCTGGATCAGGACGTACAGCGACTGCAACGGGTGCAGGAAAATCTGGACCGACTGCAGCTGCAGGCAACACTCGTTCATGCCAGCCTGGAACAGTTTGCCCAGGATCACCCGCAACCCCAATTTGATCGCATCCTGCTGGACGCCCCCTGTTCCGCTACCGGGGTTATTCGCCGCCATCCAGACATCAAGTGGCTGCGCAAACGGGCCGACATCAGTAAACTGGCGGACACCCAACTGCGCCTGCTGCAAATCGCGTTTTCGCTGCTCAAACCCGGAGGCACACTGCTGTACGCCACCTGCTCCATCCTGCCCCAGGAAAACACGCGGGTGCTGCATCAGTTTTTGAAGCAACAGCCCAGGGCCTGTGAGCGCAGCATCTCTGCCCAATGGGGATTGGCCGCAGAGCGCGGCAGCGGTCACGGCCGACAATTGTTTCCCACCATCGACGGACACGATGGTTTTTACTACGGCCTGCTGCAGCAGGCCGACTTGCAACATGCGGACACACAAGGACACTGATGCCGAAATGTCGATCATGTTAGGATGAGACCCGTTGCAGTGAAACCGAACCGACACAGCGAACCCGCATCATGAAGATCATCATTCTTGGAGCCGGCCAAGTAGGGGGCACCCTGGCTGCCAATCTGGCCAGTGAGCACAACGATATCACCGTGGTGGATACCGACGCCGAGCGCCTGCATGAACTACAGGATCGTTACGATATTCGCACCGTCACCGGCATGGCCTCGTTCCCCAGCGTGTTGCGCCAGGCCGGTGCCGATGATGCCGATATGCTGATCGCCGTCACCAACAGTGATGAAATCAACATGGTGGCCTGTCAGGTCGCCTACTCACTGCATCGAACCCCCACCAAAATCGCCCGCGTGCGCTCCGCCAGCTACCTGGCCAAAAGCAAAGGCCTGTTCGGCAATGAGGCGTTTCCCATTGATGTTATTATCTCTCCGGAGCAGGTGGTCACCAATCACATCACCCGCCTCATCGAGCACCCCGGCGCCCTGCAGGTACTGGATTTTGCCGAGGGTAAGCTGCAACTGGTGGCGGTGAAAGCCTATTTCAACGGCCCGCTGGTGGGGCGCGAACTGCGCTATCTGCGCCAGCATATGCCGGCGGTGGACACCCGGGTGGCGGCCATCTTCCGCCGCGACCGCCCCATTATTCCCGAAGGCACCACCATCATCGAAGCCGATGACGAAGTCTTCTTCATCGCCGCCAAGAACCACATTCGTGCGGTGATGAGTGAACTGCGGGGCCTGGAACACAATTACAAAAAGATCATCATCGCCGGTGGTGGCAACATCGGTGAGCGCCTGTGCGAGGCGCTGGAAAGCCGCTACCAGGTGAAGATCATTGAACGCAACCAGGAACGTTGTGGGTTTCTGGCGGAGAAGCTGAATAAAACCATCGTCATTCGCGGCAACGCATCCGATCAGGATCTGCTGCTGGAAGAAAGCGTGGAAGACACCGATATTTTCATTGCCGTCACCAACGATGATGAAGCCAACATCATGTCGTCCATGCTGGCCAAACGCCTGGGGGCGCGCAAGGTGATGACACTGATCAACAATCCCGCCTATGTGGATCTGGTGCAGGGCGGCGACATCGACATCGCCATTTCACCGCAGCAGGCCACCATCGGCAGCCTGCTCACCCATGTGCGGCGGGGCGACGTCGCCAACGTGCATTCCCTGCGCCGGGGTGCGGCAGAATCCATAGAAGCCATTGCCCATGGCGACGAGAAATCATCAAAAGTTGTGGGCAAAGCCATTGGTGATATTGATTTACCGGAAGGCACCACCATCGGCGCCATTGTGCGCAAGGATCAGGTGCTGATTGCCCACGACGACATCGTGGTGGAATCGGACGATCATGTGGTGCTGTTCCTGATTGATAAACGCCGCATCCAGGATGTGGAACGCCTTTTCCAAGTGGGCATTACCTTCTTCTGAGCGGAGTCCAACACCACCATGCATCCTGCTGTCATCCTGCGTATTCTTGGCCTGCTGTTGATGGTGTACAGCAGTACCATGCTGCTGCCGGCGCTGGTGGCCTTGATTTACGATGATGGCGGCGAAAAGCAGTTCTTCTTTGCCTTTGCCATTACCCTGGTGTCGGGATTGCTGTGCTGGTTGCCGGTACAAAACCGCAAGCAAGACCTGCGGGTGCGGGACGGTTTTGTGGTGGTGGTGCTGTTCTGGACCGTACTGGGATTGTATGGCTCGATCCCCTTCATGCTGGGGGATAAACCCCACATGGACGTGGCCGACGCGGTGTTTGAATCCATCTCGGGGCTGACCACCACCGGTGCCACGGTGATCAGCGGCATCGATGATCTGCCCAAGTCGATTCTGTTTTACCGTCAGCAACTGCAATGGTTGGGGGGTATGGGTATCATTGTGTTGGCGGTGGCCATTCTGCCCATGCTGGGCATCGGCGGCATGCAGCTGTATCGCGCCGAGGCACCCGGCCCCATCAAGGACAACAAACTGACACCGCGCATCACCGAAACCGCCAAAGCCCTCTGGTACATTTATGTTTCACTGACGCTGGCCTGCGCCCTGGCCTACTGGATCTGCGGCATGGATCTGTTCGATGCCATCAGCCACAGCTTCTCCACCGTGGCCATTGGCGGCTTCTCCACCCACGATGCCAGCATCGGCCATTTCAACAGCGCCAGCATTGAGCTGGTGACGGTATTTTTCATGTTGCTGGCGGGGGTCAACTTCGGGCTGCACTTTTTTGCCTGGCGCCGGCGCAATGTGTTGTCGTATTTTATGGATCCGGAATTCCGTTTTTATCTCACCATGTTACTCAGCATCAGCGTGCTGGTTTTCTTCGGCCTGATCCTCACCAGCGAGTACTCGGACCTGTTTTTGGCGGCACGCCATGCCCTGTTCCAGACCGTATCCATCGGCACCACCACCGGCTATGGTGTGGCGGATTTTGCCGCCTGGCATCCGTTACTCACCACCGCCTTGATCATGGGCAGTTTTATCGGTGCCTGTGCCGGTTCTACCGGTGGCGGCATCAAGGCGATTCGGGTGTTCCTCATGTTCAAACAGGGCCTGCGTGAAATTCGGCGCCTGATCCACCCCAACGCCGTGATGATCATCAAACTGTCCAACAAAGCGGTGCCAGACCGGGTCATCGAAGCAGTGTGGGGATTCTTCGGCATCTACCTGATCAGCTTCTGCGTGCTGTTTCTGGCCATGCTGGCCACCGGTATGGATTTCATCACCGGATTTTCTGCGGTGGCCGCCTGCATGAACAACCTGGGGCCGGGAATCGGTGATGTGGCACAGCACTATGGCGCCGTCAGCGATACCGCCAAATGGATACTGTGCTTTGCCATGTTGCTGGGGCGCCTGGAAATTTTCACCCTGCTGGTGCTGTTCACCCCCATGTTCTGGCGCCATTAAACCCGCACTTAATTCAGGCACTGCACAGTTAATAAACGGAATTTTGTTATTTTTTCCCATTTGCAGGCTTTTACCAAGACCCGACAGCAATTCTGGCTATACTCAGGTCATCACCCATAAAGTAAGTATCATCGGTTATGTTCAATCGTGACGAATGGATTCTTGAACAACAGAATCCGATGATTTCTCTGAAGAAGTGGCAAACCACTGTGGATTTGGTGGCGAAACTGTACGAAGCGCCAGCGGTGTACATTATCCAATCCACATCAAAAGGTTACCAGGTTGTCATCGGAAACCAGAACGCCAACAATCCGTACCGCTCCGGCGAGCTGTTTGCCAAGGACATGAAAATGTTCAGCGCCCAGGTGATCAAAAACGCCGGGCCGCTGTACGTTAACCATGCCACCAATATGCCGGAATGGCAGGATAATCCGCTGGTTAAGTCCCACCGGGTCAATTCCTTCCTGGGCGTTCCCATTTACTGGCCGGACGGTTCCTGCTTTGGCACCATCTGTGTGCTGGATTATGCCGTTACCCATTACAACCGCACCTTCCAGGAACTGTTATGGCAGTTCCGCGATCTGGTGGAGGGTGACCTGCTGCTCAACAGTCAGTTTCTGCAACTGCTTGAACTCTCCACCAAAGACGAACTCACCCGCCTGCTGAACCGCCGCGGCTTTTTTATTCAGGCAGAGAAGCACGTACGCCTGGCCCAGCGTCTGGGTCAGAGCGTGGGCGTGATGTACCTGGATCTGGATAACCTGAAACAGATCAACGATCAGCAGGGCCATCGCCTGGGGGACAAGGCCATCTCGGCTCTGGCCGCCGCCATCCACAACGTGCTGCGGGACAGCGATGTGGCAGGGCGCATCGGCGGCGACGAATTTGTGGTGGTGATGATGACCGCCGATGCCCAAGCCTTACCCAAGATGGGCGCCCGGATTCGGGCTGAGCTGAAAAACTTATGTGTAGGTGAACTGCAGGACATGGAACTGAGCGTCAGCATCGGTACGCGGCTGTTTCCGGTAAACGAACTGACCGGCATTGATCGCATGGTGTCGATGGTGGATGAACGCATGTATGAAGACAAGAATCATAATCATGGTTCCCAGGCGGGTGCTGGCTGAGTACCGAGTTTATGTCGATTAAGGTTGCACACGCAGATACGCCACCGTCATGGACACCGCTTCTTTACAAACGGTGTCAACGTAGGACGCCGGAGCATCCATCGTCAGTAATGCCTGAGTGGGTCCAATCAGCATGGTGGTTAACAGGAAACTGCTGGTAAGGGGATCTTTCAGTTTGAGATCGGGGATGCTCTGCAACAGCTCAACGATTCGAGCCTGTGACTGTTGCGCATAGCGCATCACCAACGCATTACCCTCCAACTCGGCGGACACAGAATACAGGGCCTTTGACACATCCGGCCGTTCCATTTTTGCCGCAAAGAATGCCGTCACCAGATTGCCTACGGCGCGTTCCAGCGGTTCGCCTTTACTGATGTCACAGGCATGATCCACCCGCCGGGAGATAGCCTGAACATGCTGCTCCAGCACACCGGCCATCAAACTGTATTTGTCAGAGAAGTACTGATAAAGCGTCCCCACGGATACGCCGGCACACTCAGCCACTTTAGTGGTGGTTAACCGCTCTGGTCCTTCTGCCAGCAAAACCTGAATACAACCTTCGAAAATGGCATCCACCGTGAAGGTGGATCGCGCTTGAACCGGCTTTTTTCGGGGCTTGAGACGTTGTTCTTTTTCCAACATGAGATGCGAATTCCCGTTCTTTCTCTGATCACCTAGGATTATGCCACAACCCAGATGCAGATAGCTGAACAAGGAATGAATATGAATACCTATATGATTACCGGGGGCACAGGAGGGCTGGGCCTGGCTACCGCGCGTTTGCTGGCTCAGCAGGCAAACACCCAGGTGGTACTGGCAGTACGCGATACGGACAACGCTCAACGACTTACCCAAGGCTGGAATGAGAATGTACACATTCGTTACCTGAATCTGGCGGACCTCAACGAGGTGGACCGATTTATTGCAGAATGGGACCTGCCCTTGGCAGGCCTGATGAACAACGCGGGCATCCAAATTGTTGACCGCACCCGCTTCAGCCCCCAGCAAGGTGACACGAAAGGCTTTGAGGAAACCGTCACCGTCAATCATCTGGCGGCACTCAAACTTACCCAGGGGCTGATGCCCTTTTTGCAAGGCGGGCGGGTGTTATTTATCGGTAGCGGCAGTCATCATCCAAGAAACGTTACAGCGGGCCTCTTTGGTTTCCGGGGCGCCCGATTTCAGTCAATCGAGCACAGCGTCCGCGCTGAAATCGAGAGTACGGATAGCAAGGGCACTGCCCCCAGACAGGCCGGAATGGACCGCTACGCGACCTCCAAATTCCTCAATATGGTGACCACTGTGGAATTGGCGAGGCGCACCTGCGATCAGGATACAGCGATCTTTTGCCTGGACCCGGGATTGATGGCCGGCACAGGCCTGGTACGCACGCAGACAGCACTGGAGGTTTTCGGTTGGAAGTATATTCTACCTCTGTTCGCCTGGCTGCTGCCGGAAAGCAGCACCCCCAAACGTTCCGCCGACGCCGCCGCGTGGATTCTGAGTCAACCCCACCATTTCACATCAGGAACGATATTTTCCTTTACTAAAAAACCCGCCAAAGGCATCTGGGATAAGGTGTTTGATGTGGAGTTGGGCCAGCGGGTAGTGGATGACTCACTGGCACTGATGAACGGGCTGAATCGAGCTCAACAAGAACAAGCGTTGCTAGAGGATATCCGGTGATTTCACCGCGGTACCGCCATCCAGCGCAATCACATTACCGGTGATGTAGGCCCCGGCTTGTGACGACAGAAACACCGCCAACCCTTCCATGTCCTCCGGCTCGCCCAGGCGGCCCAGCGGCACGGCGTTGCGTTGCTGTTCGGCCATCTTCTCATCTTTCAATACAAAGGTAGTCATGCGGCTGGGGAACACGCCGGGGGCGATGGCATTGACGGTGATGTGTTTGGCCGCCAGTTCACCCGCCAGAATTTTGGTGAGATGATTCAGCGCCGCTTTGCTGGGACCATAGGCGTAAGCCTGCATGCTGCCGTACATCTGCCCGGCCACCGAAGTGATGTTGATGACCCGCGCCGGGTCCGCTGCGCTGGCGGCGGCCTCCAGCATGGGCAGGCTTTTCTGGGTCATCACAAAGGCGGATTTCACATTCAGGTTTTGGATTTTATCCCAGGCATCGGCGGGGTATTGTTCCAGCGGTGCACCCCAGGTTACCCCGGCGTTGTTCACCAGAATGTTCAACCTGCCTTCGCGCTGCTGAATTTCATTCACCAGATCCACGCAACCCTGTTCCGTGGAAAGATCCGCAGGAATGCCAATACAGGTACCAAAGGCAGACAGCGCTTCTGCGGTGTTGGCGCAGGCTTCGGCCTTGCGTGAGGCCACGTACACTTTGGCGCCGTGCTTCACCAAACCCTGGGCAATCATATAACCGATGCCGCTGGTGCCACCGGTCACCAAGGCAATTTTACCGTTAACCGAAAACAGTGAACTCATAATGTTCCTCTCTTAATCCTTTTACTTAATCGTTGTAATTTTTTTTCAGAATGAGGGCGGCGTGCATTATGTGTTCCTGCATCATAAAATCCGCCCGCTCCGGTTGCTGGTTTGCCATGGCATCAAAGATCACCTGATGGTGATCATGGGCCCGCTGAAATTCCCGCAGGCTATACCAGCGAAACGAACCGTTAAACACAATGGGAATATTGCGCGACTGTTTGGCGAAGCGCACCAGTAAGTCGTTGTGAGTCTCCAGCAGTATGGCCAGGTGAAAAGCTTTGTTCATTTCCCGCCATTCATCAAATTCACCACGCTGCAGTTGGCCACTCTGCAACAGGTTTTCACCGGTTTGCAAAGTGGCGTGCAATGATTCACTCAAGCCACTGGACATGCCCCGTTCGGCTATCAGGCGGCAGCCCAACCCCTCCAGCACCGAGCGCACCCGGAACGCACTGACGATGTCATCCAGTGAAAAATGCCGTACCGAGTATCCGCGGTTGGGCGCATACTCCAACAGGCCGTCCTTGGCCAACACCCGCAGCGCTTCCCGGATCGGAGTACGGGAAACCTGCATGCGCTCGGCCAGCCAGGTTTCCTGCAGGCGGGTACCCGGATCAAACTCACCCTGCAACAGCCGTTCCCGCAGGGCTTCGGTGACGTTCAGGGAGCGGGTGGATTTCAGTGCACCGGTCATGAATCAATATCCAGTCATTTATTTGCCCACCAGGGATCGGGCCACAATTTCTTTCATGATTTCGGAAGTACCGCCATAGATGCGCTGTATGCGGGCATCCATGTAGGCGCGTGCGATGCCGTATTCCATCATGTAGCCGTAGCCGCCAAACAACTGCAAACATTCATCGGCCACCCTGGATTGCAATTCGGTGCTGGAAAGTTTCGCCATGGACGCTTCCACCGCACTCAGGGCACCCTGCTCATATTGGCGGGTGCATTGGTTGATGTAGGCCTTGTTCACTTCCACCTGGGTTTTCAGTTCCGCCAGTTTGAACCGGGTGTTCTGGAACTGCGACACGGCCATGCCGAACGCCTTGCGTTCGTTCACGTACTCAATGGTGCTTTCGATCATCCCCTCGCAGGCCATCACAGCGCTGATAGCCAGAATCAAACGCTCCCGTGGCAGCTCATTCATCAGATTGGCAAAGCCTTTACCCAGCCCGCCCAATACATCCGCTTCCGCTACGGTCACGTTGTCGAAGAACAGCTCGGAGGTATCGCCGCAGTGCAGGCCCATCTTTTCCAGATTTCGGCCCCGCTCAAAACCGGGCAGGGTGGTATCCACGGTGAACAGAGTGATGCCTCTGGCGCCGGCACTGGGATCGGTCTTGGCGGCCACCACGATCACATCACAGTGCTGGCCATTGGTAATAAAGGTCTTCTGGCCGTTAATGCTGTACTGACCATCCTTCAACACGGCGGAGGTGCGCATGCCCTGCAGGTCGGACCCGGCGCCGGGTTCGGTCATGGCAATGGCACCAACTGCCTCGCCACTGACCATTTTGGGCAGCCACTGCTGTTTTTGTTGTTCGGTACCCAGATGGAAGATATATGGGGTGACGATGTCAGAATGGACGGACACACTGGAGGCGAGGGCCATATAGTTGTGGCGGGAAAACTCCTCAATGACGATGGCACTGAGGGCAAAATCGGCCCCGTATCCACCGTATTCCTCCGGTACGTCCACTGCCAGAAAGCCGTTCTGACCCAACTTGTGCCACAGCTCACGGGGAAATATTTCATCCTTTTCCCACTGCTCGTAATAGGGTGCTACCTCGTTTTTCAAGAACTTGCGAAAGGTGTCGCGAAACAGTTCGCGATCCTGCTGACTCAATACTGACGCTTCGGCCATCCTGATTTCCCTCTAAAAAGGGAAAGATTGTATACAATTTCCAACCCCCGTACAAAAATCCCTTTATTTTTAACCCCCTGTTGTCTACCTTCCATTG
The DNA here is from genome assembly GCA_002471665.1 of Gammaproteobacteria bacterium UBA7310. Classification (GTDB taxonomy): domain Bacteria; phylum Pseudomonadota; class Gammaproteobacteria; order Pseudomonadales; family Ketobacteraceae; genus Ketobacter. The sequence goes on from DKQK01000045.1 coordinate 31,330, forward strand.
CGACTAATCCAATTAGCCCATTATCAGACAGGTATCATTCCATGGCACACAGCACGTTCTTTCGTCAGTTCCGTACTCTTCTGCTCCAAGCCCGCGATCAAAATCTGCAGCAGCAGGGCCGTACCACGGTACCGGCCGATCCCGCGCGCCGGGCGTTCTTGCGCAACAGCGCCATGGGGGGTGCGGCGCTGCTCTCCGCCGGCAGCCTCAGCGGTTGTTTCGGAGCCCGGGGTGAACGGGTGGCCGTCATCGGTGGTGGCCTGGCGGGCCTGAACGCTGCCTATCAACTCAGCAAGGCGGGTATGAAAGTGAACGTGTACGAAGCCCGCGGCCGGGTGGGTGGCAGAGTGCACACGGTACAAGGCGTGGTGGGCAACGGGCTGGACACGGACTTGGGGGGCGAGCTGGTGAACAGCGATCACGCCGACATGCAGGCCCTGATCGACGATTTCGGGCTCAGCCTAACCAGCCGCATTGAACCCAATCCAACCCTGGACAAAGTGGCCTATTACTTCGGTGGTCGTAAACGCAGTGAAGCGGAGATGGCCGACGCGCTGCGCCCCTTTGCCGCCCAACTGATGGCCGACGCGGAATTACTGGACATGGATTGGGATACCTACGCCCCCCTGTTTGATAACCAGTCACTCACAGAATATCTGGACATGCACGCTGACAAGCTGCCCGCCGATCCCAACATTCGCGATCTGATCGAAGGTGCGGTGCGGGTGGAATATGGTGTGGAACCGGATCAGTCCCCGGTGCTGCAACTGCTGTATCTGCTGCCGGTGGTGGACGGCGAACAGGTGGAGGTGCTGAGCACCAGCGATGAAGCCTACGTGGTAAACGGCGGCTCGGAAACCATTGTGGCGGGATTACGCGCTGCCCTGGCGGGGCAGATCCACACCAACCGGGCCCTGCAGAAAATCAGCCGCACGGAAACCGGTTACCGCCTGAGCCTGTCCCGGGGCCGGGATGTGGAAGCGGAGTATGTGATTCTGGCGCTGCCCTTCACCGCGTTGCGCAATGTACAGCTGGACATTGAACTGCCCGATTCATTGCGCCGCTTTATCAACGAAGTGGACCTGGGGCGCAATGAAAAGATCGTGGCCGGTGTAAATCAACGGGCATGGGCCAACGACAATGGTTTTGAAATCGAAGCCTGGAACGATCAGTCCGTGTCCCTGTTGTGGGACAGCAGTTTGCGGCAACCGCAGTTGGCGGAAGCCTCACTGACGTTTTTTATCAGCGCCGATGAAGTGGATGGTCTGTTCACAGAGACCGCCGCGGCCACCGGCCAGGCCTTAATGACGGAATACAGCAACGTGCTGCCGTCATTGGCCGCCAGCAGCAACAATCGGTTCATTCGAACGGGGTGGCACAAGACCCGTTACATCGGCGGTGGCTACACCAATTTCAAGCCGGGCCAGTATACGGAACTGGCGGAGGCATGGTTGTATATAGAAGCCGATGATCCCGATGAAGCGCAAAACTTCGCTCTGGATAAACTGATCTTTGCCGGCGAGCACACCAGCGATGAATATTACGGCTTTATGAACGGCGCAGCACAAACCGGCCGCCTGGCGGCACAGGTTGTGTTGCAGTCCATTCTGCAGGAAGCCTGATCACCCGTTACAGTGCGCAGTGCTCTGCTCAATCTTGGATGCAGATTTCTGCGCACTGTAAAAAAGCCCGCTGATTTCTTCTGCTTTTTTTATCCCACCCTGTCTTTGTTGTCGTAACGGTTTTTTTACTTGCATGCACGGGCACTCGAAACACCCGCCACCAAGTAAAGGGAATTCATTCAATCAACAAGGATTACCGGCATGATGTTCAATCCTAAACTCACTGCGCTCAGCGCGGCTATCCTGTTTTCCACCCTCAGCGCCTGTGGTGGCGGTGGCGGCGGGAATGACGACAACGACAATCCTCCCGCACCTCGCCAACAACTTACGGCACTGCCTGCGTTCTTACAAGGCAATGAAGCCAATTGCAGCTTCGTTGAAAGCGGTAATGACGTCAGCCTGGAGGCATACAGCGGCAACCTCAACAACGTTACCGGTCTGACCTGCAACGGGGTGACATTGAGCGATCTGAATGAAATCAGCTTGCTGACGGCACTGGAGACATTGAATCTGGAAGACGCCGGCCTCACCAATGTGAACGAGTTGTTGAACAACAGCACGCTGTCCGAACTGGATCTGTCGGGCAACCCGCTCACGGACCTGGCAACCATTGCCAGCCTCTTGAACCTGACTGCACTGGATCTGGATAACACCGGCCTGTCCGATCTTACACTGCTGCAGTCACTCACCGCACTGCAGCAACTGAACCTTGCCGATAACGACATCAGCAACGTCACGGCACTGGGTAATCTAATGGCACTCACCAGCCTGGACCTTTCCGGCAATAGCATCACCGAGCTCACCTCGCTGGGCGCTCTGACCAACCTGCAAACCCTGGATGTTTCCGGCAACAACAGCCTGGCCTGTGCAGATATCAATAATCTGGATAACACCCTTGGGGGGGCTGTCGAAATCACGGTACCCAGTGACTGCACCACCGCTCTCTATCTGGACAACACCAGCGATGCCAGTCAAACCCTGGACCTCAGTATGCAGGCCATCGCCTTCGATCGCCTGGTGATTGGAGATATTCAAGGCCGGGATGATATCGTTCTGTTTCAATCCGGCAACGATCTTCGCGTCACCGCCAATACCTCTGCCGGGGAGAAGCAAATCACCTTCAGCAATTGGTTCAGTGATGAAGCATATCAGCTTGGTGAGTTCGAAATCGGCAGTGAAGGGGTCAGCAGATTCGATGATCTGCGAGCCGCCGTCGGTTTGGGGCTCGCCCTAACGGATCAAGACGATACCTACAGCGGCAGCAATGGCAATGATATTATTTATGGCCTGGATGGCAACGATATCATCGCTGGTGAACGCGGCGCGGATGTCATTGTGGGTGGAAGCGGGAGCGACATCCTTTCGGGCCATAAGATTACCATTGATGACGATAGCTCAGTAACTCGCTCTGTCAGCTATGATAGTGACCAGGATACAATTGTATTCAATCTGGGGGACGGCAACGACATCATCTATGAGTATGAAGTCACCTTGAGCAATCGCGCTCTTTTGCAGTTTGGCACCGGCATCGCCCCCGCTGACATTACCCTGTACCGAAACGGGCTTGATCTTGTTTTCCAGATCAACGCAGAGGATTCGGTGACCGTTTTCGAATGGTTCAAGGCCGGTCAATATCGTATCGGGCAAATTCAGTTTGGTAACAACGATCCGATCGCCGCCACGGAGTGGGTGAATGCTCAACCGCTTAGCTCCAATGACATCACCGTTACCGGTACCGATGCCAGTGAGTCACTGATTGGCAGTACGGACGATGATATAATTTATGGCTTGGACGGTTCGGACATTATCACCGGCGGTGAAGGGAATGATATACTTTCCGGCTATCGAATCATCGTTGGCGAAGATAACTCGGTAAC
>DKQK01000040.1 GCA_002471665.1 Gammaproteobacteria bacterium UBA7310
TAGGCTGACCGGGCTAGAACTTCACAGCAAAAAGAAATTTGGTAAGGCCCAGTATGCTGTCCATCACACCTCATTGGCAAATTCCCGATGACGAAATTGAGATCTCTGCCATCCGCGCACAGGGTGCCGGAGGGCAGAACGTGAACAAAGTCGCATCGGCGATCCATTTGCGCTTCGATATCTCCACCTCATCCATGCCGGATATCTACCGGCAACGGTTACTGTTATTGAAGGATCGCCGTATCAGTAAAGAGGGGGTGATCGTCATTAAGGCCCAGCAATTCCGTACCCAGGAAAAGAACCGGTTGGACGCACTGGAGCGTTTGGCGGAGTTGTTGCGCAGTGTGACGGTGGTGCAGAAAGCCCGCAAGCCCACTAAGGCCACCCGCAGTTCGCAGCGTAAACGGGTGGACAGCAAGGTGCGCCGGGGCCGAACCAAGGCGCTGCGTGGCAAGGGTTCCATTGAACACTGAGTTTGTTCATAGCCCCCATGGCTGTGTATGATTGCAGGGTATCAGGATTATTGGAGAAGGGTGGATGGCATCACTTCAGGATCAGTTGCTTAAAGCCGGCATGGTCAATGCTCAAAAGGTCAAGCAGGTTAAGAAAGAAAAGCGTAAACAGTCCAAACGTGTGCGGCACGGCGAGGTGGAACCGGTGGATGAGGTGAAGCAGGCGGCGCGCCAGGCACAGTTGGAAAAAGCCGAACGGGATCGAGAGATCAACCGCCAAAACCAGTTGTTGGCGGAGCAGAAGGCCATAGCCGCCCAGATCAAGCAGCTGGTGGAAACCCATCGCCTGGATCGGCAGGGGGGTGAGGTAGGTTTTCAGTTTGTTGATGGCAAGAGTATTAAAAAGCTCTATGTGACCGCAGCCCAGCAACGGCAATTGGAATTGGGGCAGGCCGCCATTGTGGCCTTCAACGGTGACTATGAACTGGTTGCCACCGCCATTGCCGAAAAAATCAGGCAGCGTGATGACGGCATGGTGGTGCTGTTGAATGAGCGCACGGAACCAGCCCACGGTGATGACGATGATCCTTATGCCGACTACGTGGTGCCGGATGATTTGATGTGGTAAACCGCTACGGTTGCAGGCGCTGAATGGCCCAGCCGGATTCGGTGCGCAAATACTCGAAGCGATCATGTAATCGATGGGGGCGGCCCTGCCAGAACTCGATGCGTTCGGGCACGATCTGGTAACCACCCCAGAACGAAGGCAGTGGAATTTCACCTTGGCCGAACTTGCGTTTCATCTCCGCCAGTTTTTGTTCCAGCAGCCCGCGGGAGCTGATGGCTTTGCTTTGATCCGAAACCCAGGCACCGATCTGGCTTTCCCGGGGGCGCGAGGAGAAATACTTGAAACTCTCGGCTTTGCTGATGCGGCGCACGGCGCCCTGTACGGACACCTGACGGTTAAGGGCGATCCAGGGGAACAGAATAGCGGCTCTGTGATTGTCCTCTATGTTTCTGGCTTTGCGGCTTTCGTAGTTGGTGAAAAACACAAAACCATTCTCGTCAAAATACTTCAGCAGCACCGTGCGCAAGGTGGGCTGCCCGTGCTCATCCACCGTTGCCAGTGACATGGCGTTCGGCTCCAGAAGGCCTGCCGTGCGCGCATCCTGAAACCAGGTTTCAAACTGTTGGACGGGGTTATCATTCAATGTTTCCCGTTGCAAACCGGCGCTTTCGAACTCCCGCCGCATGTCACTGATGTCCACTGCCTGTTGTTCCTCGGTCTGGGTTGAATGGCTGTTCTAGTTAAGATCTTCGTCACCGGCCACCAGTGTGGTGACATCGTTGTCCCGCAGCAGGGTGGTGAAGTGTTCATCCGGTTGCTGATCGGTGACCAGAATGTTGACGTCGGCCACATTGCCCAGTTTGATCATGGCGTGGCGGCCAAACTTGGTGTGGTCGCAGGCCAGCAGCACCTGGCGGGAATTCTTGATCAGAGCCTGGGCTACCCGCACTTCCTGATAATCGAAATCCAGCAGCGAGCCGTCGTCGTCAATCCCGGAAATGCCGATGATTCCGAAGTCGGTCCGGAATTGAGAGACGAAATCCATGGTGGCTTCACCGATAATGCCGCCATCGCGGCTGCGCACCTTACCGCCGGCGATGATGACATCAAAATCCTCTTTGCCGCTGACAATGGCGGCCACGTGCAGATTGTTGGTGATGATCTTCAGCCCGGTGTGGTTGAGCAGTTCCTTGGCAATGGCCTCGTTGGTGGTGCCAATGTTGATGAACAGGGAGGCATGGTCGGGAATATGCGCGGCCACCATTCTGGCGATGCGGCTTTTCTCCGGTGATTGCTGCAGTTTCCGCTGTGCATACTCAATGTTCTGGGTGCTGGGTGCTGCACTGGCACCGCCGTGGAAGCGGCGGACCCGGTTTTCTGCCGCCAGGGTATTGATGTCCCGGCGCATGGTTTGCGGTGTCACATCAAAATGACTGGCCAGATCTTCCACGGATACAAAGCCCTTGGCGTTCACCAGCTCTACAATTTGTTCATGCCGGGCCGTTTGCGATATATTTGCCACGTTACTCTCTCGCTTGTTACTTTCTCTCTTGTTATTAGAATTATTCGTTTATTGCCTAATGATACACCAAATGGTCACCGGTTCAGTTTGGATACGAAAATCGGATATCATTTCACTAACCTTACCCACGATAGAAAGCCGCTGGGGTCCAGCCCCCACCTAATACAACAAGGAAGACTCAATCATGAGCCAATATCTACTGTCCATAGACCAGGGAACCACCAGCTCCAGGGCGATCGTCTTCGATCAGCGGGGAACCATTGTAACCTCTGCGCAGCGAGAATTTACCCAGTTTTTTCCAGATGATGGTTGGGTCGAGCACGATGTTGAGGAAATCTGGGAAACCACCCTGGCGGTGTGCCGGGAGGCCCTGAAAAATGCCCAGCTCAGTGCCACGGAGATTGCCGGTATCGGCATTACCAATCAGCGGGAAACCACCATTGTATGGGAGCGTGATACCGGCAGGCCGATACACAAAGCCATTGTTTGGCAGGATCGTCGAACCTCGGCCCTGTGTATGGAACTGAAAAAGCAGGGACACGAGCAGCGTGTGCAGGCGGCCACGGGGCTGTTGATTGACCCGTATTTTTCCGCCACCAAGGTTGCCTGGATTCTGGATCATGTGGAAGGAGCCCGCCAGCGGGCGGAGCAGGGTGAACTGGCGTTCGGTACGGTAGACAGCTTTCTGTTGTGGCGCCTCACCAAGGGTGCCAGTCATAAAACCGATGCCACCAACGCATCCCGCACCATGCTTTACAACATTCACTCCCAGCAATGGGATGATGAGATGTTGGCGTTGTTTCGGGTGCCCCGGGCCATGATGCCGGAGGTGGAGGATTGTGCCGCCGATTTTGGGGACGCAGACCCGGACTGGCTGGGAGCATCAATTCCGGTGGCGGGCATTGCCGGCGATCAGCAGGCTGCGCTGATCGGCCAGGCCTGCTTTAAACCCGGGATGGTCAAGAGCACCTATGGGACCGGTTGTTTTATGATACTCAACACGGGCGACGAGCCGGTGGAATCCCGCAACCGCCTGCTGACCACCGTAGGCTATCGCCTGAACGGCAAAGTAACCTATGCCCTGGAGGGCAGTATTTTTATCGCCGGCGCCGCCATTCAGTGGCTGCGGGACGGTATCGCGTTGATCTCCCATGCCAGGGAAACCGAAGCCATGGCGCAGGAAGTGGGTGTTGAACACGGCGTTTATATGGTGCCGGCCTTTACCGGCCTGGGCGCGCCCTACTGGGATCCTGAAGCGCGTGGTGCCTTGTTTGGTTTGACCCGGGATACCGGCATCAAGGATATTGTGACCGCCGGTTTGCAGTCGGTAGCCTACCAAACCAAGGACCTGATCCATGCCATGGAAGCGGACGGTGCCGGTAAACCCACCGCGCTGCGGGTGGACGGCGGCATGGTGGCCAATAATTGGGTGGTGCAATTCCTGAGCGACATTCTCAATGTCAACGTTGACCGGCCGGCGGTGATCGAAACCACCGCGTTGGGGGCTGCCTATCTGGCCGGTCTGCAGGTTGGGGTGTATCCCTCTTTGGAGGAGATCGCTTCACTTTGGCATTGTGAACGGCATTTCACCCCGGAAATGAAAGATGACCTGCGGGACGACCTGTACCAGGGTTGGGTCAAAGCGGTGGCCCGGGTACGAACCAGCGATTGATCAGGGCCGGTTCAGCGCCTGCAGTTCCCGGCACAGCGCAAGGGAGGCTTGCTGGGCGCTGCTCTGGTGCTGGCGGTCAAGTATCTGTTCCAGGCTGTGCAGCAGTTCCTGTTCCTGGGCGCGCAGGTGCTTGTGGTGCTGTGCTGAATCATGGCTGGCCTCATGGGCTGAATCCTGAATCTGGCTCAGCTGCTGGTTGACGTCGGCGATTGCCGTGGTGATCCGCTGCAGTTGTTCACTGGCGGCGGTGGATTCCCGCACCCTTTCCTCTACCATTTTCTGGCTTAACGTCATCATGTCGACACTGGTTTCGGCGGATTTCTGGATATCCGCCACCTGACGCTTGATGTCTTCCGCAGCACCGGCGGTTTTGGTGGCCAGGGAGCGCACTTCGTCTGCCACCACGGCAAAGCCGCGCCCGTGCTCACCTGCCCGCGCGGCTTCAATGGCAGCGTTCAAGGCCAACAGGTTGGTCTGGCTGGTGATGGTGGTGATCATGTCCACCACGGCACCGATGGACTGACTGTTTTCCGCCAGTTGGGTGATGCCCTGGCTGGCGGAACCGATTTGATCAGTGAGCTGCTGAATGCTGCGGGTCATGTTCTGTAAAGTGGTCTCGCTTTCCAGCAGTTGGGTATGGGCTTGCTGGCTGGTGTGGGCGGTGTGTTCACAATTTTGCTCTATTTGTTCCAGTTGTGATGTTCTGTGTTGGCCCTCGCGGCCTATTTGTTCAAGTTGATTGTGCAGCGCCTTGCTGCTGCGTTGATCCAGAGCGGCAGCCTTGGGCGGCGTCTGCAGCTCGGCCGCCAGTTGCTGCAGTAATTCCTGCCGTTGCCGCTGTTGTCCGGCCACCTGGTCCAACGACTGTATCAGTTGGTCCAGGTTGTGGATGGGGCCGTTACGAATGGCAACCGCCGCCGAAAGCAGTTCTTTGTGTTTGCGCTCATAGCCGTGGATGATGGTGGCAAACAGAAAATACACACCACAGGCGATCAATATCAGGGTGAGGGCAAACATCCATTCGGTGGTCCAGGAATCACTGTTGATGTCCTGTGTAATCTGAGTGTTCATGCTGGCGCCAAGCGGTGCCAGGCGGGCAAAGGTGGTTTCCAGTTGCTGTTGCAGGGCTTTGCCGGCGGACAGTTGCTGTACCAGCTGCGAAAACAGTGATTGCTGCCGCTTCAGCTTTGCTGCTGCGGCCGGCAAATCCTCAACCGGCAGTTCGGAATCGGGCAGTGCTTCGATGATCCGTGCACCGAGCACAGCGGCCTGTTGGGCAGTGTCGGGATCCAGGGTAATACGATACTGCAGTTGCCTGGCCTGCATGTCGGTAAACAGGCTGAACAGATACACCGCATTTTGTTGCTTCAGGTAGTCTTCCAGTTCCCGGGTTTCGGTACTCAGGCTGGTTTGGGTCTGCAGTTGCTGTTCCTGAATCAGCACCAGCTCGTTGAGTTTTTTCTGGTAGAGGTTCAGTTGATCCATGAGTTCCAGCAGGCTGGTCTGCAGCAGGTCGTCAGCGCTTTTTAATGCCAGGCTGGCCACCTCGGTGAGGGACACACTGCTTTGTTCCAGGGTTTTCAGCAGATCCCGGTTGGACTGCGGGTTATCCCTGCTGCGTAGTTGTTGTAGCTGGATCACCTGATTCTGGATCTGATTGGCGGCGACCTGGAATTGCAGCAGTTGTTGCTGGGTTGCTATGCGGTCCTGTGCCTGGTTGCGGTGGCTGAGGTACAGGCTACTTAACAGTGCTATAGCCAGCAGAATGGTAGCGGTTATGAGGGTGACCCGGGTGGTTAGTTTGGCCTGCAACATCGATGTATGGCTTCCGCAAGTGAACCTTGATTAAGCATAGCATCTGCTTTGGTTACTGGGTGGGCGATGGGAACGCCACCAGGTGATCTGCCTCCAGGCGAATGCCCACCAGGGCACCCACCTGATGGTCATTGTGGCTGGGAAAGATGGCTTCGATGATGCTGCCGGTGGGCAATTGCAGTTTGAACAGCATGGAAGCCCCGGTAAAGGTTTTCTGCAGCACTTTGGCCTGCAGGGGGCTTTCCGGGTCCGGCAGGATGTCGTCCGGCCGCAGCAGAATGTCCACCGGGCTGTCCGGCAGCCAACTGTACGCACGGTTGCCTTTGATGACCCCCATTTCGGTGTCCACCAGTTCCGGTGACAGGGCTTTACCCCGAATAAAGTGGCCCAGGCCGATGAAATTGGCTACGAAACGATTCAATGGTTCGTGATAGATGTTGTAGGCCGTATCCCACTGTTGCAGTCTGCCCTCATTCATTACCCCGATACGATCGGCCACCGCGAAAGCTTCCTCCTGATCGTGGGTGACCATCAGTGCAGTGGTGCCCAGGGATTTCAGGATGTCTCTGACTTCCAGGCTCAGGCGGCGGCGCAAGTCCACGTCCAGATTGGAGAAAGGTTCGTCCAGCAGGATCAGGCTGGGCTCCGGTGCCATGGCCCGGGCCAGGGCAACCCGTTGTTGCTGGCCGCCGGACAGTTCATGGGGGTAACGCTTGGCATACTGTTCCAAGCCCACCAGCTCCAGCATCCTGGCACCCACGGACTGGCGCCTGGCCGGGCTGGATTTGCGCAGCCCGAAACAGACGTTTTCCTGAATGGTAAGGTGGGGGAAGAGCGCGTAATCCTGGAATACCATGCCCAGGCTGCGCTTTTCCGGTGGTACCAGATGGCCCGGGGCCGACACCTGCATGCCGCTGAGTTCGATGGTGCCGCCACTGATGGATTCAAAGCCGGCGATGGCCCGCAGTGTGGTGGTTTTACCACAGCCGCTGGGGCCCAACAGGCAGGCGATGTCACCCTTGTTGATGTGAAAGGTCAGGTCTTCAACCACCGAGTTGTGGTCGTAGGCGCAGAAAACGCCGTCCAGCTGCAGCAGTGGTTCCATGGTTGATCAGGGTTTCCAGGTGCCCAGCAGGTATTCCATCAGCGCCTTCTGGGCATGCAGTCGGTTTTCCGCTTCGTCCCAGACCACGGAGCGGGGATCATCCAGCATGTCTTCGCTGATTTCTTCACCCCGGTGTGCCGGCAGACAGTGCATAAACAGGGCTTTGGGGTCTGCCTTGTCCATCAACGCAGGTGATACCTGAAACGTGGAGAAGGCTTTCTCCCGCGCCGATTGTTCTTCTTCCTGACCCATGCTGGCCCACACGTCGGTGACCACCAGGTGGGCACCGTCCACGGCCTCTTCGGCACTGTTGGTGAGGGTAACCCGATCGCTGTTGTTGGCCACCAGCGTGGCGTCGGGCTCAAAACCAGGGGGGCAGGCCACCCGTAGCTGGAAGCCGAACTGGCGGGCGGCGTTGATATAGGAGTGGCACATGTTATTGCCATCCCCGATCCAGGTGACGGTTTTACCGCGAATGGAGCCACGATGCTCGATGTAGGTCTGGATGTCCGCCAGTAACTGACAGGGGTGGAAGGAGTCGGTCAGGGCGTTGATCACCGGTACCCGGGAATCCCGGGCAAAGGTTTCGATTTTTTCATGTTCAAAGGTACGGATCATGATGATGTCCGCCATGCGCGACAGTACCCGCGCGGTATCGCCCACCGGTTCGCCGCGGCCCAGCTGGGTATCCCGCGGCGAAAGGAACATGGCACCACCACCACATTGGATCATGGCACTTTCAAATGACACGCGGGTACGGGTTGATGACTTTTCAAAAATCATCGCCAGAACTTTGTTCTTGAAGGGTTCGTAGACCACGCCTTCGCGCAACATTCGTTTCAGCTCGATGGCCCGGTGCAGGAGCTTTTCGAGGGTATCCGGTTCAATGTCCAGCAGGGTCAGAAAATGCCGTGTCGCCATGGCTTACATCTCTTTCAATTCGTTAACGTTATTGGGCCGCGTATTCCTTGATAAGCTGGCTGAGCAGATTGACCATGTTATCGCTTTCTTCATCGCTCATGGTCAATGCCGGCAGCAGGCGTATCACCTTTTCGGCGGTGACGTTGATCAGTAGCCCCCGGTCTTTGGCCAGCGCCACCAATGGGGAACAGGCTTGGGTCAGTTCAATACCGATCATCAGGCCCTTGCCACGGACCTCCCGGACCATGGCCACGGATTCCAGTTGGGTCTTGAGGTTGTCCACAATGCGCCGGCCCAGCTCGGCGGCACGCTGGGGCAGGTTTTCCTCCACCAGGGTGTTGACGACCGTCAAGGCGGTGGCACAGCACAACGGATTGCCCCCGTAGGTTGATCCGTGATTGCCCGGCTTGAGAGTGTTGGCGGCTTCGCCCCGGGCCAGGCAGGCACCGATGGGCAAGCCATTGCCCAGGCCCTTGGCGGTGGTGACCACGTCCGGCAGAATGCCGTGCTGCTGGTAGTTGAAATAAGTACCGGTGCGGCCATTGCCGGTCTGGATTTCATCCAGAATCAACAGCCAGCCGTTGTCGTCACAGATCTGGCGCAAGCCACTCAGGTAATCGTCGGCGGGAATATTGATACCGCCTTCGCCCTGCACCGGCTCCACCATTACCGCGACGACATTGGTGTTGTTGGCCGCGATGGTGCGAATGGCATCCAGATCATTGTAGGGGCTGCGCACAAACCCCTGCACCAATGGTTCGAATCCGGCCTGCACCTTGCGGTTGCCCGTGGCGCTCAGGGTGGCCAGGGTGCGGCCATGGAAGGATTGATCAGCCACCACGATGGCGGGCTTTTCAATGCCCTTGTTGTGGCCGTAAAGGCGGGCGATCTTGATGGCGCATTCATTGGCTTCAGCGCCGGAGTTGCCAAAGAAGCAGGCCTCCATATTGCTGATTTCAGCCAGCCTGGCCCCCAGTTCTTCCTGGTAGCGGATACGGTAGAGGTTTGATGTGTGCACCAGGCGCTGGGCCTGATCCTGAATGGTCTGGGTAACGCGGGGGTGACAATGTCCCAGACCGCACACGGCAATGCCGGTGATGCAATCGAGATATTGTTTGCCCTCGGTGTCGTATAACCAAACCCCGTCACCCTTTTCAAAGGTCACCGACATAGGCTTGTAGGTGGTCATCAAACCGCTTGTTGCCATAAGACTGTCCTGGTACTCCAATGCTTGGAGGATAAATGTTATACAAACAAAAACGGCAGCGATTGCTGCCGACGAAACCCGTAATCATAGTCCTATAATATGACACTTGCAATCTTGTGAGGGGCTCCCGGGCCTTGATATATCAGGGTTTTCACCTCTGGCAACCGAAAGCTGTCGTTTTTCGCCGTTGATCCCGTTGCAGGTTTGGGAAACCATGGTGGCTGACGGTATGCCGAACGGAACCCCCCTGGTCACAATCCACCTGCTATGAATTCCATTGAACAGTTATGAATGCCATTGAATTGAGTCTCTTTTCCAGTCGAATTGAATCCATCTGTGACGAAATGGGGGCCGCTCTCAAGCGCTCGGCGTTTTCCCCCAATATCAAGGATCGCCTGGATTTTTCCTGCGCCATCTTTGATGCCCGGGGGCAGTTGACCGCACAAGCTGCCCATATACCAGTGCACCTGGGCAGCATGGCCTACGCCATGGAATACATCATTGCCGAGGTGGAATGGCAGGCGGGTGATATGGTGGTGGTGAATGATCCCTTCAAAGGCGGTACCCATTTGCCCGATGTCACGGTGATTGCACCACTGTTTGTGGAAGGGCGGCTGCTTGCCTTTGTTGCCAATCGCGCCCACCACGCCAACATTGGTGCCACGGCACCGGGTTCCATGCCGGTGTCCCGTACCTTGCAGGAAGAGGGCATTGTGATTCCACCCACGCACCTGTTGCGGGCCGGAGTCTGGTGCAACGCGGTGCTGGAGCAACTGGCGGGCTTGGCGCCCGGCACATTGCAATCGACAGAGGCCGCTTGTGCAGAGGCCCAGGGCGGGGAACCCCCTCTGGGGGCCCACACCCTGGCGGCCATGGGGGATTTTACCGCCCAGGTCAGCGCCAATCGCACCGGTTTGTCCCGGTTACAGGAATTGGTTACCCGCTATGGCCAGGCCCGTTATCAGAAGATGGTGGCGGCATTGAATGAGTATGCCGCCCGGGTGGCCGCCGACAGCCTCCGGCAGATTCCTGATGGTTGCTATGAGTTTGCCGATCAACTGGACGATGATGGCGCCGGTACCCGGGATATAGCAATACGGGCTCGGATAGAGGTGATGGATGGGCAGGTGGCCGTGGATTTCAGTGGCACATCACAGCAGGTGCCGGGCAATGTGAACTGCCCGCTGTCGGTGGCCGCCGCGGCGGTGTTTTATGTGTTCCGGTGTTTGATGCCGGCCCGGATTCCAGCCTGCGCCGGCGCATTTCGAGGGGTGACGCTGCGGGCGGAGGCCGGCAGTTTGCTTAATGCGCGTTATCCGGCGGCGGTGGCAGCGGGCAACGTGGAAACCAGCACACGGGTGGTGGATGTGGTCATTGGAGCTTTGGCACAGGCCATTCCCCGGCGCCTGGCTGCCGCCAGCCACGGTAGTATGAATAATGTCGCCATGGGGGCGATCAAAGCCGACGGCAGTCGCTGGGACTATTATGAAACCATGGGTGGCGGGATGGGCGCTTATGCGTCCGGTGCTGGTTTAAGCGCGGTGCAGACACACATGACCAACACCCTGAATACCCCGGTGGAAAGCCTTGAGCTGCATTATCCCCTGCAGGTAAACCGCTACCAGATACGCCGCGGGTCCGGCGGTGCCGGGCAGCATCGTGGCGGCGACGGGTTGCTGAGGGAGCTGTGCTTCAAGCAGCCCGCTACCGTTTCGCTGCTGACAGAGCGCCGCACCAGCCAGCCCTGGGGCTGGGCGGGCGGCAGTGCTGGGCAACGGGGCGAGAACCGGCTCAATGGCGTACCGCTGGCAGCCAAGACTACGTTCGAGGTGGTACCCGGCGATGTACTGGCCATTGCCACGCCCGGCGGCGGCGGGTGGGGGCCGCCCACGGAAGAATCGCCAAAACAGGGCATCAGGTAACTCATAACATAAGATAAACGGAGAGAGGATTCGGGAATGTCGGAGCAACAGATTCACTATCGGGTATGCCATTTGTGTGAGGCCATGTGTGGCCTTGAGATCACGACAGAGCAGGATCAGGTGGTGTCCATCAAAGGGGATGGGGCTGATCCCTTCAGCCAGGGCTATGTGTGCCCGAAATCCACGGCCATTGCCGATATACACGAAGACCCGGACCGCATCCGGCAGCCCATGCAGCGGGTGGGGCAGCAATGGCAACCCATCGAGTGGGAGGCAGCCTTTGACCTGGTGGCGAAACGGCTGCTGGAAGTGCAGTCGGCCCATGGCAACAACGCAGTGGGGGTGTATCTGGGGAATCCATCAGTGCACAACTGGGGCATGCTGACCCACGGTGCCAATTTCTTTAAACCCCTTAAAACCAAGAGCCGGTTTTCCGCCACGTCCGTGGATCAGTTGCCTCACCAATTGATGTGCTATTGGATGTTCGGTCATCAGGTACAGGTGCCGGTGCCGGATATCGACCGCACCGAGTATCTGATCATAGTGGGTGGTAATCCGATGGCATCAAACGGCAGCCTGTGGAGTGTGCCGGGTTTTCGGTTGCGGGCCAAAGCCCTGCAAAAGCGTGGTGGCAAGCTGGTGGTGATTGACCCCCGCCGCAGCGAGACTGCAGTCATCGCCGATCAGCATGAATTTGTGCGCCCCGGCACCGATGCCTTTTTGTTGCTGGCCATGGCCCGGGAGATTTTTGCCAACGGCTGGGTCAAGACCGGTCACCTTAGCGGCCATCTTGCCGATCTGGATAAGGCAGAGCAGGCGGTTGCTGAATTTACCCTGGAGATGGCGGCGGAAAAAACCGGGATTGCGGCGGATACCATTCGCCAGTTGGCTTATGATCTGGCCCATACGGAGCGGGCTGCCATTTATGGCCGCATGGGAATCTCGGTGCAGCAGTTTGGAGCCATCTGCCAATGGGGAATTCAGCTGTTGAATATCATTACCGGCCATCTGGATGTGCCCGGCGGCTATACCTTCAGTTTGCCGGCCGTGGATATGGTGTGGGGGCCCATGAACAAACCCGGGCATTTTAATGCCTGGCAAACCCGGGTAAGAGGCTTGCCGGAATTCGGTGGTGAACTGCCAAGCAGTGCCCTGGCGGAAGAGATCCTCACCCCTGGGGAAGGGCAGATCCGGGCACTGGTGACCGGGGCCGGCAATCCGGTACTGTCTACCCCCAATGGTGAGCAGCTGGAGGGAGCGTTGGAAGGGCTCGACTTCATGGTGTCGCTGGATTTCTACATCAATGAAACCACCCGCTTTGCCGATGTGATACTGCCGCCCACCAGCCCCCTGGAACATGATCATTATGATCTGGCGTTGTCTGCCTTTGCGGTTCGCAATGTGGCCAAATACAGCCAGCCGGTGTTCGATAAGCCAGCCGGCGCCCTGCACGACTGGGAAATCCTGGCGGCACTGGGTGAGCGGGTGAGCCGGCTCAAGGGCATGGAGCCGATGCCTGCCTATCCACCGGAGATGGTACTGAATATGGGGCTGCAAAGCGGCCCTTACAAAGACCAATTGAACCTGCAGATGTTGAAGGATAATCCCCATGGGGTGGACATGGGGCCCCATGAAAGCCAGTTCCCCGAACGTCTGGTGCATGCTGATAAAATGATTCGCTGTGCCCCTGCTCCGGTGCTGGAGGATTTGCAGCGGTTGCTGGCGCACAGTGATCAGCAAGAGGATCATCCGTTCCGCTTGATTGGACGCCGTCATGTGCGCAGCAATAACAGCTGGATGCATAATTATCAGCGCCTGGTGAAAGGCAAGGGGCGTTGCCAGCTCATGATGCACCCGGATGACGTCAGCCGGCTTGGCCTGCAGAGCGGGCAGTCGGTGGCAGTGAGTTCCCGGGTTGGCCGGGTGGTGGCGGAACTGGAGGCCACCGATGAAGTGATGCCCGGTGTGGTGAGCCTGCCCCATGGCTGGGGCCATGGCCGCAATGGCGTGCAGGCGCAGATTGCCCAGGCTCACGCCGGGGTGAGCGTCAATGACCTTACCGATGATCAGTTTTTGGATGAGTTGTCCGGTAATGCCGCATTGAACGGGGTACCGGTGGCCATCAGTGCGGCCTGATTGCCACACGGTGAATGTGGTGTTAGTCGCGCCGGGCTTTGCTACAATAGGTCAAATCTCAGATTAGTAGGTGGATTATGGAAACGCTTGACGTCATTAAAGATCAGATTGGTACCAACTCGGTTTTGTTGTACATGAAGGGGACTCCCCAGTTCCCTCAGTGTGGTTTCTCGGCCCGGGCGGTTGAGGCGTTGATGTCGGTGGGCAAACCTTTTGCCTATGTAAACATTCTGGAACACCCGGATATCCGCTCTGAGTTACCCAAGTACGCGAACTGGCCCACTTTCCCTCAATTGTGGGTTAAAGGTGAACTGGTGGGTGGCAGTGATATTATTCTGGAAATGGCGCAGGAGGGTGAACTGAAAACCCTGGTGGAAGAAGCCTCGCCGGAATAACGCATTTCAACACAGCCGAAAAAAAGCGCCATCTTGGCGCTTTTTTTTTGTGAGGGTGCCGGTGCTGGTTTACAGGCCCATACCCACTTTTCCCAATTTTTTTATCCGCTGGTTGTCCACGCTGCAGAAGTGGCCTTCAAAGAAACTCATGGCCTGCTGTGGTTCCGTGGGCTTGGCAAAATAGAAGCCCTGAATATAGTCACACTCCCGTTGCTGCAAGAGCTCAAGTTGTTCCTTGGTTTCGACCCCTTCGGCCACCACGTGTAATTGCAGGCTTTTTGCCAGGCCGATAATGGATTCCAGCACCTTCAGTGATTCCGGGTTGGAATCGATATCGCGAATAAACGTGCGGTCAATTTTGAGGGTGTCGATGGGGAACTTGAGCAAATAGGCCAGGGAGGAATAGCCGGTGCCAAAGTCATCCAGCGCAATGCGTACCCCCAATGATTTGATTTCGTTCAGGAGTGCCACCGCATGCTTTTCATTCTGCATCAGGCCGGATTCGGTAATTTCAATTTCCAGCTGTTCGGGGCGGATATCGAAATTGCCCAGGGCCTGCTTGATGGTGTGTAACGGGTTGCCGTAGTTCAACTGTACCGGGGACAGGTTGGTGGAAACCGTCACGTTCTTGTAGCCTTTTCGATTCCAGAATTCGATCTGGCGACAGGTTTGTTCGATGGCCCAGTCCCCCAGGGTCTGGATATAGCCGGAATCCTCTGCCAGGGGGATAAACAGTCCGGGGCTGATCATACCCTTCTCTGGGTGCACCCAGCGCATCAGGGTTTCAAATTCAAAGCGGGTCTCGCCGAACAGGGGGACTTTAGGCTGGTAGTACAGAATGAATTCGTTGTTGGCAAGGGCGGTGCGCATGGACGCTTCCAGCTCGATGCGCTCCAGCACCGGCTTGTTCATTTTCGAATCGTAAAAGCGGGAATGGCTTTTGCCGCTGGCTTTGGCTGCGTACATGGCAGTGTCCGCATTTTTCAGCAGCGCTTCCGGAGTGCGCCCGTCTTTGGGATACATGGAGATTCCGATGCTGGCACTGATGAATACATCGTTGCCGTGCAGCACAAAGGGTTTGGACAGATTTTGTAGAATCCGCGACGCCACTTTTGCAGCTTCTTCCGGCGAATTGATTTTCGACAGCACCAGGGTGAATTCATCGCCGCCGAGGCGGGCAATGACCGATTCGGCATCATGCAAAGCCAGGCGATTGCTGGGCGCCAGCACATCGTGGCTGCGGATGCATTCCTTTAAACGAGAACTGACCTGCATGAGCAACTCGTCACCCACTTCGTGGCCCAGGCCATCATTGATGTGTTTGAAATTATCCAGATCAAAAAACAGAATGGCCGCCTGGTGTCCGGACACCTGGGATTTTTCAATCAATTGCTGAATGGTATCGATGAAGCTTACCTTGTTGGGTAACCCGGTCAGTGAATCAAAGTAAGCCAGTTCTTCAATGTGTTGTGAGGTATCCTGCAAATGCTGGCGCATGGTCTCCAGCGACTGGGAAAGCGCTCCCAGCTCGTCATCCCGCCGCAGTGGTTTGACCGGATTGAAGTTGCCGTTGGTGATGTTTTGCGTCAACACCCGAAGGCGCTGCAATGGGTCGGTAACCAGGCTTGCCACGCTGCGGTGCAATACCAGCAAACTGAGCAGGCCGGCGGCGATGGCGACATAACTGAGCATGTTGTTCAGCGTATCTCCGCTGGCATCGATTTCCACAGTGGGGGTGAGACTGACCATACTCAGTGAGTCTCCGATGGGGGTACTGTTCACCAGGTAGTGATTACTGTTCCAGAACAGGCTTGCGGTGTTCTGCAGATCTTCTGTTTCCAGCAACTGATGTATGGACAGATCCTCGGTTAATGCCGAACCCTGTTCCATCAGCACCAGCAGTACATTCGACGTGCGGCGGGCTTTCTGAATAAAGTTTTCCATTTGCTGCAGGCGGATTACGGTTTTAATGGTGAACCCGGCTGCTATGTTCGCAACCGCCGGTTGCTGCAGCAGCAGATACAGCTTTTGCTTATTGTGAAAGAAAGTAAAGCCGTCGCTGGTGTTGCCTGGAGGCTCTACCCATTCTGTATCAGGGTGGGCGCGGGCGATGGATTGACCGTTGGCATTCAGTATCTCGGCAAACTGAAGCCGGGGTTGGCGGCGCTGGAAACGTTGCAATTCGGCTTGTATGGTCGCCGGCTCCGTGGCGGCGTGCTGAAATGCTGCAACCAATGGCGGATAGTTGAGAATTTCCGCCAGCAGGTCAGCGCTGGTGGTGCGGGCGGAGGCGACGTTCCACTGCATCTGATCGCTGAGTATCTGGTTCTGGCGGGCAATACTGTCGTCCACCATACCCGCAAAATAGTGACGGGTGATATAGGAGTTCAGCAGCAGGGGCACTACCACCAACGGAAACAGAATGGCGAGGAACTTGGTTTGAAGCTTCATATAACCTGCAACTGCAATGATACGGGCAACTACCAACAGTATAGTGAGCCCAATTAGGTGGAGGGGGTCAGCAAAGGGCAATGTCTATAGAAATTTCCATGCTTTTCCGCTAATTGCTTATTCCCAAACAGTTTTTTGTATTTTAGTTCAATTTTGATAATGTGAAACGCGTCACAGTCAGGAGGTGTACCCTAATGCCGACTTCCCGCTTTCTACATGATGTGCGCGTGTTTGATGAAAACGGCACTCATGTTATCGGACATGTTATGTCCGTGGATGATCAAGGCTTGTTGATGCTATCGGACATAGCAGTAGAGGCTGAAAAAGAACTGTCCTTTATGTTGGAGGACGTTACCCGCATTGAGTCCGGGCGCATGGCGTCTTTCTCCGCTACCTGTGGTTCCTGTGAGTTGGTGCAAAGTGTGCTGGATATGTATCAGGTGCGCTTGAACTTCACGCATTTATCCAATGCAGCCAGCGCAGTGACCCGCTCCCTGCATTGAGCCGGACCCGCTCAGTGGATTTAAATGGCGGCCGGGGCTTGACGAATTCCGCTTGCTGATGGAGTCTTGTTACAACAATAACTCCATGGTTTAGTAAGGAATTTTATGCATTGGCCGGTTCAGGTAGTGGAATGTCTGGCAGGTAAGGTTGACCTGGGACAACATATTACCCTCAAAGGATGGGTGCGCACCCGCCGTGATTCCAAGGCGGGGTTTTCATTCATTAATCTGCACGATGGATCCTGTTTCGACGGTATCCAGGTCGTAGCGGACAACTCGCTTGCCAATTACGAAGACGACATTCTGAAACTGGGAGCGGGCTGCAGTATTGCGGTCAGTGGTGAGGTGGTGGCCTCCCAGGGCAAGGAACAATCCATCGAAATCAAGGCCACCCAGGTTACGGTCATGGGGTGGGTGGATGATCCGGAGACCTATCCGGTCGCGAAAAAGCGCCATACCTTTGAGTATCTGCGTAGCGTGGCGCACCTGCGGCCCCGCACCAATACCTTTGGCGCCATCGCGCGCATTCGCAACAGCGCGTCCCAGGCCATCCACCGCTATTTCCACCAGCGAAACTTTTATTGGGTAAACACACCGATCATTACCGCCAGCGATTGTGAGGGGGCCGGCGAGATGTTCCGGGTCAGTACGCTGGATCTGCTGAACACACCCAAAACCGACCAGGGGGCAGTGGATTTCAGCCAGGATTTCTTTGCCGACGAGGCCTACCTCACCGTATCGGGGCAGTTGAATGGTGAAGCCTATTGCACAGCCCTGTCACGGGTATACACCTTTGGCCCGACCTTCCGTGCCGAAAACTCCCATACCAGCCGTCATCTGGCGGAATTCTGGATGGTGGAACCGGAACTGGCCTTTGCCGACCTGCACACCAATGCCGATATGGCGGAAGAATTTCTGCAGTTTGTATTCAAGGCGGTTCTGGATGAGCGCGAAGACGATATGAGTTTCTTTGCCAAGCACATCAATCAACAGGCCATCAGCCGGCTGGAAAATGTCATCGCCTCGGAATTCGTGCGCATGGAGTATTCCGAAGCCATTCAGATCCTTGAAAAAAGCGGCAAGACCTTTGAGTACCCGGTGCAGTGGGGCCTGGATCTGCAATCCGAGCATGAGCGCTATCTGGCGGAGGAGTATGTGGGGCGCCCGGTGATCCTGATGAACTATCCGCAAGCCATCAAAGCGTTCTACATGCGGGAAAACGACGATGGTCAGACCTGTGCCGCCATGGATGTGCTGGCGCCGGGGATCGGTGAGATCATCGGCGGCAGTCAGCGCGAGGAGCGGCTCGAGGTGCTGGATCGAAAAATGGCGGCCCTGGGCTTGACGGAAAACCTGTGGTGGTACCGAGATCTGCGCCGTTACGGCACCATCCCTCATGCTGGTTTTGGTTTGGGGTTTGAGCGTTTGCTGAATTACATCACCGGGATGGAGAATATTCGTGATGCCGTTCCTTTCCCGCGGGTACCGGGCAGCGCTCCGTTTTAACACGCGGTTACCTGCTATCACAGGCTAAGAAGTTTAGTTTTGAAGCTTGAGTATTGCCGTCACATAAACGCCCTTATGACACACAAAAAGTAAACGGAGATTGCGCTTGTTGTGTGTCAGTATGCCTGCCGAGTCCTAACCCCGTTTTCGCGCTAGTACCAAGGTGGTTGACCGGTTTGAGTTTGTTTGAATCCAATGAATTGAGAAATTTGTCCCGCTATGTCCGCGGTTACCTCGGCGGCCTGCGTTCGCTTTGTGTGGAAATCGAAGGGGAAGAGTTCAAGTATCTGGAAGGCGGTGACGGCGACACCATCATTTTCCTGCACGGAATTCTGGGGTCTAAAACCCAGTGGCGCAGCCTGATGCAAACTTATACCCAGGACTATCGTGTTGTGGCACTGGATATTCCGGGCCTGTGTCTGCACCAGGCGTTCGCGCAGAAGAAACATTCTCTGCGTCAGCTCAGCATCTGGCTGGAAAGCGTGGTGGATCGTTTGCGCAGTGATCGGGTGCATCTGGTCTGTCATTCCATGGGCTGCGCCCTGGGTTCCTATTTTGCAGCCACCCGGCCGGGCATGGTCAGCTCCCTGACCTTGATGGCATTCCCCGATGTGTTCAGTAACCGGGGCGAAACCCTGCAGGGGTTGGTGAATGAAATCAATGCGATGATGACCGGCTCCGATGTGAAACCGTTAGCGGATTACTATCGCCGTGCCTTTGCCGATCCTCCCAACATTCCCAATATCGTATTGCGCTACAACCTGCGGGAGGTTAACCGCTTTCGTGGCAGAGTATTGCAGGCAGTGGATGAATTTGCCCAGTCCAGCCCATTGCTGATGGCACAAATGCGCCAGCTGCGAATGCCCTGTTTGGTGATCAATGGTGATCAGGACAACATCTGCCCGGTGTTTGATGAGACCTTCTGGCGTATGAACGTGCCTGATCTGGAGTTTGTTGAATTGCAGGATTGCGGTCACGTCATCCATCTGGAAAAACCGGATGAGGTGATCTTCGAACACCGCCGTTTTCTGGAAAGGGTCGATAAACTGCTGCGCCCTGAACCACCGGAGGACACAGGTCAATACGGTGTTCTGCTGGATTAATCCTGTGTTGCTCAGGCCAGCAGCGACAGAATCTGTTGGGATAACGCATTGGCCTGCGCCTGCAAAGCAAGTCCTGCCTGGCGTTTTATCTGTTCCTTGGACAATTCACTGATCTGGGCGGCAAAGTCGGTATCGGCAATACGCGAGCGGGCTGCGGTCTGGGATTCCGAGACCGCTGACAGATTACGAATGCTGGACTCAAAACGATTCTGAATCGCACCCAGTGAGGCCCGATAACTGTCGATCCGGTTCAGGGCAGAGTCCACGGTATTGACCGACGCCTGTGCCAGCTCTGCGCTAGCGGCGCTGATGTTGGCGAGGGTGCCGGTGGCCTGGACGTTATCTTCCTGCAGTGCATTCAACCCTGCCACTGCCTGGTCCGCCCCGCCAAAGGTCAATGTGGCATCGGCACTGACAGTAACCTCACCGGTGATTCTTAAGTCCTGGAAGGCGTCACTGAAGCGGTTTTCGGCACCGGCGAACAAACGGTTACTGACCGCGGAGGAGGCGGTGCTGACAACAATGTCGCGGCCGTCACCGGCCCGCAGTTCCAGCTCACCCTGATTGTTGGTGGAGGCGGTGACACCGGTTTGGTCGCTCTTGGCATTGATGGCCGCGGCAAGACTGCCGCCGGCATCGTTTTCCTCAAACCGGGCGGGGCCAATCGCCACACCGTTAATGCTCAGGTCGCCGTTGCTGATGGCACCGGATGCGACGTTGGTGGCCGTATTGTTGTTCACTGTGCCGCTGATGTCATCGGATTGCAGAGTGCCGGCATTGAACCCGGTGCTGGCGGTGGCATAGACGGAGGCCAGCCCACTGCCTTCGGTATCGCGCAGGGTATTGATGCGCTCGGCAATGGACTTGGCCAGGCCGGCACCATAGTTGAGGCTGGTAGGATCGGTGAGACTGCCGGTGTCGGCGATGGTGTTGAGGCTACCGCCATTCCCGTTACCGGCAATGTTGACCGCCGCTTCATTGCCCACCTGGATGGTCAATTCGTTGATGGGGGCGGTGTCGGCATCGCCTGCCTGCAGGCCCTGACTGCCAAGATCGTTACTGCCCAGCTGAGTGCGGCTGCCGGTGGACTGAACTGTACCGGGTAAACCGCCGAGGCTGGCACTGCGCGCATCAAAACCCCGCAGGGTAACCACCTCACCGGCATTGGCCCCCACCTGATACTGTTGATCGGTCAGCGAACCATCCAACACCTTGCGGCCGTTGAAGGTGGTGGTTTCTGCAATGCGATCCACCTCGCTGGTGAGTTGATCGATTTCTTTTTGAATAGAGCTGCGGTCGGAAGAGGAGAGGCTGCCGTTTGCCGCCTGCAGTGACAGATCGCGAATACGCTGCAGGGCGGTGGTGGTTTCTTCCAGGGCGCTTTCGGTTGTCTGTGCCAGAGAGATGCCGTCGTTGGCGTTGCGGCTGGCGGTATTGAGGCCGTTGATCTGGGCACTGAAGCGATTGGCAATGGCTAAGCCGGCAGCATCGTCCCGGGCACTGTTGATGCGATTGCCCGCCGCCACTTTTTCCAGAATCCGGTTGAGATTGGTTTGAGTCTGGCTCAGTTGGCGCAGACCCACCAGTGATGTCAGGTTGGTGTTAATGTTCTGCGGCATGACATAGTCCTCCTCAACCCTAAACTATACGCCTGCCACAACTGGATGAATATTAATCAAATTAGGCTGTTTATAACGATTTCTTTCCAACGTACAGGATTAAAGGCCAGTGGATGTCACGGGCTTGGTCGGTGTCACCCCAGGCTTTTGCCAGGGTTTCCCAGTGAATTTCGATGGGGTTCTGACCCTGTGCTTTCTGATATTGTTTAACCGCTGACCAGGTGTTCAGGTAGCCGATCAGATGACTGAATTGCCAGGTGGCCTGCATGAAGAACTCTTGCGTCGGCACACGGGGATAGGGGAAGTGGATGCGGGTGTAGCCATTATCCAGCAGGGCTCGCTCCGGGGGCCAGTAGGGTCCTACCACCTGACTGTGAAAATGTTCGATAACACTGTCCAGCTCGGTACCGGTGTACAGTAGTTGGTAGCCCCAGGCGGCCAGTATGCCGCCGGGTTTCAGTACCCGCTCCACCTCGGCAAAGAACGCGTCGTGGCGAAACCAGTGAATGGCCTGGGCAACGGTCACCAGATCAACGGTGCCGTCGTCAGCCTGGATCTGCTCGGCCGGCGACACGTGGTAGGTGACATTGGCACAGGGCTCAGCCTCGCGAATCTGGGCTGCGCTGGCATCGCTGGCGTGCACCTGGGAGAAGTGTGTGGCCAGCGTCCGCGATGCCTGGCCATTGCCACAGCCTATGTCAAAAGCCAGCTCATTGGTGGGGGTGAGCCGGGCAAGACAGGCGTAGAGTTCGGTGGGGTATTGTGGTCGAAAGCGTTTGTAGCCGTCGGCTGCGGTGGAAAAGTAATCTTTGAACTCTGCCATGCCTTGCTTCATCCTCAGTGTGGGTTGTTACATCAAGTCCACTCCGCATTCCAGTTGCTCGAACCAGGCCAGAAAGGCGGCGACTTTGTCTTTGCCGATAAAGGCCTTGCCGTGCTGGGGCACGATCATTTCAATATCCAGTGTGCGGACGTGATTGACCCAGATTCTACAGGCCTTGTTGCAGGCCATATAGCGTTTATGGAAGCCTTCCATCAGGGGAATATGATCATCCATGTCAGCCACCGGTTCGTGATCCTGCCCCGGGGTCATGGCGGCACCCACATCACCGGAGAACAGTATTTTGCTCACCGGATCGTAAAAATGGAAGTTGCCCACGGAATGCAGAAAGTGCGCGGGTACGGCCACGATGGCCGATTTCCCCAGGCGAATTTTTCCGCCTTCGTCCGGTATTTCCACCATCCGATCCATTAGTGATTTATTCATTTTGCCGGACACAAAATCGGAAACAAGGTGGGGCAGGAATCTGGCCCACAGCCGTGAGGTCACGACTTTGCACTCTGAATGCATCAGCCAACGGGGCAGGGAGGTAATGATATCTGGGTCCTGATGTGAGGCAAACACGTAGCGCAAGTCGGATTTGACGTTCAGGTGTTTGGCCAGCTCTATGGACAGTGGGGTAAAAGTGAGCTCGCCACCGGGGTCAAACAGCGCCGCTTCACCGTGATCGACAATGACCATCTGGTTGCTGGGAATGGCCTCACCGGCCACCAGATCGGTGAAAAACAGGACGCGATGCTCATCGTCATTGAATAAGGTTTGAACTTTCTGGCTCATGTCAGGCTACCTATGGATACAGATAGCGCTATTCTACGGGGGTAAAATCCCCCACCCGTGATATGGGTCAATATCCCGGTGGCTGCCTTGAATAGATCATGATCAACTGCGGCAGGCCGCTGGTAGAAACTCTGTGGACAGTGAGGTGCGGTTGTCACCTACGGCCTGCATCCCGGGGGGAATTTCATCATGGCCGCAAATCCACGATACCGGGCTGGCGGGGCTGTTGGTGACGATCAAGGGGCGCAGAGTCAACACTTTGTCCTGCATGCCGGCGTTGACTTTGTTTCCCATGGTGATGTGGATCGCACCGCTGTCCACTGCAACGCTTGTAACGTAGTGACCAATAATATACTGCGACGGCGGTACACCCGCCTGCTGGTTGTCCTTGGGAAAACGGCCTTTGCTGCGATAATACTCGATAACATTGGGTTTCAACTCTCCCACCAAAGCCAGTGCTTCCGCTACTTTGGCCCGTGACACGTATACCTGGTACGCCGGTAGTGAAACCGATGCCAGAATACCGATGATGGCCACAACGATCATCAACTCGATTAATGTAAACCCTGATTGATTATGCATTGTTGGTTCTCCTAAACCATGGCGCCCAATGCGAAGATGGGCAGGTAGTACGCGATGATAAGCCCGCCGATCAACACAAACAGAAAGGCCTGCAGGAAGACGGTAAACGAGGTTCTGAATTCTGTTAACGCGGTGATCAATTGGGTGGGTGCCTGATGTAAATGGTAAGCAAGTTCAGCGCTGAAGGTGTCATTTTTTTTAGCATACGACAGCAGCCTGTCCGTTGCCGCGGGCATGCCCCCGGCGCCGGCCTCAGGCTGACGGCAACCGGCCAACCTGTAGGCGTGGGTTGCAGCCTCGTCTGCCGACATGCCTCCCCGCATCAGTAGATCGATGTACGCCAGCAGGATGTAGGTATTGGTGATGGACAGGATACGGCGGCCTCCCCAAAGCCAGGCGGGGGAGACGTTGCAGTAACGAAAGCCGGAGAGGTCCACATAAAGCCGGTACAGCGCCAGGCTCAGGCTGCCCAATGCGATGCCCGTCATTGTCAGCGCACCGAGCCCCCACAGCGCGCCTGGTCCAAGCATAAAGGCTGTGAGCTGGGGCAGTTCGTGTTCAAACTCAAGAAAAACAGCGTACAGGTTTCCCGCTACGTTGGTTTTAAAGATGGCGAAGACGACGAAGGCAATCAGCAGTAATGCCGCAAAATACGTGAAGGAACTGCGTAAGCTCAGCAGGTGGGCATTGATTTCCTGATCGATCTGATGTCGGTATCCATTGTAGGTGACAATGATATCACCGGTGGCACCATGGGATTTGACCGCGGCGATGATCTTGAACAGCGAGCCGTAGCCGCTGTTTGTCAATGCTCCCTGGTTGGTTTTGATGGCGTTGACCGCGGTGCGGATCGAATCGTCTCCGTTTGCAGCAATGCGATCCAGTGCGGACTGCAACCGAAAGTCGGGGCGCGTTGCCAGAAACGCAAGCTGTCTGCCAACGAATTCCAGTGCCTGTTGGATAGGTTGTTTCAACATGGGTGGCGCATCCTTATTGCTTGCAAAGAGTGGTTAACAGCTCTTTTTTTATCGTGTTGTTGGGGAGGGCCTCGTGTTTAACCCGCGGGTGACTGGCGTAGCCGCATAGCCATACCACGCTGCCGCCGCTGGGCATTGCGTAAGGAGTGATGCTAAGGGTGCCGTTAATGCCCGTTGTCGTTGGGCTGGTGAAGGTGAACCAGTAGGCGGTGCCATCAAAGCCATGATCTGTCATATTCAGATTCTGGAATTCGTCGGTGTTTGCAATCCTGTTAATATAGCGATCCGTGAGGGGCTGGTCCGGTAAAGTGCCGTGGTAGGCGTAGTGTTCGTGTACGAAGGATTTGAAACCGGTCAGGAAAAAATAGAATTCAGCCAGCTTGGCTTTATTGAAAAGCTGGCTGGCCTGAGCCAGGATAATGGACGCCAACACAATGATCAGCCCGGCGGTGGCAACGATGTTGAACATCTCGCGAAATTCAAAATCGTGCAGCAACCGGTGGGATCCTTCCTGTACTTTCATCAGCCACTCATTTTCAGATGTCCAGTAGCCACTGGATAAAGAGTTTTGCCACAAAGCCGAGCATTCCCAGGGTCAACACCAAAAACAGAATAAAGGTGCCGAAGCGCCCGGCTTTGGATTCCCGTGCCAGTTGCGCAACGATAAACACCATATACAACATGAACGCGGCCAGCCCGACGCTGAGCCCAAAGGAGGCTATCTCCTGCTCGGTGTAACCCAGAAACGTATTCACGGCAGACCCTGGGTGCGCAGTGGTAGCGCGTCGGCCCGCACGGAATCGCGATAGGCATGCCAGCTGGCGTGCCCCAGTACAGGCACCACGATCACGCTGCCGGCCAGCCCCAGCAGGCCCAGCAGGGAGCTGAACATGATCAGGATTGCCCACAGGGCCATGGGCAGGGGGTTCTGCATCACCACCTTCCAACTCACCAGCACCGCCTCCAGGATGGGGATTTTACGGTCCAGCAAGAGGGGCAGGGTAACCACGGTGGATGCGAATACGGGGGCCGCCAACGCCACTCCCAGCATCCACCAGAATTCAAACACATGGTTGTCGCCGGCCAGTACAACGTAGCGCAAAAAATCCAGGGGCTGCTCCACCGGGTGGGGTGAAAACAAGGTGATGAACGCCGCCGAGGTCAGCACCCAGCCGGTACCGGACAAACACAGCAGCAAGCCAAAGCGTACCAGCCGCCAGTCATGATGAGGGGTGCCGCGCCAGCTCCACCAGGTGCGAAACACCAGCCCCAGGCTGACCGGTTGTTGGTTTTCCAGGGCCCGGCTGACAGCGTACAAACCAACCGCCACCACGGGCGCAACGGCGAGGAATCCGGTAAAGGCGCCGGCCAGCAGCCAGAACTCATCGAAGGCGATCACCAGCAGCAGAAAACCGAACAGGGATACACCCAAGCCGTGCAGCAGGCCGATGAGGGGGGCTTGCTTGAAATCCTGCCAGCCTTTCTGCAGCCAGCGCCAGGGTGCGTCCAGCGGCAGGGTCTGTATTTCTACCTGGGGCGTGTGGTGACGGGTCATTGCTCAACCCCTGCCATCAGTTGCCAGCGGAATCGGAGCTGATGCCGCCGTATTGCTGGGCCGCAATAGGGAAGCAATCCTTGATGGTGACTTTCCCCTGCAGCAGATTGCCTTTGGAGTACTCGTTGAAATGGCAGGTGTTGGTCAGTGGATCATAGTTTTCCACCCACAGATTATCGTCCTTCCAGGTGGCGGCAATGTGTAATTGGCCCTCAGGTACGTGGATGGTCATGACGCCACCATAGCGTTTTACGAACACCTGCTGGAAGTGAAAGTAATAGGCCAGTGATCCCACCAGAAGTACCGCTGCACAACCTATAAGCGCTGGTTTCCAGTGCTCCATCTTGGCGAAAAAAACCAGCACGCCGATGGCGATGGCAATAACAATAAACCAGTAAAAATAGGTAATCATGGAGCCCTCTTGAAATTGTTGTTGTGCGGATGCCCTATTGAAACACATTTTCTCGGTTTGCTTTACCGTTGTGCGTTTTGTTGCGGTTCAATGGGGCGGGATCAGTAGCCGGAATGTTGACAAAACTGGAGTGTGCGTCTGAAATTTGATCAAGCAGGTGGCATTTTAGCTAGTTTGATTAGGTAGATATTACAACAGACACCGCAAATGGGCGTAAGCCAATCTAAAAAACCAGCCGTGTGGGACGTTTATTGCGTTCAATCCCGTAAAAGGGAGGATTTTCATCAATTTTTATTCGAATACAGGCTCGTTCTCCGGTATATTGCGCACCATTTCCTGTCCAAACCATAGAGAAGCAAGATGACTGATTTAGCACAATATCGAAATATAGGTATCTTCGCTCACGTTGACGCCGGTAAGACCACCACAACTGAGCGAATCTTGAAGCTGACCGGTAAGATCCACAAGACCGGTGAAGTGCATGACGGTGCGGCCACCACCGACTTTATGGAGCAGGAACAGGAACGCGGTATTACCATCCAATCGGCGGCCACCACCTGTTTCTGGAAAGACCACCGCTTCAATATCATCGATACCCCAGGACACGTTGACTTCACCATCGAAGTATACCGTTCACTGAAAGTTCTGGACGGCGGGGTTGGTGTATTCTGTGGTTCCGGCGGGGTAGAGCCCCAGTCTGAAACCAACTGGCGTTATGCCAACGAGTCTGAAGTGGCTCGTATTATATTTGTGAATAAGCTTGACCGGATGGGTGCGGATTTCCTGCGGGTGGTGAAGCAGGTGGAAGACGTGCTGGGTGCTCACCCATTGGTGATGACGCTGCCTATCGGCCGTGAAGACGAGTTTGTGGGTGTGGTTGACGTATTGAACCAGAAAGCGTTCGTTTGGGATGATTCCGGCCTGCCTGAAAATTACGAAGTGAAAGACATCCCGGAAGACATGGTTGATCTGGTGGCGGAATACCGCGAGAAGATGATCGAAACCGCCGTGGAGCAGGATGATGACCTGATGGAAGCCTATCTGGAAGGGGAAGAGCCCTCCCTGGAAGACATCAAGCGCTGCATCCGCAAAGGCACCATTAACCTGGATTTTTTCCCCACCTTCTGTGGTTCCGCTTTCAAGAACAAAGGTATTCAATTGGTTCTGGATGCCGTGGTGGATTACCTGCCCAGCCCCACTGAAGTTGAGCCTCAGCCCCTGACCGACGAAGAAGGCAATGAAACCGGTGAAGTGGCCACGGTTGATCCGAAAGAGCCTCTGCGCGCCCTGGCGTTCAAAATCATGGATGATCGGTTCGGTGCCCTGACCTTTATTCGTGTCTACTCCGGGGTAATTGAAAAAGGCGACACCATCCTCAATTCATTCACCGGTAAAACCGAGCGAGTGGGCCGCATGGTTGAGATGCACGCCAACGACCGTAACGAAATCAGCAAGGCCCAGGCCGGTGACATCATCGCCGTCGTGGGTATGAAAAACGTGCAGACCGGTCATACCCTGTGTGATCCAAAGCACCCCTGCACACTGGAAGCCATGGTGTTCCCGGATCCGGTTATCTCTATCGCGGTATCGCCCAAGGACAAAGGCGGCTCTGAGAAGATGGGTATCGCAATCGGTAAAATGGTGGCGGAAGATCCGTCGTTCCAGGTTGAAACGGATCAGGAAACCGGCGAAACCATTCTTAAGGGAATGGGTGAACTGCACCTGGACGTTAAGGTGGATATCCTCAAGCGCACCTACGGTGTTGAACTGGTGGTGGGGGCCCCTCAGGTTGCCTACCGTGAAACCATCACCCAGCCGGTTGAAGATTCCTACACCCATAAGAAGCAGTCTGGTGGTTCCGGTCAGTTCGGTAAGATCGATTACCGTATCAAGCCCGGTGAGCCCAATACCGGCCTTACCTTTACCTCCACTGTGGTGGGCGGTAACGTACCCAAGGAATTCTTCCCGGCCATCGAAAAAGGTTTCAAGTTGATGATGCAAGAAGGCCCGCTGGCCGGCTTCCCCATGCTGGATGTGGACATCGAGTTGTATGATGGTAGCTACCACGCGGTTGACTCCTCTGCCATCGCCTTTGAGTTAGCGGCAAAAGGTGCCTATCGCCAGTCCATGCCGAAGGCCGGCCCGCAGTTGCTGGAGCCTGTTATGAAGGTGGACGTGTTCACTCCGGAAGATCACGTGGGCGATGTGATTGGTGACCTTAACCGTCGCCGTGGCATGATCAAGGATCAACAGGCAGGTACCATGGGTGTGCGCATCAAGGGTGACGTTCCGCTGGCAGAAATGTTCGGCTACATTGGCCAGCTGCGTACCATGACCTCTGGCCGTGGCCAGTTCTCCATGGAGTTCTCACACTACGCGCCTTGTCCGCACAACGTGGCAGAAGAAGTGATTGCAGCGGCCAAAGCCAAGAAGGCCGCCAAATAAGCCAGTGTGATCTTCACCACAAAAAAGCCCCGCAGTTGCGGGGCTTTTTTGTGGTCTGGTGTTTTCCCCGCTCAAGGTCGTTATACTGAAACGGCGCCGCGAAACGGTTCAACGTTCCGGTGTGAATGTTTTGTGAATGTATTCTTCTATAAAAAATTAATGGAATAAACAATATGAAAAAGTGGAGCTTGGGTGTCGTCCTGGCACTGACTATCAGCAGTGTTGTGCAGGCGGCTACGTTAACGGCGGATTCGGTTACCGGTATTCAAAGTGTGATGGAAGCGGCCGTTAATGGCGATATTATCGAAGTTCAGCCTGGATACTACACCGAAAATATCGACTTCCTTAACAAGGCGGTTGAATTGGTTGCGGTTGCAGGGCCGGGACAAACCATAATTGATGGCAACGGCGCCACTACCGTCAAGATTCAGGGATTGGCTACGATTCGTGGTTTCACCATTACCGGCGGCTATGCCAGCTTTGGGGCCGGCATGGAAGTGAAAGGCTCGGGGACACTGATTGAAGGGAATGTCTTTACCGGCAACCAGCAGGGAGCCGGCGGGTATGGGGCTGCCATTGGCGGCAACGCTGCCAGCCCGATTATTGATGGCAATATATTTCGTGACAACAGCAGCGATATGCAGTTTTTATCCGGCGTGGTGAGCTTTATTAATGGTTCACAGCCGGTGATTTCCAATAATATTTTTGAAAACAATCAAAGCCGCGCCATCAACCTGACTCTGCCCACGGGCAACAAGGCGTTGGTGGTCAATAACACCCTGGTGGGTAATGCCACGGGCATCTATGTGGATCGCCGTGTGAACGCGGGGGCCATTGAAATTCGCAATAACATTGTGGTCGGCAATGATGCAGGATTGCACATGCAGTTCGGCAGCGACGAGAACAATCCGCTGATTACCCATAATCTGTTTTGGAATAACCTGGTCAACTATTTTGATTTGGCGGATCAAACCGGGCTCAATGGCAACCTGATTGCCGACCCGTTGTTCATAAATAACCAATATCAGATCAGCAAGGATTCTCCCGCCATTGATGCCGGTACCGATGTGAACGCACCTGATCACGATTTTCGTGGGGTGGCGCGGCCTCGTGATGGGGATAAAGATGGTGTGGCCATTACCGACATCGGTGCCCAGGAAGGCGGCAGTGTTGGATTGGGATTGTTGGTGTTGGGATGGCTGGGCTTTTTCAGGCGCCTTCTTCAGGCGCCTTCTTCCCGTAGTTTGGTTCTGACATTCATCAGCAACTGGCCGTACATATTGGTACCGCGGCGATCCCGGCCACAGCCCCAGTAGTAATCATAGAGATTGTTTTCCACCAGGCGCTTGTCCTGCGTTTCCTGTAACACCCGGGCAACGTCCGGGTAAGTTTTGCATTTGGTGTAAAGCGCCCGTGTCATATACACCACTTTTACCTTACTCCAATCGGCGCGACGTTTTTTCAAACGCCGTCGCCCCAGTTTGCGGGCCTGTTTGGGGCTGTCTGCCATGCGGATTTTTTCCTGATAGTCCGCGTCTTCAAATTTCATGGCCTGGTAGTAGTGTTCCACGGTGGGCCATTGTTTATCTTCCAGCGTGAAGGGATGGTGTGACCACGCTCCCAGGGGCTCGTCGGCGTCGCTGCGGGAGAAATACAAGGCATTGACATCCGCTTCTGCAAACAGTCCACCTGACATAATTAGCGATTCCCCCAGATAGCGGCCACGGCTCGGTCGTTACCCAGTGTACCCACTACCAATCCCAACAAACCCAGCAGGCCAAACACCAGTACCGGAAAGTAATACCCCATATCGTCACCGGGATTCATTGCCATCACCAACAGAGCCAGAGCGGTGAATACCAGGCTGATAAAAATCAGTATTTTGCGATGGGATGGCTTGTAGGTGTAAGCGCTCTCACCGGATTCGAGTGCGTTCAATAAGGGAGAGAACAGGGCTCGCAATGCTTGTTTCATAGGATTGGATTCATCATGTTTTCTTAATGGTGTTGCCTGACAATGGGGCAGTGTACCTTCATCCTGCCCGGGTCGCTACAAACCGGAGCCTGTATATTCTTTGCAAAATTTCCATTCAGCGTGTAATTCCTGCGCTCAAAGTCGGGTTTGAATTTTTTTAGTGCTTGGGCGATGGAAAGATATCGTTTTGATATCAGTCGGTTACAGTCAAACGGTTAATCTTGGCATGATCTTCGCTGGTTTTACCGTGCGGTTTTTAATACAGGAGTTTTGTTATGTCTTTCACCGATGCTGTAAAAGAGAAACTGAATGCGCAGATCGAGTTGTGGGAGAAGCAACTGGATGAGCAAAAGGCCAAGTTGAAGTCGGAGCTGGCGGATGCCAAAAACCAGGAGGCGGAAAGCTCTGTTCGTGAAGAAGCAAAGAAATCGATCGAAAACAACATTGAGTTACTGCAGCATAAGATTGAAGAGGCCAAGGACAGGCTTACCGACGCTGTGGATTCTTAACCGTTGCCGTGTAAACCACGCAGCCTTACAACACATACTATGTCACATCTCCAAAAACAAAAGGTGAGCCCGGGGCTCACCTTTTTTATTCGCCTGCCTTTAATGTCAGAAATGCCAGAAGCTCAGGCCTTGGCGAACAAGCGCTGCAAAAGGCCGGGTTTTTTCTGGGCATCCAGCGCCCGCTGATCAGCGCTTTCCTGTTTCGCCAGATCGGCCTGTTCACCAAATACGGGGGTGCCAAGAAAGGCGCAGTCCATAACGGTTTTGCCCATCAGGGTCCCCACCACCTTGCCTTGCAGCTTTTGGTCCTTATCCACCTGGCCACGGTAGGTCAGGGTCATAGGTACCGGTTTGGTGAGTTTGCATTTCCACACCAGGCTATCGCCGTTCTCAATCTTTCCATCCAATACCATTTGATTGCCGTGTTCTTCATTAAGCACATGGCCGTTGAGTGCAGCGCCACTGGATGCCAGCACCAGACGGCTGAATTGGTCACCCACCGGAGATTTGATGGTAATGTCCCAGACATTATCAACCCGGTCTATGGGTACCGCTTCGATGGGGCCAAGTTCCGCCTGGGTGGCAGTCATATCGTAGAACATCTGGCACTCTTCATCAGAGAAGCCCAGGTTTTTCAGATCATCAAATGAACTCTTAAAAATTTGCAGCCCACTGGTATCGTCTGTCATCACGGTGTTCATTTGCGCTGCCACGGATTCCACCGACATGTCCACCGGCATCGCCGCACTGGAGGCCATGACGATACGAGAGAACTTGCCACCGCCCACGGAAAATATTTCGCGGCTGATATCGCACTGCTCATGGCATAGGTAAGCCACCACCGGTGCCAGTTTTTCCGGTTGAAAATCCTGTTCCAGGTGATCGCGAAACCCACCTTGTGGCAGTAGTGCCGACAGGCGGGTGAAGGCGGCCGGCATAATCACATTGACATTGATGTTGTGGTCCACACCCAGTAAGCCGGCATTGCGTGACAGGCCGATCAAAGCAGCTTTCATGGAGGGGTAGGTGGTTTGCGGACTAAAACCCAGCACGGAATCCGATGACGTGTTGATGATGCGGCCGTAGTTCTGTTTTTTCATGTGGGGCCAGGCCGCGCGCATGGTGTTGACCGCGCCCATCACGTGGACACCCAGGTGAAGATCGATTTCCTCGCGGTCGATGTCAGGAAAAACGCCGGTGCTGGCAATGCCTGCATTGTTGATCACGATATCGATACGCCCCCAGTTTTCAAGCGCCGTATCCACCATGCGCTGGGCATTTTCAAACTTGGATACATCGTGCCCATCGGCAATGGCTTTGCCTTTACCCAGTGCGTTTATCTTGTCTGCAGCGGCACTGGCCACTTTGGAGCTGGGCTTGCCATCGTAGCCGAAGGTACCACCGCCCAGATCATTGACAATGACATTGGCACCACGTTCTGCCAGGTATTGCGCATACGCAAAACCCAGTCCACCGCCTGCACCCGTGACAATGGCCACCTTGCCGTTGAATTCAAATGACATCTTGTTCTCTCCCGGTGTGTTCTTTTTTGTTTGTGTGTTGTGTCGGTGTTGGTTTGAGTCCAATGGCTTATTAGTATACGATGTATACCAAAAAAGAACAGTCCTGTTTTTGAAATCTGACACGGCCGATGAAAAACAAGAACTTAACCATTGATCCCAAATAAATAATCACAGGTAAACACCAGTGCAGGAGCTGCCATGCCAGACTTTAACAAACCATCCATCATTGACGTAAACGGGGTTAAGCTGGCCGTTTATGAACAGCGTCCTCAAGGTGTGGCAAAACCTTGGCCCCTGATACTGTGTCATGGTATGCCGGAGTTGGCTTATTCCTGGCGGCACCAGTTTGAGCCCCTGGCGGCGGCGGGCTTCCATGTTATTGCGGTGGACATGCGGGGAGTGGGACATTCCCAGGTGCTGCCGGATAAAACCGATTACACCCTGGCCAAGCGCCTGGGGGATATGTGTGGATTACTGGATCATTTTGATTATCAGCAAGCTGTTTTTATCGGCCACGATTTTGGCGGTACCATTGTGTGGGGGATGGGCCTGTATTATCCGGAGCGGGTGAAGGCATTGTGTGCCTGTAATTCCCCGTTTGCGGACATGCCTATGAATCCCCTGGATTTATATAATCAGTTGTACGGCCCGGACAACTATTTCGCCTATTTCCAAACGCAAGACTGTGAGGCCAAGTTTAATGAGGATCCGGCGCGGACATTTCGGTTTTACGCCCGCCGGGATACCGGGCAGGGCACCAATCTATCCCGCAGCCGCCAGCATGATGCTGAAAGCATTGCCCACGTGCATTGGATTCATGATGATGAGTCCACCTGGCCCGGAGAAGTACTGCTGAGTGATGAAGAGCTGGACTATTATGCCAGCGCCTATGGCGCCACCGGTTTTGGGGGAGCGTTAAATTGGTATCGGTGTTTGCCGTTGGATTACGAACATCAAAAGCGGGTTTACCCTGATGGCTTACCCACCATCACTGTGCCGGTGTTGGCGGTTGGATCAGAGCTGGACTTTATTGCTGCCCACCATTTTTACAATTTGCTGGACGGCTATTGCAGTGATTGGAAGAAAGTGGTTATCGAAAACGCCGGCCACTGGACTCAGCAGGAGCAACCACAAGCATTGAATGCGGTGTTGTTGGAATGGTTGCAAACAGTTGCTCCGTAGCGCTTTTGGAGAGCGGTGGGGAGCGATTCCCAGTGGGCACCGAACACCGGTTTAAAGGTGGGCTCGGTGGCGCGCCCCAGTTGCTCCCGGATTTTCAGAGCGTGGGCTGCCATACTGCAGATCGCGCAATCCCCCATCGTAGACAAACCAGACACCCTTACCGGCCTTCACATTCATGGATTAGTCTGTATCGTCGGCCTGGGCCAGGGGCCAGCCCCCCAAGGCCTTCCATTTGTTGATGACCCAGCAGAAAAACTCCGCGGTTTTCACGGCGTCGTAAATGGCGGAATGGGCCTCTGCATTACTGAATGAAATGTGGGCGGCCCGACAGGCCTTGGCTAACACGGTCTGGCCCACGGCAACGCCGCCGATGGTGGCGGTGTCAAAGCAGGAGAAGGGATGAAAGGGGTTCCGTTTAATGCCGTTGCGGGCTACGGCGGCATTAACAAAATCGCGATCGAAGAACGCATTGTGACCCACCAGAATGGCGCGGGTGCAGCCTTCTTCCTTCATGGCGCACCGCACAGCACGAAAGATGCTTTTGATGGCCTCCATTTCATGCACGGCACCGCGAAAGGGGTGATAGGGGTCAATGCCGGTAAAATCCAGTGCCGCCTGCTCAATGTTGGCGCCCTCAAAGGGAGTCACATGGTGGTGTATCTGCTGGCCGGGTTCCAGATTGCCGTTTTCATCCATGTCCAGGATGACGGCGGCAATTTCCAGCAGAGCGTCGGTTTGGTGATTGAAACCGCCGGTTTCCACATCGATCACCACAGGGAGGTAGCCACGAAAGCGCTTGGCGAGGCTAGGGGTATGGTCAGTCATGGGGTACTTTCTTATGCATTTGGCGAAATGCTAACGTACCGGGGTGGCCATCACAAATGTTTTACCCCTCTGGGCTGAGAAATGCGCTCCTTATGCCAGGAAAGTGCTCAAGATTTCACATTTTGTACCGATAACTTCCTTGTATAAGTCCGAGTATTGGCTGGAAACGGGTATATGTTGCGTAACCTCTTGATTGGTCTGATCGTTTTGATGTCGACGCCGGCACTGGGCCACACCTATGCGGCGCGGGTGGATGAGGCAGTGTGGCATCTGGATCCATCCCCGCTGAAGTGCCGGTTGTGGCAGGCAGTGCCCAACTACGGAGATGCGGTGTTTGAAGTGGCCGCCGGAGAATCCCTGCGCTTTTATATGGATTTATATCGACCGGTGTCCAAGGCCGGGCAGGCGAAGATGGTGATCGAGGCCCCGGAGTGGCGGGATGGACTGACACCCCGCAGTATCGGTACCACCTCGTTCAAACGGGGGCGGCGCCCCATTGAATTGGCGGAAGAAGTGGCCAGTGAACTGCTGGCTGAGTTGCAGGTGGGCATGACGCCTTCTTTTGTGCACCCGGGGTGGTACGGTAAACACGATATTTCCGTCGGGGTATCGGCGGTGAATTTCCAGAATGCCTATTTGGGGTATGTGTCCTGTGTGGCGGGCTTGTACCCGGCCGGTTACGACGAGCTGCAGCAGACCTACCTGCACTTTGAGACCAACAAATACGGTATCAAGGGCGCGCTGAAGGAACGCCTGGATTTGATTGCCGGTTATGTCGCCATCGACAACAGCGTGAAAAAAATCTACATCGACGGTCATACCGACAGCCGCGGCCGCCGGGGCCACAACTGGGAGCTTTCCCGCCTGCGGGCGGATGCCGTGCAGCGCTATCTGGAAGAGAAAGGGGTTTATCCGGACATGATTGAGATGCGTTACCATGGCGAAGGCAGCCCCGCCAAAAAGAACACCAGCCAGAGTAATATGGCGTTTAACCGCAGAGTCCTGGTGCGCCTGTACCGCTGACATAATCCTGTCTTCAGGCGGTAGGAAAATACGCCCCCGATCGGGTACAATACGCGCCTTTCTCAATTTCCATCACATCAGTCCTGAAGGTCTAAGGGTTTACGCATGTCTGACATCAAAAAGGTGGTTTTAGCCTATTCTGGCGGCTTGGATACCTCGGTTATCGTAAAGTGGCTTCAAGAAAGCTATCAGTGCGAAGTGGTTACATTCACCGCAGACCTGGGGCAGGGTGAAGAGGTAGAGCCGGCCCGTGCCAAGGCCCAGGCCATGGGCATCAAGGAAATCTACATTGAAGACCTGCGGGAAGAGTTTGTCCGGGATTTTGTGTATCCCATGTTCCGCGCCAACACCATCTATGAGGGTGAGTACCTGCTGGGAACCTCCATTGCGCGGCCATTGATTGCCAAGCGCCTGGTGGAAATCGCCGAAGCAACCGGTGCTGATGCCATCTCTCACGGCGCCACCGGCAAGGGTAATGATCAAGTGCGTTTTGAGCTGGGTGCCTACGCGCTGACCCCCGGCATACAAGTCATTGCCCCCTGGCGTGAGTGGGATTTGACCTCCCGCGAAACCCTGATGGCCTATGCACAGAAGCATGATATCCCCGTTGATTTCTCCAAAGCCGGTAAAAAATCCCCTTATTCCATGGATGCCAACCTGCTGCATATTTCCTACGAAGGCGGCATCCTGGAAGATCCCTGGGCGGAACCCGAAGAGGATATGTGGCGTTGGTCGGTGAGCCCGGAAGCGGCGCCGGATCAGCCCACCTATATTGAGTTGACCTACGAGAAGGGCGATATCGTTGCCATCGACGGTGAGCAACTGAAAGCCCACGAAGTACTGGAGAAGCTCAACAAGCTCGGCGGCGCCAACGGCATCGGGCGCCTGGATATCGTGGAAAACCGCTATGTGGGGATGAAATCCCGTGGCGCCTATGAAACCCCCGGTGGCACCATCATGATGCGGGCCCACCGTGCCATTGAGTCCATTACCCTGGACCGGGAAGTGGCGCACCTGAAAGACAGTTTGATGCCCAAGTACGCCGAGCTGCTTTATAACGGCTATTGGTGGAGCCCAGAGCGCAAGATGATGCAGGCCATGATCGATGAAAGCCAGTTGGTGGTGAATGGTGTGGTGCGGGTTAAGTTGTACAAGGGCAACGTGACTGTAGTGGGCCGCAAGTCCAGTGATACCCTGTTTGATGATCGCATAGCCACCTTTGAAGACGACGCCGGTGCCTACAATCAACAGGATGCGGAGGGCTTTATCAAACTGAATGCCCTGCGTTTGCGTATTGCCGCCAACAAGGGTCGTAAACTGAAGTAGTCAACCGTCTTGCTAGCGGCTCCAGAAGCGAGAAGCCCCGGCCTCCAAAGGCGGGGCTTTTTTGTGCCTATTTCACTGTCTGAACCACAATCTGTATCTATACTGGACTCATGGATGGAGTATTGTCTTTAATTAACAAACAATTATCTGCAAGTAGGAAACCATGACGAAACAACAGCCCCTTGTCATCGTCTGCGACCCACAGGATACCAACATTGCCTATTACACCGAGGTGATCCAGGCCATGGGCGCTGTTTGCCTGGCCACTTCATTAGGCGGCAATGTGGTGAACCTGGTGGCGAGCCATCAACCGGCTCTGGTAATTCTGGACTCACAGTTGGACGAGCCCGATGGTTACCAATTACTGAACTTGCTGAAATCCGGTAAAAAGAGCAAGCACATTCCCGTGCTGTTCGTGGCGGGCAATTTGTCAGAACGTAAAATGTGTCTCTACGACGATATGTTTGCGCTGGTGGAAGTGCTCGCCAAACCCATCAACGAACAACACCTGCAGCGACATATCAGGCATTACCTGGAACAGTATGAATATCGAATGGAGATCGACGCGCTCTACAGTGAAGAGAAAGCCGATCCGATCGCCAATCATGAGGAAGGTATCCTGGCAAGCAATCAATGCGGGCAAATCATCTTCGCCAACTACGCCGCCGAACAGATTCTGAAAGCCAGTTCCGCGGAGTTGTACGGGGTGTATCTGGAAAGTCTGTTTGAGGAAACCTGTACCCGGGTCAAATCCCGCTGGAATGAACATCCGGTTGCCAAGGTAACCGCCGGCGATCAAATATTGCAGGTGGATAAAGCCATGCTCTGGCGTCGGGATGGGGAGGCAATTTCTGCCAAGTTTGCGGCGGTGCCTTTCGCTTCCGACAAAGGCATTCGCTTATTGTTTGCTTTCAAGCAACTGAAAGACACCCGTGAATCCAAAGATAAACTGGCCAAACTGTCACAGGTGGACCACCTGACCAGCCTGCCGACACGTTCTTTCATCGAGGAGCACATTGATCGTACTGTATTGAAAGCGGGAATCACCGGTTATTACTTCGCTGTGTTGTCGGTGGATCTGGATCATTTTCGCTACATCAACGAAAGCCTCGGCCATGATCGCGGTGATCGCTTGCTGAAGGCGGTTGCCGATCGTATTTACGCACTGGTGCGACGGGATGATCAGTTGGCACGCATGGAAGGGGATGAATTTGTGCTGGTGCTGAGCCATATTGATGCCCCGGAAAACGCCGGCATGGTGGCCAACAAAATCATTGACCGGATTCGTGAGCCGTTTTTGATTGACGGGCACGAGGTGTTCACCGGTTGCTCCATCGGGGTCAGCGTTTACCCCACCTGTGGCGACGATGCCAATATCTTGATGAAAAATGCCGAGGCGGCCTTGTCGCGGGCGAAAGCCATCGGCCGCAACAACTATCAATACTATACCGTTGAAATGAATAAGCTGCGGGTTGAACAGATGCAACTGGAGTATGAGTTGCATCAGGCACTGGAGCAAAAGCAGTGGCGCATACAGTATTTGCCTGTCACCACCCGTGATCGTAATAAGGTGGTGGCCTGCGAAGTCCGGTTGACCTGGGTTCATCCGACAAAAGGTGAGATCCCGCTGGAGGCGTTTCTGTCCCAGGCGGAGGAAGCCGGATTGGCTCCCACCCTGTTTCGCTGGCTGTGGCAGCAGGCGTTGAATCGCTTTGATCAGTTACCGGATGACAGCAAAGCCAAGGTTCGATTGATCATGCCCACATCGCCGGCCATTCTGTTGCAGGAAGGGGGGGTGGACTGGGTGATCAACGCTATTGCCCGGGTTGGACTTAATT
The DNA here is from genome assembly GCA_002471665.1 of Gammaproteobacteria bacterium UBA7310. Lineage (GTDB taxonomy): Bacteria > Pseudomonadota > Gammaproteobacteria > Pseudomonadales > Ketobacteraceae > Ketobacter. Next base: position 38,687 of record DKQK01000040.1, read on the forward strand.
CCGACCAGATTTTCATAGAGCTGCCGGAAAGCTATTATACGTTGCGCCACAGCCAGCACGGCGAGGTGCTGAATGAATTGTGCCGTAACGGCTTTAATCTGATTCTGGACAGCTTTGGCACCGGCTTTGCCCCGTTGAACCTGCTGAAAGAAGTACCCTATACTTTGGTGAAATTAAGCGAATCCTTTATTGCCGCCTGTGAGGTGTCCAAAACCGACCAGGCCATAATTAAAGGCGTGGTGGATATGGTGCACCAGTTGGGTATTCAGGTGCTGGCAACAGCGGTGGATACACCGGTTCAGCAGACGTTTTTGGAAGCAGTAGGCTGTGACTGGTTAAGCGGTGAAGCCATTGATCGTGATCTGGAGCAGACACCACAGAAGCTGGATGATATGGGGATCTTTGTGTTCCCGGGTTGAGGTCTATGCGTATTTTACACACCATGATTCGAGTAGGGGACCTGGAGCAGTCCATCGCTTTTTATACGGAAATATTGGGCATGCAGCTGTTGCGCAGGAAAGACTATCCTGATGGCCGCTTTACCCTGGCCTTTTTGGGCTATGGTAAGGAAAGTGAGCAGGCCTGCATCGAACTGACCCACAATTGGGATACCGGACATTACGATTTAGGCAATGGTTATGGTCACATCGCCCTGGAAGTGGATGATGTTTATAAAGCCTGCGCTGACATCCGGGCCCGTGGTGGTGTGGTGACCCGGGAGCCCGGCCCGATGAAACACGGCAGCACCATTCTGGCGTTTGTTAAAGATCCGGATGGCTATGCAATCGAGTTACTGGGTAAAAAATCCTGAGCCTGGTGTTCTACCGCCTCACAACCATTCGTTGATCCATTGGCCGATTTGCCGAATCTCCGACACACACACTTCATGTCCCATCGGGTAGTGGCTCCAGTCCACCTGATATTGATGTTCCTGTAGCCAGGTCAGAGCCGAGCGTGCGGCCTTTTCCGTGACCATGTCATCGTAATCCCCGTGGGCGATGTGAATCTCCAGGGATTGGTTGGTGCTGCGGGCGGCCTCGTCCAGGGCTTCAGGGTTGGGCAGATAGGTGGAGAGGGCGATCAGCCCCCCCAGCCGGTGAGCACATTGCAGGGCAGTATGATAGGCCACCGCGCCGCCCTGGGAGAAACCGATGAGGATGATGCGTTCGGCGTGGATACCCTGATCCATCTGCTCCTGTATCAGGCGATTGATGGCGCCCCGGGCCTGGTGAAGATGATCCGGATTGATCCGGCGGATTTCCGTTAAGGCCAGAATGTCATACCAGGCCGGCATGATATAGCCACCATTGCAGGTAACGGGAATCTCCGGCGCATGGGGGAAAATAAACCGGATCGCGGCATCGTTCTTGATTTTCAGGTGTGGTACCACCGGCACAAAATCATGGCCGCTGGCACCCAGGCCATGCAGCCAGATAACGCAGGCGTTGGCCGCTTGCTCCGGTTCTGAGATTTCACAGTGCAAGGGTGTCTGGTACAAGTTACAGCCCTTGCGACTTGAATTTGCGCTTGTAGGCTTCTTTTTCGTCCAACGTGATCTGACGGGCTTCTTCTTCCAGCATCACCGGGATGCCGTCGCGCACCGGATACGCCAGCGCACTGGCAAGGCAGATCAGTTCATCTTTTTCGTTATCGTATTCCAGTTTGGCCTTGGTGACGGGGCAAACCAGAATTTCCAACAGTTTGGTATCGAACATAGGAAATGGCCTGGTGTGTTGCTTGAATGGGAATGGGGTTAATCGTACTCGGTTTTTTCTTTGAATTCACACAGATCTTCAATAATACAGGCGCCACAGCGTGGCTTACGTGCGGTGCAGACGTAGCGGCCGTGTAGAATCAACCAGTGATGGGCGTCCAGCAGAAACTCTTTGGGCACATGGCGCATCAGTTTTTTCTCCACCTCCAGCACAGTTTTGCCCGGTGCAATGCGGGTGCGGTTGGAGACGCGGAAGATGTGGGTGTCCACCGCCATGGCCGGCTGGCCGAAGGCAGTGTTCAGCACCACATTGGCGGTTTTGCGCCCCACGCCAGGCAGAGATTCCAGCGCCTTGCGGTCACAGGGTACTTGGCTGCCGTATTCATCCATCAGAATCTTGCAGGTTTTGATTACGTTTTCCGCCTTGCTGTTGAACAGGCCGATGGTTTTGATATAGGGCTTTAAGCCTTTTACACCGAGCTTATAGATCGCCTCCGGGGTATTGGCCACCGGATACAGTTTGGCGGTGGCTTTGTTGACGCTGACGTCGGTTGCCTGGGCGGAGAGAATGACCGCGATCAGCAACTCAAAGGTGGAGGTGTATTCCAGCTCTGTCCTGGGGTTGGGATTCTGATCCCGCAGGCGCGAGAAAATCTGGTAACGTTTGTCTTTGTTCATAGTCTCGGTTCAAGCTGGCCCGTCCGGTCGGCTGCGGTTGCAATGGGCGCCGAACATCAGGTTATGTTGCCGGTGGTTCGCACGCGCTTGCTGCCGGCGACCACGCTGTCTTTTTTGGCCTTGGCGGCGGCTTCCATCTTGGCATCAATAATGTTTTTCAGGGCCAGCAGCAGTCCCAGCACCATGAATGCCCCGGGAGGCAACACAGCAATCAGAAAGCCCCGGTAATTGGCAATCAGCTCCAGCTTCCAGTTCAACGCCATATCACCAAACAGCAGATGCATATTGGCAAACAGCGCGCCGGTACCGATCAGCTCCCGCAATGCCCCCAGCAGCACCAGTACCAGGCTGAAACCCAAACCCATCATCAAACCATCCCACACTGCGGCCGGTACGCTGTGCTTGCTGGCAAAGCCATCCGCCCGGCCCAGCACGATGCAGTTGGTGACGATCAGGGGAATGAAGATACCCAGTATCAGATAGAGTTCATAGGTGAAAGCATTCATCAGAAATTCAATGCAGGTGGTGAACGCCGCGATGATCATAACAAAGGTGGGCAGGCGAATGGCATCCGTGGTGGCATTGCGAATCAGCGAAACCGCCAGATTGGATAGGGTCAGCACACAGGTGGTGGCCAGCCCAAGGGCCAGTGCGTTGACCACGGTACCGGAAACCGCCAGCAGCGGGCACAATCCAAGCACCTGCACCAGGGCCGGGTTGTTTTTCCATAAACCATCCAGAGTGATTTTTTTGAAGTCTGCATCTGCCATGTCAGTTGGCCTCCGCGAGTTCAGGCTGGGAAGAATTGCCGTAAAGCAGTTCACTTTTGTGTTGCTCGAAATACAGCAGGGCCTTGTGCACGGCGTCAACCACCGCCCGAGGGGTAATGGTGGCACCGGTGAAGGCATCAAACTGGCCGCCGTCTTTCTTTACGCGCCATCCTTTCTCATCAAGATTGGTCAGTGATTTCCCATTAAAGGATTTGATCCAATCGGATTTCTGCACCTCGATGGCGTCCCCCAGGCCCGGGGTTTCAAAGTGCGGTGGAATCACCCGAACCCCCGTCAGTTCACCGTCAGAGTTGATGCCCACCAGCAGGTTGATGGAACCTCCGTAACCTTCAGGGGCGGTGACCTGCATGATGATCCCCGCCGGTTGCTCTTGCTTCCGGCCCAGGTAGGCGAGTTGGGGAACGGAGGTTCCCAGCAGGCCATGGGCCGGCAAGGTTACCGTGTTGTCCAGAAGATTATTGTCGACCACTGCTTTGGGCATCACCTCGAACAGGCTGCGTTGCAGCGCATTCTGTTTTTCTTCCGCGATCTTGTCTTTGGTCAGGTTGGCGGTGGCCACCACCAGGCCGGTGGTGATGATGGCGAACAGGCCCAGGATAATGCCGTTACGAGTGACGGATTGACCGATCATTGACTGCTCCTCAATCCGGTTTCGCCAGCCCTTTATTGGGCTGGCGATGTCCATAGGTGCGTGGCTGGGTGTAGTAGTCCAGTGTGGGTGCCGCCAGGTTCATCAGCAATACGCTGAATGCCACCGCGTCGGGGTAGCCACCCCAGGTACGGATCACGTAGGTCAGTAAACCAATGAGAAAACCATATATGATTTTGCCGCGATTGCTGGTGGCCGCCGTGACCGGATCGGTGGCGATGAAGAAGGCACCCAGCATGGTGCCACCGCTCAACAGATGGTGCATGATGCTGGGATAATTGTCGGCATCCACGGCCGTGTTGAAAAAACCCGATAGCAGAAAGATGCTGAGCAGCATACCCGCCGGGATGTGCCAGGTTATGATCTTTTTCCAGATCAGGTAGACGCCGCCCAGCAGGAAAGCGATATTCACCCATTCCCACCCGTAACCGGCAAAAGTACCGTGCAGTATGGCGTTGGAATCCAATACTTCCGGTTGCCCGGCGTAGGTTTTGAAGGTATCCAGCGGCGTGGCACCGCTCAGTGCATCCGGATTTGTGCCCAAGAACGTCAACCGCAGGGACTCGAATACACCTGGCACGTTAACCGAATTATCCAGGCCCGCGGCCGGCAGCCAGGTGGTCATTTCTTTGGGGAACGAGATCAGCAACAGGACATACCCCACCATGGCGGGGTTGAACGGATTCATTCCCAAGCCACCATACAGGTGTTTGGCCACCACAATGGCAAACGCACAGCCGATCACGGTAAGCCACCAGGGGGCAGTGGGGGGAATGGCCAGGGCCAGCAGTACTGCGGTGACCACGGCACTGTAATCGTTAAGGTAAAAAGCAATGGGCTTATTTCGAACTTTCAGTATCAATGCTTCGCAGCCCATGGCCACCGCGCTGGCGATGACCACATTGATCAGGGTTCCAAAACCAAAGAAATAGGTCAGCATGAACAGGCCGGGCAAGGTGGCGTACAGCACCTGCCGCATAAAGCCGCCGGTGTTGCCGGGCTTGTGGATGTGAGGGGAGGTTACACTCAGTAATGCCATTATGCGTGTTCCTCTTCGACTTTTTTCAGGGCATGTTCCGCTGCCTGCAATGCTTGCTCAGCGGCGCTGACGTTTTCTTGCAGGGCATCAGTGGCGCCGGCGTCGCTGTCTTTGGCCGCCTGCAATGCCTTGGTGGCTTTCTTCAACAGAACCTGCTGCTTGGCCACTTCCATCTTGGCGGCCTTAACGGGGTCGCTGGCGGCGTTCTGCTGCTGGATTTCTTCTTTCTGGCGGGCACGGGCGGCTTTCATGGCGGCTTTTGAGGCATCGGATTTGGCCTTCAACTCAATCACCCGTTGTTGCAGCGCCTGCGTATCCGCCCCGTTGTTGGCCTGGGCTTCCTGCAGTGCCTGTTCCGCTGCCTTGTAGGCGGCGAAGTCGTCTGCGGAGGCTTGCTTCAGGGCGGCCAGCGGATCTTCTTTCGTGGCTGCCGGCGGGGCGGCATCTTCTGCCTGCGCGCTTTTCGCTGAGGTGAACGCCGCTTTGGCTTGGTCGGCCTTTTCTTTCAGTTGCGCGACTTTTTTCTGCAACGCTTCCAGGTTGTCGGTGCCATTCTTCTCAGCGGTGGCCAATGCTTTCTGCGCTTCTTTGTAGCGTTTCATGGTGGACGCGGCCGCAGTCTGCAATTTTGCCAGGTCATCGCCGCCGGTGATGGCGGCAGTGGGAGCCGGCTTCTCGGCGGGGGCGGCTTTCTTCTGTGCCTGTTTGGCGGCAGCGGCCTTGGCCCGTTCCTGGCGTTTGCGTTCTTTTTCCTCTTCTTCCCGCGCCAGGCGTGCCTGACGTGCTTCAAACCGCTGTCGGGCGTGATCGGCTTTGGCCTGTTCCTGCTGTTGGGTGCGGATTTCACCTTTGGCAAACCGATAGTATTGCACCAGTGGGATATTGCTGGGGCAAACATAGGAGCAGGCGCCACACTCGATGCAATCGGCCAGGTTGAAATGGGCGGCTTTGTCGAATTCCTTAGTTTTGGCAAACCAGTATAACTGCTGTGGCAGCAGGTTCACCGGGCAGGCCTGGGCGCAGGTACCGCAGCGGATGCAGGGCTGTTCGGCGGCCGGATCCGGAAACTCTTCCAGGGTGGGCACCAGCAGGCAATTGGTGGTTTTTACCACCGGGACAGCCATGTTGTGCACGGCAAACCCCATCATGGGCCCACCCATGATCAGGCGATGCAGGTCGGTTGCTTTAACGCCGGCCTGTTGCAGCAGCCAGCCCACCGGCGTGCCCAACAGCACTTCGTAGTTGCCTTTATCGGCGACGTAATCACCGGTCAGTGTGGTGATTCTGGAGATCAGCGGTTCGCCGTCCATAATGGCGCGCTTGATGGCGTAGGCCGTGCCGGTGTTGTGACAGACCACCCCTACATCAGCGGGAATGCCACCACTGCGGACTTCTTTGCCGGTCAACATGCGGATCAATTGCTTTTCACCGCCAGAAGGGTATTTGGTGGGCACCACCACCACCTCGATGTCGGTCTCCTGGGTGGCGCGGTTCATGGCTTCAATGGCATGGGGTTTGTTGTCCTCAATGCCAATCAGGATTTCGTCCGGGGTGATGAGGTGGCCGATGATCTGCAGCCCCTGCACAATCTCGTCGGCCCGCTCCCGCATCAGGCGATCGTCGGCGGTGATGTAGGGTTCGCATTCCACCGCATTCAAAATCAGGGTCTGGATTTTCTGATCCGGTTTAACCCCCAGTTTGACGACGCTGGGAAAGCCCGCGCCACCCATGCCGGCGATGCCGGCTTCCCGGATTCGGTGCAGAATTTCTTTTTTGTCCAGTGCACTGTAGTCGCTGACACCGCTGTGCTCGATCCAGGTATCTTCACCATCCGGGGTGATCACCACACAAAGGGCATCCATACCGGAGGGATGCTGAATGGGGCGTGGTTCGATGGCTTGTACGGTGCCGGAGGTGGGGGCGTGCACCGGTAAACTCACAAAACCATTGGCCCGGGCCAGCATCTGGCCTTTGCGAACCCGGTCGCCCACGGCTACGCAGGGCTTACCGGGCGCGCCGATGTGTTGCTGTAACGGCACGATCAGCTGTTCTGGCAGGCCAGCCCGGCGTATGCTGGTTTCGGAAGATTGCTTTTTGTTTTGCGGTGGGTGAATGCCCCCGTGAAAATCCCAGATTCGGCGGCTCATGCAATATTCCTTACCGGTATCAATTCACCCGGGCGGTTACCGATGCCTTTGGGGGCATCCCAGTGCCAGGTTTGCAGGGTTTCAGGGACCGGCAACATGTCGATACAGTCCACCGGGCAGGGCTCCACACAGAGATCACAGCCGGTACACTCGTCAGCAATAACAGTGTGCATCTGTTTGGCGGCACCCAGGATGGCGTCCATGGGGCAGGCCTGAATACATTTGGTGCAACCGATGCACTCGGCCTCTCGAATCACCGCCACCATTTTGGTTTCCGGGGTTTGGCCGTGTTCTTCATCCAGGGGCACAAATTCCCGCCCCAGCAAATCCGCCAGCGCGCGGATGGTGTCTTCACCACCGGGCACGCATTTATTGATTTCCTCGCCTTCCGCCAGGCCTTCCGCATAGGGGCGACAGCCGGGGTGGCCGCACTGCCCGCATTGGGTTTGCGGCAACAGGGCATCGATTTGTTCAACGATCGGGTTGCCGTCCACTTTAAACTTGACGGCAGCAAACCCCAATAGCGCACCAAAGCCCAGGGCGATGGCGGTGAGGGCGCCCAATGCGGTGATATTGTCGAAGAGAAATTCCATAACCACCCCCCTAGATCTTGATCAGGCCGGAGAAGCCCATAAAGGCCAGGGACATAAGGCCGGCGGTGATCAGGCCGATGGAGGCGCCTTTAAACGGTACCGGCACATCGGCCACGGCAATGCGTTCCCGCAGGGCAGCAAACAGCACCAGCACCAGAGAAAACCCCAGAGCCGCGCCAAAGCCGTACAGGAAGGCAGCCATGAAGCTGTCGATGCCTTTTTTAACGGTCAGCAAGGCGACACCCAATACCGCGCAGTTACTGGTGATCAAGGGTAAAAAGATACCCAGCACCCGATACAATAGCGGGCTGGTCTTGCGCACCACCATTTCGGTGAATTGCACGGTGACGGCGATCACCAGAATAAACGAAATGGTTTTGAGGTAGGCCACATCCAGCGGCACCAATACATAGCGGTAGGTGAGGTAACTCAAAACCGATGACAGGGTCAGTACAAAGGTGGTGGCCAGGGACATGCCCATGGCCGCTTCCAGCTTATTGGACACACCCATGAACGGGCACAGGCCAAGAAACTGAACCAGTACAAAGTTGTTCACCAGAATGGTACTGACTAAAACCAGTAAAAATTCAGGCATGATGCTCTCTATGGTTTGGTTTACTTAACCCGCATACCGGGCACAGCGCCGCTGTCCGGTGCCAGCAGGAAGATGTCTTTGCCACCTGGGCCGGCTGCCATCACCATGCCTTCGGACAGGCCGAATTTCATTTTGCGGGGCGCCAGATTGGCGACCATGATGGTGAGACGGCCTTCCAGATCCTGAGGTTGGTATGCAGATTTGATGCCCGCAAACACATTGCGGGTTTCTCCACCCAGATCAAGGGTTAACTGTATCAATTTATCAGCCCCTTCCACATGACTTGCGGTGACAATCTTGGCCACCCGCATGTCAATTTTGGCAAAGTCATCGAAGGTGATCTGGTCGGCAATGGGATCATCGCCCAGGGGCCCCTTGGGTTTGCCGGCGGCGGCTTCCGCCTCTGCATCGGCTTTGGCGTCGGCGGTCATGGCTTCAATCTGCTTCCTATCGATGCGCTGCATCATGGGTTTGAATTTGTTGATTTCATGGCCCAGCAGTAATTGCTGGTGATCCTGCCACTGTAACGGCTCGATGTTGAGGAAGCGCTCGGCCTTGTCAGCCAGATCCGGCAACACCGGCTTCAGGTACAGGGTCAGCAGGCGAAACAGGTTGACGCCCACGCTGCAGCAGTCCAGCACGTCCTGCTCGTTGCCCGCCTGTTTCATCAGGGCCCAGGGCGCTTTCTCATCGATGTATTGATTGGCCTTGTCCGCCAGCGCCATGATATCGCGCATGGCACGGCTGAACTCCCGCTGCTCGTAGTGGGCGGCGATGGTGCCGGCTGCGGCCTGAAACTCGCCGGTAAGTTGCGGGTGGGCATCGGTGTTTGCAAGCTTACCACCCAGCTTTTTCACGAAATTGGCCGTGCGGCTGGCGATGTTGACCACTTTATTCACCAGATCCGAGTTCACCCGCTGAGCAAAGTCTTCCATATTCAGGTCGATGTCGTCGATGCGGCTGCTGAGTTTGGCCGCAAAGTAGTAGCGCAGGTATTCCGGGCTCAGGTGGCGCAGATAGGTTTCCGCCTTGATGAAGGTGCCGCGGGATTTCGACATTTTCTGGCCGTTCACCGTCACAAAACCGTGGGAATAGATGGCGGTGGGGGTGCGAAAGTCCGCGCCGTCCAGCATGGCGGGCCAGAACAGGCCGTGAAAATTGATGATGTCCTTACCGATGAAGTGATACAGCTCAGCGTCGGAGTCCTTACCCCAATAGTCATCAAAATCCAGATCGTCCCGGCGCCGGCACAGGTTTTGGAAGCTGGCCATGTAACCAATGGGGGCATCCAGCCATACGTAAAAGTATTTGCCGGTTTCGCCGGGAATCTCAAAACCGAAATAGGGCTCCTCCCGGGAGATGTCCCATTGTTGCAGGCCCGCGTCCAGCCATTCTTTCAATTTATTGGCGATGCCCTCCTGCAGGCTGCCGGATTGGGTCCACTGGGCCAGAAAATCCTGGTATTTGGGCAGGTCGAAGAACAGCTGGGTATTGGCTTTCAATACCGGCTCCGCGCCGGAGATGGTGGAGCGCGGATTTTTCAGCTCGGCGGCGGCGTAAGTACCGCTGCATTTCTCGCAGTTGTCGCCGTACTGGTCTTCGGCTCCGCATTTGGGGCAGGTGCCCTTGACAAAGCGGTCGGCCAGGAACAGCTTTTTCTCCGGATCAAACAGTTGAGTGATCTCCCGCGCCACAATGTTGCCGCGGGCTTTGTTGCGCTCGTAAACCAGGCTCGACAGGGCCCGGTTTTCTTCCGAATGGGTGGAATAATAGTTGTCGTAGCCGATTTCAAAGCCGGCGAAATCCCGCTCGTGCTCCTGCTGCACCTTGGCAATCAGCTCTTCAGAGGTGCACCCCAGCTGTTCTGCTTTCAACATAATGGCCGTGCCGTGGGCATCGTCGGCGCAGACATAGGTGCACTGCTCACCACGCAACTTCTGGAAACGCACCCAGATATCGGTCTGGATATGCTCCAGCATGTGGCCCAGGTGAATCGGCCCGTTGGCGTAGGGCAGGGCGCTGGTGACAAGAATCTTGCGTGGTTTGGTCTGCTCGGTCGGCTTCATTGTGTCTCGCTAATGGAATGTTGGCGAAATTACAGCTATTTAGCGCTTTAAAATGAGGCGGGTAATATAGCGGTTCTGCGGGCTGGATACCAGTTGGAGGGTATATGAGTTGGCCAATTTCCGTTACCATGGCGCCCTTATTTGAATTTCCCTTTGTAGCGCAGTCATGACCGGGAGTACGGACTATGAGCCAGACCTTGCACGACCAAATTCACCAAATATTGGCGAAAAACGTCGATCCTGTTTCTTTGCAGCCATTTGACCAGGTGGTTGAGGTGCAGCAGGTTGTGGTCGCCGGTGATGTGCTCAAGGTTGCACTGTGTTTCGGCTATCCCATTGAGCTGGCCAAGCCGGCGTTGCAGGCTGCGCTGGCGCCGCTGTTTGCCCCCTTGGGCAATGCCCTGGAGCTGACCCTGAACTGGGCGGTAAAACCGGCCCAGAGCAAACCCCTTGAAGGGGTGGGCCAGGTAAAGAATATTGTTGCCGTGTCCTCCGGCAAAGGCGGGGTGGGTAAGTCCACCACCGCGGTCAACCTGGCGCTGGCCCTGGCGGCGGATGGGGCACGGGTGGGTATTCTGGATGCGGATATTTATGGCCCGAGCCAATCCCTGATGCTGGGTGTGGCGCCGGGTACCCGCCCCCGGATAGAGCAGGATAAGTTCTTTGTGCCGGTGACGGCTTTGGGCCTGCAATCCAACTCCATGGGTTATCTCACCACCGAAGACACGCCCATGGTATGGCGGGGGCCCATGGCCAGCGGTGCCCTGCAGCAGTTATTGAAGCAGACCTTATGGCAGGATCTGGATTATCTGATCGTGGATATGCCGCCCGGCACCGGTGATATCCAGCTGACCTTGTCGCAGCAGGTACCGGTGGCGGGGGCCATTGTGGTGACCACGCCCCAGGATATTGCGCTGCTGGACGCCAAAAAAGGGGTGGAGATGTTCCGCAAGGTGCATGTACCTGTGCTGGGTGTGGTGGAGAATATGGCCACGCATATTTGCTCGCAATGTGGTCACGAGGAACACATCTTTGGCCAGGGCGGCGGTGATCGCATGGCCAAAGAATACGGCGTTACCGTGTTGGGCAGCCTGCCCCTCAGCCTCAATATCCGGGAGCAGGCCGATGGCGGCAAACCCACTGTGGCGGCGGAGCCGGACAGTGATATCACGGCGTTGTACCGCCAGATTGCACGCCGCGCGGCGGCCGAACTGGCGAAGATGGCCAAAGGGGCAGCGGGGGCCTTCCCCAAGATCAGCATCGTCAACGACTGATCCGCTTCACCTTGGCGCCCAAAACCGGGTATGATTCGGCCTCCATTTTCGGGCCACCACATTTTGTAGGGGAGTGCGACTAGACAATGTCCATCAAATCAGACCGCTGGATACGCCGGATGGCGGAAGAATATGGCATGATCGAACCATTTGAGCCCGGCCAGATGCGCCAGGGAGCGGATGGCAACCGCATCATCTCCTATGGAACATCCAGCTACGGGTATGACGTGCGCTGTTCCACTGAATTCAAAGTGTTCACTAATATCCACTCTGCCACCGTGGACCCCAAGGATTTCTCCGACAAGAGCTTTGTGGATATCAGCAGCGATGTGTGCATCATCCCGCCCAATTCGTTTGCCCTGGCGCGCACGGTGGAGTATTTCCGCATACCCCGTAATGTACTTACCATCTGCCTGGGTAAATCCACCTATGCCCGCTGCGGCATCATCGTGAACGTGACACCGCTGGAGCCGGAGTGGGAAGGTCATGTCACCCTGGAATTCTCCAATACCACCAATCTGCCGGCCAAGATTTACGCCAATGAAGGGGTTGCCCAAATGCTGTTCCTGGAGTCCGACGAGGAATGTGAAGTTTCCTATAAGGACCGGGGTGGCAAATACCAGGGGCAGACTGGCGTCACCCTGCCCAAGACCTGATTCAGGCCGGCGCAAAACCAAAAGCCCAGACAGCGGTGCCGGCTCAGGCCGGTACGTTGTCAAAAGAAGTCCATAATGCCCGATTCCAGCGAATATTCGGCCCTCACTCCCACTACCGGCGGTTTTCCACTCTGAACCATGTGTTCCAGTCTGTCGGAACCGTGAAGCCGGGCTCCGCTCCCGTTGATCACAGGTGGGTGCTTCGGTTTGATGTAACCTAAATCCGGTGCCATAAAGTCGAACCCGTACACAGGAGCAACCTGCCACAGTAGTGATAACGCCGGGCTATGCTATTCTTCAATCTAACCCCTTCTTTCCCAACGGAATCTCTATGGAATTTGAAATCGTCTATTGGCATTGGGTGGTGCTTGGTGTTCTGCTGATGTTGAGCGAGATCGTTTTGACCACCTTTTTCATCCTCTGGTTTGGTATCGCGGCGGTATTGATGGGTGGGTTGCTGTTTGTATTGCCGGGGCTGGATCTGACCTGGCAAATCCTGATCTGGACGGTGCTGTCGTCCATTCTGGCCCTTTTCTGGTTCAAGTATCTGAAACCACTTTCCATTGATAAAACCAAAGCCGGACTTTCCCGCGAGGCCATCGTCGGTGAGGTGGGGCAGGTGATCAGTGTGCCGCGGGATGGTAAACGCGGCCAGTTGCGTTTTCCGGCACCCATATTGGGCGCCGATGAATGGTTGATCATCTCCCAGGATGATCTGGCACAAGGTGACCGGGTGCGGGTAAAAGACGTGTCGGGTAATTCATTGATTGTTGAAAAAGCGTAAGCGGGACAGGAGAGATGGACATGTACGCCGGACTATACGTGGTAGGTGCGTTGTTTGTGTTGGTGCTGGTGACCCTGGCAAAAGGGGTGAGGCTGGTTCCACAGGGTTATAAATGGGTGGTGCAACGTTTGGGCAAATACCACTGTACCCTGGGGCCGGGGCTGAACATTTTGATCCCGTTCGTGGACTCGGTTGCTTACAAGGTGACCACCAAAGACATTGTCCTGGATATTCCATCCCAGGAAGTGATTACCCGGGATAACGCGGTGATCATTGCCAACGCGGTAGCCTATATCAATATCATTTCTCCGGAAAAGGCGGTGTACGGCGTGGAGGATTACCAGATTGCCATTCAGACTCTGGTGCAAACCACTTTGCGCTCCATTATCGGTGAGATGGATCTGGATGATGCCCTGTCCTCCCGCGACGCCATCAAGGCGCACCTCAAGAATTCGATTTCGGATGATATCTCCGATTGGGGCATTACCCTGAAAACGGTGGAGATCCAGGACATCAACCCCTCCGGCACCATGCAGACTGCCATGGAAGAGCAGGCGGCAGCCGAGCGCGCCCGGCGCGCCACCGTTACCCGGGCTGACGGCGACAAGCAGGCCGCGATACTTGAGGCCGATGGCCGCCTGGAAGCCTCCCGCCGCGATGCCGAGGCACAGGTGGTGTTGGCCAAGGCCAGCCAGCGGGCGATCGAAATGGTGACCAGCGCCATCGGCGACAAAGAAATGCCGGTGGTGTATCTGCTGGGTGAGAAATATGTGAAATCCCTGGAGCAGATCGCGAAATCCCAAAACGGCAAAACCATCGTGCTGCCGGCGGATTTACCGGCTGCGGTGAAAGGCATGATGGGCAAGCTCTAGAAAAACAATATTTGCCAGGCATTGGCTGCTAAGACATTAATCGAAACAGGTTTGTTTTGAAAACAATAACAACAGGGTTTATTACCAACGACACTGCCGGCGCAGGGTGTAAGCGTGGCCTCGCAGTGGTTCTGTTTTGCGTGCTGCAGCTGAGTTGTCTGATGGTGGTGGCTGGTTCTGTCAATGCGCAGACTTCGTTGGATGGGAAGGTTGTTGATCTGACTAATATGGAGGCGCGGCAGCGCATCCAGCTGAACGCCCACCTGGCCTATTTTGAAGATACCGACGATCTTGGTATTGATGACCTGCTGGCCGAGCCATATGAGTGGAGCATCAACCAGTCCGGGCTGCGTAACTTTGGGCAATCTTCAAATCCCTACTGGTTCAAAGTGACACTGGATAACCTGGATCAGGCGGGGGCGCCTTTGTATGTGCGCTTTGCCTATCCCCATGTTGATCTGTTGGATGTGTTTTGGGTGCATGACAACGCAGTGATCAAGCGCTACCGGCTGGGCGACAGCGTGGCTTTCAATGAACGCCCGGTCGACAATCGGGTCTATTTATTGCCGTTGGAGGGGCTGGCTGCGCCCCGGGTGACGCTCTATTTGAAAGTGGTGTCCCAGGGGCCGATGGAGGTGCCGCTGGATGTACTCACTTATTCGAAATTCTATGAACTCGATAAGGCTGAGCTGATTTGGTATGGCGCCTATTTCGGCGTGATGCTGGTGATGTTCTTCTATAACTTTTTTATCTTTGTCCTGGTGCGGGATATCACCTATTTCTACTATCTGTTTTATGTAGCCAGTACGGTGGTGTTGCAGTTCACCCTGACCGGGGCCAGCTTTCAGTTGTTGTGGCCGTTGTCGCCTGCACTGAACAACACGATGGTGCTCACCTTCACCTCCATGATGCCCCTGGCGGCGATTTTCTTCGTGCGGAGTTTTCTGCAATTGGAGACAACCGCGAAGCCGCTGGTGCGTTGGTTGGCCAGAGTGTTGGTGACGGCATTCTTCCTGCAGCTGCTGCTCTCATTTGTGCTGCCTTATGCCCTGGTGCTGAAGATTGCTCATGCGCTCTCGTTTACTGCAGTGAGTTTTGGGTTGTATCTGGGGGTTACGTACTGGTTTCGTGGAGTTCGGGCAGCCCGCACCTTTGCCTTGGCCTGGCTGGTGTATTTAATTTTTATTCTTATCTATCTGCTGCAGATTACAAGCACCACCCAGCCCAATATTGTATCCATACATGCGCTTGAAATAGGGTCGATGCTTGAGCTGGTGTTACTGTCGCTTTCCTTCGGGCACCGTATAAATGAAGAGAAGGAAATGCGGATTCGAGCGCAGGACCAGGCGTTGAAGGCACAGAGCGCATTGAATCGCAATCTTGATCAATTGGTCCGGCGGCGCACCGACGAGCTGGAACAGGCCAATGCCCGCTTGAAAGAACTGAGCATCAAAGATGGCCTCACCGGCATTTTTAATCGCCGGCATTTTGAAGAGCTGGCACAGACGGAATACCAGCGCAGCTTTCGGGATAAAAACTGGCTCAGCATTGCCATGCTGGATGTTGATCACTTTAAGGGATTGAATGACCGTTACGGGCATCCGTTTGGGGATCTGTGCCTGAAAAAAATTGCCACGGTGATTATGGGACAGGTGCGGCGCCCGCCGGATATGGTTGCCCGCTACGGTGGCGAAGAATTTATCGTGTTGTTGCCCGGAACCAGCGTGGAGGGCGGAAACGTGGTGGCTGAGAACATGCGCCGCGCAGTGGAGGACATTTGCCTGCAACATGAGGGAGCTGAGGTGCGGCTCAGTATCAGCATTGGGGTGGCCAGCACCCTTCCGTCGCAGCGGGATGACCTCGAAAGCCTGATTAAAGCGGCGGATGACAATCTGTATAAAGCCAAGAAATCCGGTCGCAACTGTGTGGTGTGTTCGTCTGCTGGAGGAGCGTAGCTATAATTTTGACCAGACAGTCTTAGTCAACTATACCTATTAGTAATATATTGAATTTGCAGAAAAAAGCGCAAGGTTGCTCAACGGCAGGGTCAGCGGCGGGGTTTGCCGCTGAATCAGTCCGGGATGCGCCTGGCAGGGAAGCCCAAGTCATCGCTACTGCACTGATACAGTTACCGGGCAAACATGTATAACAAACTCAGGAATACTTCCATCAAGCTGAAGATGACCATCATTGCGATGATCGCGTTGATAGGCTTTTCCAGCATCGTTTTCAGTAATTACAGTTTTTTTCAGGACACCACCGCATCGCTGGAAGAAATTCAGCAAGTGGACCTGGTGCTGGTGCAGATGGCAAACGATCTGCAGGTAGGCCTGGTGGATGTCAACCGGCTGTTTGAAGCGGCGATGGTGGAGGATGACAAGGATACATTGGAGGAGGCGTTGCTATTGGCCAAACAGCAACGCCAGATGCTGGATCAGCTGGATGAGCTGAAACCATCATTGCGGATCCAGGCCGGTGATCTGCTGGCGGCCTTTGAAGACTATGTTGAGTCCACCCGGCGTTACACCTCTGATGTCATTGACGATCTATACCGCAGTGATGAAATGTATGTGGCGGTGGCACCCACCATTGCCAAGCGGCAGGCTTATGAAAACCTGCTGCGACGATTTTCCTCCGATATTAATGCAAGCTTCGAAGCCACCATGGACAGCATTCGCGGGGAAGCGGAAGTGGTTACCCAGGAGCAGTTCGTCTTCGGCGCCATGTTGGTGGCTTTGGTATTGGGTGCGTATATCTGGCTGTTTATGGTGGTGAACAGCGCCATGACCGATGTTATTGAGGTATCCGGTGAGATCTCCGACGGTAATCTGGATGTGGATATCGGTGAAGCCAACAGTACAGAAGTGAAGAAACTGTTTGCTGCGTTAACCATTATGCGGGATCGATTGAAACAACAGAATAACGATGCCGAAACCCGCAGCCGGCGTCAGGAGCAGCTCACTCATCTAAACGAGGCATTGCGCGGTGAGCTCACCCTAAACCAGGTGCTGGATGCCATGCTCACGTCACTGGCGGGTATGCTCAATTCTCTGGTGGGGGCGGTTTATCTCTGTGAAGGGGATGAACTGGTGATGCGGGCCAGCTATGCCTATTCCCATCGCAAAGGCGATCGCAGCCGACTGCAGATGGGGGAGTCGCTGGTGGGGCAGGCGGCGGTGGAACAAAAGGTGTTTGTGGTCAGGGATCTGCCATTGGATTATTCACCGATAGCATCCGGTTTGGGCGAGTCAACACCCAGAGAAGTGTTGGTGGTACCCCTGGTGTTCAACGATCACTTACTGGGGGTCATGGAATTGATGACTTTCCAGGGCTTTTCCTCGGATGATGTGGAATTCATCAGCCGGGCGGCGGAAGGCATGGCCATTGCGTTGAATTCCTCCATTTCCAGGGTGCAGCTGGCGGAAGCGTTGGAGCGATCCAAGCAACAGGCTGAAGCCCTTGAACAGCAACAGGAAGAGCTTAGAGCCACCAACGAGGAGCTGGAGGAGCAGGCGGCAATACTGCGTTCATCAGAAGAGAGCCTGCAGCAGCAGCAGGAAGAACTGCGGGTTATGAATGAAGAATTGGAAGAGCGTAACCGGCTGCTGGATCGCCAGAAAGATGAAATTGAAAAGAACAACAGCGCCTTGGAGGTATCCCGTAAGGAACTGCAGGAAAAAGCGCGCCAGTTGGAAATGAGCGGTCGCTACAAAACCGAATTTCTATCGACCATGTCCCACGAGCTGCGCACACCGTTGAACAGTATTCTGATCCTGTCCCAGGGATTGATGGAAAACAAGAAAACCAATCTGGACGAGAAACAGGTGGAACACGCCAGGGTGATCAATTCCTCGGGGCGGGACCTGTTGATGTTGATCAACGACATACTGGATTTGTCCAAGGTGGAGGAGGGCAAGCTCGAGATCGTGGCAGAATCGATGCCACTTGCAGAGTTGGCGTCCAAGCTGCGTGGTCAGTTTGAGGCGCAGGCCGAGAGCAAACAAATTGGCTTTAACGTAAATATTGATGCGCAATTACCTGACAGTATACAAGTGGATGAGCATCGCCTCAGTCAGATCCTGCGTAACTTCATTTCCAATGCCCTGAAGTTTACCCACAAAGGGCAGGTAGAGGTTCAGATCGGCATCCCGCAACAGCCGATTGCTACGGTCTCCGGCGTGCTGCAAGCGGAGGAAAGCATTGAATTCAAAGTGATAGATTCCGGTATCGGGATTCCGCAGGATAAGTTGGATCTGATTTTTGAGGCTTTCCAGCAAGTGGATGGAACCATCAGCCGAAAATATGGAGGTACGGGATTGGGTTTGACTATTTCCCGTAAACTGGCAGAAATCATGGGGGGAGTGGTTCAGGTTCGTAGTGAAGGTAAAAATCGGGGTTCTGAGTTCAGCCTGTATCTACCGCGAACCTTTGGCGACGGGCAGGCAGAGGCTGCTCCTGCGATAGAGGCGCCAACGCCAGCGCAATCGCTTGCCGAGGACTTGGCCCCGTCCAGGGCTCAGCCGGAGCGGTCATCGCAGCAAAATGCACCGCAGCTCAGCAATGCCATTCTGATTGTAGAGGATGATGCCAATTTTAGTGGTGTGCTGAAAAACCTGGCGGAAGAATTCGGTTTCAGTGCTTTCTGCGCACACTCTGTTAAGGATGCATTATCCTTCCTCAGTCAAAACAGGCCCGGTTCCATCATCCTTGACCTGGGCCTGCCTGATGCGCCGGGCGAACGATTACTGCAGCAAATCAAGGATGATCCACAGACGAAAGACATTCCGGTACATGTAATATCCGGCAAGCTCAATGTCAGTCCATCCAGTATTGAAGGCGCTGAGGAGTTTATCGCCAAACCGTTTGGCCGTGATCGCCTTGACCAACTCTTTAATGACATCAGTTCGGAGTTGAGCGGGCTGTCCAGTAACCGGGTGCTGGTGATTGAAGATGATGTGGTACAGCAGGAACAGCTGCAACGCAGTTTTGCCGAACAGAATGTAGTTTGCGTGATGGCTGAAAATGGAAAGGATGCCATTAAGCAGCTGAAACAGGAAGTATTCGGCGCCATTATTCTGGATCTTGAACTGCCAGACTCCGATGGTTTCAAGTTGGCCGAAACGTTGAGTCATTGCACCAATGGCAATACGCCAATCATTATCTACACTGCCCGTGATCTGGATAAACGCCAGGATGCACAGCTGCGAAAGTACGCCAAGCGCATTGTGTTGAAAACGGATAAATCCATTTCCCGGCTGCTGAATGAAACCACGCTCTTTCTGCACTGGTTGCAGGGCTCGGATAAGCCATCCCATGGTAATGAGCCGGAAGATCCTTCCACCGTGAACCTGATTGATGTGGAAGGAAAACGGTTGTTATTGGTGGACGATGATATTCGCAACCTGTATTCGTTGTCAGCCGTATTGGAAGAAAGCGGATTTGAGATTGCAACTGCGGGTACGGGTACCGAAGCCATTGAAATGTTGGATCAGGAGCCCCGCTTTGATCTGGTGTTGATGGATGTGATGATGCCGGAAATGGATGGTTTGGAGGCAATGCGGCATATTCGCAGCGATTCAAGGCACAAGAATCTACCGATCATCGCGCTGACAGCCAAGGCGATGAAGGATGATCGCGCCCGCTGCATCGAAGCCGGAGCCAACGACTACCTGTCGAAGCCGGTGGACACCAATAAATTGAAGGCAATTGTGAAAATGTGGTTGGGACAAGCCTGATGGTGACGGTGGATAGAGGCGAACAGCTTAATGAGTTCGAAGTGGAGGTGGAGTGCCTGATGGAGGCGCTGTATCTGCGTTGGGGATACGACTTTCGAGAGTACTCCCGCGCCTCGTTGCGGCGCAGGGTAGCCCGCTATATGTCCGATAACCATTTCCAGCGCCTCTGTGACCTGCAGCATGATTTGATTCGCAATAAAAAACGGTGTGTTCATTTTGTGCGGGGGTTGACCGTCAATGTAACGGATATGTTCAGGGATCCGAAATTTTACCGCGTGATTCGGGAGCAGGTAGTACCGGAGTTGAGAAGCCACCCTTTTATAAAAATCTGGCATGCGGGTTGTTCCACTGGAGAAGAGGCTTATTCCATGTCGATTCTGTTGCATGAGGAGGGCCTGGGGGAACGGGCTGTTATTTATGCAACGGATATCAACTCCCAGGTTCTGGAACAGGCCAGTAAAGGCGTTTACCACGAGAAAATGCTGCTGGCCGCCAGAGAGAACTACGGCGCCACCGGCGGCAGCAACCGTCTGGATGACTTTATCTCGGTGGGCTATGAACGCTTTCTGATTGACCCTGAACTGAAAAAAAATATCGTCTTTACCCAACATGATCTGGTTACAGATCAGGTGTTTGGGGAAATGCAGATGGTGATTTGCCGGAATGTCCTAATTTACTTTCGACGCGAACTCCAGACTAAGGTGCTAACCTTATTTCATAACAGTCTGGATATGGGTGGCTTCCTGGGGCTTGGTATGAAAGAATCCCTGCGCAGTTTACCTAACAGTATTAGATATAAAGCCATTGATGAATCAGCAAGAGTGTTCCAGCGGGTTGATTAAGCAGGTCGAGTTAGTGGTTATAGGTGCCTCCAGCGGTGGCCTTGATGTGTTGATTACCCTTTTGCAACACCTGCCCCGGCACTATCAGATTCCAACAGTGGCCGTTTTACACCAGCGTCCCAACCGGTCCAGTGGCGTACCCGAAATGTTAGCTAAATACACCCACATGAAAGTGCAGGAGCCAGAAGACAAACAGGGAATAGAAGCGGGCAATTTTTACGTGGCACCGCCCAACTATCATTTGTTGATTGATAACGACAGAGTGTTTTCGTTAAGTCTGGATGCGCCGTTGAATTTTTGTCGGCCTTCCATCGATATGGCGTTCGAATCGGCGGCTGAAGTCTATGGCGACAAGCTGGTGGGGTGTGTGCTCACAGGGGCCAACTCCGACGGTGCTGAAGGTGTGCGTTACATCAAGCGCTACGGTGGCCATGTACTGGTACAGGATCCCGCTCAGGCAACGGTTGATTCCATGCCCAGGGCTGCCATTGCGGCGGCTGAGGTAGATGAAATTATTAAAATAGAGCAGATTGCAGAGCGCCTGTCCCTGTTCGCCGAGGGTCATCAGGCATGAAGCAAAGTATACTCATAGTGGATGATCAAAAGGCAAATCTGGTGGCATTGGAAGCCACTTTGGCGGATCTTGATAATGTGGAAATCATTTCCGCAACGTCCGGCCCGGAAGCGCTTTCCATTCTGCTCAAGCAGACCGTCGCCATGGTGTTGCTGGACGTGCAGATGCCCGGAATGGATGGCTTTGAAGTGGCCAGCTATATGCGCCAACGGTCCAAGACCCGTCACATTCCCATTATCTTTCTGACCGCCATCAACAAAGAAGAAAGCTATATGTTCAAAGGCTATGAGAGCGGAGGCGTGGACTTTATGTTCAAGCCCTTCGATCCCTTTGTTCTGCTCAGTAAGGTCAGGATTTTTCTGGAGCTGGATGGCCGGCAGCGGCAACTGGAAGATGCGCTCAGTAAACTCAAACAGGTTAAAACCAGTAACGAAGTGCTGTTGCGTTCGGTGGGGGAAGGCATCATCGGTGTGTGCCTGAAGGGAACCATCACCTTTGTGAATCCCGCCGCCGAAATGATCCTGGGTGTACACAGCTCGGCGTTGATCGGCCAGCACTTGTACGAGGCGGTCATTGTATCCACCCATCATGCAGAGAAAACCGGGTGGTTTCACACCAAACTCTATAAAGCCTGTTCCGAAGGCCGGGCATTCCACACAGACGTGGGTGTGTTTCGTTCCCATCACGATAAAATGCTGCCGGTTGAATACACGGCCAGCCCAACCCATTCCCCTTCGGGCAAGTTTGATGGCGCAGTGATTGTCTTCAAGGATATTACCGAGCGTAAAAAGATTGAGGAAAAGCTGCATTATATGGCGCAGTACGACGCATTAACGGAGCTGGGTAACCGTAACCTGTTTAGCTCGGCGTTGAATAACTCCATAACCTACAGTGATCACAGCGGGCAGAGTTTTGCGCTGCTGTTTATGGATCTGGATCGCTTCAAGCAGGTTAACGACACGCTGGGGCACGATGCCGGCGATGAACTTCTGAAGGAAGTGGCAATAAGAGTCGCTCAGTGTATTCGTGATTCCGATATTCTGTGCCGGTTGGGTGGTGACGAATTTACGGTGATCATTAACGGTGAGTATGCGGAGAAGGCATCGGTGCGGGTGTCCGAGAAGCTGATTCAGGCGCTGTCGCAGCCGTTCGAGATTTTCGGACAGGAGCTGTATGTGGGGGCCAGTATTGGAATCGTTTATTATCCCGAGATGGGTAAGGATACCAGTGAACTGATTCGTAATGCGGATATGGCCATGTATCAGGCCAAACATGAAGGCCGCAACCGATACCGGGTATTTGAGCCGGATATGAAAACCCAGGTTGAGGAATCCATGGCGCTTGAGGTGGAGCTGCGCAGAGCGGTGGAGACCATGGATTTCCAACTGCATTATCAGCCGAAGTTTGACATGACCAACGGCCAGGTGGTGGGGGCGGAAGCGCTGTTGCGCTGGAAGGTTGGCGATAAGATGATATCGCCGGCTACTTTTATCCCGATCGCCGAAGAGACCGGCCTGATCAATGGTATTGGCCGCTGGGTTTTTGAAACCGCTGCCGTGCAAGTGAAGCAGTGGAGTACCCGGTTCGATTTACCCGAGGGCTTTCGGATTTCGGTCAATATGTCCGTACAGCAACTGCAGGACCCGGATCTGGTGCGGGTAATGGGCAGTTTCATTGATGCCGCCAACATTGATCCCGGTTTGTTGGAGATTGAGATCACGGAAAGTCTGTTTCTGGAGCGCACCGAAGTGAATCTGCGTAATCTGGCAGGTATCCGGGGTTTGGGATCCGGTATTGCCCTGGATGATTTTGGTACCGGCTATTCATCGATGGGTTATTTGGCACAGTTACCCTTAACGGTGTTGAAAATTGATAAAACCTTTGTGGATGATGTGCATAAGCCCCAGGGCAGCGCCATCATCTCAGCGGTGGTGGCTCTGGCTCGGGGCCTGGGGGTGGATGTTATTGCTGAAGGGGTTGAGCAGGAGGATCAGGCATCACGCCTGATCGAGCTGGGCTGCGTTACCGCCCAGGGATTTTATTACAGTAAACCGATTCCGGCTGAAGAACTGGAACAATTGCTGGAGAGCAGTTTCGTAATCCTGGATAGTGCCGTCAGCAGTGCTGCCAACTCCGGCAGTTAATGGAGTTTGAATTCCGTCAGTTCCAACAGAAAGTGATCGCCGTCATCATTCTGCTCCACTTTGACCGGGATGAAAGGGTATTCGTGATGCAGCCAGATCTCCGTTTGCCGCTTGTCGTCGTCGTGCAATCGTTTCAGGTGAAAGGTTTTGATGTTACCGGATTCCGTGCTGATGGTGGGTTTGTCCAGCAGCACAAATTTTCGTAATTCCTGATCGTTATCCTTGGCTTCCATGAACTGGATTTCCCCCTTGCCGGATTGAACCTCCAGTGCCAGCAGCAAAGTGCTGGTGAGCGGATCCTGCATACCGGCTACCAGATCAAACTCTCCTTGCTTTTTTTTGTGCACATAAGTGCCCCGGCCCCTTTGCCAGTCAAAGTTGATGTGATTTTTTCTTTTCTTGAGAAACGTACCACGGGTGGAATCGTACTGTAGCGGCCGGGGCTGGCCTGCCTGCCACAGAAACTCCGATTGCTCCTCCAGGCGGTAGATCATCGCACTGGCATCGTATTCGATCCGATACCGCTCCTGTCCCAGGCTGATCAGTTTGCGACTGCCCAGGTCGCTTACCGACATGCCGTTGGCTTCACCGCGATAGTGCGCCGTGAACGGGCTGAATGGCATGGTTTCAGCGTCAGCCCGTGACAGCCCTGTCATCATCAGCAGCAGGGTTAGGAAAGGCAATGCGCGAAACAGAGGCATATGAGTCCTTAGGTCAGATCCAGGCCGGTGGCCGGAAGCGTGGTTCCCTGATACAACACTCCATCGGGGGTGAGCTGTATTTGCTTGCTGCAAAACAATTGCACGCAGGCGGGGTAGAGCAGGTGTTCCAACTGCTGTACTTTCCGGGACAGGCTTGCCGCACAGTCGTCGTGCTCAACCGGCACCTTACATTGACCTATGACAGCGCCGCTGTCCAGTTCACTACTGACAAAATGAACGCTGCAGCCGTGTTCCTGCTCGCCGGCGTCCAATGCCCGTTGATGGGTGTTCAGACCTTTGAATTTTGGTAACAGGGAAGGGTGAATGTTGAGCAGGCGCCCGGTAAAGTGATCCACGAAGTGATCGGTGAGGATACGCATAAAACCGGCCAGCACTACCAGCCCCGGTTGGAACTGCTCAATCGCCTGCAGCAGATCGGCGTCGAAGGCCTCCCGGGTGCCATAGCCGGTGTGGTCCAGCACCAGGGTTTTAATACCGTGTTTGCGGGCACGGGTAAGGCCCTGTGCCTGAGGACGGTTGCTGATCACCGCGGCAATCCGGCCTTCAATGCGGCCCGCCTCGATGGCATCGATGATCGCCTGCAGATTGGTACCGCTGCCGGAAATCAGTATGACGATATCCATTTACAGACCTTGTAATACCACTTCCGGGGTTTCCTGAGTACTGGCTTCAATGGTGCCGATGAGCCAGGCGGATTCTCCCAGATCTTGCAGTGCCGTTACCGCCGCCTGGGCCTGATCGGCTGCAATGGCCAGGATCATGCCGACACCGCAGTTGAAGGTACGGTACATCTCGCGGGGCTCGACGTTGCCTTGCTGCTGCAGCCAGTTGAAAATGGCGGGCCATTGCCAGCTCCGGGTATCGATCACGGCGTTGGTGGCATTGGGTAATACCCGGGGGACATTTTCTGTAATGCCACCACCGGTAATATGGGCCATGGCTTTGATTTGGAACTGATCCGCCAGGGCCAGCAGGGATTTCACGTAGATGCGGGTGGGTGCCATCAGGTGCTCGGCCAGGGGTTTGCCTTCCAAGGGGGCATGAACATCGGTTGCGCTAACTTCGATGATTTTACGAATCAGTGAGTAACCATTGGAGTGGGGGCCGGAAGAGGCCAGCCCAATCAACACATCGCCGGCACTGACGGTCGCCCCGGTTATGATCCGGTCTTTCTCCACCACGCCGACGCAGAATCCGGCCAAATCATAGTCATCACCTTCATACATTCCAGGCATTTCAGCGGTTTCCCCACCCACCAGCGCGCAGCCGGCCTGTTCGCAGCCGCTGCCGATGCCGGTTACCACGTCCGCTGCCACGTCCACATCCAGGTGGCCGGTGGCATAATAGTCGAGGAAGAACAGGGGTTCGGCACCGGTCACCACCAGGTCGTTGACACACATGGCCACCAGATCAATCCCCACGGTATCGTGCTGTTTCAGGTCAATGGCCAGACGCAGTTTGGTACCCACACCGTCGGTACCGGATACCAGCACCGGTTGACTGTATTTGACAGGTATCTCGCACAGGGCGCCGAATCCGCCCAGGCCGCCCAGCACTTCCGGTCGGCTGGTACGCTTGGCAACCCCTTTGATGCGTTGAACCAGTTGCTCCCCGGCATTGATGTCCACGCCGGCGTCTTTGTAACTGAGGGAAGGGGTTTTGTCTGCCATGATTGCTTCGAGCCCTTGAGTGAGTTGGGTGACTTTTGGATGTCCAGGGGGCCGCTATTCTAGCAGGAGTTGTTCTCCAGCCCAATGCTTACGGGGCGCCTGCGGCGGTGAAAGTTGCGTAGGTTTCGGTTTTATCACCGGCGTCGACGTTGTACACTTTCGCGCAACGGTTTTTCGAGGTACACCAGCGCGTTATGAGTAAGCGAGCACAGCGTTTAGTCTCCCTGGCAGTGTTAGGCTGCTTGATGATGTTGGCAACGGCCGGCCAGGCAGCCGAAGTGGTTGATCTTTATAAGGCCTCGGTGGATGTGGCCAATCGCAGTACGGATGCCCGCAATACGGCCCTGGCCAAGGGGTTGGCCACGGTGCTGATCCGGGTCAGTGGTAATTCCGCCATCACCGCCGAAAGCTCGGTTCAGGATGCCATGGCCAACCCAAATCGCTTCGTGGTCCAGTACGGCTACCAGACCCGTGAAGAGCTGTCGCCGGAAGAGGGCAGTATGCTCAAGCAGACTTACCTTAAAGTCAGTTTCGATGAGGCCGCCGTGAATCAGTTTTTGCGTCGACAGGGGTTTCCCATCTGGTCCTCCAGCCGACCCAATGTGGTGTTGTGGGGGGCAGTGAGGGATGATTCCGGACGCCAGGTTATCGGCGGTAAAAGTCAGCCCGCCCTGCAGCAGTTGCTGCAAATGCAGGCCAAACGGCGGGGGTTACCCCTAATCTTGCCGGCCTATGACGAGGAAGACCTGGCGCAGGTGAGAACCGGGGATATCTGGGGCATGTTTGTGGAGCCAATCAATACGGCTTCACAACGCTACAGCGCAAACGTAGTGGTGGTGGTGAAGATGTTGACCACCCCCGATCAGGTGCAGATCAGTGCCGCCATGAACCTGGACGAGCGCCAGCAGTGGTGGGAAACATCCGGCGACACCCTGGAGGCAGCTGTAGCGGCATTAATGGACCAATTGGGGGACCGTATTGGTGAACGGTTTGCGGTGCAGGCCTCCATGGAGGTTGGCGAACAGGTCATACTGGAGGTGGCGGAAGTGGATCAACTCACTGATTACGCCAATCTGGGGGAGTATCTGGATTCAGTGCTGGCGATTCGCGGCTGGCGTTTGCGTGTGGCCCAGGGCAGTAAGCATCAGTATCTGCTGACGTTGGAAAGCAATCTGGATGCGCTGCAGCAGAGTTTTCGCATCGATCGCAAGTTGCTGCCGCAGCCGCCGCAACGGGTAGTGCCTCTGGGGCAGCCGCAACCCGAGGAACGGCAACCGGCAGTGCCGGAGCAAATGGATGGAGCTGCGCAGGTGACGGAAATCGGTACAGACACCCAGGAACCGGTTGTGCTCTATTATCGCTGGAACGGATAGTACCGGGTTTCATGAACTCAGGCATACGACACCTCCCTAATATCCTTACGGTTACCAGGATTGTGCTGGTGTTCCCCTTCGTCTGGTTCATGTTCAATGAACAGTATGACCGGGCCTTGTGGACCCTGTTGCTGGCGGGTGTCAGTGATGGTGTTGATGGCTTTCTGGCCAGGCAATACAACTGGCGCAGCCAGTTTGGTTCCATTGCCGACCCGGTGGCGGACAAGATTTTGCTAATTACCACGTTTCTCACCCTGGGCTTGACCGACCATCTGCCCTGGTGGGTGGTGGCGGTGGTGGTGAGCCGGGATCTGTACATATTCTGTGGCGCCATTGCCTACTGGTTTGTGGTGGGGCGTTATGAGGGCAGCCCCACCATGCTCAGTAAAACCTGCACGTTTATGATGATTGTGTTGGGGCTGGTTGTGATCGCGAATCTGGTATGGCCTCTGGTTCCCCCCCCGCTTTTGCTGTGGTTAAGCTATCTGGTGGTGGGATTGTCCTTCATCAGCATGGGGCAATACACCCTGCTGGGTATCCGAGGGTTTGCCCGAAAACGCGCTCATTCCGGTGATGGCCATGACTGATACACCCCACCCGCAGTTGGCTCTGCACCTGTCGCGAAAGCCCAATACGGACTTTGCCAGTTTCTATGTGGGCCATAACCAGCAGCTGGTGGAGCGGTTGCAGCAGGTGTCCCGCGGGGATTTGTCCGGCTGGTTGTATCTTTGGGGGGCCGAGCAGAGCGGCAAGAGCCATCTGTTACAAGCCGCCTGCCAGCAGGCTGAAGATCAGGGGCTCAGCGTGTTCTACCTGGCCGGCGCCGAGGCGCGTACCCTGTCGCCGGGGTTGCTGGACAATCTGGCGGCGTTTCAGGTTTTGGCGATTGATGATATCCACCTGCTGACAACCGACCCGGCCTGGGCCGAGGCTCTTTTTCATTTATACAATAAACTTAAGGATTTAGGCTCCGTATTGCTGGTCAGTTCGGTATCGCCGCCGCGTCAGCTACCGGTGGGGCTTGCGGATCTGGCATCGCGGCTGATGGCCATGGAAGTGTATCAGGTGGTACCCATGGATGACGCTGATAAGGCCGGAGCACTGGCCCTGATGGCCCAGCAGCGGGGTTTTCTGCTGTCTGATGAGGTAATCGCTTATATTCTATCCCGCTCCGACCGAACCTTGCGGGTGCTGGAGGGGGTGGTGGACCGTCTTGACCATCAGTCACTGCAGGAAAAACGCGTAATAACAATCCCTTTCGTAAAAAAGGTCATGAGCTGGTAGAACTCTCATCTATACTTTTTAGGGTAGATGCATAACCAAGAGCCAAACCTGTTTTAATGACTGACCCGATTGCCAGCCAAAACAAGCGTTTTATCAGCCTCAAATGGCGGGCACTGGCCCTCACCAGTGCGCTGCTGGTGATTGTATTCACCATATTTCTGATGGCATCCCGATATTCCTCTGAACTGCAACTCAAAGAGCAGGGCAAAGATCGCTCTCAACGTTATGTGGAGCAGCTGGAGGCATTGCTGGATCGACAGGTGCTGCGCATGCAGGCTCTCTCCAGTCTGCTGCTGCAGTTTGAAGGTATGGAGCAGGCGATTCGCTCCGGCAACAGCGATATCATACGGCAGCGCATTGACCAGTTCTGGCCCCGTTTCCAGCAAGAGGCGTCGGTGAATTCCATCGTCCTGTTTTCACCCTCCGATGAAGTACTGTTGTGGCAGGGAGATCCCAGTATTCCGCCGGAAATGGTGGAGAAGTTCCGTTCCGACTGGAACAGCCGGTCGGCGCTTTCCTGCTTTAAAACCTGTGAGGTTTATACGGTCGTGCCCCTGGAGCTGGAAGGGTGGGGTAAAGGCATGGTGGTTTTGGGGGCCTACATGGATCAGGTTGTGGAGCGCCTGCACGCCTTGTCCAAAACAGAAATTGCCCTGGCGGTTCGGCGTAGCCCGGACAGCTTTGAACATGACAATACGTTGTCGGGCTGGAGCAGCGACGTTACCTATTCCACTGACCAGGGCGACACCGTCGCCATGCTCCGGCAATTGGCCAAAGACCACGGCCGCGCTGAGGTGTTCAACGGTATTCTGGTGCAGGAAGGCAGCCGTTTCTATGAGGTGGTTCTACGCCCTTTACGGGGCGCGGTATTTCCCCGTCAGGGCGAGCTCTATATCATCAGCGACATCACCACGGAAATGCTGCAGCACCAAACCCTGCAGCGCAATGGTTTGGTGTTCGGGTTGGTGGGGTTGATTTTTGCGGAACTGGTGTTGCTCACCACATTGTGGGGGCCGCTTAATCGTTTACGGGCCATGGCATCGGTATTACCGATGTTGGCAACGCAGAAATTCACTCATATTCGGCAGGAGCTGAACGCCCTGCATCGCGACCTACCGTTTTCCGATGAGAGCGATGTGCTCAACAGCTCAGCCATGCGCCTGTCGCATCTGTTGGAGGAACTGCAATCTGAGCTGCACAGCCGGGCCGAGGAGCTGGAGAAGAAAACCGTCGACCTGGAAGCGGAAAAGCATTTTGTGCAGGGCATTCTGGATACGGCCCATGCCTTGATTCTGACCCAGGACCGCACCGGCTGCATTGCGATGGCGAATCATCATTGCAGCTGGATTACCGGCTATGATACGGGTGAGCTGGTTGGTAAATCGTTTTTCTGGCTGTTGCCGCAAAGTGAACAGTTGCCGGATCTTCAGTTTCAGATTAATGAGCTGGCCAACGGATTTCGGAACGAACTGCACCATGAATCGGCAGTAGTGCGCAAGGATGGCACTACCATGTATATGGCCTGGTATCACTCATTACTGCCCAACGGTAAGGAGGGCCACCAGATACTGAGTATCGCCCTGGACATCAGTGAGCGCAAAGAAGCGGAGGAACGGCTGGGCTGGTTGGCATCCCATGATACCCTGACCGGGCTGTTCAATCGGCGTCGTTTCAGTGAGGAATTGCAGAAATCAATCTCTCATGCCAAGCGTTACGAGCGGTCCGGAGCGATTCTGTTCTTCGATCTGGACCAGTTTAAAGACGTCAATGATACCAGCGGCCA
Organism: Gammaproteobacteria bacterium UBA7310; assembly: GCA_002471665.1. Classification (GTDB taxonomy): domain Bacteria; phylum Pseudomonadota; class Gammaproteobacteria; order Pseudomonadales; family Ketobacteraceae; genus Ketobacter. The sequence goes on from DKQK01000040.1 coordinate 68,672, forward strand.
TAAGGTGGGTGATGATCTGTTGCGGCGGGTCTCAGAGCGCTTACGAATCGAAGCGCGGGATTCCGATCTGATATTCCGCCTGGGTGGTGACGAGTTTGCCATGCTGGTGCGTGAAGTGGATATCGAAGGTGCGGCCAAGGTGGCATCGCGCTTGTGTGATGCCCTGAACGGCGTTGAGGTCTTGGGGAATAGCCGGGTTCACCGGGTATCGACCAGTATCGGTGTTGCGCTGTTTCCGGATCATGGGGAGTACGTGGATGACCTGGTGGCGAACGCCGACATAGCCATGTATCAAGCCAAGGCATCAGGGCGCAATGGCTGGCATATCTATTCTCCGGAAGAACAGGATCGCGAACGTACCCATGAACGGGTGTATTGGAATGAGAAGGTGAAAGAGGCGTTGTCCACAGACAGCCTGGGTGTGGCGTTTCAGCCGATCCAGAACATTGCGCAGCAAAAACTCTCACACTTTGAAGCCTTATTGCGGGTGTCAGACGATGATGGTAAGCCTTTGCCTACCTTCAAATTCATCCAGTCAGCGGAAGCCTCGGGCCTGATCCAGGAAGTGGATCTGCGCATCGTTGATAAGGTATTGGCTTATAAACGGGAGCTGGAGCGACGGGGTGTGGCAGCGGTTTTTGCCATAAACCTGTCGGGTATTTCCTTTCGTAACCCAAACCTTTACGACGAGATTGCGCGTAAGCTAAACCACTACGGTGTCAATCCTGAGGAAATCATCTTCGAAATCACCGAAACGTCGGCGGTGGAAGATGCCGTTTCAACCGCGGAGAAAATGCGGGATATTAAAAAGTTGGGATGCAAGTTTGCCCTGGATGATTTTGGGGTGGGCTTTTCATCGCTTTACCATATCAAGCAATTGCCTATCGATCTGGTGAAGATTGATGGCTCATTTGTGCGCCACCTGGCCACTGAAGCAGAAGACCGGGCGCTGGTGAAAGCGGTGGTGGAAGTTTCCAAAGTGTTTGGCCTGACCACAGTGGCTGAATTTGTAGAAAACCAGGAGATACTGGATATCCTGCGGGAGCTGGGTGTGGACTACGCACAGGGCTATCACATAAGCAAGCCGGAGCCATTTGACACCATTTGGGGTGACGGGGCATCGCAAGAGGGTGTAATCGGCGCGGATTGATTGAGCTTTGGTCAGCATGTCGTTATATTCTGCTCTACCGATAAAAAGAATATACCAACAAGGCAGTGTTCGGGTGTGATTACAGCTCGTGATTTACCAGGGAGAGTTCGGGGCGGGGCACTATTCCTTGTCACCGTATTGGTGTTGTTTTACGGAAATCATCCTGTCGCAGCCGAACCGATGGGCAATAGCCACTATCCTGCGGCGTCCATTCCTCTGAAGGCAGATGGCTTTGATCTGGCGCCCTATTTGCTGTTCTGGCAGGATGAAGCGGAGGCCTCATTCGAGGATGCACTCCAGGCCGTCAAGGGGGGCCAGTTTCAGGCTTTGCCGCAGGTTACCCCCAATCTGGGGTTTCGTGATGGCAGTGTCTGGTTTTATCTGGGATTGAGTAACCCCTATAACTATAAGCGCCTGGTTCTAATGGAGGTGGACTACGCCGTCCTGGATCAACTGGAAGTGTATTGCATTGGGCCGGAACACGGGCCCATCTATTACCCGTCCGGAGATCATCTGCAGTATGAGAGCCGTCCCTTAAAGGTTCGCAACTTTGTGTTTCCCCTGGCCTTGGAGGCTTTTCAGAGTCTCCAGTGCCTGTTGCGGGTGGAGACCTCAACCAATCTGCTGCTGCCGATCCGTGCCTATGACAATCTGTCCTATATCGAGCAGTCCCACGTTTTGGAACGCATGTTGGGCGTTATGTATGGGGTAGCCGTAGCGTTGCTTATCTATAATCTGATCCAGTATTTTTTCACCAGAAAAATGGTGTTTTTCTATTTTTCATTGCATGTGCTGGGGGGGCTTTGTTACATGAGCTTCATGGATGGAACCCTCGCGCTCTACTGGATTAAATTGGAACTCCAGGATGTGGGCGTACCCATTGCCATTTGTTTGGGTATTGGATCAGCTTTGCTTTTTTCCAATGAATTTCTGGAGTTAAAAAATTCCCACCCCCTGTGGTCCCGTATTGCAAATTACTTTGCCTATGCCGTGCTGTTGTTGTTTGTGCTATCGCTGTTTTCGACTCTCAGGCTGGCTCACATGCTGAGTGCCGGATTGACTCTGGCATTGTGTTGCTTTTTGCTGGCAGCAGGCATCCAGCGGGTGCTGGATGGGTTTGCCCCGGCCAGGGTGTACCTTCTAGGGTTTGGTACTGTGTTCCTGATGGTGATCTGGATTGTCCTTAATATATTCTTTTTGAAGGCCGATGTGCGATGGATCACCTATGGTGTGAATCTGGTGTGGATGTTTGAGCTGCTGGTGTTGTCGGTGGCCATCAGCGTGCGCATCAAGTCCATGGAAGTTGAGCAGGTGGATATGAACGAGCGTATGCGCTTGATCAAGGATGAGAGCCATACTAAAACGGAATTTCTGGCTAAGGTCAGTCACGAGATCCGAACGCCGATGAATGGTATGTTGGGGTTGGTTGAATTGATTCAGTCCACGCCTTTGAACAAGGATCAAAAACGTTATATCAATGCCATACAGAACGCTGGTAAGGGGTTGCTGGAAGTGATCAATGACGTGCTGGATTTTTCCCGTATGGAAGCCGGTAAGATGGAATTATCCAATGAAAGGTTTCATTTACAGGAACTGTTGTCCGATGCCTGTTCCATATACGAGTTTGATGCCCGCAAAAAAGGCTTGGAATTGGGTTGTATTATAGCACCGGGTACCCCCCTGGAGCTGCTGGGTGACAATGTGCGTATTCGGCAAATTCTGTTGAATACGTTGTCCAATGCGTTGAAATACACCGACAAGGGATTCGTCCATATTAATGTTCAGCTTACCGACCAGATTCATGATGACAAGTTAGTGCTGCGTTTTGAAGTGGAAGACTCGGGTATGGGCATTGCAGTGGAAGATCAAACCAAACTGTTTCAATCGTATTCCCAGGTTAACAGAATTCAAAAGACGTCGCGCTTCAGCACCGGGCTGGGGTTGTCGATCAGCCAACAGTTGGTTCATTTGATGGGTGGCGAAATGGGCGTGAAGAGTGAGCTCGGGGCGGGCTCTTGCTTTTGGTTTGATATACCCCTGACAATGCCCGATGCTGCCGATGTAGCAGATCGACCCATTGTGCTTGATGTGTTTGACGGGAATTTGCCTGAGCCGGATGAATCGAATGCTGTCCCCAATAGCGGATTACCCCCCACCTTTACAGGCACAAGCAGCGACTCTGAGCCACGCATTCTGTTGGTTGAAGATAACGATATCAATCAGTCGGTTATGATTGAGTTTTTGACTAAGATGGATATTACCCCTGAGTTGGCGGTCAACGGGCGAGCCGCGGTAGAGCTGATCCAGCAGGAAGGCAGACAGTATGATTTGATCCTGATGGATTGTGAAATGCCGGTAATGGACGGCTATGAAGCGGCCGCCCGCATTGCGCGTTGGCAAAAAGCCAACGGGTGCAGGTTGACTCCGATTATTGCCCTGTCTGCCCACACCATGCACAAACATCGGGAAATGGCTCAGGATGCGGGCATGGTGGACTTTCTCACCAAGCCTGTAACATCGGAGCAGCTGTTTACCAAACTGGCACGCTATCTTGAGCTATCGGTGTCCTGACATTTGGCAGTGTAGGTGAACACCCGTCGGTTCGACTTAATACTGTGTTAGACTGACCGGATAACACGATGCAGAACTGTCATTGGATTTGGTGACTTGAGCCTAATATGAAAGAACGATTGGTCCCGGCGGCAATCATTCCAGCCATCATGGACCTTGCCATAAAAAACCGTTTGAATATTGAAACGATCCTGTCTCGTGCCCGGGTTGATATTGCGGTAGAACAGAATTCGGGTGCGTTCCTCAGTGTCTCCCAGCAATTGAGAATTCTGGATGCCGCCTATGATGTTATGAACAACCCGGCGTTTGGTCTGCTGCTGGGGGAATCCATGCAGTACCATAGCCTGGATCTGGTGGGCCAGCTCATTGCAACCAGCCAGAATGTTCAAGAGGCATTGGATGAGTTGTTTCAGTTCAAGGATCTGGTCACGCCGTTTACACAATTTTCGCTGGACACCAACGGGCCCTATGCAGTGCTTTCCTATGATATCGAAAGTTCTTTAGTGGAAAGAAATCTTCATGTTCATTACGACCTGGTGGCCTCGACTATTGTTTCAGTTGCCAATGCGGTGATCGGTGCCGGCTTGCGCCTGAAGAAAGTCAGATTCGTGCATCAGCAGCCGGATTATCTGGAAGACTATCATCGTGTGTTCGGCAGACAGGTGGAATTTGGTTGCCAACGTAATGAGATTATCTTCGATCGCGCGCAACTGCAGGAGCCGCTGCTGACGTCGTACCCGGATTATCATGACGGGGTAAGGGCATTGGCCACTGAAAAGCTGAAATCCATTGAGAGCCGGGAGTCGCTTTCTGCCAAAGTAAGCTATTTCATCAGCAGCCACATGGGGGTATCTCCAACTTTGCTGGAGGATGTGGCTGAGCACTTTAATATGACGCCCCGAACCCTGCAGCGAAAACTGAAGCTGGAGAATACCTCTTTTGTTTTGATTCGCGATGAATGCCGGCACCGGCGCGCATTACGCGATCTGGCGGACCCAAGGGTTGAGGTGGATGGATTGGCAGAGACACTGGGGTTTTCTGATACCTCCAACTTTTATCACGCCTTTAAACGCTGGCAGGGGGTGTCGCCGGGGGCGTACCGCAAGCAGGCGTTGGGACAACGTGATGTGGATTCCTAGGTTGCCGGTTAGTGCGGTTGTTCACTGGACAGCTTTGAGTGCAACAGATTTTTAGCCTCTTCGATCGCGTTTCGGGTTTGGTCCGACAGCGCAGCCCCCAGTTGAAATTGGTTACCGGTGATGCCCAGCAGATAACAGGGTGGGGCGTTTTTTTTCAGGGTGGTCTCAAACAGAAACAGTAAACTTTCCGGTGTTACGCTGTGACTGGTGAACATGAGTTGGCTGCCGGTCTGTAACCTGCTCCAGCTTGTCGGGGATTCCTGATTCAGAACACAGTCTACGAATATGGCCATATCACAGCCGTCCAGATCGAAAATATGTTCCGGTTCCAGTTGGAAGTCGTAGATAAAACGGAAGCTCAGTTCTGCGTTCTGTTCTGCGGTACGGGTGAGGTTCTGTTCGGCCCACTGTTGCAGTATGTGGCCTGCTGCATCGTCACCCCGGTCCGGATTGCCAAAGAAAAAGACACTAACCAGCATTATGCAGCCGGCCGTCGCTGTTACGTTGCAGCGCACTGTGAATTTTTCCATCGGAGGTCTGCAGCTCAAGTCTCAGGGGCATCTTGCCGGCCGCATGGGTCGCACAGGAAAGGCAGGGATCGTAGGCTCGAATCACCACTTCAATCAAATTCAGGAGTTCCGGTGTCAGTTCTTTTCCAGTGAGGTGTTGTTGGGCCACTTTGCGAATGCTTTCATTCATTGCCTGATTGTTATTGGTGGTGGAAACAATCAGATTCGCCATGGTGACCTGGTCTTGCCCGTTGATCTCGTAATGATGAATCAGGGTGCCCCGCGGAGCTTCAATGACACCAATACCCTGCTGTTGCCTGGTGCCTTGGCCAAGCAGGTCATTGGAAAGCAGGGCCGGATTGTGCAACAGGTTTTTGATCGCCTCCGCGCAATGCAAGGCTTCAATCATGCGCGCCCAGTGATAGGCCAGCGGGGAGTGCGCTGGCGCGCCCAGAGTGCTGACAAAGTCCTGCCGGCAGCGTTCCGCCCGGGGGGTGTCAATGTACCGGCAGACGTTGATTCTCGCCAGCGGGCCGACACGATACCATCCGGTTTCCGGTGTTAAGTGTGAGAGGTAGGGGAACTTCATGTAACTCCATGATTTCACCTGCTCACTCAGCAATGCACGGTATTGATCGCTGGGTTGGCGGCGGATTTCATTTCCCCTGCGATCTATTATCCGGAGATCCCCATGGTAAAGCTCCAGTTGCCCCTTTTCACCGCTCAGTGCCATAAAGTTGGATTCTGTTGCGCCGAATGCCTCATGATAATCGCGATGGCTCAGAAAGAGGGTTTTGATGGTGGCAATGGTTGCCTCACACCACTCAATGATATCGTCCACCTGTGCTTTGAAGGGGGTGATTTTGTCGGCGCTCAGTGGCGCGTTCATACCCCCGGGCACGGCGGCAATGCCATGAATGCGTTTGCCGGAAACCGCTTCAATGATTTGCTGTCCGAATTTTCGAATTCTTACGCCCTGTAGCGCCAGCGTCTGGTGATTCTGAATCAGTGCAACAATGTTGCGCCTGGCAATATCGCTGTCGAATCCAAACACCAGATCCGGGGCTGCAAGATGAAAGAAGTGCAGGGCGTGGGATTGCAGTACCTGCCCGAAGTGCATCAGTTTACGCAAGGCCAGCGCACCTTCGGTGAGTTGATCAACACCGACGATCTGGTCGATGGCCTTGGCCGCCGCCAGATGGTGGCTCACCGGACAGATGCCGCATAAGCGTTGTACCACCAAAGGCAGCTCCCAGAAGGGCCTGCCCTGAATGAATTTCTCAAAGCCACGGAATTCAACAATGTGCAAACGGGCTTCGTTGATCTGATTGTTTTCATCCACCAGCAAAGTTACTTTGCCGTGGCCTTCTACCCGGGTAACAGGGTCGATGACGACACGCCGGTTCATCAGTCAAACCTCCTGTTGGGGTAGTCCAGTTGCGGTGGCCTGCCTTCCAATACAGCATTGATGATTTCCAGAAAGGCCGCCGCCGGAGGCGGGCAGCCGGGCAGGAAATAGTCCACCATGACTGCAGATTGAATCGGCAGGACCTTGTCCAGTAAGCGGGGTAATTCGGGATCGTTGGGAATCTGCGGGTCAACAACACCCAAGCCCCGGATATAGGATTCTTCCAGGCATTCCTGTAGCGAAAAATGATTGCGCATGGCGGGAACGCCGCCGTTGATGGCGCAGGCACCGACAGCAACCAGGATGGTGCAGTGGCGCCGGAATTGATGCAGAATTTCTTGGTTTTCCTCGTTGCATAACCCGCCTTCGATCAAGCCGATATCACAGTCCGATAGGGACTTGATATCGGTCAGCGGGGAGCGGTCGAATTCGATTTTTTCGATCAGGGGTATGATGGCTTCATCCATATCAAGAAACGACATATGGCAGCCGAAACAGCCAGCCAGCGAACAGGTGGCAACTTTGAGCTTGGCCTGCTTCATGAGGATCCGCCTCGCTCTTCTTTGCGCAGGTTGCCGATGTCATGGATGGGGTGGTGGTCATAGAGCCTTGTGCCGATCGGTTCCTGATAGTTGCCGGTTTTGGGAAGAATGCAGCCCACCGGGCAGATATGAGCAGCGCGATCATCAGCACCGGCGTTGGTGTCGCCCAGCAGGCCACTTGGACTGCGAAAAACGAGTTGCGTGTTCTGGCCGCGGCCGGACAGAGTATAGATGGCTTTACCATCATATTCTGCCGACGCCCGGCCGCACAGATCGCATTGGATGCAGCGATCCCGGTCGATGAACAGATCAGGATGGCTGCCATCGGTCTGGCGCTCTGGCATAAAGGGGTCGTAATGATAATGGGTCATACCGAGGTCGTAAGCCAGGGCCTGTAACTGGCAGTTACCACTGGTTTCACAGGTGGGGCAATAGTGATTGCCTTCGGCAAACAGTAGCTGAATCAACCGCAAGCGGGCTTTTTGCAATTCAGGCGTATTGGATTGCACCACCTGGTTTGATTCCGCCGGCTGAGTGCAGGCCGCGACCGTTTTGCCCTGGAGATGGACGATACACACACGACAGCTGCCGTGGGCAGAAAAATCCGGATGGAAGCACAGGTGAGGTAGGTAAATACCGGCGCGCTGTGCCGCCTGCATAATGGTTTCTCCCTTTTCGAAGCAGACGCTGACACCGTCGAGGGAAAATTGCAGATCATTGCTCATGGGCAGGCTCCCGTTGTAACAGGTTTAACACCGGCAGCCCTGCGGTTTTGCCCAGGCCGCAGTGACTGCTGTGCTGCATCAATTGCACCAGTTCCTGCATGTCTTCTCGGCTCTTGGCCTGCAGTGCGGGGTTGTGCTCGTACTGGTCCAGCAACTGATCAAGGGCGACGGTGCCCGCCCGGCAGGGCGTGCAAAAGCCGCAGCTTTCATGGCGAAAGAAGCGGGTAAAATGACGAGTGATGTTCACTATTGAGCGATCTTTATTGAACACCATGACTGAACCGCCACGGCCCGGGTTTTCGAAATCCAGCGGGGTATCGAATTGGTCCTCGAAAAACAGCGCACCGGAGGGGCCACCGATTTGTGCGCACAGCGTGTTGTGGGCGCCACTCAATTCCAGCAGGGTTCGCAGGCTACTGCCTTGCGCCAGTTCATACAGGCCAGGCTGTCTGCAGTCGCCGGAAACGCTGTGCAAACGGCTGCCCCGGCTTTTTTCGTTGCCTGTGTTTTTAAACGCGGCACTGCCCTGTTGTAGTATGTAGGTGGCGCAGACAAAGGTTTCCACATTGTTGACAACGGTAGGCTTGCCAAACAACCCCACTGTGCCGGGAAACGGTGGTTTATTGCGGGGAATTCCCCGTTTGCCTTCCAGTGACTCAAGCATGGCGGATTCTTCTCCGCAGATATAGGCACCGGCCCCCAGGTGAAGCTCGATATCAAAATCCTGCCCCAGGTCGCCGCTGTCACGCCAGCGCCGCAAACAACGTTCCAGATGGGTATAAAGATATACGTACTCACCGCGCAGATAAATGAATCCTGCTTGGGCTCCGACTGCCAGGGCCGCGATCACCATGCCCTCAATCATCTGATCAGCCTGTTCAGTCAGGTAGAAGCGATCCTTGAACGTTCCCGGTTCACCTTCATCGGCGTTACAGGTAATGTATTTGACCGGTTCAGCCTGTTGTTTGCACCAGTGCCATTTGAAGGCGGTGGGAAAGCCGGCACCACCCAGGCCCCGCAAACCCGCCTCGCCGATCCGATCAATGATTTGATCCCCGGTCATCCCGCGGGCCTGTGTCAGGGCCTTGCCCCTTTGATAGGGATAGGAAGTGAGTGGGCCTTTATGGTGCACCCGATTATCCACCGCGAACCAGGATCGGGGCCACTTCTGCAGGGGCACCCTGTTGATGATCAGCGCACAGAGCTCGTCCAGATTATGGGGGCCAAGGTGCGTCACCGGAAAACCGTTCACCAGTAACGAGACGGGGTGGTCGCTCAGTCCGATACAGGATGTCGTGTCAATACGGCAATCGGCGGAGCACAGCCTGTGCGTTAAGCTTTCCTGTAAAGATGTCAGCCCGGCATGGCGTTCAACGATGTTGTCAGCCAGTCGCAGGTGATAGCGGGGGGGCTTGTCCTGCTCCAGAAAAAAATAAAAGGACATCAAGGCACGAATATCGGTTAACGCAACCCCGGACTTTTGAGACAGCCATTCCTGCATGGGATTGGTTACGGCGCCGAAGCGCAGTTGCAGCAGCACCAGGCTTTGCAGAATGCGTTCGGGCGAAAACGGATGCGGGTGTTGTTGCAATAACATCTGCTCCGCCCGTTCGGTATTCCAATCCGGAAATGTGCTGTTGGGTACCAGCCACTCAGTGTCTCGTTTTAGCAAAATGATGCGGCCTCATTGACTCTGAATACGTAGGGTAACAAGGGTGACAGGGTAAATGAAGCTAACCGGTATGAATAGTGTGTGAATGTTCTCAATCGCTACGCAGGTGTTGTTTGCAAAATTCCGCCGCGCCCTTTATGGGAACATCCTGGGCGTGGCTTAGTGCCACCGGTATTGCCCTAAGCCGGTCAATATACTCATTTTTCTTATCAATAAAGTGTATGTGTTCCTGCTGTCTGAAGAAATCACCCAGTTTGGGGGGAATACCGCCGGCAACAATGATGCCCCCCCAGGCCAGATACTGCAGGGCGAGATTACCGGCTTCGGCGTACACCGCTTGTGTAAACAGTTGCATGCACTGAGCGGCTTTGCCGCTTGGGTCGGCCAGTGCACTGCTACCCAGGGTATCGTTATCCGGTGCGGATTCGCCCGGGAACAGGCTCTCATACAAGCGTCCGAATCCGGATCCTGAAAACCAGTTTTCCCAGCTGGGAGCGTAATCATGCTGTTGCCAGTGTCGATGGAGCAATTCCGCGCTTTGCCGGCTGAAGGGGGCGAAGGTTTTGTGTCCACCTTCAGTGCCCTGAATGATAAAGGTTCCCTGGTGGGGGATGATGCAGGCCTGACCCAGGCCGGTACCGGGGCTGATGACCACGACGGGCTGGTGAAAATTCAGACTTTCACCCCGGAGCATTTCCAGTCTGGCCCGGAGTGCCGGAGAGGTGAGCCCCCAGGCGGTGGCCTGCAAATCGTTCAGGACGGTGACGCGGGACAGATTATAGTGTCGCTGCAGGTGCTCACCATCAATCAGCCAATTGAGATTGGTCATTTGGCAGCGTATGGCGTTATCGACGGGGCCGGCCACGGCCAATACGGCAGCCGTGGGTGGGGGCTGCTGCCGGAGAAACTGCTCGATTACGGTTTCAAAACAGTCATAATCGGCATTCACCACCAGGCTCTCTGCGATCAGCTCGCCAGCCTGATTCATTAACGCCAGTTGCGTTTTGGTGCCGCCCACATCGGCCAGTAGTGCAATCATGTCGCCAACAAACTCCTGCTGTAAGTGCGCCGATTCTTGCATGCAATTGATCGCATTGATCGACGTCAAACGCTTTGAAATGATTGTTTGGTGAAATTCCAGTTTGCCATAATACTAGTACTAAATCTGCCAGGACTTAAGTCATGCCCGGAACACTCTATAGTATCGAAGTCCAACCCAAGATTCCCCAGGCTTTGCAGCGCCTGGATGAACTTGCCAATAACCTGATTTACAGCTGGGACCGGCAAATCCGGGGGCTGTTCTTTCGCCTGGATCGGGAGTTGTGGGAGCGTACGGGACACAACCCCAAGCTGTTCTTGCGCCGGATTGACCAACGCAAGCTGGAAGAAGCGGCGGATGATCCCGTATACATGCAGGATTACGCCAAGGTTATATCCATTTATGATGCCTACCTCAAAGCCAAAAGTAACAAGGTGGTGCGCAAGCTGATAAATCCGCAGTCGGATCTGATTTCCTACTCCTGCGCTGAGTTCGGTTTGCATGAAAGTGTGCCCATTTATTCCGGTGGCCTGGGTATTCTGGCCGGTGACCATTGCAAGGCGGCCAGCGATATGGGCTTGCCTTTTGTGGCAGTGGGCATGCTGTATCGCCAAGGTTACTTTACCCAGCAAATCGACAGCCATGGCAACCAGTTGGCGCAATATAAACCTTCCCGGTTTCTGGACTTGCCGGTGCAACCGGCACAGGATGAAACGGGAACTGCCATCCAGGTGAGCATTCAGGTGCCCGGACGTTCCGTTGATCTCAAGGTTTGGGTGGCCAGGGTGGGGCACAATCACCTGTATCTGCTGGACAGCGACCTGGCCAGTAACCAGGATGAGGATCGCCGCATCACGTATCAGCTTTACGGTGGCGACGCCACCAATCGGCTGCTGCAGGAGATGGTACTGGGCATTGGCGGGGTGCGGGCCAAGCGGGCCATGGGGTTGACCCCTTCCGTCTGGCACATCAATGAGGGGCATGCAGCGTTTCAGGTGCTGGAGCGGTGTCGCGAGTTGGTGGCTGGCGGCTTACCTTTTGCAGCGGCACTGGAAGCGGTGGCCGCCAATACGGTTTTCACCACCCATACGCCGGTGCCCGCAGGCCACGATATCTTTGATCATCGACTGATTGAATTTTACTTTTCCGAGTATGTTGCCGAACTGGGCATCAGTATGGAGCATTTTCTCAGTCTGGGCGCCAGCCCGGTCAACAGTCATGGTTTCAACATGACCGCCCTGGCACTGCGGGGTTCCCGTTATCACAATGGTGTCAGCCGCATCCATGGTCAGGTGGCTTCCGAAATGGAGCGCTATATCTGGCCTCAAATTGAGCCGGAAGAAAACCCCATCCGCTATGTTACCAATGGGGTTCACGTTCCCACCTTTCTGGCCAATGAGTGGGTGAATATGTTCGATCTGCAGTTTGGCGGTGGCTGGCGTACAGAGTTGCTGAACCCTGATTTCTGGCGTAAAACCTGGGACATTCCCTACCACAGCTTCTGGAGCGTACGGCAATCGCTGAAGGCCAAAATGCTGGAAGCGGTTTACGATCGCAGCGTGGAACAACAGCGCCGAAACGGTATCAGTGAATCGCAGATCCGGCGTCTGACCCGCTACATCAAGCCCCGCAAAACCGACATTCTCACCATTGGTTTTGCCCGTCGTTTTGCCACTTACAAACGGGCTACCCTCATCTTTTCTGATCGGGAGCGGCTCTCCCGACTGCTTAACGATCCGGAAAAACCGATGGTCTTGATCTTTGCCGGCAAGGCCCATCCCAGTGATCACCCGGGGCAGGAATTCATTCGTCAGATCCATCACTATGCCCACGATCCGGAATTTGAGGGCCGTATTATTCTATTGGAAGACTATGACATGGCGCTGGCCAGAAAGCTGGTTACCGGTGTGGATGTATGGTTGAACAACCCGGCTTACCCGCTGGAAGCCAGTGGTACCTCAGGTCAGAAGGCAGGCATCAACGGGGTGCTGAATCTGAGTGTACTGGACGGCTGGTGGGATGAAGGCTACAACGGTAAGAACGGTTGGGCGATCACGCCGCACGGGCCACAGTTTTCCCCGGATTTTCGCGATCGGGAAGAGGCCAATGAGCTGATGGATGTGGTGGAAAATGAAGTAATCCCCCTGTATTACGCACGTGATGGCCATGGTTTTTCCGTGGAGTGGATCGAGAAGAGCAAGAACGCCATGGAAACCCTGATCCCCGCATTCAATGCGCAACGCATGGTGATGGACTATGTCCGGGATTTTTACAACCCGGCCATTGCTCACGGTCAGGCGCTGTGGGGTAATGATTTCAGCAAGGCCAAAGAGCTGGCAGACTGGAAACACCGGGTGCGGGAGTGCTGGCCCCATGTTCACGCCCAACGCATTGATGAACCATCGGACACCATGTTCCGGGATGAAACCTTTGAGGTAAAGGTCGCCGTTGATCTGGCAGGCTTGTCCGCATCGGACATCACCGTGGATTGTCTGGTGGGAACGCTGGACTGGGATGGGCAGTTTGAGCGGCACTCCTGTTTTCAGTTGGGTACCGATGAGCAGCAGCATGACGGCAAGACGGTCTATTCGTTATCGGTCACCCTGGCAGACAGTGGTAAACAGTGCTACAAACTTCGAGTTTATCCCTACCACACCAGTTTAGGGCAGCGATTTGAAACCGGCGCCATGCTGTGGTTGTAGAGAGCTTTGCCCGGGTTAACCCGGTTGGCGTGAATACAGCACGTTGAGGGCTTTCATGCGGTCGGCAAGGCCTGCGTCTACCTGATCCCAGTGAAAGCGCCAGCGCCAATTGCCGTCCGTGGTGCCCGGTGTGTTCATGCGATGCTGTGCATCCAATTCCAGCAGATCCTGAAACGGCATCATGGCCCAGCGGGCGGGCGATGCCAGCGCGCTCTTGATCAGCGGCCAGGGCATGGGTTCGTTAGGGTGCGCGAAGTATTGGTTGATGCGCTCCCTGAGCGGTTCCGGCAGGCCCTGGTACCAACCCAGTGTGGTGTTGTTGTCGTGGGTTCCGGTATAAATGACGGTGTCACGGGTGTGATTGTGGGGTAGGTACGGATTCTTGCCATCGCTGTCAAAGGCAAACTGCAGAATCTTCATGCCCGGCAGGCCATAGCGTTTGCGCAGTGCAATCACATCTTCAGTGATGATGCCCAGGTCTTCTGCAATCAACGGTAGTTCGCTGCGTTCCGCCAGCAATGCTTCAAACAGTTCGGTGCCGGGTGAGGTGACCCAGCGACCGTTCATGGCAGTGGGTTCGTCAGCGGGAATTTCCCAGTACGCCACAAAACCCCGAAAATGATCGATGCGGATGGCATCGTACAGCTCCAGGTTATACTGCAGACGCTGCTTCCACCAGTGAAACCCCGATGTCCGGTGCGCTTCCCAGTGGTAGATGGGATTGCCCCAGCGTTGTCCGGTCGACGAAAAATAATCCGGCGGTACGCCGGCAATCACCTGAGAGCTGCCATCTTCATGTAGCTTGAACAGGTGACGATTGGCCCACACATCGGCACTGTCCGCCGAGACAAAAATGGGCAAGTCACCAAAAACCAGAATATCCCGCTCGTTGGCATACTGTTTCAGGCTTTGCCATTGGCGATGAAAAAGAAACTGTATAAATTGTTCCAGTTCAATTTCATGCTGGTGTTCTTTACAGAACGTCCGGATTGCGACCTCATCGCGATCTCTCAGTGGCTGGGGCCAGTGCTGCCAATGCCGGGGATACTGGTGCTTAATCACTGTAAACAGGCTGGCATCCTGCAGCCAGGGTGTGGCCTGCTGGTAGGCCGCAAATGCTTTTGCCAGTGGCTTGCAGTTGTTATCCTGCAGCCACTCAAAGGCATGAACCAGTGCCAGCCGGTGCTGATTTTGGGTTGCCACCGGCTTGTTGTAGACGGGTAATTCAAGTGCCTGAAGCTGTGCAATATCAATAAAAGAGGGGTTGCCTGAAAAAGCCGAGATGCTGTTGTAGGGGGAGCCATCCGCCACCGGGCACAGGGGGAGTATCTGCCAGACACCAAACCCGCCCAACTGCAACCAGTTGATCCAGTTGCAGGCCTCCTGGCCGAACGAACCATGGTGTTGTTTGCCGGGGAGTGAGGTGGGGTGAAGTATGACGCCGGACAGTCGCTGGTTGAGTATCCCCTTGGGCATGAATTAACCTTGCCCTCTGCGCATAACACCGTCGTTTTCCTGCGCGCCGCCACCACGGCTGATCACATGCTCCAATTCAGGTGGCGCCGGTTCATCCAGAAATCGATACAGATTCCTCAAGTGAGCCCGGTACAGCTGATCGAAGTCGGCCACGGATTCTGCCGGATTGTAATCGCCAAACCACCAGAACCAATCGGAGCCCTCGCAAATGGCCAGTTGCTCTTCTGCCCGCTGCGCGATTTCCGGTGCCAGCCGGCCACTGGCCATCACCCGATCGAAATCGTCTTTCGCTTTGCAGAGCAAATCCCAGGCTCTGTTTTTGGCGGGGTCACCAATCCAGGTGGAGAAGGTCCCATAGACCCAGCTGCCTGCCACCAACGAGGGTAGGCGCGTACTATCGTTGTGGTACTTCAGGTAATCCCTGAATGTGGTGAGCTGGATTTTGGGGTGCTCCACCAGACGGGAGTACAGCTGCTTCAGGAAGTGGTAACCATTGTGGGGGTAGTATTCCCAGCAGTTTTCACCATCAAGGATAATGGGCACCACGGTATCCTGCCGGTAATTGCAGGCTGAGCGGATATTCTCAATATGGTGGATAAGATTATTGACGGCGTCATGTTCGTTCCAGCCGGAATAGGTGAAGCCAATCAGGTCCGACAGATTGTCGTCCCGAAAGAAACAGGTCACTGAATTTTCCCGCAGCCGAAAGCCATGATGGATACACAGATTCTCCAACTTGTTGGCGTGTTTACTGTTTCCCAGCACACCGCCACCGCTGGCGGTCCATTGAAAGGGGATTTCCGCCAGCAGCTCCAGGGTCGCCTCGCTGAGTGCACCTTCTGATGGCCAGCAACCAACCGGCTTGAAGCCGAAGTGTTGCACAAAGGTGTCGATTCCCTTGCGCAGATGACGTATCGCTCGTTCACGGCCGTCGGGATAGCCGTCACGCTGTGGTAACAGCGCATCCGGCATGGCTTCAAGGGTGGATTTGAAATCCAGCATCAATGGCAGAATGGGGTGTTTGTCCGGTGTAACACTGATTTCCATCTGCCCGCTTTCAGCCAGATGGCGGTAACGGGGAACCACCGATCGAATCAGGGTATCAATCACACCCAGTAACTCACGACGATCCTTACTGGTAAAGCCTCTGGCTTTTCGAATCAGCCGCTGAATGGTTTCGTTCTCCATGCGCACGGTTTCACCCATCCACACCAGGTGATACCACACCAGCAGATCAAAAAAGAATTGCTCGTCCAGATAATTCAGGTAACCCGGTTTATGCAGAGCCTGGCGGGCGAGCTGCACCAGATCCCTGAATGGCGGAAATCGCTCGATCAAGCGCTTTTCGTTGGCGCGGATGCATTGCCGGGCAATGAACAGACGCAGGGATTCGGTGGGGCCGATGGTGGCCATGGCCAGCGTCGCCAGCAGACGATCATTAAAGGGTTCACCCTGATTGAAGTAGCGGTCAAATTGTTGAATGTAATCGTCTATTTGATCCAGCAGCACCGGAGTAAAGTTCACCACCACCCGGCTTTGGGGAACCTGCTCCACCACCGCCGCCATATCCGCGTAATCCTTGATAGCATGGAGATAGGTCCAGGGCAGGCGCACGTTGTGGGTGAATTGATCCTGATACTGCGGTTGATGCATATGCCAGCACAGAACCACATTCACCTTGGGATGATCATCGATTTTATGCGACATTGGAGAGTGCTTTTCCTAACATCTCTGAGGATACGAGAACAATGCCATTGGGTGAAACGTAAAATTGTTTGGCATCCTGTTCGCGATCGTAACCGATCACGGTACCGGGTGGGATTTTGCAGTCCCGATCAATGATGACCCGTCGCAGTCGGCAGTTGCGTCCAATTTCAACATTAGGAAGAATAACCGTGTCTTTTATTTTTGAATAACTGTGAATGCGTACGTTATTGGACAGCAGTGAGCGTTTAACCGTGCTCCCGGAGACAATACAGCCACCGGACACCAGTGAGTCCACCGCCATGCCGCGCCGGTTGTCGTCATCAAATACGAACTTTGCCGGCGGCAGTTGTTCCTGGTAGGTCCAGATCGGCCAGGTTTGATCATAGAGGTTCAGTTCCGGGGTTACCGACAGCAAGTCCATATTGGCATCAAAGTAGCTGTCGATGGTGCCGACGTCGCGCCAGTATGCCGTATTACCCGTATTGCTGTCTGAAAAAGGAAAGGCTGCCACCTTCAGTCGGCCCACCGCGTTGGGAATAATGTTTTTGCCGAAATCATGGGCGCTGTTGGTCAGTTCGGCGTCTTCAATCAACAATGTTTCCAGCAATTTTTTGGGGAAGATGTAGATCCCCATGGAGGCCAGGCTGACATCATTTTTACCGGGAACGGTGGCGGGTTGATCGGGTTTTTCCTGAAAGGTTTGCACCCAGTTGCTGCTGTCCACCGACATCACCCCGAACTCACGGGCAGCGGCAATCGGGACCTCTATGCAGCCCACCGTAATGTCTGCTCCTATTTCAATATGATGTTGAATCATAAGGGCATAATTCATTTTATAGATATGATCGCCGGCCAGGATCAGTACATAATCCGGGTGCACCATATCGATGATATCCAGATTCTGGTAAACCGCGTCTGCAGTTCCGGTGTACCAGGAATCTTTCACTCTTTGTTGCGCCGGCAACAGCTCTACGAACTCACCCAGTTCGGGGCGCAGAAAACTCCAGCCTTTTTGGATGTGGGTATTCAGTGAATGGGATTTGTATTGCGTCAGGATACTGATCTGGCGAATGCCGGAGTTGATGCAATTGGACAGCGGAAAATCGATGGTTCTGAATTTCCCCCCAAAAGGCACTGCGGGTTTGGAGTGCCAGCGGGTTAGGGATTGCAGGCGCGTGCCGCTGCCACCGGCGAGAATCAACGCCAGGGTGTGTGTCATATTGCCAAAATAGGGATGTGCCGATCCAAACATGATAAACCCGTATTGGTGCTAGATGTGGTACATCACCAAATCCACATAAATGGTAACTGACGATAATGGACATCTTACATGACAAGCATGCTACATTGCCCCATGCATTAACTGATCCAAATCAATGGTGCTGTCAGTCAATGAGTGATTCTCTGAAACTAGAACCAAACCGGATGAATTCAAAATAACAATCGGTTATATAACGGTATAGGAAGTTTGATGTTATTGTTTCTTCCTTTGCCGGCAGGGCTGATCGGATGTTTTGTGTGCGGCGTCCGCACAAGGTCCGCTATCCCGCACAAGGCTCGCTATCGCTATATAGGAATCAAGGAATCCATTGTTCTTATGACACTGAATCTGCCCCAATCCTCCCTTTCCAGCAGTCGGCAGCAGGATGTCCGGCGTATTCTAAATGCGCGTCATCATGATCCATTTGTCGTATTGGGAATGCACGGTGAAGGCAACTCCGCCGCGCTCACGGTTTTTCGGCCCCATGCTGATTCGGTTTGGATCACGCACGATGGCCAATGCACTCAATTGAAGCAGATAGGGGAGTCCGGGCTGTTCACCATTGAAGGGGGCGCGGACCGTTGGGGTAAGCATCCACTTATGATGGAGCGAATCGGCGATACAGAAACCCGGTTCATCGATCCTTATACGTTTTGGCCCCAACTGTCGGAACAATGGCTGCATCAGTTCCATCAACAGGAATGTTTTGATGCCCATCATGTGTTGGGTGCCCGGCGCTGGCAAGTGGATGACATTACCGGCACCCGTTTTGTGGTGTGGGCGCCCAATGCGGAACGAGTCAGCGTTGTCGGCGACTTTAATCATTGGGACGGGCGCATGCACCCCATGCGCAGCCGGGGACACAGTGGTGTTTGGGAATTGTTCATTCCCGGGTTTGAAGCCGGAGCGTTGTATAAATTCGAAATTCGTAACCGGCAATCCGGCGCGGTGGTGATCAAATCCGACCCCTACGCCAGGTTTTTTGAAGTAAGGCCCAATTCAGCCAGCCGTTATTGTGACCCTGAAGTGTACCAATGGCAGGATGATTTATGGTTGCAGAAACGAGCCAAAGCGGATTGGCTACACAACCCCCATTCAATCTATGAGGTGCATTTGGGATCCTGGCGACGGCAGGAGAACGGGGATTTCCTTGATTACCGTGAACTTGCCCGGCAACTGGTGAGCTATGTTAAAGCCATGGGGTTTACCCACATTGAATTGTTGCCGATTACGGAATTTCCCTACGATGGCTCGTGGGGCTATCAGGTAACCGGGTTTTTTGCCCCCACCAGTCGATTCGGCGCTATTAACGATTTCAAATATTTCGTGGATCATTGTCATTGTAACGGCATAGGCGTGATCCTCGACTGGGTGCCGGCGCACTTTCCCAAGGATGCCCATGGACTGGCCCGGTTTGATGGCTCCTGTCTCTACGAGCACGACGATCCGCAGCGGGGAGAGCACAAGGACTGGGGTACGTTGATTTTTAATTACGGCCGTAACGAGGTCAGGAATTTTTTGTTTTCCAGCGCCTGTTTCTGGCTGGAGGAATTCCACATTGATGGTTTGCGGGTGGACGCCGTCGCCTCCATGTTGTACCTGGATTATTCACGGGAGCCCGGCCAGTGGTCACCGAACCAATACGGTGGTAACGAGAATCTGGACGCGATTCATTTTATTCGACGTCTCAACGAAAAAGTCCATCAGCAGTTCCCCGGCGTACTGATGATGGCCGAGGAATCCACCGCCTGGCCACAGGTCTCGCGACCGGTGTATCTGGGTGGACTGGGATTCAGTATGAAATGGAACATGGGCTGGATGAACGATACCCTGCGTTATATCAGTCTTGATCCAATCCACCGCACTTATCATCATGAGCATCTCACGTTTAGTCTGTTGTATGCATTTTCAGAGAACTTTGTCTTGCCGTTGTCACACGATGAGGTGGTGCACGGCAAACGCTCGTTGTTGGAGAAGATGCCGGGCGATGGCTGGCAACAGTTCGCCAATATGCGGCTGCTGTTCACCTATATGTTCACACACCCGGGCAAGAAACTGCTGTTTATGGGGGGCGAGTTTGGGCAGGGGCGGGAATGGTGCCATGATCGGGCATTGGATTGGCATGTGCTGGAAAACCAATGGCAGCGTGGGGTACAGGCCGTTGTTCGCGATTTGAATGCGCTGTACCAGGGAATTGCGGCATTGCATCGATTTGATTTTGAGGATCGGGGCTTTGAATGGATTGACTGCCATGACAGTTCACAGTCGGTCATCAGCTACCTGCGCAAGAGTGGGGATGATTATGTGATTGTGATTCTGAATTTCACCCCGGTGGTGCGGGAGCATTATCGCATCGGCGTACCGCAGTTGGGGTTGTATCAGGAACGGTTCAATTCAGATTCGGTTTTCTACGGCGGCAGTAACGTATCCAATGGTATTGAAATACCCGCTGATGATATACCGTATATGAACCAGGCCTATAGTATTTCAATTACCTTGCCACCGTTGGCTGGAATAGTATTGAGCCTTGCCAGCTAATCACACACTGCATTAAGAATGGATCGGCCTTTCCATGAATATTCTGTTTGCCACCAGTGAGGCGTTTCCCCTTATTAAAACCGGAGGGTTGGGGGATGTGTCCTATTCCCTGCCGCGGGCCTTGCAGGAGATGGGCCATCAGGTGGCCTTGATTCTGCCGGGCTATCGCTCGGTAAAACACAAGCTGGGCAGACCGGATCGGCGCTATGCACTGGCCGATGAGTTCTTAAGGGATGATGTGCTGTTATCTTACTATGGACACAGTGCATTGGGATTGCCCCTGTATCTGGTGGAATCAGATTCTCTGTACGACCGGGACGGAGGGCCCTATGAAAGCGGCCCCGGCGAGGGCTGGTATGATAACGGTGACCGTTTTGCGCAATATTGCCGGGCCGTGGTCTGTTTGCTTAAGGGTGGGGCGGCAGAGATTCCACAGCGTTTTGATGTTGTGCACTGCAACGACTGGCAAACCGGGCTGATTCCTGCGTTTTTACAGCGCCTGGCGCTTCCCGTCAGGTCGGTTTTCACCATTCATAATCTGGCCTATCAGGGGCTGTTTGATCGCGGCACATTTGACTATCTGAAACTGCCTGATGAATGGTGGCATCTGGACTCACTGGAGTTCTATGGCAACTTCTCATTTCTTAAAGCCGGTATTGTTTACGCTGATTGGGTGACCACCGTCAGCCCCACTTATGCTTGTGAAATCATGCATGAGCCCCTTGCCTGTGGTATGGGTGGGCTGCTGCAGCATCACCGACACAAGGTGGTGGGTATTCTGAATGGGGTGGATTATGACGCGTGGAATCCGGCCACTGATCCGTACATTCGATTTCATTATGATCAACACTCGCTGCAGGAAAAAATCAACAACAAGCTGGAGATCCAGCGCAATACGGGGCTGCGCCTGAGTAAATCCACTCCGCTTATCGGTCTGGTGAGTCGTCTGGTTGAGCAAAAAGGGCTGGATTGGATTGTGAGTGCCATGGAAGCCACGCTGGGTGAAAAAGTGCAGTGGGTTGTGCTGGGTGCCGGAACACAGCAATACGAGCGGCAGCTACAGGCCTTGGCCCAGGCCAACTCCAAAGTGATCTCGGTGACCATCGGTTATGACGAATCTCTGGCCCATGGTATAGAAGCCGGTTGCGATCTGTTTGCGATGCCGTCACGCTATGAACCCTGCGGATTGAATCAGATTTACAGTCTGCGCTATGGTAGTCTGCCAATTGTAAGGCGTACCGGGGGCCTGGCGGATACGGTGATTGATGCCAGCGAGGATGCCCTGGAGCAGGGCTCCGCCACCGGATTCTGTTTTGAAGAGCCCAGTGCCCGCGCCTTCACCGAGACCGTGCGCCGCGCCATTGCCCTATACCGCAAGCAAAAAACCTGGCGCAAGCTGCAACAGCAGGCAATGGATCAACGCTTTGACTGGCAGCACAGTGCGCAAGCCTATCTTGAACTATACGAGCAGGAGTAGGGAATGGAGTACGACGTTGTTGCCATCGGCAGCGCCACCGTAGACCAATTTGCCGATACGGATTCGGAACTGATCCGGATCGAAACCCCGACCATGCAGGAGAAGCTCATCGCCTTTCCACTGGGCAGTAAAATTCTGGTGAAGTCGTTGAATCTGGCAGTGGGTGGCGGCGGTACCAATTGCGCGGTCACATTCTCCAGGTTGGGGCTGAAAACAGCTTATCTGGGCAAAGTGGGGGCGGATGGCAACGGGGATTTTGTTATTCGAACCCTGCAACAGGAACACATCGATTTCATTGGCCCCCGTGAGGGAACCACCGGCCTGTCGGTTATCCTGAACAGCTTTGCCAATGATCGCACCATTCTGGCATTCAAGGGGTGCAACAATAATTTGCACCTGCACGAGATCAAGCCATTTGAAACCCGGTGGGTTTACTTGGCCAGTATGCTGGGGGAAAGTTTTGACACCATCGTTTCCCTGTTGGCGGAACATGATTATCGGGTTGCCTTCAACCCCAGTAACTACCAGGCGGAACTGGGTTACAAAGCACTGCAGCCATTACTGCAAAAAGTGGAAATCCTGGTGATGAATCTGGAAGAAGCCTGCAAATTTTTAGGGCTTGTGTATCAGGAGCATCCAGCGGCCAAAACCTTACTGCAGCGTATGGCGCAATTGCCCCCCAGGATATTGGTCATCACCGATGGCAGCGAGGGGGTGCACGTGTATGATCGTAAACACTATTATCGCGCCTGGCCCAGAGAAGGCCTTGAGGTTCTGGAAACCACCGGTGCCGGTGATGCCTTTGCCTCCACCTTTACGGCGGCCTGCCTGCTGGATGAACCGATAGAGCAGGCTATTCATTTGGGAATGACTAACGCCGAGTCGGTGTTGATCCATCAGGGGGCAAAGGAAAAGCTGTTGTCCCGGGAAGAATTGTATCAACAGGCACAATCCTTCCAGCGCAAGATAGAAACGGAAGAACTGGACGCCGGGGAACCGGGGTAAGTCTGGATGGGGCAGGGCTCATGCTGAGCCGCCGCTGATACCGGTTACAGTTTGCTGGCCTTGGCCAGAAATTGATTGCGTTCATTGTGGTCGGGGATGTGCCGTGCCAGGGCTTCCACCAGGTCGGAGAGCGCAGGGTGCTGTTTACTCATCTTTTTCACCAGACGGCTGGCCAGGGGGCCCACATGAAACGCCAGCATGTCGGTGATTTGCTGCTGCTGCGATTCGGTGATGGCCGACGCCATCTGGGTGGGTTGGTCCGCCAGGCTGGTGGATCGTGCCTGAGCACCGCTGACGGATGCAGACAGCGGTTCCACCTGTGAAATTCCGCTTTTTTCCACGGACTGCATAAACTGACTGCGTTCATCCTCGTTGGGAATATGGCGGGTAAGGTTTGCCATCAGTTGATCCAGGCTGGAGGCGGAGCGGCTGTTCTTGCGTACCAGCAGTTTTGCCATAGGGCCCACATAGCGGGCAAGGGAATGTTCCAGTGACGCCAGCAGGTCATCACTCCACTGGGACGAGGAGAGGGCGTTGGTCTCCACCGGGGGTCTGGCTTCATAGTTCGCCGGTCGGGGGAAATGAGCGGTGGTGGCCTGGGTCAGGTCCATATCATCAATGGATTTCAACTGCTCGATGAATTGGGCGCTGGTCTGAAAGCGTTGTTTGGGATCAAGCTGCAGAGCGCGGCGCAAAATGGGTTTGATGGAACGGATGCTTTGTCCGGACAGGTGGCGCGCCCCATTCAACGCCTCCAGATTCTGATCCAGTGTCATTTCACGGGAAGGGCGTTCCTTGGTCAGCAGCTCAAAAAACAGGACACCCACGCTGTACAGATCTGACCGCGCATCCGCCGGTTTACCTTGCAGGCCTTCCGGGGACATGTAGTTGGGGGTGCCCACCATAAAACCGGTGCTGGTAAGATCCGAGGTATCCAGCCGGGCTACCCCGAAATCCGACACCTTAACATTACCGTTTTCCAGCAGGATGATGTTGGCCGGCTTGATATCCCGGTGCACAATGCCTTTTTCGTGGGCGTGCCCCAAGGCTTCCAGCACCTGGATGCAGATGTCGGTGGCGGAGGCCAGTGAAATAAAGGTATCACTCTTCAGGTGTGCCTTCAGTTCTATGCCTTCCACAAACTCCATGACAATGTAGGGTTCGCCGTCACTGCCAAAATCGAAAATGGTGACAATGTTGGGGTGCAGGCAACGGGCCGCCGCCTTCGCCTCCTGCAGGAAACGCACCTCCAGCTCGGCTCCCTGATCGCCCTTTCGCAGGTGCTCATGCAATACCTTAATGGCTACCGTGCGTTCGATCTGGCTGTCACAGGCTTTGTAGACGACGCCCATGGCGCCGCTACCTAAAATGCGCTCAATATCATATTTTGCGATGCGTTGTGGAGGCAAATGACGACTGCTCATGGTTAATCAATGGTTTCATCCAGCATCTGTACCGCGTTGCTCAGGCTGCGGTGCATGCGATTGAAAGAGCGGCCCAGGGACGATATTTCATCCTTACCTTTAACCGCTAATTCCTCAACGTTGAGATTGCCCAGGCTGATCTCGTCTGCCTTGCTGGACATGGCCTGAACGGGCTTGATCACTATAAAGTGTAGCAGCAGGTTGAGAATGATGGCGATGATGACAAAGATGCCAATCAGGGCACCCATAAAGGTGAGGAAGGTCTGGTCAGCCCGGGCCAGCGGCAGGGACATGGGAACGGACACCACCTGGGCGCCGATGGTCTCGTTCAGCTTCCAGCCGAAGCCGTTGCTGGAACCATAGGTATCGATCAGGGTCTGGGGCGCTTCGGCCGGTGTGCTGTGGCAGGCGAGGCAGCCGGGGTTGGTTATGGTGATAGGCCGGCTCAGGTAGAGCTGCGGTCCGGTGGGGGTTTCCCGCTCACCGATCAGTTCTTTCTCGTTGGCGTGATTGCGGAACCAGTTCACAATATCCGCTTCCCATTCAGTGGCCCGGTTAGCCGGGTTGGTGGGATTCAGCGTAGCTTCCTTGTAACTGTAATCCTCATGGGATTCCTGCAGTGTCTTGATGTACTGGGCTGCCGCGTAGGCCGGCACGGTTTGTGGAATAAAGCTGCGGCGCTGTTGGATTTTCAGCAAGGGCTTTACTTCGTTGACGGTGTACGCCCTGACGGCGATGGCGCTTTCCATCATGATCCTGGCCATGTCCAACACTTCCTCCCGCGCATTGTCCTGCAGAATTCGATGACTGACAAAGCCGGATACCAGCAGGCCGATGAGGGTCGTGGTGAAAAGAACAAGGTTGAACTTTA
This sequence comes from Gammaproteobacteria bacterium UBA7310, assembly GCA_002471665.1. Lineage (GTDB taxonomy): Bacteria > Pseudomonadota > Gammaproteobacteria > Pseudomonadales > Ketobacteraceae > Ketobacter. The sequence goes on from DKQK01000040.1 coordinate 93,888, forward strand.
AGCGTAATCCCATGGGTTGCTCCGTGGCCTAACGTGCAGTAATGCGTTGGTTGCAGGTCTCCCAGGCAGCATAGGCCTGGGGGAAATGAGCAACCGGTATGGTTTGGGACCGGGTCTCGGTAACCGGCCAGGTGGGCCAGAATCCCAATGCAACCCGGACGCTCTCGGCAGTTTTCAAGGCATCGGTAAGTTGCTGTTTTTGCTTGGTGATGGCGATTTTAGTGTCTTTTACCACGGATTCCAACGGGATGTGGGTGCCGTTGCTGAGGAAAAGTCCGGTGTCCGGGTAGGTACTGTCAATATCGGATTTGGTCTGAATCATCCAGGCGCTGTTGGTGAGTTCCAGATACAGCGGGGTTTTACCGGCGCCATCGTCCATGGTGACCGCAACGGTTTTCAGGCTGCAATGATTCTGGTGGCCACTCAGGATCCAGGTGTTTTGTATGGTGATAGGAAGCTGATCCAGGGCAAATTGAATGGCCGTTATCTTCTGTTCAGTGGCAGCAGGCGGTGGAGTGTCTTGCGCAGCATCCAACGCTTTTTGCTGAGGTTGCTTTTCTGCCGGCGAGTCAGATGCGGGGCGTAAAGGGGGGTTGGTTCTCACCTTGGAGCGCAGCGTCGTATCGATCTTCTGCTCTGTTGGTTGTGTGGGTTGTGCCGGTTTGGCTGATTGGGTCCGTTGTGCCGGTTTGCGGGCGGCTGCTTCCTGGTCGCGTTTGAGCACCTCTTCAAATGGAATCGCCTTTGGCTCATCCCGTTGGCTTGATGTTTCCTGTTGGCCTGGTGTAGCCCGGGTGCCGGAATCAGATTGCCCTGCCGGCTCGGTGGCTGCCGTGGGGATGATTTGGTCAGGGTGAGATACCGCAGGTTGTTTACCGGCGCAGCCGGATAACAGGCTGGAAGCGCATAGCAGGGATAAAGATATCGCGTAAACGACGGGCTTTGGTGCCAGGTTCATGGTGTCTGATCCGGTGAAAATGGGTGCTGATGAGAAATCTTATTATTGATATATAGTGGACAATCGGCGCACATTTGTAAAACGTAATAATGCACAGATCCTGCCCGCGATATCCAACAATCCCCGGATTTACAGTAATCCTTCCCGCTTTACTTCAAAGTATTTGTTGATCAGGGCCACGGGCATTGTCTGTGGGGTGCTGTTGACGGTGTGTATACCGGAATGATTGAACGACTGGGTAATGGCCTGGCGGCGTTCCAGATACAGCTTGGTTCCGGTATACAGCAGGGCATCCCGAAACTGGTGAATGGGCTTTTCCAGCAGCTCATGCAGCTCGGGTTCCTCCAGATTGGCAACCATCACCAAATGTTTTTTCTGCAACAGCGTCAGGGCGGGCTGCAGATCGTCGACGTTTTCATCACGGATGTTGGAAAGCAGTACCACCAGGGCCCGTTTCTGGTGGCGGGTCATCAGGCCCCGGATCGCGGTGTTGTAGTCGCTGGCACGGGTACTGGCATCCACATCGTAGACACAATTGAGAATCTTCGACAGGTTGGCGATGCCTTTGACGGGTTTCAGCCAGCGCTCATCGCCGCCAAAACTGAGCAGGCCAACGGCATCCCCTTGTTTGAGCGCGGCATAACTCATCAACAGCATCGCATTCAATGCATGATCCAGATGGCTGTGATCCCCGTCTTTGGAGCGCATGCGGCGTCCACAGTCCACCAGAAACAGGATTTGCTGATCCTTCTCGTCCTGATATTCCTTGGAGATCAGTTTGTGCCGCCGGGCGGTGGCATTCCAGTCAATCTGGCGCAGGCTGTCTCCCTGGCGGAATTCCCGCAGTTGCTGGAATTCCATGCCTTCACCCCGTCGCTGCTGTAAACGAATGCCCAGTTGGGACGATTGCTGCTCCATGGACATCATGGCGTAGTTGGACACTGCAGCAAAATTAGGAAACACTTTGACCAGGCTGCCGTCGCCCACCAGGACCCGCCGTTGCCAGAAGCCCAGGCTGGAACGCAGCAGCAGATCGGTCCGTCCAAAGTGGCGGTTGCCCCGCTGTCGGGCCCGTACCCGGTACTGAATTTCAGTGCCGCGATGGGGTTGCAGAGTGCAGTGTTGATGAGGGTGTTCCGCTTCAAAATCCGCGGGGTAATGATCATGGATCTCGATCGGCATTGGGCGGCGATAGCGGTGCAGAATCTGCAGCTCCACCTTGGACCATACTCCCAGTGCCAGGGATTCACTGTGGGCTCTGCGCACGGTGGGCAGCGGCGTACGGCGCACCATGATGCCATCAAACAGCAGCAGAAAGACCAGGGTGGCGCTGCTGATCTGCCAGATTTTCTCCAGTTGCGGCTGCCAGTCGGGCTGGCTCCATGGCCCGGGCAGCCAGTTATTCAGCGCGGCGGCCAGGCCCAGCAAGGTCCAACCAATGGCAAACCAGAACAGACGTTTGGTGGGTCTCATCAATAATCCCGTTACAGCCTGGGGGCTTCGACTTCCTGCAGCAACTGCTGCAGTGCCTGATCGGTTTTCAGGCCTTCAATTTCCATTTCAGCGGTGAGCGCCACCCGGTGGCGCATGACCGGCAGCGCCATGGATTTCACATCATCCGGGGTCACGAATTCGCGCCCCTCCAGCAGGGCATTGGCGCGGGCTGCTCTGATCAGTGCAATACTGGCCCGCGGCCCGGCTCCATGGGCAAAGCTGTGCCACTGGCGGGAACTGCGGGCAATGCGTACCGCATAGTCGAACACAGCATCGTCCACCTGAATATGGGCGGTGATGTGTTGCAGCCTGGGAATGTCCGCTGCGCTCACCACTGACTCGATGGCGGCCACGCTCAACGTATCCTGCACCTGCCCGGTGGTAACCTGTTTTACCAGATCCTGTTCCTCCCCTTCGCTGGGGTAGTCGATCAATACCTTCAGCATGAATCGATCCAGTTCGGCTTCCGGTAACGGATAGGTGCCTTCCTGTTCGATGGGGTTTTGAGTGGCCAGCACCATAAATGGCGTGAACGCCGGAAATGCTTTGCCTTCAATGGTGATCTGTTTTTCCTGCATCACCTCCAGAAGTGCAGCCTGGGTTTTGGCCGGGGCCCGGTTAATCTCGTCGGCCAGCAGCAGGTTGCAGAACGCCGGACCTTTGCGAATCTTGAATTGCTCGCTTTTCATATCGTACAGGGCATGGCCGGTTACATCCGCCGGCATCAGGTCCGGGGTGAACTGAATGCGGCCAAACTGGCCCTGAAAGCATTTGGCGAGGGATTTCACCAACAGGGTTTTACCCAACCCGGGTACCCCTTCCACCAGTACATGGCCCGAGGCCAGCATGGCGATGAGTACCTGGTCAATGACCTGTTGCTGGCCCACCACCACACGGGCGATCTGTTGCCGCATGCGTTGTACCAGTTGGATCGCCTCATTCAGAGAGAGGGCCTCGGTTGGCTCCGTCATAATGCATTCCTTATGGTTTGTAATTGAGCAATCAATTCCGTCCAGGGGTGTTCCCGTTCCGGTGAGGGGGCTGACATAGCCAACTGGATCTGATGGGGGTCCAGTTGGCTGTGGTGTGCGATCAGTTCGCAACAGCGGGCCTGCTCCTGGTCAAAATTCAGGTTATGATGCTGCATCAGCAGCGTCTTGATGTCGTTGCGCAGACTCTCCACCATGTTGCCTGCCCGGTGGTGGTTCCAGTCAAAGCGGGTTGCGGCCTCGATGTGTTCCAGCAGCTGGCGATGTTCATTGCCGGGATCAGGCTGCAGGGGCCCGAAACGCACCCAGCGTCGCCAGCCCCAAAGAATGAGCAGGCTGCCGATCCCAATCAACAGGTATGGTGCGGTACGCCAGAGTTTATCCAGCAGGTTTTCGCTTTCATTGCTGCTGACGAACCAGATGGTGTCGTCAGCCTTCACCAGCTGCCAGAGAAAATAGGCGTGATCGTAATCACCGATACGGTCGTTATGCCAGATGGAGGTATCCATCAATACAGTCAGTTTGCCGGCGCCGACCCGGTATTGTAAAACCGCGTTGGGCCAGGTGTTGCCGGTGTGTTCCGCCTCGCCGTATTCGTCATCCAGTGAGTAGAAGCCGTAGGATTCCACCTGCAGCCACTCGCCGTTCCACTTCACGTCGAACAGGTTATCGTAATTGGTGAAAGCGCAGGTTTGCGCCGCTGCGGCTTCGCTTTCATCCTGAGCGTCAGTTTCAGTTTCAGTTTCGGAATCGAACAGTGCTTCCGGTATCGCGACCTCTTCTGCGTCTGTGTCGTCCTCTTCCAAGTGATAAAGCCGTACACCGTAGTCGTCAAGAAACGGGTCAGCGAATTCCTGTTCAAAATCCCATTCCTCCAGGGCGGTAATGATCAGGTGGCCCCCGTCGTGGACCCAATTCTCCAAGCGTTCGCGGGTGGCTGGGTTGGAAACGGTGCTGGCATTATGCAGTACCAGCCCATCGTAGGGCTGTAAGCGTTCAAACACCGGATGCAAATTGAAGGAGCGATGAGACTCCTTGTTCTGGGTTTCCAGCAGGGTTTGCGCTGCGTGCCAGGGGTTGAATGACACGTCCAGTTCCGGGCCGGAATCCCATTGATGGGTGTAGCGTTCCAGCTTGGTGGATAGCCAGTAGCCACCACCGGCAAGGATCAGCAGGCAAACCGCGATAAGGAGGATGCTGCGCCGATTCATCCAACCGGCTCCTGCTGGTCAAAGCGGGGCCAGGCTGCGCAGAGTGCGTTGAAATCCTGCTCACTCAAGGGTTGGTGTGCATAGGCCAGCGCCACCCAGTGCTGGGTCAGGCTTTGGAAAAATTCACCGCGGTGTTGAGGCTCATGCTGCAGGCACAGCCGCAGGCACTCCTGTTCGGTGTGACTGCTGTTCAATGGCAGGTGACGTTCGTGTACCAGGTAGGTGAGGGCTGCCCGGTACAGCAGGCTCAGCGCCGCGCGGAACTGTTGTTGTTGCCACAGGGTTTGGGCGGCGCTGATGATGTCATCCGGCAGCGAATCCTGACTGAGTTCCAAACCAAATAAATGACTGGGAGGTGGGGCTTGGGTGCGGTTATCGAAGGCAACGTCCGGGGCTCGGATGTGGCGAAAGCGATACACCAGGTAGGCCAAAACGGCAATCACCAGACCCCATAGCACGATCTCCAGGCCGTTGATGATCCAGGTCACCAAAGACCCGGCATCCTCAACGCCGTTGAATCCTTCCAGCTGTTTCACGATCCACTTGCCGAATCGGGCCAACCAGCTGCCGTCTTCCTCCGGCTCTTCCGCTGCGGGCTTGTCGATCCAGCGCCAGCGTTGTTCTTCTTTGATTTCGTGAAAGGCATCGCCCTCAAGAATTTCAATGATCTTCTGTTGGGTTTGCGCCCGGTCCAGTTCCGCCCGGGCCGGTGTCGGCAGCGCCGTCAGGCTGCCCAAAGCAGTCAGCAGCAGTACAGCCATGGCCAGTGATTTTCCCGGTTTCACGTAATCACTGCTCAACTGGCGAAAGGTCAGTTCAATATCCCAGGCTTCCAGCCAGGTGCGTCGGTTGATGTACAGCATGAAGCCACCGCAGACATAGAAGGGGGCCACCAGAGTCATGGCAACGAAGCCGGCAAGGGTGATGGTGGGAAACAGCAAAGGGCTGGACAACAGCATGCTGAATTCAAAATCGATGTCCATTTCCATGGGAATGAACATCCAGGCTGTGCTGAATACGGCAAACACCAGAATGCTTTCGATGCTGTGACCGGCGAAGGTGAGCCACAGGCCTGACGACCCGGCACCCCGGTGCAGCGTGTCGAGCCGTTGCTGCCGACGTTTACCGGTCAGTTGTTCCAGCTCGCCCACGGGCATGTTGAACGAGCGTGAAAAGGCCAGGCGCTGGGTGATCAGTTTGGCGAACCATTGATGCAGGGCAACGCTGCGGCCGTGGCGCAGCGTGTGGCGCCAGTGCACATGGTCATCGAACAGTTTTTCCGAGATGTAACGCAGTTGAATGGATTCAAACAGCGGCTTCAACCACCATATGAGTAACAGTGCCCATAGTGGTTGATCCATAAAAATCAGATAGCTCACCACCATCACCGGCAGTGCGGGTACCAGCCACAATAAAACCAGCGGGATGAACCAGCGGCGAGCCATAACAAAGCCCAGATCAATGGCTTCATAGGGATTGCGGGGCCGCACCTGGACACTGATTTTACTTAGGTTCATGGCGAGCCCCCAGACCAAAGTAAGACAGTACCAACAACCAGAAGCAGGCCCCGGCTGTGTATTTCGCGGTATTGGACAGATAACTGCTGGATGACCAGAACGCCTCGACAAAGGCTGCGATCAACAGCATAAAGAAAACCCCATAGACCAAGGGCATGGCGGCTCTGGCAGCCTGAATCAGGGATTGCTTGCGGCTCAGGCGCCCGGGGCACAGCAAACCGTAGCCCAGCTTCAATCCGGCGGCACCTGCGATGGCGATGCCGGTCAGCTCGAAGGCGCCGTGGCCCACCACAAAAGGGAAAAACGTATCGGTGTAGCCCAGTTCGGTGAGATATCCCATGACCGCCCCGATGGCGATGCCATTGAAGAGCAGATTAAAAATAGCGCCTGCTCCCAGCAGAAAACCGCTGGCAAAGGTCTGGAAGCCGATGCCGATGTTGTTCTTGATGTAGAACCCGAACATGGCAAAATCATCAGCGGTGGTACGCGTCGACTCTGTGCGATGTTTGCTGGCGGGATCATACATCTCGGTAAAATCCCGCACCGCGCCTTCCGGATACACGCTGTACACCAGGCTGGGTTCGAAATAGGTGAGGGTTGCCATCACCAGCAATGAGCCAAAAAATAACAGGCTGGCGATGGCAACGAAGGTGAACTCACGGCGTACTGCCGCGGGAAACCCCAGCAGAATGAAGTACACCATGTTGTAAACAATGTTGGTGTGGCTTTGATACAGTTGTTGATGGCCCCGCAGGGCCAGCTGATTCAGGCGATCAATCAGATAGGGGCTGTACTGGCGCTCCTGCGCCAGGGCCAGATGATGGCACACCTGCCGGTACTGTTCGGCAAAAGCGGATACATCCGCAGCTTTGTGGCTGCGTTTACGGGATTCCAGCGCGCTGAGGCTGGCTTCGAAAGCCTGCCATTTGTCCTGATAGTGGGTTTCAAACAATTCCTGCTTCATCGTCCGCCTCTCAGCCAGGTGGCAATGCGGACAATGTAATCTACCGCCTCCTGGTTCTGGTGTTGAAACACCGGCTGCAGGTGATTGGCCAGTTCCTGTTGTCGTTCCCGGGTGAGGGTGCTTTGCCGCTCCACAAAGGAGAGCATGGCCCGTTGTTGTTTTAAATTGAGTGCCACCGGCGGCGGAGCGCTGCGGCTATCCGGCCATTTGGGCGCGGGCTTGTACTGATCCCGATAAACCACCACGGTGCCCGCTGCCAGATCCCCAATGCGCTTGAAATCCTGATTTAGGATCATGCTGATCAAACCGGTAATATACCCCATGGGCAGAAAGTCTACGATCCGCAGAAAGTTGCGTACAATTGAGGCAGACCAGCTTACCGGTGTGCTGTCGTCATTGACCACCGCAATGTTCATGGCCTTCTTGCCCGGTGTCTGACCCTGGTTGAGCACTTCAAAAAGCACAGGGTAGAACCATTCCAGCACAAAGGTGATGATCAGCCACAGGGCCAGGCCAACCTTTCCCAGCAGTGCCAGCACAATCAATAATGCGATCTGCACACCGGTACGTATCAGGGTATCAATGGTGAATGCAAGAATGCGCACCAGCGGCCCGGCGATGTGAATATCAAGATCGATGTTTTCCGGTGTTTCCAGTTTCCGGTATGTATCCAGCATGTAACCTAACTAATATTTTCCAGGCGCGCGTAATAGCGGGCGGCCATCATCGCTGCGCAGAATACCCCAATGGTCAGTATGGTCTCCAGCAACCCCACAATCCCCAGTATAGAAGGTAATGCGAAACTGCTCATAACACCTTGACAAAAGTAGAGCAAAATAACGAAGCAAAACCAGATGAACACCTTGGGCTTGCGTGCCAGGATGCCGGGGATGAACAACGCCAGCGGTATGATGTGAATGGCGATAATGGTAATGAAATGCTCGGCCGGAATCAGCAGGGTGCGCCATAGTACCAGCAGCACGATCAATGCGCCCAGCAGGGTCAGGGTCAGGGTGCGGCAACGTTCTGCTTTAGTGCGGAGGATATCGGTCATGGCGATCCCTTCAATTTGCTGGCCAGCAGGGCAACCCGCAAACCCAGTGCCTGACACAGAGCGGATTCATGTTCATCCAGCGGTTGACCACTGTTGGCGCCCGCCCAGTGGCTGGCACCGTACGGGGTGCCGCCCGCTCTGGTTTTAGTGAGCCCTGCTTCGCTATAGGGGATGCCGGCAAACACCATGCCATGGTGCAGCAACGGCAGCATCATGCTCAACAGAGTGGACTCCTGTCCGCCATGGAGGCTGCTGGTGGAGGTGAACGCCGCAGCGGGTTTATTCACCAACGCACCTTTCATCCACAGCGAACTGGTGCCGTCGAGAAAATATTTCAAAGGGGCTGCCATGTTGCCGAAACGGGTTGGTGATCCCAAGATGAGGCCGTCGCAGTTGGCCAGGTCATCCAGCTCTGCATAGATGTCACCCTGATCGGGAATGGCCGGTTGGCTGGCTTCGGTATCCGGTGAGACCGGGGGAACCGTGCGCACGATGGCTTCGGCACCAGAGTGCTGTTCCACTCCCCGTGCCACCAGTCTGGCCATGGTGCGGGTATTGCCGTAGCGGCTGTAATACAGTACCAGGATGCGGCTGCTCACAGAATTTCCAGCACTTGTTCCGGTGGGCGCCCCAAGGCAGCTTTGCTGCCGTTCACCACGATGGGCCGCTCAATGAGTTTGGGTGTGGCGATCATGGCAGCAATCAGTTCGGCGTCGGACAGGTCCGGGTTATTCAGGCCCTGGGCTTTGTACTCGGCTTCCTTGGTGCGCATCAGTTCACGGGGCTTCTTGCCCAGTTTTTTCAGCAGCGCTTGCAGTGTTTTGGCATCCGGTGGTGTGTCCAGGTACAGAATGATTTCCGGCTCAATGCCTTTATCCTGCAGTAGCTGCAGGGTTTCCCTGGATTTGGAGCAACGTGGGTTGTGATAAATCTTGGTCATAGGATTGTGGTCAGTGGTGTGTGATATGCTTGTCTTTATAACGGTTTCTGATGGGCTATTGTATAGAGTAATGGTCCGTTAATCACCCGCTTCGGTGAGGAGTTGATTTGAACGAGTTAATGCAGGCATGGCGGCGCTTTAGCAAGTTACCCCCGGTGGCCTTTGTGGTGTATGTGGGCAAATCCTATATGCAGCATGAGAATCCCCGTTCCGCCTTTTATCTGGCGTTCACTTCGCTGTTTGCGGTTGTGCCCATGATGACGGTGGTGTTTTCCATACTGGCCCTGATTCCGGAACTCAAGGGTATGGAAATGAAAATGCAGAACTTTATGTTTGAGCATTTTGTCCCGGCCACCGGATCTCAGTTGCAGGAGCATCTCCATGGTTTTGCCCGGCAGGCGGCCAACCTCACCAGCATCGGCGTGGTCATGCTGTTTGTGACCTCGGTGTTGATGTTGCGCAAGATTGAAAGTTCATTCAACACCATCTGGCACGTCACTGAAATCCGCAAGGGAGTTAACGGTTTTCTGTTGTACTGGGCGTTGCTCAGCCTGGGGCCGGTGATGATGGGTGGAGCGTTCGCCATATCTTCTTATCTTGCCTCCCTCAAGATGGTTTACGATATGGTGCCGCTGGCCGGCACCCAGCAGTTTGTGCTGGCCCTGCTGCCGATTCTGATGAGTGGCCTGGCGTTTTCTTTGGCTTATATCGCCATTCCCAATACCAAAGTCCCCATTCGCCATGGTTTGCTCGGTGGCTTGCTGGCAGCGGTGATGTTTGACCTGGCGCGGCGCGGTATGACGCTGTTTGTCAGTATGTTTCCCACCTACCAATTGGTATACGGTGCGTTTGCCGCGGTGCCGATTTTTCTGATTTGGGTTTTGGTGTCCTGGAATATTATGTTGCTGGGTGCAGAATTTGTGCAGGCGATGACCAATTTCAAGGTCAATAAACAGAAGTCCACGTCCTCCATGGGCAACCTGTTGGCCATATTGGAAACCCTGTATCGGTTGCAGGGGCGCGGTGAATTGATGGATGAGGTGATTCTGCTGCAGAAGATGCCCTGGATCTCCAGTCGTGAATGGGAGTTTTACACGGACACGTTGATCAGCATTCCCCTGATACATCGTAATGGTGAAGGGGAAATCTCGTTAACCCGGGATCTGCACAAATACACCCTGGCGCAACTCTTTCGTGATTGTTTTGGCGAAATCGTGAAGCTGGATTTACAGAGCAAAGAGGGCTGGCAGGGCAGAGTGAGTGAGCTTTACCAGAGCACCTTTGATAAGTGTCTGGAAGAATGGGATATTCCGCTGTCTGAGCTGTTTGATAGTGACACTAAGGCTCGATAACCTGCACGTCGAATACTTCAATGTTGCGCGAGCGTTGTAATAGCTGGCGTACATCCGCGTGGGCCGGCTCGTGGTGCCCCACTGCAATCAGGTGGATTTCAGAATTCATGCTTATGGCGCTGCTCGGTGCCACCAGGCGGGTGGTGATCAAGCCACTTTTGTTGCGCAGCAATATCAACAGGCCGTTACGTTCAGTGGCCTGATCGCTTTGCTGCTGGATGGTGACTTTCCTGACCGAGCCCCGTAACCGCTCGATTCCGCATTCCGGAGCGTCATCACGGGAGATGGCGGCCCAGCGCACCACTCCTACTTCCAGTATTTTTCTGCCGCTGCGCTGGCGGATCATGGCCACCACCTGACCTGCTTCCGGGAAGCGGGTGGGATCACCGCTGAGTTTTACCCGCAATCCGCTTGTGCTTTCATCGCTGCCCCGTGACCAGGCACGTTTGTCACTGCCGGCATTCCGGTTCTGCAGCATGTCCATACGGCGTTGGGTTGGGTCCAGCATCGCGCAGATATTTTCCAGCCCCCATACCAGGCCGATTTGCTCATCAATCACATGACGTTCACTATTGCGCTGGGGGTTGCGGAACCAGCGTTCTGACAGCATGGTGAGCAAATCCAATGCCTGCTTGCGTTGCATGTTGTGGAGGCCGGTCAAACGCAGGGATTCACCGGCCTTAATGGCGGAGAGGTGCCTGAATACGGTATCCATCAGGCGCGAAAGATCGAGAATTCGGGCTGTGGTCACGGTTTCCGGGAGACTGCCGGGGATATAGGCCGGCTGCAGGCAGGTGGGGGCGACAAAATAGCATTCGCTGAGCTGGCTGATGGAATCCGGTTCCACCAGTTCCAGCAAACCGGCGAATCTGGCGGTGTAATCGCAGGTGCGCCACTGGTCTTCCGCACCCATGGCATAGGGGGAGGCCAGGCCCAAAAGCAAAGACTGCTTATAAAGATGTGACACACTGCCTTCGCTGCCATCGGGGCAGGTGACGGGCTTGTCTTCCTGCTGCAACTCACAGGCCAGAAAATACAGATAGTGGAACTCCTGCCAGTGCGAGCGTTTCAGCATACGGCCCCGGTTATATGAGAACAGGCCATGGTAATACTGATAGAGCATCGCCATGTACAGCACGGTGGCGAATCCGGCAGGGCGTTTCTGGCGGGCCAGCGCATCGCGAATTATATGCTTATAGGCGAACCCCAGCTCCTGAATGAATTCCAGCAGATTGTCCAGCTCGTTGGAGTTCACCTCTTTGGCAAACAGACTGCCGCTGAGCTGATTGCGGTAGTAGTCCAGAAAACGGATAAAGGCGTAATGGAACGGGCTGACAATCTGCAATCGTTTGGCGGGTGTCATGGCAAAACGGTTAAATGTGTGCAACCGACGGAAGGCCAGGCTCAGGGCCGATGGGATGTCCACATAGGGCAGGTTCTGGATTTCCTGGGTCAGCCGACGGTTGTCCGCATCCAGCAGCATATGCTGGGTGCGTTCGGTTGTCGGTACTTTGAGTGGCCCATTCATCGGGTAATGCCCTTCCTGGTGTGAAAGATCCCTGGATATAATCCGGTCAAATGTCCGGGCTGTGATGCCTCACAACAAATGGCCGTGACTGAATCGTCATATTGAGCGATTAATTTTTGCACAATGTCAATGTCTGGGAAAGTGATTTTTACTGGTGATATTGTAAGCCGTCACTGATAATGGGTTTAGTCAACCTGGCTTCCCAATAGGGCCAGTCTGTTTGGCTACCCATCTACCACCCAATGGACAGGCGATTTGTTTCATGCCTATGACCGCAACGCTGCTGGCGCCGGTGAAGGGAATTAAACCCCAGATCCTGAATAAAATCTGTGAAAAAAGAACATTCAGTGCCTACTACTGGGATGGTTCAGGCCCGCTGGTGGTCTGCCTCCATGGTTTTCCGGATACGCCTAACACGTTTCATCTCATGGTTCCGGCCCTGGTGAATGCAGGGTACCGGGTACTGGTACCCATTATGCCCGGCTATGAAGCCTCCAGTGTGGATCTGCACGGTCGCTATTACGTGACAGATCTGGCGCAGGATGTGGTGGATTGGGTCGATCACATGGGGGAAGAGTCGGTGCACCTGATCGGCCATGACTGGGGGGCGGTCACTGCCTGGTTGGCGGCGGCCATGTATCCACACCGTTTTTTCAGCATGACCAGTATTGCTATTCCACCCTTGAAACGCTTCGGCGAGGCGCTGATGCGCTGTCCGTCGCAGGTGCTGAAGTCCTGGTATATGGGGTTTTTCCAGATTCCATTGTTGCCGGAACAGATCCTGCTGGCAAAAGACGGGGCCTTTGTGCGTCTGTTGTGGCGGAACTGGTCACCGGGCTGGAATGCGCCTGAGGAGCTGATCCGGCCGGTGCTGGATACGCTGGGGGATAAAAGGGTAAGAGCCGCGGCGCTCGCTTACTACCGTTGTCTGGGGCGGGTGTTCTCCGCCCAGCATCAAAAAGGCCGGCGGGCATTGAAGTTGCCTTACCAGGTTCCCTGCCTGATGATCAGTGGTGCCAAAGATGGTTGTATGGACACCCGGTTATTTGAGTTGGCCATGAATGAGAATGATTTCATGGCCGGCGTCGAGTTGTATCGCTTGATGGGGGCTGGGCATTTCTGTCATTTGGAAAAGCCCCAGCTGTTGCATGCTAAGTTATTGAGTTTCCTTGAATTGCACCCCAAGGGTGCGAAAAAGCTAGCGGATGAATTGGCGCGCCAATTGGGGTAGAATGCGGCGGTTTTATTCGTAGCGACGCCAGAGAGGAGTGGGCCATGGCCGTGATTCGCCAGGACGATTTTATTCAGAGTATTGCAGACAGCCTGCAGTACATTTCCTATTACCATCCAGCCGATTTTATTAAGGCTGTCAACGCGGCATACGAAGCAGAAGAATCCCCTGCTGCCAAAGATGCCATGGCGCAGATCCTGATTAATTCCCGCATGTGTGCTGAAGGGCACCGGCCCATTTGTCAGGACACCGGTATCGTGACCGTATTCCTGAAAGTGGGCATGAACGTGCAGTGGGATGCGGAGATGAGCGTGACCGATATGGTCAATGAAGGTGTTCGCCAGGCCTACAACAATCCGGATAACGTTCTGCGTGCCTCCATCCTGGCCGATCCCGCCGGTGCCCGCAAAAATACCAAGGATAATACCCCGGCGGTGATCCATTACGAGATTGTGGCAGGTGATACGGTTGACGTACACATTGCCGCCAAAGGTGGCGGCTCCGAAAACAAATCCAAAATGGTCATGCTCAACCCCAGCGACAGCATTGTGGACTGGGTGCTGAAAACCGTGCCTACCATGGGGGCGGGCTGGTGCCCTCCGGGTATGTTGGGGCTGGGGATCGGCGGTACCGCCGAAAAAGCCATGGTGTTGGCGAAAGAATCACTGATGGATCCCATTGATATCCATGAATTGATGAAGCGCGGCCCCAATAACCGCATTGAAGAGTTACGTCTGGAACTCTATGACAAGGTCAATGCGTTGGGCATTGGCGCCCAGGGACTGGGTGGTCTGACCACCGTGGTGGACATCAAAATCAAGGATTATCCCACCCATGCAGCCTCTTTACCGGTGGCCATGATACCCAATTGCGCGGCCACCCGGCATGCCCACTTTGTCTTGGACGGCAGCGGGGTGGCGGATCTGCCAGCACCCAAGCTGGAGGACTGGCCGGAAATCGCCAGTGGTGGAGGTGACGGTGCCAAGCGCGTCAACCTGGATACGGTGACTCCCGAAGAAGTGCAGACCTGGCAGCCAGGGGATACTTTGCTGTTGTCCGGCACCTTGTTGACCGGCCGTGATGCTGCCCATAAACGCATGGTGGACATGATTGATAAAGGTGAAGCACTGCCGGTGGATTTCAAGGGCAAGTTCATATACTACGTGGGGCCCGTTGACCCGGTGCGTGATGAAGTGGTGGGCCCGGCTGGCCCGACCACGTCCACCCGCATGGACAAGTTCACCGGAACCATGCTGGCGAAAACCGGTCTGCTGGGTATGGTGGGCAAAGCCGAACGCGGACCCGTGGCCATACAGGCCATCAAGGATCACAAGGCGGTTTATCTGATGGCTGTGGGGGGAGCTGCGTATCTGGTATCCAAAGCCATTCGCAAATCCCGTGTGGTGGCGTTTGAGGAACTGGGCATGGAAGCGATCCATGAATTCGTGGTGGAAGACATGCCGGTGACCGTGGCCGTGGATTCAGCGGGCACCTCAGTGCACAATACTGCCCCCAAAATCTGGCAGGCCAAAATCGGGAAAATCCCCGTCGAATCGGCCTAATTGGAATAGGTACCCAACAAAAAACCCCGCCTTGGTGCGGGTTTTTTTGTTGGGTTTGAGGCTAACGTAATTTGGTTTGTATATTTGTATACCGTCGTTGCGCGGTGGTGAAAGCGTCTATACTGAAGAAAAATAGCGATAAATTCATGGGCGAATCTGAAGGAGCACCATGTCCATACCACTGTTAATTTGCGACGATTCAGCCATGGCGCGTAAACAGGTCAGGCGCTCGTTGCCGGAAGATTGGGATGTAGATATCACCATGGCAACCAATGGAGTGGAAGGCATAGAGGCGATCCGCGCGGGGAAAGGGGAAATGGTGTTTCTTGATCTGACCATGCCGGAGCTGGATGGTTACGGCGTATTGAAGGTCGTCAGGGAGGAGGGGCACAAATGCATCATTATCGTGATATCTGCCGACATACAACCTGAAGCCAGAGAGCGGGTCATGAGCTTGGGTGCACTGGATTTTATCAAGAAGCCGGTGGACGGTAAGAAGCTTCAGGATGTGCTGAGGAAATATGGTCTGATATGAACGATTTGGCCTTAACAGAAGATCAACGGGATTGTTTGCAGGAAGTGGTCAATGTAGCCATGGGGCAGGCGGGGGATTCGTTAGCGCGTTTTCTCGAAGTATTTATTCACCTTTCGGTACCCCGCATCCGGCTGGTGGCTCGACAGGAATTGAACGACGAGCTGGAGGCCATGGTAGGCGGAGCATTGGTTCCGGTTTCCGGTGTCAGTCAGGGCTTTTACCAGCTGGATACCGGCACCGGCATTCGTGGTGAAGCCATTGTCGTCTTTACCGATAGCTCATTCAAAGAAATGGCGGATCTGTTGGCCTACGATGATGAGTTGACGTCAGAAAGCGAGAAAGAGCTTTTGCTGGATATCACCAACATTCTCAACGGCGCCTGTCTGAATGGTGTCGGCGAACAAATGGAGGCTGAACTGGGGTTTTCTCCGCCCACCATCATGGGGCAGCATCTTCCCATCTCACAGCTGTTGGAGCATGAACAAGCCAGTTGGGATCATGCCCTGTTGGTTGAAATATCCTATACGCTGGAGGACCGATCCTTCAGCTGCACCATGTTTTTACTGATGCCTGGCGAGTCCATTCAGGTGGTCAAGCAGGCGTTGGATCGTTTGCTGGAAGATCTCTGAATTGACCCACTTTGACGCCTCAAAAGAGTTGCTTGAATTCATCGTTGATCGAGTCAACATTGGCGTTTTCATTCTCAATAAAGATCATGAAGTGCTGCTGTGGAACAGTTTTATGGCCTCTAACAGTGGCCTTTCTGCCGAACAGGTGGTGGGTAAAAATCTGTTCGAGAGCTTCCCTGATCTGCCTGAACGCTGGTTTGCCCGCAAAGTTAACAGCGTTTTCATGTTGAAGAATTTTGCCTTCACCTCATGGGAGCAACGCTCTCATTTGTTCCCGTTTCGTCATCACCGCCCGGTTACCAGTGGCATGGAGTTCATGTGTCAGGACATGACGCTGATGCCCATCAAGAATGCGGATGGAGATGTGGAAAGTGTGTGCATTGTGTTGTTTGATTGCACAGACACCGCCATTTATCGCACCATGCACCAGGCGGCCATGGTCAAGCTGGAGGAGGCCAGCCGCCTGGATGGGCTTACCCAGTTGTTCAACCGTGCTCACTGGCAATCCCGCTTGGTGGAGGAGTTCAGTCGGGCCCGGCGCTACAAGCATCCCATGAGCCTGCTGCTGTTTGATCTTGATCACTTTAAATCGATTAACGATACCTATGGGCATCTGGCCGGTGATGCTGTTCTGATCAAGGTGGCGGACCTGGTGCGGGATTCGTTGCGTGAATCGGACGTGGCGGGGCGGTATGGCGGCGAGGAATTCGGGATTATCCTGCCCGATACCAGTGGCCCCGGTGCCATGGTGGTGGCGGAGCGGTTGCGCCAATCAGTGGAATCCACGCTGGTCAGCTTTGAAAAGTTACAGATTGCCATGTCCATCAGTATTGGTGTGGCTGAATTTTCTGCTACGTTTTCCAATGCTGAAGATATGATCGCTAAAGCAGACGAGGCACTCTACAAAGCCAAGCAGGCAGGTCGTAACCGGGTGATTTTGGACGCCTAGTATTTTACAAACCAGTAGCGTTCCCAGGCATTGAAAACCCTTTCCGGATACCAGGTTTTGCCCACACTGCCGTTATAGCGTGCCAGTGCCCTCATCATATTGCCCTGCTCGCGTTTGAGATAGGTTTTCAGGATAGCGCAGCCATAACGAATGTTGGTGGCAATGTCGGTGAGGTTGTCGTCGCCGGTACCGATTTCCTCTTTCCAGAACGGCATTACCTGCATCAGGCCCTGGGCACCAACCCGCGATACCGCGTAGCGGTCAAACAGGCTTTCCACATGCATCACCGCCAACACCATTTCCGGTTTCAGCTCAAAACGATGAGATTCGGTATGCACCAGATGCAGAATCTGCATCCGCTCCTGGGGATCCTTAATGTAACGGGACAGCCGCCGATCCATGTCCACCAGCCATACCTCGGCATCGAAACGATCCTTGAAGCTATTGGCCTTGGTGATGGTCTGTTGCAACAGCAAGCGCGTTTCCTGGTCCGGGCGCTCTGTGGTGGCAGCAAAGCAGACAGCGGATGCCGTCTGCAGGAGCACCAGAAAAACAAACTGAGTTAGAAAATGAGCCGCCGTGTTCATATGGTAAATGTTAGCTGTTTTTCCGTCTTAGGCAGGGTTGATCTGCGACTGTATGAACTGGATCACCTCACTGGCGGGCACGCTGATTTTGTCGTTTTCGCGCCGGTGCTTGTACTCATAGGCGCCGTCCTCGATGCCCCGATCGCTGATGACAATACGGTGGGGAATACCGATCAGTTCGATGTCGGAAAACTTGACCCCGGGCCTTTCTTTGCGATCGTCTAACAGGACCTCAATGCCCAAATCGGTAAATTGCCTGTAAAGGGAATCTGCCGTCTCCTGCACAGCGGGTGATTTGTGATTGTTCAGTGGCACGATGGCCAGCTGGAACGGGGCGATGGCATCGGGCCAGATGATGCCGAACCGGTCGTGATTCTGCTCGATGGCCGAGGCGACCACGCGGGTAACACCGATACCGTAACAGCCCATGGGCATAACATGGTTCTTGCCGTGCTCATCCAGCACCCCGGCTTTGAGGGCCTCGCTGTATTTGGTACCCAGTTGGAAAATATGACCCACCTCGATGCCGCGCTTGATACTCAGCTCGCCATTGCCGCACGGGCTGGGATCACCTTCCACCACGTTACGCAGGTCGGCCACATCGTCAAAGTACACATCACGGTCCCAGTTTGCACCGGTCAGGTGAAAACCATCTTCGTTCGCACCGCAGATAAAATCCGCCATATTGATAACACTGCGATCGGCGATCACCGGGATGTTCATTTTCAAAGGGCCGATGGAGCCGGGCTTGCAGCCCAGTGCCTGTTCGACTTCCTCGTCACTTGCAAACGTCAGGGGAGCGGCAATCAGGGGGTGCTTCTCGGCCTTAATGTCGTTTAATTCCTTATCGCCCCGCAGCACCAGAGCCACCAGTTTGGCTGGGGCGTTGGCATCAGCGCTACCCTGCACCACCAGGGTTTTTACTATTGCCTGGGGAGGCACCTGAAGAAACGCGGATACCTCGTCAATACTGTGTTGGTTGGGAGTGGGGACTTTTTTCAGGGCGGCGCCGGGTGCGGGGCGGCTGTCCCCAATGGTCAGCGCTTCAGCCATTTCCACGTTGGCGGCGTAGTCACTGCTGTTGCTGAAGGCGATGTCGTCTTCACCGGAATCGGCCAGCACATGAAACTCATGGGAGCTGTTACCGCCGATGCTGCCGGTATCCGCCAGTACCGGACGAAAATCGAGGCCCAGGCGAGTGAAGATACTGCTGTAGGTGTCATA
Organism: Gammaproteobacteria bacterium UBA7310; assembly: GCA_002471665.1. Classification (GTDB taxonomy): domain Bacteria; phylum Pseudomonadota; class Gammaproteobacteria; order Pseudomonadales; family Ketobacteraceae; genus Ketobacter. Next base: position 112,612 of record DKQK01000040.1, read on the forward strand.
CATGACGTTGTAGGTCTGTTGCAATGAAGCTTCATCGATATGGAAAGAGTAGGCATCCTTCATAATAAACTCGCGGGAGCGCATGATGCCGAAACGGGGGCGGATTTCATCCCGGAATTTGGTTTGAATCTGGTAGAAATTGCAGGGCAGCTGCTTGTAGCTCTGAATGTTATTGCGCACCAGATCCGTGATGACTTCTTCGTGGGTTGGGCCCAGGACAAAATCCCGCTGATGGCGGTCCTGCAGGCGTAGCAGTTCGGGGCCGTAGGCATCCATACGCTGTGATTCCTGCCACAACTCTGCGGGTTGTACCACCGGCATCAGCACTTCCATGGCGCCGGATTTATTCATTTCCTGCCGAATGATGTTTTCCACTTTCTGCAGAACGCGCAAGCCAAGGGGTAGCCAGGTATAAAGGCCGGAAGCCAGCTTGCGGATCATGCCGGCTCGGAGCATGAGCTGGTGGCTGATCACTTCGGCGTCGGCAGGGGTCTCCCGCAGGGTGGCGAGCAGGTATTCAGTGGTTTTCATCAGGGGAATTCTCAACCTCTAGTGTGTGAAGGCAGCTTGGGCCCTGATTTTAAGGCTTGTTGCGGTGCATAACAATAAAGGCGGTTGGCAGAAGATGGTTCATTCGGCGAGGGCAGGGCGGCCACCCCGACATCCAAGGATAGGCAGCGGGTTTTGATGAGCAAAGAAGACGGGCAAAGAAAAAGGGGCTTGCGCCCCTTGTTTCTTATTTCTCAGCCATGTCTTTCAGCTTTTTCAAGGGGCGAACCTTGATAACGTTGCGGGCCGGCTTGGCTTTGAACACGGTTTCTTCACCGGTGAAGGGGTTGATCCCTTTGCGTGCCTTGGTGGCAGGCTTCCGGGTCACCATGATTTTCATCAGGCCCGGGATGGTGAAGTTGCCGACTGCGCGCGGCTTAACATGGGATTCAATCAGCACACCCAGCTCATCCAGTACAGACTGAACCTGTTTGCGGCTCAATTCAGTGTTCTCTGAAATGGTGTTGAGGATCTGGGTTTTGGTCATTGCTTCTTTTGCGGCTGTCACTTTGCGGGCAGCTGGCGCTGCAGCTTTCTTAACAGCTGCTTTTTTGGCTGGCGCCTTCTTGGCTGGCGCTTTTTTTGCGGCAGCTTTCTTTACAGGAGCTTTTTTCTTTGCAGGCATGATTGCTTCCTTTGATTTTAGTTATGGCAAGTCCTGATGTTGAATTGCTGTGCAGGAATGAATTCCCGAACAAAGGCAATCGCAGCAACAGTTCGAGCTGTCGCGCATAATTATTGATCCTAAAATTAGGACTAGCAAGTAAATAAATGCACTTTTTGCCTGTTTTTATAGGGTAAAACGCAAAATAATCGAGATTTTAACTGTCTGGCTGCAGGGATCGGCCCACTTCGTTAAATACATTGACCCAGTTGGGGTCAAAGTGGGTGCCTGCACAACGATTGATTTCCAGCACCGCACGCACGAATGGCCGCTTCAAATTGGTGCTGTAAGCTCGTTCATGGGTGCGGGCTTCGAATGCGTCCACGATGGCCAGAATTTTTGCGCCGGGGCAAATGTGTGCACCGGTCAGGCCGGCGGGATAGCCCAGGCCATCCTCCCGTTCATGATGTTCGAGCACAATATAGCTGGCCTGATCCCAACGTTTCATTGCTGAAATCAGAGTAAAGGCCTGTTGCGTATGAGAGCGTAGAAGGGACATTTCCTCGGCATTGAGTGGTGTGGTTTTGTGCAGGATTTCCAGAGGTAGAAACGCCATGGCGATATCGTGGGTGTAAACGGCGGCCGCCAGTTGGTCCGGTTCAACCGGTTTTCCCGCATGCTGGTTCATGGCCAGGGCTAATTGCAGCATGCGGACGGTGCGCCCTTGCCAGTATTGCGAGCGTTCTTCCAGCGGAGCGCTCAGTTTTTGGAAAAAGCGTAAATCGTCGTTCGATTCCACGCCAAACTGCTTCAGTACAGTATCGCTGTCATGGGGTATCGGCAGCGGTTTGGTTGTATTCCTGGGCAGTGGCTTGTGGTCATCGGGGATGGTGTCCGGTGCCATGATGCCCAGCGCCGTTCGAATGGCAGAGTAACGGGCTTGCTCATCCTGGGAGGCCGCCTCATTGATGTGGTTACACAGCGTGCTTAATTGGGTCTCAGTAAGGGGGGGCGCTGTGCGTTCCATGCTGGACACCACCAGGCGGTGGGTGGTGTCCATGGCCAGCAGAATGATGTCGCTGAGCAGAGTATCGTAATGCACCCGGCCCTGGCGAATAGCATCCAGAACGTCTTCGACACTTTGCAAAAGGGGTGACAGTTCCCGCAGGCCCACATAGATCAGGTTGCCTTTTATGGTATGGACCGAGCGGAAAAGATCATTCAGCAGGGTATTGTTGTCGGGATCGTGCTCCAGGTCGATGAGGGCGTTTTCACAATGTTGGTGAGCCTCCTGAAAATCCAGAAAGAAGTCTTCCATCAGGTCGCGTTGGAACTCATCGTCTCGCATGTGGCCGGCCATTGCATTTCTCCCTCGGGTATTTATTTCAGTATAGGCGTTGAACGGTTGGCGCCAGTGCTGCCAAAAGCGCGGCAACCCGCTATAATGTGGCCCCTTTTTCCAGATGGGGGTGGGTTATCACCGGGCCTCCGTCTTTAAATCTATTCAAATCAAATAGTTATAGGTTTTTGCTCGAGGTGTTTGGTTATGCCGATTTATGAGTATCAGTGCCAGTCCTGCGGACATGAGCTGGAAGCGATCCAGAAAATGAGCGATGCAGCCCTGACGGAGTGCCCGCAATGCAAGCAAAGTACGCTGAAAAAGCGGATTTCCGCGGCCGGTTTTCGCCTCTCCGGTCAAGGTTGGTACGAGACCGATTTTAAGACCGGAAAGAAAAAGAACCTGACCAATCAGGATAGTGGCGGTGCCACCAAGCCCGCTGACAAGCCCGCCAGCCCATCGGCCAGCTGATTCACATTACATACAGACGAATTAAACAGGTATTTTAGTTATGCGAAGCCATTACTGTGGCCATCTCAACGAATCTCACATCGACCAAACCGTAACGCTCTGCGGCTGGGTACACCGTCGTCGCGACCATGGGGGCGTTATATTTCTGGATCTGCGTGATCGTGAAGGAATAGCCCAGGTAGTGGTGGATCCGGACACCGAAGAGGCGTTTGCCCGGGCCGACCGGGTGCGCAGCGAGTTCGTTATCCGTCTCACCGGGCGGGTGCGCCATCGCCCGGAGGGAACCACCAACCCGGAAATGCCCACCGGCATGATCGAGGTGCTGGGTAAGGAGCTGGAAATACTGAATGCCTCGGAAACACCACCCTTCCAGTTGGATGAGCATACCAATGTGGGGGAGGATGTTCGTCTCAAGTATCGTTATATGGATTTGCGCCGCCCTGAAATCCAGCAGCGCCTGGCATTTCGCTCCAAGGTAACCACGGCGATCCGCAACTTTCTGGATCAGCAAGGCTTTCTGGATGTGGAAACACCGATTCTGACCAAAGCGACACCGGAAGGGGCACGTGATTACCTGGTGCCCAGTCGAACCCATCCCGGCAGCTTCTTTGCCTTGCCGCAGTCACCGCAATTGTTCAAACAGCTGCTGATGGTGTCCGGTATGGACCGCTACTATCAGATTGCCAAGTGCTTCCGCGACGAGGATTTGCGGGCCGACCGCCAACCTGAGTTCACCCAGATCGACATCGAAGCCTCGTTTGTGAATGAGGAGGATGTCATGGGGGTGGCGGAAACCATGGTGCGCAAGTTGTTCCAGGAACAACTGGGTGTAGACTTGCCGGAATTCCCCCGTATGCCCTATGCCGAAGCCATGTCCCGTTACGGCAGCGATAAACCGGATCTGCGTATTCCGCTGGAACTGGTGGATGTGGACGACCTAATGCGCCAGGTTGAATTCAAGGTGTTTTCCGGGCCGGCCACTGATCCCAAAGGGCGGGTCTGCGCTCTGCGGGTGCCAGGTGGTGCCAAGCTCAGCCGCAAGGAAATCGACGATTACACCAAGTATGTGGGAATCTATGGGGCCAAGGGGTTGGCCTGGATCAAAGTTAACGAGCTGGCCAACGGCATTGACGGGCTACAGTCGCCCATCGTGAAAAACATGACCAACGTGGTAATGGAAATGATGGCACGGCTGGGTGCAGAAGACGGCGACATTATATTCTTCGGCGCCGGCAAAGCCACCACGGTGAACGAATCCATTGGAGCCCTGCGCATCAAACTGGGCCACGACCTGGATTTGGTGCAGGGGCAATGGGCGCCACTCTGGGTGGTGGACTTCCCCATGTTTGAAGAGGACGACAGCGGCAAATGGAATGCCATTCATCACCCCTTTACGGCGCCGTCCTGCGACCCTGAAATACTGGAAAAAGACCCCGGCGCTGCGCTGTCCCGCGCCTATGACATGGTGCTGAACGGCACTGAACTGGGTGGAGGCTCCATTCGTATCCACGATCCGGACATGCAGCGCACGGTGTTTCGCGCCCTCAACATCAGCGACGATGAAGCCAATGAAAAGTTTGGTTTCCTCCTGGATGCCCTCAAGTTTGGCTGCCCCCCTCATGGTGGTTTGGCCTTCGGCCTGGATCGGTTGATCATGTTAATGACCGACGCCCATTCAATCCGTGATGTGATTGCCTTCCCCAAAACCCAGACGGCGGCCTGCGTAATGACATCGGCACCTTCCACGGTGGACCCCAAGCAACTGCGTGAGGTGGGCATTCGATTGCGCCAGGCGGAAGAAAAACAGTAAACCGACGTCGATAGATCGTAGTGATACAGCAGTAAAGGAGCGAACCATGGCCGGTCACAGTAAATGGGCCAATATAAAGCACCGTAAGGCAGCTCAGGATGCCAAGCGCGGCAAGATATTCACCCGACTGATTCGGGAGATCACCATTGCCGCCCGCTCCGGCGCTGCCCCCGAAGACAATCCGCGCTTGCGTCTGGCAATGGACAAGGCGCTGGCGGCCAATATGACCAAAGAGACCATCGAGCGGGCCGTGAAGCGGGGTGCCGGTGGGGATGACGGCGGTCAGTTGGACGAGCTGACCTACGAAGGCTATGGGGTGGGGGGCGTTGCGGTCATTGTTGAAGCCATGACCGATAACCGTAACCGTACCGCCGGTGAAGTGCGTCATGCGTTCAGTAAGTTCGGCGGTAATCTGGGTACCGACGGATCCGTGGCTTACCTGTTTACCAAGCGCGGCGAGATCACCTTTGAACCGGGGGTGGATGAAGAGTCAGTGCTGGAAGCCGCGCTGGAGGCCGGAGCAGAAGACGTGCTCACACTGGATGATGGCAGTATTGAAGTGATTACGGCCTGGGAGGATCTCGGCAAGGTGAAATCCGCGTTGGATGAGGCGGGTCTGGTATCGGCCGGTGCGGAAATCAATATGGCGGCCTCTGTGCAGGTGGATATGGATCTGGACACCGCAACCACCGTGCTGAAGATGATCGACATGCTGGAAGAGTTGGACGATGTTCAAAATGTGTACACCAACGCCAACTTTACTCAGGAATTAATGGAGCAAATGGATACCTGAGGCGCGCTGGCGAGTGGATGCGCCAGCTAAAAGGCCGCTTTCTGCAAAGCGGCCTTTTTTGTGTCTGCAGTAATCGACAAACCCGCTGGTAATATTTCATAACCATTTCAGGCTGCGCTCCTTAAACTGATCCCAATCGTGACCACCCACACATTGCAGTAACAAGCGAGAAAGGTAACCTCCATGAAACTGACCAACCTGTTGATCATCGCACTGACCACCGGCCTGGTGTTGGCTTTGGTGTTGGCTTTGGTGTTGAGCGGTGCCTCTGGTGAGCAATGGGAGTTTCTGGTTGAGTATGGATGGGTTCTGGTTCTCGCCATCGGATTTGTCGGACTCGTGGGTGCTCGCGAGAAAACGCCTGAAATGGCGTAACCCCCCCCTAAGCGGCACCACCCCGGGTGCCGCTTTTTTTTCTAAACTTATGAAATTAGTGGAATTTAGGGTCGACTCGTGACCCAGTGCTGCTAGACTAACCCTCAACTATCCAGATAGCAGGATTCCCATTTTCATGGCCATCGTGCTGGGCATTGACCCGGGCTCAAGAGTCACCGGATACGGCGTGATCGCGGCGGAAGGTTCCAGGCTCATCTATATAGACAGCGGCTGTATTCGGACTCAGTCTGCAGAGACACTGAGCGAGAAGCTGGACATCATCTACCGCGGCATCAACGAAGTCATTCAGCTCCACTCGCCCCAGGAAGTGGGTGTCGAGCAGGTATTTATGGCTCGCAATGCCGATTCTGCGCTTAAGCTGGGGCAGGCGCGGGGGGCCGCCATCGTCGCCTGTACGTTTAATCATGTTCCTGTTTTCGAGTATTCCGCCAGGCAGGTGAAGCAAGCCGTGGTCGGCACCGGTGCGGCTGACAAAGTACAGGTACAGGCCATGATTTGTCGTTTACTGGGTTTGGAGCGGGCACCCCAGGCGGATGCTGCCGACGCATTGGGGGTGGCGGTGTGTCACACCCACATGACACAAGGCATGATTCGCATGGCGGGGGCCCGTAAGCTGAGACGTGGGCGCATGCGCCGTTGACCAACCACAAGACATTTCTATGATCGGACGAATCAAAGGTATCATTATCGAGAAGCAGGCACCGGTATTACTGGTGGAGGTGGCGGGAGTGGGTTATGAGGTGGAGGCACCCATGACCACGTTCTACCGCATTCCCGAAGTGGGTAAAGAGGTCATCCTGCATACCCATTTTGTGGTGCGCGAAGATGCCCAATTGCTGTACGGTTTTTTTGAGAAGGATGAGCGCGAACTGTTTCGGCTGCTGATCAAGGTCAATGGCGTCGGGCCGAAAATGGCGCTGGCCATTCTGTCCGGCATGGAAGGCTCTGAATTCGTGCGTTGTGTTCAGGATCACGATACCCATACCCTGGTAAAATTGCCCGGCGTGGGTAAAAAAACCGCTGAGCGTCTGGTGATTGAAATGCAGGATCGGGTTAAGGCTTTCACCGGTTTGGCGCCGCAACCGGAACTGACACCGGTGAGCAATCAACAGCGTAATCCAAGGGCCGAGATCAATGATGCAGAGAGCGCCCTGATCGCCTTGGGTTACAAACCCACGGAAGCGGCAAAAGCCATTGCGGCCATCGATGCTGATGGGTTAAAAAGCGAAGAAATCATCCGTCAGGCATTGAAACGGATGGTGAACTGACAGCGTAATTGAATATTACAAGGCCATAACGACAGCACTATGCTTGAATCGGATCGTTTGATATCACCGCTGACTTCCCGGGAGGATGCCCACGACAGGGCGATCCGGCCCACCTCGTTGGCCGACTACACCGGACAGGAAGCGGTGCGAGAGCAGATGGATATTTTTATCTCGGCCGCGCGCCAGCGCAGTGAAGCGTTGGATCATACCCTGATCTTCGGGCCTCCGGGGCTGGGTAAAACCACTCTGGCCAATATCATTGCCAATGAGATGGGCGGTAATCTGAAAAGCACCTCCGGACCGGTACTGGAAAAAGCCGGCGATCTGGCAGCGTTATTGACCAACCTGGAAGAGGGTGATGTGCTGTTCGTGGATGAGATTCACCGCCTGAGCCCGGTGGTGGAGGAAATTCTTTATCCCGCCATGGAAGATTATCAGCTGGATATCATGATCGGAGAGGGGCCGGCGGCACGCTCCATCAAAATCGATTTGCCGCCGTTTACGTTGGTGGGGGCCACCACCCGGGCAGGCCTTCTGACCTCACCCTTGCGGGATCGCTTTGGTATTGTGCAGCGCCTGGAGTTCTATTCGGTGGAGGAGTTATCCCGTATCGTGTCCCGCTCAGCTTCCATACTGGGTGTGACCATGGAGCACGAAGGTGCGGTGGAAGTTGCCCGCAGAAGCCGTGGCACTCCCCGCATTGCCAATCGCCTGCTGCGGCGGGTGCGTGATTTTGCCGAAGTAAAAAGTGATGGCCGGGTGAGTGCCGACGTGGCGTGCAGGGCCCTGGATATGTTGAAAGTGGATTCCCATGGTTTCGATACCATGGACCGCCGCCTGTTGCTCACCATTATGGAAAAATTTGACGGCGGGCCGGTGGGGGTTGAAAGCCTGGCGGCGGCCATCAGTGAAGAATCCGGTACCCTGGAAGATGTCATTGAACCCTACCTGATTCAACAGGGATTCATGATGCGCACCCCGCGCGGGCGCGTGGCCACCCGTACCGCGTATCAGCATTTTGGTTTGAATCCGCCGCGGGAAGCCTCGCCACCCACCCCGGATCTTTTTAGCGATGAGTGAATTTTTCATTACGGTGCGGGTCTATCTGGAAGATACGGATGCCGGTGGAATCGTTTACTATGTCAATTATCTGAAGTTTATGGAGCGGGCGCGTACGGAACTGTTGCGCACAATGGGCTCCGAGTTCGGAGAATTGTTCAAAAATCGGCTGCAGTTCGTTGTACACAGCCTGGAAGCCCAGTATTGTAAGTCGGCCAGGGCTGATGATGAACTCAGGGTAACGGCGGGTGTGGAGAAGATCGCCCGCACTTATATCCTGTTTCGGCAGCAGGTGTTCAGGGATCGTGACCTGATGTGTGAAGCCCGTGTGAAAGTGGCCTGTGTTGATGCAGACAGGCATAAGCCTGCCGCCATTCCAAAACAATTACAGCAACAGTTTGCCGCCGTTTTGGCCTGAATAGGAGACCCTCTCCCGTGGAATCTATGTCCGTTGTCAGTTTGATCATCAATGCCTCCGTGGTGGTGCAGTTGGTGATGCTGATACTGTTAACTATGTCCATGATTTCCTGGTACATGATCTGGCAACGCCAGTCCGCCCTGTCGAAAACCAGCAAAGCACTTAAAGGTTTTGAGGAACGTTTCTGGTCCGGTATGGATCTGAGCCGGTTATTCGTGCAGGTGAATACCGAGCCCAATCATTACAGCGGCGAAGAAAATATCTTTCGCGCCGGCTTTAAAGAGTTTGCCCGCCTGCGCAAGAGTGCTCACAGCGACCCGGAAGCTGTGATGGCCGGTACGGAACGCTCCATGCGGGTGGCTTTGCTGCGCGAACAGGAGAAACTGGAAATGTATTTGCCGTTCCTGGCGACCGTGGGCTCCACCAGCCCCTACATCGGCCTGTTTGGTACGGTATGGGGCATCATGCACTCCTTTCTGGCGTTGGCCAATGAAACTCAGGCCACTCTCTCAGTGGTGGCACCTGGTATTGCAGAAGCGTTGATCGCCACCGCCATCGGTCTGTTCGCGGCGATTCCCGCGGTGATCAGCTATAACCGTTTTTCAGCGGAAGTAGATCGATTACTGCACAATTACGAAACCTTTATGGATGAGTTTTCCAGCATCCTGCATCGCAAGGCCCATTCTTCAGAAGCAGAAGTCAAGGCTTGATGAGGCGGTAAAGTTCTATGTCGCAGAAACGAACCACCGTGCGCCGCAAATCAATGTCAGAAATCAATGTGGTGCCTTATATTGATGTCATGTTGGTGTTGCTGGTGGTGTTCATGATCACCGCTCCCATGATGACATCCGGCATTAAAGTGGATTTGCCGGACGCCGATGCGGAACCCCTGGTGCTGCCAAAGGATCAGCAGTACGTGATTGTATCGGTGAATCATAATGGCCAGTATTTCATCAGTACCGCCGATGACAAGCAAACCCCCAAAGCGCTGCCGGACATAGTAGAAGCCGTTGCCGCCCTGAAGAAGCAGAAGCCGGATACCCCGGTCTTGATGGAGGGGGATGAGCGGGTGGCCTATGGCCTGGTGATGCGCATGATGATAGCGCTGCAACAGGCGGGGGTGGATGACGTGGGGCTGGTGACCGAAAACGGTTCCAGGGAGTAGCGCTTGTCCTTTTCCGGTCTGGACATCTCTGCCCTGATTAAGGCCTTTCTGGTCCATGCGATGGTGGTGGGGCTGCTGTTTTTCAGTTGGCCGGACACCGATGAGGTAGTCAAACTGAAGCCTGTGCCCAGGCACGTAACGGCGGTGGTGGTAGAAAAGCCAAAGCCGAAGGTGGCGCCAAAACCTCAGGCCAAGCCAAAACCGGCGCCTGCACCCAAGCCGAAACCCAAACCCAAACCTAAGCCAAAGCCAAAGCCAAAGCCAGATAAGCCTAAACCCAAGCCGGAACCAGCGAAGCCAAAGCCCAAGCCGGCTCCCAAACCGAAACCGGAAGAGCCCAAGCCGGCACCGAAAGAGGCGCCATCCGAGGCATTCAGCGATTTGCTGAAACAGGAGATGGAGGCCATCAAACAGGATGAGGCGGAAGCGATGCCCGCCGCCGAGTCCAGTGAAACGGCGCAACAACTGGACGAGATACTGCAGTATAAAGCCATTATTCAGCAGACAATGAAACGCTATTGGGCTCGGCCTCCCAGTGCCCGAAATGGTATGGTGGTGACCCTGAGCATCAGTCTGCTGCCCGGTGGAGAAGTAAAATCGGTGGTTATTGATCGTTCCAGCGGCAACAGCGCATTTGATAATGCAGCTGTGCAGGCCGTGCAGAAAGCTGGACGTTTCAGTGTGCCACCGGACCCGCAACTGTTTGACCGGCATTTCCGTAACTTTAAAATGCGCTTCAAACCGGATGATTTACGCTATTAACCTGACATTAGGGTGAGTATGAGACTAGCTATGAAATACCTGACAACGATACTGTGTTGGCTTGTGTTGTTTTCAGCCCCAGCCCGGGCCGAGCTGATCATTGAAATTACCGAAGGCATCACCGATGCCACGTCCATCGCCATCGTACCTTTTGCCTGGAGCGGGCCCCGTTTGTCAGAGGATGTGGCCGCCATTGTGGCGGCCGATCTGCATCGCTCCGGGCAATTTGCGCCGTTGGAACGCTCCAAAATGCTGAGCCTGCCCACCCAGGAGAGTCAGGTTTTCTTCCGGGATTGGCAGTCCAAAACCAACGGTGCCGAATATTTGGTCATTGGTCGCATGAGCGGAACCAATGACGGAAAGTACCGGGTTGATTATCAGCTTTTTGACGTTTACCAGCAGCGCTCTATCAAAAAATGGTTTGCCACCGGCAATGATCTGCGGGCGCTCTCTCACCATATCAGTGATGTGCTGTACCAGCAGTTGACCGGTATCCGGGGGGCGTTCTCCACCAAAATGGTGTATGTCACCATGGAATACCTCAACAATTCCGGTAAGCGGGTACAGCGCTACCGTCTGTATGTGGCGGATGTCGATGGCCACAATGAGCGCATTTTGATGGAATCCAGCGAACCTATTCTGTCCCCCAGCTGGGCACCCAATGGGCGCCATATCACGTATGTCTCGTTCAAAAGCACGCGGCCGGCGATTTACATCATGGATACCAAAAACGGTCGGGAAAAGAAAATTACCGGGTTCAGTGGTTTGAATGGGGCACCCCGGTTCTCACCGGATGGGCGCAGTATGGCCATGGTGCTGTCAAAAGACGGCAACCCTGAGATCTACACCATGGATCTCAGCAATGGAAAATTGAAACGAATCACCAATCACTATGCCATCGATACGGAGCCAACCTGGTCGCCGGATGGACAAAGTCTCATTTTTACCTCGGAAAGAGGCGGTTCTCCACAAATTTATCGTCAACATCTTGATTCTGGAAAGGTTGAACGCTTAACATTCGATGGCAACTACAATGCGCGACCGGCGCTGACTCCGGATGGTAGATTTCTGGCAATGGTGCATCGCTCAAACGGTATCTTCCACATTGCTGTGAAAGATCTGGTTCGGGGAACGTTTAATATTTTGACTGAAACGAACCTGGATGAATCGCCGAGTATTGCACCCAATGCCAGTATGATAATCTACGCCACAATGGATAAAAATCGAGGGGTTCTTGCTGCAGTCTCTCTGGATGGCAGGGTAAAAGTAAAACTGCCGTCGCGAGTTGGAGACGTGCGAGAGCCTGCCTGGTCGCCATTTATGTAAAAAAAATGTTGCAAGCCTGTTTAAAAACTTTAACTGAACCACTAATATCTGCCAGGAGTTACCCCTCTTAGGAGTCAAATATGTCCATGTTTAACCGTAATGCCCTGTTAGCCCTGTTTGCTGCTGTTGCGATTTCTGCCTGTAGCTCTACCCCTGAAGACACCACTGCTGAACCAGCCGATGCTGGGACAACAACGCAAGCACCTGACCAGGATGTTAGCGGCGGTACGATGGACGATACTTATGGCGCTGCACAAGAGCCTACCAATCCAGCGTTGGAAAACCGTGTAGTGTACTTCGATTTTGACAAAGCCAATATTCGACCCGATGCGATCGCGACCCTGCAAGCCCATGCACAGTACCTGTCTCAGAATCCCGGTGCCCGTGTTCGTGTGGAAGGGCATGCGGACGAGCGTGGCACCCGTGAGTACAACATGGCATTGGGTGAGCGTCGTGCCAAGGCTGCTGCCAGCTTCCTGGCTGCCAATGGTGCATCGGCTTCCCAGTTGGAAATCATCAGCTACGGTGAAGAGCGTCCTGTTGCCTTGGGCCATGATGAAAGTTCCTGGTCTCAAAACCGCCGTTCTGAGCTGAACTACACCGCCGAAGCGCCCTGATATTGATGCTTCGATCGTTACTGGTTCTGGCACTATCCACGGTTGCTGCAATCGCAGCAGCCGTTCCTCCCTACGAACCACTGCCTTCCAACTCCAAATCGACCATTCAACCTGCCAGCAAAAACTCCAGGAGCGCCAGTAAGCCACCTGTGGTGGCCGATGATTATGGCGATGCCGATCCGGGGTTTTCCTACAGTGCTGCTGTGGATAGCAGTCCGTCTGCTGCCACTTCGGGTGTGTCATGGGATGTTATGTCCCAGATGCAGCAACTGCAGCAGGAAGTACTGCAACTGCGGGGAATGGTGGAAGAGCTCAAACACCAGATCGACATCATGCAGAAGCAGGAACGGGAGCGCTATCTGGATCTCGACATGCGCATCAATCAGATGCAGTCCGGTGCCCCCTCTGGTGCCACCCGTGGGTCGGGCGGCAGTGCTTCGTCCACGGCCAAACAGGATGACAAGGCCCTGTATGAAAAAGCCAGTCAATTGCGCAAGGATGGCAAGTACATTGAAGCCATCGCGGTTCTGCAGCAGTTATTGCAGCAATCCCCCTCAGGTTTGTACGCGCCATACAGTGAGTATTGGCTGGGGGAGCTGTATATGGTGGCGGACCCGGTAGACCTGGATCAGGCCAAGCGCCATTTTATCAATTTACTGGCCAATCACGGCGACCATGTGAAAGTGCCTGATGCCATGTACAAGTTGGGCAAGCTCTACGCCAGCAAGGGCGAGAACAGCAAAGCCAAAAGCACCCTGAACGAACTGATCAAGCAGTACCCGGACAAGTCAGCCTCCAGATTGGCCCAGGATCTGGTGAAAACGCTGTAGGCGCTGTAATCCGCCACACGCTTGAGTTAATATTGCCCGTTTTCTATTAACGGGGAAGGGTGTGTCCCAGCTACGTATTACTGAAATCTTCTACTCTTTGCAGGGAGAGGCTCGCACCATTGGGCTGCCGACGGTGTTCGTGCGTCTTACCGGTTGCCCTCTTAGATGCCAATATTGTGATACTGCCTATGCCTTTTCCGGTGGTGAGATGCGCTCCATCTCGGAGATATTGGATGAGGTTGCGCGCTATTCGCCGAAATACATTACGGTGACGGGCGGCGAGCCACTGGCACAACCGGCGTGCCGGGTTCTGCTGACGGAACTGTGTGATGCCGGTTATGACGTGTCGCTGGAAACCAGTGGAGCACTGGACATCCGTGGTATCGATCCAAGGGTCAGCATCGTATTGGACCTGAAAACACCGGATTCTGCAGAGAGCCATCGCAATCTAATGGACAACATTCCCTTGCTCAAAAGCCGTGATCAGGTGAAGTTCGTCATCTGCAGTCGTCAGGATTACCAGTGGGCCCGCATGAAAGTCGATGAATTGGGTTTGACTGAGCGGGTGGGCGATGTGTTGTTTTCACCAAGTTTTCAGCAAATCAAGGCTGCTGATCTGGCAGATTGGATCGTAGAAGATCGACTGCCGGTGCGTTTTCAATTGCAACTGCACAAGTTGCTGTGGTCGGATGAACCGGGGCGTTGAGATGTCAGATATCAAAAAAGCGGTGGTGTTGTTATCAGGTGGGCTGGATTCGGCGACATGCCTGGCCATTGCCCGCCATCAGGGTTATGAATGCTATGCCATAACCTTTGACTACGGCCAACGTCACGAATCGGAATTGGCGGCGGCCCGGCGGGTGGTGGATGCCCTTGGTGCCATGGAGCTGAAAACCATTCACATTAATCTGGGGGATATTGGTGGTTCCGCGTTAACCGACCGCTCGATCGAGGTGCCCCTTGGTCCCACGGAGGGTATTCCTGTGACCTATGTGCCGGCCCGCAACACCATATTTCTGTCGCTGGCGCTGGGTTGGGCCGAAGTGCTGGATGCGGATGCCATTTTTATCGGGGTCAATGCAGTGGATTACTCCGGCTATCCGGATTGTCGAGCAGAGTTTATCTCCGCGTTCGAGGGGTTGGCGAATCTTGCCACCCGCCGGGGGGTAGAGGGGCGGCCCATGGCCATTGAAGCCCCTTTGCTGCACTTGTCGAAAGCAGAGATTATCCAGAAAGGCCTGCAACTGGGGCTGGATTACGGCTTGACGGTCTCCTGTTATCAGGCCGATTCCAGGGGCCGGGCATGTGGTCAATGCGATAGCTGCCGCCTGCGTCGAGAAGGGTTTCAACAGGCTGGTGTTGCCGATCCAACCCCGTATCGTTAAAACCCTGTTTTTTCAGGTGCTTTGGTCAGTGAGGTGAACGGTCTTGGCTGGACGCAAAAAAGCGTATGAAAATCAAGGCCATAAAAATTAAAAAAATCCTTGTGATTTAATTTTTAATCAGTAATATACGCATCCGTTGACGGGTCGTTAGCTCAGTTGGTAGAGCAGTTGGCTTTTAACCAATTGGTCGCTGGTTCGAATCCAGCACGACCCACCACTCTTCGAAAGGCCGCTTTGTCATGCAAAGCGGCCTTTTTCGTTTTTGTCGGGAAAATGCATTGCGTTGATTCCCGGTGATTTGCCTCAATATAAACAAAAATAGTCAGGCGGTTGGGTCAGGTTCTTCGTTCGTCAGTTATGGTATTATTTGCCCCCACCTTGCCGATTGCCCAAATCCGCTTAGGGGTAGTTAGGGCTGGAAAGATTGATTACCAAGTGATGCCGGAACTGCATCCTGGAGGTTTAAGTAGCATGAATACGTCAGTTGCCGATTTTGTCAGAGATCATCTGGATGGCAGTCATTTGCAATCGCACCTGTCCCAGGCAGAGAAAGCAGAATATCGCGCTCAGATTAAGGAAATGTTAAAGGCGCAAAATGCGGTTCTGGTGGCCCACTACTATACCGATCCCGAGATCCAGTCACTGGCGGAAGAAACGGGCGGATGTGTTTCTGATTCATTGGAAATGGCGCGCTTTGGCAAGGATCATCCTGCCCAGACGCTGATTGTCGCCGGTGTTAAATTTATGGGCGAGACGGCCAAGATACTGAGCCCTGAAAAGACGGTACTGATGCCCACCCTGGAAGCCACCTGTTCACTGGATCTGGGCTGTCCGGTGGAGGCGTTCTCGGCATTTTGTGACCAGCACCCGGACCGCGAAGTGGTGGTTTATGCCAACACGTCAGCGGCGGTGAAAGCCCGTGCCGATTGGGTGGTTACCTCCAGTATTGCAGTGGAGCTGATTGAACACCTGCACAAGCAGGGCAAGAAAATTATCTGGGCTCCGGATAAGCATCTGGGCGCTTATGTGCAACGGGAAACCGGAGCCGATGTCCTGTTGTGGGACAGCGCCTGCATTGTGCACGAGGAGTTCAAAGCGAAAGGGGTGGAAGACCTGAAAAAGGTTTACCCCGGGGCCGCAGTGCTGGTGCATCCGGAATCACCGGATGCAGTGGTGAAGCTGGCCGATGCGGTGGGATCCACATCGCAGTTGATCAACGCCGCTAAAAACATGAGCAATGAGACGTTTATCGTTGCCACTGACCGCGGTATCTTCTACAAGATGAAACAAATGGCACCGGAGAAGCGCTTTCTGGAAGCGCCCACCGGCGGCAACGGTGCCACCTGCCGTTCCTGTGCCCATTGCCCCTGGATGGCCATGAACGCTCTGGACAGCCTGGCGCTGGAACTGAAAGAACACAATAACGAAATCAGCGTTGATGATGCGTTAATTGAACAGGCGATGCTGCCGTTAAATCGAATGCTGGCTTTTTCCGAGCAACTCAAGCGGATGAAGCAGGGCGCGGCTTAAATCCGCTTAGATTTCCAGGTCGCGCATGGAGTGTTGCATTTCAGCAATACGGTCGCTGATGCGGGCGGTGACGTGAAAGTCATCACGGGCCAATGGCAGGGCATACTGGAGCTGCTCAATGGCTTTCGTGGTCTGGCCATAGAGATAGAAATATTCAGCCTTTGATTGGTAAACCCCCAACCGATTGCCGGCTTTACCGTGTGCCTCCGCCAGCATAAACCACAACAGCGGTTGGGCTTCCCACTGGGTCAGTTGTTCCCTCAGCACTGTGATGGCTTTGTCGGTCTGGTTGTCCAGGGTCAGGGCGTCGGCGTAGAGCACGCTCAGCGGATAATTGCCCGGTGAGAAGTCCAGGCCTTTTTCCAGTAAACGCAGGGCGGTATCGTACTGACCGGCTTTGTTCAGTATTTCTGCTTTGGAAGCAATGTAGGTAATTCGGGTGGGGCGCCTGCTCAGTAGTCGATCGATGGACTGCAGTGCCTTATCCAACTGGTTGGTTTTCAGATAGGCACAGCTTAAGCCATATTCGGTGACTTCGAGAAAGGATGTGGATTCCTGTTTCTGGTTTTCAAGATCACTGATCTTGGCGCTGGCATCCCGGGTGAACTCCACCTCAACCCGCATCTTCATTAAATGAAATTCCAGTGAATCGCTGCTGGGTTTGGCGGGCAGCTGGGCGGCTCGTGCCCGGGCGTCGGTTATGCGGGATTCAGTGACCGGGTGGGTCAGCAGGAATTCGGGTGGCAGGTCTCCGTAATAACGCATGCTTCTTTGCAGTGCCTCAAAGAAATCGGCCATGGCGGCGGGGTTCATGTCCGCCCGCACCAAGGTTTGCATGCCGATGCGATCGGCCTCTTGCTCATTGGCACGGCTAAAGCGAAGTTGGGCATCGATGCTGGCTGCCTGGGTCGTGGCTAATGCAGCCATACCGGCTTCGCCCCCTGCGGTGGCGGCAATGGCGATACTGGCCAGTAATGCGGCAAGGCCGGCCCACGAGTTTTGCTGCGAGCGTTCCACACCCCTGGCGAAGTGGCGTTGGCTCAGGTGGGCCAGCTCGTGCGCGATCACACCGCCCACTTCGTCTTCGGTGCGGGCATTTAATAACAATCCACCGTTGAGTCCCATTACGCCGCCAGGTACTGCAAACGCGTTGATGGCAGCATTGTTAATCACCACCAGTGCGATGTCCGGGCGCTCAATATCGCTGGCCGAGGCAAGGCGATACACCAGGTTATACAGGTAATCGTAGATCAGCGGGTCATGAATCAAGGGTACCTGGGCTCGCAGTTGTCGTAACCAGGCCCGCCCCAGTCGGTATTCCTGGTCCGGGCTGACAATGGCCGAGCTGGCGTCTCCCAGGTCGGGAAGGGGGGCAGCAAAGGAAGGCAGCGTGAGGCTTGTCAGCCAGACAACAATCATCAGGCCGGCAATGGGCTTGCGAAAATACTGCTTGGTCATAATCAATGTGGGGCTGCGTTCCTGAAGGTCTGATGGCTTTGACCGGTGATCAACATAAAAGTTTTGCCTCTGGGGCGTTGGAAAGCAATACTTATGAGCAGGGTAGCAGATGGTTTTTGTCGCCACAAAGTCAAAATTATCATTCGCTTAGGGGGAGCGGTATCAATCTTATCTGCCCTTGTATATAGTGTTGTCGACTTTTGATTGAGTGGAATGTAATGAGTTTGACATTGCCCGATATTGAACTGGATGCCCGCGGCCTGGACTGTCCGCTGCCTCTGCTGAAGTTGAAGCAACAGCTGAACCGATTGGACATAGGGCAGATCATCGCGGTGCAAACCAGCGACCCCGGATCACTCCGGGATTTCGAAGCGTTTACCGGAATGGTGGGCCATATCATTCATGAGCAAACGGAGCAGGACGGTAATTTTCTGTTCATAATCGAAAAGCGCGCCTAGCGCAGCGCGCCGCAGGAATCAGCATAACAGCCTATGTTTCAGATATTTAGTGACTGGTATAGAGAGTATTTTTCCAACAAGGAAGCGGTGGTTTTAATTCTGCTGCTGACTGCCGGTTTGACCATTGTCGTGACTATGGGCAAGGTATTGGCGCCGGTATTTACTGCCATCGTGTTGGCCTATCTGCTGCAAGGGCTGATCAACTATCTTGTCAAACGCAGCGTGCCCTGGCTGTTTGCCCTGATCCTTACCTATCTGCTGTTCCTGACCGCGCAAATGGCATTTCTGTTCGTGCTGGTGCCTCTGACCTGGGGCCAGCTGGTGCGCTTTCTGAACGAGCAGGTTCCCCGCATGTTGGCCGAGGCCAACAGCTTTCTGAATGTGCTGCCGCAACGTTACCCTGACCTGGTATCGGAGCAGTGGGTGCGGGAAATCAGCGCCATGACCACCACGACGCTGAAGAGCGTGGGCGAATCAGTGGTGACCTTCTCCCTGGCAAACATTCCCAACCTGATGGGATTATTGATATTTCTGGTGCTGGTACCATTGTTGGTGTTCTTTTTCCTCAAGGATAAGGACCGTCTGATTGCCGCTGTGGTGGGATTGCTGCCGGCGGAGCGCCCCTTTATTACCCGCGTTATGAGCGAAATGGATGTGCAGATATCCAATTATGTGCGAGGTAAGGCCATGGAAATCATCATCACCGGTGGTGTGACGTACATTGCTTTTGTGGTGTTGGGCGTGAATTATGCTGCATTGCTTGGTTTGCTGGTGGGTTTGAGCGTGGTGGTTCCCTACATTGGCGCCACGGTGGTGACCATCCCGGTGGCGGTGGCCGCCTATTTCCAGTTTGGCTGGGGCCCGGAATTCATGTGGGTGATGGTAGCCTACGGTATCATTCAGGCGCTGGATGGTAATCTATTGGTACCGATCCTGTTTTCAGAGGCAGTGAACCTGCACCCTGTTTCTATTATCACTGCGGTGCTGGTATTCGGTGGGTTTTGGGGATTGTGGGGTGTGTTTTTTGCCATTCCATTGGCCACCCTGGTGAAAGCAGTATTTACATCCTGGCCCCGGGAGCCCCTGCCTGGCCTGGCCCCGGCAAATGATACCGATGGGCCGGGATCCGACGTGCTGTAGGGGCCTGCAAGCAGCGATCAGTTGATGGCTTCTGCTGCTTCCAGAACTTCTTCTACGTGGCCATTGACCCTTACTTTGCGCCATTCCCGCCTCAGTATCCCGTTAGAGTCAATGAGGAAGGTGCTGCGTTCAACGCCCTGTATCTGTTTCCCATACATGTTCAGTGGTTGTATGACATCGAACATCTGGCACAGGTAGGCGTCGGTATCGGATATCAGCTCAAAGGGAAACTGGTATTGCGCCTTGAATTGCTCATGGGATTTCAGGATGTCTTTTGAGACACCGAACACCATGGTTTTGGCTTTCAGGAAGTCTTGATAGTAATCCCTGAAATCCAGGCCTTCCGTGGTGCAGCCCGGGGTGTTGTCCTTGGGATAAAAGTACAGAACCACTTTCCAGCCTTTGAGTTTAGAGAGCACAACATCTTTCTGGCTGGTAGCCTGTGCTGCGAAATCCGGAACCGGTTTGTCGAGTTCGACGATTGCCATTGACTCCTCCTAAGCCTTGCATGGGTTGTTATGGTTAATCTGAATGCCTTTATGCGCAGGCTTAACGGCGCGGTTCAATAGTGGCATCCAGATTACGTTCATCACAAAAAGCAATAAAAGCCTCTTTTAAGGGTGCTATTGCGATTGTTGCGGGTACTTTTACTGCAATTTCCAGAGAAAACATTGGGCTGCCGGTATGGGCGGCGGCATAGGTGCCGGTTTCCATCTCTTCGATGTTGATTTTGCGTTCACTGAAAAAGCCGGCAATTTCCCGCACGATGCCGGGGTGATCGAGTGCAACAACGGAAATGTAATAGGGGCGTGATCCGTCGGCTTCCCGCCGTGGCGCGGTGCGTCTCAGTATCGTAGTCAGGCCGAACGCTTCTGCCGCCTGGGGGATGGAAGATTCAGCAGTGGCGATTTGGTCAGGTAGGCCATTGATCAACATGATCAGGGCAAATTCCCCGCCCAGCACTGTCATCCGGGTGTCCAGAATGTTGCAACCGCTTTCTGTGGCGGTTTGGGAGAGCCCGTTGATGATACCGGGTTTGTCCTCTCCGATAGCAGAAATGACAAGGTATTCTTGCATTGCTCAGTCCTGAGTGGTCAAAAAACGAACTGATTGGGCGTATTCCAAAAAGTCCAGTGTTCTTAACCGGTTAAAAACTGAATTTGAGTTTAGCATCGCTATTTAGGAACAACTAGCTGAAAATGCTACAAATAATGGGAAAGACAGTAAAACCCCCTGAAACCCTTAGATTTTGGGCCCCTCAGCCGGTATCCGCTTGTTATTGTTAACACGCGTCAGTACCATACCGGTTTGCCAAATTTAGGTGGAGATAAAGCAGCAAATGATTACCGGCAGCCTGGTTGCGCTCGTCACTCCGATGCATGCTGATGGCAGCATTCATTGGGAAGCTCTGGCGAACTTAATTGACATGCATATTGAGCAGGGTTCCAACGGGATTGTCGCGGTGGGCACCACCGGGGAATCGGCGACCCTGGACGTGGACGAGCACTGCGCCGTAATCAAATTCACTGTTGAGCGCTCAGCCGGGCGAATCCCCATTGTGGCCGGTACCGGTGCCAACTGCACCCGCGAGGCCATCGAGCTGACGCGGGCCGCCAAGCAGGCCGGCGCTGACGCCTGCCTGTTGGTGGCACCTTATTACAACAAACCCACCCAGGAAGGCCTTTACCGCCACCATATGGCCATTGCCGATGCTGTGGAAATACCACAGATTCTTTACAATGTTCCCGGCCGCACTGTCTGCGATATGCTGCCTGCCACCGTGCAACGTATCAGTACCCACCCAAATGTGGTGGCGATCAAGGAAGCGACCGGGAATTTGCAGCGGGGCAGGGAAATTCTTGAATTGTGTGATCCCGAGTTTCTGTTGTACTCCGGCGATGATGCAACGGCCATGGAGCTGATGCTGCTTGGCGCCAAAGGAAATATTTCGGTCACGGCGAACGTCGCACCGAAAGCGATGTCTGACATGTGTGCGGCAGCCATCGCCGGTGATCGGGCGCGTGCGGAAGCTATCAATGAGCCGTTGCTGGGGCTTCATCAAAATCTGTTTCTGGAGGCGAATCCCATCCCCGTCAAATGGGCTTTGCAGCAAATGGGCCTGATGGAAGAAGGTATTCGGCTGCCGCTGACCCCGCTGTCCGAGCAGTTCCATCAGCCACTCAGGGATGCCATGCAACAGGCCGGCTTGCTGTAGTGCATGGCCTTACCAGGCCCAGGGTAAACCAATAACGACAATGTTCCCGGAGAATTCAATGACCATTCTGCGAGCCGCATCGCTACTTGCTGTGCTGATTGCGCTGTCAGGTTGTTCCTATCTGTTTGGTGATAAAGGCCAGTTTCGTGAGCGGGCAATGGATTACCAACAGGCGGAAAGTCTGCCACCCCTAACCATACCTGAAGGTATGGACAGTAAGCCCATCAGCCAGCGCTACCCCATACCGGAGGTGCGCGGGAACAATTTCTATGAACCCCAAGACAGCGAGTCCGTGCCCAGGCCGCAATCATTATTGAATGTTAATGAAGCAGCAGGGCTGGAATTACGGCAGGATTCCGGCCGGCTTTGGTTGGTGGTTGAGCGGCCGGCACAGGATCTTTGGCAGCAGCTCAATGAGTTTGCAGCCAGCAACGCCTCTATTGATAAAGCAGACCGCAGTACCGGTGTGATTGAAACCGGCTGGCTGGCGCCCCGTCAGTTGCCCAGCGAAGGCGGCTTTTGGAAGTCGGTCTGGCGATTTATCACATTCAGTGGTGGAGAGCGCCGGGAGCGCTTTCGGTTCACAATGCAGACCGAGCCGCGGGCCGATTTTGAATCCAATGTCGTGCACATTAATCATGTGCGGGTGAAGACCCCTTTGCCGGAGACAACGGATTGGCCGGAGGAGCCGGAAAACATTGAGCTGGTGACGACGGTCTATGACGAGCTGATGTTGTTCCTTGAGCAGGGTGGCCGCAAAGCGGGCGCCTCGGTTCTGTCCCAGGATCTCAGGGTGCTGCCAAAGTACACCATGACCCGGGATGGCAACGGCTATCCGATTCTGGTCATTAATCAGGACTTCAATCGGGCCTGGCTGGCTGTGGGGCAGGCGTTGCAGAGATCCCGTGTAGGGGTGTCGGATCTGGATAGGACCCTGGGTATTTACTACCTGGCGGAAACCACCCAGGTGGAAGTGGACGACGAACTGGAAGAGAAAGAGCTGCAATTGCGCTTGATCAGTTCCGAGAGCGGTATCCAGGTATCAGTGCAGGTAGATGATGACACTTTGGCGCCTGAAGAACAGTCGGCGCGTATTCTGAACCAGATCCGGGAGAAACTGCAATAGTGCGATTTGCTTCCATCGGCAGTGGCAGTGAAGGTAATGGGACACTGATTCAAGCCCCAAATCAGCCCGCTGTCCTGGTGGACTGCGGATTCTCCGCCCGGGAGGCCCTATCGCGAATGGCTGACTTTGGGATAGCAGCAGAAGACATCGCTGCGATTCTGGTGACGCACGAACATACCGATCATATTAAAGGCGTGGCCAGGCTGGCCAATCGCTGCCGGATACCGGTATTCACCACCTGGGGTACCTGGGCTGCCAAATTGAACGGGGTGCTGGACGGGGCATTGTTTCACATGATTACACCCCATGAGGATTTTCAGGTGGCGGGTATGAAAGTACAGCCAGTCGCCGTGCCGCACGATGCGCGGGAGCCCTGTCAGTTCGTGATGGAGCACGCCGGTCACCGGCTCGGCTTGCTCAGCGATGTGGGCAGTGTGACCCCCCATATGCTGGACTGCTATGCCGACTGCCATGCTCTGATGCTGGAATGCAACCATGATTTAGCCATGCTTGCGGAGGGGCCTTATCCGGCCTCATTGAAGCGGCGTGTATCCGGGCCCTTGGGGCACTTGAATAATCAGCAATCTGCAGACATGCTATCGCAACTGGATCAGTCTGGATTGCAGCATTTAGTGGTGGCGCACATCAGCCAGAAGAATAACCATCCCGACCTGGCGGTGGAAGCGTTGCTTGATAAGGGGCGGTGTTCGGAATCGATCATCCGCCTGGCCACTCAGAATTCAGGCCTGGATTGGCTATCCGTTCAGGCCACTGAAAACAGATCATAAACTTGTTTTAGAATCAGGTGATTTTAAGATGGAAAAGCGCGAAGAACTTTACAAAGGTAAAGCCAAGTCTGTGTACTCCACCGACGATCCAAAATCGTTAATCCTGGTGTTTCGCAACGACACATCGGCCTTTGACGGTAAAAAGGTGGAACAGCTTGATCGCAAAGGCATGGTGAACAACAAGTTCAACGCTTTCATTATGCAGAAACTCGAGGAAGCGGGTGTTGAAACCCATTTCAACAAGTTACTCAATGATCAGGAGGCGCTGGTAAAATGCCTGAAGATGATGCCTTTGGAATGTGTGGTGCGCAACGTTTCAGCAGGCAGTATCTGTCGTCGCCTGGGCGTCGAAGAGGGGCTGGACCTTAATCCGCCCACCTTTGAGTTCTTTCTGAAGAATGATGCACTGGGCGACCCGATGGTGAATGAATACCATATCCAAAGCTTTGGCTGGGCTGAAAAAGAGCACGTGTTAAAGATGAAAGAATTGACCTTCAAGGTTAACGACGTGCTGAAACAACTGTTCCTGGATGGCGGTATGCTGTTGGTGGATTACAAGCTGGAGTTTGGTATTTATGACGGGCGTGTAGTGCTGGGTGATGAATTCACGCCAGATGGTTGCCGCTTATGGGATGTGGAAACCCGCAAAAAACTGGACAAAGATCGTTTCCGCCAGGGGCTGGGTGATGTGGTGGAGTCTTATGAGGAAGTGGGCTTGAGATTGGGCATCAAGTTTGACTGAGCCGTTACTGCAAGAAAAAACCGCAGCAAAATGCTGCGGTTTTTTTATGACCGAAGCCCCGCTCAGAAATGGAACGTGGCGGCGATATAGGAGCCGTCCAGTGTAACATCGGCGTCCAGGTCTTCTACATCATCCAATTCCAGTGCCAATTTTCTCATCCCGGCTTCCAGGCCCAGGCCAAAGGCGAAGGTATAGCCCACTTTACCCCACAAGTCATAGAGTTGAGCCCCGCCAGCTCCGATCCAGTTTCCCTGCACGCCCACATATAGACCAGTAATGGGTAATTCGAATTGCGCAGAGCCGTATAGCAATGGTGCCACGAAATCGAGATCCTCACTGGCTGTTTCCGATAGCAGCGGGCTGCTGGCACTCAGCTCGCCATCGAACTGACGCGCGGTCAGGCCCAGGTCCAGGCTTACCCAGTTGTCCAGCACTTCGTAATAAAAGGTGTAGTCATTGTGGGAGAAGTCCAGTTTTGAGCGCACCGGTGCACCGGCCGGAAACGTAATGTCATCGAACTCGATGGAATCCGACAGCACGACGCTGGCCGATTCCTCGATCTCAGAGCGGGCAAAACGAACGTTGGGCAGAATGGGGATGCCATGTTCGAGGGCAATGTAAAAGTAGGAGCCGGAATCACCCTCCAGGCCAAGATCATCGTCAAAGTCGATGGAACTGCTGCCACCTTCCAAATCGGTAAAGTCACCAGACAGATCGTAGCTGATGCTGCCTCCGCCCACATAGATTCCCAGAAGGGTGTCAGCGTAACTGACACTGCCGAAGCCAAGGCTCATGCCGATCAAAGCGGCGGTAGCGATAGATCTCATGTTCTGCTCCCTAATTAGTTTCCTGTTAATTAAAGCATACTGGGAGCAAAGGCCAACCTAAGTCAGCCTTTTTATTCATAGGTTTGCGAACACATTCAAGAACCCGGTGAGGTCTGGCTACCAATTGTTCAGTGGTATTGTTTGGCCAGCTTGTGCAATCCCCGCAGGATCACTTTCTCCAGAACGGATTTCACCACCAGTCCGCTTAAGGGAACAGGCACCTTGGGCTCAAATTGAATGGTGTAGTGCAGGTGGGTTTTGCCACCGTTCTCACTGAACACCATGCGGCCCAGGTGGTTCTTCAGGGGGCTGCCCTTGGTGATGGTGTATTCCACCAGTTTATTGGGTTCGAAGGCGGTGACGGTTTCTTCGAAATCCGCCAGTGGCACGGGGGTTATGCGCCGCACTGAACCTATTCCGTTGACGTCATCCTGCCCATCCTTAATCCGTTTGACTTTAGCGTTGAGCACTTTGCCCATTGCTTCGTGGTCGGACAGGGTGGCGAATACGGTTTCGACCGGGGCATTAAATTCGACATTCATTTGAATGAATTGGCTGCTCATAAAGTGTATTTCCGTTAAATCGTTCTGAAAGTGATGCCGGCTGCATTCAGGCGCTCAATCAGAGCGACTCCCATACCTGCGCCAGGCGTGGTAACACCGTAGTTGGCTGGTAGGTCTTTGTCCTGTGCCAGGCACAAAGCAGACTCAGCCAGCATTTTTGCGGTCTCTCCATAACCGGGGTCGCCTCCTGCAACCTCAGTCCATACATGCAGTCCGTCGGCTTCACCGACAAAGTGAACCTTGAACCAGGATTTATTGCGCATTGCCTCGCTTGGGCCCTGCCCGGGATCTTTCACTTCCAGCAGTTTGTTGCGCGTGTATTTAAACTGAGACAGTGCGATCAGCCCCCCAGCGCCCACCACGCCGCCGATCAGTTTGGGCAATTTTTTAACCAGTATGTAGTGTCCATAAATAAAATCCGGTCCGAATTCCTTGCGCTCGGCAGCGGTGCGCTTGACCACCTGAGGGTCGATGGAGGGGAAGGGGCAGGCCCATGCCTTGTGGGCATTTACCCAGAATACCTTGGGTTGCATGACCCGGGTACGGCGCCGGTCGGTGGGCTTGGTTTTGCGGGTTTTATGCCATTCCTTGCGTTTATTGTGATACGCCCGCAGCCGGGAAAACTGGGTGATGGCAGAATGCCAAGTGCCCCCGGAAAAAGTGCCCTTGGCTTCGATGAAACCTTCCACCTTCACCGGGCATTTTCCCGCCTTGTCCTCACCCAGCAACGTATTTAATTGGTGCACGGTATAGAGTGCACCCAGGTCGTGAGGAATGCTGTCAAAGCCACAGCTGTTGATGATTTTGATCTTTTTCTCCACCGCCTGGTCATGTAGTTCATGTTGCAGGCCTTCCACAAACTCCGGCTCTCCGGTCAGGTCCACGTAATGGGTGCCGGCCTCCACACAGGCTCGAACCAGCGGTTCGCCGTATTTGAGATAGGGGCCCACGGTGGTGATGACAACCTTGGCCTGGGCGGCCATGTTCACCAGGCTGGTGTAGTCGTCGGAGTCCGCGTGCAGCGTCTCAATGTGGGCCTGGCTGTTTATGCTCAGCAGGTCCTGTTGACAGGCTTCTACTTTACCGCGGTTGCGGCCGGCGATTGCCAGCTTCAGTGGGTTGGCTCCCTGGCTCCTCACGAGGTATTCAGCAGTGAGTTTTCCAGTAAAACCGGTTGCGCCGTATACCACGATATCGAATGGCCTTTTGGACGCTGTTTTGGCGGCCTTGGTGGTCATGCTCGTCCCCTGTAAGTCATCAAAATTGCAGTGAAAATTGGTGCTTAGAGTAAGCCGTATGAATTATGAGTTTCAAGAGCCTGATGTTACAAATTTGGTTTTTTATAAGGGGGCAGGGCATCAAGGGGGCCAAGGGGGCGGATCATAAACAGTTGAGCTTAAACAAAAGCTGTGACATTGTTGATTAATGGCCGATGCTGCGGAGCGGGCAAGTGGCCGTGGCCTATATTGGCATACATAATAATCATAACAGCAGTCACCGCTGGGTGAGGAGGTTATATGGTTGATAAGTCGGTTGTGGTTCGTGATTGCATGAGCCGTAAAGTGGTCAGCTTTGATATCAAGGATGATGTTGGGGATGTGGTGGCAGTATTACTGGAAAACAAGATAACCGGTGCCCCCGTGTTGGATGAGAATCAGAATGTGATCGGCTTTATTTCAGAGCAGGATTGCATCAAGGAAATGCTGAATACCGCGTTTTATTGCGATCTGACCGCCAATGCCGGCGATGTAATGAAAACCAATGTGCTTACGGTCGAGCCGGATATGGCCATTTCGGAATTGGCGGATCAGCTCACAACCAATAAGCCCAAGATGTATCCCGTGGTGGAAAATGGCAAGTTGGTGGGGATTGTCAGTCGTTCCGATGTACTCCAGGAGCTCTACGATGCCAGCGTTCGCTGCCATCATCTCAGTGATAAGAAAACCGCCCTGTAAGGTTTTCTGGTGTGGCCGGAACAGCTCGGTCACACCAGTCCGCCCCCAGTGTCACGCACCAGCCTAACAAAGTTAGCTTGTTTTCAAGGCATTAGCTTGTAAATGTCTCAGCCCTCTCTATTGTTAAATTAATAACGCGATAAATAGGGATGTAATCAGGGCTTTTTCATTTTGGGAGTGAACACCTTGTTGGTTTGGCTGATGCGTCCCGTTGTCTTTTTTATTCTGCTGTTACAACCCTGGTGTGCGATGGCCCTGTTGTCTGCAGAAGCATCCTCCTCCGCGGTTAATGAGCACGTCCAATTTCTCGAAGATCCTGACGGTCGTTACACGATCGAAACCGTGCGCAAGCCGGATGACCACTGGGTGCCCCAGGGACAAAAAGCTTTCAACCAAGGATACAGTGATTCCACCTGGTGGCTGCATCTGCAATTGGAGAACCCTGCAGACGCATCGACACTGCGTTATCTGGAACTGGGGTATGCGGTTCTGGATTACGTGGATGTGTGGGTTTACGACTCAGGCAAATTACTCGACTCTTATCAGATGGGCGATAAGCGTGTTTTCGCAGAGCGCCCGATTGAGCACCGGTTTTTTGTTGTTCCGCTGCATTTCCCGCCGGGGGCGACCCTGGATATCTACTACCGCATCAAAACCAGCACTTCCGTGCAGGCTCCCCTCACTTTGTGGCAACGGGATGCATTTGAAAACCGCGAGAACCAGGCCAATATAGCCCAGGGTTTGTATTATGGCGCCATGTTTGTCATTGCCATTTACAACTTTCTGATTTTTATTGTTGTGGGCGAACGCAGCTATCTGTATTACGTGGTCGTTGTCGTCTCTCTGCCGCTGTTTATCGCATCACTCAGCGGGCAGGCTTACCATTATATTTGGCCCAATGCCGTGGGCTGGAACGATCACAGCATACCATTCTTTCTGGCACTGACCTTTGGCTCTTCGGCACTGTTCACCCGCCGTTTTTTACAGGTCAGGGAATGGTCACGAGTCCTCAATATTGGGCTTACTGGAATTGCTGTTGCTGCTTTTTCCACCGCATTACTGTCATTTGTTTCGCCTTATCGTTTGAGTATCCATGTGCTGGTGCCGCTGGGTTTGTTTGCCTGCCTGTTTGAAATGCTGGTGGGAGTCATGTCCTGGTATAAGGGCGTTAACAACGCCCGCTTCTATGTGATCGCATGGCTGTTTTTTTTGGGCGGTGGTGTGCTGCTGGCGCTGAATAAACTCAGTATATTGCCGACCAATTTTATCACTGAATACGCGGTGCAGATTGGCTCAGTGCTTGAGGCAGTACTGCTGTCCTTTGCCATGGCCGAGCGCATTAACGTGGAACGCAAGTTGCGGTTTGCTGCCCAGGATGAAGCTTTGCAGGTTACACGCCGGCTCAATGGAGAGCTGGAGCAGCGGGTCAGGGAGCGCACGCTTGAGTTGGAAAAACTCAATTCCCGCCTGGAGGAAATGAGCAATACGGATCAGCTTACCAAGCTCAAGAATCGCCGCTATATGGAAAACGTCATGCAAAAAGAATGGGCCCGCTGTATGCGCTACAAACGGGATTTCGCCATTCTGATGCTGGATGTGGACTTTTTCAAACGGGTTAATGATGAATATGGACACCCTGCCGGCGATGCCTGCCTGAAGCTGGTGGCGGAGCGGGTCAATGACTGCATTCGGTGGCCGTCGGATCAGTTAGCACGTTATGGGGGCGAGGAGTTTTGCCTGATATTGCCGGAGACCGGCGCAGAGGGTGCCCGTGTTGTGGCAGAGCGGATCCGGAAAGCGGTGGCGGCGAACCCCATTGAGACGGACAGCGCCACTTTTAACGTTACCGTGAGCATAGGGGTTTGTGTGGGTGTGCCGCCTCAGGGTGGTAGTGTAGAGGCTATGTTGAAATCGTCTGATCTGGCACTTTACCAATCCAAAGAGAACGGCCGCAACAGAGTCACGCTCTATCGTCAGGATCAACTTGGCAATGTGGCCCATTTAAGCATGGGTAGAGCCTCTAAAGAGTAGCCTGGGCTGCATCTGTTCACTTTTTAATTGGGGTAAATAGCGGCATAATTGCGCCAAATCAACCAGTGTCCGGAAGTATGACCGCAGCTATTCACATCAAACGGCCGATCCTGAGCTGGCTCATTGCACCCCAGGCCCGTGACTATATTCAGCAGCATGGGTTCAGCGCTGAAGACATCGGGATCATGCTGGGGGCATCCGGTGGACCCAAGTGGCTGGTGCTCGCCGGGCTGGATCGAGCCCTTTTCTCTGAGTTCCTACCTACCAGAACGGCACCACTCACCACGCTGGCTTCCAGTATCGGCAGTTGGCGCTTTGCGGCGCTGGCGCAGCGGGATTCCCTGGCTGCTTTGGAGCGGTTTGTTGAGGCCTATCTGGCCCAGAGCTATCCTGCCAAGGTTACCATTCATGATGTATCGCGGGTACTGGATGCAGTGCTTTCCCATGTGTTGGGGGAGCAGGGCATTGATGAGATTCTAACCCACCCGGTCTACCGTAATCACATTGTGACCATTCGCAGTGGTGGTCTGCTGCAGTCCGACCATAAGTTGGCCCTGATGGCCGGGCTTTGCGCCACCTTTCTGGCCAATGCAATGGGGCGTACCCATTTGGGCCGGTTCTGTGAGCGGGCGGTATTTGGTGATAGTCGTGACCGTATGATCGAGTTTGATGATTCGCTGCCCACGCGGCGGGTTGCACTGTCCGCCGATAACCTGGAACTGGCGTTACGGGCTTCAGGGGCCGTTCCACTGGTGTTGGCCGGGGTGCGCGATATTCCCGGCGCGCCTGCCGGTGTCTATCGTGATGGCGGGGTGACCGACTACCATTTTGATGCGTCGCTGTCGGTGTCGAACGGGCTGGTTTTCTATCCGCATTTTTATTCCTATTGCGTACCTGGCTGGTTTGATAAAACCTTGAAAAGCCGCCACCATCAGGGGGGAGCCGGTTCCCGGGGCGCCTGGCAGAACCTGGTGATGGTCGCGCCATCGGCAGAGTTTGTAGCATCCCTGCCCGGCGGCCGGATACCGGATCGCAAAGATTTTTTTGCCATGGACAACCAGCAACGCCTGGTTTTGTGGAAACGTACAGTGACTGAATCAGAGCGTCTGGGTGACGCCTTTCTGGATGCGGTTCACCACCAGCGGTTTGACTGCCCGCGGTTTGACTGAAGGGAACACCTGAATTGAATTCACACCGTGACTTACCAGCGATTCTGGACAGTGTGCAGATTTCGCCCCGCCACTTGCCCAAAGTGCCCGAGATTGCTCTGTACCTGATGCAGGATCAAGTGCCCGAGCATCATTTGCAGCAACAGGATTATCAGCGTTTGATGGAGGCCCCGCCTTACTGGGCCTTTTGCTGGGGTGGTGGGCAAGCCCTGGCACGCTGGATTCTGGATAACCCCGCTGTGGTGCAGGGCCGTCGCGTGGTGGATTTTGGCGCCGGTTCCGGGGTGGCCGGGGTGGCCGCCGCACTGGCCGGTGCCGAGGCGGTGGTCTGTGTGGATATAGACGACGATGCGCTCACGGCTTGTCGCTGTAATGGGGAACTCAACGGGGTTTCACTGCAGACCTCACGCAGTCTTGCGCTGACCAATGGTGAATTGCTACTGGCTGCCGACGTGTGTTACGAGGATACCGGGTATTCAGGGGTGATCAATCACATGGCTGCCGCTGGCGATGTGGTGGTGGCTGAATCCCGTTTGCGCAACCTCGCGGAGCGTTTTCCGCAACTGCGCAGGGTGGGTGAGATGCGGGTGCGCACATTGCCAGACCTGGAAGAGTCGGAAAACTATGACCTGGTGCACATTTTTCGCTCTTATCAGTTCCCAAAAATCCTTTAAAATTCGTGCTGTTACAAAGGTCAACATTTCTTCACATAATGCCCAACGGATGCCCACGTAGTTATCGCGCCGCCTTTGCTATAGTCCTTAGCATAAGAGTACCCCGATACCCTATAACCCAATTCACCTTAACTATGTATTCAGACCAATCCCGCTTGTATGTCGGAGCTGTTATCAATGCTGCAAGGCGCAACTCACAATTCAGATCTGGCACTCAGTTGGAGTGCGTCGGGGCGCCTTGCTCAAGGGAAGGGGCCTGTGCTTACTGAAGGTTACAGCCAGGACGACATTAAGAACGGCTTCAGGGTGGATTCGCTTACCCCCAAGCCCCTCGGCGACCGCCTGAAGATGGGGTGTGCTGCGCTCTTTTCCATATTGATTCCGGTGTTCTTTCTTGCCGCTTTGTTGTTCATCACAGGAAGCTGGTTGAATTTGACCTGGCTAACGTTGACCTCGGAACAGGGCTATTCCGGCCTTTCTTTGGGCATCTATTTGTTGGGCGACGTGTTTCTGTTGGGGTTTCTCTATGCTCTTTACCGCCGCCTGGTATTGACCCGCAAACAGTCTAAAACCTATTACACCGTCAGTGAGGCTACTCAGCCCGAGCTGCATGCCTTTATTCGTCACATTGCGGACATGCTGGGAGCGCCCAACCCGAAGAGCGTGAAGCTGGATGCAGAGGTCGGGCTGGTGTTGAGGCCTGCCAGCCTGCGTGATGTGTTGGTGGGTGAGGGTCCGGAGGTGGTGATTGGATTGCCGTTATTGTACGGCCTCAGTGCCCGCCAGTTGTCCGGGGTAATCGCCCACGCGTTTGCCGGTTATTCCCGGGAAGCACGATTACATGGGTATCCTTTGTTGAGCAGTGTGGATCGCTGGTTGTTTACCCAGACTGGTTTGGGCCGTCTCAATGCATTGAGCCAATCAGATTTTGATTCGCGCTCCCGTTCCCGCCTGGATGCGATATTCAAGCCGTGGGATGTGCTGGTGCAGGGCACCTTCTATCTGGTATACCGAGTGGTCAGTTCCATGACGTTTGACGTCAGCCGCAAGGTGGATATGGCCGGGGATTTGCTTAGTGCGCGGATTGCCGGTTCCACTGAGTTCCGTTCCACCCAGTTCCGTCTGCGCTCGTTGCATTACGGGCAAGTCAATGCCAATCAGGAGCTGGTGGGAAGCTGGCGTACCAAGAAGCTGTCGGATAACTTTCCTGCCCTGGTAGTGGATCACGCGGACACGCTGCAGTTGTCGTTGCGCCCCCGGTTGATTCAGGAAATGGAAGAGTTGGTGACGCCATTAACCCGCAGTCGCATAGTGGATCTGGGTCGTATCGTTAACGTTGAGCATACCCAGGAAGAGGGGGCGTGTTTTCTGTTGGGCGCGGCTATTTCACTGTTGCGGGATCCGGCTAAAGTCAGCAAGGCAGTTACCTTGTCCCATTATCGGCATATTGGGATCCGGCATCCTGATGTGTATGCCGCGCAAAAAATGCAGTCGATCCAGAAGGCCGAGCGGGAGAAAGCCAAGCGCCATCAGGTGTTTTTGGGGCTGGAACGCAGCGGCCGTATCGTGCGGGTGGATGAGTTCGAACGCTATCAGGCCAATGCCGTGGAATCCCGCCTGGTGGACTACAGGATGCTTTCCGACAAGCTATCGCAGAGTGAGTCCGAAATCGCCCATTTGGCGGATGCCGTGCGGGAATTTGAATTCCGCAAGAATCTTTTGCATACCCGCAAGGCCCTGGAAGAGTGTCGCGATGCCGATGGCGAGGTACTGCGGGATCTGGAAGTGCAATGGCTTACCCTGATCAAGGATCAGAGTGACTATAAATCCCGTTTGGCTGCCTTCGAAACCTGTTTTTCCCGCAAAGCCGCTATTGCTCTCAGCCTGGCGCTGGATTCCGCCGTGGTTCAGGAGCAATTGCAGATGAGCCGCCACGAATTGCAATCCCACTTTGCACGGGTGGTGGATGCCCTCAGTTTTCTGCATCGCAGCTTTGAGAGCATACAGCGTTTGCGTTCCTACACGCAGGTGTTGGGACAGATTCTGGTAGAGATCGGCTCCGATATGAAGGTGAATCCGGGGCTGGTGGAAATGAGCAATCGTTATCAGCGTTACATGATGATCGAACTGGATGCGTTGAATCGCGTGTTTGCCGGGGTCAACTATCCTCTGGGCGGATTTAATTTCCGTGGCGCAGGGGCCTCAAGCCGTGAATCGGGCATGTTAACCGTGGGTGATGTGGTGCGGGAAGAAGTACCTGATCTGGATTCCGCAGGCTCATGCCCGGAAGCCTGTCACCGCGTTGCCAACGCCGTATGTCAGTACCTGGATGCGTTCAACGAGCAGGTGCAGCAGCGTATTACGGTGGTATTGAACGCCGTGGACCTCGCTTACCCCATGGACGAGGAAGCATCCAGATAGGTGCTGGCCACCGCGTCCAGCATCTCTTTGCCCTCATCGGGCAGGTAGGGTGTCAGATGGCTCACAACCTGATACACACCCGCTTCCAGGTCATCCGGTTCTTCCCGATGGATCATGTGCCGAATGTGTTGATAATTGAGCCAGTACGTTGCAGTGATGGTGATATTGGTGGCCAGGCGTTGAGCCTCGTCCTGGGCGATCTGAATCAGTGATTGCTCCTGCATCATTTGCAGAATCAGCAAAGCCGAATCTCGCTTTTTGTCGAGAATACGATTGAACTTCTTTTGCAGTTTTTCATTGCGTTCGAGAACGGTGACGGGATCCCGGTACAGGAACCGGAATTCCCAGATCTTCTCAAAGATCATGTGCACGTACATCCAATAATCCATCATGTCCAGCCCCGGATCGGTAGGGGATTGCAGGGCTTCGTGCATACCGGCTTCGAATACTTGAAACAGCTCGGCGATGATTTCGTCTTTATTGCGGAAGTGG
The DNA here is from genome assembly GCA_002471665.1 of Gammaproteobacteria bacterium UBA7310. Classification (GTDB taxonomy): domain Bacteria; phylum Pseudomonadota; class Gammaproteobacteria; order Pseudomonadales; family Ketobacteraceae; genus Ketobacter. The sequence goes on from DKQK01000040.1 coordinate 146,993, forward strand.
TAGTACAGATTGCCGGGGCTAATCTCCATTTCATTGGCGATATCAATGGTGGTGACGTTGGGTTCGCCACACAGGTTGAATAACTCCAGGCTGGTTACCAGAATGCGGTCACGTGTTTTCATTTATGATTATCTTATTCCCTATACGGCTTTGTCTGCGCGCTGTGCCCCCTGTCTAGCCTTAAGCATACGTCAGCACTGCTTCCAAGTCATCAAGCCAATTGCCGGAGGTGGATTTAACTCTATGAAAATTCTAGCAAAAGGCGATATATTTCGAAGACGTATCCCGTCCTGGGTCAAGTCAGATTGATAATTGCGCCCATTAAAATGATAATAGGCGCCCCGACGAACCGGCTAATGGTATTTTGCGAGCAAATAATGGTGCAAAGCCAGGGCAAATGGCCGGTTGAAGCAACAAACCGCTTTGAGCAATGTATTAAAAGGTATTAGCCGTGGCAGACAAGTCTACTCAACATTTGCAATCCTGGATCAACCGAGAAGCGCTGGCCGAGTCCATGATCCCCATGATCGGTAAGTTGTATCGCGAGCACAACGTGGTCACCTCAGTCTATGGAAGGCCCATCATCAATCGTTCAGTGATTGATATCATCAAAGCCCATCGCTTTGTTCGTCAGCTGCAGGTTGAGGCGCTGGATGTGTCTGAAACCTTTCCGGTGCTGGAAGCGCTGGTGGGCTTGAACCTGGGCCCTGCCCGAATCGATATCGGCAAATTGGCGGTCAAATATCGAGCAGAAGGGAAAGGCCAGGACGTGGCTGACTTTGTGCGTTCGGAAGTGGCTGATGCCCTGGATCCCAGCGCCTCATCCATTGCTCCGCCCAAAGACATTGTCCTATACGGTTTTGGCCGCATCGGCCGTCTGCTGGCGCGAATCCTGATTGAGAAAGCGGGCGGCGGTGCGGCGTTGCGTCTGCGTGCCATTGTGGTTCGTCAGGGCGGTGCCGAGAATGATCTGGTAAAGCGTGCCAGTCTGTTGCGTCGCGATTCAGTACACGGTTCTTTCCGCGGCACAATTTCCGTGGACGAAGAGAATCAGGCAATTATTGCCAATGGTAATTACATTCAGGTGATCTATTCCAATGACCCTGAGTCGGTTGACTACACTCAGTATGGCATCCAGGATGCCATTGTGGTGGACAACACCGGTAAGTGGCGTGATGAAGAAGGTTTGGGCAAACACCTGAAATGTCCCGGTGTGGCGCAGGCGGTTTTGACCGCTCCCGGCAAAGGCAGCGTGAAAAACATTGTCATGGGAGTCAACGACGACCTCATCACCAGTGATGACCATATCCTGTCCGCAGCAAGCTGTACCACCAACGCAATCGTGCCGGTGTTGAAAGTCATCAATGACACCTATGGAATTGAGAACGGCCACGTTGAAACCGTGCACTCCTACACCAATGACCAGAACCTGATCGATAACTACCATAAAGGCAACCGTCGCGGCCGCAGCGCGGCACTGAACATGGTAATTACAGAAACCGGTGCGGCTAAGGCCGTTGCCAAGGCATTGCCTGAGTTGCAGGGTAAGTTGACGGGTAACGCGATACGGGTTCCCACGCCGAATGTTTCCATGGCGATTCTGAACCTGTCTCTCGGCAAGGAAACGTCCGTGGAAGAGATCAACGGACAATTGCGTGAAGCCTCCCTGGAAGGTCCGCTGCGCAAGCAAATCGACTACGTAAACTCCCCCGAGGTGGTCTCCACCGACTTCGTGGGCTCGCGCTACGCCAGTATCGTCGATGCGGAATCCACGATTGTGAACGGCAATCGCTGTGTGCTTTACGTTTGGTACGATAATGAGTTTGGTTACAGCTGCCAAGTGGTCAGGATGCTGCAGAAAATGGCCGGAGTGACTTACCCGGCGTTTCCCAAATAAACTGGCTGTATCAGTAAGATATTGAAAATCCAGGCAGGGGCGGCAAATACCGCCCCTGCCTGCGTTTCAGCTCAGTCGCTCACTTAAACCGGTCAAAGTGCAATAAATTCGGTTCTCAACTAGCCAATGCGGACGATACAAATTATAATCCGCCGGCAAATTTAGGGTTGAGGGACTGGATTCGTCCAGATTTTCGTGAATGCACCTTCCTGAAGTAATCGGAGTGTTGGCCAACAGAAGTACGATTTCATATTAGAGTAGACGAAACAGTCACTCTTAAACCATGGAAAACCAAGCTGAACAAAGCATCCACACAGCTCTGATCTGCGTGGTTTTTGTACATTCGGTTTACTGTATCCGTACTACACTGTTGTCTGACGGAGCTCAGATGTGAGCGGTCTCTGAACCTCTGCCTTAAGTTTAAGCATCTACACTTGAACGGGAATTGTCGGCTCATAAGGCATAACAATTCACTAAAGCGTAAATTTAACAGAAACGGTTAGGGGCTATGATCAAGATCAAGCGAGGTCTGAATCTCCCCATAAGCGGCGCACCCAAGCAGACCATCGAAGATGGGCCTAGCATTCGGACTGTAGCCGTTCTGGGTAGTGACTATGTGGGTATGAAACCCACGATGCATGTCAAAGTAGGTGATCAGGTCAAGAAAGGCCAGACGCTTTTCGCTGATAAGAAAACCGAAGGGGTACTGTTCACGGCACCGGCTTCGGGCACCATCTCAGCAATTCACCGTGGTCATAAGCGGGTATTGCAGTCTGTAGTGATCGATGTGGCGGGTGACGAAGAGGAATCCTTTGACGCTTATGCCCCAACCGAGCTGAGCAGCATCGGCCGGGACAAAGTCCAAGACAACCTGGTTAAATCCGGATTGTGGACTGCGTTCCGCACACGCCCCTTTAGCAAGGTTCCCGCGCTGGGTTCCGAACCAAGTTCAATTTTTGTCACTGCAATGGACACCAATCCTTTGGCCGCCGATCCTGCCGTGGTCATTAAGGAAGAAGCAGTGGCGTTCCAGCAAGGTCTGGACGTGCTGTCCAATCTTGCCAAGCAGGTCTGGCTGTGTAAGGCCGCAGGAGCAGGAATCGGCGGCAACGGTATCGCCAAAGAAGCGGAGTTTTCCGGCCCTCATCCCGCCGGTTTGGCCGGTACCCATATCCATTACCTGGATCCGGTATCCGCCAACAAGTTTGTCTGGCATATCAATTATCAGGATGTGATCGCGGTCGGTAAACTGTTCACGACCGGTAAACTGAGCCTTGAGCGCGTGATTTCGCTGGCCGGACCCCAGGTCAGCAATCCCCGCCTGCTCCGCACCGTGCTCGGTGCCAGCACCGACGAGATCATCGCCGGTCAGGTGGAGAGCGGTGAAAACCGCGTTATCTCCGGTTCGGTATTGTCCGGCACCAATGCCCATGGTCCTTATGCCTTCCTGGGCCGCTACCACAACCAGATCACGGTGTTGAAAGAAGGCCGCGATCGTGGAATGTTGGAATATTTGTGGGCCGGCAAAGACAAGCATTCCGTGCTTAACACGTTCCTTTCCGCCCTCAGCCCCGGCAAGCTGTTTTCGTTCACCACCACCACCAATGGCAGCCCCCGGGCTATGGTTCCGGTTGGTTCCTACGAGAAAGTGGTGCCCCTGGATGTACTGCCTACCCAGTTGTTACGCTCATTAATCGTCGGCGATACCCAGACCGCCCAAGAGCTGGGATGTCTTGAGTTGGATGAAGATGACGTGGCTCTTTGTACTTATGTTTGCCCGGGCAAATATGAATACGGCCCCATCCTGCGCGACAACCTCGACCGAATTGAGAAGGAGGGTTAACCGGTGCTACGTGATTTCTTCGATAAACTGGAACCGCATTTCGAGAAGGGTGGCAAGTACGAAAAGTACTACGCGCTCTACGAAATGGTGGACACGTTCTTTTACAGCCCACCTTCAGTGACCCATGCCGCCTCTCACGTACGCGATGGCATAGATCTGAAGCGTATTATGATTACGGTATGGTTGTGCACCTTCCCCGCCATGTTCTTCGGTATGTACAACGTAGGTGCGCAGGCCCTGGGCTACATGGCGGAGAACGGCATCACCGCGACCGGTGACTGGCGCTTCTTCTTTACCGATCTGCTGATCGCATACAACCCGGACAGTATCTGGGATTGCTTTATCTATGGTGCAGCCTACTTTATTCCTATTTACGCGGTCACCATGATTGCTGGTGGATTGTGGGAAGTTTTGTTCGCTGTGAAGCGCGGACACGAGGTTAACGAAGGCTTTTTCGTCACCTCCGTGCTGTTCGCACTGACCTGTCCTCCCTCGATTCCGTTGTGGCAAGTAGCGTTGGGTATATCCTTCGGTGTGGTGCTGGGTAAGGAAGTGTTTGGCGGTACCGGCAAGAACTTCCTCAACCCGGCGCTTACCGGCCGTGCCTTCCTGTTCTTTGCCTATCCGGCATCCATGTCCGGCGATTCAGTCTGGACTGCGGTGGACGGCTTCTCCGGTGCCACTGCGCTGAGCGTGGCGGCCAACGGCGGTATGGAAGCACTGCAAGGCTCCCTGACCTGGTTCGACGCCTTCTTCGGCAACATGCAGGGTTCCGTCGGCGAAACCTCTTCGCTGGCCTTGCTGATTGGTGGGGGATTCCTGCTGATTACCGGAATCGCGTCCTGGCGCATCGTATTGGGCGTATTCCTGGGCACTGCGGTCATGGGGCTGGTGTTTAATGCAGCCGGCAGTGACACCAATCCAATGTTTGAGATTCCATTCTACTGGCATTATGTGCTGGGTGGTTGGGCTCTGGGCACATTCTTTATGGCCACCGATCCGGTGTCCGCATCCATGACCAATAAAGGGAAAGTGGTATTCGGTATTCTGATCGGGGTTATGGTAATGCTGATTCGGGTGGTCAACCCGGCCTTTCCGGAAGGCATGATGCTGGCGATCCTGTTTGGTAACCTGTTTGCACCAACCATTGACCACTTTGTCATTCAAGCCAACATCAAGCGGAGGTTAGCACGCAATGTCCAGTAACGATTCAACCGGAAAAACCCTGCTGGTTGCGTCACTGCTGTGTATCGTATGCTCAATCGTAGTATCGACCGCCGCAGTGGCCCTGAAAGGGGAACAAGTAAAAAACAAACTGTTGGACAAGAATAGAAATATTCTTGCTGCAGCAGGCATGTTGGAAGAGGGCAAATCCGTACAGGAAATCTTCGAACAGCGTTTGGAAGTGAAGCTGGTGAATCTGGATACCGGTGAGTACCTGACCGAGGAAACTGCAACGGAAGACTGGCAGAAAGCCGCATTGAAGAATCCAGTTGCCTATGATCAGCGCAAAGCCGCCAAGACCAAGGGCCAGAATGAAATTCTGGAGGGTTCAGAGGATATTGCCAGTATCAAGCGTCAGGCCCAGTATGCAACGGTGTATTTGGCCAAGGACGAAGCCGGTAACGTAGAGACCATTATCCTGCCGGTTCACGGTTACGGCCTGTGGTCTACACTCTATGGCTTTTTGGCCTTGCAGACCGATGCCAAAACAGTGGTGGGCCTGGGTTTTTATGAACACGGTGAAACACCCGGTCTGGGCGGCGAAGTGGACAACCCCAAGTGGAAGTCTATGTGGCCAGGCAAGGAAGTGTTCGATGAAGAAGGTGATGTGGCAATTCGCCTGGTAAAAGGCTCGGTAGACCCCAAGGCGCCGAATGCCGAGCACAAGGTGGATGGATTGGCAGGGGCGACCCTCACCAGTAACGGTGTGACCAATCTGTTGCAATTCTGGCTGGGTAAAAATGGGTTTGGCCCATACCTGGAAAAAGTCAAAGAGCAGGGGGTGTAAGACATGGCATCTGAAACCAAAAAAGTCCTGTTTGGACCAATATTTGATAACAACCCCATTGCATTGCAGATCCTCGGGATTTGTTCTGCGCTGGCGGTTACCAGTAATCTAAACACCACGGTCACCATGTGTATCGCGTTGACCACGGTAACTGCGTTTTCCAACTTTTTTATCAGTTGTATACGTAAGCAGATCCCATCCAGCATTCGGATCATCGTACAGATGGCGATCATCGCGTCGCTGGTTATTGTGGTGGACCAGTTTCTCAAGGCGTACGCCTATGCCATCAGCAAGCAGCTGTCGGTATTTGTGGGCTTGATCATAACCAACTGTATCGTCATGGGGCGGGCGGAAGCCTACGCCATGAAGAACCCACCGATTCCCAGTTTCCTTGACGGCGTCGGTAACGGTTTGGGCTACAGTGCTGTGCTGTTGAGTCTGGGTGTGGTGCGTGAGTTGTTTGGTGCAGGCAAGCTGTTCGGCATTGAAATTCTGGCCACAGTGAACGACGGTGGTTGGTATGTGCCCAACGGCCTGTTGTTGTTGCCGCCCAGTGCATTCTTCCTGATCGGTTTACTGATCTGGGCGCTGCGTTCCGCCAAGCCTGAGCAAGTGGAGAAATCAGAATTTTCCATGGCCCCTCAGTCCAAGGCATTGGCCCATTAATCGGAGGTTATTAAGATGTTAGAGCATTATTTAAGCCTGCTGGTTAAGGCAATATTCGTAGAAAACATGGCGCTGGCCTTCTTTTTGGGTATGTGTACTTTTATAGCCGTATCCAAGAAAGTGCAGACCGCACTGGGGCTGGGTATTGCCGTTATCGTGGTGCAGACAATCACGGTGCCGGTCAATAACCTGATCCTCACGGGGCTGTTAAAAGAAGACGCCCTGGCCTGGGCCGGTCTTGAGGGTGTGGACTTGAGCTTCCTCAGCCTGCTCAGTTTCATCGGTGTTATTGCGGCGCTGGTGCAGATTCTGGAAATGTTCCTGGATAAGTATGTACCGGCACTGTACAACGCACTGGGTGTATTTCTGCCTTTGATAACGGTGAACTGCGCGATTCTGGGTGGCTCCCTGTTTATGGCGGAGCGCGATTATACATTCGGCGAAAGCGTTGTTTATGGCGTTGGATCCGGCGCCGGTTGGGCGTTGGCCATTGTGGTGCTGGCCGGTATCCGTGAAAAGATGAAATACAGTGATGTGCCCTCCGGCTTGCGTGGGTTGGGTATTACCTTCATTACCGTTGGTTTGATGTCGCTGGGCTTTATGTCTTTCTCTGGCATTCAGTTGTAAGCAGACGGGGAGAGTAGAGTTATGGATCAATCAACAATCTTTTTGGGCGTGGGCATGTTCACCGTCATCGTATTGGCGTTGGTGATGTTGATTTTGATGGCGCGCTCCCGCCTGGTGAGTACCGGTAATGTGCACCTGGATATCAACGACGATCCGGAGAAAGGCATCGATGTACCAGCCGGCGGCAAGCTTTTGAATACCCTGGCGGACAAGGGCATTTTTGTGTCATCGGCCTGCGGTGGTGGTGGCACCTGTGCCCAATGTAAGGTGATCGTGAAGGAGGGCGGCGGTGACATACTGCCCACTGAAGAGACTCACTTTACACCCCGTGAGGCAAAGGAAGGCTGGCGCCTGTCCTGCCAGGTGGCAGTGAAGCAGGATATGAAAATCGAGCTGGACGAAGCCTTCTTTGGCGTTAAAAAGTGGGAAACCACCGTTCGCTCCAATCATAACGTGGCGACCTTCATCAAGGAATTGGCGCTGGATCTGCCGGAAGGTGAGATCGTTAATTTCCGCGCCGGTGGTTACGTACAGCTGGAAGCGCCGGTACACCATGTTAAGTACAAGGATTTCGATATTGAGGAAGAGTTCCGTGGTGATTGGGAACGATTCGGTTTCTTCAATCTGGAATCGAAAGTGGATGAGCCGGTTATCCGGGCTTATTCCATGGCCAATTACCCGGAAGAGTATGGTGTGCTGAAGTTCAACATTCGTATTGCCACACCCCCACCGGGCTCCCACGGTATTCCGCCCGGCCAGATGTCCTCCTGGGTTTTCAGCCTGAAGCCGGGTGATAAGGTTACCGTATACGGTCCCTTTGGTGAGTTCTTTGCGACGGATACTGACAATGAAATGGTATTCATCGGTGGTGGTGCCGGTATGGCACCCATGCGCTCCCACATATTTGATCAGCTCAAGCGCCTCAAAACCAATCGCAAGATTTCATTCTGGTATGGTGCGCGCAGTCTTCGTGAGTTGTTTTACAAAGAAGATTATGATCAGTTGGCCGAAGAGAATGATAATTTCGACTGGCACATTGCGTTATCCGACCCTCAACCGGAAGATAACTGGAGCGGCCTGACCGGGTTTATTCACAATGTGTTGTACGAGCAATATCTGAAGGATCATGATGCACCTGAAGATTGTGAATACTACATGTGTGGGCCTCCGATGATGAATGCCGCCGTGCTGAAAATGCTGGAAGATCTGGGTGTTGAACGCGATAACATCTTCCTTGATGATTTCGGCGGCTGATCGAGTTAGCGTGCCAATGAAACCCTTGCAGCCCGTTATCATCAGTCTGGTTTGGATCAGCCTGTTGATAACGGGCTGTTCTCGTTCTGAGGCTCCGGATCTGCTGGAGTTCAGCGGTCGAACCATGGGTACCTGGTATACCGTTAAAGTGGTGGATCTACCGCCCACCAGCACGGCGCAGGCGTTGGCAGCAGTAATTGAAGCAGAGCTCAACAACGTCAACAGTAAGATGTCCACCTACAAAGCCGATTCCGAGTTGTCGCGCCTGAATCAGGCTGCGGTGGGCGAGCCATTCCCGGTATCGAGGGACACTTTTGAAGTCATATCGCGGTCACTGGATATCTGGCGCCTGAGTCAGGGAGCATTCGACATTACCATCGGCCCGCTGGTCAATCTGTGGGGATTCGGGCCCAACGGCAGTCCGGACCGGGTACCGACCCGAAGCGAAATGAAGCAAGCCTGGAATCGTGTGGGGTCCGATGGTTTGACCTTACACATGGATGATCTGGAATTGGTTAAGCGTAAGGATCTGTATGTGGATCTTTCAGCAATCGCCAAAGGCTATGCGGTGGATCGGGTGGCAGAGGCTCTGGAGAACCAAGGGGTACGCCGCTATCTTGTGGAAGTGGGTGGAGAAATCCGCGCCGGCAACAGTAAATCCCCCACCCATTCCTGGCAGGTGGCGGTGGAGGAACCGGTTTCCAGTAAACGTGAGGTTCACAAGGTGATTAAGCTGGATAATTCCGCCATGGCCACGTCAGGGGATTACCGCAACTATTTTGAGGTGGAAGGGAAACGTTATTCCCATACCATCGATCCGCGGGATGGCAAGCCGATTTCTCATGATCTGGTGTCAGCCACAGTGATTATGCCCAGCTGCGCCGATGCCGATGCCTGGGCCACGGCAATGATGGTGCTGGGGCCGGATTTGGGATTACAGATCGCAGAAGCAAACAATCTGGCCGTGTATATGATTGTGAAAGCCGGGTCCGGTTTTGATAGTCGTTACAGCCCGGCCTTTGGCCGCTATATTAATGAATAGTGAAACTGTGATTTGTTAAGCCCGCTACCCAGGGTGTAAACTGCAGTAACAGTGTAGTAAGGAGTTGGTTATGACAACCTTTTTGATTGCGTTCGTGTTTTTTGCCCTGGTGATTGCTGCAATGGCGGTGGGTGTCATATTCTCCAATAAACCCATTCAGGGATCCTGTGGCGGCCTTAATAACATAGGGTTGGATGGCGATTGCGAAATTTGCGGTGGCAATCGCGATAAATGTGAAGAATCCCAGAAGCAGGATGGAGCGCCAGCCGATCTTGCCTACGATGCCACCAAACGCTAGATACCGCCTGAACTCAGCAAGAAAAGCCCCGCAGGATACCGAAAAGTTCCTGCGGGGCTTTTCTTTTTCTATACTGAAAAAAGACTGATTTTCAGATGTTTATTCTTCAGTAGTATCAGGGTTTAAAAATGCCGACGCATTATGAAGTGGTAGTAATCGGAGCGGGGCCGGCGGGTGAAGGTGCTGCCATGCGGGCCGGTAAAACCGGCCTGAATGTGGCAATGGTGGATGACAAACCCATGGTTGGGGGCAATTGCGCCCATCTGGGTACCATACCGTCCAAGGCCTTACGTCATGCAGTCAAGCAAATCATTACGTTCAATACGGATGCCCTGTTTCGTGATATTGGCGGGCCGCGTACGTTTTCGTTTCCCAAAGTGTTAAAACGGGCAGAGAGTGTGATCGCCAAGCAAGTTAAGTTGCGCACCACGTTCTATGCCCGCAATCGCATCAAGGTGTACAGTGGCCAGGGCCGGTTTACGGATTCGCACACCCTTGAGGTGGTGAAGGCCGATGGTTCCATTGAGACCCTGATTGCCGATAAATTTGTCATCGCCACGGGCTCCCGTCCATACCGCCCAACGGATGTAGATTTTAATAATCCCCGAGTCTATGACAGCGATACCATTCTTAAACTCCAACACACTCCCCGTAAGATTGTCATCTATGGTGCCGGTGTGATTGGCTGTGAATACGCCTCTATTTTTTGCGGATTGGGAGTGCGTGTGGAGCTGATCAACACCCGGGAACGCCTGCTGGATTTTCTGGATTATGAGATATCCGATGCGCTTAGCTATCACCTGCGGGATATCGGCGTGCTGATTCGAAATGGTGAAGAGTATGAAGAGGTGGTGTGCCGCGAAAACGATGTCATTGTTAAACTGCAATCCGGCAAAGTGGTGAGGGGGGATGCCTTTCTGTGGTGTAACGGTCGCACGGGTAATACCGACAGTCTGAATCTGAATGCCGTGGGTTTGACGGCAAACCATCGTGGCCAGTTGGAAGTGAATGACCATTATCAAACATTAAGTGCTCATGTCTATGCCGCAGGTGATGTCATCGGCTGGCCCAGTCTGGCCAGCGCAGCTTATGATCAGGGGCGTTCTACCGGAGCCTGCGTAGCGGAACTGGATGACTTTTATCTGGTCGAAGACGTGCCGACGGGTATTTATACCATTCCGGAAATCAGCTCCCTGGGGTTGACCGAGCAGGAGCTTACGCGGGAAAAGGTGCCTTATGAAGTGGGGCAAGCAGCGTTTAAAACGGTAGCTCGTGCACAGATTACCGGGGAAACAGTGGGTATGATTAAACTACTGTTTCATCGTGAAACTCTGCAGATTCTGGGAATCCATTGCTTTGGAGACCAGGCATCGGAAATCATTCACATAGGCCAGGCGATTATGAATCAGCCTGGTGGCGCCAATAGTATTGAGTATTTTGTGAACACTACCTTCAATTATCCAACGATGGCTGAAGCCTATCGCGTGGCGGCACTCAATGGTTTGTATCGGGTGAGAAGTCTCTGAATGTTACCAATTCCTTTGCAGTCCCATCAGATTACCTGGTTTTTCAGGCTGGCGTTATTACTGAATTTGCTGGCCATCAGTTGGTTGGCCTTCAGTGCCCGCCCGTTGATGATCATGCCCGATATGCTCAGTGACAAGATACACCATTTCATTGCTTTCTTTGTGCTTGCCTATTGCCTGGATGCCGGCTTTCCGAAACGGCGCTTTCTGGTGTACAAGTTGGTCCCGCTGCTGTTCTATGGCATTGCCATAGAACTGATCCAGAGCCGCATACCCAATCGTGATGTGTCAGGATTGGATTTGTTGGCGGATGCGCTGGCCATCGTTAGTTACTGGTTGATCCGCCAGCCAATGCGAAAACTGCTGGTACCCGCAAAGCCCTAGTCGAACAGCGCCGACAGCTCTACGGATGGTCGTGCTGGCGGCGAGGTGGCACCAATGACTTTGTAATCGGAATTGGTGGTGTCCCGGCGCACCGGCCCCATGTAAGGAATTCTGTTGGCGTCGAACAATGCACGCACCAGGGGAATTGGGCTGTTTTTCTGGCGTTTTACCACGATAGCGGTTTCCCCATTGGCCAGTTTGACCCAGGTTCCCGGAGGGTAGATGCCAATGGATTTGGCAAAGTTCAACAACAGGCCTTTTATCCTGGGGTCTTCATCATTTTGAAAGTGGGCCAGTGCTTCCCGGGCCAGCACCGGTTTTCGGTGGGCCCGGTTATCGATGCGCGCGGTATACACCTCGCACATGGATACCACTAAAGCCAGATCTGAAATATCCTTGCTGGGCAGATGATTGGGATAGCCACTGCCATCGGGGCGTTCGTGATGCTGACGAATGGCCTTGATCATGTGCGGGTCCATAAAGCCCGCTGCTTCCATCAGCGTGGCGCTTTGTAAGGGGTGCTTTTCCAGTTTTATTCTTTGTGCCTCAGTCAACTTGCCGTCCATGCGGTTCAGCAGCACCTGAAATTCATAGAAGGTAATGTTGCAAAAGAGGACGGCCTGCATCAGCGCACGAGTCCTGTGTTCGTCCAGTTGTTGTTGCTGGGCGAACAGATGGGAGATCACGGCACAGTAGATGGGTTGTTTCAGGGGCGAGGTTTGTTTCGATAAATGAATGGCCGCCAGGGCAGCGTCGGGATTGGCGTCCGTGATGGTGGCGATGGTACCCATCAGTTTATCCATCATCAGCGCCGCTTTTTCGTGCTTGGATTTGATCGCGGTATACAAATCGGACAGCACCGGGATCAGGCCGTCCAATTGGGTAAAAGGATCAATGGTTTTCTTGGCCACTTGCGTCATGGTCGGAACTAACCGCCTTGAAATCAGAAACTTAATTCTGAGTATAGACGATGTTGCCGGAGGCAAGCTCATTTAGGTGCTGGTGCCGGTCGTCCCGTTCCAAAGTGGCAAGCCGGCGGCATTCCTGGATGAAAGTGGTTAAATTTTGCCCGGAAACTTCATAAAGCGCCAAGAAACCCGGTTTCAATCCATGGTACGCCGCCACGGTGCTTAATTGAGCATTGTTAAGGCCTTTGGCCACCCAATTATCGTATCCATCGTATTGCCATGTCTGTTTGAAGTCTGCGTAGTCCTGGTGCATGTCCTGGATCAGTTGGGCCTTGCGCCGGCGCTTTTCAGAAGTCTCCAGGTCTGACTGAAACAGATCCGTACGTTGCTGCTGGTGTTGCAATACCAATTGGGTGAACGCGGCCTGTCGTGCCTCCATCCGGCGGTAGGTTTGCCAATCTTCCTGCAACGCCTGCTGTTGGATCCAGCGCTGCAGGAGCAGGGTCTCCACACTGGAGGCAAAGCTCTCATTGAACTCAGTGTCATCCTGCACATACAGTACCTGGTGTGCCAGCTCATGGAACAGCAGGGCCGCCAGTGAAACCTTGCCACGCTGTAAAAAGGTGCTGAGCACCGGATCGTCAAACCACCCTAAGGTGCTGTAGGCGCCCACTCCGGATACATAGGTGTCAAAACCCTCTTGCTTTAACGCGTTGGCGTACGCTTCGGCATCGGTTTCGTCGAAGTAGCCACGATAGCTCACACACCCGGCGATAGGGTAGCACCAGGTATGGTTTTGCATGGACAGTTCCGGTGTGGCAAATACGTTCCAGGAAACGTATTCCCGTTGCAGATCCACGTATTGCAGATAACTTTGGTTGTCTTCCAGCTGCAGCTGTTCGAGCGCGAAGCTGCGCGCGCTCAGCAAATAGTTCAGTGCCTGCCTGGTGGCAGCGGGTGTGGTTGAATCCTGCAACAGTTCTGCAATGGGGCGTTGCCGTTGCATCAAATCCAGCTGACCCCTGGCGGCCTGCCAGTAATAAGCGGTATCGCAACCGGATACCAGCGCACAGAGTGCCAGGGCAACGAGGTAAACCGGGGTTTTATTCTGCATCCACATGAAGGTGTTTCAATAGCAGGCTGGGTACATCGGTAATGATGCTGTCCACACCCCAGTGTTGCAACCGGCGGGCGGCATTCACCTCGTTGACGGTCCAGGTGGATACCTTCAGGCCAAGGTCATGGGCCGCATCAATCATACCTGGTGTGCAGCGGTGATGGTTGATGACCAGGTGGCTGCAGTGATGGTTCAGGCACACTTCCAGCGGATCCCGGGTGAAGCGTTCTGCAACGAACCCCCGTCGAACCTGGGGTGCGATACGATGCATGATGCTGAGCAGGTTTTGGTCCGAGGAGGTAACCACGGCGTTGTTAAGCAGGGTAAAACGGTCAATCAGTGTAGCCAGCCCCCGGCCAATGCGTTCCAGAATAGCCTTATCGGCGGTCTTCACTTCCAGTTGGATGCTTTTGAGATCCGGCCACTTTGCAATGACCTGCTCCAGCTCGGGTACACCACAGGGCTCCGGCCAGTTGGGCAGGGGCAGGGTGGCATCCAGTTGCTGTAACTGGTGGGTGTCAAGCTCCAGCACTTTGCCTTTACCGTTGGTGGTGCGGTTGACGGTGGCATCATGCAGTACCACCAGCTTGCCATCTTTGGAGAGCCGGACATCCAGCTCCACATGATTGATGCCCAGCTGGCGCAGATGGTGGAAACCAGCCTGGGTGTTTTCCGGTGCTTCTTTGCGTGCTCCGCGATGGCCGATGAGGATCATGGCGCTTAAACTCAGGGTTTCAGGAAGCGTTTGCTGAGGCCGCCGTAGGCATCAATGCGGCGGTCGCGGAAATAGGGCCAGATACGGCGCAGGTATTCAGTGCGGCCGGTATCAATTTCAGCAATCAGATATTGGGCGCTGTGGGCGTCGGCTTCAGCGATGATATTGCCTTGCGGCCCGGCAATAAAACTGCCGCCCCAAAACTGGATACCTTCACTTTGCCCGGCTGGGTCCGCTTCCAGCCCCACCCGGTTGGCTACCACCACCGGCAGATGATTGGCCACCGCGTGAGAACGCTGAATCAGCGTCCAGGCATCTTTTTGACGCGCCTGCTCGGCATCGGTGTCGGCGGGATCCCAGCCAATGGCGGTGGGATAGAGTAAAAGATCCGCGCCCGCCAATGCCATCAGGCGGGCGGCTTCCGGATACCACTGATCCCAGCATACCAGTACGCCTAATTTCCCGATGCTGGTTGCAATGGGTTTAAAGCCGCTATCGCCATCCAGCGTTTCGGCATCGCCGGGGGTAAAGTAAAATTTTTCGTAGAATCCGGGGTCGTCCGGAATGTGCATTTTGCGATAGTAACCACACAGGCTGCCGTCGCGATCGAACACCACGGCCGTATTATGAAACACGCCGGGGGCGCGTTTCTCGAATATTGATCCCACCAATACCACGTTGTACTGCTTGGCCATAGCGCTTAGGCGCTGGGCACTGGGGCCATCCAGGGGCTCAGCCAGGTCAAACAGGCTGGTGTCTTCGGTCTGGCAGAAATAGTGGGTGCAATGTAATTCCTGCAGCAGCACCAGATCCGGCGCCGTTGCGGTTGCCAGGCCTTCCAGCAAGCGTTCGGTTTCTGCCAGGCTGCGGGATTTATCCGGCCAGGCTGGTTGCTGGATGACACCCACTTTCAACAGGCTGCTGTCACTCATGCAATGACCCCCTTGGGTAGCTGCATGGTGGCGCAATGCGGTCCACCATATTGTTTGATGAGGTTATGCCCGGGTACGGCCACAATCTTCTTATGCGGGAAACAGAGTTGCAAGCTGTCCAGCGCCGGTTGATCGTGATCACAGCCAAACACAGGCACGATGACACTGCGGTTGAGAATCAGGAAATTAATGTAACTGCCGGGCAGGCGCTTGCCTGCTTCGTCGAATTGTGGGCTGGGAAGGCCGATGGGCACCAGTCGATAGGGGGCGCCGTTTGCCTGTCTGAAGCCCTGTAGTTGACGGGCCATGGCAGCAAGGGGAGCGAAGTGTGGGTCCTGTTCGTCGCCGCAACTCGCGTACACGATGGTGTCGGGGCCAGTGAAGCGAGCCAGATTGTCGATATGGCTGTCGGTGTCGTCACCAATGAGGGCGCCTTCACTGAGCCACAAGGCACGGTCCAGCCCCAGCTTCTCCAGTACCAGTGTTTCGATTTGCTGGCGGCTCAGGTGCTGGTTGCGATTGCTGTCCAACAGGCAGTGCTCGGTGGTCAACAGGGTGCCCTGGCCATCGGTTTCGATACTGCCGCCCTCCAGCTCGAAATCGATACTGGACATCGGAGCCTGCCACAAACTCTGTAACGCCTGATTGATGTTGTTGTCCAGGCTGGCATCGTATTTGTCGCCCCAGCCATTGAAGCAGAAGTCCAGCAGGCGCATCTTGGCGCGGTCGGGACTGCCGCCATCGGCCAGGGTAATGGGGCCGTAATCCCGGCACCAGGTATCGTTGTAAGGCTGGATCAGAAAACGCGGTGCATGGGCGCAGCGCTGTGCCAACAGCGACTCGATGTGGGCCTGGTGGGCCGGGTCCTGGCATAGGATCAGCGGTGGTACTTCGCCGGCAATGGCAATCGCCAACGCGGCGTAATCCTCATCGATGGCGTGCAGCCAGGGTTGCCAGTCGGTACAGGCGTGGGGCCATGCCATCAATACGGCAGCCTGTTCTGCCCACTCCGGAAGCAGTTGAAAGCGTGTGGTCATATGCTCGGAATTGATAGTGGAGACGAGGCGGTAAAATAGCGTAATACCGCCCCGGTTAAAAGCGGGATTTTAGTTACGGTGCAGAACGCTGTGGATCACATGATCATGCTCGAAGTAAACGGTGTAATGGTCGTACACCCAGCGTGTGATGGGCGGCTCACCAACGGCGGCGTACTTCTCACCGGGGGCCCCGAACTGATTGTTCACCTGATCCATGCTCATGCCGCTGCGTGGACGGGGTTCATTGGAATATTCACCGCCCTGCTGGCCCACTGGAACCGGCATGCTGACGTTATCTGCCAGGGCAGAAACACTGCAAATGAGGAGCGCGCTGGCGAATAGGGGCTTTATTATATTCTTCATGGTAAAGACCTTTTTTCGGCTGTTTGCCTTGAGTATCTTTTTAGTTATAGCAGATAAATCTTTGCTTTCGCTATTTGTTTTCGTCTGAAGTATGGGATTGTTCACGAATCTCGCGGGATTGGATGCGGCGGATATGGCGTACAATCTGTTTCCGGTCCGGTTCCTGCAACACTTCAAATTCCACACCGATCCGGTAGATGACCGGTTGCTCTTCGATTTTTTCACAGGCTTTGACGATGCCGATGCTGGCGATGGTGGCGTAGCTGGGAAACAGCACTAGGATCAGGTGCAGGTAACTGTCTAAGGGCAACTCGGTGCTGTTATAGAAGGAAATACCGCCTTCGCTGAGGTTGATGGATTCCCGTTGGCTGATCTGCTGGTCGTGGCTCACCACGTATTTGGCGATCAGATCAATTTTCTCTTCCATGTAACGCAGGTAGCTGCCCAGGGCCCGGTTATAGTCACCGACCTGGCGCAACAACTCGCGGCTCTCATTGTCGATGGATTGCAATTGACTGATCAGCAGTGCCTGGCGCGGCAGGCTGTATTGTTCACCGTAGGGGTCGTCCGACAGCAGATGCTTCTCAATGGGTGTCTTGATCAAATGCACCCTGTCTTCAATACGATAAAAGTCCCGTCTTTCCATTATTCCCGTTTCCTAACCGGTTTTTAGTCATTTTAGACTGTTTGCGGTGGCGCGGTAAGGTGTTGCCCTGAAACCTTGCCAGCCAGCTATGATCGGCGGGTTGTCACCGTTCAGGATTCAAGGCGATTGATATCCCCTTCGATATTGTATTGCACCATTCTGGCCAGCCCCTCTGTCAGGGCATCGAAATCAAAGGCCGGGCTGCGTTCACTGAGGTGACGGATCACCGTGGCAATACCACCATGGATCATGATGTAGCTCATCACGGGAATATTCGGCAGGCGGCTCAGTTCCGGGTGATGCATCATGAACTGGATGGTGAGTTCCGCCAGTACGTGATTGACCGGCTTCAAGTAGTGACCCGGGGTGAAATGCCCCATCTGGGTGGCGTAAGTAAGATACAAATTGTCCCTCTGCCGGAGAAAATCCCGAAAGGCGTAGAGCAGGGCGCGGGTGGCGTCTTCAGGTGATTGCTTGACCAATTCCGGAATCAGGGGTTTCACCACCCCCACGATTTCATTGACCACATGCTCGTGTATGGCGGCAAACACGTCGTCTTTATTGGAAAAATATTCATAAAGGGATCCGACACCAATACCGGCGGCATCCGCTATTTTACGGGTGGTGGTGCCCTCCACGCCATGCTGCTGAATGCACAGTAAGCCAGCTTCCACAATGGCTGCCACCGTTTGGCGGGAACGTTCCTGTTGGGGTTTGCGAGTCTTTGGCATATCCGAATTGAACCCGAACAAATGATCGGGTTAATGTTACATCATACGGTGTAACAGTCAAGCAAGTGCTTGGTTGTTTTTATTCCAGTGAGCGCAACCAGTGAGCACAGGAAGGCGCTCCAACCCAATCCAAGGTATCAGCGGGAGGAACGGAACGATGGCAATGATTGATCTGGATAAGATGCTGGAGAAAATCAAGGGCACTCAGTGGGCGTTGGCGGATTTCCAATGGGACGCCCCCGGAGCGGAGCAAATAACGCCGGAACAATGGCCGAAGCTGAAAGCGTTCATGGCGGACCTGATGTGGATAGAGCACGTGGGCGCGCGTGGTTTTGCGGCCATGGCGAAGAAGGCGCCTACCGATACCCTGCGCCAGATTTACCACTATTTTCATGCCGAGGAACAGCGTCATGCCAATGCGGAGATGGCATTGATGAAGCGCTGGGGCATGCTGGAAGGGGATGCTATACCGGAACCCAATGTCAATTTGCGCCTGGTGATCGAATGGCTGGACCGTTATGCCGATGAGATGCCGTACTATGTGCTGGGCACCGTG
Source organism: Gammaproteobacteria bacterium UBA7310 (assembly GCA_002471665.1). Lineage (GTDB taxonomy): Bacteria > Pseudomonadota > Gammaproteobacteria > Pseudomonadales > Ketobacteraceae > Ketobacter. The sequence goes on from DKQK01000040.1 coordinate 165,546, forward strand.
ATCCCCATGCTGGAAGTGGCACTTGACGGTGCCCTGTGCAAATTCCTGCTGGATACGGTGGATGATCCCCTGTGTCATGATGTATTCCATCGTATCAACGACGATGAATCCCGTCATTTGGGCGTGGGGTTCACGGTGATGGAGATGCAGGGACACAGTGCCACTTACATCAAAGCCGTGCAGATGTTGGGGCCATTGCTGGATCCACGGTTGATGCTGGGTATTCTGTCTTATGTGCCCTTGTTAAATAAAATGCGGGATAACATCGTCGCCATGGGCTTGCCGGAAGAAAACCTGTATGCCGCCATGCAGAAGTTTGAGCGTATTGGAGGGCGTACCGCAGATGGCCGGCGCAATCCCTGGTATCAGATTATCAAGCGCCATGGCCGGATCATGGTGAACCGCAACAATCGCTTCTACCATGGGCCGGTGGATGCCTTGGTGAGCGTAACCGGAAAAATTCCCCGTGCCGCGTTGCCCAGGGTGCCATCCTGGGTGAAAGAGCTGACCTATCAACCGACCGCATAATCGAGAATCAGGGTATGACAAAGCACACCAACCACGCCGATGTACTGATCATCGGTGCCGGCTTTGCCGGCTTGGGTATGGCCATCCGCCTCCGGCAGGCCGGAATCCATAACATTATTATTCTGGAGCGCAGTGATCAGGTGGGTGGAACCTGGCGTGACAACCAGTATCCCGGGGCTGCCTGTGATATTCCATCTAACCTCTATTCCTACTCTTTTGCCCCCAACCCGAATTGGTCCCGCAGTTATTCCGGCAGCGCCGAGATCCTGGATTATGTGCACGCCATGGTGCGTGATTTTGATTTGCTGCCATTGATCCGGTTTGAGCAGTCGGTCAACGGCTTGGCGTTCGACCTGCAACAAGGGCTCTGGCGCGCCACCACCAGCGCTGGAGAATGCTTTTCCGGCCGTGCCGCGGTAATGGCATCCGGGCCACTCTCTAACTGCAGCTTACCTGATATCCCCGGCATTGATGGTTATGGGGGCACCATGATCCACAGTGCCCGCTGGGATCATGGCTATGACTTCAAGGGAAAGAAAGTGGCGGTGGTCGGCACTGGGGCCAGTGCAGTGCAAATTATTCCCGAGCTGGTGAAGGAGGTGGAGCAGCTGACCGTTTTCCAGCGTACAGCGGGCTGGGTATTGCCGCGACTGGATCTGGCAACACCGGAATGGAACAAAGCCCTGTTTCGTTCCCTGCCTGTTACCCAGAAGATGACCCGGCAGGCGCTGTATGGTGTACACGAAGCCATGGCGCTGGCGCTGATCTGGCAGTCACCGCTGACAGCGCTGGCGGAAAAGGTGGCTCAGGTGCACTTACGCAATCAGGTAAAAGACAAATGGCTCAGACGGCAGTTGAATCCGGACTTCCGCATTGGCTGCAAGCGGGTATTGATGTCCAACGACTATTACCCCGCATTGCAGCGCCCCAACTGCAAACTGATTACCTGGCCCATCGTAAACTTGTGCGAAAAAGGCATTCGAACCGTGGAAGGTATTGAACACCAATTCGATTGTATTGTGTTTGCAACGGGGTTTGATGTGGGCAATGCCGGTACGCCTTTCCCGGTGCAGGGCCTGGATGGTCGTGAACTGGGGCAGGAGTGGCGTGCCGGTGCCCGCGCCTATAAGAGTATTAATGTCGCGGGTTACCCAAATCTGTATTTTACCTTCGGGCCGAATTCCGGGCCTGGCCACAATTCGGCACTGGTCTACATGGAGTCGCAACTGGAATACGCCGTGAAGGGTATTCGCAAGATTCTGGATGGGAATCTCCTGGCGCTGGATGTGAATGCGTCCGCGCAGTCGGCTTTTAACCGAACTATCCAGAAACGATTGGCAAAAACCAACTGGAATTCCGGTTGCAAAAGCTGGTATCTCACTGCTGATGGCTTTAATGCCACTATGTATCCGGGTTTTGCGACACAATACAGTGCGCAAATGAATGAATTCAAAGAGTCAGACTACCACGCAGTCAGCACCGTGTGATGACGCCCGACTTTATGGGTTGTTCTTGACAGGTGCGACTGAACCCTGTGTTTTCCAGTCGCACCTTTTTTACACGCTGCCGGTGAACCGTTCAGTTAGCGGCAAGAAACGATTCCCGCGTCAGACGTTCTGATACTTCCCACAGTTTTCTTGCTACTTCGGTATTGTTGGACAAGGCATTGGAATAGGCCAGATCCGGTTCACCCTGCATTTCCATAAATCCACTGGGACCAATGTATTCGCCACCTTTGAGCGCATCACTGGTTGCGGCGCAGAGCGTCGGCAGTGCGCCTCTTGCCTGGGATTGGGAGAATATCGCGTTAAACACACCGCCGCCGGGGACGTGCCGTTGCAGATGGGTATTGGAATAGCCGGGGTGAGCGGCCACCGCCATCACCTTGGAGCCGCGTGCAGACAACCGGCGCTGGAGCTCCTTGGCAAACATCAGATTGGCGAGTTTGCTTTGGCCATAGGCCAGCCAGCGGGAATAGTGTTTTTCCCAGTTCAAATCATTAAAGCGAATCCGGCCAATGCGATGGGCGACACTGCTGATCACCACCACGCGGCCGGCGTTAGCCTGTTCCAGCAAGGGCAACAGCAGCGCCGTCAAGGTGAAATGGCCCAGGTGGTTGGTGCCGAACTGGCTCTCGAAGCCGTCTGCGGTTTTGCTGTAGGGCGGGGCCATGATGCCGGCGTTATTCACCAGAATATCCACGTGATCTACTCTCTGTTTCAAGGCATCGCTGAAGGCACGTACGGAGTCTAAACTGGACAGGTCCAGGCCCATTAAAGTGAGTTCAGCCTGAGGGGTGGCCTGTTTTATCGTTTCGAGGGCGGCGGCGCCTTTTTCCAGGTTGCGACAGGCCAGAATCACGTGGGCGTTCCTGGCGGCAAACACCTTGGTGGCTTCCAGTCCGATACCGCTGTTGGCACCAGTCACCACAATGATTTTATCCTTCAGATCCGGAATCGTGTCGATGGACCAGTCCATACTGTCCTCCTTAGCTTCGAGCAAGGCTTGGGGCCATTGCAGATGGGTACCTGCCCCCTGCGTCATCCATGACTTTGGGCGGGATGGGTAGAAATACAGGGATTACCAAAATAAAAGACCAATGGTCACTTGTCAACAGGGCTGGTCAGGGTGTTGTTGCGGGTGAGAAGATGGGCAGCAGCGATCGTGCTAGAATCGGGTCCATGAAGTGTGTAAGTGATTTCAAGCGGGCGCGACAGCCTGAACAGAGAGAGCAGCGCAGACAGGATATACTGCAATCTGCTGCCCGGCTGATGGCTGAGAAGGGCTTTGATCAAGTGAGCCTGAACGCCATTGCCAGAGGCGCGGGAGTAGCAAAATCCAATGTCTACCGCTATTTTGAAAGTCGTGAAGAAATCTTCCTGACCTTGCTGCGGCAGGACTGGGATGACTGGCTGGTGCAGTTTGAACCCGCAGCCAAACCCCTGGCGGATAGCGGCGATATTCAGAAACTGTCGGCGTTAATCGCGACTTCCATTGCCGAGCGACCACGGATGTGCGAACTGGTGAGCGTACTGGCGTCGGTGCTGGAGCAGAATCTGTCCGAGCAGGCGTTGCTGACCTTTAAAACCGAGTCCATGCAATTGGGTGGGCGCATCATGGCCATTGTGCAGTCGGTGTTACCCACTTTGCCTGCCCATAACCTGATGGCGATCGGGCACACCTTATTCGCTTTGATCGCCGGGTTGTGGCCGTTGGGAAATCCCCCTGAACCGGTACAAAAAGTCATGTCACGACCTGAGTTGGCAGCATTTCAACTTCAATTCAGGCCCGCGCTGGAATTGGCATTGAACTTGATGCTGAAGGGAGCCTCTAACCCTTGACCTTGCCGTAGCTTTACTCTTAACCCTGTGGTTTAATGCGCCCCATGTTCAGACCTGTATCCTTGTATATTGGATTACGATACACCCGCGCCAAGCGCCGTAATCATTTTATTTCCTTTATTTCGCTGACCTCCATTCTGGGGCTGACCCTGGGGGTGATGGTGCTTATTGTCGTGCTGTCTGTGATGAATGGCTTCGACCGTGAGCTGCAGCGACGTATCCTGGGGATGGTCCCGCAGGCCAGCATTGTGGGTTACCAGCCTTTTTCAGGGTGGGAGGACATCGTTGCCAATGCCGAGCAACATGCGGAGGTAGAAGGGGCTGCCCCCTTTATTCAGCTCCAGGGGTTACTCAGTAATAAAGGGGCGGTGGACAGCGCCTTTATCAGTGGCATCCACCCGGATTATGAAAGCCGGGTGTCGATTCTGCCGCAGCATCTCAAGTCCGGTTCCCTGACGGAACTGCAGTCAGGCAGTTTCAATATCATTCTTGGCTCGGCGCTGGCCCGTAAGCTGGGGCTGGCCATTGGTGACAAGGTCACCCTGGTTCTGCCGGAGGCCGCGGTAACACCGGCCGGTATCATTCCCCGTTTCAAGCGTTTTACCGTTGCCGGTACCTTTCAGGTGGGGGCCGAGCTGGATGGTATGGTGGGCTTCATCAACCTTGAGGATGCGGCACGCCTGGCCCGAATGAAGGGCAAAGTGGAAGGTGTGCGTCTCAAGGTGAAAGATCTGTTCAGTGCCGGCCGGATTTCCTGGGATCTGGCCACAAAGCAGGAAGGACAATTCTACGCCACAGACTGGACCCGAACCCATGGAACCCTGTTCCAGGCCATCAAAATGGAAAAAACCATGATGGCACTGTTGCTGCTGCTCATTGTGGCGGTGGCAGCATTCAACATTGTGTCCAGCCTGGTGATGGTGGTCACTGACAAAAAATCCGATATCGCCATTTTACGCACGCTGGGGGCTTCTCCCGGTACGATCATGGGTATATTCATGGTGCAGGGCAGTTTTATCGGGGTCATAGGCACCTTGGCAGGTACCGCGCTGGGTGTCACCGTGGCCCTCAATATCAGCGATTTTGCCCTCTGGCTTGAGCAGGTTTTGAATACCAAGTTGTTCGAGCAGTATTTTGTCAATTACCTGCCTTCGGAATTGCGCTGGGAGAACGTCATCTTCGTCAGCGGCATGGGCTTTTTGATGAGCTTCGCGGCCACCCTGTACCCGGCCCGCAAAGCATCGAAAGTACAACCGGCAGAGGCGTTGCGCTATGAGTGATGTAATTCTGGAATGCCGTGAACTTGGTAAAAGCTTCGATGAAGGGCCAAGCCGGGTTCAGGTATTGAAGCAGGTTGAATTCGCCCTTAAAAAAGGTGAATTTGCGGCCATTATTGGTAATTCCGGCTCAGGCAAAACCACGTTGCTGCACCTGCTCAGTGGGCTTGATGTGCCATCGCAGGGGCAGGTGTTGATTGATGGCAAGGATTTCAGTTCCCTCAGTGACAAGCAGCGGGGCGTGGTGCGCAACCACCATATTGGCTTTGTCTACCAGTTCCATCATTTGTTGCCTGAGTTCAGCGCGTTGGAAAACGTTTCGATGCCGTTGCTGTTGCGGCAGTGCTCCCTTGGTGAAGTGAAACAACGGGCCTGCGCCATGCTGGAGAAAGTGGGGTTGGGTCATCGTATGCAGCATAAGCCGGCTGAATTGTCAGGGGGTGAACGGCAGCGTGTGGCAATCGCCCGGGCGCTGGTGACGGAACCTTCCTGTGTGATGGCCGATGAACCCACGGGCAATCTGGATGTGCATACGGCCCGCGAAATCCAGGCGTTAATGCACGATTTGAATCGCAGTCTGCAGACATCGTTTTTAATCGTTACCCATGATCTGGGGTTGGCGAGTCAGGTGGACAGAGTGGTTAAGATGGAAGACGGGCACCTGGCGGAGGCCGATAGAGCCGGTCTGGCTGCTCTTTGATGGCGCTGCAACTGCCGCTTCAGTGATGTTTCTTGAGGCGGCGTTCCCGGCGATGATGCCATGAGCGGTAGATATGCATGCGCCATAACAATCGGATCGCAACAAAGCTGAGGGTTGCGCTGACCAGGCCCACCAGGGCGCAGCCAATCATCAGTGGGCCGATGGCTTTCCATCCCAATTCCGCGATCTGTTTCAGAAAGCCATCGAAATCCGTCAGAATTATATTGAAGTCAACACCAATGGGATTGCCTTGTGTATCCACGGGTACCCCCACGATCCAGGCTCCCACTTCATAGCAAAAGTAATATAAGGGAATATAGGTAAACGGGTTGCTGACCCAGGTTGATGCCACGGAGATAGGCAGGTTACCGTGAATAAAAAAGCACAAGAATATTGCGACGAAAATTTGGATGGGCAGGGGAATAAAGGCGCACAGTACGCCTGCGAAAATACCCGCCGAGACCGAGCGTCGGTTGAGATGCCACAGATTGGGGTCTTTGATTCTCGGGCCGAGTTTCGAAATCCAACGGTTCTCGATAATGGTGTGGGGCGCTGGAATGTATTTTTTGAATATATTTTTCAAGGCCGATGGTTACCTGATTCCTGCCAAAGCGCGCCTATTATGCCGCCAATGGAGGCATAACACTAGATGTGGTCAATGGTGTTGGGGCTCCCTGTTGGAATTCTTATTGCGGTACTGATATTGCCGGTGTATCCGCCGGGCTTCGGCGCTTATGCGTTGATTGTATTGCTATTGTCGCTGGCGGCCGCCGTTGTATGCCTGCGCTATGGATACCCGGCCTTGCGGGCGCTGCGGCAGATTTCGGTGCTGCTGGCGGCATCCCTGGCGGGCGTCGGGCTAGGCACCTTTGTCGAGCAGAGACTAACCCCCTGGGGGCTGCAACCGGGTACCACCTATTACCTGACCGGGACCGTGTCGGGTGTTCCAAAATGGGGCAAGTACAGTCGTCGCTATTGGTTGGAGAGTGAGTGCGTCGGCACCCGCGCCGACCGTTGTGATGTATTCCAGAATTTCCTCACCCTGCTGTGGCCCGTGGTGGTTGAGTTGACGGTTTCCAACCCCAAGGTGGAGCTGCAACCAGGGCAAACAGTACGCATCCAGGTCCAGGCCAGGTCATCACGCCAGGACGCCAGTCCGGCGCAATTTAATGTGGCGCGCTGGTTGCGGACGAACCATGTGGTGGCTCGGGTCAAACTGGCCAAATCCAGCCCGGTGGCTGTGTTGAGCGAGCCGCTGGTTTCCGTTGATCGCTTGCGGGCCGATCTCAATCGTTACCTGGCGATGCGGTCGCCACAGCAAGGGGCGGGCGGGTCATCAGGGTTGTCCCCCTATCCGGTGCTGTTGGCGCTGGTGACCGGCGACAGGGCGTTGATGGAAGATCGGCACTGGTATGTTTTCAATCGCACCGGTACCACTCATCTGGTGGCCATATCCGGTCTTCACGTTGGGTTGGTGGCAGCTTTTGTCACTCTGGTGACTTTGCCCCTGTTTCGCCGCTGGCGCTGGTTAACGGCCCGTTACCCGGCCAGCCACGGAGCTTTGATTCTCGCCTGGGCCGCTGCTTTGTACTACACCGCACTTGCCGGGTTTGCGCTGCCCACCCAGCGGGCGCTGATCATGCTCAGTGTGTTTGTGCTGTTGAAGCTGACCGGCAAAGCCCGGCAACTCTGGTTTGGTCTGGCGCTGGCATTTTGCCTGGTACTGGTTTGGGATCCCGTGGCCTGCCTGAGTCTGGGATTCTGGCTTTCCTTTGTGGCGGTTTATTTAATCCTGTGGCTGATTGGCGGGAGCGTTGACAAGCCGTCCATCGCCCGGCAGTGGACAACAGTGCAATTAGGTTTGTTTGTGGGGTTGGCGCCGGTTTTACTCTGGTCGGTACACTCGGTTTCCCTGGTGTCTGCGGGCACCAATATCATTGCCATTCCGGTCATCGGCTTTGTGGTGGTACCGCTGACACTGATCTGGGCTTCCCTGTGGACGGTGTGCCCGGATCAGGTTCAGTTTCTGTTGCAGGCGGTGGCAGTGATAACGGATGGTTTGCTTTGGCTGCTGGAGATGATGGCATCGGGGCATTATAGCGTTTGGTCTGTGGGGCAGCGTGGCTTTGGCAGTTTGTTACTGGCTTTGCTGGGGGTGTTGTGGCTGGTGAGTGCCGGTCTGCCCGGCCGGATCTGGGGGTGGTTGTTGATGTTGCCGCTGCTGTTGCCCCAGGTCCAGGGTACCGGGCTCTATGTGATGGGGTCGGGAGTGGCGCGTTTGCTGGTTCATGATGAAGAACGAGTGTGGTCCATATCGGACTCCCATTGGCCGCAGCCGGTGGCGCGCTGGCAATCCTCGCTGTTGCAACACTGGGGTATCGGATGGGTGCAGGGTGGTTTGGGCTATCACAACAGTGCGGCCCTGTGGTTAGCCCCAGGGCCGGTGATCACCGAGTTCACCCTCAGGGTTGATGGGATTGGTTCGCGTCATTTGTCCACGGCTACCTATCACAACCCCTGTGAAAAGGCGCACTGGCGAATCGGCGACACAGAGATTCAGCGTTACTCGGCAGAGAGTTATCCCGCTCAGTGCGCGGTAGGGTTTGAATTTAATCACAAGCGGTGGTTGTATTGGCCCGTGCAAGGGGTGCGAGCCCAGTTGGCGATACAGGAGCAACTGGCCGGTGAACAATTTGATATGTTGCTGCTGATGCCGGGAAGAGGGCGATCCACCTTGCCCGGTTTACTGACTTTGCTGACCCCGGATGCCCGACTCATCACCATGAAAGCCTTGTCCGCTAATGACCAGGAAGCAGTGGAGGCATCAGGCATTCCGGTTCATGTTGTTAAGGCTCATGGCTATTACCATGAGCCCCTCCCTTGAGCCGTATAATGCGCTTCATGGATGTCCATAATTGGATCAAAATGAGATCCAGGCAGCGCCCGCGCTGCGAAAAACTGGTACAGTGTGCTAGAGTAAAAAACAGTTATAAAATAGGAGATTACAGCGCGTGCGAGTGCTAGATGTGATTTTGTCCGGTGGGGTAGTGATGTACCCCATTATTTTGTGCTCTATTCTGGCGTTGGCCATTATTGTTGAGCGGCTGTGGGCCCTGCGAGTGAATAAAATCAGCCCCCGTAACCTGATCGCGCAGGTTTGGGGATGGGTCAAGAACGGTAAAATGGATGGCAAGAAAGTCAAGGAGCTGAGGGATTCCTCACCCCTGGGGCGGGTGTTGGCTACCGGGCTTATCAATGCCAAGCATGGCCGCGATATCATGAAAGAAGCCATAGTCGATACGGCCACCCATGAGATTCATGAGATGGGGCGTTTTCTGAATTTGTTGGGTTCCATTGCGGCCGTGGCGCCTTTGCTGGGTTTGCTGGGCACCGTCATCGGCATGATCAAGGTGTTTAACGCCATCGTGCTGGAAGGTGCCGGTAATGCCGCCATTCTGGCCGGGGGGATTTCAGAAGCCCTCTATACCACAGCAGCGGGCCTGGTGGTGGCGATTCCCGCGTTGTTCTTTCATCGTTTCTTCAGTCGCCGTATTGATGAGATCGCCGTGTTGATGGAACAGGATGCCGTCAAACTGGTGGACGTGATCCATGGTGATCGTGAGGCAGAAACCGCGGAAGGTGACAAAAAGTGAAGTTTCAACGTCAGCCGGTAGAAGAGGTAAATGTCAATCTCACCCCTTTGATTGATATTGTTTTTTTGCTACTGATTTTTTTCATGGTGTCCACCACGTTTACCCGGGAGCGGGAATTGACGGTGGAACTGCCTGAAGCGGTGGGTGAATCCAGCGCAGAGACCCCTCAGTATATTGAGATTGAAGTCAGTCAGGATGGTGAATATGCGGTCAATCAGCAGCGGCTGGTGAATCGCAACAGAGAGACGTTGATCAAGGCGTTGAAGGCAGAAGCCGATGGCGATTTTGATATTCCCCTGATAATTACCGCGGATGCCAATGCCACCCATCAGGCGGTGATGACGGCCATGGATGTGTCGGGCGAACTGGGTTTTACCAAACTCAGGCTAACCGCGCAGCAACCGGAGCAATAACCGCTCCGGTTGCCATGACAGTGTTGCACCGTTTCTTCAATTCCATCTGGTATCAACCCAATGCTTTAGCCTGGTTGTTCTGGCCACTGGCTTGCGTGTTCGGGTGCCTGGTTCAGCACCGGCGCCGACAGTATCTTGGTGGTAAAAAAGCGGCCTTTCATCCTGCAGTGCCGGTCATCGTGGTTGGCAATATCAGTGTGGGTGGTACCGGTAAAACGCCGGTGAGCATCTGGCTGCTGGAAGAGTTGAAGCGGCGAGGGCTGCGACCGGGACTGGTCAGCCGTGGTTATGGCGGAAAAGCGCCTTCCTATCCTTATCTGGTGTCGGAGACGGATGAAGCCTCAGTAACCGGAGACGAACCGCTGATGATTCACCTGCGTACCGGCGTGCCCGTAGTGGTGGACCCGGATCGTTCAAGTGCGGTGCGCTATCTGCTACGAGAATGCGATGTGAACGTCATCATCAGCGATGATGGTCTGCAACATTATCCCCTGGCCAGAACCGTGGAGTTGGCGATTGTTGATGGCAGCCGGGGTTTCGGTAACGGCAAGCTGATGCCCATGGGGCCGTTACGGGAGCCTGTGGCGCGTCTGCAAACTGTCGATGCCATCGTCGTAAACGGGGGCCTCGATCATACTCTTGGACAGAACTTACAGATACCGGCGGATAAGTGCTTCGACATGACGTTGCAGCCTGGTGCCTGGCGGCCATTGCACACTCGCGCCGGGGATGATGCCCAACCCTGGCGCGGCGATGAATGCCATCTGCCGGTGCATGCCCTGGCAGGAATCGGTCATCCCCAGCGTTTCTTTCAGACGCTGGATCAACTGCAGATTCCACACCAGCCCCATCCTTTCCCGGACCATCATGATTACACTGAACTGGATGTGGAGGCATTTGAAAGCGGCTGGGTGCTGACCACGGAAAAAGATGCGGTCAAATTGCGTAAATTCGCGCAATTAAAAGGGGCTTACCTACCGATGAATGCCCGGGTTCAGCCGGGATTGATCGATGTTATAATAGCCCGACTCGACGATTTTGACCGTCACCATCGCCATTTGTATTGAGAAATCCATGACAGAGTATCGCGTCATTATTCCCGCCCGCTATGCCTCCACCCGGCTGCCGGGCAAACCGTTGCTGGATATTGCCGGCAAACCGATGATTCAACGAGTGTATGAGCAGGCGAGCCGCAGTGGTGCCGCAGAGGTGATCATTGCCACCGATGATAGCCGCATTGAGGAAGCCGCCAGGGGCTTTGGCGCCAGGGTGGTCATGACCCGGGAAGATCATGAATCAGGCACGGATCGCTTACAGGAAGTAGTGACCGCCTTATCGTTACCCGATGAGGCCATTGTTGTGAATGTACAGGGGGATGAGCCTCTGATTCCTCCGCAGGTGATCGACCAGGTGGCACGGAATCTGGCACAGTCAACGGCGGGCATATCGACTCTGAGTGAACCGCTGGATGACATCACCACAGTGTTCGATCCCAACGCTGTGAAAGTGGTGGCGGATGCCGCTGGCTATGCCCTGTATTTCAGCCGGGCGCCGATTCCTTTCAGCCGCGAAACCTATAACGTGGCGGATAATAATGGCGCACTGCCCCCGCACATGTTGGTACAACGCCATATTGGTATCTATGGTTATCGCGTCAGTTTGTTGCACGATTTTGTGCGCTGGGGTTCCTGCGCGCTGGAGAAAACCGAATGCCTGGAACAGCTTCGTGCCATGTGGCATGGCGTAAAAATTCATGTGGAGCAGGCTGCTGTCACACCGCCGGCTGGCGTGGATACCCAGGCGGATCTGGACCGGGTGAGGGCGCACTTCAAAACCTGATGAAGGTACCATAGTGAAGAAAGTACTGTTTGTCTGTCTGGGTAATATCTGCCGCTCGCCCACTGCGGAGGCGGTGTTTCGGGTCAAAGTGCAAGCAATGGGGTTGCAGGGCCAAGTGCTGCACGATTCCTGTGGTACCGCAGGCTATCATGTGGGCGAGGCGCCCGATCGCCGGGCGACCCAGGCCGCGCAAAAGCGGGGTTATGCCATGGCCGATTTGCGCGGACGCCAGGTAAGTGATGCCGACTTCCAAGAGTATGATCTTATCCTGGCCATGGATCGTGCTAACTATGCCGAGTTGAAACGGCGCAGCCCAACGCGGTTCCACAGCAAAATCCAGTTATTTCTCAAGTACGGATCGTCCGACGAACGGGAAGTGCCGGACCCTTATTACGGTGGCGATGAAGGTTTCGATCATGTGCTTGACCTGGTGGAAGACGCCTGTGAGGGGTTGCTGCAGCGCCTCCGGGATGAGCCCTGATCGTGTCAATAACCATCGCACAGGATTATTCCTTACGCCCTTTTAATACCCTGGCGGTGGCGGCCCGCGCGGCCCATTTCTGCAAGGTGCAGTCGGTGCTTGAGTTGCAACAGGTACTGGCGCAAAACACCGATCCCTTATTGATCCTGGGCGGCGGCAGTAACCTGGTGCTGACCGGCGATTTTCCTGGCCTGGTTATTCTCAACCGGATTCCAGGGATTGAAATGCTTGAGCAAACAGCGGATCAGGTGTTGATACGGGTGGGTGCGGGCGAGATCTGGGATCATTTGGTCGAGACCTGTGTGGCGCGGGGATGGTTTGGCCTGGAAAACCTAAGCTGGATTCCGGGCTCGGTAGGGGCGGCACCGATTCAGAATATTGGAGCCTACGGGGTTGAGCTTAAGGATGTTGTGGAATGTGTGGAAACCCTGTATCTGGAGGATTTGCTGCCCCGCACATTCAGTGCCCGGCAATGCCGGTTCGGTTATCGCGACAGCGTGTTCAAACGCAGTGAACAAGGCCGCCACATTATTACCCACGTGCAGTTGCGATTATCCAGGCAGCCATCGCTGCATCTGGATTATGGAGAGATTCGTCGCTGTGCCGAGCAGTGGGGTTATGACATCGCGCAACTGACTCCGTTGGATGTGCGTCAGATTATCATCAGAATACGTTCTGCAAAGTTACCTGATCCGGCAACGGCACCCAATGTCGGCAGCTTTTTCAAGAATCCGTTGGTCGGTGCGGCTGATTTTGAGCGTATCAAAGCGGATGCGCCCGGTGTGGTGGCCTATCCCCAGGCGGATGGTACGTTGAAACTGGCCGCGGGTTGGTTGATCGACCAATTGGGCTGGAAAGGGCGCCGCCAGGGATGCGCTCGTGTGCACGATCGCCAGGCTCTGGTGCTGATTAATGAAGGCAGCAGCAGTCACGACCTGTTAGAACTGGCCGGAAACATACAGCAGGCAGTGCTGCAGCGATGGGGTATCGAGCTGGAAATTGAGCCCAGTGTTGTATAACTAAAAAAAGGGCCTGCCCCGATGACGGGGCAGATCCTTTTCCTAAGAGCGGCACTATCTAATGCTCAAATCTATCTAATGCTCAACTCTAACCTTCTTTCTTTGCTGCTTCTGCGGCCTTTGCCGCTTTAGCTGCTTCCTGGCGGCGGCGGATTTCCCTGGGGTCATTGGACGCCCGTTGGCCGGGTTGCTCTGCCGGCTGATCTGCCTTGGGTGCAGGCTTTTCAGTGGCGGGTTTGCTGGCAACGGGATTGGCCGCTGCGGGCTTGGTTTCCGCTGCTTTGGGCTCGGGCGCTGGTACCACCTTAGCCTGTTGCTTCTCCGGTGCATTAGGAGCAGCCTGTGGCTCGGGTTTGGCCGCCGGTTTGGGCGGCTCCGCCTTGGCTGCAGGTGCGGCCGGTGCCGGCGATTTGCCTTGGGCTGGTTCCGCGGGAGCCTTGTTCGGCTCCGGACGGTTGTTGCTGGCAGCCGGTTTGGCCTCCGCTACAGTAGGCTTCGGGGCCTGGGGTTTGGCTGCTTCGGATGTTGGCGCTGCCGGTTCAGTTCGGTTGGGTTTTTCAACCGTGTTTTTATCAGCAGTACCTTTATGGGCAGCAGCCTTCTCAGCAGCGCCTTTCTCAGCGGCGCCTTTATCCACAGCGCTTTTGTCATCGGTGCCTTTCTCAGCAGCCTCAGCAGCGGGCTTGACCTGATTTTCCGCTGGCGCTGGTTTTGCCGGCTGGGAAGCAGAAGCCGTCTTTTCCTGGCCCTGGTCAGTACCGTCACGCTTGTCTTTGGCAACCTCCTGCGGTTTGGTTGAACCTTTTTCCGCCGGAGCAGGTTTGGTTTCCCCCGCAGCAGGTGCCGGTTGGTTACCATTACCTTGTTCGGGCGCTGGATTCTTATCCCGGTCGGTAGACTGCGCTTTACTCTGACGACGACGGCGGTTATCACTGGGATTGCGGCGGCGGCCACGGCGGGCATTGCCAGAATCCTGATTGTCACCGCTTTTGTCGTCCGATTTTTGCTTGTTTTCCGGCTTTTGGTCGCGATTATCCGGTTGGTCTTTCTTCTGGTTACGACCACGGCCGCCGCGACCCTGTTTCGGTTCCCGGTTCTGGTTATCCTTGCCGGACTCTTTACCGGAATCCTTGCCGGCTTCCTTATCTGTCTGGTCCTTACGCTTGTTGCGTGGCTCCCGGGTGTCATCCTTGCCCTGCTTTTCGTCCCGGCGGTTGCGATTACCACCGCGCGGGTTACGATTACCGCCACGCTGGTCGCGATTGCCGCGCTGGTTGCGATTATTGGCTTGGCCGCGCTTGGGTTGTTGCTGGGTGGTTTCCTGTTCTTCATTACTGCTGAACAACTGGATGAACCAGGCAAACAAGCGTGAGAAAAAGCTCGGATCCTTCTTGACGATAGGTGTCGGCGCAGGGGTGTTGGGCTGAATCATCTGAACCGCAGCCTGCTCCTGGCGATGAATGGGGCTTTCGCCCGGTGCCAGCAGGGTTTCTTCCACTTCATCGGCGGCATCAATCAGATCGTAGCTGGTGGTGCCTTCGCCTTCCACCTGGTCGTTGCGGAAACGAGACACTTCAAAGTGGGGCGTTTCCAGGTTGGGGCTGGGCAAAACCAGAACCCGAACCTTGTTGCGGCCTTCAATTTCGACAATATTGTCACGCTTTTCGTTCAGCAGGTATGTGGCAACGTTGACCGGTACCTTGGCATGGATTTCGCTGCTGTTTTCCTTCAGCGCCTCTTCTTCGATCAGGCGCATGATGTTCAGCGACAGGGAATGCAGGTCACGGATAAAGCCTACGCCACTGCAGCGAGGGCAGATATGCCCGCTGGTTTCGCCCAGAGAGGGGCGCAGACGCTGACGGGACAATTCCATCAGACCAAAGCGAGAAATTCTTCCCACTTGCACCCGGGCCCGATCCAGCTCCAGCGCGTCGCGCATGCGATTTTCGACTTCGCGCTGATTGCGGTTGGCATTCATGTCGATGAAGTCCACAACGATCAGACCACCGATATCCCGCAACCGCAACTGGCGCGCGATCTCATCTGCGGCCTCCAGGTTCGTCATCAGTGCGGTTTCTTCGATGTCAGCACCCTTGGTGGCTTTGGAGGAGTTGATGTCGATGGACACCAGTGCTTCCGTTGGATCAATAACAATGGAACCACCGGATGGCAGCTTCACTTCGCGCTCAAATGCCGTTTCAATCTGGGATTCAATCTGGTAGCGATTGAACAGGGGAATGTTATCGGTATAGAGCTTGATCTTACTTTCGTATTGCGGCATTACCTGACGCACGAACGTCAGCGCCTCCTGATGAACCTCTGCTGTGTCGATCAGAACTTCACCGATATCCTGGCGCAGGTAATCCCGCACCGCCCGTATGATCACATTGCTCTCTTGATAGATCAGGAACGGGGCCGGGCGCTTGTCGGAGGCTTCAGTGATCGAACTCCACAGGGTCAGCAGGTAATCCAGATCCCACTGCAGTTCTTCCACGCTGCGGCCAATACCGGCCGTGCGAATGATGACACCCATGTCCTGAGGAATATTCAGGGCATTCATCACTTCCCGCAGCGCGGCACGATCATCGCCATCGATACGCCGGGAAATGCCACCGGCACGGGGGTTATTTGGCATCAATACCAGGTAACGGCCCGCCAGGCTGATAAACGTGGAAAGGGCGGCACCCTTGTTGCCACGTTCTTCTTTGCCCACTTGCAGGATGACTTCCTGGCCTTCCTTGATCACATCCTTGATGGTGAATCGGCCCTGAATGTCTTTGGGGTTTTTAACAAAGTATTCACGGGAGATTTCTTTCAACGGCAGGAAGCCGTGACGTTCCGAGCCGAAATCCACAAATGCGGCTTCCAGGCTGGGTTCAATACGGGTGATGCGACCTTTATAAATATTGGATTTTTTTTGTTCGCGGGTACGGTGTTCGATATCCAGATCGTATAAACGCTGTCCATCGACCAAGGCAACACGCAACTCTTCTGAGTGTGTTGCGTTAATCAACATTCTTTTCATGCAGGTGTGTATCCAGCAATAAATGCGTACAACAGCGGTATAAAACACGGATTACGGGCGGGAAGTGAGGTATCAACCGATCTGAGCAACCTCGCTGCAGATCAGCGGCCTGACCCATCATAATGGCAGGCAACTGTGACAACGCGGAGTCTGACTTAATGCGTCGTAGCACACACTGTCCGGCTTGAACTACTGTTGCATTCAAGACCGGTTAATTCACTTTTCACCGGGGCGGTTTGCGCTCTGTTAGCGGGTCGCCCTTTATCTGGCCATGATGCTCGATTTTTGATCGCACTGTGTGAAATCGTCTGTGCGATGGACTGATGGAGCGTTTCAAATCAGGCCGCGATAAATAATCTAGTCTTTATAATCACTGTTAAACGCGTGTTTAACATTCACGTGCTCCATACTGACTTTTGGTCAAACGGATGCAACGTACCTATTTTCTTTCTTTCATTTGCGCTTGCTTGCCGGCCCGCTTGGCGCACCGGTTTGCATTGCTGATTTTTTGCTCACTGTGCGTTTTGGAACGTTGGTCTGGCACGTATCGGCACAAGTTAGTGGTTCCGCCGCACAGTGTTGCCGTATGGGGCGTCGCCCGACTCTACAGCGATTATCGTTTGGTGGGGTCAGTATTCAGGCCTGAGCGCTGACAGTACTGAAACATCCACGTCGGATAATGTTAACGTGCCGCAAGTTCAGTTCGCGCTTGTCGTACGTCAGTCATGCAGCGTACGTTGAGCAGAAGTGTTGCGGCTGTTGGGCCTCTGGCAGCGGATATAGCAGGATAATTAGGTGATCGCCGCAATTCTGGGTAGAATATGCAGCCCTTGGATTCCTGGCTTTGACTGGCAGGGCGGTTCAGGGAAACCCCTGATAATGCCTTGCCTGCCGCTTTCGTAGGCTCACCGCAATATAGCAGGAATTGTTAACCTCATCAAACAGATAGCTTTAAGTCCTTGATTCTTCATGAGCAGTAATGATAAGCGCCCCTCGGTAGCCATGGTCACGGTTACCGAAGACCAATTTGGTCAAAGGCTCGATAATTTCCTGATGACCCGCCTGAAAGGTGTACCAAAATCAGCGATTTATCGCATGATTCGCAAGGGAGAGGTGCGTGTGAACAAGGGGCGCACCAAGCCTGATTACAAGCTGCAGCAAGGGGATCTGGTGCGGGTACCGCCGGCGCGAACCAAAGAGGTGTCCGCTAGTACGCCTTTTGTGGGAGATAGCTTGAAAAGCCAGCTTGAAAGCGCCATTTTGTATGAAGACGATGGATTAATCGTGCTCAACAAGCCCAGCGGCCTGGCCGTGCATGGCGGCAGCGGGGTCAGCCTGGGTGTGATTGAGGCACTGCGGCAGATACGGCCGGGGCAGCGTTTTCTGGAACTGGTGCACCGGCTGGACCGGGATACCTCCGGCTGTTTAATGGTGGCGAAAAAGCGAAGTGTCCTGAAAAAACTGCATGAGGATCTGCGGCTCGGCGCAATGCAGAAAACCTATCTGGCCCTGCTCTGGGGGCGCTGGAACGGGCTGGAGCATCGAATCGAGGCACCGTTGCGCAAGTTTCATTTGGCGTCAGGAGAGAGGGTGGTCCGGGTTTCGGCCGATGGCAAGCCGTCCCTGACCCTGTTTCGTCAGCTGGAACTGTACGAACAGGCCACACTGGTCGAAGCCCGGCCGATCACCGGCCGCACCCATCAAATCCGGGTGCACGCCCAGCATGCCGG
This sequence comes from Gammaproteobacteria bacterium UBA7310, assembly GCA_002471665.1. Lineage (GTDB taxonomy): Bacteria > Pseudomonadota > Gammaproteobacteria > Pseudomonadales > Ketobacteraceae > Ketobacter. The sequence goes on from DKQK01000040.1 coordinate 183,552, forward strand.
TCACCCCATTGCCGGGGATGACAAGTATCTGCATCGTGAGCAGGCGGTCTATTTCGAAGAGAGGGGGCTCAAACGGCTGTTTTTGCATGCCGCCAGTCTAGAATTGCAGGATCTGGACGGCAATTCCCGTTTGTTTGAAGCTCCTTTGCCGCCGGAACTGAGCACCTTTCTGAGCAGGTTGTAATGGCATGTCTGAATATAAACTGATTGTATTTGATTGGGATGGCACACTGATGAACTCGCTGTCCCGTATCGCCGCCTGCATGCAGGCGGCGGCCCGGGATCTTGCGATCGAACCCGCTACTGAACTGCAGGTGCATGAGATAGTGGGGCTGGCGCTGGATCTGGCGATTCAGCGCTTGCACCCGGCCCTGGGAGTGGAACAGATTCAAGCCATGCGCCAGCGTTATTCCCATCATTATATTGAGGCAGAGGCCAATCCCAGTCCATTTTATGACGGTATTCCACAGATGCTCAGCAGCCTGAGTGACCGTGGTACGTTGCTCAGTGTCGCCACCGGTAAGAGCCGCAAGGGCTTGTCACGGGTGTTCAATGCCCACGGTGTGGGGGAGCTGTTTCACAGTTCACGCTGTGCCGACGAAACCCGTTCCAAGCCGGAGCCCGATATGTTGCTGGAGATTCTGGAGATGCATGAACTGGCGCCCCGTGACGCGGTCATGGTGGGGGATACGGAATTTGATCTGGAGATGGCCAGTCGCGCCGGTGTGGATGCGGTTGGCGTTACCTGGGGTGCCCATGATATAAATCGGCTCCAACGCCATAACCCGAAAATATGCGTGGACAGTGTGGATCAGTTATCCCGCTGGCTACACCAGGCAGTGTAAGGAAAGAGAATACATGACTGAAAATCAGAACAGTAACAGTAATTATCAGCGCAATGACCGGGGTCGCTTTAACCGGCCCCGTTCCAGTAAAGAGTGGAAGCTAATTGAAAAAATGGTGATGTCGTCCCAGGATGAGCATCGCAAGGCACGGCGCTGGGGCATCTTTTTCAAATCCCTGACCTTTGTGTATTTGTTTGTCATGCTGATGATCTTCAATCCCGGTATGTGGGATTCCGGCACTGTTACCGCCAGCGAGCCCCACGTAGGCCTGGTGGATCTCAAGGGTATGATCATGGACGATTCTGAAGCCAGCGCCGACCGCCTGGTATCCGGCCTGCGTGACGCGTTTGAGGCAGAGCATTCCAAAGGGGTGATTCTGCGTGTCAACAGTCCCGGCGGCAGCCCGGTGCAGTCCGGTCTGGTGTATCGGGAAGTACAGCGTTTGAAACAATTGCACCCGGAAAAGAAGGTGTATGCGGTCATCACGGATATCGGTGCGTCCGGAGCTTACTACATCTCAGCCTCAGCCGATGAGATCTACGCCGACCCCGCCAGCCTGGTGGGCTCCATTGGCGTCGTCAGTGACGGTTTTGGTTTTGTCGGTGTAATGGAGAAGCTGGGTGTTGAGCGCCGGGTATATACCTCCGGCACCAATAAAGCCATGCTGGATCCGTTCCAGCCGGAGGACCCCAAGCAGAAGGAATTTTTCTCCAGCATTCTGTCTGATGTGCATCAGCAGTTCATTGATGCGGTGAAAGAAGGTCGTGGTGATCGGATCAAGGATGATGATATTGTGTTTTCCGGATTGTTCTGGTCCGGGCGCCAGGCATTGGAGTTGGGGCTGGTGGATGGCCTTGCCAGTCCGGGCCAGGTGGCACGGGAAATTATCGGGCAGGAAGAAATCGTCGATTATACCCCCCGTGTCAGCCCGTTGCAGGCGTTTACCAGCCGCCTGGGCGTATCGATGGCGGACCGGTTAATGGCCACTCTGGGCATCGGTACCATCTCGTTGAAATAACCCGCCAGCAAAAGGGCGCCCTGTCGGCGCCCTTTGCTTGCTCATGATTGTTGGTTGCAATAAATCTCAGCTCACGTTCAGCAACCGATTGATTATGGTATCCACCGTGCTTTGCATGGTGTGGTATTCCACAAACACAACGCCGTTTTCATCGTTGCGCGTTGGCAGCCAACTTAATCGCATCAACATGAAGCCGTGTACGCAGGCAATAAAATCTGCAGCGCTGAGCTTGTTGCCTTCTCCGCAATGGCGGTCGATCAGGTTCTGCACCCGGGTGTGCATATCGTTGATTTCTGAAGGCAGTCCGAAGTTCTGATTGACTGCGGCGCGATGATTCAGCGGGTCATAACCCAGCGGTACCGATTGATCGCGAAGAATCAGGCGAAAGTAAGCAGGGTGGTCACCAAGAAATGCCAACATGTCCTGGGCGCCTTTCTTCAGTGTTTCAATGGGAGATTCACCTGGTTTGGCAACATAAAGCAAAGTCATGCCTTTGCTGATGCGGCTGCCCATTGCCGCCAGTATGTCTTCTCGCCCGCTGAAGTGTGCGTACACAGAAGGCAGTTTGATACCGATTTTGTCGGCAACATCCTGCAGCTTCAAATGTTCGATACCATGTAACGCAGCCAACGCTTCTGCTTCGTCGATAATCTTTTCTTTCGTGTTTCTGCGTCTTGGTTTGTTGATCTGAATATCATCGGCCATCAGTTTTTCGCCTCTATCACAGGGTGCGCGACATACAGCTCGCACACGCCGTAGCACCTAACAATATAAGTGTAGACGCCCGCTGAAATTTGTTCAGAAATTGGCAAAAAAAATTACGGAATTTGTATACCCTGATTTCTAAGCAAATCAGCTAATTTTATTAGGGGTAAGCCAATCAATGCGTTAGGATCATCTCCTTCCAGTTTGCGGAATAAGCTAATTCCCAGACCTTCTGATTTAAAGCTACCAGCGCAGTTAAATGGCGCCTCTTTGTCCAGATAGCGGTTAATTTCATCGTCCTTCAGATGGCGGAAGTGAACATGAAAGGGCTCAACCACTAATTCACTTCGGTGAGTACTGGCATCATAGAGGCAGAGGCTGGTAAAAAACGTGACCGTGTTTCCACTGCTGGCCTTCAGTTGCAGAAAGGCCTGTTGTTGATTACCGGGTTTGCCGTTGATCTTGTCATTCAGCACTGATACCTGATCGCTGGCAATGATCAGCGCACTGGGAAAGTGCGCTGCAACCGCTTTTGCCTTGGCAATGGCCAGGCGGCCGACCAAGTCTTTGGGTGTTTCTCCCGCATGGGGGGTTTCGTCAATATCGGGTGAGCAGGTCTCGAATTCCGGTATCAGTTTGCGCAATAATTCTTTGCGAAAAGGGGAGCTGGAACCCAGCACGATCTGTTTCACTGTTTTCTCCGAAAAGCGGTCAGAAGATCAAATGGTTAGCGGCGGGCGCTCGGTTAAGCTAAGAGACTTAGGCGGGCTTGCCTTGTGTGCCCGGGCGGCGGTCATGATCTCATAGCCAAAATGCCTGATCCAGTTGAAAAAAAGCCTGTTAAAGCCTTTGACAGAGTACGGCCTTGACCCTAGAATTGCGCGCTTATGTTTGAGCACCCACTGCCATTAACGATTAAACCGGTCAAACTTGCCCGCCAGGAAGGCAAGCTCAGCGGGTTTATGCCGTTGCAGCAGCTGACCACTCTGGCAGCCGATTGTGTTTCAGAAGAAGGGCGGGTCGAAGCCGATCTGCAACTCAGAATGGAGCAGTCCCGGCCGGAAATACACGGTACGGCCAATGCAGAAGTGAAGTTGGTGTGCCAGCGTTGCCTGGAACCGGTGGCAGTGAAAGTGGATGTGAGTATTGCTCTTGGTTTTGTCCAGGACGAAGCCCAGATCGCCCAACTGCCGGAAAGCCTTGAGCCGTTCATGCTCGAGGAAGAGGAAGTTCCTCTGGCGGAGCTGCTCGAGCAGGAACTGATTTTGGCGCTGCCCATCGTTGCTTACCATGATACCTGTGAACCGTATCCGTACGCAGGCAAGGAAGAAGCCGAGGCTGCGGTGGCAGATGAAAAGCCCAACCCTTTTGCTGTGCTGGAACAGCTAAAGGACAGTTTGAAAAAATCCGATAAGTAATAGTTGTAACGTTAGTCAGGAGCATACAATGGCAGTTCAACAGAACCGTAAAACCCGATCCAAGCGTGGCATGCGCCGTTCTCATGACAGCCTGCCCGGCCAAACTCTGTCTGAAGACGTAACCACCGGTGAAACTCACCGTCGTCACCACGTAACACCAGACGGTTTTTATCGTGGTCGTCAGGTTATCGCCAGTAAAGACGACGAGTAAGTAAGCCAAGCCGTCTGCATGGTTACCCTTGCGGTTGACGCAATGGGCGGGGACTTCGGTCCCGATGTGACAGTACCCGCAGTTCTGCGTGCTCTTTCTGAGCAGCAGGATTTGCGGGTTTTGTTGTTTGGCAATAAAAATACGATTCAATCCCTGTTGGGGCCTCGCAATGTCGATCGTTTGGTGGTACGCCACACGGAGCAGGATATCGGCATGTCAGAATCCCCTGCCATCGCCTTGCGCACCAAAAAACAATCCTCCATGGCGCTCATGTTGCAAGCTGTCCGTGATGGTGATGCCGACGGTTGTGTCAGTGCCGGCAATACCGGAGCACTGATGGTGTTAAGCCGCCATATTCTGAAAACCACCGAATCCATTGATCGGCCCGCCATTATTTCCGCATTGCCGCGGGAAGACGGTAAGCACACCTTTGTGTTGGACCTGGGCGCCAATGTGGGGTGTGATTCGGAGCAGTTGTATCAGTTCGCGGTGATGGGACAGGCCGTTGCTCAGGTGCTTGACGACACCCGGCAGCCATCCGTTGCCTTGCTCAATATCGGCAGCGAAGAGATAAAAGGCAATGATCAGGTGAGGGCAGCCAACGATCTGCTGCGGGAGGACACCGGGTTGAATTATATCGGCTACGTGGAAGGATCGGATTTGTTCCGGGCCAAAGCCGATGTGGTGGTCTGCGACGGTTTCGTTGGAAATGTGGCGTTGAAAACCATTGAGGGGCTGGCACGGTATGTGATGTCGGAAGTGCGCAGGGAATTCAGGCAAAACTGGTGGAGCCGGTTGCTTGGGCTGTTGGTGTTACCGTTGTGGAAAAAAGTGGAAGAGCGCATCAATCCCAGTGGTTATAATGGCGCAGCGTTTGTGGGGTTAAGGGGCGTAGTGGTAAAAAGCCACGGCAATGCGGACGCCTATGAATTCAATCAGGCCATTCTGTCAGCCAGGCAGTATGTGGATAAAAATCTACCGCAGAAAATAGAGAATCTGTTGAGCTGACGTTGCTAAATTTTGTTACTTTTCCGGCAAGCAGCCTTTGCTTATGCCGGGTATGATTGGGAAAATCTGCCAGTACAGGGATCGCCAAACTGCACTTCGCCGCTGGCAGTTAAACTGGCAGTTAAAGTAAGGTACACAAGGTATTTCATGAATAAAGAACTCGCATTTGTCTTCCCCGGACAAGGATCTCAATCCGTTGGTATGATGGCGGATCTCAACCAAGCCCACCCAGAGGTTAAGCAGACGTTTGACGAGGCCTCCGAAACCTTTGGCCAGGACATGTGGTCACTGGCGCAAAATGGTCCGGAGCAGCACCTGGCCCAGACCGAAATCACCCAGCCCATTATGTTTGTTGCCGGCGTTGCCGCCTGGCGGGCCTGGTCGGCGACTACCGATATCCAGCCTGCGTTGATGGCGGGACACAGTCTGGGGGAATACAGTGCCTATGTTTCAGCGGGTGCCATCAGCCTTGAAGAGGGTGTCAGGCTGGTCAAGCGTCGCGGTGAACTGATGCGCGATGCCTGTCCGGGTGGGCAGGGAAAAATGGCAGCCATCCTGGGCCTGGATGACGATAAGGCCATTTCTGTGTGCGCGGATGCCGAACAGGGCCAAGTGGTTCAGGCAGTAAACTTTAATTCCCCCGGGCAGGTGGTGATTGCAGGTCATGCGGAGGCGGTGGATCGGGCCATTGCTCTGGCAAAAGAGGCGGGCGCCAAAAAAGCCATGCCCCTGGCGGTGAGTGTGCCGTGTCATTCGGATCTGATGAGGCCTGCGGCTGAATCGCTGGCCGAGCAATTGCGGGCCACCAACATCCAAGCACCGTCCATTCCGGTGGTGAACAATATTGATGCAGAGATTGAGCTGGACCCTGCCAAGATCCGTGACAAGTTGATCGCCCAGCTGTACAGTCCGGTGCTTTGGGTTGCATCGGTCAACACCATGGCTGCAGCCGGGATTACCTCCCTGGTGGAATGCGGCCCGGGTAAGGTTTTGTGTGGTATGAGTAAGCGTATCGTGCGTGGTATGAACGTATCCACATTACAGGATCAAGCCGGCTTTGACGCCACTTTGGCGGCACTGACGGAATAAAAAACGACAACAATGAGAAAAGGAGCGCGAAATGTCCCTAGAAGGTAAAGTGGCCCTGGTTACAGGCGCCAGCCGTGGTATAGGCAGGGCTATCGCCGAAGCGTTGATCAAACAGGGTGCAGTGGTATTGGGTACCGCCACCACTGAATCCGGTGCCGAGCACATTTCTGAATACATTAACGCCGCCGGTGGTAACGGGCGGGGTTTTTGCCTCAATGTGACGGATCCCGCCAGCATCGATGTGGTCATGAATCAAATTCAGAAAGAGTTCGGTGCGCCGCAGATACTGGTTAACAATGCCGGTATAACCCGGGACAACCTGATGTTGCGCATGAAGGAAGAAGAATGGGATCAGGTTATCGATACGAATCTTACTTCCGTGTTCAGAATGAGTAAGGCTTGCCTGCGGGGTATGACCAAGGCCCGCTGGGGCCGTATTGTGAACATCAGTTCCGTGGTGGGTTTGATGGGGAACATGGGGCAGGCGAACTACAGCGCTGCCAAATCCGGCCTTGAGGGCTTTACCCGTTCCCTGGCGCGGGAGATCGGTTCCCGTGGTATTACGGTCAATGCGGTGGCGCCCGGATTCATCGATACTGATATGACCAAAGAGCTGCCGGAAGCGAATAAAGAGGCGATGCTGAGCCAGATTCCTGCTGGCCGACTGGGGCAGCCCGAAGAGATCGCCGCAGTGGTTTCTTTCCTTGCCAGTGAAGAATCTAGTTACATTACAGGGGCAACAATTCCTGTTAATGGCGGTATGTATATGTGATATAGTTGCCGCACTGGTTTGATGGTGTCTGCCTGGGCTCTGACCGAAGTGGGGGAGGGTTCTACAGGCACAATGATTATATATAAACGATAAAACCCTAATTTCTGTAGGGATCATTCACAGGAGATAAGAGTCAAATGAGTAGCAATATCGAAGAGCGCGTCAAGAAAATCGTGGCCGAACAGCTTGGCGTTAAACTGGAAGAGGTCACTAATGACGCTTCTTTCGTCGAAGATCTGGGGGCTGACTCTCTTGACACCGTCGAGTTGGTAATGGCTCTGGAAGAAGAATTTGAAACTGAAATTCCTGACGAAGAAGCAGAAAAAATCACCAAAGTTCAGGAAGCGATTGATTACGTGCAGGCAAACCTGTAAGCACGCCGTCAGAGCAGTAAAGCCGCTGATTTTTCAGCGGCTTTTTTTTGTGTGGGGTGTGGGAGTTGCGGCACTGCTGAGTGTTTTTTGAACTAAACTTTTTACGTCTGGTTACGAAATCTTTTGAAAGACATTTCAGGTATATAACAATAATGTAACAGGGGTAAACTAGCGTCCCCGGTAGAAATACTTAGAACTGAGAATAGTATTTGGAGGAAATATTGTGAGCCGCAGAGTGGTGATCACTGGAATGGGGGCTGTTACCCCCCTGGGTAACAGCGTAGAAGACACATGGAAAGGTCTGCTGGAAGGAAAGAGCGGAATTGCCCCCATCGAGAACTACGATGTCTCCAGCTATTCAACCCGGTTTGCCGGCCAGATCCGCAATCTGGACGTGACCGAGTACCTGTCGTCAAAAGAAGCCCGCAAGATTGACCCGTTTATTCAGTACGGACTGGTTGCCAGTATACAGGCGATACGGGATTCCGGACTGGAAGTGACGGATGCCAACCGTAAGCGAATCGGTGTCGCTGTGGGGTCGGGAATCGGTGGTATCGGCACCATCGAGCGCAACAAGGAGTTACTGGATAAGGGCGGTATTCGCAAAGTCAGCCCGTTTTTGGTGCCCGGTTCCATCATCAATATGATATCCGGAAATTTGTCCATTATGTTTGGCCTGCAAGGGCCGAATTGGGCCATTACCACTGCCTGCACCACGGCCACTCACTGTATTGGTTACGCCTCACGCATGATCAAGTACGGTGATGTGGATGTGATGATTGCCGGTGGCGGTGAGTGCGGTTCGTCGCCGCTGGGTATGGCGGGCTTTGTCGCAGCAAGAGCCCTTTCCACTCGTAACGATAACCCACAGGGTGCGAGCCGCCCCTGGGATCGTGATCGTGATGGCTTTGTGTTGTCCGATGGTGCCGGCGTATTGGTACTGGAAGAATATGAGCACGCCAAAAAGCGGGGTGCAAAGATCCATGGCGAGCTGATCGGTTTTGGTGCCAGCAGCGATGCTCATCACATCACGGCGCCGCCGGAGAATGGCCGCGGCGCAGCGGATGCCATGTTGAATGCGCTGGAAGATGCAGCCATCGCCAGAGATTCTGTGGGTTATATCAATGCCCACGGTACCTCCACCCAAGCGGGTGATATTGCGGAAACCAATGCCATCAAGACAATTTTTGGTGCTCATGCCCACAAGCTTTCGGTCAGTTCCACCAAGTCCATGGTGGGGCACTTGCTGGGGGCAGCCGGTGGTGTGGAGGCGGTGTTTACATTACTTGCATTGCAGAATCAGGTAGCGCCACCCACCATCAATCTGGATAACCCGGATGAGGGCTGTGATCTGGATTACGTGCCGCACACCGCCAAGCAGCGCGAAATCAACGTGGCGTTATCCAATTCCTTCGGCTTTGGCGGCACCAACGGCACCCTGATCTTCAAGCGTGCCTGACAACGGCGTTGATGTTTCAACCTGGTTCAACGGACAGCCTGGCGACCGGCTGTCCGTTTTCGATCGTGGCCTGGCCTATGGCGACGGTGTCTTCGAAACCATTCGTATAACACCACAGGGCCCGGTGTTGCTTGATTTTCACCTGCAACGAATGCGCAAAGGTTTGGATCGGCTTGGAATCGATTGTCACTGGGACAGCCTGGAAGCAGAAATCCGGGCTTATCCCGGACTGCGGCAGCCCGCCGTGGTCAAAGTGGTGTGCACCCGTGGCGTGGGCGGCAGAGGCTATGCAACCAGCCAGGTACAGGGCCCCACCCGCGTTATCTCCACCCACCCGTTACCGCAGTATCCGCAGCATTATGCGGCCCGGGGAGTCAGTATTTTTTCCTGTCGTCAACGTCTGTCCATTAACCCGACCCTGGCCGGGATCAAGCATCTCAATCGCCTGGAGCAGGTTCTGGCCAGGCAGGAATGGGACAGTGACGATTACCAGGAAGGGTTGATGTTGGATAGCCTGGGCAGAGTAGTGGAAGGGGTATTCAGTAACCTGTTTCTGGTGCGGGGTGGCCGTGTTATTACACCCAATCTGGAGCAGGCCGGAGTAGAGGGTGTGATGCGACGTTGGTTGTTGGATCAGTTTGCCAGCCAAGGGGTTTCCACTCATGTCGGTCAGATCACGTTGCAAGATATCCAACTTGCCGATGAGTGGTTTTTTTGCAACAGTGTTTATGGTGTATGGCCGGTGCGCCAATGGGAAAATCGAACCTGGGCAGTGGGTGATATGGCTGGCCGGGCTCAGCAGTGGGTAATGGATCATTGGCAATTCTGAAAAAACGCGTGTTGTTGTTGCTGGTGCTGGGTGCTGTTTCTGCAGGCGTTGCGTTGTTTGCTGTTTCCTGGCTGAATCATTGGGCGCAATCACCTCTGTTGCTGCAGCAGGACAGGGTGCTCAATGTTCCCCAGGGGTCATCGCTTTACAAGCTTTCCATCGAGCTGGAGCAGTCGGGCCTGATTGAGCACGGACGTTACCTGCGTTGGTATATCAAGCTCAATGATCTGGGCCATCTGATTCAGGCAGGCGAATACCATGTGCCGCTGGGCACGACACCGGCACAGTTGATCGAAAAGATCCAGAATGGTGCCGTCATCAAGTATTCGGTCACCTTAATTAACGGCCATACTTTTCAGCAATTTCTACGGGCTCTTGCGGCCGATCCGGTGCTGGTGCAGCGCTTGCCAGGAATGAGTACCGAGCAGATACTGCAGGCATTGGGGGAGGAGCATAAACACCCGGAAGGCCTGTTTTATCCGGACACCTATCATTTTCAACGGGGTGATTCCGATCTGCAGGTGCTGCAACGAGCCCACCAGCGGATGCAGAAGCTGCTGCAGCAGGCCTGGGCGCAGCGAGAAGAAGGCCTGCCCTATGGGAATGCCTATGAGGCCCTGATCATGGCCTCCATCGTGGAGAAGGAAACAGCCGTGGGTGAGGAGCGGTCTTTGATCGCCGGGGTGTTCGTGAATCGCCTCAACAAGCGGATGCGCCTGCAGACCGATCCCACGGTCATTTATGGCTTGGGGGATCAGTACCAGGGCAATATTACCCGGGCCCATCTTAAGGCCTACACACCGTACAATACCTATCGCATAAACGGCCTGCCGCCGACCCCCATTGCCAATCCGGCTTTACCCGCCATCGAAGCTGCGTTGCACCCGGCAGCGACAAAAGCGTTATACTTCGTGGCCAAAGGTGATGGCAGCCATCATTTTTCGGAAACTTTGCAGGAGCACCAGCGTGCCGTCCGCCAGTATCAGTGGAAACGACGCGCCGACTATCGTTCCAGCCCCAAGTAGACAGCGAACCCGATTTCATGACTCAACGTGGCAAATTCATAACGGTTGAGGGTACCGAGGGCGTGGGTAAGACCACCAATCTCGAGTATATCCGCAACTGGCTTCAACATAACAAGATCGAATTCCTCAGTACCCGTGAACCCGGTGGTACGCCGCTGGCAGAGCAGTTGCGGGGGTTGTTACTGCAGCCGCGCGACGAACCGGTGGACCAGACCGCAGAATTGTTGATGGTGTTTGCGGCCCGTGCCCAGCATCTGAATCAGGTCATCCTGCCGGCGCTGGAGCAGGGAATATGGGTGCTCTGTGATCGCTTCACCGATGCCACTTATGCCTATCAGGGCGGGGGCAGGCAAATGGATAGCGGTATAATCGCGCGCCTGGAGACGCTGGTTCAGGGTGACCTGCGACCAGACGCGGTCATACTGTTGGATGTTCCCGTTGCAGTGGGGTTGGCCCGTGCCAAAGGCAGGGGCGTACTGGATCGCTTTGAGCAGGAGGATATTGCCTTCTTCGAGCGGGTGCGCGGTACCTATCGTGAGCGTGCCCAAGGTAATCCAGCTTACCATCTGGTGGATGCCGGCCAGGCTCTGCCGCAGGTGCAGGCGGAACTGGATAAGGTGCTTGTTCAGCTGAAAGGGCGGTGGCTGCCATGAGCCAGTTGGAAACGGATCACGTGCAGGCAGCGCTGCCCTGGCAGCATGAACAGTGGGATGGATTAATGGCCCGCTTGCAGGAACAGCGCCTGCCCCATGCGTTGATGCTGCGGGGGGAGCCCGGTACCGGCAAGAACCGCTTTGCGGTGGCCCTGGCGCAGTATCTGCTGTGCCATAAGCCCTCCGCCAATACTGCCTGTGGTCAGTGCAAGGGGTGCCTGCTGAATCTGGCCGGCTCGCATCCGGACATTGCGTTGCTGGAACCGGAAGACACCGGTAAAGCCATCAAGGTGGATCAGGTGCGTGGGGTGGTGGATTTTGTCGGTAAGAAAGCCCAGCTGGATGGCTTTCGGGTGGTGATCATCAGTCCCGCAGAAGCCATGAACGTTAATTCCTCCAATGCGCTGCTGAAATCCCTGGAAGAGCCGGGGGAGAAGACCGTACTGATCCTGGTTTCCAATCAGATTACCGGGGTGCTGCCCACGATTCGCAGTCGCTGTCAGGTTATGGACTTTCCCATACCGGATCGTCTGCAGGCCCTGTCCTGGCTCAATACCCTGGTGGGTGATGCAGCGAAATCCGAAAAACTGCTTAATGTAGCCAGCGGGGCTCCGGTGCGGGCGCTGGAACTGAATCAAAGTGAATGGCTGGGCGAGCGGGCCACGGTACTACAGCAGTGGCTGGCGGTGCTCAGTGGAAAGCGGGATCCGGTGCGCACCGCCGATGCCTGGATCCAGTACCCGCTGTTGGATGTGCTGGCCTGGTTGCTGGCCTGGCAGATCGACCTGGCGAAACTGGTATCCAGTCAGAAGCAAAGCATCATGAATGAGGATTTGCGTGCGGACCTGAGCGCTGCCAGTGCTCTGATCAATGTGAGCCGGCTCTTTGCCTGCCACGATCATCTGCTGCAGGTAAAGCGCATGCTCAACAGTCAGGCCAATCCTAACCCTCAGTTATTATTAGAAGAAATTTTGTTGAAATGGTCACAGGCCCGCCTGCGTTAGCTGGCATACACTAGGTCAGATGCTAAACTCAACTACAATCATAAGTGAATTTGGTTCGATAAGACTATGGCAATTGGTGGTTCCCGAAGCGGTATCCTGTCGCTGACAATCAAAGACAAGGCAGTGCTCTATGCCGCTTACATGCCCTTTATCAAGAACGGTGGACTCTTCATTCCGACCAACAAGCAATACAAGTTGGGTGAAGAAGTCTTTTTGCTGCTGAACTTGATGGAAGAGACTGAAAAAATTCCGGTGGCCGGCAAGATTGTCTGGGTGACACCGAAAGGCGCCCAGGGCAACCGGGCCGCGGGCATCGGCGTGCAATTCAACGACCAGGACGATACCGCCCGCTCCAAGATTGAGACGTATCTGGCGGGCGCCCTGGATTCAGACCGCCCCACTCACACCATGTAATGTTCATCTGCCGGGGCCGGGACATCACCGGCCCCGGCTGCCAATGTTCCCCGCTTACCTCGAACCGGCAACGGGTTCCGTGTAAAATCCCCACTCATTGTTTTATGGTCATTTCATAACAGGAATCCTAATTATGCTGATTGATTCCCACTGTCATCTCGACAAACTGGATCTGGCAGCCCATGGGGGCGATGTGAACGGCGCGCTGCAGGCTGCTTACGCGCGCCAGGTCAGTCATGTTCTGTGCATTGGAATCAATCTGGAAAACATGGGTGATGTGATTGCCCTGGCGGAAGCCCATGATCCGGTATTTGCGTCGGTCGGGGTTCATCCCCTGTATCAGGAGAGCCGGGAACCCACCTGTGACGAACTGTTGGCCATAGCGGCGCACCCCAAGGTGGTGGCCATTGGCGAAACCGGCCTCGATTATTTCTACGGTGAAGGCGACCTGCAGTGGCAGAAGGACCGCTTTATTGTGCACATCGAAGCGGCAAGAGAGTGCCAGTTGCCCCTGATTATTCACACCCGTGGTGCCAAGGAGGATACTTTGGGGTATTTGCGAGCGTATGGCGGGGGTGCCGTCAACGGCGTTTTGCATTGCTTTACCGAAGATCTGGATATGGCCAAACAGGCGGTGGACATGGGGTTTCTGATTTCCATTTCCGGCATTGTCACCTTTCGCAATGCGTCCGCGTTGCGTGATGTGGTGAAAGCATTGCCCCTGGATCGCCTGTTGGTGGAAACCGACGCGCCCTGGCTGGCGCCGGTTCCCCATCGCGGCAAGAAAAATGAACCGCAGTTTGTGGTGGAGGTGGCGGAGAAAGTGGCTGATTTGAAAGGGATGACCGTGGCGCAGGTGGCACAGCAGACCAGTGCCAATTTTTTTGGGTTATTTCAAAAAGCCCAACCTGGAGTGGCCCGGTCGGAGGCGCAAAACGGATGACAGAGATGCCGTTAGTGATCGCTTTGGGTGGTTTACTGCTGGGCTTGGCACTGGGTTTGGCATTGGGCTTGGCCTTGGGTCATTTCCGGGCGCAGGCAGCACTGCAAAAACTACGCTCCGATGGGGAGCGTGAACGGGCGCTACAGCAACAATCCTCAGAACAGCAGGTGCAGAAGCTGGCGCAACTGGAGGCGCTGGAACGGGATCTCAAGTTAAGCCTGGAGCAGGCCCGGCAACAGTTGGGTGAGGCTCAGCGTGGCTTGGCCCAGGCCGAAGAGCAGGGCCGGCATCATCAGCAACTGCAGCATAAGCTGGCAGCTACCGAGCAAACGGTGGTAGAGCTGCAGAATGAATTGCGGCGGGAACACGGACAGGTGACGGACCTGAGAGCGCGCCTGGAAGCATCGCAGAAAGAGACCCAGGAAAAGCTGCAATTGCTGCAGGAAGCCAAGGAGCAGATGAAGCTGGAGTTTCAGAGCATTGCTCACAAACTTTTTGAAGATAAAAGTGAGAAGTTTACCCAGCAGAACAAGAGCAACATGGGTGAAATCCTCAATCCGTTGAAGGATCAATTATCGGAGTTTAAGAAAAAGGTGGAGGATGTGTATGACAAGGAGAGTCGGGACCGGGTCAGTTTGCTGCAGGAAATAGTATCCCTTAAGGAACTCAATACCCGCATGAGTGCAGACGCCCTGAATCTGACTAAAGCATTAAAGGGCGACAGCAAAGCTCAGGGAAACTGGGGTGAAATGGTGCTGGAGAAGGTGCTGGAAGCCTCCGGCCTGCAGAAAGGACGTGAGTACGAAACCCAGGGCAGCTTCAGTAACGAGGATGGCCAGCGCCTGCGACCGGATGTGGTGGTACATCTACCTGAGAACAAACACGTGGTGATCGATTCGAAAGTGTCGTTGACCGCCTGGGAACGCTTCTCCTCCGAGACGGAAGAGCAACAGGAGCTGCAGTTACGAGCGCACATCGAATCCATTCGCGCTCACATCAAGGATTTGAGCGCCAAGAATTACCAGGATCTGTACGGCATCAATACACCGGATTATGTGTTGATGTTCATCCCCATTGAGCCCGCATTTCTGAAGGCGCTGGAAACCGATGCCCGCCTGTTTGGCGATGCCTTTGACAAGAACATCATGCTGGTTTGTCCGTCCACCCTGCTGGTAACGCTGAAGACCATTCACAATATCTGGCGCTTTGAGTATCAAAATCGCAATGCTCTGGAGATTGCCCGTCAAGCCGGGGCTTTGCATGACCAGTTTGTGCTGTTTGCGGAAGCGCTGGAAGACATTGGTGACAAACTGGATAAGGCGCAACGGGCCTATGAAACCGCCCACAAGCGGCTTTCCTCCGGCAAGGGCAATCTGGTTGGTCGGATTCAACGTCTGGAAACACTGGGCGCGAAAGCGCGTAAGAGTATACCGGAAACGCTCAGATTGGACTCTGAGGAGGAGGAAGAGGTTTAGCCATCCGGCTCTTCAGATGGCGAATATCGACATCCATGTGAGTTCACTGCCGACTATTCGCGGGTCCAACTTAACGGTGTTTGCAGGGTTCAATAAAATCAATGACGAACTGATCGAAACCGATCACAAGCACGCCGATCGGGTGACGTGAACGGGGGTTATACACCGGGGCAGATATTTTGATCAGCATAAGATGGGTGCTTTCATCCAACATTTCTGATTGCACGTACACCTGACCGGCGGTAAGGCCGATTGCTTGCAGGAACTGTGCTTCATCCCCTTGCCAGAAATCGGTGGTTTTTTCAGTGGCTGCCACCAGTCCACCGTTGCGGCCGATGAGCAAACCTTCACCCTGGATGGAGATATGTTTGATCCAGTCCCGCATCTCATCTGCAGAAGGGTTGTTTATGATATCCCCCAGGCGTTGATCCTCCGGCTTCAAACTATTCCAAATCTTGTCCATCTGCTGTGGATTGGGAGGCGATGAATTGTAATTGTTGATACCGGCAATCAATTGCGGGTGACTGGCCAATTCAGTGACTTCCTTTTCCAGGCATTCTATGTGGTTGTAGGCTGCTGCGTACTGAGTTTCTGCACAAACCGCAGAGCAGATTAACATCAGAAATGCACAGAGTGTTCGCATCAAGTTCTTATTCTCCACCCTTCCATGTTTAATCAGTCTAGCAAAAACTGCCAAAAAAAAACCCGGTATCCTGGGGGGGGAACCGGGTTAAGACCAATAGGAGTTAAATATGCGGTACTCGATCCTCGGTACCTGGACCACACTAGGTGACCCAACCAATGTTCTTTCTCACGTTTGGGGGGAAGTGAGCAACATCAGTAATGGTAAGTATTGTCGAGGTTCGGAAAACGTCCAGTATGTACTTAAACTTATTCGCAATTAAAATAGGACACATCCTTTGCTTTAAGAATAAGTGGCTGGCCGCCGCCGTTCAGCCCCTGTCAGTCTTGCCGTGAGTTGATTGGTGTCACCTTGTGTGCGTTGTCTGCCTGTGGGGCTTGGGGCGCTTTTGCTGTTTCTTCAACCGGTGTCGGGGCGGGTGTTTCCTCACCGGATTGGAATACAAGCGCTGGATCCTGCTCCACACCTGAATAGATGCCGCTGCCTTTCCAGGGTATCAAGCGCTCATGTTCATACAGTTTAAAATCAATAAAGGGATATTTGATGATTTCAAAATTGGGGGATTGGTCAATTTCATAGGGCATGCACAATACTGGATGGCGCCTTAAGAGTTGCACACCCTGTTCTCCCGTTGTTTTCACCAGCGGATACACTGGGAACTGGATGAAACCAAAGCATTCCGCAACAAATGCAGCGGTCACGTTCTTGGTATGGCGGCCGGCCCAACGCTTGAAACCACTGCAACGCCAATCCGTGGGCAGCAGGCTCCAGGGAAAAAAGAACCGGAACAGATCAAACAGATAACCGCCCCCCTTGTGGGCACCAAGGCGGTTGATCGCGAATCGTATTACCTGGTCGGCATCTTTGCTGCTCAAACTTTTCGGGCGGCATAGGCGTATGTGATCCTGCTCGTACAGGTCCAGAGGGGTTACCACAATGCCTTCACCCAATCGCGCTTCGATCAGCAGTGGGGTGTCCGGTGGCCCGTTGAAAAAGTGGCTGATGATGGTTTTCAGGTCGGAATCAGCGATATCCAGAGGCCGCCCTATGTAAAGTGCTGCATGGCTCCAGGGTGATCGGGTTACGGTCTGAATGACCCGGTCGGATTTGCTGCATCCTTCCACCAGTACCACGTCGCAGGGTTGAACCTCAGCACGAACCCGGTGGAAATCACTGAGGCCATGGTCCCGGACTTCCCGTGATCGGGTCAGCCAGTCCAGAATAAAAGTAATGATCTGTTTGAACATTTGCATAGGAACTCCAATCCCGGCCTAAGCGCTGGGAATAAGGTCAACAGCTTTGCGCAGCACCGGGTAAGGCGTGTAAAAGTGCGGTGAAAAGCGAATTCCACCACCACGACAGGCGCATACCACACCTTGCTGTTTCAACCGTTCAAAGAGTAATTCTGGCGCAATTTCACGATGACGGAAAGTCAGAATGCCGGATCGCTGAGGCCGATGGATATCGGTCAACAGTTCCAGGTCAGAGCGCGCCAACAGAGCCTGTTGCAGGTACTGAATGTTATCCATAAGTGCGCTCTGTACCTGGTGCATCCCGATTTCCAGTAACAGTTCCAGGCTGGCATTCAGCGCATAGGCGCCCAGCATATTGGGGCTGCCACACTCAAAGCGCTTGGCATCGGTGGCGATTTCCCAGGTTTTGCGATTGTAATTTCCGCGGTCCTCCACCATATGCCAACCATATTGATTCAGGGAGAGCAGGTCCATGGCCCGGTCGCTGACGTAAAACAGTGCGAGGCCTTCTGGTCCAAGCATCCACTTGTGACCGTCCGCCACCACAAAATCGGCCTGGCAGGCCGTTACATCAAAGGGCAGGGCGCCGATACTCTGAATGGCATCCACACAGAACAGGATGCCCTGTTCCCGGCAGGCATTGCCCAATTGTTCAAGGTCGAGCACCAGGCCGTTGCCGTACTGTACGGAGCTCACTGACAGCAGTCGCACGGAGCTATCCAATGCGGCAATGATATTCTGCTCGGGGGTATCCGTATCCTGGCCGTTGCCAAGGGGCGCCTCTATCAGTGAGACGCCTTTGGATGCCAGGGATTCCCATACGATTCGGTTGCTTGGAAACTCCTGGTCGGTAATGACAATGGCGTCACCCGCCTGCCAATTGAGTCCGTAGGCGATGGCCGACAAACCCTCGGAGGTGTTTTTCTGCAGGGCAATATTGGCGACGGATTCGGCTCCGATCATCTGCGCCAGTTTACTGCGCAGGCTTTGCTCGGTCTTAAGCCAGGCGGGGTAATCCGCGGCTCCGCGATGAAGGTTCTCACGGGCAAACTTTGCAACGGCCGTGGCCGCCCGCTGTGGCCAGGGGGACACGGCGGCGTGATTGAGGTAGTAAACGTCAGAATCCTGTGGAAATTCCTGTTGCAGCGATAGTTCAGACACAAAAGCTCATCCTTGTTGATCGAAGGGATAGTCTATATTGTCAAAGGGTGTGACTCAAAGGTCACCCGAAATGGATTCGGCCGTTGTTTTACAACCTATTGTTCTATAAGGTCAATGTGGTCAAAAAGCTGCAATAATTGCCGTCAAGTAATAGGAAATAGAGTTTAAATTGCGCATAATTGCGCCCCAAAATCGTGGTATCGGAGTTATGTAGATGACTGATTTGCAGAAAGCCAGCCAGAAAGCCCAGGAATTTCGCAAGCGGGAAGAGGAAATTCTCGAGCGAGCACAGGAACTGTTCATCGCCCACGGCGAAGACAAGGTCACCGTGGAGATGATTGCCGATGCGGTCAATATTGGCAAAGGCACCATCTACAAGCATTTTGAAACGAAAGACGAGATTTATCTGCGGCTGATGATTCGATACGAAGAAGAGTTGGCGGAGATGTTTGATCGGCTCAATGAAGGCGACTCAAAAGACCGCGCCAAATTGGCCAAGGATTATTTTTCCTTCCGCATGAAGGATCCGGATAAGTACGCATTATTTGACCGCTTGGAACACAAATTAACCAACAAAACCTCCTGTCCTGACCTGGTTTCCAAGCTGCATGAGATCCGGGCCAGCAACCTGGATAAGCTGGCGGGGGTAATCAAGGCCAAGATTGACGATGGCACGTTGGAGGATGTTCCACCGTATTTTCACATCTTTGCCGCCTGGGCGTTGGTACATGGGGCCGTCGCCCTCTATCACTCCAAGTTTTATCAGGAGTTCATTGAAGACAAAGATGCCTTTTTCAATTTCCTCGGTGACGTGGGGATTCGAATGGGGAATCGGCGCAGCAAATAGTTGTTTTTCACATGGTACCGGTCAGGATACTTCCGCATCCGCTGCGTGGTGATGAGTCTGCGCAGCGCTTGATTCACCCCGCCTTTCCTTGATTCAACCAACCTTTCCCAATCAGATCAATTAACTATACTGAGATCACCATCTGGTTTCAGGAGCCGACGTGTTGTTCAAATACTTACTAGCTGTGTTGTTGCTTGGCGTATCGGCGTGCAGTTCCAATTCGTATATTGCCAATACCTCCACTGATGCACTGGACAGTCTGTCCCCGGTTGGCAGCCGCCAGGTGAGCCGAGAGCAACAACTGGTCCTGGCCAGCCACTACCATATTGAGGTGGGTTACGCGGCTGACGGCCTAAGAAGTGAGGACATTACGGACTTGAACCGCTTGGCTCGGGATGCCCTGGCGCGGCATCTGCGCCGTTACTTCGCCCATGTGGAGGTTGCGACGACGCCGCAGACTCTGCAGCAGGCTTTACGTACCGCGGCCAGTCATTCCGCTCAACTGCTGCTGTTCCCCAGAATTGAAAACTGGCCGAATATCGAGCCTATCCGGTTGCGCGAGTGTCAGGACGAGGAAGGTAACGTCATGACCAGCCTGGGGCAGTGTGAAGAGAAAGACGAGGCCCAGTCGGATGAGCTGGTAGTGGTGGTGGGGATTTACGATGTCCTCTCCGGAAAACATCTGGATTCTGTTCATGCCCGCTCCCGACGCGGGGTGGCAGCCTATCTCTATGAAGACAGTGAGCAGGAACTGGAGGTCTTGAACCAGTTGATGGTGCAGCGCCTTGCGCCTAACGCTAGGCGCTACTGAGCGTTATGCATCTGTCACTGATTGATGGTAACATTTGTTTTGTCCAACAGTAGCACAAGGCAGAACAACAAGGCGTCGGCAACATAACACTGTAATCTTGTTCAACCACGTTTGGGTACCAGGGATGTACGCTTCGATCATTGCGCACTATGTATATGTGACATTGGCCGCCATTGCCGGTCAGGGGGACCTCACCGGTGAAGCAGCTGTTTGACCGGCTATCGGTTGCCAATAAACTGGTTTTGATTAACCTCGTGGTGGTGGTGGCGGCGCTGGCTTCCGCGTTCCTCTTTTTTCTTTTCTCTGAGCGGGCTGAGCATCGTGAGCATTTTGTGGATGATCTGCGAACTCACAGCAGCATCATGGTGCAAAGCCTGATACCGGCTCTGGAATCCGGCGATGAAGCGTTGGCGCAACGGATACTGGACGCCAACAGCCATGAAGATAGTGTTATCGAAGCCATTTTGTTTGATCAGCAGCGCCGGGTTGTGGCCTATTACAACCGCAATCGCCGGCCCCTGGCAGAGACGGATTACGCCTATCTGTACGGCGGCCGGTTACAGTGGCCCGGCGATAACAGCAGTTCGGTGGTGTTTTCGCGGGAAGGGGTTTTCCTGTTCCAGCAGATTGAATACGGTGATGGACTGCTGGGGGGGTTGTTTTTACACTCATCCCTGGCGGGTATCAATGCCACCAAAAACTATACGTATTGGGTCTTTCTGGTGGTGTTTCTGGTGGCACTGCTGGTGTCGCTGTTGATTATCCGGCGCATGATCTCGGTGGTGGCCGAGCCCATCCATAATCTCTTGAATGCTGTAAACGAAGTCAGAAACGATGGTAATTATGCCGTGCGCGTTGAGGGGCATATGCAGGATGAGCTGGGGGAGCTGGCAGAAGCGTTCAACAACATGTTGCAGGCAATAGGGGAGCGCGATGCGGAGTTGAGCAAGCAGCATCTCAAGCTTGAAGCGGAAGTGCAGGAGCGAACGCAGGAGCTTCGCATTACCAATGAAAACCTGGAAAAGACCGTAAAAGCCCTGCAACAGGCCAATCGGGCCATTCGGATCTCTGAAGAGAATAAACGCATTGCCGAAGCCAGCGCCCGCGCCAAGGCACATTTTCTTGCCAATATGAGTCACGAGCTGAGAACACCCATGAACGGTGTTCTGGGCATGCTTTCCCTGCTGCACGATACGACATTAAGCGAAGAGCAGCGCGAATATCTGGATGTGGCCTACGAGTCCGGTCATGTTCTGCTGGAACTCATCAATAACGTGCTGGATTTGTCTAAGATTGAGCAAGGCAAGCTGGTATTGGAGAGCATCCCCTTCGATTTGCGGCAATCCATAGAGGAGGTGCTTTCCATTCTGGCTGAACCCGCCCAGAGTAAAGGCCTGGAATTGGCTTTGGACTGGACGCCCTTCACACCCACCCGGGTCATCGGTGATCCGGTACGATTTAAACAACTGTTACTGAACCTTATCGGCAATGCGGTGAAATTCACCCCCAGTGGCCATGTGATGGTGACGTTTCGCTTGGTGGGAGACTTCGGTTCCCGTAAGCGCTACCGGTTTGAAATCTGTGACACTGGTGTGGGCATCAAAGATGAGGTGTGTAGCCTGATTTTTGAAAAATTCTCGCAGGCGGATGCTTCCACCACCCGTGAATACGGAGGCACTGGGTTAGGGCTCGCGTTGTGCAAGCAATTAACCCGCCTGATGGAGGGAAAGATCGGCGTGCACAGTCAGTATGGTCAGGGCAGCACATTCTGGTTTGAGGTACACTTCGAAGAGCAGGACAATGTGGCGGGAGCAGAACGAGTACTGGCGGCAGAGTCGGCGGCATTGCTGTTGCTGGAGCCTGATCGTGCGGCGCAGTCCAGCTTTGCATCGTATCTGGGGGCAATGGGAGCCCGTACGGATGCGGTGATGGATATGGAGAGCTTTGTGGGGCGCTTGGAATCCAGGGAAAAAGATTACCACGGCGTCATTATGAGTATGAATGCTGGTGTCGACGTGATTCGCTCCATGCTCGCCGCCAGTATTGTTACCCAGCGCTTCAACAATGTGCAGATCATGATAAGCGGTACTACCTACCAAAGACAGGCACTGACAGCAGAAGAACGGTTGCAGCACAGCTTTATTTGCAAACCACTGCGCTATGACCGCTTGCTTGCCGTATTAGAGGATGCCATCGGGGATAAAAAAGCCCAATTGCAGGTCCAACCTACAGACAGCAACATTGTTTCACTCTCAAACAGGAAACTGTTGGTGGTGGAGGATAACCTGGTGAATCAACAGGTGGCGCGGGGGCGATTGGAAAAAATGGGATTTGATGTTCATGTTGCGGAAAATGGTGCCACTGCGTTGGAAATGCTGAATCAGGAGCGTTACGATTTAATCTTTATGGATTGTCAGATGCCGGTCTTGGATGGTTACCAGGCTACCCGCCGCATTCGTGAAACGGAGCAACGGGAAGCGTCCACAAGAATTCCCATCGTCGCGATGACCGCACATGCTATGGCCGGTGATCGTGATCAGTGCCTGCGGGCGGGGATGGATGATTACGTTTCAAAACCATTCAAAACAGAAGAACTGAAATCCATACTGGAACGCTGGCTAAACCAATAGGACTTTTCAACAGGTACATCATGAACGACAAGCTCAATCTTAATGATCTGGCCGACAAGGTTGAACAGACCGCAGAGACGGAAAAAAAACTGCCGCCCCTGGAAAAATGGAATCCCCCGTTTTCCGGGGATCTGGATATGCGAATCCAGCGGGATGGTAAGTGGTTTTATCTGGGCTCTGAGATCAAGCGCCAATCCCTGGTTAACCTGTTTTCCACAATACTGTGGCGGGAGGGTGATGAGTACTTCCTGGTCACACCGGTGGAGAAGTACCGGATTCAGGTTGAAGATGCGCCCTTTGTGGCAGTGTTGGTGGAGCAGGTAGAAGAGCAGCAGGGGCCGGCGCTGCGCTTCCAAACCAACGTCGGTGATTTTGTGGTGGCGGGGGAAGATCATCCAATTCGGGTGGATGTGGATCCTGAAAGTGGCGAACCAGCGCCATATATTCTGGTGCGGAAAAATCTGGAGGCGCTTATATCACGCAATGTGTTCTATCAATTGGTGGACCAGGCTGAGGTGGGCTCCGGTGATGGCAATGAGTTGTTCATAGACAGTCGCGGCTGTCGTTTCAGTCTCGGGCGCTTTTAGCGGATATCGAGTTTGGGCAGGGCTTCCCGCCCTCCGCAAAAAAAAAGAGCAGGTATAGTACCTGCTCTTTTTTTGGGCCCGTTTATCTACATGCTGGTCTACATGTTGGGATAGTTGGGCCCACCGGTACCTTCAGGAACCACCCAGTTGATGTTCTGACTGGGGTCTTTGATGTCACAGGTTTTGCAGTGTACGCAGTTTTGCGCGTTGATCTGAAAACGCTTACTGCCGTCTTCATTATCCACCACTTCATACACGCCTGCCGGACAATAACGTTGTGCTGGCTCAGCCCATTTCTCCAGGTTAACCTCGATGGGAATGGACGGATCCTTCAACTGCAGGTGGCAGGGCTGATCTTCTTCGTGATTGGTGTTGGATAGAAACACCGAACCCAGCTTGTCGAAGCTCAACTTGCCATCAGGCTTGGGGTAGTTGATGGGTGAGTAGTTGGCTGCCGGTTTGATGCAGGCATAATCCGGTGTGGTGTCGTGCAGGTTCACCGGCAGTTTGCCATTGAAAATATTCTGGTCGATAAAGTTGAACGCGGCCCCGATAAAGGTGCCGAATTTGTGCATGGCGGCACCAAAGTTACGGCTGCGGAACAACTCATCAAACACCCAGGAGCTTTCGAACTTGCTGGTGTACGCAGTCAGCTCGGCTGGAGGGGTGTCCTGTGCCAGTGCTTCAACCACGGCTTCGGCTGCCAGCATGCCGCTCTTCATGGCAGTGTGAGTGCCTTTGATCTTGCTGAAGTTAAGTGTGCCGGCGTCACAACCAATCAACAGACCACCGGGGAAGGTCATTTTGGGCAGTGAATGCAAGCCACCTTTGATAACCGCCCGTGCACCGTAGGAAACGCGCTTGGCGCCCTGCAGGGTGTCGGCAAACAGCGGATGATGTTTCATGCGCTGGAATTCGTCGAACGGGCTCAGGTAGGGATTGTCATAGTTGAGATCCGTAATGAGACCCACCACCACTTGATTGTTTTCCGAGTGATACAGGAAGAAGCCGCCGGTGGCACCGTTTTCGGCCAGTGGCCAGCCGGCGCCATGCACCACCAGGCCTTCCTGGTGCTTGGCAGGGTCGATATCCCACAGTTCTTTGATGCCGATGCCGTAATGCTGGGGATCTTTGCCCGCATCCAGCTTGAAGTGCCTGATCAGCTCTTTGCCCAGATGGCCGCGGCAACCTTCCGAGAAAACAGTATATTTTGCGTGCAACTCAAAGCCGGGCTGGTAGCTTGGCTTTTGCTCACCGCTCATGGAAACGCCCATATCACCAGTGGCTACGCCTTTGACGCTGCCGTCTTCGTTGAACAGAATTTCAGCGGCGGCAAAGCCGGGGTAGATTTCAACGCCCAGGCCTTCAGCCTGCTCGGCCAGCCAGCGGCAGACGTTGCCCAGGCTCACAATGTAGTTGCCATCGTTGTGCATGGGCTTTGGAATGCCAAAATGGGGAACCTTGGACGCCTTGCTGTCACTGGTCAGAAAGTAGACTTCATCGCCTTTAACCGGGACGTTCAGGGGAGCCCCCAACTCTTTCCAGTTGGGAAACAGCTCGTTCATGGCACGGGGTTCGATGACGGCACCGGACAGGATGTGGGCTCCCACTTCGGACCCTTTCTCCACCACACAGACGGTGATTTCCTCGTTCAACTGTTTCAGTTTACATGCAGTCGACAGTCCGGCAGGACCCGCACCCACGATGACGACATCATATTCCATCGATTCACGTTCCATAGCGTGTCTCCTCTGGCAAGCCTATGGATAAATGTAAGGAGGGCGGCCGAACAGTTGGCCCAATCTGGATGGCCCCAAGTGCTGATGATTGGGGGCGCCCGCTAATTCAAACGGGCGTATTATAGGAGAGAAGTAAAACAAAACCAATGAATTGCGCAGAATTCAATGTTTCATTTGGTTGCCGGAACTAACCCGTTTTGGCTCGGCATCCAGTAGTGGAAGCTGGATCAGGCCTTCCAGGGTGGCGTTCATGAACCATCCGCTGTGGCTGAATCGATACTGGTTGTGATAACCGAACAGCCAGGTACCGACGGTGTCACCGGGCTCCAGATGAGTACTGATGGCCATCATTTCCACTTGGTGATCACCTGCGCCCCTGAGGGGCGTTACCTGGTCGCTGACTAATTCATAGTAACGGCCCCTGGCCCTTTTTACCGCCACACCCAGAAACACCATGGGGTCAGCCTCCTGGCTGGCAAGATGCCCCCGGAACAGGGGGATGCCCACCATATTCTGGGGCTGTTGGGCCACATAAAGCGGGGTGAAGGCAGGGCGCAGCGTGCCGGAGTTGTTATGGGTGGCAAGCGTTGGGGAGCGGTCCGTGGGGGTAAACCATCCCAGCATGCGCTCCAATGGCCACAGAGGCGCTTCAAAAAATCCAGTAAAACCGGAGCGTATCTCGCTGGGGGGAACGGTGAAGGTTCTTCCCCCGCGTTGAACATGGCTCAGGACAATGCCCCTTTGGTAGTCCTGGGTCAGGCACAGGGAGGGAATGTGGTCGGCTTTGCCGGTAATGCCCTTCAGTTTCTCGTCCAACCAGTCCACTACCACCTGGGTAAGCTCCAGGGTTTGGTTGCCACAGTGCACCACCGGTTCGATTTCATACCCCGGGGTGGGAAAGGACCACTGGGTAAACGGCAGTAGATGGCCTCCCTGGGTACCAATCAGCCTGACATCCCGGCCACTCTGCTCCAGGCAGGCTTTGTTGCCAAGGGCTTCGTTGATGGGAAAGGCCACATCCCGAAAGCCCTGTATAAGCAGGGTATCGGCGCTGACCTGAGTGTAATCTGAGCAGTAGGATTTTGGTGATCTCTGGTTGAGGTAGTCTTCTATTTCAGGCCCTAATTCTCCGTCCCTGGCGTCCCAGTATGAGCGGTTGATGATGGGATCCATGGACCCGGGGTGCAACGTGTTACTGACCATGAGCAAGGTGGTGAGCCAGCCACTTTTGGGAACCGTGTTGGGGGCCAAACTGGCGGGAAAATCGTACCAGGTGGTAATGGGAATCATGGCATCGATGCGGGGTTCATTGCGGCTATTGAGCAGCATGGCGCCACCGCTGTAGCTTTCACCCAGGGTACCGATCAATGGATCACCGGAAGGGTCGCGGCTGATTCGAACCAGGTTTTCCAGTGACCAGTCGATCACTGTGCTCAGATCGATTACCTCGTGCTGGGGAGACATCAGGCGATTGATGTCACTGCTGTCGCCATGTCCCCGCTGATCGTAACTCACCACCCAGTAACCTGCTTTCCAGGCTTGCAGTGCGGCTTCGCCACTGAACACCAGCTGACCGTAAACACTGATCGGCCCTGACATGCGAAAAATACCGAAACCATGGCTGTGAATGACCAGTGGCGCAGTTTGACCGGGTTTCAACACTGGCTGAAACACGGTTGCGCGAAGTTGTTGGCCATCATGGGTGGTAATCGAAACGTCGTAATAGTCGGCCGGAATCGCCGTGTTTTGTTGCAGGTAGTGAGGGCCTTCCGTAGGCACACTGGCGCAGCCAATGAGGGCGATAACCATGCTGACGGCAATTGCCAACTGATTGATAACTATAGCCAGTATCCTTTTTAAGCCGGAATTAGGCCGGTTTTGGCCAACGCTGCAAAGGCGCTTTTGGTAAGTTGTAATGGAGGTCATTCGTCTTAAATCTTGTGGCTTTGTGCGGGTGGTTTTCGGATTCGAACAATTCCCTGGCTTGAAACAGGCCGAAACTTGGTAAGAAAGGGATTGTGAACACACTATAATCGAAAATATAATGTTCGGAAATGATTTAAATCGAATATTTTGTTTTCGTTAAAGGGTGTTTGCCACCTGCAAAATGAAAACACAATAATAATAATTGAGAAGTCAGATTATGAGCCCAAACCCGGTGCGTTCTGCATTATTGATGTGCGGAATCAGTTGTACGCTATTGTTGCCCACTCAATCCCATGCCCAGCTGGCGCAAAATATCTTTATCGGTAACCCAAAGGCACTGGCTTTGGGCAATGCAGTAACGGCGGATCCCCCTGGCATCGATGCCATCCACTTTAACCCCGCCGGCCTCGCCAAGCTGCGCGGGCGGCAGTACGAGATCAAGGGCATTGCCGCGGATTTCTCACTGAAAGCGGAGTTTTCACCCGGCCCTGAATTGCAGACCGCATTTGAACTGTTCCCGGAGACCCTCTCTGATCCGCTGGTGAATGGGCAGACCAGTGAGCTTTCGGGCACCTCCGTGATGCTGCCTTTTTTCGGCCTCACGGAAATACCGGCACTATTGGCGGCCACCGGTGGTGCCAGTTTTGAAGTGGAAGAGCAGAATATGGTGCTGGCTACCGGTGTGTTCGCGCCGATGTTGCTGGGCTTGAAACGGGAGCCTGATGATCCCGGTATTTATTCCGGGGAGGAAGTGGGGATCACCCGCTTAACCTATTTCTCACCGTCGGTGGGCTATCGCATCAGCGACACCCTGTTTGTTGGTGCAGCGCTCAATTTCAGTTATGTGGGGGTGGGCCTGAATTTCGATATGCGGCTACCCAATTTCACCTTTGGTGCATTTGATACGCTGCAGCAGGGTGGCTGTTTTGATCCGGACGGCAGTATTGTCTCCAACCCCCTGAATGACATCATCTGCCCCCAGGATCTGGAGGATCCGGCTCGTTTATCGCCCTTTCAGGGAATGGCGTACATCGAGGCGGAATTTGAGCGGCCCCTGTCCACCACCTTCAATGTGGGGGTGTTGTGGGATGTGCAACCCTGGCTGAGCCTGGGAATGGTGTACATGAGCGGTGCGCGGGACCGCATTGATGGCGATGTGCGTATTGACTATTCCCCGGGTGTGCAGGGGTTTGTCAATAACCTGGCCCAAGACCCTACAGTGGTGGGGCTGATTGCCAGAGGCGTGGGCCTGGAGGAGATCTCAGTGGATGAAACCCCTGCCAGCCTGACCCTGGAGTACCCCCAGCATTTTTCTGTCGGGGCATCCATCAAGGTCACACCCCGCCTTAAAACCAACATCGATATCAAGTGGACCGATACAGCGGTGTGGGATGAATGGAATATCCAGTTTGAGGAATCCGTGCAGTTTCTGGGGGTGCTGGGAGCCATTGTTCAAAGTCTGGATCAGGGCACAACAGGGGGGTATCTCGGCGCCGACAGCCTGGTATTACCCAGAGACTACGAAAGCGTGTGGACCTGGGCCATCGGCTTCGAGTACCAGTACACTGACCGCCTGGCGTTTCGCCTCGGCTACGAACCCCGCGGCAGCTCCATTCCGGAAGATAAGCAGGATCTGTTCGTGCCGATTGGGGATACCAAGCTCTACTCCACTGGTTTTGCGTTCCACTGGTCCAGGGACACCTTTATTGAAGGCTCCCTCGGCTACGTGCATTCAGAGCAGGATATTCCCTCCAATGGCAGTACCAATTCCACTTCCACAGCCATCGATAATTTCATCTATAACCCCTATGCCGGCTACAACATGAAAACGGAGTTAAAGGTGATTGTGGGTGAAATCAGCATCCGCTCTACCTTTTGATATAACCCGTAGCAGGGTTGAACGGGAAAAAGGCACCTATACGGTGCCCTTTCAGTTTTTGATGACGCTATTTTGAGGCGCTCATTTTCGGTCTGATATTTCATTTCCCGTTAATTATGAACCGATTTGGTGAACAGGAAAATCTAGCCTGCCTGCATGCGGTGCAAAAAAGAGATTTTCAGGCCTAAACTGAAAGGTTGGTTGGATTTGGCACAGCTCTTGTAAAGGCAAACCCATCTAACTGTCTGTGTGAGTTGTCATGGCCGAGCCCCAGTTAATTAGCCAATGGGATGATGGAACAGTGCCGAGTTCCGATACTCCTGATCCGCTGCCCAACCATAAGGTCATGGTGGTCATCGGAAGCGGGCCGGTGGGTGTTCAGTTTGCACGGGAGCTTCTCAATCGTGGGTATCCCGGCGTCATCAAACTGTTCGGCGACGAGCCCTGGCGACCCTACAACCGTATCCAGCTCTCTTCTCTGGTGGCGGGGGAAGTCCGTTACAGCGAGATACTGTTTCCCGAAATTCGCGATGAGCGGGACAACTTTCAGTTCATTAACCGGCGTGTAGTACAGCTTGATCAGCACAGGCAGACACTGCTGGACGACAAAGGGGTTAGCCACCGCTTTGATCAAGTGGTGTTTGCCACAGGTTCCAACCCCTGGGTGCCCAATGTGACGGGCATTGAGCTGTCCGGTGTGTATGTTTTTCGAGACCTGAACGACGCCCAGCAGTTGATGGCCCGCAGCGTGCGCACCCGGCGCACCGTGGTGGTGGGTGGCGGGTTGCTGGGAGTGGAAGCCGCTCGCGCCATGCAGCGCAATAACACCCAGGTTGTCCTGGTTCACCAAAGTAATCGCCTGATGAACCGGCAGCTTGATATCGAAGGTGGCGCCATTCTTAAGCGAACACTGGAAGGGTATGGAATAGAAGTGTTCCTCAACTCCGGTGTGCGCAAATTGGTGGGTCAACGCAATGTTACTGCGGTTCTGCTGCGTAATGGGCAAACCATTGAGTGTGACACCGTTATTTTTTCCACCGGAATTCAACCCAATGTGGACCTGGCCCGCGGTAGCGGGGTAAAGGTAGGTCGCGGTATTGTGGTGAATGATCACCTGCAAACCAGTCAGGAGAATGTGTTTGCCATCGGGGAATGTGCAGAGCACCGGGGTGACATTTATGGTTTGCTGGCACCCGGCCTGGAGCAGGCTGCCATTCTGGCCGACCGGCTGTGTGAGGGCTCGGCGACTTATACGGGTTCCATTGCTGCCACGCAATTGAAAATTCTCGATCTGCCGATATTCACCATTGGTTGGATCAGCGATGAATATGAGAATCAGATCGATCAGACCATCACCTTTCACAATGAGAATGGTGATTACCGCAAACTGTTTCTGAAACGCAGTCGGTTAAAAGGGTTTGTTGCGGTAGGCGCGTGCGCTGAGCGCAGTCGCCTGCAGCAGGCGGTAGTTAATGAACAACGGATTTTTCCCTGGCAGGTTGCCCGCTTTAAATCCGAAGGTCGAATCTGGCCACAGGAAGATACCGCCCATGTAAGGGAATGGCCTGCGTCCGCTATTGTCTGCAATTGCCGGGCGGTGGATAAAGGCACCTTGGTGGAAGCCCAGTTGCAGGGTTGTCAGTCGGTTGCCGATCTGGCGCAGTGTACCGGAGCGTCTACGGTGTGCGGCTCATGTAAGCCGTTACTGGCCGACCTGGCGGGGGCACCCTTTGTGCCGGAACCGGTGGTGGCAACCGGTAAACCCTTGATTGCAGTGGTTGCGCTCAGCGCGTTACTGGTGGTGGCCAATTTCCTGTTACCGAGCCCCGTCTATTCGGAGCACTTTGAATCCGCCAGCTGGTTGGAGTCGTTCTGGACGGATTCGTTGTTGAAACAGATTACCGGCTTTACGTTACTGGGCATCAGTGTGGCGGGTATTCTGATTTCCTTACGCAAGCGGATCAAAAAGTTTACCTTGGGAGGCTTTCCCTGGTGGCGCTTTATTCACACTGTGCTCGGCGTTCTGGCGCTGGTGATTCTGTATTTACACACCGGCTTTTCACTGGGTGAGAACATTAACCAGTATTTAATGCTCGATTTCCTGTTGCTGGCCCTGGTGGGTGCCTTCGCCGGTGCGGTAATCGGTGGCGAGCGCTATACCAAGATGGGTTACACCGGCAAGCAGATGCGACAGTGGTTTACCCATGCTCACATTGTTCTGTTTTGGCCTTTGCCGGTGTTGTTGGGCTTTCATGTGTTGAGCGTGTATTTCTTTTGATGGGTAGCTGAGGTTTCGGTGTGAAAAAGGGTGTTAGAAAAGTAACCCTGTTGTATTCCCTACTGACAATCGCAGTGTTGGTGATGGCGGGAATCTGGGCCAATGAGCTGTTTATGAAAACGGAAAAAGAAACTTTTCTGATTGGTGAAACCACGCATGGCCACCATCAAATTGAAATGGCTTGCGCCACCTGTCATCAATCACCATTTGGTGGCGGGGATGTGTTGCAGGATGCCTGTGTTGGATGCCATGCGGCAGAGTTGAAAGCGGCGCATGATTCGCACCCCAAATCGAAATTTACCGATCCCCGTAATGCGGATCGGTTGGAGCAAATAGATGCACGCTATTGCGTTGCTTGCCATCGTGAACACCAACCCCGTATCACGCGGGACATGGGGGTGACCATGGCGACGGACTATTGCGTGGCCTGCCACAAGGATATTGCGGAAGATCGCCCGTCCCATGAAGGCATGGCATTTGATACCTGCGCTTCCGCCGGGTGTCATAATTACCATGACAATCGGGCACTGTATGAGGATTTCCTGCTTCAGCATTCCAACGAGCCTGCCATCAGTGCGCAACCGATTATTGCTGCAATGCAAGCCTATGTTGCCGAGCCCGCGGCAGTGAATGCTGCCCCGCAACCGGATTACCCCGTGCAGACATTCAAGGCCGCCGAGGCGGAAAAGCAGTGGTTGCACAGTGCCCATGCCACCGAGGACAGTAACTGTTCATCCTGTCATGGCGCGGGGGAGCGATTTACCGAACAGCCGGATGCGTTGGTGTGTTTGGATTGTCATCAAGCGCAGGCAGAAGGGTTTCTCACCGGCAAGCATGGCATGCGTCTGGCGGTAAAGCGGGATGCGGTGGAATCATTCCCCTTAAATCCGTCACTGAAGGCTTTGCAGAATCCAGAAGTGAGATTGCTCACACCCATGACCCCGGCCCAGGGCCGGCTGCCATTCAAGGCGGACGTTCATGATCAGAGCCTCACCTGCAACACCTGTCATGGGGCTCACGATTACCCGTTGGGCGCCAGTGCCGCAGTGGAGGCCTGTATGGGGTGCCATGATGACCGGCATACCAATGAATATAAGGCATCGCCTCATTACGCCCTGTTGTTGCGCGAGGCAGCCGGTGAGTTGCCGGCAGGCAGTGGGGTGACCTGCGCCACCTGCCACATGCCCAAACTGGAGAGCGAGCAGGAGCCCGGGGAGTTCCATACCCAGCACAACCAGAACGCGAATTTAAGGCCAAACGAAAAAATGATTCGGACCGTTTGCCTGGACTGTCACGGTTTGCAATTTGCCTTGGATGCCCTCGCGGATCCAGCGCTCATTGAGAACAACTTCCAGGGGCGGCCCAGCGTTTCCATCGACAGTATTAAAATGGCAATAGAGAGAGTGAAGGAGTGATCATGAAAGTAACTAAACTGTGGGGTTCATTGGTGTTAGCCGGTTCTGTGGTTCTGACCGCAGGCTGTGGGGGTGAGGAGAAGGCGGCTGGGATTGATCCTAAGATCATGGCCGACTCCCTGTTTGCCGTTATGGCATCCGACCGGGCTAACTATACAAAGCTGATTATCAAACGCCTGGGAGCCCAGGGCAAATTCATCAAACCCGATGAGCATTGGGAAGATCTGGAAAACGGTGCTCCGCTGCCGGCTCAGATGTTCCGTTTCGGCGCCGAGGCAGTGGCTGAGCGCACCGACGCGTTCACCTATTCGCTGCAATCGCTGTGGCCCATCAACAAGCAGAATGCACCGGTGACGGAAGCGGAAAAGGCGGGTCTGCAGTATATCGTGGACAACCCCGGCAAAAACTACTACGGCGAGGAAGAACTGGGTGGTGTGAAGTACTACACCGCTGTGTACCCGGATGTGGCTGTGGCGACCCCTTGCGTGGATTGCCATAATGAGCACAAGGATTCCCCCCGCACCGATTTCAAAATCGGTGACACCATGGGTGGTGTGGTGGTCCGTATTCCTATGTAAAAAGGAACTATCGTAAAAAGGAACCATCAAGCGGTCAGAATAGCGGTCAGGTTAAGATACCCGGGCTGCTATGGTTAAGTGGAGACGCTTGGCCGGGCGCTGTGCCAGATTTGCAATGCTGGCACAGCATTCTGACGCGCCTTATTGGGTTGTGCTCCTGAATCCCCTATACTACGCGGCAGTAGCAGCCGCCAGCCATTTTACCTGGCGTATCAGACGGGATTATTGAGATCATATGAGCAAATCCGAGCCAGTTAAACCTGCCCACTTTATTCGCCAAATCATCAGCAAAGACCTGGATTCAGGCAAAAACGATGGTCGGGTGGCCACCCGGTTTCCCCCGGAGCCCAATGGCTATCTCCATGTGGGGCACGCCAAGTCAATCTGCTTGAATTTTTCCATGGCGGAGGAGTTCGGCGGCACCTGTAACCTGCGCTTTGACGATACCAATCCGGAAAAAGAAAGCCAGGAATATATAGAAGCCATCAAGCGGGATGTCACCTGGCTTGGTTTTGAATGGCATGCCGATGTTCGCTATGCGTCGGATTATTTCGACCGGCTTTATGAGTTTGCCGTGGAGCTGATCAAGCAGCATAAGGCCTATGTGGATGAATCCACTCCCGAGCAAATCCGTGCCATGCGGGGCACACTGACTGAGCCCGGTCAGGACAGCCCTTACCGCAGCCGTACTGTGGAAGAAAATTTGCAGCAGTTTGAGCGCATGCGGGCGGGTGAGTTCGCTGATGGCAGCGCGGTGCTGCGGGCCCGGATCGATATGGCATCCCCCAATATCAATATGCGGGATCCGGTTATATACCGGGTGCGGCGTGCTCACCACCATCAGACCGGTGATAAATGGTGCGTATACCCCATGTACGATTACACCCACTGTCTTTCTGATGCGCTGGAAGAAATCACCCACTCCCTGTGTACCCTTGAGTTCGAAGACCATCGGCCATTGTATGACTGGGTGCTGGATCAGCTGGATGTGCCCTGTCATCCCCAGCAGATTGAATTTGCCCGCCTCAACCTGAATTACACGGTCACCAGCAAGCGCAAGCTCAAACAGTTGGTGGATGAACACCATGTCAGCGGCTGGGATGACCCCCGAATGCCCACCATCGCCGGCATGCGGCGGCGGGGATACACACCGGCATCCATTCGCAATTTCTGCGAAATGATCGGGGTGACCAAGAGTGAAGGGGTGGTGGACGTCAGCATGCTGGAGTTCGCCATTCGTGACGACCTGGATAAACATGCCCCAAGGGCAATGTGCGTCATGCACCCACTTAAGGTGGTGATTACCAACTGGAACCAGGTTGCAGAGCAGTCCCTCACCATACCGGCCCACCCCAAGGACGAAACGTTGGGCAGTCGTGAGATATTCTTTGGCAACACGCTGTACATTGATCGCAGTGACTTTGAAGAAGAGCCTCCCAAAGGCTTCAAGCGCTTGATTCCGGGCGGCGAAGTGCGTTTACGGGGTGCCTATGTGATTCGTTGCGATGAGGTCATCAAAAACGAGCAGGGCGAGGTGGTCGAATTGCGTTGCAGCTACGACGATCAAACCCTGGGTAAAAACCCGGAAGGCCGCAAGGTGAAAGGTGTGGTGCACTGGGTGTCTGCCGCCAAGGCATTACCGGTGGAAGTGCGACTGTATGATCGGCTGTTCAATCATGAAAGCCCGGATGCCGCCAAAGACGGTACGGACTTTGTGGATCACATCAACCCAGACTCGCTGACGGTCATTACCACTGCCATGGCAGAGCCGTCACTGCAAAATGCCAAAGCTGAACTGCCCTATCAATTTGAGCGGGAAGGCTATTTTGTATTGGACAGTGAGGATGCCACCGCGGATAAGTTGGTGTTCAACCGCACGGTCACCTTGCGGGATACCTGGGCCAAATCGCAAAAGTAAGATGCGGCAACCCCCAGGCTGCTTGGTTTATAAGGCTGCGGATCCCCGGATTCGCGGCTTTTTCTTTTGCTGAAGTTGACCGTTTTGAACAATCCATCGCAGCCGCTCTACGTTATAACGAGGGGTATTAAAACAATAATACATAAGAAGGAGATCAGGGATGAGCATTGCCAAGACTTCCGCGATCCTGTTCATGGCTGCGTCTGTGTTGCTGGGTGGCTGTTATAGCCCGGAAGGCCCCATACCCGAAGCCAAACATGATAAGTTACAGCCCTTGTGGTCAGATTCTGAGGTTGATGCGGTTGTGTCGGTCACCTACGAGTCAGTGCCCGCCATCCACCAGATCGATGATCCCATGTTGCCCGAGCAGTGCCGGGATGTGAATTTCCTCCGCTTCAAAACCCGGGGCAGCGGCCCGGATGCGGCCCAGGCCGATGCCGCTGTGTTATTGGTGCCCGGCATTCTGGAAGGGGCCAATGGCTTTGAATATATTGGCCGGCAGCTGGTGTATATGGCAAAAACGTTCCGCAGCCAGGACATAGAGATCTGGGCCATGGACCGGCGTGCCAACTGTTTGGAGGATCTGACCGGAATGCAGGCTGCCGAGCAGGCTGCAACGGTGCAGGAGGCAGAGGACCTGATCCTGGGGTATTACTATTTCCAGCAACCCGTTAACGGTAAATTTTTCGCGGGTTTTCTACAGGGGCGGGATATGCCTTTCTTGGTGGATTTCGGCATGGAACAATCCACCGAAGACATGTACGCCGTGATACAGGCCATGATTCCCGATCCGGCCGTGAGCCGCAAGAAGGTATTCGTGGGCGGACACTCCCTGGGTGGGGCGCATACCTCCATGTTCCTGGCCTGGGATCTGGATGGGGATGTGGCTACCACGGAAGACCAGGGTGCCAACATGGTGGCCGGTGCCATCGGCTTCGATACCACGATTGGCAATATTACAGATGCGGTAGGTGCGTCGCCCGCCACCGTGCCGGTGATGGACGTGCAGGCGACCCTGCAGCAGGCCACGGCGCAAGCCGCGGCAGAAGGTGATACCGAAGCCGATGCTGGTTACCGTCGAACACTGCGCTGGATTGAAACCGGCATATTGCCCAAGAACATCGATATTCCCCTGGTATTCAGTGCTGAAGCCATAGCCTTGCCGGAAGCGGTGGGCCTGTTGGCGGCCAAGGCACCGGATGAGGAAAGCACAGTGCTGGATCGCCTGCCCAAGTCACCGGTGCTGAAAAATCTGTTTCGTTTCTTCCATACCCGGGACGCCAACAATTATGCCTGGGGACCCTTTATTGATGACTTTCGTTATACCAATGAGGCCCAGGTTGGGCTCATGTTTGACGACCATTTTTCCATCCTCAGCTTTCTGCAAACCAGTCTTGGTCATCTCAATGGCGGTGCGGTGGTGACGAAATCCCCTTTCTTCAACCTGATGCGCAGTATTCCCATTTTGGGCGATCTGGTGAATGCGGTATCCGGCCCCAAGCAGCAGCATATTGCCGCTGATGCCGGCCCCAATCGGCGTAGCCTTGGGCAGGGGCCCCTTTACAGTTGGGCCGACATGGATGAGATCGGAACCCCTTCGGACCCAACATACGGTGATCAGACCGGTATGGTTGAGTACACCAATTTAACTGAAGAAATGGTCCGTATGGAGGACTTTGTCAGGGCTCTTTATATCGGGGAAACCAATTTAACGGAATGGTACTTCCCGGTGCGCATCGTGGTGGATATTAATGCAGCCAGCAAACCCTTTGCACCACAGTACGGACTGCATACTTATTTTCAGCAGGCCTATAAACAGGTTCCAACGTTGCTGCTGATGGCAAAAGGCGGTGGCTTATCGTTCCCCATGCCGGATGAGCCCGATCGTTTACTGGAGGTGGTTGACCTGGAGGGCCAGTCCCACCTGGATCCGATGTTTGCCAGCGTCAACATGCCCGCATTGCATCAGAACCAGGTGGCGGACAGGTTGCTGGATTTTGTTTTTCAGCACGTGCAACCCTAGTCGGTAAGCGGGTGGAGTCTGCCCGCTGTCAATGCCGCTCGACGGCACGCAAGGCGGCGCCGGAACCACGCAGGCTTTCCTTGAGCTCGGTGCCATCGGGCAGACTAAGGATCAATTTGCTGCCTTTTTTCAGCCCATCCCAATGGCGCCGGTCGATTTCCACCGTGATCAGCGCGCGCTCATCATGGATGTGACCCTGGGCCGTGCGATAGTACTTGTCCACGTCCACGCCTACATCAATGAAGGGGAAATTCGGTGACTTCCGGTGCTTGTGCAGTTCCGGGAGTTGATCCCTATCCACGGGAATGTTGATCTTGGCCCAGACGGTTTCAGTAGGGGAGGCCACCATATACACCTGCAACTGATAAGTGGGTGTGATGGCCATCAGGGTGCCATCGACGGTTTGGTTGGTCCAGCGATCAGCAGCCTGAGTCGACGCGCTGCAGACCAGTAGCACCAGGGGCATCAGAAAATGTAGGCTCAGCGCTTTCACAAAGTTCATCCTGTATTGAGTGGTATTCACCCCTAGCTTAGCGCATTCTGCACAAAATACTGTTACTTCAATTGCTTGCCTTGAAATGGTTCACGAAATAAGGAATAATCGCCCACCTTGTCATGGTGGCTCTATTGGTCCCCTCGCAACGATAACCTGTGAACCCCGCCAGGCCCGGAAGGGAGCAACGGTAGCAGGCGACTCGTGTGCCGGGGTGTGGCTGATAGAGTCGCCTCCACTTCCCTCCATTCCCGAATCCTGCTTTTAAAATCAATTCATTGGTTTATCAAAGCGTGCTGCCGTATTACACTGGGCGTCTTTTGTTGGCCTTGCCGGCCTGCCAGATATCACCCAGAGCAGAACCAAAATTACATGAGTTATCAGGTCCTTGCGCGTAAGTGGCGTCCCCGAACATTCCGCGAGATGGTGGGGCAGGAGCACGTACTGAAAGCCCTTATCAACGCCCTTGATCATGGTCGGTTGCACCATGCCTATTTGTTTACCGGTACCCGCGGCGTGGGGAAAACCACCATCGCCCGCATTCTGGCGAAATCCCTAAATTGTGAAACCGGCATAAGTTCCGAGCCCTGTGGCCAGTGCAGTGCCTGCCAGGAGATCAACGACGGCCGCTTTGTGGATCTGATCGAGGTGGATGCCGCCTCCCGTACCAAGGTGGAAGATACCCGTGAGCTGCTGGAAAACGTGCAGTATGCTCCCACCCGTGGCCGCTACAAGGTTTATCTGATTGACGAAGTCCATATGCTGTCGGGTCACAGCTTTAATGCTTTACTGAAGACTCTTGAAGAGCCACCGGAGCACGTCAAATTCCTGCTGGCCACCACCGACCCGCAGAAGCTACCCATCACCATCCTGTCCCGTTGTTTGCAGTTCAGCCTCAAGGCCATGACACCGGAGCGCATTGTTGGCCACCTGAAAAAAGTGCTGGACGCGGAAATTGTCGAGTTCGAAGAACCTGCCCTGTGGCAGTTGGGGCGCGCGGCTGATGGCAGTATGCGGGATGCCATGAGCCTGACGGATCAGGCTATTGCCTTTGGTAATGGCAAGGTTCAGGAAGCAGATGTGCGCGCCATGCTGGGCAGCATCGATCGTGAGTATGTGTTTGGCATTGTCGAGGCGCTGGCGCAAAATGAGGCTGAGCAGCTGCTGCAGCGGGTGGCGGAAATGGCGGAGCAGAGCCCCGATTACGCGGGGGTGCTGGCGGATCTGATCAGCACCTTGCACCGTATGGCGGTGGCCCAGATCGCCCCGGAAGCGGTGGACGACAGTGATGGTGATCGAGCCCGAATATTGGAATACGCCGGTCGCTTCGCACCGGAGCAGTTGCAGCTGTTTTACCAAACGGCGCTCCTGGGCCGGCGCGATCTGCCTTTGTCACCGGATGCCCGCAGTGGCTTCGAAATGACCCTGTTGCGGCTTTTGATGTTCCGGCCCCAGGGTGTCGTACCCATGGCCGGCGGCACGGCCACCCAGCCTGCAGGAGTGCCACAGCCGGGAAAGCCCTCTAGCCCTGCTGAGGCGGCAGGGCTGGCCTCCACAAACCCTGCCACCAAAACGGCTCAGGCTATCCCAACGCAAACGCTGGGCGGCGCTGACGGCCATATGGCACAGGTGAGAGCCACGTTGGGCGAGGGGCGTGACACCAGGCCGCCATCGGCCAACGCCGCGGTGAGCACCCCCGCGGCACCGGCCAGGACGCCGCCTGCCGCGCCATTACCCGGTGAATCCGCTGCCGCAGAGACGGTTTCCAACCATGCACCACCCCAGCCCAAGGCGAAAGTCAAAACCAAGGTCATCAAACTGGGGGACGAATGGGCAGATCTGGTAGGGGTTCTGGAGTTGGATGGCCCGGTCAGAAACTTTGCCCGCAACTGTTCCCTGGAAAGTAAGTCAGACGGCCTGTGGACCCTGGCCATCAGCCCCCGGTTTGAAGTGTTGTACAAAGATGAGAATCGAGATCTGCTGGCGCAGGCATTGTCGGCAAATGCCGGTCAATCCATTAGACTGAAAGTGGATGTGACCGAACCCAGCATGCCCACCCCGGATCAACTGTTGGCAACATATCAGCAGAAAAGAAAAGAAGCTGCGATCGCCCTGATGCAAGAGGATGCGTTTGTCCGGGATCTGCAGAACCTGTTCGGCGCTACACTGGATCTTAATTCGGTAACGCCGGTAGATGAAGATTGAACCCTAGTGAGATATGAGAAGGTGACAGCATGAAAGGCCCTTTTGGTGATTTGATGAAGCAGGCGCAGGAAATGCAGGAGCGCATGCAAAAAATGCAGGAGGAACTGGCCAATGTGGAGGTCAACGGTGAATCCGGCGCCGGGCTGGTAAAGGTGACCATGACCGGGCGACACGATGTGAAGCGGGTGCAGATCGACGATAGCCTGCTGGGCGAAGATAAGG
Organism: Gammaproteobacteria bacterium UBA7310; assembly: GCA_002471665.1. Classification (GTDB taxonomy): domain Bacteria; phylum Pseudomonadota; class Gammaproteobacteria; order Pseudomonadales; family Ketobacteraceae; genus Ketobacter. The sequence continues at coordinate 223,402 of DKQK01000040.1, forward strand.
AAGTGCTGGAAGATCTGTTGGCGGCGGCGGTGAACGATGCGGTGCGACGGGTTGAACAAACCAACCAGGACAAAATGGGTGGTCTGGCGGCTGGAATCAACTTACCACCTGGCTTTAAGTTTCCTTAATAATTCATTGAAATTGCTGGTGTTGAATGAGCTTTAGTCCGCTGACCCAACGTCTTATCGAGTCGCTTACCTGCTTACCCGGGGTTGGCCCCAAGTCCGCCCAGCGCATGGCTCTGCATTTGTTGGATCGTGATCGGGTGGGGGCGCAGAAACTGGCCGATACGTTACAGTTGGCGATTGACAAGATCGGCCGCTGCCAGCGTTGCCGAAACTTCTCCGAGGCGCCGGTGTGCCATACCTGTAGCCAGATGTCCCGTGATCCCGGGTTGTTGTGCGTGGTGGAGACGCCGGCGGACGTGATTGCCATCGACCAGTCCGGCAGTTTTCGCGGGTTCTATTTCCTGCTGCTGGGGCACCTGTCACCCATCGATGGCATCGGGCCTGAAGAGATCGGAGCCGATCTGTTGGACAAACGCCTGGCGGAAGGTGAAGTCACCGAACTGGTGATCGCCACCGGTACCACAGTGGAAGGGGAAGCCACTGCTCATTACCTGTCTGAGATGGCGCGCCGTCATGGTGTAGTGGCCTCACGAATTGCGCACGGCGTGCCTATGGGTGGCGATCTTGAGTATGTGGACAGCAACACGCTCACCCTGGCGTTGCAGGGCCGTCGCGTGATCGAGTAGCAGTGTGAACAGCCCGAAGGCCTGCCAGTGAACGCCCTGTGGATGGTTTTGTTGTTGGCCTGGGGCTCAGGTTTGATGGCTTTCCTGGGTGGCGTGCTGGCGCGTTGTGTACCCCTGGGCAACGGAGTCAGGTCACAGGAATTTCTTCATGGCTTGGTGGGGTTCGGCGGCGGCATCCTGTTGGCGGGTGTGGTGTTCGCCTTATTGCCGGATGCCATCGAGCGCCTGGAGCCCTGGTTACTGGCGGCGGTGTTTATTGCCGGCGGGGCGGTGTTTTGTGCGGTGGATGCCTATCTGAGTCAGCAGGGCGGTTCCAGGGCTCAATTGCTGGCCATGCTGATGGATTTTGTGCCGGAAGCCATCTCTCTGGGGGCAGTGTTTGTCTACAACCGTGAGCTTGGTATTCTGCTGGCATTGTTTATCGGCGTTCAGAATCTGCCGGAGGGCTTTAATGCCTTCCGGGAAATGACAGCCACTTCCAAACCGGATGCCTCCCACCGGCCTGGGGCGGTGCTTGGGCTGCTGTTTCTGGTGTCCTTTCTTGGGCCCGTGGCCGCTGCCACCGGCTATTTCCTGTTGCAGGATCACCCCAATGTAACCGCTTCGATTATGGCGTTCGCAGGGGGCGGTATCCTTTACCTGCTGTTTGAAGACATTGCGCCCCAAACCACCATGAAAAATTATTGGTTACCGCCCATGGGAGCGGTGTTCGGCTTTCTGGGGGGCATGATCGGAAATATGCTGATTGGCCATTAAAAAGGGTGATTGGTCGCTGTGTTTCATGGCTCAAACCAAGCGCTTGCTTGGTGCTGTTCGTCCGGGTTATAGTCCAGCAAGACGTAACACAGAGGACAGATCATGACGGACTACCAACGCTACTTTGGTGAAACCCAGAACCTGGTGCGGGAATCGGTGCGGGCCTTTGTTGCCCGCGAGATCTCCCCCAATGTAGAGCGCTGGGAAGAAGCTGGTGAATTGCCCAGAGACCTGTATCAGAAAGCCGGTGACGCCGGCATTCTGGGTATCGGCTACCCGGAGCAATACGGTGGCACCGGTTTCGATATGTTCAGCAAGATCGCTGCCAGTGAAGAGATCATGGCCGCCGGTTCCGGTGGGGTAGCGGCCAGCCTTGGTTCCATCGATATTGGTTTGCCACCGGTGGTGAAGTGGGGCAGTGACGCGCTCAAGGCCCGCATCTGCCCCGACGTGATTGCCGGTCGCAAAATTCAGTGCCTTGCCATCACCGAGCCCGGTGGCGGCTCCGATGTAGCTAACCTGCGCACCAAAGCGGCGAGAGAGGGTGATCACTTTGTGGTGAACGGCTCCAAAACCTTCATCACCAGTGGTGTCAATGCAGACTACTACACCGTGGCAGTCCGTACCGGTGATCCCGGCTACGGTGGCATCAGCCTGTTGCTGGTGGAAAAGGGCACCCCGGGTTTTGGTGTGGGCAGGAAGCTGAAAAAAATGGGCTGGTGGGCCAGCGATACCGCTGAGCTGTTCTTTGACGATTGCCGGGTACCGGCGGCGAATCTCATCGGCCAGGAAAACGCCGGTTTCTATGTGATCATGACCAACTTCCAGATGGAACGTCTCAATTTGGCGGTGATGGCCAACTGCACGTCGCGGCTGGCGCTGGAAGCATGCCTGCAGTATGTGAAACAACGGGAAGCCTTTGGTAAAACCCTCAACCGGTTTCAAACCCTGCGTCATAAACTGGCGGACATGGCCACCCAGACAGAAGCCTCGACGGAATTCACTTATCGCATTGCCGCCCGCATTGCCGCCGGTGAGAACGTGGTCAAGGAAGTGTCGATGGCCAAGAACTTTGCCACCAGTGTCAGTGACAAGGTCACCTACGATGCTGTACAGATTTTTGGTGGTATGGGGTACATGCAGGAGTCCCTGGTGGAACGGCTGTATCGGGATAATCGCATATTAGCCATTGGTGGTGGCACTTACGAGATCATGAACGAAGTCATTGCCAAGCAGCTTGGCCTGTAGAATCAAATGGTTAGCGGGTTCAGGTAGTCATATTCGGCCATTCTCTCTATAATGCGTTGGTTATCGCCCCAGCCTTCAGAGAGTGTACTAGTGAGTTACCAGTGGATTGATCAGCCCAACCAATTGCAGTCGCTTGTGGAGCAGATTCAATCCTGTACCCGGTTGGCCGTAGACACCGAGTTTGTTCGCACCAATACCTATTATTCCCGCCCCGGTTTAATCCAGATTGCCGATCGCCAACAGGTCTTTCTGGTGGACCCCACGGTTTTTTCCACCCAGCAGTTACAGCCACTGGGAGATATCCTGTTCGCCCCGGACATGCAGTTATTGATGCACAGTGCCGGTGAGGATCTGGATGTGTTTCTGGGGCTGTGGAAGCGCCTGCCCAGTAACCTGTTCGATACCCAGATTGCCGCCAGCCTGGTGGGTTTCGATCGTCAGATGGGGTTGCAACGGCTGCTCATGGACATCATTGGCGTGGAGCTTTCCAAAGAGGAAACCCGTTCTGACTGGTTGCAGCGCCCGTTAACGGCCCGCCAACTCCATTACGCGGAAGCCGACGTCAAATATCTGCATCAGGTAGCGGATATTCTGCAACAGAAGCTGCAACAGACCGGGCGCGAATCCTGGTTCGCTGAAGAGTGTCAGCAACTGGTGGCCAAGTACCAGCACAAAACTCCGGACGAATGGCTGTATTTGGGCTTCGGCAGTGGCTGGAAACTGAAGCCGGCCCTGCAGGGCGCGTTACGTCATCTGGCCAGCTGGCGGGAGCAGACAGCCCGCCAGCACAATATCCCCAAAACCTTTATTGCCAAGGACGCGAATCTGTATGCCCTGGTAGAGAAACAACCCAGCAGCAAAGCGCTGCTGTCGGAACTGGGTTTTCAGGGCAGTCAGATTCGACGTTATGGGGATCAATTGTTGCAGCAGCTGCACATCGGCCTGCAGGCGGGCGAGCCGCCGCTCCCTATTCCCCGCCCGCTCTCAAAGAGCCAGCAGAAGGATTACAAGGCGCTGCGGGACGTGGTTGCCAGCTGTGCCGAGACCCTGGGTTTACCGGCGGACCTACTGGCCAGTAAGGCGCAGCTGGTGAATTATCTGAAAGCCAGGATGGCAGGCACACTGACAACCGACTCTCCCTTTGCGGGCGGCTGGCGGGAAACCGCACTGCAGCCCAGCCTGGATGCATTCGTTTTACCGTCAAACAACAACAATAAGGACGAACTGGACCATGACTGAAAAAATCATGTGCTCTGTGTATCGCAGCCCCAAGAAAGAAGGTATGTACATCTATGTTCCCAAACAGGAACCTTTCGAGCAGGTACCCGAGGCGCTGTTGCAGTCTTTCGGCACGCCGGGTCATGTTATGGATCTGTTGTTGACTGCCGACCGTTCCCTGGCGCGGGTGGATGTGAAGCTGGTCATGCAGGGTATCCAGCAAAACGGCTACTATTTACAGATGCCTCCCCATGAAGGTCTGTTTTGAATGGCAGAACGCTTCTGGGACACCAAATCACTGGAAGAAATGACGGCTGAGGAGTGGGAGTCGCTGTGTGATGGCTGCGCGCTGTGTTGTCTGCAGAAACTGGAAGATGAGGACAGCGGCGAGGTGTTTTATACCCGGCTGGCCTGCGAGTTGCTGGATATCAACAGTGGTTTGTGCCGAAACTATGCCAAGCGTTTTAAACTGGTGGACGATTGTGTCAAAGTGCGGCTCGAAGACAAAGAGTATTTTCACTGGATGCCATTCACCTGTGCCTATCGCTCCCTGTATGAGGGGCGGGGTCTGCAAGACTGGCATCCTTTGATCAGCGGTGATCGTGAATCGGTACACCGGGCCGGCATTTCGGTGCGGGGCCGGGCCGTACCCTCGGCCGGTATACCGGATGATCAGTGGGAAGAGCACATTATCCGCTGGGTTCGCTATTAAGCTAAACAGGATTGGATGAATCATGTTGGATTACCTTGAATACCTTACCACCTGGGGCATTTATTTGCTGGCGGCCACCGGCCTGATGACGGTCTGGTGGCGCATGACCCGGCCCATTCCCTGGCCACTGCCACGGCAGACACTGCGAGTGCTGGTGGCGGCCACCATTCTAGTGCCGGCCCCGGTTATGTACGGTAGCCTGGACTGGGCGCCTGCCCTGTTCGTATTGCTGCTGGATGTCACCCTGGTGAGTGAAACCGAAACCGAGACCCTGCGGGCGATACCGTTTCTCCTCTATGGCCTGATTCTGGGGCTGTTGGTGCTACTGGCGGATGGCTTGTTCCGTCACTGGCAGAAAAAAAAGACTGCATTTTAATTTCAATGGCTTGCCGTCACCTTTTCACCCCGTGATCAGGAAATTACCGCCAAAGCTGCTATAACTAAACCATGTTGGCGTAACGTTTTTGACGGAGATTGCGTGAGAGTACCCTCCCTACCCGGAATAATGTTGATCCTGCTGCTGTGGACGGCGTTGTTTGCTGTTCAGGGTGCCTATGGGGCGCAGACCAAGGGGGCGCAGGCCAAGCCGGATATGCGAGTGTTGATCGACATATCCGGCAGCATGAAAAAGAACGACCCCCAGAACCTGCGGGTACCAGCGGCCAAGTTGTTGTTAAACCTGGCGAAAGACGAAAGTCGTTTCGGTATGTGGTCGTTTGGCCAATACGTTAACAACCTGGTTCCTGTGGCGCCGGTGTCCCCGCAGTGGAAAGAGCAGGCGGTGGGTAAGCTGGAGGCTATTAATTCCGCGGGTTTGTTCACCAATATCGGTCTGGCGCTGGAAAAGGCCGCCATGGGGCAAACCACTCCCGATGACCAGTGGGAGCGTACCATCGTATTGCTGTCCGACGGCATGGTGGATATTTCCAAGGATCCTGCCGTCAACGCCACGGAGCGGACGCGTATTCTCGATGAGGTGATTCCCCGCCTGAAGCAAGCGGGCTTCCGTATTCATTCAGTGGCCCTGTCGGAAGGGGCGGATCAGGAATTTTTGAAATCCGTGGCCCTGCGGACCGGTGGTTCCTTCTCTCTGGCCCGCAATGCAGATGAGCTGTTGTCGATTTTTATTGAAACCTCCGACAAGGTGAATTTGCCGGAGCAGGTGCCGATTGAGGGGGACAGTTTCACCATTGACGATTCCATCCAGGAATTCACCGCCTTGATTTTCCGTAAATCCTCAATCCGGGAAACCGAGCTGATCAGCCCCGAAGGCATACACTACAGTCTCTCGCAGGGCAGCCGCAATGTGAGTTGGTTTGCCGACAAGCAATATGATCTCATCACGGTTTACAACCCCACTCCGGGCACCTGGAAAGTGGTGGCGGATCTGGATCCGGCCAACCGTGTCACCGTTGTGTCAGATCTCAATGTCACCATGCAGGGCTTGCCGGAGAATGTGCTGGAGGGTGAACGGCTGACCATGACCATGTCATTGGATGAATACGGCCGTGTTATTACCAACCCCAATTTCCTTGAACTCATGGATATAACCTTTCGCCAGGAAACCGGAGCGGGTGAAACCTTTGAAGGCAAGTTGTCCGATGGGCCCGATGGTGAAAAGGTCGTACCGGAAGATGGTGTGTTCAGTGCCCGGTTGGGCCGTACCATCACGGAAGGTGAGCATACCTTCACAGTCCTGGTGGATGGCAAAACCTTCAAGCGCAAAAAGTCCCTGAGGATGACCGTACACAGAGAAGTGCTCAAAGTGGACACCCAATACCGCGATCAGGACGGGCAGGTACTGCGTTATTTGATGGCTGAACCCATTGCCGGGCTGGTAAACCCCGAGGACGTTGAAATCGTAGCTCAGATCAGCGACCCCAATGGTGAAAAAAGCATTCAGAAGGCGCTGCCGGAAGCCGGTGGTTATCGAATCGATGTACCGCCGTTCGGTGCGCTGGGGGAGTACGAAGTCTTGATCAAGGTATCGGGTACTTCTGCCAATGATAAGCCCTTTGAACTGATGCAGGGCCCGTACAAGGTGGATTACACCCCGCTTCAGGTGGTAATGGATGAACCGGTGGATGAGCCAGAGCCGTTATTACCGGTTGAGACCTTTGATGCCAACGCCATGGAAATCCCAAGCCTGGAGGTGGAAGAGCTACCCCCGGATGATATTCCGCCCTTACCGGAGGTTGAACCGGTACCTGAGCCCGAGCCCATGCTGATGGGTGAGGGTGAAATTGTTCAGCAGAATACGGCGGACGAAGAGGGAACCAACTGGTTGTTGCTGGCGGGAGTGTTCATTATCGGCAATATACTGGTGATTGGCGGAGGCATCTATTTTTACATCAAGATCGTGCGCAAGACGGAGGAAGAACAGAGCCGGGTAGTGGAAGAGATCACGCAGATTCAGCAGAAAAAAGCGGAACAGAAAGCAAAGCCTGCCGCGGCACCGGTGGCTGATCTGGAGCTTGATCTGGATTCCGGTACGGAGATGGATCTGGGTGATGAAGATGAAGCGACTCAGATTCGAACCACCGATGCCGATGAGGGTGTTGGTTCAACGGTAGTCGTTCCGCCCCCCGAGCCGGCGCAACCGGAAGAGACCTACGTCAATGAGGCCGATCCAATGGAGTTGGAGGAGGATGAGCTGATTGAAGTGGATGATGATTTTGATGATGACCTGGGGGCAGACGAAGGGCTTGATGAACTGGATATGATGTTAAGTGAGCAGGAAGCCTCCGAGCAAACGGAAGAGCAACTGAACCAGGCGATCGATGACATGCTGGAACAGCCCACGGTATTTCCGGATGCGGAAAGCGACAGTCAGGAAAAGGAAGCAGACGAAAAACAGAAAAAGAAAGATAAAACCGAAGGGTCGGACGATGACGACGATGAGCGTAGCGTCGAAGAAAAGTATCCCGGTTTTGATAACGATGAATTCATGCTGGATAATCCCACCAAAGAATAACCGTGGTAATTGAGGCCCACATGTCCGACTGTATTTTCTGTTCCATATTGAAAGGTGATGCACCGGCCTGCATGGTGTATGAAGATGAAGACTGTGTGGTGTTTATGGATTTGTTTCCCATGCGCCCGGGCCATGTACTGGTTATCCCACGGCAGCATGCCACCTATCTGGGAGACCTGACGCCGGCCGTTCGCGCCCATCTGATTGAGGTGGCCCATTGGGTGATCAAGGCGCAAAAGGCAAGTGGCCTGCCCTGTGACGGCAATAACGTATTTCTTAATGATGGCCCGGCCGCCAATCAACACGTGCCCCATGTTCACTTTCATGTGTTGCCGCGGCGCCAAGGTGATTTGCATAAAACGGCGTTCTCATTTGCCAGCCGCTATTTAAACTACTTTGGCCTGGCGGCGCACCGCAAACGCCTGGCAGAGATGGCCGCTGCCATCAGTGCTCATATGCCGCAAAGGGTGCGGCCCTGATGCAGGATGCAGTTCCGCAGGATCAGGTCCGTATCGGTGCCCGCCTGGTGGTGGAGCTGCTGCGCATCAATGCCGAGGAACCCGTCACCGACAAAATCCGTCTCACACCCCAGCGCACGCGCCATGCGCAGGCGGTACTGAATGATTATCTGGCAAAAATTCAATCCAGTCTGCTGCATACGGATACCCGCTCTCGTGTCAGCGATGCGCTGGTGGATCAATGTTCTGAACTTCAAATCGCCTTGCCCATCGCTGCCCCGGACTGGGGTGGGATTTTATTGTTGGATGCTCTTTTTGATCAGCTGCAAACCCAGCGCGCCATGGATGCGGAGGCCGGCGCCTGGTTTGCCTGCCTGCGTTTATTAACGGTGCGTTATGCATTGGCAGATTATTCCTTTTTCTTTGCCCCACAGAACCTGCTACGGCGCTTTCTCAACCAGGCTTACCTTACGTTACTCAGCAGCACGGCCAAAAGTCGTACCCTTTATTGGGATAAGTTGAACCAATATGCCAAACGCATGCTGGATGGTTTTCAGGGCAATGTGGCCGTGGTAAACAGCATCTGCATAGAGGCACAAGCCTGGATGGCCGGCCAGTCAGAAAAGGTGGAGCAGATAGAAGAGCGGCTGCGCCTGCTGGAGGTCACAAAGCGTAAGGAAAAAGTGGCGGAACCCCGTGTGGTGCAAGAGTTCAACCGCATTGCCGCCGGTCGGCATCTGCCACCGGAAGTCATCGACTTCCTGCTGGGTGAATGGCGTCGCTCGATGCTGATGATGTCGATGCGGGAAGGGGATGATGGACCCGGCTGGAAAAGGCAGCTGCGTACCTTCGAATCGCTGGTTGAGTTGTGTGAAGGTTGTCGGGATGATGCTAAACGGGATGGTTATCGGGGATTTTATCAGGTGCTCATGAAAAACATCAGGGCATCGCTGATCAGTGTCAGCAGCGCCAGTACGGCAATGGAACAGGCAATGGAACCGCTGGAACTGGTTCTGACAGCTCTGATCAGCGGGGCGGTTCCCCCGGTGGCGGAAGTGCCTGCAATGGAGGTTCCCGTGACCCGCGTGGTGGAAGCCGAGCTCGATCGGGTGAGCCCCAAAGCACTGGAAGCCATCGAACAAATTGAGGAAGAGGATTGGCTGCGATTGAAGACCTCTGCTGGTCAATATGAGCTGTGCAAGGTTGTGTTGAAAGCCAGTGGTGATGACCCGTGGGTTTTGGTGGGTCAAACGGGTAAAACCGTTGCCAAGAAAAGCGCCCGTCAACTGGCCCTGGCGCTGGAGGGTGGCGTAGTACAACCGGTGCAGAAAAAACTCTATTGGGATTTGCAGTTGGATACAAATTTGGGCAATCTTCGAGAATCATGGATTGAGATGCGTGAACAGCTGAACCGGGCTGCGGAACTGGAAGAACAAAAAGCCGAAGAGCGATCCTCATCCCGCATAGAGGACCTGCTGCAGAATTCGTCCCTGTCCTTGGTTGACCATGACCATGACCAAGCCGAGCTCGAAGCCCCTGCCCAAGGGCCGCAGTCAGGGGCGGATGATGTCCAGAACGAGGCGGATTCACAGGATTCCAGCAGCGGGGAAGCGTTTGTGGTGCCGCACCCCATTAGTGAAGAGGAACTGTCTGCGGCACTTGCGGCAGTGGATACCCTGCAGGTGGGGGGGTGGATAGCGCAGGAAACCAGTGAGGGTGAACAGCGCTGTAAGCTGGCCGTCAAGATTCGGGCCTCCGAAAAGATGGTTTTTGTCAACCGCTTGGGGATCAAGGTGCTGGACATCCAGCGGCAGGAACTGGCGCGATTATTGGTGCATGGTGCCGTGACCATTCTGGATACCGGGGCGGCGTTTGACAGCACCCTGGAGCGGGTTGTACGCACTATTCAGAAAGAAAAGAAATAAAGGCCATTACGAGGCAACAGAATGGAAGATCAACGCAGTCAACAACGCCACACCCGCAAGGCAGATGCTTATCTGGAACTGACCCTGGATGGCGAGCAGGGGGATTACATACAAAAAGTGATTGCCTGTGAAACGGTGGATCTCTCGGCCAAAGGCCTCAAAATCTACATGAGTGAGCCGGTCGAGCAGGGGTTGATTACCGATGTGTTGGTGGAGATCAGTGGTGAAGATGGCCGCTTTGTTCTGACCGCGGAGGTAAAGTGGATTTCTCCCTGCGGTGATGACGGCTGGTATTTTGCCGGATTCGAAATTTTTGAAGCAGAAAATACGGATTTTGAAGAGTGGGAGAAAATGATTGAGAAACGGGGGCAGTCCGGGCTGCAAAACGAAAAAGGGTGCTAACAGCACCCTTTTTCAATTTGCATTGATCACTGCACGTTTTCCGCTTCGGTGAATTTTTCCTGGAACAGTATGGAGCTTAGATACCGTTCACCGGAATCGGGCAAGATCACCACCGTGGTTTTGCCGGCGTTTTCCGGCTTGTCGGCAACGCGTAATGCCGCACATAAGGCCGCTCCACAGGATATACCCGCTAATATACCTTCTTTTTCCATTAACAGGTGGGCGTATTCAATGGCGTCTTCATTGCTCACCTGTTCTACGCTGTCCACCAGGCTGATGTCCAGGTTTTTTGGGACAAAGCCTGCACCGATGCCCTGGATTTTATGGGGGGCAGGGGCGAGTGCTTCGTTGGCCATGGTTTGTGTAATGACCGGGGAATCCACTGGTTCCACCGCAATGCTTTGTATGGCTTTGCCCTGGGTGTTTTTAATGTAACGGCTGATGCCGGTAATCGTGCCTCCGGTGCCCACTCCGGCCACTACAATATCCACGTCACCATCGGTGTCATTCCAGATTTCCGGGCCGGTGGTCTGTTCATGAATGGCCGGATTGGCTGGATTCTCAAACTGCTGCAGCATAATGGCATTACCAGCGCTCTGCTCGACGATCTCGGCGGCCTTTTCGATGGCACCCTTCATGCCTTTGGGGCCCTCGGTAAGCACCAGGTTGGCACCAAGCGCTTTCAACACCTTGCGCCGTTCCAGACTCATGGTGGCAGGCATGGTCAGGGTCAGCTTATAGCCCCGCGCGGCACAGACGAAAGCCAGGGCGATGCCGGTGTTGCCGCTGGTGGGTTCCACCAGTTCCATGCCGGCTTTCAGCAGCCCGTCTTTTTCTGCCTGCCACACCATATTGGCGCCGATGCGGCACTTTACCGAGAATGCGGGATTGCGGCTTTCGATTTTTGCCAACACAGTATGAGAGGTAAGATTCTTGAGGCGAACCAACGGCGTGTTGCCGATGGTGAGGGAGTTGTCTTCGTATATTTTGGCCATGATCAAATCCTGATGGGTACACTGGTTGGCATTTGATTCTACACCCCTTATGTGCATTTTCAATCACAGAGCAGGTGTGTGGTTGATCACACTTTATTTTTCGATTCCCGAAAATGGAATCCAGTGCCGAAGGCAGTGTGCACTTGATCAAGCTTTGTCAGCGCAGGCCCGGTAATCGCTGCTAGCCTTCTGATAGTTGTATATGGAATGGTTGGATGCGCGTAATGAAATATTGGATGTTGAGCCTTTCTTGTTTCACTTTGCTGCCCTTTACTCACCTGATGGCAAGCTCCGCAACCGGTTCGGCTGCGGCGGCGGATGCGTTGTTCCGGGAGGGGATTGCCTATTGTAATCAGGCCTCGCGCTTGAGCCGCACCGACAGCAAACAGGCCCGCCAGCAATTCGAACGCTATCAAACGCACCTGGAACGGGCGCAGGCCATTGATGCAAGCCTGTTGGAAAACAATGCCTTTATCCAGCGTGAACACAAGCGCTGTGCCCTGATTGAAGATAATATAGCCCGGGCTGAAGCGATGCCGGTGGTGGAACAGAGCCTGGCTCAATGCGCCGCTGCACAGGCTGCTTTGGACGCAGGCCAGTTGGCAAAGGCCAGCACATCGCTTAAACGATTTCAGACCTTGAGGGATGAGGCGCTGGCGGTGACCCCCACCGTGTTGCGGGTAGGGTCAGTGGCGGTGCGGATGCGGGTGTGTGATCGCCTGGTGGAGAAAATTGCCCTGGCGGAATCGGCGCGCCAGATCGCTGCGCAAACCGTTGGCCGGGCGCAGGGGCACTTCAATAAGGCCATGGCCAGCTGCGAAGTGGGTCAGGGCATGCTCAACTCGCAGGGGCCGACCACCGACACATTGCGCGCGCTGGAAAGCGTGGTAAATCAGGTGGAGACCCATACCAGGCGGGGCCAGGCATTGCTTGATGCCATGTCCGCCAGAGAGGCCGCGGCCAAGCTCGATTCGGTGAGTGGCCGCCTGCACTCCTGTCAACAGGCCCTGTCACTTGCGGCCACCGCCATCCAGCAACATCTTGAACAGCAGGAGGAGCAGGCAGCCCACACCGCAGCAGCGGCGTCGGGGGCGGCCCAGCCGACCGCCAGCCCCGCATCAGTGCTGCAAGGGCAGGAAATTTCCCAAATCGTGGAAGCTGAGCTGTAATCTGATCGAATCTGCCACTTATGTGGCGTCAATGGCCATGTTCAAGCCTGAACACGGTGTTTAAAGTAGATGTTTTAACCACATCGGCTCCCTGATTCCGGGAGCCGTCTGGTTTATAATGTCGGAAATTAAACGCAGTTCAAGGCAACCAACTATGCAATTTCAAGGCACCGATAAATACGTTACCACCGAGGAGCTCCGGCTTGCGGTCAACGCTGCCATCAGCCTGCAGCGCCCATTGCTCATCAAAGGTGAGCCCGGCACCGGCAAAACCATGCTCGCCGAAGAGGTGGCGGAAGGGCTGGGTATGCGCCTGATCCAGTGGCACATCAAGTCCACCACCAAAGCTCATCAGGGCTTGTACGAGTATGATGCTGTATCCCGGCTGCGGGATTCCCAATTGGGGGATGACCGGGTTCACGATATCAAAAATTACATCAAGAAAGGCAAATTGTGGGAAGCATTTGAATCCGACGAACAGTTGGTGTTGCTGATCGATGAGATCGACAAGGCCGATATCGAATTCCCCAACGATTTGCTGCAAGAACTGGATAAGATGGAATTCTATGTTTATGAAACACAGGAAACCATCAAAGCCGTAAAGCGTCCCATCGTGATCATCACCAGTAATAACGAGAAAGAACTGCCGGACGCCTTTTTGCGGCGTTGCTTCTTTCACTACATTGATTTTCCGGACAAGGAAACCATGCAGCGCATTGTGGAGGTGCATTTCCCCGGCATCAAGCAATCCCTGGTAAAAGAAGCCATGGAAGTGTTTTTTGATGTGCGCAAAGTACCGGGCCTTAAGAAAAAGCCTTCCACCTCTGAATTGATCGATTGGCTTAAATTGATGTTGGCCGACGACATTCCAGAGGATGTGCTGCGTAATCGCGATAACAAGAGCGCCATTCCGCCCCTCTACGGAGCACTGGTGAAGAACGAACAGGATGTGCATCTGTTGGAGCGTTTGGCATTCATGCATCGACGTGAGAGCTGATTATGCTGATCGATTTTTTCTTCGAACTGCACAATGGCAAAGTGCCGGTGAGCATACGGGAGTTTCTCGACTTGCTGGCGGCGCTGAAAAAGCGAACGGTGTACGCTGACATGGATCAGTTCTATTACCTGTCTCGCACCGTGCTGGTAAAGGATGAAAAGCACTTTGATAAGTTCGACCGGGCCTTTAAGAAATATTTTGACGGCCTGGAAGTCATGGATGACCTGTTTGAATCCATGATCCCGGATGAGTGGCTGCGCAAGGAAATAGAGAAGACCCTGAGTAAGGAAGAGTTTGAGAAACTCAAGCAAATGGGCGATCTCGACAAACTGATGGAAGAGTTCAAGAAGCGGCTGGAAGAACAGAAAAAGCGCCATCAGGGCGGTAATAAAATGATTGGCACCGGTGGCACCTCACCTTTTGGTGCCTACGGTCAGAATCCGGCGGGTTTTCGCATGGCCGGTCAGGGTAAGAACGGTAAGGCGGTTAAGGTCTGGGAAAAACGCCAATATCGTAATCTGGATGATTCCGTTGAATTGGGCGTTCGCAACATCAAGATGGCGTTGCGCCGGTTGCGTAAGTTCACCCGTCAGGGCATGCCCGATCAGCTGGATATCGACGACACCATCACATCCACCGCCCGTAATGCGGGTTACCTGGACATCAAAATGGTACCGGAGCGGCGTAACGGCGTTAAGGTTTTGCTGTTTTTTGATGTGGGGGGCTCAATGGACCCCTATGTGCGGACCTGTGAAGAACTGTTCTCCGCCTGTCGTGCTGAATTCAAGCACATGGATTTCTATTATTTCCATAATTTCATTTATGAAGGGGTGTGGCGGGACAATAACCGGCGTTGGACAGAGCGAACGGACACCTGGGATTTACTGCACAAATACAGCAGCGACTATCGAGTGATTTTTGTGGGTGACGCCACCATGTCGCCCTATGAGATCAGTTCAGTGGGTGGCAGTGTGGAGCATTGGAATGAAGAGTCCGGAGAAGCCTGGATGCGTCGCATTACTGATCATTTTGAAAAGGTGGTCTGGTTGAATCCGGAGCCGGAGAACACCTGGGAATATACCACCTCGGTTTCCTGGACCCAGAAACTGGTAGAAAACAAAATGTTTCCTTTAACGCTGAAGGGACTGGAAGAGAGCATGCGTTACCTGGCACGTTGAGGGCCTGTGGTTCGCATCAGTGGAACTCAGTTGTAGAGTTCCACCTTGGGCAGGGTGACTGGTTTTGCGATCACTTTCTCGGAAGGCGCCACCACGGTGGATACGCCAAGAAACACCGTCTCGCCGTGCTGGTTCTTGATCACATTATCGATCAGAACGATATTGCCACGGCGCTTTTTCTCCAGTAACTCCAGATGCGCAGTGAGCGTGTCACCCGGTCGTACCGGCTTCTTGAAACGCATCTCCTGGCCAGCATAAATACTGCCCGGGCCGGGAAACTGAGTGGCTACCGCCGCACTGATGATGATGGCGCAAATGGCGCCGTGGGCTATACAACCACCGAATGGGGTCGTTTTTGCGTATTCCTCGTCCAGGTGAATTGGGTTGGTGTCCCCGGACAGGATGGCAAACAATTTGATGTCCTCTTCTGAGACGGTCTTGGAAAAAGTGGCAGTCATACCCACTTCCAATTCATCAAACGGTGTGTTTTCCAGACTGGTCATATTCAGCTCTCCTTGAATCTGCAGTGATATTATCGATCTGCACCCAAGGTGGACAGCGAATAAATGTAACGGATTCTTAGAGATTGATCAGTAGTTGATCTGCCGTCAGGCCCGGGCGGACGCGGCTAACCTGGCTTTAGCCGGTTGCGGCAGGCGGGATTCCAGCCACCCCAGTAAATCGTCAATCACTTCGTCCCGGTTCAGCTCGTTGAAGATCTCATGCCGGCCGTCTGCATAGAGTTTCACGCTGACGTCCTGCTGACCTGACGAGCGCAGGTGGCTGGCCAGCTTGTTGATGCCGTGTCGAGTGGAATGGAAGGACAGAGGATCCCGTTCACCGGAAATGAGGTAGAAGGGCAGGTTGTTGGGAATACTGTTCAGATTTCTGATTTTGCTCAGCGTTTCCAGGCCGCTCAGGAAATCCTGCCACATCTGATTGGTGCACAGGAATCCACAGAGGGGGTCAGACAGGTACTTGTCCACTTCCGCTTCGTCACGGGTCAACCAGTCCGCTTCGGTGCGGGTGTCACCAAACTTTTTGTTGAAAGAGCCGAACGTCTGATAGTCGATCAGCGGGCTGCGACCTTTCGGGCCGCCACGCAGTTTTTCCAGTTTGATCAGCATACGGGGTGCCCGCAGTGCTCCCGGTGTGGAATATCCGGAGCCGGACAACACCACTGCATCCACGGTATCACCATGCTGTATGCAGTAACACTGGACAATGAACGATCCCATGCTGTGACCAAGCAGCACATGGGGCAGGCTGGGGTGTTGGGCGTGGAGGTACTCGTTGACCTTGCGCACGTCTGACAGCACCAGTTTCCACCCGTTTCTGTCAGCGTAGTGGCCCACCAGGCCTCCTTGGGGAATCGAGTGGCCGTGACCCCGGTGATCGTGGGCGTAAACGATGTAGCCAGCGGCCACCAGGCGCTCGGCGATGGGCTCATAGCGGCGACAATGTTCCGCCATGCCGTGGTTGATGTGGATCACGGCACGGGGCTTGGCTTGCTTGGGATTGCTCCACTTTCTGACAAAGATTTTGTGTCCATCGATGCTGGTAAGAAAGTGCTTTTCAGCAAGCATGGTGGTCTCCCGGGTGTTGCGTGTGATTGGTCAGTGTTACTGTATTTGACCTGATGATACTGGGTTGCACCACATTGTATACGCTTGGGTTGCGGATGGGGAGGGTAAATGTTCGCTGATCCACTTTTGCAGTTGTTCCTGGTCGTTGGGCTCCGCATACAGGCCCAACCGGGTGCGCCGCCACAAAATGTCATCAGCGCATCTAACCCATTCATGCTGCACTAAAAATTCCGCCTCGCGCTGGTACAGCCCCGGTGTCAGTTGTGGCCCCAGATCGGCCAGACGCTTGCTGCCGGCCAGCAGCAAGCGGGCGCGGGCGCCGTAGGTGCGGCAGTAGTGATTCAGTAAGTGGCTGGGCAGCCAGGGAAATTGGCTGGCAATGCCCAGAATGAACTGGTCGAATGAAGTGGCATTCACATCGCCCCCCGGCAGGGGCGTTGCCGGGGCCGCGGCTGCCTGCAGCTGCACGTACTGTCCCAGCATTTCCGCCGCCTGCTGTGCCATGGCCCGATGGGTGGCAAAACTACCCCCGAACACCGATATCAGAGGGGATTGGCCATCGGCACAGTTCAGATCCAGAGCATAGTCCTCCACACCGTCCGCCGTTGCCTGGCACGCATCACTGTACAGGGGTTGTTGAATGATATAGCTGCGTAACACTGAATCAGCGGACAAAGGAGTTATAAGATGTTCGTTCAGTCGTCGCAGTAAATCGGAGATTTCGCTTTCCGTTGCGGCAGACGGGGCGGCCACTTTTTCCACGCCGGTTACTGTGGCCACCAGACAGAAATGATCGTGGTAGGGGCTGACACTGATTTGGCCGCAGTCTGATTCAAACAGATATCCCTGATCACCCTGATAGAATTTGGGGATAACCAGAAACAACTTGCGTTTCAGTTCCACCCAACAACGGCTCTCAGCTCCTTCAATTTTTTCCTGGGCTTCGGCTATCTGCGCACCGGTAGCATTAATCAGGCAACGGCTTGTGAGTGTCGTGATCTGGCCGTCAGGCCCCTGTAGCTCACTGTGCCACAGGCCATTGGTGCGCCGGGCATGAACCAAGGTTTGCTGCGTTCTGATGGATGCCTGGTGGCTGGCAGCGCTCAACAGGTTTTCAATCACCAGACGGGCATCATCGACCATACTCTCTACCAGCACCCAGGCTGGGTGGGCGCCCGCCGCCAGTGGCGCCAGTTGGTGTGGGCTGGCGTGGCGTTTTGTCAGGGTCGGGCGCTTGCCACCCTGCAGCCAATGTTGAAATAACCACAGCCAGATTCGGCTAATGGGGGAATGGGCAACCTGTTGCGATGGCACCACGACGAAGGGGCGTTCACAATACAAATGTGGTGCCCTCTGCTGCAGCAACGCTTTCTCTTTGATGACCTTATTAAAATAGGGTAAGTTGTGTCTACGCAGAAAGTGCAGGGCTCCCGGCAAAATCTGGTCGGACTGTGAGGAACTGGCTCCCCCCACGTCGCCCCGGTCACACAGCAGCACCGCCAAACCCCGCTGCGCGCACTCCGCAGCGATGGCAGCGCCGCTGATTCCACCGCCGATGATCAGAACATCACACGATTTGCCCTGCGTGTTTGCCATGAAACCACCTGATTTAGGGTTATATGTTTATAACTATGGAACACACAGATGCACTGTCAACCCAAGGCCACGTTTAACTGCCTAGCTAAATTAATCATCGTAATGCTGTTTGCCATGTTGTATTTGCAGAACAGTCATGCGGCCCCTGCTGCAGAACTGTGGCCAAAGTGGAACCGCAGCAACCAATCCAGTGTTGCGGTCATTGATCATTCCCCCTGGACAACCTTGCTCAAACGGTATCTGCAAACCTTAGGTTCCCCTGTGGTAACCCGCTTCGACTATGCCGCCGTAACCGGGCAAGACAAATCCCGCCTTGATGGCTATGTAGAGCAATTGCAACAGATCCCTGTCCTGCAGTTCAACAAGGCCGAACAATTGGCCTATTGGATTAATCTTTACAATGCAGTCACGGTGAAGCTGATATTGGATCACTATCCGGTGGAGAGTATTCGCGATATCAAGTTCGGTTTTTTCTCTTTTGGCCCCTGGAATGAAAAGCTGGTGGAGGTGGCCGGTGAACCCCTGAGTCTGAACGATATTGAACACAGGATTTTACGTCCGATCTGGCAGGATAATCGAATTCATTATGCGGTGAACTGCGCCAGTGTCGGCTGTCCGAATCTGGCAGCGGAAGCTTATAGCGCCGGCAATACGGAGGCGCTCTTGCACCAAGGGGCAAAAGATTATGTTAATCATCCACGCGGGGTCAGCTTCGACGATGGTGACCTGGTGTTGTCTTCCATCTACGATTGGTACCAAACTGATTTTGGCAATAGTGAAGCGGGTGTTGTCAGGCATCTGCTGCAGTACGCTGATCCGGAATTGGCTGCTCGACTATCCGGTCATGCTGGTGATGTCCATTACCGGTACGACTGGGCCCTGAATTCACCGTAAATTGTGGCAAAGATCGGGTGATTTTCTGGCCCATTTTCGCCAAAACTGATAATCTTTCGCGCGCTTCGCATGGACATAACTATCCCAAAGTAAGTCACTAAACCTCAGTGAGAGTCGGGGAATAACAAAATGGTAGAGAAGATCTGGTCGGACAAATATCCTGAAGGCGTCACGTCGGACATCCAGTACGGTGACTATGAATCCGTATTGGATGTGTTTGAAAATGCGTGCAAGAAGTTTGCAGACCGCCCTGCATTTCATAACATGGGTGTATCCATCACCTACGGCGAGCTGGATAAACTGAGCGCAGATTTCGCTGCGTATCTGCAGCATCACACCACGCTGGTAAAAGGCGACCGCATAGCGGTGCAGATGCCGAATCTGATCCAATACCCTATTGTAATATTCGGAGCATTGCGCGCCGGTATGGTGGTGGTGAACACCAACCCCATGTACACCACCCGGGAGATGGAGCATCAGTTCAATGATGCCGGATGCAAGGCTCTGGTGGCATTGGCAAACTTTGGTGATTCGGTGGCTGACGTGTTGCCCAAGACCGGGATCAAACATGTCATCATTACCCAGGTGGCGGACATGCAGCCCCCCCTGAAACGAGTACTGATGAATTTTGTTATTAAGCATATCAAGAAGATGGTGCCCGACTTCACCATCAAAGGCGCGGTGCCGTTTACCAAAGCCATGGCGAAGGGTGCTGCTGCCACCTTTAGCCAGACTGCACAACCTGCTGGTGAAGACATCGCAGTGTTGCAATACACCGGCGGTACCACCGGTGTTGCCAAGGGTGCCATGCTGACCCATAAAAACCTGGTATCCAACATGCTGCAGATGGACTTTATTCTGAGAACGTTGCGGCCGGGCCAGGAAGTGGCTATTACGCCACTGCCGCTTTACCATATTTTTTCGTTTACTGTAAATTGCCTGGGCATGATGTCCCATGGTGCGATGAACGTTCTGATTACCAACCCGCGTGATATTCCCGCTTTTGTTAAAGAGCTGGGCAATCATCGATTCTCCTGTTTTACCGGCCTGAACACGTTGTTTGTGGCGTTGATGAATCATCCTGAATTCAAGACGCTGGATTTCAGCTCCCTGAAAATGACCATTGCCGGTGGTATGGCGTTGCAGAAATCCGTTGCCGATCAATGGGAGTCCGTTACCGGCAACCGTATTGCGGAAGGTTTTGGTATGACAGAAACCTCGCCTGTTGTGTGTGTGAATCCCCCTCACGCCATTCAGGTGGGCACTATCGGTATTCCGGTACCGGGAACTGATGTCAAAATTGTTGATGAAGACGAGAACGAACTGGCGATTGGCGAAAGCGGTGAGCTGTGCGTTCGGGGCCCCCAGGTGATGAAAGGCTACTGGCAGCGTGAGGAAGCCACCAGAGAAACCATGACCAAAGACGGTGAATGGCTGAAAACCGGTGATGTTGCGTTGATCCAGGAAGATGGGTTCCTGCGCATAGTGGATCGTAAAAAAGATATGATTCTGGTTTCCGGATTTAATGTTTATCCCAATGAAGTGGAAGATGTGGCCTGCACGCACCCGGGTATAGTGGAGTGTGCTGCTGTCGGTGTGCCGGATGACAAAAGCGGCGAGGCAGTTAAGTTGTTCGTGGTGAAATCCGATGACAGCCTGACCGCCGAACAAGTAATAGCGCACTGTAAAGAAAACCTGACGGGCTACAAGGTTCCCCGTTTGGTGGAATTCCGTGCTGACCTGCCCAAAACCAATGTGGGTAAGATTCTGCGTCGTGAATTGCGGGGGCAGTAAGCTGCTGGTTGCGTAAAGCCGCAGGCCGACTTCTCTGGCGGCCTGCATTTTCCAGTCTATCTCCGGTACAATGCAGCGCCATAACACATGAGGTTTTGGCGTGATTTCCGACACACTTCCCGTTCTACGTAAACAGATTGCCGGTTGCCTGAGCAAGGATCGATTTCGCTTCAGCCGTTCATTGCAGAGCATCGAGCGGCGCCTGGCCCATAATAAACCGGTTGATCGGGATCTGGCACGGCTTGTGTCAGCGTTAGAGCAGTCACAGGCTATGGTTCAAGCGCGCAGGCTCAGCCTTCCGCAATGGGAATACCCGGATACATTGCCGGTGGCATCCAGGGTCAATGACATTGTCGATGCAATCCGGCACAACCAGGTGGTGATTATCGCCGGCGAAACCGGCTCCGGAAAAACCACCCAGATTCCTAAGATGTGTTTGCAGGCAGGGCTGGGATTAACCGGCTATATCGGTCACACACAGCCGCGCCGGCTGGCAGCACGCACGGTTGCTCAGCGTATTGCCGAGGAACTGAATACTCAGGTTGGTGATAAAGTGGGTTACAAAATCCGCTTTCAGGATCAGGTGTCGGAGACCAGCCACATCAAGCTCATGACCGATGGTATGTTGCTGGCGGAAGTGGCCCAGGATCGCTTCCTTAATCATTATGATGCCATCATCATCGATGAAGCCCATGAGCGCACCTTGAATATAGATTTCCTGCTGGGCTTTCTCAAGCAGCTGTTACCAAGCCGCCCTGATCTCAAAGTAATTATCACCTCCGCCACCATCGATCATTGGCGATTTTCCCGCTATTTTCAGGATGCACCGGTCATTGAAGTATCCGGCCGCACCTACCCGGTGGAAGTTCGCTATCGTCCGCTGGGTGACGATAGCGGGGGCGATGAAACCGCCGTCTCCGACGAGGAGAGTGCAATAGAAAACGGTATATTGCATGTGCTGGAAGAGATCCACTCACTGGAGAGATCGCATGCCAATCCTTCCCGGCCGCAGGATGTACTGGTGTTTCTGGCTGGTGAGCGCGATATTCGACAGGTGGCAGAGCGCCTGCGCCGACAAGGGCCTGCCCACACTGAAATATTGCCGCTGTATTCCCGTTTGAGTAATGCTGAGCAAAACCGGGTTTTTCAGCCTCACCACGGCCGGCGAGTGGTGTTGTCCACCAACGTGGCAGAGACCTCGATTACCGTACCCAACATAGGTTATGTCATTGATACCGGCGTAGCCCGCATCAGTCGGTACAGTTATCGCACCAAAGTACAGCGGTTACCCATCGAACCGGTATCCCGGGCCAGTGCCAATCAACGGGCCGGGCGTTGTGGACGGGTTGCCGAGGGAATTTGCTTTCGGTTGTATTCAGAAGATGACTTCCTGAATAGACCGGAATACACAGAGCCTGAGATACTGCGTACCAACCTGGCTTCAGTGATACTGCAGATGCAGGGATTAAAGCTGGGCGAAGTATCCCGTTTCCCCTTTGTTGATCCGCCTGATCAGCGGTTGGTGAACGATGGTTACCGGTTGTTGGAAGAACTTGGCGCGGTCGATCGAAAACGGACGATTACCGCCCTGGGTTATGACCTGCTCAAGTTTCCGGTTGATCCCCGAATTGCTAGGATGCTGGTGGCCGCTCAGGAGCACGGTTGCCTGCAGGAAATGGTGATTATTGCCAGTGGTTTAAGTGTGCAGGAACCCTGGCAACGGCCCCATGACCGTCAAGGTGCGGCAGATGAAGCCCTGAAACGCTTTCAGCATCAAGAGTCCGATTTTCTTACTTTTGTGAACCTCTGGCACCAATGCGGGCAGCAAAAATCAGACCTGACCAATAATCGCTACCGACGCTGGTTGGTGGACAACTTTTTGAGTTACCTGCGCATACGGGAATGGCAGGATGTGTACCGGCAGTTGAAACAGGTGGTGCATCAATTGGGTTGGCGGGAGAATACCGAACCTGCACGTTATGAAGAAGTTCACTGTGCGATCTTAAGTGGTTTGTTGAGTCATGTGGCTGTCAGGGATGATAAAAAAGGGTACCTGGCAGCCCGCAACCGTAGCTTGTCTGTTTTCCCGGGTTCGGCGCTGAACCCGAAGAAACCAAAGTGGATAGTGGCAGCGGGGATCGTGGAAACTCATAAGGTCTTTGGCCGTACAGTGGCACGCATTGAGCCAGAATGGGTGGAACAGGTGGGCAAAGCGCAGCTTAAAAAAACCTACTTTGAACCGCATTGGGAGAAAAAGCCGGCGTGCACCATTGCCTACGAGCAAACCAGCCTGTTTGGTCTGATCATCAATCCGCGCAAACGAGTCAATTACAGCAATATTGACCCGGGTCGTTGTCGTGAATTATTTATTCAGCATGCATTGGTAATGCATGAATATGATACCCGAGCCCCTTTCTTTCAGCACAACCAGCAGTTAATCGCAGAGCTGGAATATCTGGAACAAAAATCCCGGCGCCGGGACATTCTCATCGATGACCTGACACTGTATAGCTTGTTTGACGCGATTATTCCCCAACAGGTAGTGAATGGTCAAAGCTTTGAGAGCTGGCGTAAAAAAGCGGAGCGTGATGATCCTGAGATTCTGTTTTTACAACGACAGCAATTGATCAGCACCGATACCGACACTATCGATATGGCGGCGTATCCCGATCAGGTGAAAGTGGATGGTGGGCGGATTAACATTGATTATCAATTCGAACCGGGCAAGCATCAGGATGGCCTGAATATTGTTGTGCCTGTTACGTTGATTAATCAGGTAGATGAAGAAAAGCTGGAATGGTTGGTGCCGGGGCTGGAACGGGAGAAGTGTATCGCATTAATCAAAAGTCTGCCTAAGGCGCTGCGCAAGAACTTTGTACCTGCCCCGGATTTCGCGGATGCATTTTTGACTACAGGCCCCAACCGGCATCGCTCTTTGAAATTACAATTGGCGCAATATCTGCGTGATAAAAAGCGGGTGGATGTAACCGAGCAAAGTTTTGATGAAGCAGCATTGCCGTTGCACTTGCTGGCCAATCTGAAAGTGTTGGACCGCAACGGCAAGGTGTTAAAGGAAGGCCGGGATATTCGGCAGGTAAAATTAGCCCTGCAAGGGGAGTTTAAGCAATCCTTGCAACAATTGACCCAGGATAGCCTGAGTGAGGAGGTATTCGATAGCTGGGCCTTCGATGCTATTCCTGAGGTATATGAAAAGAAGCAAGCTGGGGCCGTGGTAAGAGCCTATCCAGCGCTCACCGACCAGGGCAATGGTGTGGCCCTGCAATTATTCGATACGCCGTTTGCAGCGCAGCAGGCAATGGAGCAGGGATTGTTGCGGTTGTGCATTTTGGCTTTGCCGCAACAGGTTCGCTATCTCAAAAAGCAGCATGGTTTAGCGGAGGCCGCAGCCATCAAGTTCGCGCCGTTTGGTGACCGTAAAGCACTCTCCGACGGTGTGGTGGACATGGCATTTTATCGTGCCTTTGTTGCCGGGCAGCCTGCGGTCAGAACTGAGCAGGCGTTCCAGGCCAGACTGCAGTCCGGTCGCTCCCGGCTGACTCAGGCAGCAGCCGACGTTGAAGACCTGATTACCCGTATTCTGGAAGGTCACCACCGTGTGAAAAACCTGGTGGCGCAAGATAAATCGCCTGCTAAAAAGGCAACAAGGGCGGATATCAACAAGCAACTGGAGCGGCTCTTCCCCACGGATTGGCTGCATATCATTCCGTATACGGCATTGCTGAATTACCCCCGGTATCTGGAGGCAATCGAGCTGCGCTGGCAACGGCTGCAGGGCAAGATCGACCGTGATCAACAGCTTATTGATGAACTCGATCTGCTGTGGGAGCAGTACCAGAATCGGGCGAACAAACACCGGAAAGAAGGGGTGCTGGATGAATCCCTTGAGCAGTGGCGCTGGGCACTGGAAGAATATCGGGTTTCCCTGTTTGCCCAGGGCGTGAAGACCCCTTATCCTGTATCCTATAAGCGATTACAAAAGCTGTGGCAGAGCGTGGCAGTATGAGCGTACACGACCTGCAAGGACTGCGGTTATGGCGGTGAGAAAGATCGAATCCTCATTAATGGTGCCTTTGCCCGGCGGGCAGCAATTACATTTGCGCCGCCTGTCGGATAATCCTGATGCGCCCGCCGTGTTGCTTCTGCATGGCTTGTTGGAAGATGGGACCATTTTTTATTCCCGCCAGGGGCGGGGGTTGGCACATTATCTGGCAGAGCAGGGCTTTGACACGTTCATACCTGACTTGCGGGGCAAGGGCCGTTCCTGGCCTCCGGTGAGTGCCTGGGTTAACTACCGCGTTGGCGATGCGGTCAATCAGGATATTCCCGCGATACTCGATACCATCCAGGCCTTGAAAGGCGCAGCCCCGGCATTCTGGATAACCCATGCCTGGGGGGGCGTTTTGGCCAGTAGCGTGCTGGCGCGCTTCCCGGGCTACCAGGCGAGCCTTAATGGGCTAATCCATTTTGGCAGCCACCGGGTTGCCATCCAGCGCAGCCTGTCCCGTCTGATCTGGCTGGATGGTATGTGGGGTTGGCTGGCTTCACTGGTGGCGCGCTGCAAGGGATACATGCCGGGGCGGGGGCTTAGAATCGGTGCAGAGAATGAGTTCCTCGGTATACAGCAGGACAGCAGCAACTGGTTGCAGGGGGGCGCCTGGATCGATCCCCAGGATCAATTCGATTATGGTGAGGCCCTCAGCAAAGGTCTGAATTTCCCGCCTACGCTGTATTTTGCCCCCAGTGCGGACCTGGCGCGCTGTAATGCCGCGGATGTGAAGGGGTTCATGCGGGAGATTGGCCACCATAATGGCCGCCTGGTGGTGCTGGGCATGAATTTGGGAAACAGACACAATTACTCACAGATCAGCATGCTGACCCATCCCGATGCAGTGCATGATCACTTCCCATTCATGGTAAACTGGATGCTGGAAATGAATCGGTTGAGGGAAGAGGCGAAGGATGGGAATGGTCCCGAACCCAGAAATCAGGGACATTCTGCTGAGAACGGCAACTGATTGCACTCAATGGCCCTTTTTGTTTACCCGGCCATGAGCATCCAATTCAACATGCAAGACAACGCAATTACAGCACGGTAAAAGCGATAAAGATAACAATGCCGGAGGTAGAAGTGTCGCAAACTACGCAGCCCCCCACAGTGGTCATCAGCGGTACGGGACTTTACACACCCCAGGAATCCATCAGTAATGCAGAGCTGGTGGCAACCTTTAATCAGTACGTGGATTTATACAACGAGGACAACAAAGCGGCAATCGAAGCAGGCGAGCTGGAACCGTTATCGTACTCAAGCGAAGAGTTTATCGTGAAGGCTTCCGGTATCGAAAGCCGTTATGTGATGAACAAGTCCGGTGTGCTTGATCCAAAACGTATGCATCCCTTTATTGCAGAGCGCAGTGATGAGGAGCAGTCTGTTCAATGTGAAATTGCTGTCGCCGCGGCTCGCGACGCCATGGAGCAAGCCAATAAAACCGCCGATGACATTGATGCGGTCATTGTCGCCTGCTCCAATATGCAACGTGCCTACCCTGCCATGGCCATCGAGGTCCAGGATGCGCTGGGCATAAAGGGCTTCGGCTTCGATATGAACGTGGCCTGTTCTTCGGCAACCTTTGGCCTGCAAGCTGCGAAGGATGCTATTCTAGCCGGCTCCGCCCGCTCGGTTCTGGTGCTGAATCCTGAAATCTGTTCCGGGCACCTGGCCTGGGAGGATCGCGATTGCCACTTTATTTTTGGCGATGTCTGTACGGCAATGATCGTTGAACGACTGGAGACCAGTACCAGTGCGGACAATTGGGAAATTCTGGGTAGCCGACTGCAGACCCAGTTTTCCAATAACATCCGTAACAATTTCGGCTTTTTAAACCGCTGCGATGAAAGTGGTGTTGGGGCCCGGGACAAGCTGTTCCGCCAAAATGGGCGTAAGGTGTTCAAGGAGGTGGTACCCATGGTGGCGGAAATGATTGTCAGCCATCTATCCGACGAGGGCATCGAAACCGACGATTTGAAGCGTATGTGGTTGCATCAGGCCAATCTCGGCATGAATTTGCTGATCTCCAAAAAGGTGCTGGGTCGCGAAGCCACCGCTGAAGAGGCACCGGTTATCCTGAACGAGTATGCCAATACCAGCTCCGCGGGGTCGGTGATTGCATTCCATAAGTACCGCCAGGATATGGCGGCGGGCGAAATCGGCGTGATTTGTTCCTTCGGTGCCGGCTATTCGGCGGGCAGCATTATCGTGAAGCGACACTAGACACAAACCAACAGCTCCGCTCGATGAGCCCCTCACGAATCAGCAAAGCCACGGTCCCGGGACTGTGGCTTTTTTTATGGCGACCACTTTTATCACGTCAAATTGTGATTTTATGGTGATAATTGACTAATATCTAAGGGAAAACAAAAAAAACCTGAAACATGGATGAAACATCTCTCGTATTACCCAGTCTTAATTTGCAGTAACTGTGTGATTGACTGTTTTGTCATCGCAGGTGAACTTTGTGGGCATACGCCCGTTTCAAACCAGAGAGTAGTATACGAACCAAGGAGAAAACCATGGCTAAGTTCAATTCACTGAACCCTCTTGCTGCCGGTGTGGGTGCCGCACTGGTAGCGTCCGCAATGACAGCAACCCCTGTTAACGCGGCAGAAAATCCCTTTGCAACCAATGCACTCACTGCCGGCTATGAGCTCGCAGCCCATCATGAGGGCAAGGCCAAAGAGGGCAATTGCGGTGAGGGCATGAAGTCCAAAGAAGGTAAGTGCGGCGAGAATATGAAGTCCAAGGAGGGCAATTGTGGTGAGAATATGAAGTCCAAAGAAGGCAATTGCGGCGAGAATATGAAAGCCAAAGAAGGCAATTGTGGCGAAGGGATGAAAGCCAAGAAGGAAGGTAAATGTGGTGAAGGCAAGTGTGGTAAATAAGCCATGAGAAACAGCAGTCCTGAAACCATTCACGGTGCCGGACTGGGTTTGCGGCGGGCCATTATTGGCCCGCTTTGCGAACAAAAGCCTGGGCAAGTGGATTTCATGGAAGTAGCGCCGGAAAACTGGATTCATTTGGGTGGGCGCTACGGTAAGCAGTTACGTGCCATGACAGAGGCCTATCCCTTTGTGACCCACGGGCTTTCACTGTCATTGGGTGGTCCGGAACCCATCGATGTGAAGCTGGTAAAATCCATAAAAGCCTTTCTGGATGAACATCGGATCGATGTTTATACCGAACACCTGAGCTACTGCAGTGATGACGGACATTTATACGATCTGATGCCCATTCCCTTTACCGCTGAGGCGGTGAAGCATGTTGTTCAGCGAATCCATTTGGTGCAGGACATTCTCGAGCGCCCAATGGGTATTGAGAATGTTTCCTACTATGCTGCGCCGGGTCAGGAGATGACCGAGATCGAATTTTTACGTGCCGTCCTGAATGAGGCTGATTGTGGTCTCTTGCTGGACGTCAATAATATCTACGTGAACAGCGTCAACCATGGCTATGATGCCGAAACCTTTCTCCAGCAAATACCCGGTGAACGCATTCAGTATATTCATGTGGCCGGTCACTACAACGAGGCCGAGGATCTGATCGTGGACACTCATGGTTCTGATGTGATTGATCCGGTGTGGACGTTGCTGGAAAAGACTTACCGCATGTTCGGTGTTAAACCGACGCTGTTGGAGCGTGATTTCAATATCCCCGAGGTCGTTGAGTTGTTGGGTGAAGTCGATAAGATTCATCAGATTCAGGCCAGGTATCGGCCGGCAAACGAGAAAACGGCTTGAGGAATAGCGTCATGAGAGATGGCCTGTCATTTAAGACGCTGCAGTACGAGTTCGCTGCCCACCTTCGCAATCCTGCCGAAGTCCCGGGCCCGCAAGGTGTTGAAGACCGACGTATGCAGATCTATCGTGACCTTTTTTACAATAACGTAGAAGGTTTTATCAGTGGTGCCTTTCCCGTATTACGCAGCCTGACCCACGACGAAAAGTGGCACCGGATGGTGCGTGATTTTTTCAGCCGCTATCGTTGCCAATCGCCTTATTTTCTTGAAATCAGTCAGGAGTTTTTAGGCTATCTTCAGACTGCACGTGTGCCGGAGGCAGATGATTTTCCATTTATGGTGGAACTGGCGCATTACGAGTGGATGGAGTTGGCGGTGGAAACCGACACCGATGAAATCCCTGCGACCGGCTTCAACCAGGGCGGTGATCTCATGCAGGGGCGCCCACTGGTATCCCCGCTGGCCCATGTGGTGAGCTATCAATACCCAGTGCATCGGATCAGTGTGGACTTTGTTCCGCAACAGCCCGCGGACATTCCCACTTTTCTGATCGTTTATCGGGATAGTGGCGATGTGGTGCGTTTTATGGAAATCAATGGTGTCACGGCACGCTTACTTTTGGTGCTGGATGAAAATCCGGGCTTGAGCGGATACGATGCCGTGAAAACCGTGGCAGCGGAATTGGCGGGCCTTGATGAGCAGGTTGTGATGCAGGGCGGTGAACAGGCACTGAAACAATTACGTGACAACGGCATCATATTAGGAACCGAGTTAACAACCATAAAAGGATAACTCAATGCTTGGTGTTCTGAATAAGCTGCATGACCTTTTGGATTGCACCCGTAAGGCTGAATTTCTTGCGCCATTGGCGTTGCGTTTGTATTTGGCCCCGGTTTTTATCGCTGTTGGCCTGCATAAAGCTCATAACTTCGATGATATTGTTGCCTGGTTCCAATATTCTCTGGAGCTGCCGGCCCCTGAACTGATGGCCTTGCTGGCGACCAGCGCGGAACTGCTGGGCGGCTTTGCCTTGTTGTTTGGAGTTGCAGTGCGCTGGTTTGCCATACCACTGATGATTACCATGCTGGTGGCAGCCGTCACTGCCCATTGGGATAAAGGCTGGTTTGCCATTGCCCCCTCTGATCCGGCCACCAGTGTGGCCAGTGTGTTGGCTCCCGTTGGTTTCCCTGGCGCCGAAGCAAGTCTGCACAATAGTGTTGAGGTTGGTAAACGCCTTGATAGGGCGCGGTCTATTCTGCGTGAAAACGGCAACTATGAGTGGTTGACCGAAAAGGGCAATTTCGTGATTCTGAATAATGGGATTGAGTTTGCGACTACCTATTTCATCATGTTGCTAACGCTCTTTTTTATGGGTGCCGGGCGTTATCTGAGTGTTGACTATTGGATTGCACGGACATATCGGCGGCGCGCTGGGGAAGCAGCAGCACAGCACTAAACAGGGTTTCTTTGTCATGGTTTGCCACTCGGGTTAGAATCGGGCGCTTGTGTGTGGAAAGGACCCTCTAGATGACGACCATGTTAAATACTATCCGGTTCCAGGGTTGCCTGGCTTTGCTGATGGGTTGCCTGTTGGCCGGTACCGCTTGGGCTCAGGCAGCATCACCTGCGGAAAGAGACCCGTGGGAAGGGTTCAATCGGGCCGTGTTTACGTTCAACGACACGTTGGATTTTTACGTTCTTAAACCGGTGGCCACGGGATACGATAAAGCCATGCCGGATCCATTGCAGGATGGGGTGACCAACTTCTTTAACAATGTGGGTGAGATCAGGACCATATTTAATGATCTGCTCCAGCTCAAACTTAAGCAGGCAGGCCTGGATACCACCCGGTTTATTGTGAATACGACGGTAGGTGTGTTCGGGTTTATTGATATTGGTTCCAGAATCGGGCTGGATCGGCACGACGAGGATTTCGGGCAAACACTGGGATACTGGGGGGTTGGTTCAGGCCCCTATCTGGTGCTGCCACTGTTGGGCCCGAACACGTTGCGGGACAGCGCCGGTTTGGTGCCTGACTATTATATCTCCCCATACAACACTGTAGATCACGATTTAACCCGATACAGTATTCGCGCGGTGGATATTGTGGATTTACGGGCCGGATTGCTGGATGCGGAAAAACTCATTGCCGGCGACCGTTATACCTTCTTCCGGGATGCGTATCTGCAGCGCCGGGACTTCTTGGTAAGTGATGGCCAGATGAATCATGACTTCCTGGAGGACGATGAACTGTTTGATGACTTTGATGACGAGTATCCGGAGGATGAAGCCCTGGAGTGAGGCCAATGTTCTCCACAGGGCGGCTATCAGGCATTAATGGCCCAATTGAACAGATGCACGGGGCATCATCATCTGGACTTACGTCGTGCTCTGACACATTATGGACATAGTTCCCAAGGGACATAACAAAAACGAGTTAGGGAATTGCTATGAAAATGAACGTTATTTCGGCCCTCTTGGCGGCCGCTTCTTTGTCTGGCTCCGCGTGGGCCGTTCCGCCTGAGGTACTGGATCGAGGGTGGGCTGCATCTGTCGAACTGGCGGGAGAAGGTGACCCTGATGTTGCCATCATTCGTATGCGGGAGATGGCCGACCTGAACCGCACTGTGTTGCGCAGGATGGAATTCCATCAGCAGACACAGAACTTCGTCGATCAGATGTGGGAGAATCTGGAATCCTTCAACCTGAGCGACTTTTATGAAATGCTGCCTGAGCAACAGGGCCAATGGCGGGCGCTGAGGGTGTACGGTGCACGTCAGGGTGACCGCTATCAGGTGGGCCCGGATCCCACTGCAATCGGGGTTCGACCGGATGGTTTACCCCGCACTCTAGGTGACGTTTCTGTTCAGGTACAGGCTAAAAAAATTGATGGCAGTTTCGGCGATCACTATCTGATGCGTGGCAACATGCAAATGGGGGTAGGGGAGATGCGCTGGCCGTCGGTGCAGGATGCTGCGGTGGAAACCTTTCGGGTTGTGGTGGACGGCGCGCCCGCTTTTCAAATAGAAAAATCCGGCGTCTCCACTCAGCAGTATCGCGATAAGGTAATCAAGATGAACCCTGATCTGGGTTCGGAAGATATCGATATTATTGCCCCCCTGTGGGCATCGTTCCCTGCCATGTGGGAACTGCTTTCCCATCTTGGCTCTATTGATGACTTGGTATACCACGATCTGAATAAACCATATCGGCAACTGAAGGCCTCTTTTACCATCAACCCTGAGCGTATGAAGGCATTTTATCCCCATATTGTCGGTCATCTGCAGAATATGGATCGTCTGTTCCGTGGGTCATTGCGTTTGGAAGATGAGCGAGGGGAGTTGTTCAGTGCGGAGCTGGATAGCCGAACCCTGCGGGGAACCTTTCAGGCATTTATTGCCGATGGCCGTATTGTTCCCATAAAGGGCGGCAAAGTGATGCTGGACGCACCGCCCATTGAAGATGACAAACCCTGGAATTTTACGGCACATATGGACAGTACTATGACCATTCTTGGGGTAGTGACCCATATTAATAATGCCAAAGCCAGAGTCCAGTTCCTGTCTACCAAAGAAGGTGCAAAATTGGTGGGTCAGATGTCGGATGTGCCGGATATTCGTGTACAGGGCAATGCTCTGGGTATCATGCCTACGTCCATGATTGACGTGGTGTTACCGAAAGATATCGATGAGATTATCGAAGAGTTTATTGCAGTGGCCTGTAAGGGAAACGAAGGCAAGGGTATTCTTGTCGGCGCTCAGTTTGATGAATCCCCCAGCGGCGATACTTCAACGATTACCTTTAAAACCGCGTTTGAAGGATTGGATAATTTCTTTGTCCGCATTGGCATGGGGATTGTGAACGATCGGGTGTTGCCGGATGAGAGGGTATCCAGTGAGCTGGAGCGCCTGATATTTGAAACTCAGGAGGCGTTTGCGTCGGACCTGAAAGGTTTTGAAGCGATCGCCAGCGCCAGAAAACACAAAAATCTCGCAGCCAATGACGTTAAGCAGTGAAGTCAACAGGCAATGACTACAAGAAAAGGCCCGCTTTAGCGGGCCTTTTCTTAATTGCAGATTTTCTTAATGACCACACCAAGCCTGAAGAAATGCAGGTTGGGGAGTGGGGTTACCCTTACCACTTCCACCACGGCATCCAGCGGCGAGAAGTCGGGCCCTTCTGAAGGAATGCTGACCCGCAAGCGATCACCAATTTCCAACTTTTTTTCAGTTTCCAGCAGCATGCCGGCACCACTTAGATTGCGACAGCGACCTTCGTATCGCTCTTTTGCATCCACTTTAGTGAAGGTGACCATGGTGTCTACCTTCATTCGGATAAAACCGCGCTTTTCTTCGTAGGATCTTTCTGACAAAGCCATGTGTCCTCTCTCGCTATGTTCAGCCTTATTATTGTGATTTTTGTAGGGCAACGTACCTCATGCAAGTCCAATTGAGTATATCAGAGCGTTCAGATATCGCTATCTTTTAGATCGCTAAATTATTTAGCAGGCCTTTGGCGACACTCTGTTTAGCCTTTGGTTGCATTGTGTGATTTTTGAGAGTAATTTTTGATCTTACAAATGGGATGTCAGACACTTATACCGTGTCTTTAATGTAGAGAGTAGATTGCTGCCAGTATGAAGTCCCCCCAAGCATCGGGAACCGACATAACCATTCTGTTGATCGATCAATTGTCAGATCTTCAGGCTCACATTTCAAGTTGTCTGCGTGATGAGGGTTATCACGTGCATGTTGAATGTGAATCTGAGCCCGGTTTACGTTTCTGGTCTGAGCATCACCCCCAGGTGGTTATTTGTGATGTCGCCTCGCCAGACATTGATGGTCTTTCCATCCTTAGTGAAATAACCAACAGTGATTACAGCACTCAGGTCATTATGATATCAGATGCGGGGGAAATGGACGACGTGGTGAAGGCTCTGCGCCTGGGGGCAACGGACTTTTTACTGAAACCCATTTCTGACCATGAAGTGCTGTTACATGCGGTAAAAAGGGCTTTGGATGATCATGAAATGCAGGTGCAGAATCAGCATTACCGGGCACAACTGGAACAGAAAAACCGCGAGCTGAACGACAGTCTCAGACTGTTGAAAGAAGATCAGGAAGCCGCGCGGGTAGTTCAGTTGAAGATGTTGCCTGAGACGAAGAAGCGTTATGGCCGGCTGCAGGTGGAGTACCAGATCATCCCCTCTCTCTATCTCAGCGGTGATTTTGTTGATCATTTTAGCCTTGGCCCCAATCGTATCGGTTTTTATCTGGCCGATGTCTCAGGCCATGGTGCTTCATCGGCATTTGTCACCGTGCTGCTCAAAACCATGGCCATTCGGGTTAAACAGCATTACAACACCGATCAACCGGAGCCGTTGCGGCCAGCGGAAATATTGAAACAGGCCAACGAGGAACTCCTGCCATTGGGTTTGGGCAAACATCTGGCAGTATTTTGCGGATATATAGACTATACCGCGCGCAAACTGGTGTACTGCAGTGCCGCCCACTTTCCGCCCCCCATACTGGTGACCAATAACAGTGCGTTGGCGTTGGAGGGTAAGGGCCTTCCAGTGGGTTTGTTTGATGATGTTTCTTATGAAAATCAGGAAGTTAGTTTGGGTGATGAGTTCGATTTAGTGGTTTTTTCAGATGGCGTACTGGAAGTGATGCCGCAGCAATCGGTGGCAGAAAAAGAGCAATACCTTATGGAAATCGTATCCAAGGGGATTCATAATATAGGTCAGCTCTTAGATCACCTGGACTTACGCGACAAAGATGCGATTCCCGATGATATTGCGCTTATGACGGTTTCTTGCTCACCAAGGTAGGGGGCAAGGTAGACTTTTTTATACTCGTGGAAGCGGGTGAAGCAGGGCAGTTAAGTAGATCCATGGCTGAATCCAACACCGGAAAAGCACTGTATGCAATTCATCAGGGCACCTATGTGCTCAAGTTGATTGGCGAAATCAGGGTTCCAATCTGTGCGACACTGGATAACTTCATTGAAAATATGTTTCGGGATAAGCAGTTGAATTCCGTGCTTATTGATTTGAGTAAAACCCAGATCATCGACAGCACCGCACTGGGCCTGTTAGCGAAAATTGCCATACAAACCCGAAAACGCTTCAAGCGTAAACCGCTGATCATCAGTACAGAGCCTGATGTTACCCGAATTCTCGACACCATGGGGTTCGAGAAAGTGTTTAATATTGTTCATGAAGCCCCGGTCAAAAGCCCTTCCATGACTGAGATGCCCAACATTCCCTGTGACGAGCGCAACGCCTTCGAGAAAGTACTGGAGGCTCACCGAATCCTGATGGACATGAATGAGCGTAACCACGAAACCTTCAGGGATGTAGTGGCTGCGTTGGAACAGCCGGCAGACGACGGTATGTCTCCGGACTCAAAATATTGCTGCGGTGACAGCAAATATCACCGATTCAATTAAGAGCAGATCACACTTACTCTGCAATCGCCCGCATGAGTTGTTCCAGCTTCACCTGATCCCTGGCAAAGTTCCGGATTCCCTCCGCAAGTTTTTCTGTAGCCATTGCATCTTCGTTCATATGCCAGCGGAATGCCTTTTCAGACAATGAGATTTTTTCCTGTTGCGCACAGCTCATTTGCGGGCTGAGTTTTCTTTCCAGAGTATCCTTGTCGGCTTCCAGCTCTCCCATAAGCTCTGGGCTAATGGTGAGCCGATCGCAGCCGGCTAACTGTTCAATCTCACCGGTGTTGCGAAAGCTGGCCCCCATCACAATGGTGTGATAGTCGAACTGTTTATAGTATTGATAGATAGACGTAACCGACAGCACCCCTGGATCTTCCGCCGGGAGGTATTCTTTCTGTTCTGTATTGGCTTTGTACCAATCCAGAATTCGGCCCACAAAAGGGGATATCAGCGTGGCATCCGCCTCTGCACAGGCCACGGCCTGATAAAAGCTGAACAGCAGCGTCAGATTACATTCAATGCCTTCCTGTTCCAATTGTTTTGCGGCTTGAATGCCTTCCCAGGAGGAGGCAATTTTAATCAGGATACGCTCGCGATCGATGCCGGATTGTTCGTACAGGCTGATGATGCGGCGTGCGGTATTGATGGTGGCGGATGTATCAAAGGAAAGCCGGGCATCCACTTCGGTGGATATTTTTCCGGGAATAATATTCAGTATCTCGCGGCCGATGTTCACTGCCAGATGCTCGCAGGCCAGCGTAATATGGTGCCGGGTCTGTGCTGTTTGCGCATCGCGCAGGCTTTTCGCCAGCAAGGGTTGATAGTCTTCAATGGCGGCGGCTTTCAGCAACAACGAGGGGTTGGTGGTGGCGTCAATGGGCTGATAGCGTCGAATGGCTTCAATATCCCCGGTGTCAGCCACCACAGTGGTCATGTTTTTCAGTTGCTCCAGCTTGTTTTCCATATCATGGCCTTAGGTTGGAAACAGAAGATTCAAGTATGCTGTTATCATATGACAAATCCGGGATGAAGGCTGCTGCCCTTCGAATAACCTCCACCCCGGCACCAGGCTGGTAGGCGTTTTCACTGATGAAGCGTCGCCATTGCCGAGCCCCGGGCCGGCTCTGAAACAGGCCAACAATATGCCGGCTGATGAATTTAAGCTGGGCACCTTGTTCCATACGCTGTTCTATATAGGTGTAGAGTTGATCCATCAGTTCACCATCACTGATGACCGGGCGGCCTGCACCATAAATTCGTTGGTCCACCTGCTTCAGAATGTATGGGCTTTGATAGGCGGCCCGGCCCATCATGACGCCATCCACTTTGCTCAGGTGCCCGAGGCTTTCATCCAGGCTGTTGATGCCGCCGTTAATGATGATTTCCAGGTGGGGAAGTTCCTGTTTCAGCAGATAGACGCGTTCGTAGTTGAGCGGCGGAATGTCTCGGTTTTCTTTCGGGCTCAGGCCATCCAGCCAGGCTTTGCGCGCATGTACAATGAAGGTGGAAACACCGCTATCGGCAACCGTGGTGACAAAGCGTTGCAAATCGGCGTAGTCATCCTGCTGATCGATGCCTATGCGGCATTTCACGGTTACGGGTATGGTAACCGCGCGCCTCATGGCGGCGGTGCACTCCGCCACCAAACCGGGTTCCGCCATCAGACAGGCGCCAAAGCGGCCTGATTGTACCCGGTCACTGGGGCAGCCCACGTTCAGGTTTACTTCATCGTAGCCGTAATCCTGTGCCAGCTTGCTGCAGCGGGCCAGATCAGCGGGGTCGCTGCCACCCAATTGCAATGCAACCGGGTGTTCGGTTGGGCCAAAGCGCAGGTGACGTTCCACATCCCCATAGATGAGGGCGCCGGTGGTTACCATTTCCGTATAAAGCACAGCCTGCCGGGTCAACAGACGGTGAAAGCCACGGCAGTGGGTGTCTGTCCAATCCAGCATGGGGGCAATACAAAAGCGTCTGTCGATAGTTTTTTGAGTCATTTCAGCGAGATATGAATACTGCAAGGCCAGGGGCGCATTAAACGGCCTGATAGTATAGCACTTCATGCAGCTCTTTTTACCTTCAGGGGGAGTGGCTATAATGGCGCCCCTGAAACCCGAATACAGGATTAACCCGATGTCAGTAAGAACCCGTGTCGCACCTTCTCCCACCGGCGACCCTCATGTGGGTACCGCGTATATAGCCCTGTTTAACATGGTGTTCGCCCGCAAGCTGGGTGGGAAGTTTGTCCTGCGCATTGAGGATACCGACCAGGTTCGCAGTACGGATGAATCTGAGTCTATGATTCTGGAATCGTTGCGCTGGCTGGGGTTGAACTGGGATGAAGGCCCTGATGTGGGGGGGGAATACGGCCCATACCGGCAGAGCGAGCGCTCTGCCATTTACCAGGCACATGCACAAACATTACTGGACAGCGGACATGCCTTTATCTGTTACCGCACCCCGGAAGAACTGGAAGCGTTGCGGGCAGCGCGCAAAGCCGATGGCCGGCATACCGCTCTGAAACCTTCTGACCTGATGCTTCCCGCAGCCGAGGTTGAAAAACGTAAGGCCGCAGGTGATCCCTACGTGATCCGAATGATGGTGCCGGAAGAGGGTAAATGCGAAGTCAATGACATGCTGCGCGGTACCATCGAATTGGATTGGGGGCAGGTGGATGCGCAGATTTTGATGAAGAGCGATGGTATGCCCACCTATCACCTGGCGAATGTGGTGGATGATCACCTGATGGCCATCAGCCATGTCATTCGCGGCGAGGAATGGATTAATTCTGCCCCCAAGCACAAGTTGCTCTACCAGTACTTTGGTTGGGATATGCCCGTGCTCTGCCATATGCCGTTGTTGAGGAATCCCGACAAGAGCAAGTTGAGCAAGCGTAAAAACCCCACCAGTATCAACTACTACAAGCGCATGGGTTATTTGCCGGAAGCAGTGGTGAACTATCTGGGGCGCATGGGGTGGTCCATGCCGGATGAAGCGGAGAAATTCACCCTGCAGGCGATGATAGAGCATTTTGATATACAGCGCGTATCTTTGGGGGGCCCCGTATTCGATACCACTAAATTGAGCTGGTTGAATGGGCTCTGGATTCGCGAATCCTGCACCCCCGAGCAATTGGCGCAGAAACTGCGGGATTGGGCCTTCAACGAAGATTACCTGATGCCGGTATTACCCTTGATTCAGACCCGGCTGGAAGTTTTATCCGATATAGTGAAACTGGCCGACTTTTTTGTGGCAGGGCAGCTGGATATCCAGGCTGAACAGTTCGAATTCGGTAAGCTGGAAGCGCTTCAGGTCAGAAAAATCCTACAATATAGTTTGTGGCAGTTTGAGGCTGTCCGCAGCTGGGATCGGGATACCATCAGTCAAAGCCTGAGTGGCTTGTCCCAGGCATTGGGGCTCAAGATGAAAGACTTTATGATGCCGCTGTTCGTGGCCGTATCCGGGCGCTCGGCTGCGCCTTCTATTATGGATGCCATGGTGATTCTGGGCTCCGATATGACCCGGGCCCGATTACGCCATGCTCTGGATGTGTTGGGGGGGCCCAGTAAAAAAGAAGCCAAAGCCTGGGAAAAAGAATTCCGCGCCATGGAATTATAAAATCGCCGAAAAGGTATTGACAGGTCTGCGGATCGTCCTTAGAATTCGCAGCCTCTTCAGGTGATTCTCTGTGTTGAGGCAAAATAAGCTTCAAAATCAGATGGTTAACCGGTACGGGGCTATAGCTCAGCTGGGAGAGCGCTACAATGGCATTGTAGAGGTCGGCGGTTCGATCCCGCCTAGCTCCACCAATTTTTGACGCAGTTCACCACGTTGCGTCCCCTTCGTCTAGTGGCCTAGGACACCGCCCTTTCACGGCGGTAACAGGGGTTCGAGTCCCCTAGGGGACGCCATATCTTCTTAAAATCTTTCCACGTTACTGTCTATCTACCATGGACTTGTCATGGAGAGGCAGTTATGGAAGTTATCAAAACCCTTCGCCCTGGAGACAGTGGTACTAAAAAACTCACGGCACACTATGGTGACCGCTTGGTGTGTGTGCGTTATCGAAAAGATGTACAGCGCCAACGTCGATTTACTACCATCGAGTTGATCGTTGATGAGATACCATCGGTGCGCACCAAGCCGTTTCCCCTTTCCCCCGAAGAGTTGGCGTTATCCGTTGGGCTCTATATTTCCGCTGATGAAGTCGATGTGCGCAGGCAAGTGATGGATGCCGGTGGTGTCTACGATCAATGTGCTGACCTTTGGCGTTTACCCTTGGCCAAAGTGGTGAAACTTGGGTTGCTCGGACGTTTGCGGGAAGGTTAGATGGAGGCTCGGACTTCTATGCAAATCACGCAACCGCAAGCCGTGGCGGTGCTTGGTTTTCTCAGGCCGGTATTCTGCCCTTTTGGGATTCGGCTGCTGTTGTTTCTATTGTTGTTGTCACCGTTTGTATCTGTGGAGGCAAAGCCTGGTTCGCAGGCATCCTGCAAAAAGATTGAACAACAAATCAAGCAATACACCCGCCTGAGACGGGCTGGGGGCAGCGCCAGGCAAATGGATAACTGGCACCGAAAAAGGCATCAGCTCAAGGTGCGCTACTCGAAATTATCCTGCAGGCTTTGAATTGGTCAGGCTCAGTATGCCGTATACAGAGTGCTTCAATTGGTTTATTGGTAGCAGGCATGCATCCGCTAACAAACACCGGCAAAGCGTGCCGGCGGAATTGAATATAGTCCCTTTGGTTGATGTATACAGGATACACTGTGTTAATATGCGGGTTGACCGTTTCAGATAGGGATTAATATGTATGAGTAACATTAAAAACAATAAGTTAATTGCATTTTTTATCGCTTGTTCAATATTTGCAACTGCCCCCCTACACGCAGAAACACCGGAAGAAAAAGGTTACAAAATTTACAAGGAAGCCGAGGATCGTGATGAAGGCTTCGTTGATAATCAGGCAGAAATGCTGATGATCCTGAAAAACAAACAGGAAGCCACCAGTGAGAGGGAAATGTCGGTAAAAGCGCTGGAAGGCAAAGGGGACGAAGGCGACATGTCCCTGATGGTGTTTTTGTCACCCCGTGATCAAAAAGGAACTGCGTTGTTGACCCATCAACACAAGAATCGAGACGATGACCAGTGGCTGTATCTGCCGGCTCTGAAGCGGGTTAAGAAGATTGCGTCCAGCAAAAAGTCCGGGCCCTTCATGGGCAGCGAGTTTTCTTTTGAAGATATCGGTGGTCAGTCTATCGAGGATTACACCTATAAATATTTACGGGACGAAACCTATGAAGGGCAGGACTGCTTTGTCGTCGAGAGTTATCCAGTGGATAAGAACTCGGGCTACACCCGTATTGTTTCCTGGGTTGACAAGGAGCACTATCGAACACTGAAGTCAGAATTCTATGATCGTAAAAACAGTCATCTCAAGACGTTGACAACGGATGGATTCAAGCAGTACGAAGGTAAGTTCTGGCGGCCAAGTGAATTGCTCATGGTCAATCACCAGACTGGCCGCAGTACGGTGCTCAAGCAAACCAATATTGCCTTTAAGACAGGATTATCTGAATCCGATTTTAATAAAAACAGCCTCAAACGAGCTCGTTAAGAAAAAGCCGCGCTGGAACATCATAGCGCGGCATTTTTCTATTTGACGCCTGATTACTGTTTGTTCAGGTGAGTGGTATCCTGATGAAGAATGTTTTCCTGGGGGTGTTGCTGGCATCCTTCCTGATGGCCAGCAGCCATGCCAACGCAGTGTTGGAACCTTTTTTCGAGGGCGGCGAATGGACCGCGGAGACCGGCCTTGAGTATCGTTACTTTAAGGACCCCGGAGAATTTGGCCAATCTCAGCACGCTGTCGCATTGCGGCTGAGTGCTGAGTATTACACCTCATGGAACGACGGTTTGGATCTCTTTACTTTCCGTCCCTATCTCTTGCTGGACTATCAGGATTCCGATCGTACCCACTTTGATATCAGGGAAGCGCTGTGGATTCATGTTGGGGACGATTGGGAATTGCGCTCGGGAATCAGCCGGGTTTTCTGGGGTAAAACGGAATTCATTAATCTGGTGGATGTAATCAACCAGGATGACCTGGTGGATGGCGACGATGAAAAACTCGGTCAGCCGATGGTTAATCTGTCGCTGGTACATGACTGGGGCATCTTCGATTTCTATTTATTGCTGGGATTTCGCGAACGAACTTTTCCCGGGCCGGATGGCCGATTGCGCACACCGATTCCGGTGGATACCGATAACCCGGAGTATTCCAGGGAAGCAGGCCAACGGGATATTGACTGGGCCGTCCGTTGGCAACGCCCCCTGAACGATTATGTAGAGATGGGTTTATCACTGTTCTCCGGCGTGGACCGTGAACCCTGGTATTCTTTTAATTTTGATTTGAATAACCCAATGCTCATTCCCAATTATCATCATAAAGATCAAGTGGGGCTGGAGCTTGAATATTTGTATGAAGGTTGGGCTGTGAAGTTTGAGGCCATCGGTGTTCGCAGTGAAAGAGAACATTACTGGGCAGCAGTAACCGGTGTTGAATACAGTTTTTACGGAATTATGGGCACCGATCTTGATTTCACTCTGATCAACGAGTTTATGAAAGACTCGCGGGATGATCTGGCTCCCGGTTATCTTGAACACGATTTTGGAGTGGGAGGGCGCTTCTCCTTTAATGATGAATTTGACACCACCATGCAGGGCGGATTTCTGTGGGATCCGGATACAGAAGAGAAGGTGCTGTCTTTTGAATTTGAGCGGCGCTTGTACTCGGATTTAAAGATTGAAATTCAGGCAGTCACAGTGCTTGAGCGAGGTACACCTCCTGTTGATGACACAAATGTTGAGATCATTTCTGATTTACTGCAGTCCCAATTGTTTGGTGACGACTCAGTAACGTACAACCAGGTTGTGGATTTTCTGCTGGGCTTGATTGAGGAAGATGGAATCGGGATCTTGTTTGACCCTGAGTACGGCTTGAATGTTCTGCAACAGTTTCAGAAACTGTCTGATACCAGTCGTAAGATCAGTGTGATTGAAAGCGACGACTACGTTCAGGTCAAACTGACCTATTATTACTGATCAAAATAGCGTTTGGTGATAAAAAAACGTTGGAAAACGCAGGCTTATAGTGAGATCTGGCTATACTGAATAAGAACATAGCCGGCAAAGAACTGTATCACATGGATCAAGACAGAAAGCTTTTGAAGGATCGTAAAATTCTGCGCAAGATTGATTACAATCTGGCGTTGCACAGCCGCTTTTTTATGGCGGCCAACTTACTGATTTTTTTCTTTATTGCCTCCATTGGGGAATACTATGTGCGCTATCCCGAGCTGACTTTGTCGTGGGGTACTGCGTTATTGCTGTTCTCCGCGCCTGCGTTCTACTTGTGTATACGTTTTGACCCCAGTTACGGCGCTGGCCCTGCCCGATGGCGAAATATGTTCATTGGCTTACAAATAGTCATTGCACTGAGCATGGGTTTATTCTGTGCCCTGGTTATTTTGCAGGACAAGCTGTCCGTTAA
Source organism: Gammaproteobacteria bacterium UBA7310 (assembly GCA_002471665.1). Lineage (GTDB taxonomy): Bacteria > Pseudomonadota > Gammaproteobacteria > Pseudomonadales > Ketobacteraceae > Ketobacter. Next base: position 265,874 of record DKQK01000040.1, read on the forward strand.
CGGATTCTTGTTGTCGCTGTATATGGTGGGCTCATCTGCCATCAACAATGTGGAGTGGTCTCCCTATAATCAGCGCAACGCAGTGAAACTGTTCAGTAATCTGGCGCCTGCCATCGTGGCCTATTCGGTGCTGGCTGATATCAATGGTTTGACCATTGCTGTGGGTATGTTCGTTTTGCTTGTGATGTTGCTCAGGCAATCCCGCATCCTCTTCATCCGCCATTGGGATAATGTGCGAGTTCATCATGAGCTGCACATACAGGCCAGGGACCTGGCCCATGCTGCCAGTGAAGCGAACAGCGCCAGTCAGTTTAAAACTGAATTCCTGTCGAATATAACCCATGAAATCAGAACACCCATGAACAATGTTTTGGGCATGTTGGCATTATTGGATGATACCGAACTGAGTTCTCAGCAGCGGGAATTGCAAAATTTGGCGGTGCAATCCGGCGAAGGGTTATTGAGCCTGATTGATGATATCGTTGATTTTTCCAGGATAACGTCCGGCCAGGTGCAGTTGAACGAGAATATTTTCCATGTAAAGCGTTGCGTTGATCAGACACTGGAACTATTGGGGCCGCGGGCCCATGAAAAAGGCATGGAATTGAGTTGTACCTTTGAAGAGGATATTCCTGTTCGGGTGAAAGGTGATCAGGGTCGATTGTCACAATTGATAAACAACCTGGTTTCCAATGCCATCAAATACAGTGACGGCACGGACATTGTGATTCATGTTGCCATGTCCAAAGTGGAGGAACGTCTGGCGGAACTGAGAATCTCGGTAAGAGATAATGGGCGCGGCATCGATCCGGCCATTCAGGATAATCTGTTTGATGCTTTCTCCAAGAAGTTGACCACCCGGGATCTCACCCAGGGGGGAACTGGCCTGGGACTGGCCATCAGTAAAGGTTTGGTGGAGTGCATGCAGGGGGACATCGGGTTTACTACGGATGAAAAACGGGGAACGGAATTCTGGTTTACCGTACGCATGCCGTTGTCCACCCAGCAAGCGCAGAAGTTGGCGCTCAACAAAGAATTGCTGAACAAGCGTGTGTTGATCATCGGTGCCGAGGGTGGCGTACTGGAAGCATTGCTATATCAGCTATCCACCTGGGACATGATCGTTGAGTCTGTTGCATCCAGTGAAGCGGTAACGGGTATTATCAGCGAAGCCGAGGCCATGCACCGACCCTATGACCTGTTGTTTTTTAATATGCCGGTACTGCAACCCATGGACCTGACGCTGGTGGATGCCATTCAGCGATCCGATCACATCAAGATGCAGCCTCAAGTCATAGTGCTTTCTTCGTTGGCGCAACGTGCCGATGTAATGCGTATGGGGCTGGATTCAACCCTCAGTGTGGAATGGTTGAGCAAGCCCATCACACGGGAAAAACTGTGTCGCGCACTGATTGCTTGCTTTGATCTGGATCAACCTGCCGATTCCACGGAGCGGCCAGACAGTGGCATGGGGGAGATAATCGGGCGCCGGGTGCTGCTGGTGGAAGATAACGCCGTCAACCAAATGGTGGCCAAAGGATTGCTGAATAAGTTGGGGTATTTGGTAACCAGTGTTGTCAATGGTAAGGAAGCCTTGGGCATGCTGGAAGAAAAAGAGTTCGACCTGATATTGATGGATTGTCAGATGCCGGTGCTGGATGGTTATGAGACCACCAGGGCCTGGCGCGAGAAAGAAGGGGCTGAGGAGGGTATGGAAGGAGGGCGCCGACTGCCCATTATTGCCATGACCGCCAGCGTCATAGAGGGTGAACAACAGAAGTGTTTGGCCTGTGGAATGGACGACTATCTATCCAAGCCTGTCAAAATAGAAGAGCTGGATGCTAAAATGCGGCAATGGCTGGGTGGTAAGGGGCCCGATGCTGCTGAGCAGGCGTCGTCTCTGAAAACGGCCTAGAGACTATTGCTCGTTTAAGGGAAAGCCATGAAAGTTCTATTGTTGGGGGCGACGGGGTTGATTGGGCATCATTGCCTTTCCTACCTGTTGAATAATAAGAAAGTGACGGAGACGATTGCCCCAACCCGGCGGTCGTTGTGTATGCGAGATCAGTCTCTGCATAATGTCCTGGTGGACTTCGATCGGCTTGACGAATACCCGGAGCTGTTTGAAGTGGATGCCATTATCTGTTGTCTCGGTACAACCATTAAGCAGGCCGGCAGCCGGGCGCGGTTCCGGCAGGTGGATTATCAATACTGCCTGGACGCTGCCGAATTGGGCAGAGCCCATTCAGCCAAAACCTTTTCATTGGTGTCGGCCATCGGCGCCTATGAGCGATCACCTGTTTTCTATTCCCGGATCAAGGGGGAGCTGGAATCCCATCTGCGTGAATTGGAATACCCGGTGTTATCCATATTTCAACCTTCCTTGCTGTTAGGCGATCGGCAGGAACAAAGGCTGGGTGAATTGGCCGCGGCAAAACTCGCCCCCTTGTTCAACCCGTTATTGATGGGTGGTTTGTCAGACTATAAGGCCATAGACGCGGAGGTGGTGGCGCGTGCCATGGTCAATGACTGTTTGGACAGTCAGCATGATGTGGGTGACAAGCCGAAAGTCAGGGTGTATCGCCATGACAAGATTGTTAAACTGGCAACCACATAAAGTCGTGAGTGTGAGGTGTCGAAGTGAACATAGTTACCCCTGATCTGTGTGACGCTTATCCCGATATAGTGCGGATAGTTGAACCTTTGTTCACCAATTACGGTGGACGGGAAGCGTTTGGTGGCCAGATTGTTACTGTGAAATGCCACGAGGATAATTCCCTGGTGAAGGAGCATGTGGCAAATCCCGGTGCAGGAAAAGTGATGGTTGTTGACGGGGGCGGCTCTCTGCGCTGCGCCTTGCTTGGGGATATGCTGGCGGAGAAGGCTGCTCAGAACAATTGGGCCGGCTTGATTATTTACGGCTGTATTCGGGATGTTGATGAAATCCGAAAAACACAGTTGGGCGTTCAGGCGCTGCGGACCATTCCCATCAAGAGCAATCGTCAGGGGCGTGGGGATTTGAACATACCCATTACCTTTGGTGGGGTGACTTTTCATCCTGGTGAATACGTTTATGCGGATAACAACGGCATCATTGTTTCTGAGCAGGCGTTGAGTATGCCGGAATAACACTGGAAGATCCGCAGGCACAAAAAAACCGGCCTGAAGCCGGTTTTTTTGTGCCTGCGCTGAAATCGTCTGCTTAAGGCAGCAGATGAGCTACGGCGTCCCGTTCTTCGCTCAGTTCCGTTTCAGTGGCCTTCATCTTTTCGGAACTGAAATCACTGATTTCCAGTCCCTGTACGATTTCCCAGTCACCGTTTTTGCAAACACAGGGGAAAGAGTAGATCAGGCCTTCGGCAATGCCGTAGCTGCCGTCACTGTAAACACCCATGCTCACCCAATCGTTTTCAGCGCTGCCCAGCGCCCAGTCCCGCATGTGGAAGATGGCAGCGTTGGCGGCCGAGGCGGCACTGGATGCACCGCGAGCCTTGATGATGGCTGCCCCCCGTTGCTGTACAACGGGAATAAACTCATTGCGGTACCAGTCCTGTTCTACCTTGGGCTCTGCCGCTTCACCGCTGATCAGGGCTTTGGAAATGTCAGGGTATTGAGTGGAAGAGTGGTTGCCCCAGATGGTCATCTTGGTGATGTCGTTGATGGAAGAACCGGTTTTCTGGGCCAGTTGCGTCAAGGCCCGGTTGTGATCCAAACGGGTCATGGCCGTGAATTGACGGGGGTTGATGTCCGGTGCGTTACGTTGGGTAATCAGCGCATTGGTATTGGCCGGGTTGCCCACAACCAGAACCTTGATGTCCCGGCTGGCATGTTCATTAATGGCCTTGCCCTGCACCGAGAATATGGCGGCGTTGGCTTCCAGCAGGTCTTTACGCTCCATGCCGGGGCCGCGGGGGCGGGCACCAACCAGCAATGCGTAGTCAGCATCTTTATACGCTACATTGGGATCGTCAGTGATAACCATGTCGTGCAGCAAAGGGAAAGCACAATCGTCCAGTTCCATGGCAACGCCCTTCAGGGCCTCCAGGGCTGGTGTGATTTCGAGCATCTGAAGAATTACGGGTTGGTCGAGGCCCAGCATCTCACCAGCGGCGATGCGGAAAAGCAGTGAGTAGCTGATTTGACCAGCTGCACCAGTAACGACGACACGTACAGGTTGTTTCATTGGTTCGATCTCCTGTCATCCTGTTTTTTAAGACGCACAATTCTATGCATCTGGGGGCCCAAATACCAATGATTTGTTGCAATAGTTGGTCATACATCTTCGTCGATGTAGACGCCGCCACGCTGAATGGTGGCCGGATTGTGGTCGCCGGAGTTCTCCAGTAAAGAACGGATTTCAGGTCTCAGTTTGTGATGGGCATTGCGACGATCCTGGCGTCGGCGGTCGGTTTTTACCGGTATATTCTGCCGCCGGCGTTCTTTTACAGCACGGCGATCAATAAATTGAGGGCGTTGATGCTGCTCAACGGCCTTGCTGCGTTCACTGGCATACACCTTAATGGAGCGATTGGATTTCAATCTCTCTATGGTGCGGCGGTGAATTCTTGGCATCAACAGCATTTCAGAGGCCTCTGTTACAGAACAACTGCGATTATCGGGTTCTTACTATTCATTATCGGCACGTAATCGATTTACTTTAGTTTTCAATAAGTTGATAGATAATTACTGTAATCGGTCAAAAAGTGTGCAACAGTTCCTCTTTATGGACTTTAAAGGCCCAATTTAATAGACAAATCATTAACCTAAGTCTATTTTGTATTCCAGAAGACATGAGTGCACGTTCCATGCTTTATATGTGCATATTAGATGCCAAGGAATCTGGCCAGCGTCAAGACACCGGGGATCCAAACGGGTCAAGTGTCACACTAAATGGTCAAGATTCTGTATGAAGGGTTTGATTGCGCACGTCGGTGGCAGGAGCGTCTGGTTTTGTCGATTCCGTTGCTGACATTAACTGATATCCGTTTTACAGCACTGTGCCAGGCACTCTGTCTGGTAGGCCTGTTGTTGTTCCAATCGTCCACTTTTGCATCAACCAGGCTGGTTTCCACCGAATCCAAGTTATCGGTGCTGGTGAACAGTTTTGGTGCTAAACAGCTGGATGTTTCCACCTACCTGGAAATCACCTCAGACCCTACCGGTGTCGCCAAATTGGAAGAAATATTGGCGCTACCGGACCACGCTTTTGAACCCCTGCAGTCCCAGACTTTCCTGAACTCCATGACCAACCAGGTTTTCTGGTTGCGGGCGCGCATTCGTGAAAGCTCAAGAGTCATGGGTATGCATTCCCGGTGGGTACTGGTGTTGGAGAATCCCCACCTGCAGGGCTCCGCCATGTACCTGGCAAAGGCCGGTTCCAGACATGCCGGGGCCTTTGTGGCCATTGCACCGGAGCAGGGTCGTTATCTGGTTTACCCCTTCGAATTGGCCGCCAATGATACCCATGAGCTGTATATCAGGCTGGATGTTCGTGGTGCCATGTCGTTCACCGCCAAGATCTGGCAAGAGAAAGCCTACCAGTTGCACAAACGCAAGACCTTGCCGGGTTGGGGGCTGTTGTTTGGTGGCCTCGCGGTACTCATCGTATACAACTTGTTCGTGATGGTGTCCCTGCGGGAGTCCATGTATCTGTATCTGTCTTTTTTTCTTGTGTGTGGCTTGCTGATCACCGCTCACACGGAAGGATTTCTGGCACAGTTCGGCGGGGATAACGCCTTGTTCAAATGGGTTGGGTTTGGTGCTCTGCTGCAGTGCTTTGCCCTTGCCGGCGCTGTGCTGTTTACCCGGGCGTTCTTGCAGACAACAGTCAATCATCCCATCGTGGAGCGTTGTCTGAAAATCTCACTGGGTCTGGCCATTCTGTTGGGCTTGGCGCTGGTGACCGGGCTCGTGCCCCTGACCCTGTTTTTTGCCGGCTTCGCAGTGGCGGGGTTATTGTTTTTCATTCCATCGGTGATCGCCTCCTTGGATGTGTCGGATCGGGCTACCCGATATTTTCTCGCCGGTTGGTCGGTCTTTGTTTTGGGCTATTCGGTTTATCAGTTCGGCCAACTGGGATTGATTCCGGTTAATGACGTCACCCGGCATATGAAAGAGTTCGCGCTGGGCATACTGGGTATTACGTTGTCCCTGGGAATCGCCTCCCAGATTCAGAAGGAACGTTTCCAAAAGCGCAAGGGGTTGACTCAACAGCAGGAGACCATGCTGGAGTTGAAGTATACCGAGGAACAGATCCAGAAAAAGGTGTTGCGCGATACCTTGCGCGAATTTCCCGGCGAAGAAGTATTGGAGGCGGTGTCCCGCAAAGTGGTGGACGCGGTTGCCGAAACGGGAGAGGCAGTGACGCTGGTGTTTGTGGAATTACACCACTTGGGCCTGGTGGAAAGCAAGCTGGGTCATGCGGCGCGAAATGAACTGTTGACCCGTGCCACCAAGCGCTTGAGTATTGTTTTGCGTAGCATTCAAGGGGTTGTGCCGTTAAAAGAATTCAATGGACAGTACGTGCCAATGGCGGTGCTGGAAGCCAATCGTTTTGCGTTTTTGCTGCGTTCCATGGACGACGTGGCGGTGAATTTTGCGGTGGATGAGGTGGAATCCTCAATGCAGCGGCCTTTTTCCTATCAGGGTATGGGGTTGCAGCCCGGCGTGTCATTTGGCGTCGCCCGATTAAGCGATTTTGACGCCAGCTACGATGCGTTGTATCAACATGCAAAGCGCGCATTGGAGGTGGATACTGCAAAGAACCTTAAAAAATCCTACGAGTTGGAATCGGTGGATCAGTACAACCCGCGCAATATCAGTATGATCAATCAACTGCGGGAAGCGATTCAGGAAAACCACATTACATTGTACTTTCAGCCCATTTACGATCTCAAAAGCAAGCTTACCTGTGGTGTGGAAGTGTTGACCCGTTGGGATACGGACCCGGGCGAAAAAATCAGTCCCAACGAAATTTTTTATCTGGCGGAAGTGGGTGGTTTTGTTGCCGAGCTGACGTTGAAAGTTATGGAACAGGCCATTTGCTCTTACCTTTCGGCGGTGGATCCGGAGGAAAACCCGATCAAGCTGTCCGTTAATCTGTCTCCGAAATGTTTGCGGGAAGACCGTTTTCTGGAAGAGGTTGGTATGTTGCTGACTCGCTATCACATGCCGTCAAAGATGTTGTCATTTGAAATCAAGGAAGCCGCCATCATTGAGGACCCCAGTATTACCCGGGAATCCCTTAATCGGATTCGTGCCATGGGGATTGGTTTGACCATTGATGAGTTCGGCGCCGCCTACAGCAACCCCAGCTACATGAGCAGCCTGCCGGTGACCGAGGTAAAGCTTGATCAGCGGATTGTAGCCCGCTTGGAAAACAAATTTCATTACGACTCGGTGGTAGCGCTGATTCGGTTATGTCGGGAGCAGGACATCAAACTGGTGATTCATGGTGTTGAGGATGAGGGTACCCTGGCGCAACTTGAGAAAATGGGGTGCAGTTTCGCTCAAGGCCACTTCTTTGCTGCACCGGTCAAAGCCAGTGAATATAAGTTAGGTAAAAGCAGCATGCGTCGTTCCCGCTATCAACGCGCTTAACGGATCAGGTATAATGGCGCAGAAATGTGGAGGAGCGACGTGATGCAAGAATCCAGACCGGTTCAGAGTGCCATTGAATCCAAATTGACGACAACCTTTCAACCCGTGCTGCTGGATGTGGTAAACGAAAGCCATATGCACAGTGTACCGCCTGGTTCCGAAACCCACTTTAAAGTGGTGGTGGTGTCCGATCAGTTCTCAGGCAAGCGTTCCGTGGCCCGGCATCAGATGATCTATAAGGCCTTGGCTGAGGAAGTGGCAGGCCCCGTGCATGCACTGGCAATACACACCTACACGGCGGATGAATGGAACCGTAGCGGAGCGGTGAGCCCGGCTTCGCCCCAATGTATGGGCGGCAGCAAAGCAGGTTAGCATTGATTGTCGAGGGCGCCGGCCTTGTTCGGGAGTTCCAGGGTCGGCATGCGAATAATGTGGATGGATACAGCCGCGGCAATGCCCAGCAGCAAAAACTTCAGCGGAATGGGATTAACAAAAAAGTACGCCGACGTTGAGATGGTGCACCAGAGCATGATAAGAATATAGACCTTGGCTTTTACCGGAATGCCCTTGCCGTCCAGATACAGGTGCAGATAAGGCCCCAACTGCGGTTGATTCAACAGCCAATCGTGAAACCGCTTGGAACTCTTGGCAAAACAGCTTGCGGCCAACAGCAGGAAAGGGGTGGTGGGGAGTAAGGGCAGGAAAATACCCACCACACCCAGTACCACCGATGCCCAGCCAATGAAAATCAGGCTGTATCGTAATACGATGTTTATTGGTTTGTGTTCATCCATGGCTCTAAAAGTGTAGAATCATGCCCGTCGCGATGCCAGATTCCTTCCAGCTTACCTCATTCAATTGGGTTGTACCACGTGACCCATCGGCGAAATAGACAGTGTCTTGACCTGGGTCGGTATTCCAGCTTCTCTGCTGCCAGTTTATCCACAGGGAAAGCGTCTGGTTGAATTTGAACGCGTAATCCAGGTTCAAACCAAATCCGTTCCCGGTGGCCGACTGTTCAAAACTTTTGGGGTGCGAAAAATCACTGCGTAGGTTCCAGTCAGCTACCGCAGCGTAATTCAACCATTCATAGCGGGCGCTTAATCCCAGCTGATGGTGCCGTGTCTCCAGATTCCAACCCAGGCCCAACCAGAGGCTGTCCCATTGTGTATCATAGGTGCTTTTCAAGGTGCCCCGGAATGGGCCGATGGCCGTTGGGTTGTCGGTGTTGATGGTCTGCACGCCCTCGGTCATGAGCATGTTCTGGGTTTTGTGGGTGTAACCCAGCATCGGCCTCAATGTTTGATAGGAATCCAGGCGAATGCGTCGTGCCAGGCCCAGGTTGATATCCTGCATTTTGGAATCCACGGCAGAAGACAGACTGCGGCTGTATTCCTGGGTACGGTTGTCACCATCGTAGTCGGAATCCTGTACGGTACCTTCATTGGCGGTTCCCGTACTGAAGCTTACCATCAGGTCATGGTTTGCCAGCCAGCCCCGCTTCATTTTCAGGGTGGAGGACATGGTAAACTGGCGGAAATTGACGTCCCGGTATGTGAGTTCCGAGAGGATGTTGGGGCCGTTTTCGCCGCCGGATATGTTCCAGGACAGAGTGCCCCGGGCATTGCCGACCCCGGTATTGAATTCCAGCTCGTAGGCTGAGAGCGGTTGTACATCGTAGTAGGCTTGCGCGCCGGTAGACGCCAACAACAAGCCGGATGCAATGATGATTGCATTCAGTAATTTGGGCAGCGGTTTGAGGATGGGCATGGGCCTGCTTCCTGGTGGATATTGAACTTCCCTGATTTCAGGTTAGAACAATTTTTACCGTTGGCATCGATGTAACTAATTGAAAAACAATAAGATATTTCTTATCAACAGGTTATGTTCGAATTAATTTTTGGCCAGCAAAATGACGTTTTTTTGGCATTCATAACGAGATTAGAATGAAATTTGATCAGAAGAGTGCGCAAGGTGACACTCCATCCCAATGGACCTACCGCGTGAAGTACGCACGGCGCAAAACCATAGGGATATACGTGAGTGCGGAGCAGGGTGTGGAAGTGCGGGTACCGCACTTTGTGTCCCGTAAGGAAGCTGATGACTTCGTGGCATTAAAACGCAACTGGATTGAAAAGCAGCTGCAGAGTATTGCCCGCCGCCCACAGCGATTTGAGCCAACCTATCGCTGGGGTGAACCCGTTTATTTCCTGGGTGAGCAGCAGATCATTCATCATCTGGACGGGGATGGTGTGGATATTGTGTTGCCGGGTCAGGCCGATGATTCCGTCGAGTTGATTGAACGCCGGGTTCAGGGCTGGTTCCGCCAGCAGGCTCTGGCGCTGTTCACCGAACGCCATGACCATTGGCAGGGGCATATGAGGCAGCTGAATTTACCTGTATCGACCCTGCACATTCGAGCCATGAAACGGCGTTGGGGCACCTGCCGCAGCAACGGCAAGATCATCATCAACACCCACCTGGCGCGTTATCCCCTCAATTGTGTGGACGTGGTGATTGTCCATGAGCTTTGCCACCTGTTGGAATTCAACCACAGTCGACATTTCTACCGGCTCATGGACCAGGCCATGCCGGACTGGAAAACCCATGATGCCATGCTCAATCGCTTAAGCCTGCTGTATTGAGATGGATAGCCAGTACGCGAATTGACCTGGGTTTGTCACTTTTGATCATTGTTGGATGATTTACCTCTGCCATAGGATTAAAACAAGCGTTTAATCAAACCAATTAAAAAGCGCGGGTATTCACCTATGACTCAGAGGGAACCAACATGTCCGATCAACCTCCTGCCTGCTTCGATTTGACCTTAACCGAAGAGCAGCGCATTACTCGCGAATCCTTGCGCCGGTTCGTGGCATCCCATATCAAGCCTGTTATGCGTCAGGCCGACGAAGCGGCCCAGGCGCCGGCGGGCTTCTATAAGCAGGCCAATGAACTGGGGCTTTGCCTGATGCCGATACCGGAGGCATTGGGTGGTGCCGGTATGCAGCGCTCTCCCATTGCCAACATGCTCAACGCGGAAGATCTGGGGGAAGGGGATATGGGGCTCGCCATTGGCGCGCTTACCCCGCTGAGTTTTGTCAATGCAGTGCTGGACTTTGGCACGCAGGCGCAGCAAGAGACGTATCTCACCCCCATGGCATCCGAACAGCCTGAGACGGCTACCATAGCCCTGATGGAGCCCCGTGCCACCTTTGAGGCCAGTGAGTTGCAGACCCTGGCCCAACCCGTTGCCGATGGGTATCGCATCAACGGTGTGAAGAATCTGGTGCCGCTGGCGGACCAGGCCCGTTTTATTCTGGTGCTGGCGTCTGTTGAAGGCGAGGGCAGCCATGCCGGTTTTGTGGTGGAGCGGGATGCCGAGGGTGTCAGCATCACCCGGGAATCGTTTATGGGGCTGCGGCCATTGAGTTTGAATCGGGTTGCGTTGGAGGATGTGGTGGTACCGCCATCGGCGCGCATCAATGTGGACCTCAACCGGTTACTGGATTTGTCCAGTATCGGGCTGGCGGCAGTGACGGTGGGGTGTTGTCAGGCGGTGCTGGATTACGTGGTGCCCTATGTGAATGAGCGCACGGCATTTGGCGAGCCCATATCCCATCGGCAATCGGTGGCCTTCATGGTGGCGGACATGGCCACGGAACTGGAAGCCATGCGTTTGATGGTGTATCGGGCTGCCTCCCGTGCCGAGCAGGGCCTGGATTTTCATGAGAACGCCTATTGGTGCCGCGCTTTTTGTGCGGAAAAAGCCATGGAGATCGGTACCAATGGGGTACAGCTGTTGGGAGGCCATGGGTTTATTCGCGAACATCCCGTGGAACTCTGGTATCGCAACCTGCGCGCGGCCGCTTTGCTGCAAGGCGCAGCGTGTATTTAAGGCAGTCCGTCCGGCATCAGAATTGAGAGAATAAATATGATTAATCTAGAACTACCCCAGAAGCTGCAAATGGCACAGCAGATGAGTCATCAACTGGCCAATAGCGTGTTCCGCCCCATTGCCCGCAAGTACGACAAGATTGAACACTGTGATACACCGGAGGAATTGATACCGGTGGGCCAGATGCTGAAAAGCATGGGCATGTCGTCTGCCGACGATGGGTCTAAAGCCGGTGGCGGTGATCACATCAAAAATGGGGCCAACATGATGCAGGTGTTGGCCACGGGCGAAATGAGCTGGGGCTGTATCGGCCTGATGCTGTCCATTCCCGGCCTGGGCCTGGGTAACGCCGCAATACAGGCGGTGGGCACGTCGCAGCAGAAGGAAAAATTCGGCAAGCTGCATTGCGCCATGGCCATCACCGAACCTGGCTGCGGCTCTGATTCGGCGGCGGTGCAAACCAGTGCGGTACTGGATGGAGATCAGTGGGTGCTGAACGGCGAGAAGATTTTTGCAACCTCAGCCAGCCGTGGTGATGCGGTGGTGGTGTGGGCCACATTGGATAAAACCAAAGGTAAGGCTGCCATAAAGTCTTTTGTGGTGGAACAGGGCACACCCGGCATGCAGGTGGTGCGCTGTGAAGACAAGATGGGGTTGCGGGTATCGGATACAGCGGCCATTGTGTTTACCGACTGCCGAATTCCCAAGGAAAATATATTGGGTTCCCCTGACATTGCTGATACCGCAGAAGCCCGTAAAAAGGCCTTTGGTGGTGTTATGCAGACCTTTGACAACACCCGGCCGCCGGTGGGCGCCATGGCTTATGGTGTGGCGCGGGCGGCTCTGGAAGTGACCAAAGCGTTATTGGAGAAAGAGGGGATCAGGTTTGCCTACGATCGTGGCCTCAACAACAGCAGCGCATTGCAGGCGGAAATCTATCGCATGGAAGCGGAGCTGGAGGCTACTCGTTTGTTGATTCTGAAAGCAGCCTGGATGGCAGACAACAAACAGCCCAATTCCAAGCTGGCATCTATGTGCAAGGCGAAAGCCGGCCGGGTTGGCAACCGTATTACACTCAAGTGTGTGGAGCTCTGCGGGTCACTGGGATACGGCGAGGAACAATTGCTGGAGAAATTTGCCCGGGATTCCAAGATTCTGGATATCTTTGAAGGCACACAGCAGATTCAGCAGCTGATTATTGCCCGTAATGTGCTGGGTAAATCATCCAGTGAGTTGAAGTAGCGTTATACCGCTTTGCCCCGTAGTGTTTTCGGGGCAATTCAGCGGCCCTGTGGGTTTCAGTAGATCAGTGCTGCCTGGGTAATCAGCCAGGGGAAGGTGGTGTACTTGCGGTAATGCCGAATCAGCTTCACTGATTGTTCGCCGTCGTTCACATTCTTATCCACGATATACGCTTTCCAATCGCAGTGTTTGTGTTTGAACTCAATGGTGGAGTAACCGTTTTGGGTGGTGTTGAAATAGCGGATGTGTGGATTGGTCAGGCGCACTGCCGTATTGGTTACCGCCTGCGCCAGCAATTGCTGCTCGCCCTGTGGTGTACTGGCACCCACCATATCGAACAAACCGGCAGAGGTCACCGCCGGAGTCATAAATTCCACGCCAATAAAATTATCGAAGTTAAAGATGGAGCGGCTGTCGTAATCTTTTTTGATATGGGACGCGATATAGGTGTGTAAATCACCGGTCACCACCACGAAGTTTTCCACCTGATTCAGGGCGACCTCGTTATTGATGAGGTTGCGCTCGTAGTCAAACCCATCCCAGGCATCGACATTGATCGGCATTTTTCCGTTGGACAGTTGAACGCCCAGGCACCCCATGTAGGTTTGGTTGCCCAGCAGTTTCCAACGGGCAGAGGAACCGATGATACCATTCAAGAGCCAGTCCCGCTGATCGGCGCCCAGCAGGCTTTGCTGATCGCTTTTCCAGTTGCTGCAACCGTAGGGGACATAGCGCTGGAAAAAATCGTCTTCACCGCAGGGGTGAGGGGTGCGGTAGCTGCGGCCGTCCAGCATGAACAGGTCCACCAGATCACCCAGCTGTACCCGGCGGTAGTATTTTAAAAAGCGATGGGGGTCGGTGGAACTCCAGTCAACTTGCACCCGTGCCGGAATGTATTCCAACCAGGCTTGCTGTGAATCCAGCATCAGTTGATTCAGGCGAGCGGGATCATTGTTGAATTCCGGTTCCAGTGTGAACGGGTGATCCGGGGCGCCCAGTGTATCCCGTTCATAATCCCAATAAGCGTCGTTGGCGGTCTCATGATCATCCCGTGTGACGATAAAGGTGTGTTGCTCCATGGCCTGCTGCAGGAACGGGTCGGAACGATAGGTTCTGTACAGGTGGCGATAGTCATCCAGATCCAGGGCAACCAGGCCATCGCTGGGCAGCACAATCAACCGATCTTCAAACGGCAGGCTCTGAAAGCGGGGATCACCGGCAGTTTCGTAGATGAAGTCACCCAGGTGAATGACAAAGTCGATGCTGTCATCGTTGGCGATCTGGGCCAGGGCGCCATAGTAGCCATTGGTGTAATCCTGGCAGGTGAGCAGGCCCAGCTTCAGGTGATCCAGTGCCGCACCATAGGGTGGGGCGGTGCGACAGCGTCCGGTGCGGCTCAGGGTGTTGTCGTAAATAAAGCGATAGTAGTAGCGTATGTTGGGTTGCAGATAACCATCCACATCAACGGACACACAGTAATCCCGTTCCGGGCGGATATTCTGGGATTCCACGATGCTTTCAAACTCCAATTGCAGAAAGTCGGCATCACGGGCCACCTGAACAATCAGCGCCTGTCCCGCGCGCCAGGCGCTGGGGTCGATTCGGGTCCACAACACTACACCTGTGGGGGTTGGGTCTCCGGACGACACGGAGAGGCTGAAAACCCGTTGTGAATCCAGCTCAAACGGTGCATCCGGCGCGACCAGTCCGGCTTTGGCATCGCCGCTGGTAAAGGTGACAACATACGGAGTGGCAACACCGGCGGCCAGAAAAGAAAGAAACTTGCGACGATCAATAGTGCTCATGGGCTTCCCCAATCATCCTTGTTATGACAATGACTACCCGTTGCAGGATGGAGGCTGAGTCCAACCTTGAGTAGTGCGTTTTTTATCTTTTTATTGTGTAATTATTGTTTCAGTTGCGAAAATAATGAATGTTTCCGAAACTGATTGAGTCGAATAATAGCCAAGTTGGTACAATGGTACAACTAAGTGGATTAACTTATCAGGCAGTCCACCAACCTTGGTGAATCCATTCAGTTCGGTCAGTTTACATGCTGCCCGGAATCGGGTAAAAAGCCCGTCACATTGTCATATCGGGAATTCAAATGTCCGCCAGTGAAACCGCCCTCAGTCCGGAACAGGCCAAAAAGCAGAAAACCCAGTTCAATAAACTGCAAAAGAAACTACGGCGTGAAGTGGGTAAGGCCATTGCAGACTACAACATGATCGAAGCAGGGGATCGTGTCATGGTCTGCCTGTCCGGTGGTAAGGACTCCTTTACCATGCTGGACATTCTCATGAGCCTGCAAAAGAGTGCGCCGATTGACTTTGAGCTGGTGGCGGTCAACATGGACCAGAAGCAGCCCGGGTTCCCGGAGCATGTGTTGCCGGACTACCTGGATCAACTGGGTATCGAATACTACATTATCAACCGCGATACCTACTCGGTGGTCAAACAGAAAATACCGGAAGGGGCCACCACCTGTGGTCTGTGCTCGCGCTTGCGGCGGGGCACGCTGTATTCCTTCGCCGAGGACATCAAGGCCACCAAGATTGCCCTGGGCCATCATCGTGATGACATGGTGGAGACCCTGTTCCTGAATATGTTCTACGGTTCCAGGCTGTCCGCAATGCCGCCCAAGTTATTATCCGACGACCAACGCAACATTGTGATTCGACCGCTGGCATACTGCCGTGAAAAAGACATTGTAGCCTTTGCAAACGTTAAGGCGTTTCCCATCATTCCCTGTAATCTGTGCGGTTCACAAGAGAACCTGCAGCGTCAGAACATCAAGCTCATGTTGCAGGAGTGGGATCGGCAGCAACCCGGCCGTATCGAGCATATCTTCAACTCCATGCAGAATATCAAGCTGTCGCAAATGGCAGATACCTCTCTGTTTGATTTTCAGAATCTGCAAATTGATCGCAGCGCTGAGCGCCCGGTATACGAATTTGCAGATGAGCAGACGGTGGATGGCAAACCGGCCCGCGATGCGGTAAAAATGGTGAATCTCGTTAATCTATAAGGCCTGGTACCGTTGCTGAATTATCTTTGGGGTGGCTTCTTCCTGGTGGGCTTTGCCGTTGCAATGCTGCGCTTTTTGGGTGGGGACGACGCGGTATTTCAGGCGGTTGTTCAATCCACCTTCGATATGGCCAAATTGTCGGTGGAAATCGCCATCGGGCTAATCGGCTTGCTGGCCTTGTGGTCGGGGTTGTTTCGTATTGCCGAGCAGGCCGGGCTGATCAGTGTGCTGAGCCGGTTGCTGGCGCCCTTGTTCAGTCGCATCATGCCGGAGGTGCCCCACGGCCACGTGGCACAGGGGGCTGTCACCATGAATCTGGCGGCCAATATGCTGGGCCTGGATAATGCAGCCACGCCCTTGGGTTTGAAGGCCATGCAGGCGCTGCAGTCTCTGAATCCGGTTAAACACACGGCCAGTAATGCCCAGATACTGTTTCTGGTACTGAACACTTCATCGGTTACGTTGTTGCCGGTGACCATCTTTATGTATCGCGCCCAACTGGGCGCCGCAGACCCCACCGAGGTATTCATTCCCATTTTGTTGGCCACCAGCCTGTCGACGTTGACCGGGTTGTTGGCCGTGATGCTGATTCAAAAAATCCCTTTCGATGTTGTGGTGCTGGCTTATCTGGGTGCAGGGGCGGTGCTGATGGGGGGCTTTGTTTACTGGCTGGGTTTGCTGCCTGCGGGGGAGCTGGGCACGGCCTCTCAGCTGCTGGCCAACGGGTTGTTATTGGCGGTAATCGCCTTGTTCATCGGTTATGGCCTGTGGCGCCGGGTGCCTGTGTATGAGCAGTTCGTTGAGGGCGCTAAAGAGGGCTTTGAGACGGCAGTTAAGCTGATTCCTTATCTGGTGGCCATGCTGGTGGCCATCGGGGTGTTCCGTGCCTGTGGCGCACTGGAGTATCTGGTTGCCTTGCTGGCAGAGGGATTGGAGGGGCTGGGCATGGGTAGCGGATTTGCCGAGGCCTTGCCCGTGGCCCTCATGAAACCCTTCAGTGGCAGTGGCGCCCGTGCCCTGATGCTGGATGTTATGAACGCCCATGGCGTGGATTCCCTGGCCGGGCGCATTGCGGCGGTGATGCAGGGGTCCACCGAAACCACTTTCTATGTATTGACGGTGTATTTTGGGGTGGTGGGCATCACCCGTATTCGCTATGCCCTGTGGGCGGGGTTGCTGTGCGATGTTGTGGGCATGGTGGCCGCAATCGCATTGGGTCTATGGTTCTTCACCTAAATCTGCCCTATAATTCACCGGAATTATACTCTTTTGGAAGGCATTTAATTAATGAATGTTGGGCGGGTGGATCTTAATCTTCTGGTATACCTGGATGTGCTGCTGCGGGAACTGAATGTGACTCGGGCGGCGGAGCAGTTGGGTATCACTCAGCCTGCCATGAGCAACGGTTTAAAGCGCCTCAGAGATCTGTTCAATGATCCCTTATTGATCCGTTCCAGCGAAGGCATGAAGCCCACTGAGCGGGCCCTTGAGCTACAGCCCCGGGTGCGCCAGATCCTGGCCGATACCCAATACCTGCTGGAACCGAAGCAGGAATTCAAACCGTTAACCAGTAAACGCGTTTTTCGGATCATGGTAAGCGATTACGCTGAAGCCACCCTGATTCCCGCCTTGATCAAGCATATCCGCAGTGAGGCCCCCAATATCATTCTGGATTTTCTTACCCCCAGCGACGTCAGCTATCAGGATATGGAGCAGGGGCGGGTGGATATGGCCATCAATCGCTTCAATGAAATCCCGCAGTCGTTTCATCAGAACACAGTATGGACCGACAGTTTTTCCTGCCTGGTGAATCGCAGGAATCCGGTGGCGGAAAACTTCAACCTGAAATCCTATCTGAGTGCGCAGCACATCTGGGTCAGTAAAACCGGTATGGGGGTTGGCTTTGGTGTGAATCCGGAAAAATCCGGTGGCCTGGGGTGGATCGATCAGGCACTGCAGCGCATTGGCAGCAAACGTAAGATCACGATATTTACCCGCCATTATCAAATGCCGGGGCTGTTGGCGCAGAACAATGACCTGGTGGCAACCCTGCCCACCAAAATTGCCAGGATGCAGGCCGAGAATCCGAAACTGGTGATTCTGGACCCTCCTTTCTATATTCCAGAGTTCGAGCTGAAGATGGCCTGGAGTCCGCTGCTGCATCCCAACGCCGGGCACCAATGGTTGCGTCGTTTGGTCATGTACACAGCAGAACGCATGGCGGATGACGAGCAACGCTTGCTGGCTGAGGAAAGCCTTAGTTCCTAAGGCTGTTCACCGCCCTCGCCGAAGCCAAGTTTGATCAGGGCCGAGCGGTGTGCCTGCAATTCAATACGCTGTTCTGCCAGGGCGCGATTAATCAGTGTGTCGCAGCCGGGGATGTCATCAAACAGGCCGGATTGCAATTCATCGGGGCTGGTTTTATGCAGCAGTTCATTGAGTTTGATGTAGGCTGCGGTATGATTTCCTGCGCTGAATTCCAGCCATATACCCATGACGGATAGCGTTAAAAAATGGACGGGAAACCCGTTTTGAACGGTCAGGTATAACAACTGTTGATTGAGTTCCTGCGCGCGGTCCAGGTCGTGCTTGTTGCGATGGTAATAAATGCCGCACGTAAGCCAGCTAAAACGACTGATCCAATCATAATGGCAGTCTTCCCGCAGGCACAGGTTTACCCGTTCCAGTAGGTTGCTGTGCGTGGCGAGTTCCTCGCTCATCCGGCCATCGTTGACCATGACCGCCAGACGAAAGTGCTCCAGATGAAGCTGAGCATTGAAACGTTCGGCGCCATTGCTGCAGGCAATACCGTGCAAGAAGGCAAGCAGGCTTTTGGCAAGCGCGGTATCACCCTGGCGAATGATTTCCCTTATGATCATCTGGTACACCATAAACTGGGTATCGGCAGGCATCCAGGTCAGGTTGATGTTGCACTGTGCCAGACCCAGTTCATAACCTGCTCCCCTGGTATCAGCCCGATACAGCAGATGGGCAAGTGTCACGCGCAGAAGCGATACACCGACGGCATTCGGATACCGCCAGTGCCTGGATAGTACCTGCTGAGCTTCTGCCAGTGCGTGGGCAGGATCGTTATTGAAAAAGTGCAGGCGGATGGCAATTTGCCGAGCCATACAAAAATTATATTCGTAGCCCAGCTCATCGGAGATAGCGCAGGCTCCTGCAATATAGGCCTCCGCCTCCTGGCTATGAAGACGCTGCAGCTCAATATCCGCCAACAGGCTGTTCAGCGTTGCTCTGAGTGAGGTGTACACCGCGTTGTGTTTAGTAAGTTGTTTAAGATTTTCCACCAAATCATCATCCAGCCGGCATTGTTGTGAACGAATGGCGCCGTAGGCCACTGCGCAGTTTGCCTCTGCACCGTTCTGTGGTTGCTGTAAAACCTGAGCAATGGGTTTGTCCTGCAGAAGCTCTTGTAAAATAGCGTCTGATTGCAACAACCGCCCTGACATATTCATTAGCCAGCACCAGGCCAGTTTTGCCTGGGGCAATGTCTTCAGGCTGGGCTTACTATGGGATGTTTGGTTTTGGTTTAACGCTGCCAGATTGCCTGAACGCAGCCAGTGCACCAGGTTTTTTCGATAATACTCATCCTGGATGGCCGGATGTGGGTGATGGGCAGCAGTGATCATGCCATCGTTGTTGAAGCCGTTTTCGGTGAGCCAGGTGCAGGCGCCTGACACCAGTCTTTCGCGCTCCGTATGCGGCAGCATCTGAAAGCGATGAAGTAATCGTTGTTTAATGAGCGGATTGTATTGGTAACACAGTGGATGCTCTGGAGTAACCTGTAACAGGAACAGGCTGCTCAGTACCGTATCCAGTGAACGTGGCAGTTCCGGTGCGCGAACATAGCTTTGGCAAAGCGCGGTATTAAATCGGTGCAGAAAAGCGGTTTGTGTAAGAAAACCCGTGGTAAGCTCGTCATAATAATCGATCAGGGTGTCCACCAGGTGATCGAACAACGCCCGGGTGGGCAGGTTCAGGTCGACGCCGGATGCAGTTGCTTTGGTGAGGCATAGCTGCGCCAATTTGACACCCGCGGGCCAGCCGTGGGTGACTTGGGAAATAATCTGATTGAACGCTTGATGGGCGGCGTTTTTACTCAGGAACACCCGTTGTTCCTTGGCGTTGAAATACAACTGATCCTGGGTGATGAGGTAGCAGTCCGCGTCAACCTGGATATCCTTGAATAGGGCACTGTAGGTACTGGCCGCAACCATCCAGTGTACGTTGCTGGCGTTCAACATCAACTCAATGAAACGCTGGTACCATGGCAAGCCGGAGATCAGCTGCAGATCGTCAACGATGATGGTAATGGGGTGGTCCAGCCTGGTCAGAGCCTGCAAAAACAAATCCAGGAATACATGGGGTTCCTGTTCCTCATCGCCAAATTCATGACACAAAACAGGCCCGTTAAAATCCGGTATTACCCGCTGAACCGCGCTGACCAAATGATGAAAAAATCCGTTTGCACTGGTGTCTTCTTCAGCTAAAGAGAGCCAGGCGCAGTTGCTCGGGTTACGGCTATAGTACTGTTGCAGCAGTGTGGTTTTGCCACTGCCGATTGGAGCCAGCAATGCTCTTATATTGGTATGGCGATGCTGATGCAACGCATCCAGCAAGTGATGGCGTGGTACCAGATCACGGTGCTCTGCCGGTACAAAACAGCTGGTATCCAAAACGGCGGACAGAAACGTGGGCATACCCTTCTCAAACTACTTGAATTATTGTTATGTAGCAGTGTTGTGATGGAGCCAAAAGAGAATACTGGTGGGTAGTTTGATCCTGTGTTGCGTAACCCGGGTCCGTAATCAACAGTAGACAGAAGGCTGACGTTTATATAAGGCCAGAAATGGTGCAATTATTCAAGGGGTAAAAGAACTAACCACGTTAGCAAACACCTTTTAACCATGCCTGTACCTATCATGCCTGCACGAATCAGGAGCCGCCTGCTACAAAAAAGTAAAAGCCCGGACAGAGCCGGGCTTTTACTTTTCTGGGCTTGTGTAGTTCCGGATGCTCAGGCGGAGCGATTAGCAGCCGTATTTGGCTTTTGCTTCCCGGCGGCGGCGATGCAGAACCGGCTCGGTGTAGCCACTGGGCTGCTTGCAGCCTTCCAGTACCAGCTCACAGGCTGCTTCAAATGCGACACCGTTGAAGTCTGGCGCCATATTACGATAGCTGGGGTCACCGGCATTCTGGCGATCCACAACGGCCGCCATCCTGCGCAGGGTTTCCAATACCTGTTCTTCGGTGCAAATACCGTGACGCAGCCAGTTGGCAACGTGCTGACTGGAAATCCGCAGGGTGGCACGATCTTCCATCAGGCCCACGTCGTTGATGTCCGGTACCTTGGAGCAACCTACACCCTGATCAATCCAGCGCACCATGTAACCCAGTATGCCCTGGGCGTTATTATCCAGTTCTTTCTGGATCGCCTCGGTGGTCAGAGAAGATGAGTCTGTCATCACCGGCACGGTCAGAATATCGTCCAGGTTGGCCCGCGCACGGTTCTTCAGTTCTTCCTGCATGCCTGCCACACTGACTTTGTGATAGTGCATTACGTGCAGAGTGGCGGCGGTTGGAGAGGGCACCCAGGCACAACTTGCACCGGCTTTGGGGTGGCCAATCTTGGCGTCCATCATGGCGGCCATCTCGTCGGGCATGGCCCACATACCTTTACCTATCTGGGCACGGCCTTTCAGACCACACTCCAGGCCGATGTCAACGTTCCAGTCTTCATAAGCATTGATCCAGGGCTGGGCTTTCATGTCGGTTTTCTTGATCATGGGGCCGGCTTCCATGGAGGTATGGATTTCATCGCCGGTGCGGTCCAGGAAGCCGGTGTTGATGAAAATAACCCGGTCTTTGGCTTCACGAATGCAGGCTTTCAGGTTTATCGTGGTGCGGCGTTCTTCATCCATAATGCCGATCTTCAGTGTGTTGGCTGCCAGGCCCAGTGCCTGTTCCACCCGACCAAACAGCTCCACCGCAAAGGCCACTTCCTCGGGGCCGTGCATTTTGGGTTTCACAATATAGACGCTGCCTTCCCGTGAATTGCGGAATGGGCCATTGCCTTTCAGGTCGTGGATGGCAATCAAGGAGGTCACCATTGCATCCAGAATGCCTTCCGGGATTTCCTCGCCGTTGTAGAGGATGGCTTCGTTGGTCATCAGGTGGCCCACGTTGCGGACCAGCAACAGAGAGCGGCCGGGTAACACCAGTTTGCCACCATTGCTGGCGGTAAACTCTCGGTCAGGATTCATCACCCGGGTCAGCTGCTTGCCGCCCTTGTCGAAGGATTCGGACAAGTCACCTTTCATCAGGCCCAACCAGTTGCGGTAGACCACGCACTTGTCTTCCGCATCCACTGCAGCCACGGAGTCTTCACAATCCTGGATGGTGGTGATGGCGGATTCCAGGCACAGGTCGTTGACACCGGCGGCATCGTCTTTGCCGATGGCACCGTTTTTGTCAATCTGGATTTCAATATGCAGATTGTTGTTGCACAGCAGGATCGAGGAAGGCTCGATCTCGGCACCTTTATAGCCGACAAATTTCTCCGCCTGGGCCAGGCCGGTCTCAGAGCCGTCCTTAAGTGCTACAACCAGTTGACCGCCCTTTACAAAGTAGGCGGTGGCATCTTCGTGCTGACCGCTGGCCAGGGGGGCCGCCTCGTTGAGGAACGCACGGGCGTAAGCGATAACCTTGTTGCCGCGCACTGGGTTATAGCCTTTACCCTTTTCCGCTCCACCTTCTTCGGAGATCACATTGGTACCGTACAGCGCATCATACAGGCTGCCCCAGCGCGCGTTGGCCGCGTTCAGTGCGTATCGGGCGTTCATCACAGGCACCACCAGTTGGGGGCCGGCGATGGTGGCAATTTCGGGATCGACATTGGAGGTGGCAACCTCAAAGTCATCGCCTTCGGGCAGCAGATATTCCAGTTCGGTCAGAAAGGCTTTGTATTCTGCCATGTCGATGGCCTGGCCGGCGCGCGCCTGGTGCCAGGCATCAATTTTGGCCTGGATATCATCACGCTTGGCCAGCAGAGCTTTGTTCTTGGGGGCCAGTTCCGCGACAATTTTTTCCAGTTCCGCCCAAAAATGTGCCGGTTCGACACCGGTGCCCGGTGCGATTTCATTGGCTACCAGATCGTGCAATTGGGTAGCGATTTCTAGACCACCGATTTTGGTGCGTGCTGTCATCGTAGTTGCCTCCAAGTGTCCACCTCTGCCAGTAAAAACAGGGGCTTGGTTATGTAAAGCGTATTTTGCAAAGGGCTGGGATAATGCAGTTTAGACGGAAGTGTGTCAAATAGTTTCCCCGATGACCAATAAGTCATGGTGATAGTGATTATTGACCTCCTAAATGGGTCGGTTTAATCGACTATATCTGCCCGAATTTGCAGGGATTTTTCCCCTGATCCGGTGCGACGGGTAGAGTAGGAAACGGCGTTGGAGGCATCTTGGGTGGAACGGGTTGTACCTGCCAACGGGGTCCAGATTCCGGGCTCAACCACCACGATGGTCTGGGCGTCCATTTTCTGGATTTGATTGTCGCTGTTGCGCTTCATGCGTTGATTGCTGGTGTAGACCTCGATGCGGACCCGGTCTTTCACCAGCTTGGGTACCACGTACAATTGGTTGCTGACAGAGCGGTATTCTTTCACAGTGCCCGTTTGCAAGGGCCCCAGAAACACAAACTGGTCAACCGGTACATCCTTGCCCACCTCCAGCACACCCTGTTCACCTTCCAAAACCCGGATCTGATGATCGGCACTGTCCACATGGGTGCTGAAGCGGTTTTTGTTCACTACCTGCACGTCGACACCAGACTCCCGGCTGGACCCTTTGTAGACCACTATTTGCCCTTGTGCTGACTGATTCTGTGCCTCCAACTGGCTGTTATCCGCGTAGCGCAGTGAGACCTGAATATTTTTAAGTGGGCGGTCGATCTCCTGTAACACCGCAAGCAGTTCATCCTGCACGGCGGGGCTTGCCTTCACAAACAGCTTGTTGTGATAGGCGGTGACTTTATCGTCCGGACCCAGCAGGGGTTCCAGAATGGGTACCAGTTTGTTGGCGGGCAGATAGGTTTCGTAGATCTCCGTGGTTTGCTGGGCCCGGGCGTAGTTGGCAGCAACAATGGTAAACAGCATCAGCAGCAGGGTGCCGACACGATGAATCGTGCGTGAATTCACAGAGCCAGCCTCCTAAGCTCAGTACAGGGCTGGCTGCGCTCCCAGATCTCGTTGAACTGGCGCCCGTATTTGACTGCGTCCGGTACCGAGCGAAATTCACAGTGTCCTCGCATGTTGCCCAGGGCAAAGCGTTTCACCATGCCCATATCATCAACAATCAGGTATTCGTCGGTGATCTCTTCGTATTCGCGGGGCAGGCTGCGGATTTCGCAGCGGGTGGGCAGGCGTTTTTGCAACTCCACCAGGCGATGACCCAGTTTGGCTGCTTTGTCGGGGTCTTTCAGAATAATGTTGACTGTGAAACCGCGGTGCTCCTTGAACAGTGGTGACAGCAGATCCAGAAAAGCCTCCCGGTCATAGAAGCCGTGTTCCAGCTCTTGGGTGAAGATTTTAACCTGGCGTTTGGCTTGAGGCACCATGGCGTCAAGGACAGTCTGAAATTCCTCCAGCGTCTCCAGCAGGTGGGTGCCGGCGCTTTCGCCCAATTCCATTTCTTTTGCTTTGAGTTCGATGGACATAGCGGTGTATTCGTTGGTGAATGGCTTTAAGTTAACTCAATACTAACAACAATCCCTGTGATGAAAGTATGAACTCTGTCCGGTTACAGCATTTGTTTAGCTGGCTGCGCTGTTATTGGCCTGCCTGACCTGCAGTATAGCTGCTTTCGGCGCGGATGTGGGGGGCTTGGCCCTGTGGTGTTGTGGGCGTTGGGGGCGGGAAGGAGCAGGAGGAACAGGGTAGATGATGTTTCCTCCTGCTTCGACAAAAACGATTTAGTAGACCAGCTGCAACTGAAAGCGATTGTTCATCTGTTCTACATTATCCTCGTCACCGTCCACCACTTCCAGGCGCCAGCGCACCGTCAATCCCGGTTGCCATTGGTCCAGCTTGTAGGTGATATCCAGGTCGGTGGCGTTACGGTCAACGGCTTGTTCGTAGTCGAACACGGCATAGCTCGCCTTGAAGGCCAGGGCATTCCACTGATGGTTAAAGGTGAGCTTGCTGGCTTCGCCTGCGTCCACGTTTTCCAGGGTGGTTAGCATGTTGTTGGTGAAGATGGGGCTGGTGGAAAAGGAGTAGGGCGTGAGAAAGGCGCCGTTGTTAAAACTGTCTTCATCTTCTGATACTGAATTGTAAGCCAGGGTCAGTTTGGAGCTGCCGAACTTGATGCCGCCCTGAATGCCGTACAGATCCGAGCTTACTGTGCCCAGTAGCTCATCCCCGGTGTCGGATTGGGTTACGTACTGGGCGGCGATAAAGGGGGTAATCGATCCTGAACTGGCAAACGTATAGTCAGCGTGGCCATACAGAGTTGTGAATAAATCGCTGTAATTGTAGTACCACAGGGCAAGATTGAGTTCATTCTGGGCAAATTTGACTCCTGCTGCCGTGGTGCCGGCGGTGGATGCCGGATCAACCCCGTAGCGGCCGGTAGACCAACGCCCCACATCCACAAAATCGGCGCTGTTACGATTTTTGATTGTGTTGATGTGCGTCAGTTCGAAGGTGATGTTGTCCAGAGATTGGTTGGACAGGCTGGCGGCCTCAAAGGTAAAGGGGATAATGAACGCATCACCGGCGTTGGCAAAGGGCGTGTTGATTTTCTGGCGGCCAACGGTAAAGGTTGAATCCAGCATGGTGGTGGTGATGTAAGCTTCACCCAATACCTCCAGTTCGCTGCCAAGACGCTTATTGACCTTGGCCGGGTCATCGTCGTTGGTACCCAGATCCTGTGCCGTATAGTATCCCAATCCAAATTTCAGGCTGTACCATTGGGCACTTTCGGCGCGCAATGCGCCACCCAATGCAAATGCAGATTCGTCCGTGGCACCCTCAGCTTCATAGTCCCGGGTATTGTAATAAGCTCTGATGTTGCCATTTACGGTGCCGTTCTGAAGTGCGGCTTGAAAATCGTCTGCCTGTGCGGTTGGACATAAAACGTAGGCGCAAAGAAGCCCCAATGACGAAACTTTTTCAGTTCTCATTTCATAACTCCTGAATGTAAAACGTACTCAAAATGGTGTCTGTGTGTTGGTGATGCGGTCTCTAAAGTTGTATTAACCTGTGATATCAAGCACCTAATACAATGCGAAATCAGTGCCACCGCTTTGGCTGTAGTAGGGCGCAAGCCCTTAACTCTCTGAATGCTAAAGATAAAAATGCGTAACGCTGGCCGCAGGGTGGGTTGTCTGAAAAATGAAGAACAGATGACTGTTTTGTTACTGCAAGTGGTAGCGTTAAAAAAAGGCAATCTTATTTTTATCGTGCACGCTATGGGGGCCGTGTTGATGCTTCTGTTTAGAACAACTAGTACAAGTGTGTACCGGGGCCGCTCTGAAAAACTACAGCAGGTGACCCCGGGTCAAAGGGCGCGCCATATCAAGACTGAGTGATGATCAGAAAAGACAGTGCTGCGATGAACAGGGTATTCAGAAGCACCAGCGTGAGTGGTTTCTTGTCGATGGTCAGCAGATCCAGCAGGTTGGTGCGGGTACCCAGTGCAGCCATGGCCATCAGCAGGCAAAACTGCGATAGCGATCCCATGCCGGAGGTGAGCGTGGGGGGCAGGGTAAAGAGATTGTTCGCCAACAGAATGACCACGAACGCAAGCAGAAACAGTGGGCAACGTTGCAGCAGGGAGGTACCGCTTGCGCTGTCTTTATTGATGACGAAACTCACCAGCATTAACACTGGAACCAGTAGTGATACCCGCAGCATTTTGGTGTAGATGGCAGCCTCCGAAACCGCCGGTGAAATCATCTCGCCGGCGCCAATGGCCTGGGCGACATCGTGAATGGTGGTGCCCAGGAATAAGCCCATGGCGTCTGCTGGCATGCCCAGTTTGGTGATAAAGGCGGGGTACAGAATCATGGCCAGGGTGCTGATGCAGGTGACCCCCATTAAGGTGCAGGCAACCTGAGATGTGGCCAGTCGTCTGGCGGGTAGAATCGCAAGCAGTGCCATGGCCGCTGATACCCCACAAATCGCAACGGCAATGCCTGCCAGCAATGACATGGGCGTATCCACCTTCAGTAATTTACCCACACTCAGGCTGAACAACAATGTGCCTGCCACCGCCGCCATTACCAGCAGCAAAGGCAACGTACCCAGGCTGCCGATTTGCTCAAAGGTGATGCGTATGCCCAGCAGGGCCACACCCACTCTGAGGATAGTGGTGGCGGTGCAGTCCAGGCCGGGTTTGAAGTCGTGGTGTTTGATGATGTTGTTGAAGGCCATGCCCAGCAGTACAGTGGTCAGTATCAAAGGGCTGCCATAGTGCTCGCTGATATGATGAGCCGCAAAGACGACAACCAGGCAGAACAGGATGCCGGGCAGAAGGGCTAATGTCAGACTGCGGGCATCGCCAAGTTGATGTTTTATCATCGCAGCACTTGATCAGGAATCCAGGTGTTGAAGGGCTCTGCCTGCTTCGATGGCACGCAGATAAGCCCAGGGAAACACGCCGCGATCATGACCGTCACCGAAGATGATTTGCAGGCCGGCAATGCCGGCCATTTGCACATCGGCGATAGCCGTGTTGTCAGTGATCAGGCGTGTACCAATAAGGTTGCGGGCCCGGCAGCCGGAGCAGGCACAGAATTGGCGCAGCATTGCTCCAGACAACCGTGTGGCACTGCCATCGGCCCAGCTGATGTCCAGCTCGGCACTGGCCTTATGCAATGTTATGTCAATGGGGTGAAGGCTATTATCCGTCATAGATGCTCAATCAGTTGATCACGTTTGTTGGGTAGATCCGCCCACTCTTCTGCTTCCGGTAGCGGGGGGCATTTGCTGTCGATGACAGGCCAGTCCTGTGCCAGTTTTGCGTTCAGTTCAATGTATTCTTCCATGTCCGGAGGCAGGTCGGATTCATCAAAGATGGCTTCCACCGGACATTCAGGCACGCACAGTGCACAATCGATACACTCTTCGGGATCGATCACCAGGAAATTCGGGCCCTCATGAAAACAGTCGACGGGGCAGACTTCCACGCAGTCGGTGTACTTGCAGCGGATACATTGTTCGGTTACCACAAAGGTCATGGGGTTCTCCTATGGCACGTATTGCTTTCAGCTTTTATTCAGGCAGTGCTCCGGCTCAGGCCCCGGTGCGTTCCAGCGCCCAGCGTGCCAGTTTGCGCACGTCAGGATCGTTGTCGTCCAGGGCTCGGCGAATAAAGGGCAGTCCGTCTTCATGGGCCAGCTCCCCCAGCGCCGCCACGGCGGTTTTGCGCAAATTGCTGATGGGGTTGTCGATGCAGCTTCCCAGCGCCGGAATACCTTCGATGGCCCCCACCATGCCAATGGCTTCTGCGGCCTTTTCCTGTACCTGCCAACGCTTATCCTCTATGGCAGCAATCAGGGCCGTTTTGGCCTCGCATACTTTCAGCCGGCCCAGGCTGCGAATCGCTTCACACCGCACCTGCCAGTGTTCATCGGAGACTGCGCTAATCAATGTATCGGCAACCTTTTCCGGAGAGGCGTACACTAAGGCCCCCACGGCACTGCGGCGTACTTCCGCATCAGCGTCCGATTTTGCCACTGCCTTGAGTTGCGGCAGGTTTTCTTCTTCCTGCAGATAACCTAATACACCTACCGCCTCACGCCGTACACCGGGATCTTCGTGACCCAGCAACTCAATGGCATAGGGGCGGGCGTCTTTGATGCACAGTTGTTTCAGCGAGCGCAGAATCGAGGCCAGCACAAAGGCGTCATCGGTTTTCAACGCCGCGATCAGTGCCGGGGCGGCCTCCGGATCTTTGAGGTCGGCCAGGGCTTTTGCGGCGGCGTTGCGCACATTGCGATCCGGCGCATTGAGTGCATCAACCAATGCGTCCATCATGTCCGCCGGATCAAATTCATCAATCACTCTGGCCGCCTCCAGGCGCACCATTTCATCTTCGTCGGAAAGCGCCTGTAGCAGCAGTTCCACACCTTCTTCATCCACGCTGTCCACCAGGTCCATAACAGCGACCCGGCGAATGCCGGCATCGCTGTCCTGCAAGCGTTGGGCAATGGATTCCAAAATGGGATCAGAATAAGCAGTCATAACTCACCTCATCGCAGCAGGTAGGGGATGTTGACGGTTACTGCGTCAGTGGGGCAATCCGCCTCACAGGGCATGCAGTACCAGCATTCGTCATAGCGCATGTGAGCTTTGCCGGTTTTCTCGTCGATCCACAGGACATCCAGTGGACACACATCAATGCAGGTCCGGCAGCCTTTGTCGGCAATACATTTTTCGTTATCCACCACCACGGGGACCATGGATATCTGGGTAGCTGTTGGCATTGGAAAATCTCCTGTTGGATTAACTTACTTGCTGAATACGCATCTTCTGATAGGCAGTCTTTTCTTCTTCATCCAGTTCAACCACATAAGGATCAATCGGGCGTTTCTTGCAGGCCATTTGATTGTCTTCTGATTTGTATAATTGAACGTGACAAAACCAGTCGTCGTTATTGGTTTGCGGATAATCCACGTAGTGGTGATACAGACCCCAACGACTCTCTTGCCGGTACATGGAAGCGTGGGCTGCCATTAATGCGCAGTCATACACATGTTGTGCTTCGTTGGCGCGCAGAAGTTCATGGGGATCACGGGCATACAGGAACTCAATATCCTGCTCCATGTCCTTCAATCGCTGTAGACCAATGTCCATTTTCTTGGTGATTTTGGGCGGTTGCAGATAGTCGTTTACGAAGCGCCGCAGTTTGTATTCAAACTGATTAGGGGGGATACCATCGCTACGTTTCAGCGGGGCGAGAATACGTTGCTTCTCGCGCAGGATGAACGTTTCATCCAGCGTGGGCAGATCCCGGTGCTTGGCGAACTCCACCGCATTTGCCCCACAGATATCACCATATACAAAGGCACCCAACATGTAGCTGTGTGGGATGGAAGCCATATCCCCTGCGCCATACAAACCGGGCACTGTGGTTTCACCTTTTTCGTTGATCCAGACACCGGAAGCCGAGTGTCCGGCACAGAACCCGATTTCCGATATGTGCATTTCCACCATTTTGGTACGGTAATCGTTACCCCGGCCATCATGAAAACGGCCACGACTGGGGCGTTCATTGGTGTGCAGGACGTCTTCGATTTCCTGGATGGTTTCTTCGGCCAGGTGATCCAGCTTCAGGAAGACCGGCCCATTGCCACTTTGCAGTTCGTTATAGAACTCCATCATCATTTGACCGCTCCAGTAATCACACTCTATAAAGCGGTCACCATTGGCGTTGGCGGTATAGCCACCCAGTGGACCGGTGACATAAGCGCAGGCGGGGCCGTTGTAATCTTTCAGCAACGGGTTGATCTGATAGCATTCCAGACCGGAAAGCTCGGCGCCTACATGGTACGCCATGGAGTGTCCGTCACCACAGTTGGTGGGATTTTCATAGGTGCCATAAAGATAGCCAGAGGCGGGCAGACCGATTCTGCCAGCAGCACCGGTGCACAGTACAACGGCCTTGGCCCGGATCACGATCACCTCCGCATCGCGGGTGCCCAACGCAATACAACCACTCACCGCGCCGCTTTCATCTTTCATCAGGCGAATGGCCTGATAGCGATTTTCCACTTGCACCCGATTGCGGCGCAGGCGCCGGTACAGTATCTTTTTGATATTGTGTCCTTCAGGCATGGGCAGCACATAGGTGCCCAGGTGGTGTACCTTTTTGACATCGTATTCACCGGTTTCATCCTTTTGGAAATACACGCCCCAGTTGTCGAGTTTCTGGATCATGTCAAAGGAACGTTCAGCGTATTCCATTACGCCTTTCTGCAAAACGATGCCGTCATTGGCGATGGTGATCTCCTTGGTGTACTGCTCTGGTGTGGCATGTCCGGGTATGACTGCGTTGTTCAACCCATCCATACCCATGCTGATGGCGCCGGACCGTTTTACATTGGCTTTCTCCAACAGCATAACGGATGCGGAAGGATCCTTTTCTTTTGCCGTAATGGCGGCCATGGGGCCGGCGGTACCTCCGCCAATTACCAAAACGTCTACGTCTTTTACGGTGATATCATCCAGTTGAGTCATCATTGGCCCCCTTGCTTGCCTGATGTGCGAGTGCGTTCACGTTCTACATGGAAATGGTATTTGTACGAGTCGCCGCGGAATGCCAGGTACTCATAGTCCACGGGGTTGCTGTGAATGTCGTGGGTGAGCCGTTGTACCCACATAATGGGTTCACCGGTTTCCATCTGCAGCAGCTTGGCTATATTGGCATCTGCCGGCCGGGCTTCGAGGCTGATGTCCGCTCGACCCAGCGGTATATTCAATTCGTTTTCCAACAGGGGAAAAATGTCGCGGCCAAGATCCCGCGAGAAGAGATGGCGGCCTACCTGCATGGGAAAGAACGAGGTGTCCACTGAAATGGGTTCCCGGTTCAGGTAACGGACCCGGATGACTTCCACTGCGCCATCCCGGGCGTGAATGTT
This sequence comes from Gammaproteobacteria bacterium UBA7310, assembly GCA_002471665.1. Classification (GTDB taxonomy): domain Bacteria; phylum Pseudomonadota; class Gammaproteobacteria; order Pseudomonadales; family Ketobacteraceae; genus Ketobacter. The sequence continues at coordinate 297,307 of DKQK01000040.1, forward strand.
GAGCTTGTCCTGCACGTCCTTGTTGGGCATGATCTCGCGTATACTTACTAACTGAGCAGAGGTTTCATAGCCCTTCGAGTTCATGGCCTCTTCAAAGCCTTCAAGGTGCTGAACTTCCTGCATGGCCTTGGGTTTGCTGGCGAAGGTGCCTTTACCCTGCGTGGTGAATATCAGCCCTTCCCTGTGCAGATCCCGCAGTGCCTGGCGAACCGTGATTCGGCTGACACTGAAGCTGTTCATCAGCTCGCTTTCCGATGGCATCTTCTGGTACGGAGCGTATTTGCCTTCCAGAATTTGCTTCTTCAGCGTATCTTTAATCTGAAGGTACAGCGGTTGGTGTGGCATCGCGTTATCTTTCATGTTCTCATCCCGTTGGTAATAACATGTCATAACAAGTTAGAAAAAATCATGGGCTTTAATCTCCCTCTTCGTCAGTCCTGAAGGTTTTCCTGTGCTCTCAAGGCAGAGCGGGAAAGATAGTGGGTCACGGCTTTCTGCTCTTGCCTGGTAAGTGAATCGGCAATGTCCTGCATTACGTTTTGGGAACCGCTGTGGCGACTGCCTTCACGAAAATCATCAAGTTGCTTATTCAAATAGTCTTCATGTTGCGCATCGAGCCATGGTGTATCCGGGCGTTCTGCATTGTGGCAAGTGGTGCAGGCCGGCAAACCCGCTCTGCCAGAGGTGTAGAGCGCTTTACCCAGTTGCAGAAGATCTGCGTCCTGTTGGTTTTCATGCATTGGCCTCTCTACTGGTTCTGGCGCAGCCTGTTGGGTAAAATGCTGGGCTATGGCGGCAATGTCCTCAGGCTTAACCTCTTCGGTGATGGCCTGCATTTGTCCACCGTCATTGGTCCTTGCTCCCTGCCGGAAGGCATTGAACTGGGCCTCGATATAGGTCGCTTTCTGTGCCGCCAGTTTCGGAAACCGGGGCATGTGACTGTTACCATCCAAACCGTGGCACAAACCACAGATTTCCCATGGCGCCATGCCTTCCTTATCAATCATGCCTGCTTCTGCTGTCTGCATGCTGACACCGATCATCAGCAGCAGTGCCGGGCTGGTCCTATTCATTGCGAGCATGCTGGCTGGCGTTGTCATGTCGGATCACCTGTACGAGAAATTCACTGGTACGATGAGAGTGAAAAGGCGGGTTCAGGGTTGCTATCCATTCGCCTTCAGGATTGATAAGTGCAACACCGGCGCTGTGCTTGACCGTATAATTGACTTCACCGGGATAACGTTTTTCGATGCGATACATACCATCGATGCTTTCCACCAGTTTCTTCAGCTCACTGTGGTCACCGGTGAGGCCAATGTACTCCGGATGGAAGTGCGCCAGGTAATCTTTCAGTATGGTTTGATCGCGATCCGGATCGACGGCAACAAACACGATCTCAGGAATGCTGTCCGGCATCATCTTTAATCCCAGCTGTGCCCGGATGGCTTCCAGCCGCATTAATGTCATGGGGCAGACATCGGGGCAGCTGGTAAAGCCCAACACCAGCATGGTCCATTGGCCTTTCAGCTGTTCCAGACCAAAGGCCGCGCCTGACTGATCCGAGAGTTTAAAGTCTGCAATTGCTGTGGGTTCCCGCTGCATGAATTCTTCGTTGGCAGCCCGTGTCTGGGTTGTCGTCAGCAGCAAAGCCATTAACAGTAGCGGAACGGTTGGGAGCGTCATCCGGGGCGATACCATTATTCACACTCCCGCTGCTCAAAGGCCTTCATGCTCTCGGAGCGGATGTAGCGCAGGCATTCCCGTTTCAATGACACAAACGGTTCTGATGTCGCCATTTCCTGAGACCGGGGCCGCTCCAGATTCACCTTTAGATCCGCAATGACCGTACCTGGACTTGCGCTCATGATCAGAATTCTGTCGGCCAGAAAGATGGCTTCATCCACATCATGGGTCACAAACAAAACGGTGGTGCCGAACTCCGACCATATGTCGAGCAGGCTTTCCTGCATCATTAACCGGGTTTGCGCATCCAGCGCACCAAATGGCTCGTCCATCAACAGGACACTGGGATAGTTGGCCAACGCTCGGGCAATGCCTACCCTTTGTTGCATACCACCGGACAGTTCACCGGGAAATCGCCGTTCCATTTTGCTGAGGCCGATCATGGCCAGAAAAGTGCGGGCAATGGAATTGCATTCGGCCGCGCTGTGGCCGGCCAAACGGGGGCCGAAGGCGATGTTGTCGAGCACTGTTTTCCAGGGCAGCAGAGAGTATTGCTGGAATACCATGCCGCGATCAGGACCAGGGTTCAGGATTTCCACATCGTCCACCAGAACCCGACCAGTGGAGGGGTTGATGTAGCCGGCAACGGCATTCAGCAGGGTGGATTTTCCACACCCCGATGGGCCTAGAATGCACACGAACTCACCGGGTTTTATATTGAGACTGGTTTCGCGTACGGCGATGTTTTTGCTCTCACCTTCACCAAAACTGATGCCCACTGAATCAATGACGACATGGCCGCGTTCTTTCGAACTCTGTTTGTGCATGAGGGTTTGCTGAATTGATACCACGCTGGTATTCACGAGAGTTCCTCCAGGCGCTGATGATCATAAGTCAGTGGTTTGGCAGAAACGTAGCAGACCACCAGTAAAATGATAAAACCGATCCCATTGAGCCAGCTGCCCAGCGGTTCCAGCCACAAGGCTGTGCTGGCGCCCAATCCCAGCATTGCCAGCCCCACAACCCAGGTTGGCGTTGAACAGCACACCACCCAGGACAGTGTTACCGAAGCAATGGCCACCAGGCCGGCACCGAGTCCGGTGGCGGTGTCGGAGGATCGGCTCGACAGTGATGAACGGGCGCAGGCAGGTGTCCTGTGAATCAAAAGATAGTTGGTGGCGATCAGTGCACCCAACAGCGTGACACCCAGTACCTTGACGGGAACAATGAACAGGCTCCATTCGGAAATACCCAATCCAAATTCATAGTTCATGTATCCAATCTCCAATAACCATTCGTCCTGAATAATCTTGATGCTGTCTTTGATTGAGGGTGTGGATTCAATAATTCGCAACACGTTCTGCCACCACTCATACAGGTTTATATAGTTGGGTAGATTGCCAAATCGAAGCACCAGGCTTGCCATCAGGATGGCGTAGTAGATCACAACCGTGCCCAAGGTAATGGCCAGCCATCGCCATTGGTTGTTGCGAATGGTGCGGGCGATATAGGTGATTCGATTCAACATGGCGCCTGCTCATCGTTGCATTTGCTTCCAGCGCAGGGCTGGACGGGTAGCGATTCGGATCAGATAGGTGGACAGGGTACCGAGTCCACCAATGACCAGCATGCCAACCACAATATCGGGATAGTTAATCAGTGAGTAAGCATCCCAGGTGAAATAGCCGATGCCATATTGTCCGGAGATGATTTCACCTGCCAGTAACGAGAACCAGCTGACCCCCATACCGATCGCCAGTCCGGTGGCGATGCTGGGCATGGCCGCCGGCAACACTACATGCCAGAACACCTGTAATTTGTTGGCGCCCAATGACAGGGCAGCTCTGATCATGACTTCTGGTGTTTGCTCGACACCATGGATGGTGTTCAGAATGATGGGAAACAGAGCGCCCAGGAACGTGATGTAGATGATGGACGATTCTTCGGTGGGCCACATGAGGATAGCCAATGGAATCCAGGCAACCGCCGGAATAGGGCGAATGACTTCTATGTAGGGTAACACGGCGGCGCGGGCCAGGCGGGAACGTCCCACCAACAGACCGGTGACGACTCCCAGCAATACAGCCAGGCCATAGGCAATTAGTATGCGGCGGATGCTGACCAGTATATGGGTATAGAATACCGGCTCCGTTAAGTGCACGAAAAAGGCATTGGCCACTTTTACCGGAGACGGGATGTTTTCGAAGTTAATAAAGAAATTGAAATTGTATAAGGTCGCCAAATGCCACAACAAAATACCAAAACACAGGGATAGTGCACCGACTGCGATACTCTGCGCCTGTCCGCTGTTAACAGCCCGGGACACCCGGGCTGCCAGCAGTTCGTTGTTGCTTACCGAAACCGGTTCTGCGGCGGATGGAGAGGTTGCTGGTACCGGGGTGTTTTCCGGTACCTTGCTGTCTGCTTTGCTTTTGGCCAGTGCGTAACTCATGTTAAGTTCACTCTCCCCGGTTTATTGCGCTGCAACCAGATTGCTGTCAGAGGTGCCCAGGCCAGCGACGGCATCGTCCAACCCCATTACGGAGCCCTTCATTTTACTGGCATAGGCGTCCGCATCGGGCTTACGCAGGAAGGTGGCATAGCCGTCGGCGGTTTTTACAAAAAAGGCCGTTTTACCAAACAGTTTCAGACCGGTGGTTTTGTCGTAGACGTAGGTTGCATTCAGCTTGGCACCGGTCTGTTGCAGCTCACTGAGGGCACTGAGAAATTCCGGCAGTGTTTGGTAGGTGGATATGCCATCCCGGGCATGCCAGATCTCCATGGGCAGGTTAGCATTCGCCACTGCGGGATCGACGATGTCATTCTTTTCTTTGTCATAGTCCTTACCCAAATCCCGGTAGGCTGCCTTGATGTAGCTTTCAGTGATCCATTCGTCGAAATCCAATGGTGGAATGGCTTTTTCTTTTACCAGGACACCGTGGTCTGTTTTCAGGGCTTCGATCCACTTGGGTTTGATCGTCGGATCCAGAGTCAGGTGTCCGCCTTTCGAGAAGTAGATATACAGCACCTCCTTCTCCACGCCGGTCCACTTCTCCATCAGGTCCACGGCGGCAACGGGATCTTTGCGAATCCATTCTCCAGCCTCATAGACTGCTTTCAGAAAGGCGGTGACCACCTCAGGGTATTGCTCGGCAAAATCTTCACGTACCACCACACCATGCAGATAAGGCACGCCGGTTTCGCTGCCATCGTAGATTTTGCGCCCGGTGCCTCTGAATTCCATTAATTCGGACCAGGGGCAGAAATCGGAGTGGGCGTCAATTTTACCGGCGGCAATATTGGCGGCACCCACGGCAGGGCTCTGATTTTTCAAACCATACTCGGCGCTGGGTATGCCGTTATCCTGCATGGCTTTCAACAGCATTCCCCAGGCCGCACTGCCCACCGGGACGGAAACGTCCTTTCCTTTCAATTGTTCAATGCTGTATACGTCGGAATCAACCGGAACCACGATGGCGTTGCCGCTGCCTTTTAGATTGTAGCCGGTGCCGGCAATGTACTTTGTGCGCAGTGAATCAGTCTGTTGGAATTTGGCGCCGTTGACGATAAGGGGATAGTCACCCATTACCCCGATGTTCAGTTTGTTGGCCATCATCTGGTTGGTGATGGGGCCTCCTGAAGAATAATCACTCCAACTGATGTCGTATTCGGCATCTTTGTATTTGCCGTCTTTGGGTAAATACTTTTCCAACAGTTTGAGTTCCTTGACGACGATGCCAGCCGTATAGGTATCGGTACACATACTCTGATGACCAATGGCTATACGGATGTCTTCTGCGTGAACGGATGCGGTTGCAAGCATGGCGCAGGTTAATGTGGAGAAGAACTTGGTTTTCAGTTTCATGATGGCCCCCCGGCGATGGTGTAATCTGATTATTGAAACTTGTATTAACTAGTTATAACCACATGCCATAACTAACGCAGTTTCCGTGCCATAGACTGGTTTTTTCTGTTCTTGTGCTTGTTAAAGTGTTGAAATATAAAAGTAAAAACGCTGAGGTGCGGGGAGGTTCTAAGCCTGGTCAGGGTGCCGCGGAGTTTTGAATTGCGCACTGCTCACGTGCAGTGCAATGCCTTTCTTGGGTCGTGATGGATCAGGCACGGCGGCGACTTTAATACAAGATGAAGCCTTGTGTCAGGCTTCCTGGTAGGTTTCTTCTTCGAAATACAGTACACCCATATTTAATAATTGGGTGAGAAAACGCAGGTTGACCGGTGCTTCGCAGAACATCACCAGCTTAGCTGGATTGTAGTGACGGCTCTTGCACAGAAAAAGAATCATCTGTTGGGTGAAGGGGTGAAATTCCAGTTTCGATCCGTTAATAAACAGACCCTTGGGGTGATTCTGGTCTCCGGTATACACAAAGCGGCTGGATTCTTCCCGCCGCACAGACAGATTTTGGTGCAGAAGATCCAGCACTTCGGTGGTGTCGTAATCTTCTTCCGGGGGTTCAGGGTTTTGATCGTACTTGGTTTGTGAGAGGTACTCACCCATCCACAGGCCGATTTTCTCACGGTCAGAAACCAGCCTGTGTAATGTCTCGGCAACTTTTTCGATGGCGGCAGGCGCAAGCCATCCGGGATTTCCCTGCACAGTAAGGTCAGGGTCTGAATAACGCTGACCTTCATTAGGTGTTGCCAGTAAATAGTGCACGAATTCATTGATGATCTCATGCTCACTGGGGGCACGAAAACCCACCGAAAGAGTGATGCACTCATTTTCGGCTACACCATAGTGGGCAATGCCCGGCGGCAAGTACAGCATATCGCCGGGATTCAGCACCCATTCCTGTTCAGGTTGAAATTCCTGCAGTATGCGTACCGGCAGGTTGGGCACAATGGCGGTTTCCTCGGTGCAGGTTTGGCCCACCTGCCAACGTCTTTGGCCATGGGCCTGAATCAGAAACACGTCATAAAAATCATAGTGCGGGCCAACACTGCCACCTTTGGGAGCAAAGCTTGCCATCACGTCGTCGATGCGCCAGTTGGGTATGAAATTAAAGGCTTCCAGCAAATCGGAAATGGCGGGTACCTGGTGGTCCAATGCCTGTACTAATAAAGTCCAGTGTGTCTTGGGTAAGTTCTTAAACGTTTTTTGGTTGAATGGGCCGTGCCGTAGTTCCCAGTCAACGGGGCTGCGCTCCAGGATAATACGGGATTCCACCGTGTCATCCAGTGAAAACCCCGCCAGTTCCTCCGGCTCGATGATGTTCTCTATATCCACAAACGCGCCCCGTACCAGCATGGGCTGCCGTTGCCAGTACTCTGACAAAAACAACTCCGCTGATCGACCGCCCAGAATGGGCAGGGGTTTGGATGCCATAAACTACTTTAAATGCGCTTGGCTTGTTGGGCGGCATTACCGATATAGGAAGCCGGCGACAATGCTTTCAAGCGCACCTTTTCCTGTTCGGGAATGGCCAGCGTATCAATAAAATCGCTCATGGCTTGCCGGGTTATGGCTTTACCACGCGTCAGCTCTTTGAGTTTTTCGTAGGGTTTCTCGATGGCATAGCGACGCATCACTGTCTGGATGGGCTCCGCCAATACTTCCCAGGCGTTATCCAGATCTTCCGCCAGCCGTTGTTCATTGATCTCCAGTTTGCCGATGCCCTTCAGGCTGGCTTCGTAGGCAATCAGACCATGGGCAAGGCCCACACCCAGATTACGCAGCACGGTGGAGTCTGTCAGATCCCTCTGCCAACGGGAAACGGGCAGCTTCTGCGCCAGGTGCGCCATGATGGCGTTGGCGATCCCCAGATTGCCTTCGGAGTTTTCAAAGTCAATGGGGTTCACTTTATGGGGCATGGTGGAAGATCCGATCTCACCCGCAATGGTTTTCTGTTTAAAGTATCCCAACGAGATATAACCCCACACATCACGATCGAAATCGATCAGGATGGTATTGAAGCGGGCGATGGCGTCGTAGAGGTCGGCAATGTAGTCGTGGGGTTCGATCTGAGTGGTGTAGGGGTTCCATTCCAGCCCCAGGCCACTGACAAATTCCTGTGCGTTCTGTTCCCAATCCAGCTCAGGATAGGCGCTGAGGTGCGCGTTGTAGTTGCCCACTGCGCCATTGATCTTGCCCAGTATGGGTACGGTCTTTATCTGTTCCAGCTGACGTCGTAAGCGTGCCACCACGTTGGCCATTTCCTTGCCCATGGTGGAAGGGGAAGCGGTCTGACCGTGGGTGCGGGAAAGCATGGGCATGTCTGCATATTGATGAGCAAGGGCGGCAATGGAAGCAACCAGTTTTTCCAATATGGGCAGTAAAACCTCGTTACGTCCGGCTTGCAGCATCAAACCGTGGGACAGGTTGTTGATATCTTCCGAGGTGCAGGCGAAGTGGATGAATTCGCTGACGGCTTCCAGTTCGCTATTGCCGGCAATTTTTTCCTTGAGGAAATATTCCACGGCCTTTACATCGTGATTGGTCGTGCGCTCGATGTCTTTGATACGCTGGGCATCGGCCACAGAGAATTCATCAACGATGGAATTCAGTAAAGCCTCGCTGCCAGCGGAAAAGGCGGGAACCTCTGCAATGCCTTCATGGGCAGCCAGCTTCTGCAGCCATCGGACTTCCACCAGTACGCGGTAGCGGATCAGTCCGAACTCACTGAAGATGGCGCGCAGCGCCTGGGTTTTGCTGCCGTAGCGGCCGTCCACCGGTGAGATGGCGGTCAGGGCGTTCAGTTCCATGGTGTGTTCCTCAATCGATTTCGTTTTTGCTCAGGATATGGTGATTTCGTGCTGCAGGATTTGCAGGGCTTTAACCAGTCGGCCTTTACCAAATGCAAACTGGAGCCGAGTTCCACCCAGCTGGCGCCACAGCATGGCCGAGCGGATGCCGGCCAACAGGATGGCGCGGATTCTGGCGGCGTTTTCCGGACGCTGCAGGTGGCTGGGATCGCCATTGACCTGGATGCGGAATTTAAACTTGGCCAGAGTATCCAGGTAGATGTCGTTCATTTTGGTGACGATGCCCTGGCTGGTGACACCGTCAAAATGCTGCAGCTGATGGGTTACCTGCTCCAATCTGGAGCGCAGCACGCTGTTGATGTCTGATTCACGCCGCAGTAACTTTTCCACGTGCAGCATACCGATGGCGTAGCGTATGGCATCCGCGTAGCGGGCACTTTCTTTTTCCTTCAGTACCAACAGCAGTGTATCCACACCCAACTTAACGCCTTTCACACCACCATAAACATCCTCTGTGGTTTTCGGGTCCAGGACAAATATGCTTTCCATCAACGGTGTGTAGGCATCCATATTGACTTCCCCGGTACGGGCAACCTGTTGTACCAGTGCGGCGGCCTGAAATAACCCTGCCAGGGCCAGCGCCTTTTCCTCTTCTTTATGCCTCACAAGAATCACTCCCCATTTTGATTCCAGGTGCGTTCGATGACCCCGCCTCCCAGGCAGATCTCGCCATCGTAAAATACCACTGACTGACCAGGTGTAACCGCCCGTTGTGGTTGATCGAATGTCACACTAATCTGACCTTGGGCGGTTTCGCTCACCAGACAATGTTGATCCGGTTGACGGTAACGGGTCTTGGCCTTGCATCGTAGTGGCAATGCGGGCTTGTCCAGCACCCAGAATACTTCCTCTGCACACAGTGTATCAGTGAACAGGGCAGGATGGTTGGTGCCCTGGCCAACCAATAACCGATTACTCTCCAGATCCTTGCTCAACACAAACCAGGGGGCTTCTGATTTATGGGCGAGGCCCCCGATGCCCAGCCCCTGCCTCTGGCCAATGGTATAGAACATCAGCCCACTGTGTTCACCGATGATCTCGCCGGCTTCTGTGACGATCTGGCCGGGTTTGGCCGGTATATACTGCTCCAGAAAATCCTTGAAACGGCGTTCACCGATAAAGCAAATGCCGGTGGAATCTTTCTTGTCGTGGTTTTCGAACCCCTGTTCGTGGGCAATTTCACGTACGGCCGGTTTTTCCAACTCACCCAATGGAAACAGTGTGCGGGCAATCTGGCGGCCGTTGACCGCATGCAGAAAGTAGCTTTGATCCTTGTTTTTATCCAACCCTTTCAGTAACGGGGCTGCGTCTGCGTCATCCTGGCGCCGGGTCGCTCCCCGTCGGGCATAGTGGCCGGTGGCGATGTAATCGGCGCCCAAGGTCAGGGCGTAGTCCAAAAAAGCGCGGAATTTCACTTCCTTGTTGCACAGGATGTCCGGGTTTGGGGTGCGCCCGGCGCTGTATTCTGAAATAAAGTGTTCGAATACCCGATCCCAGTACTCGGCGGCGAAATTGGCCGTGTGCAGTTTGATGCCCAGGGTATCCGCCACCTGTTGGGCATCCGCCAGATCGGCCAGGGCGGTGCAGTATTCGGTGCCGTCATCTTCTTCCCAGTTCTTCATAAACAGGCCTTCCACATGGTACCCCTGCTGCATCAGGAGGTAGGCCGACACAGAGGAATCGACGCCGCCGGACATGCCAACGATGACTTTTTTGCCTGCATTATTCATAGTACGGAGAACTCATTCGGATGTGCGTAGATCAGCTCCAGTGGGTAGCGCTTGCCAGCGGCAAAATCTTCGATACAGCGCAGCACCAGGGGGCTGCGCCATTGTGACTGACGGGCTTTCAGTTCTTCCAGGGTTAGCCAGACCGGACCTATGATGCCCTCATCCAGCTGCGCGTTGGGCGCCTGTTGCTGTGCGGTAGCAGCGAAGCAGAAGCGGAAATAGGTGATCCCATTGAGCGCTGTATACTGATAGACACCCACTAAGGCTTCCAGGTTCACCTGCCAGCCGGTTTCTTCCCATGTTTCCCGTATGGCAGCGGCCAGCAGCGTTTCACCTGCCTCCACGTGCCCCGCCGGCTGATTGAGGACGGTGACGCCGTCCACCACTTCTTCCACCAACAGGTAGCGGCCGTTGTTCGCCACAATGGTGGCCACGGTGGTATGGTGAGTCCAGGTCATAGGCTATATTCGGGATCTGTGCTGCAAAGAACGCGCAATTCTACCCAAATTCGGCCCAATTCCCAACCCGGACAGCAGGATTTAGTCCGCGGGGCGGGCGCTAATGGGCGGCACGCAGGAAGTGCTTGTAGGTTTGAACTTCGGAGTGCAGCAGCGTTTCAAAGTACTCAGCCATGGGTAACAGAGTGGCGTAGTCCATGTCCTTGAATAACCGGTGTACCACCGCGTTCGACCCTTTTTGTACGGTGTGGATACCAAGATCCGCGGCTTTACGGGTGATCCGCCCGATATCCGCCTGATCGACCGGTTTGGTATAGAACATGTCAATGCCGGCACTGATCAGATCCTCAACGGAATCAATCACATCGCGGCGATAGCTTTCAATATTTGGGTCTTCGTGCACGCGACGCATATTGGCCACCACCTTTTGGTATAAGTCCTCTTCCAGACGAAAACAGGCGTAGGCATTGTCAGGGTTCTGGTTATCCACGCAGATCAGGTAGGAAAAATTGTTCGCCAGTCGCTCCAGATCTTTGATTTTTCTGTTTTTCAGCAGCTTGCGGATCACAAGGTGAATGCCTTTCTGGACAGCGTGAATGCCGGTATCGGTGGCTTTTTTCAGGCGTGGTGATATGCCCGCCAGTTTTGCCGGCTGCTCGTAATAGGCATCAAATCCGGCATCGGTGATGGCGATCAGAGTGTCCGCGGATTGCCGGCATAAGTGCTCGGTGTCACCGCCTTTCTGGATCTGCTCTATAGTGGCGATTACCTGCTGGTAGAGCGCTGCACTGATGGGGTAACCAAAATAACGAATTGCCCGCTGGTTTGCGTCCGTTGTTTTCATTTAATTTCCCGTTCGTTATATTGCATGGATAGGCCACGTCGTGGTGCCATAATACAGTGTGTATCCTGGCTTGTAATTAGCCGGATGTAATTCGCCGTAGGAACCGTATGGCTGGGTCGGCAGGTCAGCACAAATGCTGCCCATATCCTTAACCCTTACCGAAATAAAACTCTGAAAAAGACTCCCCAATGACTGATTTAACGCATCTTGACGGCCAGGGCAGGGCTAATATGGTGGATGTGACCGAAAAGCCGGTAACTTCACGCCAGGCCACGGCCGAAACCTGGGTTCGCATGCAGCCTGCAACATTAACACTGATCACGGAAGGCAAGCACAAAAAAGGTGACGTCTTTGCGGTAGCCCGCATTGCCGGCATACAGGCGGCAAAAAAGACCAGTGAACTGATCCCGTTATGCCATCCGTTGCTGCTCTCCAGTGTTAAAGTCGATCTGGAGCCGGTTCCGGATCAGAATTCGGTGCGTATCCGTGCGGTGTGCAAGCTGTCAGGGCAGACCGGTGTCGAAATGGAAGCGTTGACCGCGGCCACGGTTGCGGCCTTGACGTTATACGATATGTGCAAGGCGGTTGACAAAGGCATGGTGATTGAGCATACGCGCTTGCTGGATAAGCAAGGTGGCAAGAGTGGCCACTGGATGGCACCCTAGAAAAGGTTTCTACATGATCAAAGTATTGTTTTTTGCCCGCATCAGAGATCAGGTTGGCTGTGCCGAGTTGACAGTTGAGCTGCCTGATAACGTGGCAAACATTGGCGATTTTACAGACCTGATCAAGGCCCGGGGGGCAGGGTTTGACGAGGCGCTCAGTGATCCCAATATACTGGTGGCGGTGAATCAGGAGATGGCCGGTGAACAAACTACGGTGGAAGATGGCGACGAAATTGCTTACTTCCCGCCCGTGACGGGAGGCTGACGTGCCAACCGAGCCTGAAGAAAGGTTGCCTGCAGCGGTTCAGATTCGCGTTGAGCCCCGTGATTTCGAGCTTGGCGCGGAATATGAGGCGCTGCGGAAGCGATCCGCCAGCAGTGGAGCCATTGTGACCTTCACCGGTTTAGTGCGCGATTTTAATGCGCAGGGCGCTCTGAATGGCATCATTTTAGAGCATTACCCCGCGATGACGGTCAAGAGCCTTCACGCTATTGCTGAAAAGGCCAGGGTGAAATGGGATCTGGAAGCGGTGACCATCGTTCATCGGGTGGGGGCACTGGAAAATCACGATCAGATTGTTCTGGTGGGGGCCAGTGCCCGGCATCGGGATGCCGCCTTTGATGGCGCTCGCTTCATTATGGACTATCTCAAAACCGAGGCCCCGTTCTGGAAGAAAGAGGTGACTTCCACGGGGGACACGGAATGGGTGGACGCCAAGGCGTCTGATCAGCGGGCCCGGGAGCGCTGGTAGTAACGGCCACGCCGGGGGGATGTGCGGGCAGTTTTGGAGCCGCTGCTCTGAAGCAGATCGTGGGGAACAGTGTTCTCTCTGTGTTCTCCGGGTTGCAGATTGCCGATAGACCAAGGTCCAATTGCACATCGAATCAGCCGCAGAGTAGGGTAGCCAACGGCAGCGGTCATGCGGCGGACTTGTCGATTGCGCCCCTCCGTGATGGTTAACTCAATCCAGGTGGTGGGTATGTTGGCCCGATAGCGGATTGGCGGATTGCGCTGCCAAAGCCGATGTGGCTCTGGTATGGCAACCGCCCTGGCTGGTTTGGTTTTCCCGTCCTTGAGCACGACTCCGGTTTGGAGTCGCTGCAGCGCCTGTTGTGAAACTTCACCTTCCACTTGCGCCCAATAGGTTTTGGGTAGCTTGTGTCTGGGGTCGGTGAGCCGATGTTGCAATTGGCCATCACCGGTCAGCAAAAGCAGGCCCTCTGAATCGAAATCCAGCCGTCCAGCCGGGTAGATACCCGGCTGTTCGATGAATTCTGCCAGAGTCGTTTTACCCTCATGTGGAGAGAATTGACTGAGTACCTGGAACGGCTTGTTGAGCAGGATAACCCGCTTTGAAGGCAGTGGTGATTTAGACATTATGTGATTGATTAACAGTCGGTTACCACGAAATTCATGAGGCGAAGGGGTACAAAATTCTGTATACTTCGCGTACCTAAACCGTAATTGTATGTAAATAGGGAGTAAAAAACGACATGGGGTACCAAAAGATTAAGGTCCCAGTAGATGGTGACAAAATCACCGTCAATGCTGACCTGTCCCTGAATGTCCCGAACCATCCCATCATTCCTTACATCGAAGGAGACGGGATCGGTGTGGATATCACGCCGGTGATGCTGAAGGTGACTGATGCCGCGGTAGAAAAAGCCTACGGCGAGAAGCGCTCCATCCACTGGATGGAAGTGTATTGTGGAGAGAAGTCCACCAAGATCTACGGCCCGGATGACTGGATGCCGGAAGAAACCTTTGAAGCATTGCGCGAATACATAGTGGGCATTAAAGGCCCCCTGACCACTCCGGTGGGCGGTGGTATTCGTTCTTTGAACGTCGCGTTGCGTCAAGAGCTGGATTTGTACGTTTGTCAGCGTCCTGTACGTTGGTTCCGTGGTGTGCCCAGCCCGGTGCACTGCCCGGAGAAGACCAATATGGTTATTTTCCGTGAGAACTCCGAGGACATCTACGCCGGTATTGAATGGCAGGCTGACAGTGAAGATGCCAAGAAAGTCATCCGCTTCCTACAGGAAGAAATGGGTGTCACCAAAATCCGCTTCCCAGAAGGTTGTGGTATTGGTATCAAGCCGGTTTCCAAAGAAGGAACCCAGCGTCTGGTGCGCAAGGCTATTCAGTATGCGATCGATAACGACCAGCCTTCGGTTACCCTGGTGCACAAGGGTAATATCATGAAATTTACCGAAGGTGCATTCAAGGACTGGGGATACGAACTGGCGGTGGAGCGCTTTGGGGCGGAGCCTCTTGACGGTGGCCCCTGGCACGTCTTCAAGAATCCAAAAACCGGTAAGGATATCGTGGTTAAGGATGTGATCGCGGATGCGTTCCTCCAGCAAATTCTGATGCGCCCGGATGAGTACTCTGTTATTGCCACGCTGAACCTCAATGGTGATTACATTTCCGATGCCCTGGCGGCAGAAGTGGGGGGTATCGGTATTGCCCCTGGTGCCAATATCGGTGGCAGTGTGGCGGTATTTGAGGCAACTCATGGTACTGCGCCCAAATACGCTGGTCAGGACAAGGTAAACCCGGGCTCCCTGATTCTGTCTGCGGAAATGATGCTGCGGCATCTGGGATGGACTGAGGCGGCGGATTTGGTAATCAACGGGATGCAGGGCGCCATTGAGGCAAAAACCGTAACCTACGATTTTGAACGCCTGATGCCCGACGCGACCCTGTTGCGTTGTTCCGAGTTTGGGGATGCCATCATCTCCCATATGGAAGAATAAGGCACCAAACGTTGTATCGAATTGAAAAAAGGCTGTTTTTTAACAGCCTTTTTTCTTATGGTATGGGGTAGATCGCAGTCGTTACTGCGCGGAAGGGCGCACAGGTTCCCATTGTCTTGCTTAATCGATGGTACGTTAAACCAGACAATCAAAATCCTTGCCCTGTGCCTTAGGCCCAGGGGTTAACCAAGAGGAACCCTGTCCCTTGAAAGCGGTCTACAAATAACAAGACACCCTCCGAAGAGGGTGTCTGTCATCTGGATTCTTTAAACGGCTTCCGCGTGGATTGTGTGATGCAACTCAGTTGCACCCACAGAATCGTCGGCGTGAGTTTCCTGTTCGGAGGTGCTCGTTTGATCTATACCGATAACATTGATGTTAACGGCGTGAAGACCTTTTGGCGCTTCCCTTTCGTCATAGGTAACTTGCTGTCCCGCTTTCAGGCTTCGGTATCCGTCCATGCAGATGTAGGAGTAGTGGACAAACAAGTCCTCTCCGCCAGTGTCTGGACGAATGAAGCCATAACCCTTGGCGTTATTGAACCATTTCACTTTCCCGGTTGCCATAACTCAAGTCCTTCTGTTGGGACTACCTCTGTCTTGGTAGCCTTAAGTCAATTGTTATTATTTTTTACTGCTGAGGCACAAAAAATAAGAAATGTACTTCGCAGTGGTGATTTGTGTTAACTTTTGTTAAACACAGATCCCAATCATCATGATTGTGAAGTATTAGTCAAGTGTTTTTGCTGTTGAACTGACCAACGTTGCCCCAATAATGGTTAGTTATGAGGACAAAATATGTTAACCCATGATTTTATGATTTCTGGTTATGAGTAAAGCCGAAGATTCTCTACTAACATTGAATAATATAAGAGGGATGGGAGGAGATTCATCCGGCCCGGATACGGACTTTGATGATGGTGTTGCGGTTGAGGAAGCCAAGCCGGATTTAGCGCCTCCGCCGATGTACCAGATACTGATGCTGGATGATGACTTTACGCCCATGGAGTTTGTGGTAGACGTGTTACAGATGTTCTTTGGCATGAATCGTGAAAAGGCCACTCAGATTATGTTAACGGTTCATACCCAGGGCAAAGCCAGTTGTGGCACGTTTACCAAGGATGTAGCTGAGACGAAAGTGGCACAGGTGATTCAATTCGCAAGGGAAAATCAACACCCCTTGATGTGTGAAGTGGAAAGATTTCAATAGAACGGATCGTCCACGGTGCGTTGTCTATATTCTGAGGATGAAGGTGTAAAGAGATGTTAAGCAAAGATCTGGAAGTCACTTTAAATTTGGCATTCAGAGACGCTCGTACCAAGCGTCATGAGTATATGACTGTGGAGCACCTCCTGCTGGCGTTGCTCGATAATGAGGCAGCCTCAACAGTACTGAAAGCCTGCGGGACCAACCTGGACGAACTGCGTTCAGACCTGGCCAACTTTGTGGATGAGACGACCCCGTTGATTCCCTCCAGCGATAACGATCGCGAAACCCAGCCCACACTTGGATTTCAGCGCGTGTTGCAGCGTGCGGTGTTCCACGTGCAGTCTTCCGGCAAGAAAGAAGTCACTGGAGCCAATGTTCTGGTGGCAATCTTCAGCGAGCAGGAAAGTCAGGCGGTTTACTTCCTGAAGAAGCAGAGCGTGGCGCGCATCGATGTGGTGAACTACATCGCCCATGGTATCTCCAAGGTGTCGGATGAATCCCACAACCTGGAAGACCACAGCCATGAAGTTCACGAAGAGGATCAGGTTTCAGAGGGGACGGGTAAATCCCCGCTTGAGTCGTACGCAACCAACCTGAATGATCAGGCGTTGGCTGGCCGTATCGATCCGCTGGTGGGGCGCGACGAGGAAGTAGAGCGCACCGTGCAGATTCTGTGTCGCCGGCGCAAGAATAACCCCTTGTTAGTGGGTGAGCCCGGCGTGGGCAAGACCGCCATTGCGGAGGGTCTGGCCAAGCGCATCGTGGACAAAGAAGTGCCCGATGCCATCGATGACAGTGTGGTTTACTCGCTGGATCTGGGTGCCCTGTTGGCGGGTACCAAATACCGCGGCGATTTCGAAAAACGCTTTAAAGCATTGTTGGGCGAATTGCAGAAGAAAACCCACGCGATTCTCTTTATTGATGAGATTCATACCATCATTGGCGCCGGTGCAGCATCCGGTGGTGTTATGGATGCTTCCAATCTGTTAAAGCCAATGCTGGCGTCCGGTGAAATCAAGTGCATCGGTTCCACCACCTTCCAGGAGTACCGCGGGATTTTTGAAAAGGACCGGGCTCTGGCCCGCCGTTTCCAGAAGATCGATGTGGTTGAGCCCAGTGTGGAGGATACCTATGAGATCCTCAAAGGCCTGAAATCGCGCTTTGAGGAGCACCACGACATCAAGTACTCCAACAAGGCCTTGAAAGCCGCCTGTGAGCTGTCAGCCCGTTATATCAATGATCGTCATCTTCCCGATAAAGCAATCGATGTGATTGATGAGGTGGGTGCGTTCCAGCGGCTGCAACCGCCCAGCAAACGCAAGAAAGTGATCTCGGTGGGTGATGTGGAGGCCATTGTCTCCAAAATCGCCCGTATTCCACCGAAGACGGTTTCAGCGAACGACAAGGAACTGCTGGCCAACCTGGAGCGTGATCTCAAGATGGTGGTGTTTGGCCAGGATAAAGCGATCGATGCGCTGTCCAGCTCAATCAAGTTGGCGCGGGCGGGTCTCAGTCACCCGGATCGCCCCATTGGCTCGTTCCTCTTTGCCGGGCCCACCGGTGTCGGCAAGACCGAAGTAACCAAGCAGCTGGCGAAAGTCATGGGCATGGAGTTGATCCGCTTTGATATGTCCGAATACATGGAGCGCCACACTGTGTCGCGCTTGATTGGTGCGCCTCCGGGTTACGTGGGCTTTGATCAGGGCGGGTTACTGACCGAAGCGGTGACCAAATCCCCCCATGCGGTATTATTGCTGGATGAAATTGAGAAAGCGCACCCGGAAGTGTTCAATCTGCTGTTGCAGGTGATGGATCATGGCACCCTGACCGACAACAATGGGCGGAAAGCGGATTTCCGCAATGTCATACTGGTAATGACCACCAATGCCGGTGCAGAAGCGGTTAGCCGTTCTTCCATTGGTTTCACGCAGCAGGATCACAGTACCGACGGGATGGAAGCCATCAAGCGTATGTTTACGCCGGAGTTCCGCAATCGTCTGGATGCGGTTATTCAGTTTGAAAATCTGGATATGAGCATTATCAAAGGCGTTGTTGACAAGTTCCTTACCGAGTTGCAGGCACAGCTGGATGACAAGCGCGTGATGCTGGATGTGGATGACAGCGCCCGGACCTGGCTGGCTGAGAAAGGCTATGACAAGGATATGGGGGCACGCCCAATGAACCGCCTCATTCAGGAAAAACTGAAGCGTCCGCTGGCGGAGAAGATTCTCTTTGGCGAGTTGTCTGAAAGCGGCGGTACCGTTCACATCTCGGAGGAAGACGGTGATCTGATTTTCGACACCGAGCCCGCCTGATTATCAACGTATACAGAGCAACAATAAAAACGAGCCCAATGGGCTCGTTTTTATATTGAATTCGGTATAGCGATTAACGCACGCGGTAGGTGATACGGCCTTTGGACAGATCGTAAGGTGTCATCTCTACTTTAACGCGGTCACCGGTCAAAATGCGGATATAGTTTTTGCGCATTTTGCCGGAGATGTGGGCGGTTACAACGTGGCCGTTGTCCAGCTCCACTCGAAACATGGTATTGGGAAGGGTTTCGGT
Organism: Gammaproteobacteria bacterium UBA7310; assembly: GCA_002471665.1. Lineage (GTDB taxonomy): Bacteria > Pseudomonadota > Gammaproteobacteria > Pseudomonadales > Ketobacteraceae > Ketobacter. The sequence continues at coordinate 316,001 of DKQK01000040.1, forward strand.
TATGGTACCTTCCATTTCAATGGAATCTTCTTTCGACATCCAGTGATTTCCTCTCTGTGCATGGATAATGCAGATACTTTGGGCAGTGTCTCTGCCAACGAGGCGGGAATTTTGCCGTAAAAGCAGGGATTTATCAAAGCTAAAGTGGCTTTAATGTGGGGAAATTGTTCGGCGGCCAAATCAGAAGAGCATGAATTGCTTCAAGTTTGCTCTGTAAGAGATTGATAAGTGGTACTTTTTTGTTTTCCCAATCAAAGGGAAACCGAGACCCAATGATTGTTCACATACATTTCCAGTGGGCGGTATTCGGTTTTATATTTCATTTTCTGGCAGTCTTTGATCCAATAACCCAGATACAACGCAGGTAACTCCAGCCGTTTGCATTCTTCGATTTGCCACAGCACCGCCATCACACCCAGGCTGCGTTTTGCGCTCTCCGTACAATAAAAGGTATAGACCGCGGATAGGCCGTTTTCCATGACATCGCTCACCGCCACTGCCAGCAGCCGGTTCTCTGGGTCGCGGAACTCATAAAAACAGGTTTTGCCCCAGTCGCTGAGTAGAAAGGATTCATATTGCTCCGGCGTGGGAGGGTACATATCGCCATCCCTGTGCTTGGCCTCGATGTATTTGGCATACAGTTCATAATGCTCATCGTTGAATTCCGCAGGTACCCGATTGATGGCGAGGTCACTGTTCTTATTCCAAATACGGCGGTGTTTACGGGACATTCGGTAACGGTCTACCGGAATGCGTACCGGGATGCAGGCGGAGCACTGCCGACAGTGGGGACGGTATAGATAATTTCCACTGCGTCGAAAGCCCACTTCAGAGAGTTCGCTGTAAAGATTGTGGTCGAGGTTGGCTTTCGGGTCGGCAAACAGGGTGATGGCATCGTTGCGCGGCAGGTAGCTGCACTGGTGCAGTGGTGTAACAAAGAATTTTACTGCAGCAAGATCTGTCATAACCTAATCGTAAAAGCCTTATTTATCTTATGGTTAAGGGAGGATGCCCGCCACCAGCGATGACTACAGTATTAAACGATTTTAGCGATGTTTCCAGTGTCACCTGCCACAATATTTCCATTGTAATGCCCATTTAGGGGAACGCAGCTGGAGCAGTGCTGGTAGGGGCGGAATCTGGGCCTGAAGAATGGTTTTGAATTTTGCGCGATCGATGGTGGTGGAGCCCAGGCTCACGAGATGTGGGTTCTCCACCTGGCAATCCAGCAGTTGATAGCCCCAGGCCTGCAACTGTTTCACCAGGTGTACGAACGCGACCTTGGAGGCATTGGTTCGCCGGCTGAACATGGATTCACCAAAGAACACCTTTCCCAATGCAACACCATAGACACCGCCCACCAGTTGCCCGTTCTGCCATGTTTCCACTGAGTGGGCGTATCCCAGCTCATGCAATAGCGTGTAGGCCCCCATCATGTCCTCGGTGATCCAGGTGCCGTCACTGTAGGTGCGGGGTTCGGAGCAGGACTTGATTACCTCGGCGAAGCATTGGTCCATGGTGACCTGGAAGCAGTTTTTGCGCAGGGTCTTGTGCAGGCTGCGGGATATGTGGAGCTGATCGGGAAACAGCACTGCCCGTGGGCTGGGTGACCACCACAGAATGGGCTGGTCTTGATCGAACCAGGGGAAAATGCCCCTGCTGTAGGCGTCCACCAGGCGCTCTGGTGAGAGATCGCCACCAGCGGCGAGCAGGCCGTTGGGGTCGTCGAGAGCGTGCTCAATGGGTGGGAAGTCCTGGGTGTGAAAACCCAGGACGGGGATTTTGATCATGCGGTGAGGTTACTGGTTTTCATCCAGGAATTTCTCGGCGTCGAGGGCGGCCATGCAACCGAAGCCGGCTGATGTAATGGCCTGACGGTAGACGTGGTCGGTGACATCCCCGGCGGCGAAAACGCCTTCCACATTGGTGGCGGTGGCATTGCCATTGATGCCGCTGTTAATCTTGAGATAGCCGTTTTCCATGTCCAGCTGACCTTCGAATATGCCGGTGTTGGGCGTGTGGCCGATGGCGATAAACACGCCCTGCAGATCAATTTCCTTGGTTTCACCGGTTGCGACCTGTTTGATGCGCATGCCGGTGACGCCCATATCGTCACCCAGCACTTCGTCCAGTATGTAGTTCAACTCCAGGGTGACGTTGCCGTTTGCAGCCCGATCCAGCAGCCGGTCGCGGAGAATTTTTTCAGAGCGGAAGGTTTCCCGGCGGTGAACCACCACCACTTCCTTGGCAATATTGGCCAGGTAGAGCGCTTCTTCCACTGCCGTATTACCGCCACCGATCACAGCCACTTTTTGATTGCGATAGAAGAACCCGTCGCAGGTGGCGCAGGCGCTGACCCCTTTACCCTTGAACGCCTCTTCGGATTCCAGCCCCAGGTAACGGGCGCTGGCCCCGGTGGCAATGATCAGGGCGTCGCAAGTATAGGTGGCGCTGTCACCATAAAGGGTGAAAGGACGTTTGCTGAGGTCGGTTTTATTGATGTGGTCAAACAATATTTCGGTCTCGAAGCGCTCGGCATGCTGCTTCATGCGCTCCATCAGCTCGGGGCCCTGAACACCTTCATTATCACCCGGCCAGTTGTCCACGTCGGTGGTGGTGGTGAGCTGTCCACCGGGCTGGATGCCGGTCACCATAACCGGGTTCAGGTTTGCACGGGCGGCGTAGACGGCAGCGGTATAGCCAGCGGGGCCAGAGCCCAGAATCAAAAGACGGCAGTGTTTGGTTTCACTCATTAATTCAATGTCCTGGTTGGTGGCACGGGAGTTGCCAGTTGCTGTGGGTTGCACTTTTATACTTAATTTACCATGTGGCAGGCAAATTGTTCCTGTGTATCAGCGGAATAGGTCCAAACTATACAGGAACGCATGCGTATCCAGAACTCCGACAAGGCAGGTATTGCAGATGAGCACATTGTTGACTGTAGGTGTCCCCAAAGAGATCAAACCGATGGAAGCCCGCATAGCGCTGGTGCCCCATGCGGTGGCGGATCTGGTGGGGCAGGGTTGTGAGGTGTGGGTGCAGCAATCGGCGGGGGAGCTGAGTGGTTTCAGTGATGATGAGTACCGCAACGCCGGTGCACAACTGGCTGAGGATGCAGCGGAACTGTTTGCCAAAGCGGATTTGGTGGTGAAGGTGAAAGAGCCCATTCAGGGGGATCTGGATCTGTTGCAAGCCCGTCATCTGTTGTTTTGTTATTTACATTTGGCGCCAAATCCGACACTGACCCAGGCACTGTGTGATATTGGTTTGACTGCCGTTGCGTTCGAAACCGTGCAGGAAGGCGGCAAACTACCTCTGCTGGCCCCCATGAGTGAAATAGCGGGCCGGGTCTCGGTGCAGGCGGGGATTCATTATCTGCACCGACCCATGGGCGGTAAAGGCATCCTCCTGGGTGGGGTGCCGGGGGCCGAGCCCGGCAAAGTCGTGATCATCGGTGCCGGTGTGGCAGGTCAGAATGCAGCGATGTCCGCCGCGGCGACGGGGGCCCAGGTGGTGGCGTTTGATCGCTCGGCCGCGGCCTTGCGGGTCATTGAAAGCCTGGCGCCCAACATCACCGGGGTGTACTCCTACCAGGGCGCCATTGCCAAAGCCTTGCGGGATGCAGACCTGGTGGTGGGTTCGGTGCTCATCCCCGGCGCAAAAGCCCCGAAAGTGGTGACTCGGGATATGATTCAGGATATGCCGGATGGCGGAGTGGTGGTGGACATCTCCATTGATCAGGGCGGCTGTATCGAAACCATGCGCGCCACGGATTACCGGGATCCGGTGTTTTTGGAGGAGGGCGTGCTGCATATGGGTGTCACCAACATGCCCGGGGCGGTACCCAGAACCGCGTCAGAGGCCCTGTCAGGTGCCATACTGCCCTATGTTCAGAAACTCCTCAGGGGGCAACTGGCGGATTATGCTCCGTTAAGTGATGGAATCAACGTTTCCAACGGTAAGATTGTGTTGCCGGCTCTGATAGAATAGTGGCGCCGAAGGCGGATTTGCGGGTTTGCACTAATCTCTTAAGGTAAATTATGAGAAGTTTGTGCAACTGGCTGATTTACCGCTAAAATAAAGTCAATTCCACTACCTATACAGGGTTGCCCTTTGAAGAAAGAACAAGCCCAGAGACAGGTGCAGCCTGCACCCTGGATTGTATTGCTGGTGCGTGGTGTCCGTGAGGGTGCCATGATCGTGCTGTTTTTCCTGTCACTCTATCTGATTATTGCCCTGGCTTCTTTTGATGTTCATGACCCGGGCTGGAGCAGTCTTGGCAGTGGTCGCAGTATTCACAATCTGGGTGGCCGTGCCGGAGCCTGGAGCGCGGATGTGCTCATGTCGTTGTTCGGCTATCTGTCCTATTTGTTCCCCCTTCTGATTGCCTACCGGGCCTGGCTGGTGTTTCGCGATGTCGATAAACAGTGGAGCTGGCTGATGGCCGGTCTGCGCTTTTTGGGCTTTGCCATGACCATGGTCGCTGCCACCGGTCTGGCGTACATCCATTTTGATGTGGCGCCTGGTTCCTTACCCAATATCGATTCCGCCGGGCGCAATGGGGCTGGTGGTATCCTGGGAATAGAAGTGGGCAGTGCTGCTTTGCATGCCCTCAACACACTGGGTTCAACCCTGGTATTGCTGGCGCTGTTTTTGATTGGCCTCACCATGTTCGCCGATGTGTCCTGGATCAGGGTAATTGACGGCACCGGTAAACTCAGCATCGCGTTCTATGAATGGATTTGCTCATTGAAAGAACGCTGGCAGGAACGGCGGGCCGCCAGGGTGGAAGTCAATGTGAAAAAGGCGGAGGAGAAGGCCGCCAAGCAAGCCATCAAGCTGCGCCAGGAGGCCCTGAAAAAAGACAAGGCCAAGCAGGAAGCACGTAAACCACCGGTAATTGAACTGCCCAAACCGAAAAAAGAGCCCAGTGTGCGGCTGGAGAAGGAGCGCCAGAAAAGCCTGTTCGATAATCCTGTGACCGGTGAACTGCCGGCCTTCGCGCTGCTGGACGCCGCGGATAAGCACGGTAAAAAAGGCTTTTCCGCGGAAACGCTGGAGAGCATGTCCCGTTTGCTGGAAATAAAATTGCGTGATTTCAACGTGGAGGCCGAGGTAGAGAATGTAATGCCGGGCCCGGTGGTGACCCGTTTTGAAATCCAGCCTGCTCCCGGGGTAAAAGTAAGCCGCATCACCAATCTGGCGAAAGACCTGGCACGCTCACTGGCAGTGATCAGTGTTCGGGTTGTGGAAGTGATACCGGGTAAAACAGTGGTGGGTATTGAAATTCCCAATGAGGACCGCGAAATGATCCGCTTGAGCGAAGTGGTTTCTTCGCAGGAATACGAAAGGGTCAACTCGCCTTTGGCGCTGGCGTTGGGTAAGGATATCTCGGGGGAATCGGTGGTGGCGGATTTGCAAAAAATGCCTCACCTGCTGGTGGCGGGTACCACCGGGTCCGGTAAGTCAGTTGGACTGAATGCCATGTTGTTGAGCATGCTGTTCAAGGCAACGCCGGAAGAACTGCGTTTGATCATGATTGACCCCAAAATGCTTGAACTCTCGGTGTACGACAATATTCCCCATTTGTTGACCCCGGTGGTCACCGACATGAAAGAAGCCTCTAACGCGCTGCGCTGGTGTGTGGCAGAGATGGAGCGCCGTTATCGGCTGATGGCGGCAATGGGCGTGCGCAACCTGGCGGGATTCAATAAAAAAGTAAAAGACGCCATCAAGGCCGGTGAGCCGATCAAGGATCCATTGTTCAAACCGGAGCTGGACAGCCAGGAACCGGAAGACCTGGAAGCCTTGCCATTCATTGTTGTGGTGGTGGATGAATTTGCCGATATGATGATGATCGTGGGTAAAAAAGTGGAAGAACAGATTGCCCGTATCGCACAGAAAGCGAGGGCGGCGGGGATTCACCTGATTCTGGCCACCCAGCGTCCATCGGTGGATGTAATTACCGGTCTGATCAAGGCCAACGTACCTACACGCATGGCCTTTCAGGTATCGTCCAAAGTGGATTCCCGAACCATTCTGGATCAGGGTGGGGCCGAGCAGCTGTTAGGTCATGGCGACATGCTGTATTTGCCGCCGGGCACCGGCTTACCGGTGCGGGTACATGGCGCATTTGTGGCAGATGATGAGGTGCATCGGGTGTGTGACGATTGGCGTCGCCGTGGTGAACCGGATTATCTGGAAGAGATTCTGGAAGGCACCCATGAAGCCGGGCCTGCCCCCGGGGACGAGGGTAGCGGGGGCGATGGTGACTCCGAGTCCGATCCGCTTTATGATCAGGCGGTGGCTTTTGTAACGGAATCACGGCGGGCATCGATCTCCTCGGTGCAGCGTAAGCTGAAAATCGGTTACAACCGGGCTGCCCGTATGATCGAGGCCATGGAGGAAGCGGGGGTGGTCACCGAAATGGGCAGTAACGGACAGCGCGAAGTCATTGCACCACCACCACGCTAACTCCACCGTTAATGGTCTGTTCAGCTGCGGGTGTTACACTGGCGGCTGATCCACAAACTATGGGAATTTCTATGTTGAAATATACAATGGCATTGTGCATGGCCTGTTTCAGTGCGTTTGTCTCCGCCGCTGAAATTGAGGCGGCGGTGGCCCCTAAAAAACTCACGGAGTTTTTGAATGGCATTCAATCCATGGAAGCCACCTTTGAGCAGTGGGTGATGGATGCCAAACAGAACACCCTGCAGAACGTTACCGGTACCATGTGGATTCAGCGCCCGGGGCAGTTTCGCTGGAATACCGCGGACCCCTATCCTCAGCAGATTGTCTCCGATGGCAAAGAACTGTGGATCTATGATGAAGATCTGGAGCAGGCCACCCGGAAAACACTGGACAAGCAGGTAGGCAATACACCTGCGCTGTTGTTGAGCGGGGATCCCAGCCGGATTGCGGATGGCTTTCAGGTGTCGGCCTATCGGTTTGACGAAACCGGTGAGTGGCGTTTTGACCTCAGGCCCAAAGATAAAGACGCCCTGTTTGCCCTGTTGCGGGTACATTTTTATCGTGACCAGTTGCGGGATATGTATCTTGAAGACAGCCTGGGGCAGACCACACGTATTGAATTCAAGCCGGTGCAACTGAACCAGCCCATTCCGGAATCGCGCTTTAAGTTGGATCTGGATGACAGTGTTGATGTGATTGAGGAAAGCTGATTCCGTGGTTGGATTGTTTGATGAAGAGCGCGCCTGGCAGCCCCTGGCGGCCCGTATGCGGCCAACCACACTGGATGAGTACGTGGGGCAGCAACATCTGTTTGGGACGGATCAGCCGCTGCGTCGCTCCATTGAGGCGGGCCATGTCCATTCCATGATCCTGTGGGGGCCGCCCGGAGTGGGTAAAACCACCCTGGCGATGATACTGGCCAGTTATGTGGATGCTCAATTTCTTTCTGTTTCCGCGGTGTTGAGCGGAGTGAAAGAGATTCGCGCCGCCATCGATCAAGCCAAAGAACAATTGCGCTTTGGCCGTAAGACCATCTTATTTGTGGACGAGGTGCATCGTTTCAACAAATCCCAACAGGATGCGTTTCTCCCCTATATCGAGGATGGCACGGTCATTTTTATCGGTGCCACCACCGAAAACCCTTCTTTTGAATTGAACAATGCGTTGTTGTCCCGAGCCCGGGTGTACGTTCTGAAACCCATCGCAGAGAGCGATATTCAGTCCCTGTTGAGCTCTGCCCTGAAGGACGCAGACAGGGGGCTTGGAGAAGACGGAATCGCGGTGCCTGAACACATTCTTGGCCAAATGTCTGCGGTGGCCGATGGCGATGCCCGGCGCGCATTGAACCTGCTGGAAATCTGTGTGGAACTGGCCAAAGCAGAGGGGCTGGACGAAGTAGGTGATGGGGTCATCGGGCAGGCGCTGGGGGCTGAACTGCGCCGTTTCGACAAAGGCGGTGAATCCTTTTACGATCAGATTTCGGCGCTGCACAAAGCCGTGCGGGGATCATCCCCCGATGGTGCACTGTACTGGTTTGCCCGTATGTTGGATGGTGGTTGTGATCCGCTCTACATTGCGCGGCGGGTGGTGCGCATGGCCAGCGAGGACATCGGCAACGCCGATCCACGGGCGTTGCAGATTGCGCTGAATGCCTGGGACGTTCAGACACGATTGGGTAGCCCGGAGGGAGAGCTTGCTATTGCACAGGCCGTTGCCTATATGGCCGCTGCACCAAAAAGCAATGCGGTCTACAAAGCCTTTAATGCCATCCGCCGCCAGATTGCGGAGCAGCCCAGCCATGAAGTACCCCTGCATTTGCGCAATGCACCAACCAAATTGATGAAACAGCAGGGTTATGGCGAAGAATATCGATACGCCCACGATTATCCGGACGCCTATGCGGCGGGCGAGAATTATCTGCCTGAAGCCCTGCAGGACGCACATTGGTATGAACCGGTACCGAGGGGGCTTGAAATCAAGATCGCAGACAAGCTGAAGTACCTGAAGGGGCTGGATCAGGCCAGCCAGTGGCGTCGTTACCGGAGGAAGCCCTGATATGCACTGGAGTCAGTTTGCCTGGGTGGCGGTAGGTGGGGCCATGGGCGCCAGCGCCCGGTTTGGTCTGTCCGCCTGGTTGAACGGTATCAATCGCAGTGCATTTCCCCTGGGCACCTTTGCGGTGAATGCCCTTGGCTCCTTTCTGTTTGGCTTGCTTTTCGTCGTTATACTGTCCGGCACCAGTTTCAGGGAGCCCATGCGCTTGATGATTCTGGTGGGGTTTATGGGCGCCTTCACCACGTTCTCCACCTTTTCTTTCGAAACAGTCAGGCTCGTTGAAGAACAGCAGTTGCTGATGGCTTTTGGCAATGTGGTCGCCAACTGCCTGGTCTGTTTTGCCGGCGTCTGGATTGGTTCGTTGCTGGCCAGAGCCTGGTTTTAAAAAACCGGTAAAATCCGTTACGGGGGCGGCTTCCTGGATTCGATTCGGGTACAATGCCGCCTAATAATGAATTCGTCTGATCAAGAGTAAGAAACACGTCATGTTAGACCCCAAACTGTTGCGAAACGAGCTGGAATCCATTGCGGAAGCCCTGAAAACCCGTGGATTTGAACTGGATATTGCGGCGTTTCAGGCGCTTGAGGATCGGCGCAAGGCCCTGCAGGTGGAAACGGAGAACCTGCAGGCAGAGCGCAAACGCAAATCCAAGGAAATCGGCATTGCCAAGGGTAAAGGCGAGGATGCAACGGCGCTGCTGGCTGAGGTGGACAGCTTTGGCACCAGGCTGACCGAATGTGAACAGCAGCTCACGGCGCTGCAGGCGGAGCTACGTGAATTGCAGATGGGTATTCCCAATATTCCTCACCCATCGGTGCCTGCCGGTGACAGCGAAGATGATAACGTGGAGGTTCGCAAATGGGGCGCCCCCACGACGTTCGACTTTGAACCTCTGGATCATGTTGATCTGGGCGGCAAAGTGGCGGGGATGGATTTTGAAACCGCAGCCAAAATCTCCGGTTCACGGTTTTCAGTGATGGTGGGGCCGCTGGCGCGTATGCATCGGGCGTTGATTCAACTGATGCTGGATACCCATACCCGGGAGCACGGTTATGAGGAAGTATATGTGCCCTATCTGGTGAACCCTGAATCTCTCCAGGGCACCGGGCAATTACCGAAATTTGAGGAAGATCTTTACAAGCTCCGTGGTGACCGCGAACTGTATCTGATACCCACCGCCGAAGTACCGGTTACCAATATGGTTCGGGATGAGATTCTCAGTGAAGCGGATCTGCCCATTCGCTATACCGCCCATACACCCTGTTTCCGCAGTGAGGCGGGTTCCGGGGGCCGTGATGTGCGAGGCATGATCCGCCAGCATCAGTTTGAAAAGGTGGAAATGGTGCAAATGGTCAAACCTGAGGCCTCCTACGAGGCTTTGGAGGCACTCACCAGACATGCCGAGGCAATCTTGCAAAAGCTGGGTCTGCCTTACCGGGTGGTGGTGCTGTGTTCCGGCGATATTGGCTTTTCCGCCGCCAAGACCTACGATATTGAGGTGTGGTTGCCGGGGCAGGGCAAGTACCGGGAAATTTCCTCCTGCAGTAATTTTGAGGATTTTCAGGCGCGCCGCATGCAAGCGCGATATCGTCCCGAAGGCAGCAAAAAAACGGAGCTTCTGCATACCTTGAATGGTTCAGGACTGGCTGTGGGTCGTTGTTTGGTAGCGGTTATGGAAAATTACCAACAGGCGGACGGCAGCATCGTGGTACCGGAAGCATTAAGACCTTATATGGGTGGTATCGACGTAATACCAGCAGCCTGAGTGAATCCCAATGGACTATTTACCTCTTTTCTATCAACTTACGGGTAAGCGTTGTCTGGTTGTTGGTGGTGGTGAGATTGCCACCCGCAAAGCGGCCATGCTGCAACGGGCTGGCGCCAATGTGCGGGTGGTGGCGCCGGTAATTTCCAGCGCCATGGATGAGCTGCTGGCCGCCAATCCAGCGTCGCAACGCGAGCAGCGGGCATACCAGGTGCAGGATATGGACAGTGTCCTGCTGGTGATTGCCGCAACCGACGATGATCAGTTGAATGCCCGGGTATCGGCGGACGCCAGCGCGCGTAATATTCCAGTGAACGTGGTCGATAACCCTCCGTTGTGCACCTTTATTCTGCCTTCCATTGTCGATCGTTCTCCTATCGTCATGGCGGTGTCCAGTGGTGGTCAGTCACCGGTATTGGCGCGCATGATACGGGCCAAACTTGAATCCACCATTCCCGCCAGTTATGGGCGTCTGGCCCATCTTGTGGGTGGCTTCAGAGACAAGGCAAAGGCCAAATTCAGCGACGTGAATCAACGTCGGGGATTCTGGGAGCAGGTGCTGAACGGCCCCATTGCCGAATTTGTATTTGCCGGCAAAGAGCGGGAAGCGCAAGCCATGTTGGAGCAACAACTGTCGACAGATGCTCCCATTGATTTGCCCAAGGGGGAAGTGTATCTGGTGGGGGCGGGGCCCGGTGATCCGGATTTGTTGACCTTCCGGGCATTGCGCCTGATGCAGCAGGCGGATGTGGTGTTGTATGACCGTCTGGTGAGCCCCGGAATTCTGGATCTGGTGCGCCGTGATGCCGAGCGCATTTACGTGGGTAAGGCGCGCAGTGATCACGCCGTTCCGCAAGACCAGATTAATGAATATCTGGTGAAACTGGCCAAACAGGGGCGTCGTGTCTGCCGCCTCAAAGGCGGAGATCCCTTTATATTCGGCCGTGGGGGGGAAGAGATTGATCGACTGGCCCAGGAAGGCATCCAGTTCCAAGTGGTACCGGGCATTACCGCCGCTTCCGGTTGTGCCAGCTATGCCGGTATCCCCCTTACCCATCGCGATCATGCGCAGTCAGTGCGCTTTGTGACGGGGCATCTTAAGGATGGTTCGCTGGATCTGGACTGGTCCACCCTTGCCAAAGAGCGCCAGACATTGGTGTTTTACATGGGATTGGTGGGGTTACCGACGATTTGCCAACAGCTGATTCAGCATGGTCTTGGCGGTGATACTCCGATAGCTTTGGTCCAGCAGGGTACTACCCGGCACCAGAAAGTGTGGACGTCAACCTTGGCGGATATGCCGAAAATCGTTAAAAATCAAGAGGTTAGGCCGCCTACGCTGATTATCGTGGGGTCGGTTGTTTCGCTGCACAAACGGTTGTCTTGGTTTGATCCGGCAACCAGCCGGTCGGGATAAGCCAGAAACTGCTGTAAAGTTAGTCGCGCCACTTTCCAAATAACACCCATCGTCTAATCTTAAATTAACGAGAAGAGTGCAAGCGCTGGGAGTTTTGAGGATGAATTGGCTTAACCGGATCTCCATCAAGTACAAATTGTTATTGATTCCGCTGGTGGGAGTATTGGGGTTCGGCGCCAATCTGGTGTTCAATGTCTCAGTGAACACTGAAACCAGCGAAAGCCTGGAATCGGTTCGTGACCGTTATTATCCCATCCTGGAAAAGGCCAATGGCATGATTGTGTTGTTGGACCGAACCAATGAAACATTGAATTCAGCGGTGAGCGCCGGTGAAATAGAAATGGTGGCCTCAGCCGATGAAAATGCAGAGCAAATGCGTTCGTTTTTGACTGAGATTTATGATCTTGAGCCTAATCGCAAGGGGGAAGTGGAAGATCTGAAAGTTAAATTCAATCGTTATTACTCCTCAGCCCGATCATTATCTGAAGGTATGATTTCCGGCAACATCGATTTCTCCCAGCTCAATGACAAAGTGGCGGAAATGGGGGAATTGCAGAAACAGCTCAAGAACGACCTGCAAAATTTCCGCGACCAAAGTCATGCACTGTTTGCGTCAAATATTTCTGATTCCATTGCAAAGGCGAAAGATGCGCTTACCGTAGGAGCCGTTATTGCGGCCGTCATCACCATTGTGCTGGTTGCTGTGGCGATGTACATTACGGCGTCGGTCACGGCAAACATTTCCCGCATCGTCAGCTCGCTGAAGGAAATTGCCAGTGGTGAGGGCGATCTTACCAAACGTATCCGCCAGACCTCGGAGGACGAGTTCGGTGAATTGGTCTTTTGGTTTAATTCATTCATCGAGAAACTGCAGAGCATTATCAAGGACGTAGTGGAAAGTATTGAGCCACTGACATCCACCAGCCGTGAGCTGGGTACATTGGCCCATGAGAGTGAAAACGTATCCAGTGAGCAGCTGGAATCCACGGTCAGTGTCAATCGCTCCATGAATGAAATGTTTCAGAGTCTGAATGAAAATGCGTCCAACACGTCCAACGCGGCCGAGGCAGCTTCCTATGCCAACGAACAGGCCAAGACCGGCCACGGCATTGTAAAAGACACCATTCAAACCATCAATGAACTGGCACAGGAAGTGGCGAAAGCCGGTGAAACCATCCATCAGTTGGAGTCGGATACGGCGAATGTGGGCGCAATATTGGACGTCATACAGGGCATAGCATCCCAGACCAACTTATTGGCCTTGAACGCTGCGATCGAAGCTGCCCGGGCGGGTGAACATGGGCGCGGCTTTGCTGTGGTGGCCGATGAGGTGCGAACACTGGCGTCCCGTACTCAGGAGTCAACCGAAGAAATCCATTCCGTCATCGATCAACTGCAGAAAACCGCACGGGTGATTTCTGAGGTGATGGCTGCAGGCCAGAGCAAGGCGGAGCAGAGCGTTTCACAAGCCGGTGATGCCGGTAACTCACTTGAGGCGATTACCACCCGTGTTGAGCAAATCAACGTGATGAACACCCAGATTGCCTCGGCGACGGAAGAGCAACAGCAGACTTCACACTTTATTCAGCAGGCAATCGACGAAATCAGTCAATCGGCCCAGCTGGCTGCGGAGGGGTCTGCGAAAGTGGCGTCATCCACGGAGCAGTTGCAAAGCGTAACCCAGCGACTGGAAACCGTAGCGCGTCAATTCAAGGTTTGATCACAGCAGGCTTTTGTTGCGTCCGGACCAAAGGTCCTGCGCCAGTTCTGTAGCGGAAACCTGGTTATTGGCTTCACCCAACAATTTAAGGGCAATGGCGGTGGTGCCCACCACCGCGGCCTCACCGTATTCATGCCGTTTGGCTCCCTGCCAGACTGCAACAAACTGCCCGAGATCCAGCTCGGTTTCTTTCACGTGCCGCTTGCTGAACATTGGTTGCCAGATTTCTTCTGACAGCTCTCCGTCGCGTACCGATTGCACCAGACATTCACTATCAGGATTGCGTTCGATCTCACCGGCTTCACCCTTGATCACATCCACTTTTTCGTAACCCAAAGCCTGGGCTGCCAGCTGGTGTACCGGGCGGTAGCCGGGGTGAAATATGCCCTGAATGACGGCAGGGGCGTTGCAGGGATTTAGTAGTCGTGACAGTGTGTGGACCGGTGAACGTAAGCCCATGATGTTGCGCAGTTCGATAATTCGATGCAGGGTCGGGCAGAGAGAAGCCAGGGGAAAATAGGTGAAATGGTGCTGCTCCAGCTGTGAGGCACAATCTGACCAGGAGTGAGCGACACCCATGCCCAATTCCCGCAGCACATCTTCTGTATAGACGCGATCAATGGTGTGCCCGCTGGCGCCGTGGATGAACACCCGGTGGCCCCGCTCGGCCAATAGCAAGATGCTGAACAAATACCAGGGAAGGTGGCGGCGCTTACCCGCATAGGACGACCAATCCAGATCCACAGCCATGTTCTGTTGCGGTGTAATCGACTCACGTACTGCTCTCACAAAGCCCAGCAGTTCTTCCGGGCTTTCCTCCTTCACCCGCAGCAGCATCAGGAACGCTCCCAATTGCACATCTTCCACCTGTCCCGCCATGATCATGCTCATGGCATCATAGGCTTCTGCCTCCGTTAAGGATCGGGAGCCTTTTTTTCCCTTGCCCAGGACACGAACGTATTGGGCAAACGGGTGCTCATGAGAAGGCGGTATGCTGGTCTTCATGGTGGATGTGGTCATGGTATGGCTACTACAGGCAGTTGGTTGGGCGCGGCAAGCCGGCGATTTTTGCCGCGATCTTGGCTGGGCTTCCGGGAAACAGTTGCAGCAGATAGAGGCTGTTTCCCTTATCCTCACCCAGGGTTTGTTTCACATACTTTACCAGTATTCGCATGGCAGGAGAATGTTCAAATTCCTGGTGGAAGCGCTGCAGCAGTGTGACGATTTCCCAGTGGGCGGCAGACATTTCAATGCCTTCTGCTTCGGCAATGGCAGTGGCTATGGTTTCATCCCAGTCAGACAGGTTGATGAGATAGCCTTCCTTGTCCACGGCGATGGACAGGTTATTGACGCGCAAGGTACCCACCTCAACAGCTCCTCTGCAGGCAATGGCTGCGAATTGTTAACTCACAACCAACTGAGCGTTTTTTCATGTTGGGTCACCAGTTCCACAAAGTCTGTGTAATTGACGGTCGTCGCCTTACTTGAGTCCGGGGTCAGGCCTCTGGCGGCGCAGTCCTCTTGCAGTGCGAAGAGCTTCTGCGCCGAGGGTAATGAGTGAGCTGAAGCCGGCAGGGCGAGGGTGTAAACGCCATCCTCGATCAGAATCAGGCTGTCGCTGGGCCCCATTGCACGCAAGCACAATTGCAGAGCGGTGTTGTCAGCAGGGCTTTTGTTAACGATATGCAAAATCATGGTATTAAAACGTCAGCAAGTGATCAAAGTCGGCGAGTACTGTGGGGATTTTGCTTCTGGGAATAATCGAAGCCTGGATCATCAGGTCACCAGATGATAGCCCACGTTCTACAAGATCCTCCTCACAGACATAAACATTGGAGATCTCATAAAGTTCCAGCGCTTGGAAAATCGGGCCCGTGCGCTTGTGGGATTGAGGCGCCGGGTTCTGGCCATCCTTGATCTGGAAGACTCCGTCGCCAATAAATAACAGGCCCACATCAACACCGAAGGCCGCACTGGCCAGGGCAGCATCGAGGGATTCTTTTGTGGCCTGGGAGGAGTAGGGTGGTTTGGTATTTATAAAAAGACTGGAGCGCATGGTTCGGGAACATCCTTCTCAGCGGTGTTTTGATTTGCCTGGCCTTGCCTGTCAGGCCCCGAAAGTAATTAGGCGTTCAGACTCCAGGCCTGCTTCCACCAGTTGCCCCAAACCCGACAGTACGAACCCCGGTGCCAGATTGGAGGCGGATTTTTCATAGCGTGCCGCCTCGGAGGCATTGATGATACCACGGCGCAGGCAGGCTGAGATGCAAACCACCAGCTCCACACTGTGGCTTTCATTCAACTCGTTCCACGCAGAATACAAGTTGATTTCATCTTGAGGCGGGCTGGCCAGCTCGGTACCGGTCAGCACACCGTCTCCCGAGAAAAATACTCGTTTGATCCGATGTTCCGCTGCGATGGCGGCCTGGCAGAAACGCAGGGCGGAAAGGTTGCCCTGGTGGCTGTAGGGCGCAGCGAGCACGTGCACGGTGAAGATCATGGCTGATACGAATCTCGGGGATACGGGTTCTGTGCCATAATAGGGGGCACAGCGCTGAAATCAAGAGTCTATAACATGCCAACGGTGGTGGAATTTGTAAAGTTGGGTGATGGAGCTGCCCGATTGGGGCTTAATGAAAGTTTTCCTTCACAGAATCATAGGTTTGCGCTATTATTTGCGCCTCTTCACTGGTGAGCTGGCTGAGTGGTTGAAAGCAGCGGTCTTGAAAACCGCCGTGGGTTAATAGCCCACCCGGGGTTCGAATCCCTGGCTCACCGCCATTTTTCCCATCTCATTGTCGCCACACCCATATTGTCTATACTTGATACAGGTTTCCCGCATTGTTGACGGGATGTTTGTTTGCTCGCTAAGTATCTGGCCAAACTGACATTTACAGAGTCTATTGTAAGTTGCCTGGCCACATGGGTGCATGGATCTCCAGATAGTATGACCCGCAACTCTTTTGCTGGCCGATTAAGGCTTGCCTGCGTCCTTTGTTTGCTTGGCTACTTTGGCGGTACAGCACAGGCTGCCGGCGTATTGAGTTTGGATCCGGCTGCCGCGCGTTATTCCCTTGATCCCTTTGTTGATTATGTCCTTGATGAGGGATGGCAGTTTTCGGAATTTCGCGACCTTGAACCCTCCCTTACTTTTTCCCGCAGCGAGAGTGGCGCGCTCACTTTCGGCTATGTCAACGCGTCTTACTGGTTGCGGCTTCAGGTGGTCAATCCTGATGCGGTCGGTCGGCGCTGGATTCTGGAGTTGTCCGGCCTGAGCCGGGCAGTGGACCGGATTGAAGCCTACATCCCTGATCGGGAGGGAACTTATCGGCGGCATCTCTCCGGTGACTCAGTGCCATTCAATCAGCGTACCATTCCCCATCACAGCGTTCTATTTGCAGTCGAGTTGCCGGCCGCGCAGCCGCGCACGTTGTATCTGAAGGTGACAACCAATGGCACCCTTCAGTTGCCCATGACGTTGTGGGAGGCCGACGCCTATATCGCCTCTGAGCACCACGATACGCTGCTGGAGGGAATGTTCTATGGCATTCTGGCGATCATGCTGTTTTATAACGGCTTTATTTATTGGTCGGTGAAGGATCACAGTTACCTGTTTTATGTCTGCTATTTGGTCTGTGTGCTGGGGTTTGCCTTGTCCATCAAGGGGGTGGGTTATGAATATTTCTGGCCGGAGCAACCCGCCTGGAATAATAAGAGCAACCTGGTGTTTGCGATGGTGGGAATACTGTTTGTATTGCTGTTTGCCCGTAGCTTTCTCAAAACCGCCATATACACGCCCAGGGTTCACCAGGCCATAGGGCTGTTAATGGCGACCGCACTGCTGAGTGCTTTGGGTGTCCTGTTTTTAAGTCATTACCATGCGGCGTCAATATTGTCAGTCCAGTATTCGGTGTCTGTCTTGGTGGTGATCCTGGCCGCCTCACTGGCGTTGAAAAGGGGATTCACCGCGGCCCGCTACTACCTGTTGGCGTGGTTAAGTGTTTTATTGTCCATTCTGTTATGGGTGTTGAACAGTGCCAATATGATCACCTCTTATTGGGTGGGGGGCTATTTGTTCCAGATTGGCACGACATTGCAGGTGCTGCTGTTTTCATTTGCACTGGCGGATCGAATCAATCTGATGCGCAGTGAGCGGGAGGCAGCGCTCAAACTCCAGCTGGCCCACTCGCGACGCCTGGTGTCCATGTCTGAAATGTTTGAACGCTTTGTACCGAAGCAGTTTCTCACCAAAATTGCCCGCTCTGGTATTGAGAACATTGAGCTGGGTAGGGCGGATGTGGCTGAGGTCTCTATTTTGTTTGCCGATGTGCGTGGCTTTACCGCGATGTCTGAATCGCTGCAGCCGCAGGAGTTACTGAATTTTCTCAACGCCTACCTGCAGAGGATCGACAAGGTCATTCACGATCATGATGGCTTCATTGACAAATTCATCGGGGATGGCGTCATGGCGCTGTTTGAAAGTGAGCAAACTCAGCTCGGCGCACTGAATGCGGTGCAGGCCGCCATTCAAATGCAGAAGACTGTAGAGATTTACAACCAGCATCGCGCCAACAGCGGGTACCCGCCAATCAGGATAGGCGTGGGGGTCAATACCGGTGAAGTGGTATACGGAACCGTCGGTTCCCAGGATCGCATGGATTCCACGGTACTGGGGGATAACGTCAACGTGGCAGCCCGGTTGCAGGATCTGACCAAGGTGCTGCAGGCCAGGGTGGTGATCTCGGAGCACACGCTGGAAGTGGTGGGTAAGGGGCACGGCCTGATTGTGCGCGAAGTGGGCGATGTCCGGGTACGGGGGCGCCGGGAGCCGGTGCATATTTATGAAGTACTGAACGCGGATACAGAGCAGGACAAGGCGGCCAAACTGCATACTCTCAGCAACTATCGCCTGGCCTATGAAAATTATCGCAACGGCCGCTGGCGGGAGGCTGAGGCCTTATGGGTCAGCTGCCTTGAGCTGCACCCCAGTGACACCGTTGTCCAGTATTTGATTGCACAGTGTCGAACCAAACTAAGCTAGTTGCCCGGGCAGGCGCCCACTTGCGCCACTTGCAAAATATGGCCACTGGGGTTGTGACATTTTCACTAATCCGGGCTCCACATTCTGGATATCATCTGTATATACCAATCTACTTGTGCCGGCGATTTGCCAGAGCATGACCATTCGGCAGTGAATGAAATTTAGATTACAATTGAACAAGGAATACCGGTGAGGGATACCGGATCACGTTGGTGCGCGGGGTTAGTTTGTGATTAAGGTATTTATCGTTGACGATCATGACCTGGTAAGGACCGGGATTTCCAGGATGTTGGCCGATGTGGCGGGAATTAAAGTGGTGGGGGAAGCCGCCAGTGGGGAGGATGCCCTCAAACTGGTCAGGGATTTAGGCCCTGATGTGGTGCTGATGGATGCCAAAATGCCGGGGATCGGCGGCCTGGAAGCCACTCGAAAACTCTTGCGCAACAACGCCGATGTGCGTGTTATTGCCGTTACCGCCTGCGGCGAGGAGCCGTTTCCTTCCCGCTTTCTGCAGGCAGGTGCGTCAGGCTATCTGACCAAGGGGGCTGCCATGGACGAGATGGTTAAGGCTATCCGCCTTGTTCATTCCGGGCAGCGTTACATCTCGCCGGATGTGGCCCAGGAGCTGGCCTTGAAACCGTTCCGTCAAGATTCGGCTTCACCCTTTGACCAGCTTTCCGAGCGCGAAATGCAGATTGCCATGATGATCGTTAATTGTCAGAAGGTGCAGGAAATTTCCGACAAGCTGTTTCTGAGCCCGAAAACGGTCAATAGTTACCGTTATCGTCTGTTTGAGAAGCTGGGCATCAATAGCGATGTGGAATTGACGCTGCTGGCTGTTCGCCATGGAATGCTCGATGTAGAATCTCTGCCCAACAATTAGTTGAGGCACAATCATTAATATAGACGCTTTCCTAAAATCACTGACCACCCATCCCGGCGTGTACCGCATGATCGGGGCTGATGATCAGGTTTTGTATGTCGGTAAGGCAAAGAATCTGAAAAACCGTGTCAGCTCCTATTTTCGCGGTCGCCAACAGAGCCCCAAGACAGTGGCGTTGGTGGAGAAAATCGAGCGCATAGAGGTGACGGTTACCAATAGCGAAACCGAAGCTTTGCTGCTTGAACAGACTCTGATCAAGAGCCTGAAACCCCCTTTCAATATCCTGCTGCGGGATGATAAATCTTATCCTTATATCTACCTGTCGCAGCAGGATTTCCCCCGCTTGGCCTATTATCGGGGATCAAAGAAGCTTCCTGGCCGGTTTTTTGGCCCCTATCCCAGTGCCGCGGCGGTTCGTGAGACTCTGAATCTCCTGCAGAAGATATTCAATGTGCGTCAGTGCGAGGACAGTTTCTATCGAAACCGCTCCCGGCCTTGTCTTCAGCATCAAATTGAACGCTGTAAGGCACCCTGTGTCGGCCTGGTGTCGGAAGAGGAATACGCTGAAGACGTACGTCATACGATTATGTTTCTGGAAGGCAAGAGCAGCGAGGTACGCAAGGAATTAACGGCATCAATGGAGGCAGCGGCAGCCGAGCTGCAATTTGAACGTGCCGCCCAGTTTCGCGATCAACTGGAAGCACTGACCCACGTTCAATCCCAGCAGTTCGTTGAGACCGAAGCGGGTAACGCCGACGTGTTCGCGGTAGCGGTCCGGTCTGCAATGGCCTGTGTGCAGGTGGTCTATGTCCGTGGCGGGCGTGTGATGGGCAATAAGACCTATTATCCTGTGCTGAAGGCGGATCAGAGCACTGCGGAGATACTGGATGAATTTGTTCCACAGTACTATCTGGGGGGGCAGGGCGGCCGAGATATGCCCCAGGTAATCATCGTGGCTGAACCCTTTGAATCACAAGATGCCCTGGTAGAAGCACTGCAACAGCAGTACCAGGTGAGCCTGTCCGTCAGCAGTAACGTGCGTACTGCACGGCGCGGCTGGCTGCGCCTGGCGCAAACCAATGCCGAGCAGTATCTGTCCAGTCACTTGGCAAATCGTGAGAACCTGTATAAGCGTTTTGAGGCATTGCGGGACGCACTGTCATTGGATGAGATTCCTCAGCGTCTGGAGTGTTTTGATATTTCCCACACCCAGGGTGAACAAACCGTCGCCAGTTGCGTTGTGTTTGAACACAATGGACCGGTTAGGAACCAGTATCGACGGTTCAACATCGAGGGTGTTACTGCCGGTGATGACTATGCTGCAATGGAACAAGCGTTGACCCGCCGTTACACCCGTCTCAAAAAAGGGGAAGCCAAGTTGCCTGATATTCTCATCGTGGATGGTGGTAAGGGGCAGTTGAAGCAGGCACGGCGCGTGTTATCCGATCTGCAGGTGCAGGGTGTGCTGTTGCTGGGTATTGCGAAAGGGGAAACCCGCAAACCCGGCCTGGAAACACTGTTTCTTGAGGACACTGGTGCCGGATTCGAATTGGAGCGTGATTCCCCGGCCTTACACCTGCTTCAGCACATTCGGGATGAATCCCATCGGTTTGCCATCATGGGGCATCGGCAGCAGCGGGACCGCAAGCGGACCCGGTCTGTTTTGGAGGATATTCCGGGAGTTGGTCCCAAGCGCAGAAAAGAGTTACTAACCCACTTTGGCGGGATGCAGGGGTTGGCCCGGGCAAGCCAGCAAGAGATCGAAAATGTGGCCGGCATAAACAAGAAAATTGCAGAAGACGTTTATGCGGCGCTTCACAATGTTTAGAATGCTGGGTTCATCGTGAGCAAAAGAGAGCAGTCCATGCAGCAGGTTGCTGGTAAATCCACATTCCTGACCGTTCCTAACGTATTGACTTTACTGAGAATTGCCCTGATTCCGGTATTTGTGGGAGTGTTTTATTTACCCTATCAGTGGAGTGCACTGGCATGTGCTGTAATCTTTGCGGTTGCCGGCATCACCGACTGGGTGGATGGCTATCTGGCCCGCAAAATGGAGCAAAGCACAAAGCTTGGCGCCTTCCTTGATCCGGTTGCTGACAAGCTTATGGTGGCCGCTGCATTGGTCCTGCTCGTAGAAGCTCACGCCACTGCCTTACTCGCTATTCCCGCCATCGTGATTATCAGTCGGGAGATTACCGTATCCGCCTTGCGTGAGTGGATGGCGGAACTGGGCAAACGAGCCAGTGTGGCGGTTTCATTCGTGGGTAAGGTGAAAACCACAGTTCAGATGATTGCCATTACGGGGCTGTTGGCGAATGAACCGGATATGCAGTTTTGGGTGGTGTGGCTGGCTTACCTGTTATTGTACCTGGCCACTGGCCTCACACTGTGGTCGATGATGATGTATCTCAAGGCTGCCTGGCCTGATTTGAAAGAATAAGCATTTAGTATCAAGTTGTTGAGAAATAATAGAAAATTTTATGTTGACTCGGTTCGCGCTGTAGGTAGAATAGGCAACCCACAAAGCAGCCAGCTTTGTCAGTAGTGCGGGAATAGCTCAGTTGGTAGAGCACAACCTTGCCAAGGTTGGGGTCGCGAGTTCGAGTCTCGTTTCCCGCTCCACTTCAAACCCCATTTCCTTGGGTCTTCAGGCGCGGTAGCAAAGCGGTTATGCACTGGATTGCAAATCCACGTAGGCCGGTTCGACTCCGGCCCGCGCCTCCAGTTTCTACCCCTTAATGACGTTTTTCTTTTCCTTGAATTCCTTGACGTGTTCCATCAGCGCATGTTCCATATCGCTGATTTCCTGGTTTTTGGCTTTCAACAATTTCTCGCCGTCCTTGGGGGACTGGCCTTTGTATATGTACAGGCTCTCCAGCATGATCTTGCGGATAGGGGAATGTTTATCAAGCCCGCGTTCCTTGCAGATGATGTCCACTGACATTTCGAACGCCTTGTCATAGCCATGCCGGTCTATGGAGATGGTGCGGAATTTCGGCTTGTTGAGGCCTTCGGTGTTGACCCGAATTTCAAACACATGAGCAGGTTTGCGGCCCTCGCGGTAGCGGACGCGTTCCTTGAGGCCAACAATCTTGCCGTCAGTATGAACCAGACGCTCCACTGACAAATCCTTTCTCATGAAATGGGCGCGCTGGCGTTGTGCCAACTCCAGGTCTTTCGCCTGGGCCTCTTCCAAGGTCGCGAGCAGCTCTTCCTCGCTAAGATAGCGACCATTCTTTTTGAGAGGATAATAGACTTGGTGCTCTTTACTGTTCCACGCCCGGTAGACGCGAATGTAGTCTTCGCTGACTGAGATCGCCATAGTGATAATAAATACTCTAACGAATTAAACTTAGATAATCCCTTCCTCTGACATAATTGCCAACAAAAGCGGATTTTTCAACTGCTGTAATAAATCATTGATTACTCAGGGGGTACTCCATATAATTTGCCCCTCATTTATTGAACTACCGCTTCATCCGCCCGGGTGGCGAAACTGGTAGACGCAAGGGACTTAAAATCCCTCGGTGGCAACACCGTGCCGGTTCGATTCCGGCCCCGGGCACCATTATAACCCCAGCCCTCGCTTAATATCCCGTTATAATCTCAGATCTTATCCCCTAGTTTAAGGGAATTTTTCCCGTTTTTAGCCGCTACTTTAGTCTAAAGGCCGGATCAAAGGCGGGCTTGGCGGTTATTGACCAGCGGCCGTGTCGGAACGTCAGGGTACGGTGATCACCAATCTCCTTCCCCCAACCGCCGTTTGAGTGTCTGCAGTTGCTCATGTGCCGCGTCAGGCAGGTGTTCACCACTGGAACCACCATAGTAGAAATACAGATGGTTCTCGAATTCGTTCATGCACTTTAACGAATACACCCGCACTTGCAGTCGGATGCACTCCTCCAGGTACAGGTTGGCCAGTGAGGCATCTGACTGATCCCCAAGCGTGCGCTCCAGAATCGAGATCAGATAGAGTGCGCGTGCTGTATCCTGTTTCTTAAGCGGCCTCTTGAGGAGCTGGTGGAGTTGCTTGCGCCAGAGCAATGCTTTGGGGCGATTCTCTTCATTAAATATAAATTCATGCTCGAGAGTGAACTGCTCGTTGAATGTTGAATAAATGGATTGCTCCAGTGAGTTAAGCTCAGGGGGTGTAAGTGACAATGTCTCCAATCCGGTTAGCCATGACAGGACAGCCTCTTGCGCATCGTTATTGAGGTTGGGCAGTGCCCGGGCCTGCTTCAGTTGTTCGGTAGCTTGGGTGGTGTTTGCAGAGGTCAGCAGGTTGATGTCAAGCAGCCGTTCAAGTGTTTTTCGGGATTGGATGCGGGAACGCTGGATCTCGGTTTGGTTGAGATGCGCCTCATAGGCAGCTTTCGCCTGATGGTAGTTGCGCAGGTAGTAATTAAACTCGGCATAACTGAAATCGTTAGCAAACAGGGAACGGTCCAGGTGCAGTTTCAGGTTGGATGGTTTCCCATCCTGGATGTGACAGCTACTGCATACCATGGGCACCCCGGACAGCAGATACTGGGCTGTTGAATAGGAGCCACTTCGATACAGGGATTTGGCTTGCTCCAGGGTATTCAACAGGCTCTGCTGCGAGATCAGCATGGTGACCGCGTGATCCGCCAGGAGTCCGGGGGTGTGGCGGGTGATTGAGATTAGCTTGTCTATATTCTGTTCGATTTCGCCTTTATTGGTTAGGGTTCGAAATGCCTGATCGTTATAGATATAGGGCATTAACGATGAGAGAGCGTGAGCGGCGTCCTGCATGGTGCCCTTAATTTCGGCCTCTTCCGCCAGCGAGCCGGTAGAGATCGACCAGGCTGCCAGCAACCCAAAAAGAAAACCTGAAAGCTTGTTACCCATGTGAGATCCAGTCAGTTTGTTAGTGTTTGATTTAGTGAGTGTTTATTTGCCCGTAAATGTAGGTATCATTATCAAATATCCCTAGGGAATCATAGCTGTCAGGGTCAATATTTCGTATAAAAGCGATAACTATCCTATATTTAGGGTAAGGACGCGTGAGGGTACGACCATGAAAGCAACTGGTTTGGAAAGAGTCCACATGCTGCAGAATGTTCCGACATTCGGCGGTATCAACGATGACGTACTTTCCTTTTTGCTGAAACACTCCAATACACGTGAATTCCAAGCCGGCGAAGTGATTTTTCGTGAGGGTGATTATACCGCATCAATGTTTGTGATTGAGGACGGGGAGGTCGCGATCTATAAGCAGAAGGCGGGGGAGGATTGCCTCATGGTGGTGCTCGGTGAAGGGGATTGTCTGGGTGAGATGGCGCTGTTTGATTATATGCCTCGCAGTGCGTCTGCCGTCGCTAAATCCGAATGCCGTTTGATCGAAATCACCTCACAGAATCTCTATGAAATCTACAAGAAGGACATGGAGCAATTTGCTCTGATTCAGATGAATCTGGGGCGAGAGATTGCCCGCCGCCTGCGCAAGGCCGATGAGCTTTGCGTAAAGTGTCCTTTGAGAGCGGATGCCGAAATTAAAACCTTTCGCCAGTGTCAATAACAAAAATAATCAGGGTAAGTACGATGGACGAAGTGAAAGAACAGAAGACAGAAAGCAAAGCGCTGTTTGCGCCCAGCAGAAGGTTGGAGTGGTCCGCCCCATTCAAGTGGTTAAAACTGGGTTGGAAAGACTATAAAGATGCCCGTGCGCTGAGCATGACCTATGGGCTGTTTTTTGCAGTGTGCGGATTACTGGTGTCGGCTTTGGTGGTGCGTTTTTCAAGCACGATTTTTCTGTTCAGTATCGGCGTATTTTTTATATTGCTTGGCCCTTTGATGGCCTTCGGATTATACGATGTGCCGCGGCAAATAGAGCATGGAGAAAAGCCCACCCTTGCTCACTCCTTGTGGCAGATCAGAAACAGCGCTCCCAATCAGTGGATCTTCGCAGTGGTTGTATTTGTGATTGCACTCATCTGGATGCGTGCGGCTACCATCATCCATGTATTCTACCCTGAAGGAGCTCACCCGGCCCTGGAGGAGTTGCTGACCTTTTTTGCCGTCGGCTGTTCCGTCGGGGCTTTTTTTCTGGGTCTGGTGTTTGGTATTAGCGCTTTTTCCTTACCCATGATGGTAGACAGGAAAGTGGATGCAATCTCAGCATCCCTATCAAGTCTCAGCGCGGTGATGAATAACATGGGTGTGTGCACTCTGTGGGCATTTCTCATTTTTGCGCTGGTGGTATTTGGGTTTGCGACAGCGTTTCTCGGTTTTATTATGGTATTGCCCATTATAGGTTACGCGACTTGGCACGGTTATGAGGATGTCATGCAGTAAAGCCCCCGGCCTATCATTTGTTGCCGGTCAGTGCGTTAAATGCAATGAGTTCCGTGAGTTTGGGCAGTAGTTGTTGCGGAAAATCATGCCCCATTCCTTTGATCAGCTCCAGTTTTGCACCCGGAATCGATTTGGCGCTGGCGATGCCACCCTTTTTGTGTACTAGCGGGTCGTCAGTACCGTGAATGATTTGAGTCGGACAGTTGATTCTTGATAGCAGGCGCTTGAAGCCGCCTGTAGCGATGATGGCATGACTTTGCCGTAAATAACTTGCGGGTCGGTACGAACGATCATAATCAGATGCGATGCGTTGCTGGAGTTCGTGTTCCGGGGTTGGGTATTTCGGGCTTGATATTTTTTTCCAGAATTGCAGAGAACGCTGTACGGCCGTGGCTTTATCGTGGCCTTTTTTAACACCATAGCCTGCCAGATTCATAAGAATATCCCAACGTGGCAGTGGTAACCCAGGTTCGTTGGTGGTCGACATGATGGAGGTGAGGCTTAGGGTTCGGTGTGAGTAAAGCGCCGAGAATAATTGCGCAATCATGCCCCCCATCGAGGCACCGACAATGTGGGCCTGCTCAATGCCAAGCGCATCGAGCAGACCGGCTGTATCGCTCACCATATCGTACAACGTGTAATTACTGGTGATCGGTAGGCGTAAGCGTGAACGCAGCATGGCGTTGGGGAGATCAGCCTGTACCCCATTGTTGACGACTGACGACAAACCGATATCCCGGTTATCAAAGCGGATTACCCTGAACCCTTCGTTAACCAGGTTGTCCACCAATTGTTGCGGCCACAGGGTCAGTTGCGAGCCTAACCCCATAATAAGGATCATGGCAGGATCCCCCGAATAGCCTTCTTCCTGGTAATGAAGTGTAATACCGTGGACGTTGGCATCACCGCGTTTGATGGGGTGGTGCGTATTGAATTTCGATTGCGTAGACATTGGCTTTTCTCAGGCTTTTTCGTCAGGTTTTGTTGCAGCGAGCATATAGTTGATGGCCAGTGATTCGGTGGTGTGGTAAGACTTGTTGAACGGGTTTAACGATACCCCTTGCCGCCATATCGTGTCGAGGCCATTATCGCTCAATAGGCTGGACAGCGTAGCGGGCCTAACGAACTTTGACCATTGATGCGTGCCTTTTGGCAGCAGTTTCAGCACGTATTCTGCCCCGAGGATGGCAAACAGGTAACTTTTCAATGTACGGTTTATAGTGGACAGGAACATGAGGCCACCTGGTTTGACATGCTGACAGGATGCTTCTAAGAAAGTCTCAAGATTGGCCACGTGCTCAACCACCTCCATATTGAACACCAGGTCAAACTGCGCACTGAATGTGCCCGCTTCCTGGGAACGGTAGTCGATGTCGAGCCCTTGTTCAGCGGCATGCTGGCGGGCAATGGCAATATTGTTCTCTGCCAAGTCAATGGCGACGACCTGCGCACCCAATTTGGCCAGGCTTTCTGATAGGATGCCACCTCCGCAGCCGATGTCCAGAACCTGCTTGCCATGCAGTGGCAGCTTTGAATTGGAATCGATCCTGCTCTGCTGTGCGAGCTGTTGCAATAGGATCTTAATGCGAAACTGATTCAGTCGATGCAAGGGCCACATGGGGCCTTGGCTATCCCACCAGGTAGCCGCCAGCGCATTAAACCGGGCGATCTCGTTGTCATCAGCGGTTGTGGATGGTTCAGATGTCACGTGGCCACCCGGTAGCAAGGGGTGTAAGTTCCGTCTCCAATCTTCATACGGTTTTGATCCACAAAAGTTCTCAATAGCCTATCCAGAGCAGACATGATAGCGGGGTCACCGCTCAGTTCGAATGGGCCTTTTTCTTTGATTTGATTAATGCCCTGTTCCTTAACATTGCCGGCCACGATTCCCGAGAATGCGCGGCGCAGATTTGACGCCAGGTCATGGATGGGCTGGTCCTTGCTCAGATTGAGCTTGGTCATGCTTTCGTGAGTTGGATCAAACGGTATTTGCAGGTCCTTGGGAATATTGAGTTTCCAGTTAAAATAAAAAGCGTCCTTTGATTTGCGGCGATAGGTCATCACCTCATCTGCGCCTTTACGGACCGCTCTGGCGACTTCCGCGCAATCGCCACTGATCACGGTAAAGCGGGATTGAGCCTCCGGCCCCAGAGTGGCGCCAATAAACTGGTTGATGGTATCAAAGTAGGGGCGGTTATCATGGGAGGCGGCAAAAATTAACGGGAAGGGAATTCGTTTGTTGCTGGGATGCAACAATACGCCCAGTATATAGAGGATTTCTTCTGCGGTACCGGCGCCGCCGGGAAAAACGATTACGCAATGGGCCAGGCGCACGAACGCTTCCAATCTTTTTTCTATGTCAGGCATGATGACCAGTTCGTTCACGATTGGGTTTGGTGATTCCGCTGCAATGATGCCGGGCTCGGTGATACCGATGTAACGCCGGTTTGGCACATGCTGCTTGGCGTGGCCAATGGTTGCACCCTTCATAGGGCCTTTCATCGCACCGGGTCCGCAACCGGTGATGATGTTCATGTCCCTGAGCCCCAGCTGGTAGCCCACTTCTTTGGTGAAGTCGTATTCGTCCCGGCTGATGGAGTGTCCACCCCAGCACACCACCAATGGATTGAAGTCACCTTTGCGTACGATATTTGCGTTCCGCAGAATATGAAAGACAGCGTCGGTGATTCCTGTTTGCGTACTGAGTTTAAAACGCTCCGAATTGCGAATTTCATTGGTGATGTAAACGACATCCCGCAGTACGGAAAAAAGCTGTTCTCGTATACCTCTGATCATTTTACCATCGACAAACGCCGAGGAGGGTGCATTGGACAGTTGCAGCTTGATACCCCGGGCCTGCCGGATAAAGCGAATATCAAAATCTTTAAACTGTTCCATGATTTCGTTGGTGTTGTCGTTGTTGTTGCCCGTATTCAACACCGCCAGAGCGCAACGACGGAAGATCTTGAACAGTTCTGCATCCGTTTGATTAACCAGTTGGCTGACTTCGGTTGGTGAGAGCAGTTCCAGAGCCGCTTCCGGTGATACGGTGGTGCTTGGCACTTTATCTGTCATAAATGGCCGGTTTCCTTACTCAGGTAGCAGTTCATTATAAAAGGTGAAATCAGTCGCTAATTATTCTACGATCTGCAGGGTATTCTATCTGTTAACTATAGCAGTTTGGGTAGCAATTTCTGTTACGTGCAGTGGGGGAATGAATCAATTATGGACATTAGACCTGTAGCAACTAAGCCTTTTGCCGGGCAAAAGCCGGGCACATCAGGATTGCGCAAGAAAGTTGATGTTTTTCAGCAGCCGCATTATCTGGCTAATTTTGTTCAGTCCATCGTAAATTCATTGCCCCGGGATCAGCGCGACTGCCTGGTTGTGGGCGGAGACGGGCGCTATTTTAATGCGGAAGCGACCCAGATCATACTCCAGGTTCTGGTTGGCAACGGCATTAAACAGGTGCTGGTGGGCGCTGGCGGACTGTTGTCCACACCTGCTGTTTCGCATTTGATCCGTAAATCAAACGCCAATGGGGGCATTGTTCTGTCAGCCAGCCATAACCCCGGTGGTCCGGGAAAGGATTTTGGCATCAAATTCAATAACGCCAGTGGCAGCCCGGCACCGGAAGCGGTTACCCAGGCGATCTATCAAAATACTCAATCTATATCGCAGTACCTGGCGGCCGACTTACCGCCTGTGGATTTGGCGGTGGGTGAGGAGTACCGGTTTGCAGAGACGACAATCAAAGTCGTGGACAGCGTGGATGATTATGCACAGCTTATGCAATCACTGTTTGATTTTGACAAGATATCAGAGGCGATCCAGTCCACCAGGCTGAGCCTGTGCTTTGATGGCATGCATGCTGTGACCGGGCCTTATGCCACGCGCATATTCAAAGACCTGCTGGGGCTGCCGGATAGGGCATTGAAAAACTGTGTTGCGCTGGCGGATTTTGGAGGTGGACATCCCGACCCCAATCGGGTGTACGCCCGTGAACTGTATGACTTCATGATGACCGATGAGGCACCGGAGCTGGGTGCCGCATCCGATGGCGACGGGGATCGCAATATGATCTTGGGGCGTAAGGCGTTTGTCAGCCCCAGCGACAGTCTGGCTCTGATTGCACAGCATCATCAGAGCATTCCCCAATTCAAGTCAGGGCTGGTGGGGGTTGCGCGGTCAATGCCAACCAGCACAGCACTGGACCGTGTCGCCCAGCATCTGAATGTTTCCTGTTATGAAACCCCAACCGGATGGAAATTCTTTGGTAATTTGCTGGATGAAGGGTTGGTGCGGTTGTGTGGAGAGGAGAGCTTTGGAACCAGCGGTGATCACGTGCGGGAAAAAGACGGGGTATGGACCGTGTTGTGCTGGTTGAGTATTTTGGCAGACCTGCAGCGTCCTGTAAGCGAGCTGCTCAGGCAGCACTGGACTGCATTTGGGCGCAGCTATTACTGTCGTCATGATTATGAAGGTCTGGAGGCAGATAAAGCCCAGACCATTATGGATCAACTCGTGCGTAACAGAGGAAGTATCCTGGGGCGCATGGTCAATGGAATGACGGTGTCTGACGTGAACGTATTCAGTTACGAAGATCCGGTGGACGGATCGGTTGCTCACAATCAGGGGGTACGGGTGCAGTTTGATGATCAATCAAGGGTGGTTTACCGGCTATCTGGGACGGGTACGGACGCCGCCACCTTGCGGGTTTACCTGGAGCAAATTGAGCGTGATGCGACCAATCAAGGCGCCGATGCCATCGAATACAATGATGTGCTGGGGGAGTTTGCCAACCACATCGCTCAAATCCGTGAGGTGAGCGGGTTATCCCAGCCTTCCGTGAAAACTTGAGCTTGGTCAACTTGACGGAGCAGGTTTGTTTCCACACAATCCGCTTTTCACAGACTGAGTTGATTAGTAATTTATGAAGACAAGTGAATTGACAGGCCGTGGTCTGGATTATGAGATGTACCGCCATGCCTGTAAGGTTTCCGGCAAAACACCCAGTGACGCTGAGTTCGAGCAGGGTTATCAGAAAGGACAGTTTCACTTTCACCAGGATAAGGCATTGTTGCTGGATCTGATGGAAACCTACAAGATAAACACGCAGTATTTGGCGCAGGAATGGTTGGCTTCCACGACCCGCAGCAGTGCATGGGGCGAGACGCCTTTGATAGCGGTATGCAGGTTGGTATTGATCCTTAGCCAATAGGGTTGGCTGGGTAATTTTGCAGCAACCATAGCAGGGATTGCTATACTGACTTATGCACAAGACCTTGATAAAAATCATAACGGCAACTGAGGCTTTGGGTGAGTCAATCTTTATTGAGAATTCAATTACTTAAGAAACTTTGGGTACACCTTACCCCAAAGGAGGTCTATGGCTTGTCCTCTCCGGACAAGATCCAGCGCTCCGGTCAGACCTTGGGTGAGGTACGGCGCAAGGAGCTGTCCCATATTCTCCATGTCGAGCGCCAACTGCACGAATTGCGTCGTGGCCACGCCAGCCTGGATCCTACCGGTAAAATTATCCGCTCTGCCGAAATCAGGGATATACGTGAGGTAAAGTTTGCCTCCATCATTGAGAACAGTGATCAAATTGAGGTGGAACAGGAGTCTTTACCGGATATCGCCAAGATGATGGAAAACGCCGCTGACGTCAGCCGTCATGATGCGCTGGAAAGGCTGCTGCGGTTGCAGAAGTTGTATCTGCTGACGGAGCGCATCATTTTGGGTCTGGCGTTGAACGATATCGATAAAGGGGCATTGGATCGGCGCTGGCTCAACCGCTGGAAGATCAATGCCAGTGAGTCTTCAAACGGGGCGCTGCAACAATTGTGGGCCCGAATTCTGGTACGGGAACTGATCAATCCCGGTACCACCAGTCTGCGCGCTTTGGAGCATCTTGCCTGCTTTAGTCTGGAGGATGCAGAGGGGCTAAATAAGTTAGGGTCCTGGGCCTGTGGTGACTTCGTTTATCGCAGCGCGTTGCAGGCCTTGCCCCGGGAATTTGACCTGGACCTGTTCGAAAACCTGGAAGAACAGGGAATCATTCGTGGAGTCCATGGCAAGGTGCTAAGCAAAACCCTATTCAGTCAGTCGCAAACGCATTTTGTCTGCCGGATATCCATGACCGATAAGCATTTGCTGATCCAATCCAGTCAGCCCCGGCCAGAACTGCATGTGCCCGCTTACATGATTACAAAGTTGGGCAGGGAATTGATCAGTCTGGTGAATGCCCCGGTGGATACTGCGTACCTGGAGGCCATGATGCAGGATCTGCATGCCCGTGGTATGAGCGTGAGCATCGATGACCGCGTGCAGGGTGATCGCCACTGCAACACGCTCTAAAATCATAAAAATACTACGTTTTTCCGAAAAGTTACTAAACTTAACCAAGTGACCGATTGTTCAGTTGGGGTGTTGTTGTGGAAAAACGCGATTTTCCTCGGGAAGGCGTTGATATTGACGCAGTCTTCAACTTTGGGGAAGGCGAAGGCAATCTCTGCAAGATTGAAGATTACAGTGGCGAAGGGATCTATGTGACCATTCCTGATCAGCGCTACCTGAAATCCGTTAAGGACAGTCTTACGGACATTGATTCCATTGTCACGGTAACGTTCAAGGCGGGCTCCCGCTATATCGCAATCGACTGCGTGGTGGTGCATCAGCAGGACAACGGTTTTGGGCTCAAGTTCGTACATCAGAATCCAAAGAATGTGGATGCCATCAAACTGGCTGCTGAAGCAACCGCAAAGCGCAAAAGTAACGATGCGCTACTGTCGAAAGAGCAGGGCCATAAAAATCTGGCGGCCGCCAGGAAATCCAACCTGATTAAAGTTGCCAACAGCAGAGCCAAATCGTTTCTTGAAGAACGCGTACCGGAATTCTTGCGAGCACTGAATGAATCGTTGATGACAGAAGCGGAGATTCAATCCAGCGATGCAGCGCAGCATCAATACTTTGATGCCATGGCAGGTTTCAAAAAACTTGCAAACAGACTACTGGAACAGCTGGATGGAACCATATCGGCGGATGCATCGGATGTAGCCAATGGACGCTGGAAGGAGAAGCGCGGGGAAACGTCAGCTGATGAGGCTGAAGGTTCACTCTCCCTGGTGGAAAAGGAGGAGTTTGAGGACTGGTTGATCGTGCGCGTGGCCACTTCCCGTACTGAGCTGCAATTCAGGGATATTCTGATCGAGCTCCAGTTGCGACTGGATGTAGCCTTTGGTCAGGAAGACTCCGGCCGTATTTATAATCCTTATGGGCCTGCCGCGTATTGCCATGCCTTTTACGACTGTATCCGCCCGCTGCGCCTCAGTCATAGAGTCGAGCGCCTGGTTTTCAAAATATACCAGGAACGCATCCTGTCGGAATTGGGCAGCCTGTATAAAGGATTGAATAAAATTCTGATCGACGCCGATGTGTTGCCGGATATTAATGTTGCTAAGTATTTGGCGAGCAAGGCACTGAAAGATCGAGCAAATGTCAAACGCGAAGCCACCGCTCAGCCAGCAGGAACACCGAATCCGGAGCATGACAAAACACCGCAAATGGAGCAGGCCATGGCAGGGCTCCCGGGGGCAGCGGTTGCAGGTGCACAGCTAGGATCATTTGAGCAGTTACAGGCCGGGCTTGCCCGTGCACGTAGCGCATATTCAACTGCCAGCAAGCTGTGGCAAATTCACAGTAAACAGGGCTCGGGAGGGCAGGTGCGTACTGCTGCTCAAGGTGGTGCTCCAGGTGAATTGAGCCCTGCACTTGCCAACGAGTATGCCCAAGCGATTCAGTCAGTGCGACACCAGGTACTGGATGGGTCAGTGAATCTGGATTCTCCGGGGGCACTGAAGCACTATATAGCGCAGGCCACCGGGCCTGAGTCCCCACTGGGGGAGCAGCACCTTGATTCCGCTGACATGATTGAAAACCTGTTTTCGAATATCGTTGAAAGCAGCAGAATTGAGCAGTCTTTACGTTCCGATCTGCGTAAGTTGGAAATACCCCTGTTGGAAGTTTTGTTAGCGGATCCCACTTTGTTTACTGCCGATTTTCATCCGGCTCGTCAAGCAGTGAATTACATAGCGCTGTTGTCTGATCGTGGCAGTGTCAACTTGAACCAGAATAAGCCGGTAATTCGGCAAAGCATAAACGAGTTGGTGCAAAAAGGAAGTTCTGATCCCGATACATTGAACAACGTGGTTGGTAAGCTGGATACACTGGTCGAAAAAGAGAAGAAACTCATTGAGCGAAACCTTTCTCGAGTAACAGAGGCCTGCGTAGGGCAGGAAAAGGTGAAGAGCGCCAACATCATGGTGGAGCGGGAGCTCACAAAACGACTGGGAGATCAGGATGTACCAGAAGCGGTTCTAAAACTGATCGACGGAGGCTGGCGTGATCTGATGCGGTTATGTTATTTCCGTGAAGGGTTGGGGAGCCGGGCCTGGGAGATGACATTGATCGTTATCGATCAGCTACTCTTACGCCTTGTGCCTGGGGCTTATGACGAAACCAAGATTCTGTTTAAGTCCGACGAGCTGACGAAATTGATCCAGAAGGGGATTTCCAAAGTCGAGAAAAATGCATCGAGTTCAGCGAACATCGTTTCAGAAATCGATACTTTACTACAAGATGGGGTAACTGACTCAACTTCTGTGGCGGTTTATAAAGCGCCACAGGGCATTGTGGAGAGCCCAGCCGAGCGACTGGTGAAACTTGGGCTTGATGATGACGATAAATCCATTCAACGTTGGATGAAACGGGCCAAGAGCTTGAAGGAAGGGCAATGGCTTGAATTCGACGCCAACTCGGATAATTCAGTTTTGAATCAGTTGGCCTGGGTTTCGGAACAGTTTGACCGCTATGTGTTTGTCAATCATCACGGCATGAAAGTGAAAGACATTTCCCTTGAAGAATTGGCACTAAAGCTAAAGAGCGGAGACATCATTGTGCTCAGTGATTCCAGTATGCCGGCAGTTGAGAAGGGGTTGGATGCGCTGATACAGAAGATCTATGATCAATTGGCTTTTGAGTCAGCTCATGATCAGTTGACGGGATTGATAACCCGCAAAGAGTTTGAGCGCTGCATTGCACAGTCTGTTGCCCGCTCCAAGAAAAATGATACCTACTATGTTCTGATATTCATCGACATACTGCAGTTCAAGGTGATCAATAATACCTGTGGTTACGAAGTGGGAGACAGTTTTCTGAGAGACGTGGGAAACAGGATTAAAAGTGTAGCCTTCAACGACGCTATGATTGGTCGTATTGGTGGAAACGAATTTGGTGTTTTAGTACCGATTGAGAACGAGAAAAAAGGCTATCTTTTGGCGGCGGAAATAAAATCTGCTATTGAAGAGAAGCGCTTTGTGTCAGGTGATCAAAGTTTTGTAATTACCGCAGTCGTCTCCATGATTGGATTCGGTAGTGAAAATAACCAGGTGCTTGAGCTGTTGCGTTCTGTTGAAGCGGCTGCCGAAATCTGTAAAAAATCCGGTCAAAAAGAAATTCAGCTGGTGCGGCCAGGTGATGAAAGGATGGAAGAGCGCGATGAAGTGATGTCGTGGGTCGCCCGCATTAATCGAGCACTGGATGAGGAGAATCTTAAAGTTCGTTGTCAGATGATTTATCCGATTATGGGGGGTAATTCCGGTCTGCCACATTTCGAGGTGCTGTTGACGGTAGTGGATGAGAACGGTGAGCATCTGCCTCCGGCTGATTTTATCAAGGCGGCGGAAGAATACAGCCGCATGGGTTCCGTAGATCGCTGGGTAATTGAGAGCGTGCTGGTCTGGATGAAGGAAAACCCTGATGTTCTTAGTCGTATGGGAGGCTTTTCCATTAATCTGTCGGGGCACTCTCTCAATGATGAAACTTTTCTGGATTTTATCTTCGAGGCGCTGGTGCGTTATCAGGTCCCAAGGCAGAAACTGATTTTTGAGATAACCGAAACCACGGCCGTCGCCAATCTTGAGGATGCTGCAGATTTTATCAATGAGATGAAAGGAATAGGATGCCGATTCTCGCTTGATGATTTCGGGGCCGGTCAGTCTTCCTATGCGTATCTAAAACGGCTGCCGGTGGACTTTATTAAGATCGACGGTGCTTTTGTACGAAATATATCTGAGGATGATGTGGACTATGCTCTGGTGAAATCCATCACTGAAATGGGGCATTTCCTCAATAAGAAGATTGTTGCAGAGTTTGTTTCATCAGAAGAAATTCTTGAAGTGGTCAAGGATATTGGCGTGGATTACGTGCAAGGGTACTATCTGGGGCGGCCGGTTATGATCGAGGATCTGGAGGGCTCATTACAGCCCAATCATGAAATGGCATAAGCCTGGATCCGTGTCTGGTCAATTCAACGATCAATCGGTACAGTAGGGATCATTGATTCTATGTGGCGATTGTATGATGAAAGTAAATGTCGAAAACCTGAAACGAAGCCATCAGATTACTCTGTTTCTGGTGGACGCGATAATGTTGTTTCTGATATCCGTCAACCTGATCTGGATTATATTTGATTCCCTGTTTGTCAGTGACCTTTTCAGATCCCTTCTTAACGGGATTTCACCCACCTTCACCAGTTTCTATGCAAGTCAGATCCA
Source organism: Gammaproteobacteria bacterium UBA7310 (assembly GCA_002471665.1). GTDB lineage: Bacteria > Pseudomonadota > Gammaproteobacteria > Pseudomonadales > Ketobacteraceae > Ketobacter. The sequence continues at coordinate 352,291 of DKQK01000040.1, forward strand.
TCCGGATTTCGTCACCTATGATCTGATGTTTGTGGCCGTATTCATTACTGAATTCGTGCTGCGTTGGGGAGTGGCGATCTATCAGAAAACCTATCATCGCTGGTTCTTTTATCCCTTTGTTCATTGGTACGATTTGGTGGGGTGTATTCCCGTAGGTTCATTCCGTTGGTTGAGGTTGCTGCGGATCTTTTCCATATTGTATCGTTTGGAGAAGTACGGAATCATTGATATCGGGAATTCCGCTTTTGGGAGGTTCGTAGCTAAATACTACAATGTGGTGGTGGAAGAAATATCAGATCGTGTGGTTGAAAACGTTCTTGATGGTGTGCAGTCTGAGGTTAAGCAAGGAAGCCCGGTATTGGAAAAAATTCTGCTGGAAGTTCTGATACCGCAAAAGACATTGATTGCCAATTGGTTAACGGTGAAGATAAATGAAATATCCGATGAAGTCTATGTACCCAATCAACAGGCATTACGTGGTTACATTGAGCGATCCTTAGCGGATTCCATTTCGCGGGACGTGAAGGTGGCTGCCATTGAATCCATTCCCGTGATGGGGCCAAAGGTGGTGGAGCTAATCGAACAGACGGTGAGTGATGTTGTGTTCGATGTGGTAGACGGCCTGATGCTGGATATCGGGAAGCAGGAAACGGATCATATCGTCATGGAATTATTGGATCGGGTGATTCATAAAGTTCTGGAACCCACCGATGCGTTTAATGAGGCAAGCAAGGCGGTACTGGTGGATGCGATAGATATCATCAAGGCCCAGGTAAGGGTGCAGCGCTGGAGATTGGAGACTACATAATGATCAGCTTTGAAGATTACCGCAACATGGATGGCACCGAGCTGGCAGCGCAGATTAAGCAGGGAGCGCTTTCCCGGGAAGAAGTACTTGAGTGTGCTATTTCCCGTGCAAAACAGGTCAATCCAGCGATCAATGCGATCATACATCCCTATTACGATGAGGCCCGTAGTTACCTGCAAAAAAATCAGAGTGATGGTGTGTTGGCGGGTGTCCCCATGCTATTGAAAGATTTGGTGGGAGAAGTGAAAGGGTGGGTGACCCAAAATGGAACGGCGGCCTACAACAGGACGCCGGCGCAATCTACCAGTAGTCTTTTCAAGCGATATTCAGACATGGGGTTGGTGTTTATCGGCAAAACCAATACACCGGAATTCGGGCTGATGGCAACTACGGAGCCTGTGGCCAGTGGACCAAGTTTCAATCCGTGGAATCTTTTGAAATCAACCGGTGGTTCCAGTGGCGGTTCTGCGGCTGCTGTGGCTGCAGGAATCGTTCCCATTGCCAGCGCGGGCGACGGTGGAGGTTCCATCAGAATCCCCGCCTCTTGTTGCGGCTTGTTTGGATTAAAGCCGACACGCGGTATCAATCCTTCCGGGCCCTTCGCTGAGCTATGGGATGGCGCCGTATCCGAGCATGTACTAACACGCAGTGTGCGTGATTCTCTGACGGTTCTTAAAGGCAGTATGGGTAGTGACCAATACTCCCACGTGCCCTCCATGGTGCCCCCTGATTTTGTTCGGCAGCCCGCATCACGGCGACGTACGCTACGAATTGGTTATTGCGTACGGTCGTTCTATGGTGGCACAGTGCATGAGGATACCATTAATGCCGTTCATCAAGCGGTTGATGTGCTTAAGGGGCTTGGACATGAGGTGGAAGAGGTTGAGCTGGAGTTGGACGGAGACAAGCTTGCTTCCTGTTACGGTGATATTTACGCGGCGCACGTTAATGCGGACGTATCCGAACTAATAACCCGCTACGGAAAGCGGTTTGTGCGGGACAACATCGAGCCACTTAGCTATCTAATATATGCCATAGGAAACCACTTTCGCGCCGGTGATTTTGTTCTGTCTAAAAGACGCTGGGCTGAGTTCAGTCATATGATGTCAACCTGGCATAAGCAGTACGACGTTTTGGCAACTCCGACCATTGCGGTACCGCCCTATGATATTGGTGAAATGGCGGGTAGTCATCTTGAGAACATGTTGTTGAAGATCGCAAATCGGTTGTCGTTGTCTGCCTTTGCCCCCAGGCAATTGCTGTACGAAGTGAGTAAGCCGCACTTGCAGAAAGTTCCGTTCACGCAACTGGCGAACATTACCGGGCAACCGGCCATGTCGGTGCCTTTATTCTGGAATAATCAGGGGCTGCCTATCGGCACGCAATTTGTTGCTGACCGTATGCAGGATCAATTGCTGTTCGATCTTGCATTCCAGTTGGAGGAGGCGTGCCCCTGGTTTCATAAGGCACCGGCACTTTAGTTGATAGCGTATTCCTGTATGGCCGTCTCCTGCAGCTTCGCCTGCGGCAGGTTTGTCTTGATATGATTTTTCAGGGCGCTTTCTGATTCCGGCCCTTCATCCAGAAAACTGTTTAATATCTTTATGGTGCGTTTTAACTGCCACTCAATTTCATCCAGCATCAGGATGACATCTGCCGTCTCTCGATAGGCAAAAGACAGTTTCTCCTGTTTGACCTGTTGCAACCAGCGCAAATAGCCTTCGTCAAGTATCCCGGAGCCTCTGACGGTCCGTAATACCTGTGTCAGAATGGCTCTCGAACTTTGCAGTGATTTGTGCTGGGTATCCTGATTAATCTCACTTACGACCTGTTCCAGACCGGAGAGAAGGTAACTTAAAGTACTGTTCTTGTTTTCCAGGCGGCGAACTTCCAATTCAATATTCTGATCATGGATATGGCATTTCTCATCCAGCGACGCTTTTTTCAGAATTCTGACCAACGCGGTATAGGTGTTGTAGAAATGGCTTTCACTATTGACCTGAATAAAGGGTAACAAGTCTCTTAAGCCTTGCTTTTGATCGGCGATCAACTTGGCAAAGACGGTAAAAACACTGTCGCTCAAGGCAATAATCTGGCTTTCTTGAGTCAGGTGTTGATCGAATTTTCCCAGCGGATAACCCGTGCCGTCACAGCGTTCATGATGCTCCAGAACAATCCGGGGGACGCGGTTACTGAGATTGGGAATGGCTTCCAATACTTTCTGCGCAATGACAACATGGGCCTGGATCTGCCGCCACTCTGCAGGGTCCAGGCTGGATTTCTTGTTTAACACATTAGGGTCGATATGCATCATTCCCAGGTCATGGGCCAACGCTGCCAGAAAGCAGTCATCGATATGCTGTTCGCTCAATTTCATCTGTTGGGCGATTGCCAGGCTTAGCCAGGTTACACAGAGTGTTTGCCGATAAAGCGCCGGCATCTGTTCCCGCATCACGGTCAGCTTCTGTCGTAGTACCGGATACTTGGCAATTTCCAGACTATGCTGCTTGAAGGGTTTTTCCAACTGCAGGGCCGCGTGTATCTGTGAAGTTTCCGGCAATTTCTTAAGTTGCTTGCTGAGATCACGATATAATTCCTGAGGCGACACCGCATTATCTATGTTTACACAGGCCTCAATGGGCTTGATCAGTTTGAATTGAACAATGCGGTCAGACATTTTTCTGTTGATTCGAGAGCCTTTTTTCAGAATCAGGGCTCCCTGTTCGTTGTAAATATCCTCGCTTGCAATTACATCCCTTTTTTCACCCAAGTGTGCCAGTCGCTTGGCATAGGTGTTTTCATTGCATGGTGTGTTAGTGGTCATGGCTAGAAAACGATCAAGTCTGTGGTAACGTAAAGTTAGCCAATAGTTGGAAGTCAGGCAATAGGGATGCCAATGGGTGGGATTCTGACTGCGCCCAAGGCTACACCCAGAGAGACTTGATTTCTTCAAGAAATCAGATAGATATTTTCAAATTTACAACACTGCCATGGAAATTACGAATAATTGACTATGTAGAATTATGTAATTTTGATAGACGGGTTCAACGGTCATTAATAATGCGTGCCAGGCTTAGCAGGTCGGAGCTGATCAACAGACCGTTTTCAATGGCCTTGGTCAGATTGATCTCGAACTGCTGCTGGTCACTGGTTCTCAGAATGTTCACCACACCACCCATGCGGGCAAAGTCCTCTACATTACCAATACTTAACACGAAGAGGTGATTCAGGTCTTTAAAGAACGCATCCAGCTTGTCATGATGATCAATTCCCACGAACAAAATATGGCAACCACTCTGGATACGGGCATAGTCTGTGGTTCGTATCACTTCCAGCGTTCGGTCCCGAACCATTACCCCATTAACGATATCCAGAAATTCACCAAAGGGTACCGCACCGTAGAGGCACATTTTCAAGGCGCTTGATTGATCCGCGAAAGCATCGGCGGGCCATTCTACAAAGTTGGCAAAGTTATATAGGAATAGCGCTTTAACCTGATATTCCTTGGCGAGATCCAAATCGCTGCGGGTGGCTGAGTGGGCCGGATGAGCCAGGGTGAGTGCAAGGCACAGAAAGCCTGCGTACTGCCACATTCTGAAGATTTTGCGGCCATTTCTGAAATTAGAAAACATAATTGATGTACCCGTAAACAATTATTCCCGGTGGATCTTCTGCCAGGTCCTGGCTGAGATTTTCGGCGAGGGGGAAACCAAGCGTCACTCTCGAGCTGATGTGTGATTTATATAGCACATCAATGCCTAAACCGGCACCGGAGAAGGAGGCATCGTCCTCGTTGCCTGTGTTCTGAATCCCGTAAGCGTAGTCCGCAAAGGCAAAGGGCAATACTTTGCAACCATTGCACGGAGTCAAATAGTCCAGCGTATGCTGCACGCTGAAACTATAGACCGAATCAGCGCTGAAAAGTGCCGGTTCATAACCACGTACACCGTAGGGCCCGGTCATCACGGAGCGTTCGGCAGAGGGCAGGCTATCGGGTGCGTAGCTTATTTTCAGATCGGCACTGGTAACGTGCTCGGCTGGATTGCCCGCCTGCCAACGGAGCTGATACTGATATCGAACTCTGGCAATCAAAATAGTATCTTCCAGCGCCTCATCATCGGTATCGGTCACGCTGCCCAGGGTCAGGCCCAGCTCCAGGGCTTGTTTGCTGGTGCCGGTACTGGGGATGACGGCAGCATTAAACTGGGTATTCAATGTGATGTATTGTGTGCTTTCCGCAAACACATCCTTGAACTCTTTACTGGTGATAACAGAATTTTTAAAGGCAAGGTTGCTGTACAGGGATGCTGCAGCATTATCCTCTTTCAATAGACCCAGTTGATAGAAGCCTGAGACAGCTTCAAGATGGCCCGTTAACCCCAGCTCCTGAAAATCCCCAACGATTTCAAACTGATTGCTGTAGGCGCTGAATCCCGCAAAGCTATTGTCGATAGGGGTAGGACGTTTGTACCCTGCAACACCATACAGATTGCCGATTTCATTTGTCGATATCAGGGTGGCCGACAGAGTATCGCCATTACCGGTGAGGTTGTTCTGTGAGTATTGTCCAACGACTCTATAAACCCCGGTGTTGTTAACCCCGAAATTATCCACACGAACCGATGCCTGGTGCTTCTGTTCGCTGACAACATGAAGGTTCAATCGTACCTGCCCTGGGTGCTTACCCATTGAGAAAAAGCCAAAAATTTTCAAACCGTCGATCATGTTGGCTTTTTTCATCGCATCCTGAATGTGGGGCTCATAAACCACTGTGCCCAGCAAGTGAGTAAACGGCTTTTTAATGTGCTCGGCGCTATATAACTTATTGTTCTTAAGATGTATCTCTGTAATGCGACCGGGAAGCACGTTGACTGTGAGCGTATTGCCTTCGATTTCATTCGGTACGATGAATACCTGATTAAAGGTTAATCCTTTTTCGTGATAGGCGATGGTCATGGCATCCGCCAGGCTGTGCATATCCGAAATGGTCATCCAGGGGTCCATACCGGCGTAGGCTTCGTTAAGCTTTTTGCTTATATATTCTTGCGTAACACCGTATTGTGGGAATAAGGCATTACCTTTCAGTTCAATTCTCTTGATCAGGGCCTTGCCATCCACGAGGTGATCAGTGCGTTTGCGGCCGGGCGTTTTGGGTATGGCCACAGAAACCGGATTGCGGCTGGAGGGTGATTCATTGATTTGCAGGGTTGAATCTGCCTGCCCGTTCGCACCAAAGCTTGATAGATGTGTCAGTGCCAGGCAAAAGCAAAATAGCCACTTGCAGCAAATTACCAAATTTGCGTAGGTTTTTTGGGATGTGAAGGGGGATACCCGAAAAACAACCGGACTGATAATTAAAATACCGCAAAAAGTGAATTAATTGTTTATACTCAGCAAGTATATATTCTTTCTGAAAAAAAGTAGTAAAAGACGATTGGCAAATGTTTATTTGTGTATCACGTCATCGGGGAAGGAGGCTGGCAACAGCTGAACATCGGGTGCGCTGTAGATTGCGATGATGGAATTCAGAAAACTAAAAATTAAAACAAAGCTCATCGTAGTTGTTCTTCTGACCAGCACAATCGGGCTACTGTTCACTGGCGCAGGTGTGCTGACTCTCGACCGTGTCAAACAGAAAGAGATTCTGGCCGAGGAAATGTCGATTCTTGCCAGGGTTATTGCCTCCCGCAGCGCTGCTGCCCTCAGTTTTCGTGACCAGGCCCGAGCCAAAGACAACCTGACATCGCTGCTGGTTCGCGAATCCGTTGAGTTTGCCTGCATGTATGACATGAACAGGATTGTGTTCGCCAGCGTACAACGCAATTCCGAGGTGACGGCAGCCTGCCCTGATCAACCCAGAGAACCTGGCGAGTATTTTTATGAAGGCTATCTTGAAGCTTACCAGTCCATTGATCTGAATGGGCTGGCCATTGGAAGCGTAATGGTGAGGACCAGCCTGATCGATCTGGACCGTAGGCTGCAGAGCCAACTGTTGGTGAGTGTCGGGATTCTGGGGCTGTCTCTCATAACAGCATTTCTCATGACGCAAAGTCTCCAGAGGGCAATCTATAAGCCCATTGTGGATTTAGGTGATGTGGCCAATAAAATCACTGAGCATAATAACTTTTCCATACGTGCCTCCACCACCAACAAGGATGAAGTGGGGGATGCCATTAATGCATTTAACTCCATGCTGAACAAGATTGAAGCCGATAAAGAAGAGCTGACCCGTTTAGCCTATTACGACCCGCTGACCAAGCTGGCTAATCGTCGCATGTTCAGTGAGCGACTGGTATTTGCTTTGGAGAATGCGCGTCGCTCCGGTGAAAGGATGGGGCTTATTTTTCTGGACCTGGATAAGTTCAAAGTGGTTAATGATGAGTTGGGGCATGATATCGGTGATTTATTGCTTAAATCGGCTGCCAAACGGCTCGAGGCCGCGTTACCGGCGAACGCCACTGCTTTTCGCTTGGGTGGTGATGAATTTACCGTGCTGCAGGTGGGTGTTGTAGAGAAAGACCTTGAAGACACCGCGCAGGCTATTTTAAAGGAGTTTGCCGAGCCCCTGATACTTGCTGGTAAGCAATTGTCCATCTCTTCCAGTATTGGCATTGCGCTTTCAGACGGTAATGACAATGTTTCGTCCATTATGAAAAGCGCGGATATTGCCTTGTACCAGGCCAAAGATGCCGGGCGCAGTAATTACAAGATTTTCGGTGAAAGCTGATCAGTCCGGCAGGCTGCCGCCAATCAAGAGCTTACCTAAATAACGTTTAATCGCGTTTTGTCGAATACAGTCTTTGTCAGAGCGGTTTTTGGGAACACAGCTTTCCACGATGTTGTCCAGAGATCCTTTTCCGGATGGAGGGGCATCGCCCAACAATGTGCTTTCAGTTTCCTCCGGTTCTTCCACCAGGCCTTCCGTAATGGTGGAATCCACTTCATCTATGACGTCATCGCTCAGGGAGGGAGGGGATCTAACAGCCCGTGAAATTGTGGTGATGGCTTGGCCGCCATCACCGATGCTGGATATGGATTGGACATCGAAAGCGATACCCGGGCGATCCAGGCCGGGGGAGCCGGGATCGATGGGCAGGCCTGCCTCATAGACCACTTCTATTTTTATATTGCCGTTTACTGCAAGAACACTTGCTCCGCTTGCGGAATCAGGTATCTCAAACAGCAAGTCGTGATCGGGTAGAAGGTTGGCAACAGGGCCGGATATTTCCACTCCGTACAGGCCGTTTGGGTCGGTTACCATAACGGTGCTGCCACCAGCCAGAAAGTTGATGTTGCCTCCCGGGTCGTTGGCCGCACCTATGCTGGTGATATCGCCTTCTATATAAATATATTGGCCGGACATGGTGATGCCGTTTTGCCCGGTGGTTTGTATTGATCCCAAGACTTCTATACCACCTGCCTGCAGATCCCGGTCACTAAAGGGCAATGACCAGTTCTGCTGGCTGGCAATGCTGTCGAAATTCTCTGCGTCGGCATTGCTGGTGTCCAGGTCGCTGAGTAGCAGGCCGCCTACGTTGATGCTGGCACCTGCGCCGATCAGTACACCGGCGGTGTTGATAATGAATACATTGCCATTGGCGTCAAGGCTGCCAAAGATCTGGCTGGGAGAGCCGGAAAAGTCCCTGTTCAGTGCAATCGCATCCACGTTGGGCTGATTGAACAGGACGGACTCATTGTTGGCAATATTGAAACTTGACCAATTGATCGCGGTATTCTGGCTGCTCTGGTCGATTACGGTTCTGTTGGGGTCTCCGGGGTCGACGCCGATGGTTGCTGTGCCTGATACAACATTGCCGCCGGTGGGTGCCGACAACACAGGGACGGAAACCAAAGGCAGGGCCAGAAGGATTCCAGCAACTTTTATTGTATGGTTTGACATGGCTATAACAACATCATCGGGTAAACTTACACAGAAATAAGTGTAAGATCTGGATCTGAAAGCGTCCATTGAACATCGAATTGTTTGGTAATGAAGTGTAAGTGATATTGTCGAGTTCTGATTCTACAGATACAAAAGTTGCTGCTTTTAATCGCATGCTACACGGGAGATTGCCTGGCGCCGAATTGGGTTTTCAGGCTGTGCCAGAGTGTAATGGGTTGAATTTGTTGCTCATTCAGCCTGGATTTGATCCCCGTTTATTGTCCGGGGATCAGCTAGAGAAATTGAGCGATGATCCCCCTTACTGGATTTTTTGTTGGGCCAGTGGGAGGGCAATGGCCAGGCGAATCCTGGCAGGCAGGTTGGATGTACGTGACAAGGTTGTTGCTGACTTTGGTGCCGGGTCGGGTGTGGTTGCGATTGCTGCGAAAATGGCGGGGGCGAAACGGGTGTTTGCCTGTGATATCGATGCCACCTGCCGTGAGCTGACGCAACTCAACGCGGCCTTCAATCAGGTGGATGTGGAGGTGGTGTCTTCCCTGGATGAAGTCCAGTGTGCACTGGATCTGGTGGTGGCATCCGATGTTCTGTATGAGGCCGCTAACCTGAGATTTTTAGACATGATGTTGGGAGTCTGTGCCGATGTTCTGGTGGCGGACTCGAGGCTTAAGTCGATGCCGGATAAGCGATTTCGTTATATCGACAGAGTTTATACCACCTCGTTTCCAGATTATCAGGAGGCTTTGGAGAACAACGAGGTCAGGTTCTACCGCTCGCAGTGGCCACCATCAGGTTCTGTGGCTGAAGCAAAGGAGACCTGATGAAGTGCGTCTCCTTTGCTTGCCGGTAACCTGTGGAGGCCTGGCGGTTGCGTCATTCTGGAATTAGAACCAGATCATGACCCCAAGGTGGCCTCCTTCGTCCAGCTTGGATTTGCCAGGGGATTCGGTTTTTGCTTCCGCATAGCGGTATCCCAGGTAAACCCAGGCTTGCTCGATGAGCCGGTATTGTACACGGGCGGTGAAATCCATATAGCCTTCCAGCTCATCGAATGCCAGCACATCCGGGGCGTAATAAAGGTCAGACCGCAGGCTAAGATTGGTCACCGTGGGAATGTCCCAATTCACGAACCCGCCAAGGCCAACCGCCGTGCCGTTATCATCGGATCGATCGGCGTCAACGTAGTACGCGCGCCCACCGATACCGGCAAGTAAACCACTTTGCTTGTTTACGTTGTCAGCCACAAAAAAGCTGCCGTAATAGACGTCACCATTATCCTGGTGGTGCAGCAGGCCGGCTCCGATGTTAACCTCGGACTTCTGGATCTGGGTAGTGTAATCCACCGCCACCGTGTCGTTATTGAGGTTCAGGTCCAGGGTATGGGCGCGCGCCACGGCAGAAGCCGCAAGGCCCAATACGACGATTCCAGTAAATATAGACTTGTTCATTATTTGTGCTCCAAAAGGGTCACGTGGTCTCAACAGCCCGCAATTATTCACAGGTTGCCGGATACATTCAATGTGCAGGCTTCAAATTTGTGATTTTTCAATGGATTGGACAACCATACCGGGCATTGATCCGCCTCAGTGATGGTATTTTGGCGCAAAAAAATTCCAGATTACGACAACTTTTTAACAGGTCTATCAATTTGTTGTTGTAAGGTTCTAATTTTGTGGGAATAATTGCGGTACAGCTTTCTAATTAAGCTATTATTTAATAGAGAGTAGGGCGGCCGCACGGACCGCCGATCTGTTGGCCTGGTATGTTAACTCCCATGATTCACGATTTTGCGACAGCACCTAGAACCCCCAGGGAGCCCGCTAGAGCGGTTGCTTCGACGTTGTCTGATCATAAATCGAACAGGCGTCTTCCTGTGGTGGTGATGCTCGGGGTGATCACCGCCATCGGAGTTTGGTTGATCCGATCACCCGGGGCAGCCGGTACTCTTGAGGAAACCCAATATCCCATTGCGGCAGCGAAAACCGAGTACTTGCAGGCCGCCAGCACGGAGCAGAACCTCTTGGCCGGGCCTGAGCCCGTATCCTCTGTAACCACGGAACCGGTTGCATTGGATCAAAGTGTGTCTGAAAGGGAATCCTTAGGTGCCCAAGGCGTTGATCAGCACCTGGAAGAGTCCTACGAATTCTATGATTCATTGCAGGCCAGCTCCTGGAGTGTTCCGGTTCAGCGTGGCATTTATTTGACTGAAGAGGATCGCAAACGGGCAGAGTATCGCTATATTCTGCAGGCTGCCTCCCTGCGGGACCGTTCAGAGGCGGCGGCACTGGCCGCAAAGCTGCGTAAAATGGGTTTGGAAGCATCCTATTCGGTGAGCAATGGCGACCCCAACAACAGTGCGTGGTACCGGGTTAATGTGGGGCCCTTCAGTAATGTTTCTGTTATGAATAAAGCCGAAGATATGCTGGTTTCAATGCAAATGATGCCACTCAAGCGCCGAGTCCGTTAATAGGCCAAATAGGTTTGGTTGGATGACGATACACGCATAATGCCCTAGTATTGGTGGTAATTTTGCACAGAATCAGCGTGTTCGTGTGTTACCATTTGCCAACATTCAGCGGCGCCGCATGCCTGTTAGTGAAAGAAAAATTGCACTATACTCCCATCAATTGATAACTGCTTGTTTATAAAAGGGTTTAGCGTGTTCCATATACGCATCTTTAACCACTATATTCCATTTCAATACGTTGTTCTTACTCTGGTTGAATATTGGGTGTTGGTGCTCGCTGTCTACTGCGCGCACTTGCTCAGATTTCCCAATGAGGCTGTTTCTGTTCTTAGCTTTGATGATCCAACCGCCCTGAAGACGTCGTTGTACGCCGTGGTCATGCTCTGCTGCACCCTGGCGTTGGGCGTTTATGAGGCCAAGATAAGGGAAGGTTTCTCCGGGGTTGCAGTGCGCTCTATCGTGGCCTTTTTCCTGCTTGGATGTGGCAGCCTGACCATTCTCTATTACATCTTTCCCAGCCTGCAGCTCGGCCGCGGTCTGCTTACCCTCGCAGTCATCATCTCACTTGCCCTTTGCCTGCTGGTAAGGGCTGTGTTTTTCCTGTTGGTGGACTCCAGTCAACTGCGCAGAAGAATCCTGATCTGGGGTAATGGGGCCAAGGCGCTGGAGGTAATTAAGGACATCAAACAAAGTGGCAAGAGCCACAACCTGGAAGTGGTCGGGGTGGTTGGCGCGCAGGAATCCATGCATCCTGAACTTGATCCAGAGCTGTTATTAAATATCCCGGTGAGCCTGGTGGAATTCTGTAAGCACAAGAAGATTGACGAGATCGTTGTGTCTTTGGATGAGAGGCGCCGGGACCGGGGTGGCAACCTGCCGTTGGACGAACTCATTGATTGCAAGCTGTCGGGTGTGGATGTGATGAATGCGCTGGAATTCTGTGAGCGGGAAATCGGGCGCATTGAACTGAGTAATCTGGATCCAAGCTGGATGTTGTTTTCGGATGGCTTCAAATACTCTGGTGCCAGGGATGTCTCCAAGCGTGTGTTCGACATTTTGATAAGCCTGGTGCTGATTCTGTTGGCGTGGCCCTTTATGTTGTTGACCGCGTTGGCGGTGTATCTGGAAGACGGTGCTCCGGTGTTGTACAAGCAAACCAGGGTAGGGCACAAGGATAAACTGTTTGATCTGTATAAATTCAGAAGCATGCGTACGGATGCCGAAAAGAACGGTGCCGTGTGGGCAAAGCAAAATGACGACCGGGTTACCCGGGTGGGTGCTTTTATTCGTAATACCCGCCTCGATGAGCTGCCCCAGATCTATAATGTACTTAAAGGTGACATGAGCTTTGTGGGGCCTCGGCCGGAACGTCCTGAATTTGTTAAGGATTTAAAGGAACAGGTGCCTTTCTACGGTGAGCGTCATCGAGTCAAGCCGGGGCTTATGGGATGGGCTCAGCTAAAGTATCCGTATGGAGCGTCCGTTGAGGATGCGGCACAGAAGCTAAGATATGATCTTTACTACACAAAAAATCACAGTTTGTTGCTGGATATTCTGATACTTATCCAGACTGTTGAGGTGGTATTGTTGGGTAAAGGGGTTCGATAAAATGGTAATAAGGGGAAATATATGAGGCTGTTCTGGGTTGTCTTGTTAAGCGCGCTGGTGATTGGTTGTGGAACCACAGGCAATCAGAAAATAGTTCAACCGGAGGACGCCGTCGTCCTTACTGGCAACGTGTATAAGATAGGAGAGGGAGACGCATTGAATGTGTCTGTCTGGCGGAACCCGGATTTGTCGGTAACGGTTCCCGTGCGCCCCGATGGAAAGATCTCAGTGCCTCTGATTGGTGATATTAAGGCAGCCGGGTTGGCGCCGGAAGAATTGGCAGCATCGATCAGTACCGCGCTGGCAAACTATGTCAAGAACCCACAGGTGACGGTAGTCGTTACCAATGCATCGAGTTCGGAGTTCTTGCAGCGGGTACGGGTTACCGGAGCGGTCAATGCTCCCACTTCAATTGCTTACAGCAAAGGCATGACAGTGATGGACTTGGTGTTGGTAACGGGCGGTGTGACGGAATTTGCAGACGCCAATAATACCCAGCTCTACCGAAATACCAAATCCGGCGTCAAATCCTATCGAATAAAGTTGCGTGATATTTTGGAGAAAGGCGATATTACAACGAATTACGCTATTCAGCCTGGAGACATCATTACGGTTCCGGAAAGTTTATTTTAGTGTGAGAATTGAATATGAGTGAAGCCAACCTTGACGCATCCTTTATTATCAACTTTGTAAAAGTTGTAATACGAGAAGCCATCAATCATAAGACTATTGTTGCCGTATCGTTCGCAATAGTTTCTTTGGCGGTGTTGCTGGTTGGCACTCAATTTCCCAAGCAGTTCAGTGCCAGAACTCAAATCTATGCAGATAGCCAGAATATTATTCGCCCTTTGTTGCAGGGGCAGGCCGCCACAACGTCAATATCAGATCAGATAAAAAATGTTCGTGAAGCCATCACTTCGCCGCGTTTGTTGCGTCAGGCCGTCGAGGATCTGAACCTGGTTGCCAATCCTGAAAATGCCCTTGAAGTGGAAAACACCACTCGATCAATTGGAAATCGTTTGTCTATACGAGCCATCGGACCCGGACTGATTGAAATTTCGTTCAGTGGCAATGACGCATCTGTTGTATACAACATTGTGTCCAAGGTTACCGATTTGTTCATCAGGGATTCAGCGGAATCCAAACGCAGAGAAAGTAGGGAAGCCTACCTGTTTATTGATAAACAAGCCAAAAACTACAAGGATCAACTGGTTGCCGCGGAGCAGAGCCTGAAAGAATTCAACTCTGATAACTATGACGGTACAGAGGGAGAAGCGCGGACCCGAATCATTGCCATCGAAAATGAAATTGAAACGATTGAAATTGAAATTGAAGAATCTCTGACCCGAATTAATTCTCTTGAGCGTGAGCTGGTAAGTGAGACGCAATTTGTAGAAAACCGATTCCGCAATGAAGAGTTGCGCAGCCGGTTGTCTGATGCACAAAGCAGGTTAGACACCCTGTTGCTTACCTATACAGAAGACTATCCCGATGTGGTTGCCCTGAAGCAACAGATCGTCGACCTTAAGGCGGCCATACAAAACTCTGAAGGGTCTGCGCTGGTGACCGTCAGTGGTTCCAATTCCAGTTCAGAAAATAACGTAAACCCCTTGTATGAAGAGTTAAGACGTTTAATTGCTACCGAAAAGGTGGATTTGAATGCGCGGCGGCGGCGCCTGGAAAGGCAAAACGCTGAGTTGCAGGAAGAGCGTGACCGTTTGGAACGCATAGCGGAAAGGCAGGCGGACCTGGCCGAGTTGACCAGGGATTACAATGTCACACGGTCAATCTATGAAGACATGCTGGAGCGTAAGGAGCGTGCTCGACTTTCAATGACGCTCGACATTGAAGGCCAGGGGGTTTCCTTCCGAATTCAGGAGCCCGCCAGTTTCCCGATTCAACCTGATGGTTTCAGGTTTTTGCATTTTGTGTTAGCCGGCCCTCTGCTTGGCGCATTGATTCCTTTGGGCTTGTTGGTCGTATATGTCTATGTGGATCCGCGCATACGATTTGCTGATTCTCTGGAACGCATTACGGGGGTAAGAGTGCTGGGGGTTGTGCCTCATATGACCACACCCCTGGGTAAACGGATATTGAGAAGTGATGTCATACTACTAAGTATATTTATCGTACTGGTCATGGTCGTTTACTTGTCAATTGCATTTGCGCATCGAGCTGGAGTGTTTTGATGGATAATGATTCAAAATCCGGTAACAAGCAGGTCAAATCCCAGGTCATCGATCTGAAAAGGCCCGCGAACAGCTCCCGTATCAGTAATATGGCTGAATTGGGCCATATGACACCGGATGAGCTGACGGCGCGAAAGATCATCAATGCCAGTATGCCCAATAAAGAGGTTCTGAATACCTTTCGTGAAATCAGAACCCAATTGGTGAAGATGTCAAAGGGTGGCAATTTCGTGGTCATGGTTACGTCGCTGACGGCCAAGGCAGGGAACAGTTTTATTGCCACCAATCTGGGGGCAGTGCTTGCTTTGGATAAAACCAAAACTGCGTTGCTGATAGATTGTAATCTGTATGACTCCAGCCTCAGTTCGTTGTTGGATGTTGAGCCTGATTATGGGCTTACGGATTATTTGGCTGAAGAGCACCTGGATATTAACGACATCATTTATGCCACCGGTATCCCCAGGCTTAGGGTAATTCCGGCGGGGACTCATGTGGAAGTGGGTGCAGAATACTTTTCATCGGAGCGCATGAAGCAGTTTGTTGGGGATCTGAAAGAGCGTTATCCAGATCGTTTTATTATTCTTGATGTGCCACCCATTGGCCTCTGGGCTGAGGCCCGTATATTGACTGCTTTTAGTGATTTCTGTGTATTGGTCGTACCGTATGGCAAAGTTTCAGAGGGGCAGCTGGTGTCAGCGGTGGAGGCAATTGGGAAAGAAAAATTAGCAGGCCTTATTTTTAATAATTGATTTTCTAAAGGTTGGCGGAATGTCACTCAAAACTAAACTGGGGAATGTGGCTGCGCTGTGTCTGCTATCGGTAGGCGCGGATGGTTACAGTGCGATGGATAGCCAGGTATCGGTAGGCGTGTCAGGGGAATGGATCGATAACGTTTTTTACAGCAGCATTGACCGGCGGCATGATCTGGTTTCAGAACTATCGCTGGATTTAAGTCTTCAAAGCATTCAGGAAGTAAATGATATTGCCCTGGAATACAGCTTCTCCCACGAGAACTATCTAAGAGACAGTTTTGACAATGCCAATTACATGGAAGGTACAGGCACGTTTGTGATTCCGCTTTTGCCCAGAAGGTTGTCGTGGAATTCTGAGATAGCGTCCTCCATTACTCTGCGTGATAGCCTCACCCCGGATAATCCTGATAACCGTGACCAGCGTAATTCGGCTCAAACCGGGCTCGATTATTTCGTTGTGAATACAGGGCGGAATCAGGTTTCCGTAAATGGCAATGTATCCATTGTCCGATTTCGGGAATCTGAGATTAATAATAGTAATCGGGGGTCGGTGGATCTTTCCTGGAGCCATGCCTTTAGCCGTAGAACCAATGGAGGGATGACCTGTTCTGGTGAGAAAGTTGATTTCACCGAAGACGATGCAGATTATGAAACGGTAGTGTGTCAGGTTAACTACGCCCGGCAGCTTGCAAATGGTGCTGTCAGCCTGGATGTGGGTAAACGGTCCGTAAATCCGCCCACCGGTCGGTCAACCAAAGGCACATCGTACACGTTCGACTTTTCCTGGGCGTTTGTGAACAGTGATTTGAGCGTAAACGTTCTAAGAGACATAACGGATACCACCGTTGGTTTGTCCGGTGGGGATTTTACCGGTGGGCAAGGCCCTATTGATATTAATACCGATGTCAGGTCGTTGACGGTAAGGAAGCGCGCAGAGGCACGTTACAACTATATTTTATCCGGCCGTGATCAATTTGGTGTTGTGGTTTACCGGGATTCTGACGACCTATATGATTCCGTTTTGGATACGGATCGTGATGGTGTGGATTTGAACTACACCAGAGCCATAAGCCAGTCCCTTAGCTCGAATATTACCTACTCGTTTGTTCGGACTGACTATGCCGATGGTAGCGAGTTTTCAGAAGTAGACTATGAAAACGTCTACAATTTTTCATTGTCGAAAGCCTACTCCAGGCGCTTTCAGGTGACGGGGATGTTGGAAGCGCAAACCCGTCGAGCACCCACTGAAATTGAGGAATATGAAGTATATTCTGTGCGGGCGGAAGCCAATTATACCTTCTAGAAAATTCTTCCACCGGTGCGGCCCTTTGAATGTGGCCGCACCGCTCTAAAATTACCGACCAAGTATATCGTCGTAGTGTTTCTGGATATCTGCGTTATCCGGAGCCAATTGATGTGCCTTGGATATGGCAGCTTTGGCCTCATCCAGCTTACCGCTCTTATGAGCAACCAGGGCGTACGTATCCAAAATGGCCGGGTTCTCCGGGGTAAGTGATTTTGCTTTTTCCGCATAAAACATAGCTTCATTCATCTTGCTGTTTTCGTATAAAAGCCAAGCCAGATTGTTAAGCGCTATGGGTTGGTTGGGATTCAGTTCAAGAGATTTCTTATATTGGGCCAGCGCCCGATCGTTCTGGTTTGTTTGTTGATAGCGGATTGCCCGCAATGTAGATGCTTCATAGCTGCCGGGGATTTGCTTCTCCCACTCGTCCAAGAATTCCATGCGTTTGACACTGGTCTCATCAGACAGGTTTGACCAAATCAACTTCGCAAGCTGATCACTTGGTCTCATTCTCCAGGCATCCAGATAATGCAGTATGGCTTCTTCAATCAAGTTTTCATGTTTCTTGATGTCGCCACTGATCAGATGGCTTACGTATGGATCCTGCGATTCGCTATCGGCTTGTGCAGCAATCTTCTTCGCTTGCGTTAAATTATCCTCTGTTAACTCCACGCCCACCAACAAATGAAATACAGAGGCATCGGCAGGGGAAACTTGCAAGGCGTCCATTAACAGCTTCTTGGCGTCCCCGGGCTTGCCCGAGCGCAGTCTGTCAGTAGCTGCAGATTTATAGAGTTCAACCATATAGCGGCTGATAGTTTGGTTGAAGGTAGAGCGGGTTAAGGCCGCCTCCCCATGAACAATTGCTTTATCGAAATTGAAATTTCGAGCGTAATGACGACTCATGAGATAATCAGGTGCCCAGCTGTTTACGGATTCTTCAGCCTTTTCGGTTAAGTAACTGAGTGCTCCCGAATCACCGCCTGTCTTTGCTTTCACCGAAGCGGCGCTGCTCAGGGCAAAAATATGGTTTGGTTCTTGCTCAAGCAATTCGTTCGAATAACGGATAATGTCTGCTGGTGAATTACGCTTGATAGACTCGATCAACTTTGCATTTATCGTGTAGTTGTTGGTGGGGAGTGCACTATAAGCATCATCAATGATTTGCCTGGCTCTGTCAGGTTCGGAATTGAGCAGGGTTAAACCAGCCAGCGCGCGGCTTTGAGGATTCTTGCTGGTCGACAGTTTGTCAACAAGGCTATTGATCTTGGCGGTTTCTTTCAAGACTTCGTAGTGGCTAAGGAGTCTGGCCTGGATGGTGATATCGTCAGGCGCATATTGAAAAGCTTGCTCCAGTTCCTTCAGCGCCTCTTGCTTGTCACCGGTACGGTTGAGGGCGTCTGCCAGTGCCAGGCGTGTTTTACTCATGTCAGGCGCAAGGTCCAGCGCCGCTTTCATCACTTCGATGGCTTTCTGGGTGTCGCCGTTAAAGAGTAATGCCAGTCCATACAATGACAGCAGTTTAGGGCTATCGGCCTTCTCGCGAATATTGGATTCGATGGCCTGGATTGCCTGTTCGGGGTTGCGCATCTGAAGTTCAGTTGCGGCGTAGGCAAGTAGGGCCTGATCGGAAGCTGTTTCAGGATCGATAGAATTTCCAAACAGTTCGGAGGCGGCCCGAAAGTCGCCCTTTGAATATTTGATCATTCCCAACATGGCACCCATGGTTTGATTGGGGTTGCTGCTGTACAGGTTTTCCAAAATGGTGCTTGCTGTGGTGATGTCACCGGCTTTTATTGCGTCCACTGCCTCCTGGAATTCGGCCTCAAGTTCCTGCGCCCGTGGATTGGCTTCCGCTATCAGCTTAGAGTAGATCATGGCTTCAGATGACCTGCCTTGTTTAGATAGGGTGGCTACCATGGCTCTTAATACCTGCAGCCTTTGCAGTGTCATACTGTCGGTTGAGGGTAGGGTAAAAAGGGCTTGAGAGAGATAATCTTCGGCGGCTTCCAGGTCGTCATTGTTGAACTTGTATCGTGCAAGCATTAACAGCGCTTCAATATTGTTCTCATTAAGCTTTAATGCTTTCTCCAGCTCAGTCAGCTGTTGTGTCCGTTTGTTGCTTTTGGCATAGATCATTGCCTGTGCGAGGGCTGCGTCGGATTGCTGTTCCGAGGTCTGGGCAAGGGAATGCAGGGTTTTCATTCTTTTTTGCGATGCGCTGATCTCGTTCAATATAACCAACGCTTTGATTTCAATGAACTTCGCTTCGAAATTATCATTCAGCTGGCCTTTATCAAAGGCGGCCTGTAGGGTTTCCAGTGTTGATTTGGCCTTACCCAGGATTATATAGTTTTTGGCAAGCAGCAAAGTGGATTCACTGTTTTTTTCGGGAAGGGTATTTAACAGGGCAATCGACTGACGGTGTTTGCCTTGCTCAAAATAAGTGCTAGCCAGCAAGTTATAGGCTTCGATATTGTTGTTATCGGCCTGCAGGGAATTTTTTATTTCAATAATGGCAACTTTGTATTGGCCCTGGTTGAAGTAGCTCTCAGCCCGGGCCAGATACTCCGCCGATTTATTCGTCTGCTGCTGCTCTTCGTTATCGGAACAGGCAGAAATAGTTAGCATCAGTAAACAGAAAAAAGCTGCTTTGTTCATAATGTTCATTACAGTATCCCGAACTCAGATTTCTTGGATATGAATCCCGTATTTTTTAATTAGGTCATATAGCGTGGGCCGGGTGACGCCCAGCAGTTTTGCGGCGGCAGAAATGTTTCCATCTGACATGTTAATGGCACGGATGATAGCGGCTTTTTCAGCCTCCTGCCTCACGGTGCGAAGATTGAGGGACAAGTCGTCATGCTGTGGCAAGCCAAGGTCCAGCAATCCAACATTTTTCTGATCACACATTATGACGGCGCGTTTTAATTTGTTCTCCATTTCCCGAATATTACCCGGCCATTCATAACCCTCGATAGCGGTAATCGCTTCGGGAGTAAAGCCCTTGATATTCTTGTTCAGCTGATCGCAGAATTTTGCAAGCAAGTGACGGGCAAGTAGAGCTTTGTCTCCGCCACGGTCCCGCAACGGTGGCAAATCAATTACCATTTCACTGATGCGGTAGAATAGATCTTCACGAAATGTTCCTTCTGCTACCATTTGCTCCAGGTTTTTATTGGTGGCGCAGACCACTCGAACATCCACCGGGATCTCTTCCCGACCTCCGAGCCGTTCCACTACACGCTCCTGTAGAAAGCGCAGTAGCTTTGCTTGTAAAGCCAGGGGCATATCGCCGATCTCGTCCAGAAACAGTGTGCCTCCGCTGGCCACCTCCACTTTGCCCAGGGTCCTTTTGGTTGCTCCGGTAAAGGCGCCTTTTTCATAGCCGAACAATTCGCTTTCCATGAGGTTCTCAGGGACCGCGGCACAGTTGATGGCAACGAAACGTTTATCATTGCGTGAACTCAAGGTGTGGACGGCACGGGCAATTACTTCTTTACCCGTACCAGATTCACCCAGAATCAGACAGGTGACATCGGTAGGGGCGATTTTTTCAATAATCCTGCAGATCGATGCCATGCGATCGTCGCTGGCGATAACCCCGGGAAGCGCATTTTGGCTGTTATCCTGCAGTCTTCTGTTTTCCTGTTCCAGCTCCCACATCTGGTAGGCACGCTGGACAATTAAATCCAGGGTATCGGTATTCACCGGCTTTTGATAGAAATCGTATGCCCCCATCGCCACCGCGCGCAGAGCATTTGAGTAGTCGTGGTAACCGGTGACCACAATAATTTTGGTGTTTGGTGCTATGCGCAGGGTTTCCTGAATGGTTGCGAACCCTTCTTCCACACCCTCTTCATCGGGAGGTAGCCCCAGGTCCTGGAGCACTACGGCGGGTTCATGCATGCGGATCGCAGCTATGGCACTGTTTCGGTCAGGTGCAACCACCACTTCGTACTTGTCAAAATGCCACCTGAGTTGGCTTTGTAGTCCCAAATCATCTTCAACGATGAGCAGTACCGGTTTGTTCTCGGTCATACTTGTTCAACTTGTGCTGTAGAATTATGGTCCCCGGTATCCATGGGGATGCGAATGGTGAAAGTGGTACCGACGCCGGGTTCACTTTTTACCAGAACATCGCCTCCCAAATTACGAATAAATTCCCGGGTTTGATACACGCCAATGCCCATACCCTTGCCGGATTTGGTGGTATCAAATGGTCTGAAAAGGCGGTTCTTGAGGAAGTCGCTGTCCATGCCGCAACCGTTGTCTTCCACTTCAATTATCGCCTGGTTGCCGTCCTCTGATCGTAGCGTCACATCAACATAGCCATCGGATGCTGTTGCTTCCTGGGCATTCTTGATAATGTGGGTAACGATCATTTCCAAATTATCTTCATCGGCAACAACTTTAAGGGAATCTTCTATGATTCTCAATGTTGGTGGCGGCATTCTATCCTGACATTTTTTAACTGAGTTAACGATGATGTTTTTCAGTTCCAGCGGCCGGCCTGAGGACGGTTGGGTTTGCTGAAGCTTCTTCAGGAGGTTGCTCATTCTTTGTACAGAGTTGTCGATTGTTCGGATCATGTCATCGATAAAATCCGGGTTTTCCTTGTGCTTGGCAGCATTTTCCACAACCAGAGCCTGTTGTGCGATCAGATTTTTAAGATCATGCATTACAAATGCGGACAGTTTGTTATAGGCGTCAAATTGTTTGGATTGGGCCAGCAGCTCAGCCGCTTCGTTGCGGGATACGTAGTTGGCTACTTCCCGGCCCACGGTTTTGAACAGGTCGAGATCTTCCCAGGTCAAGGCAAACTCAGTAGGCGGGCTGCTCAATAAGACGAAGCCAATCAGCTCGCTGTCCACCAGCATGGGGATGATCAGCCATAGATCGCCAATTTCCTTGCTCCATTCAGGCAGGTATTCATTGAAATTACTGAGCTCATGGTCAGAGGCGGCAGAAGGTGAAAACACCCATTCCTGCTCACGCAGGATAGTGCAGAATTCGCTGCCAGATGGCTCTTCGCATTCCTGGCGGGGAAAGTTCATATTCAGTGTTGCAATGGGAATGAAGCGGCCAAACTGGTTGTCCATCCACAGCATACCGCCGCTGCATTTAACCACGTCCATGATCGCCTTCAGCGCTTTTTGATGGGGATCTTCGTTGTCTTCAGGGGATGAGGTCAGATGGTGGATCAGGCTTAGCCACTGGGATCGATAATCGTATTTGTGTACGAAAAAATGCTTGTCAATGTATACGCTGAGATTGGCCCGGGCGGATTCCGAAAGGAACATGACGGCAATGCTGATCAAAGCACTGAATATGAGGGTAACCTGGATCACTGTTCCCCAGTCGCCGCCGTACAGTTTGATGTAATAGCCTCCAGCGGCCATCAGTGCCAGAAAAAAGCCTGCCGTGGTTAATCCGGTGGTATAGAACGCCATTGGCCTGGAGATGGTGACTCGGTTTTGCTGGGGGTAGTTCTGGGAGCTTACCGCCAACAACGCGAAGGAGAGGAATATGGCGGAGGCGCCATTGACGGCGCCGCGAGCTCGCCAGATTTCCGCATCCAGCTGGCCAAACAGCAATGCATAGGAGAATAGATAGAGGTCGTAAAGCAGGATTCCCGCTAATCCAAGGCTGTAGACTTTGTTGATACGGTTGTGGGGTGAGTTGCGAAACAGTTGTTCCACCGCGACAATACAAAGAATAGTGAGCAAGAGGCTTGACCAGACATAAAGCTTGTAGGCCTGATTCTTGTTGTCGATGAGTGTCGGCAGGATGATGACAAAAACAATGCCCGCCAATATCCAGAGGATGTGCAACAGCAGGAAGGGGCCCCTTTGCACTTTCCGGTTTTGGTTGCTGTATTTGAGTTGTTGCAGGATTCCGAATATCCAGCTGCCAAAACGCAAGGTTTCGCAGAGGATCAGTTGCTGTACGGTCAGGCTGGGAGAATAGGAATCCCAGGCCAATATGGAGCACCAGGTCACTGATATTAAAGAGGCAAACATCAGTGAAAAGGTAATGTGACGCTTCAGCCACAGAAAAATGGAAATTAGGGTAAGGGCTCCAAGCAAAAGCGAGCCACCCAAATAGCTGGTGAAGGTAACGTTCTCGAGTAGCATCAAGGAGAGCTTATGATGGTTTTAGCCTGCCAGTTTTTTTAGCTTGTCGGAAATATTACCCATGGCCCTTTCAAACAACACCCCGTTCTCCAGAATCTTGACATAGCCACGTTGCATATCCCCGGCAAATTCGTTGAGTTTCTTATCGAATACACGCAAGCCGAACCGGTTCACAAATACATAAGTCTCGCCGGGGTCGGTTACCATTGCCAACTTGCAGCGAAAAGTCTTGGCGCTGTTGGGAGGGGAGTAATCAACCCAGGTACCGGGGCGGATTCTGGTGGCTTTGGTTACGAATTCTTTGGCCGCTGCCTGGATTTTCAATTGCTGGCGTTGCACCGCGGTCATGTTGTCCCAGTTTTCGCTTTGCATCTCACCGGCCTGACCCAGCGCGGCCAAGTGTGCAGGTTTCAGTGATGACAACGTTTCAGCGTCGAGCTGTTGAGTGATGACCTGTTCGAATGTCTGTTCAATGACGCTGAGCGTATTGAGGATACTTTCCCGGGAGTGGTTGATGGCCTCGAGGCCATGGGATATTTTACGCAGCAGCTCGTCCTTGATCTTATCAAGTCGGCGTAGCGAACGTTCATCAGAGTGCGGGCGTAAGGCCCACACCAATTGATCCACCACTTGCTTTGCTTCAAGCCACTCAGTGCTTTCCACCCCTTGCTTCAGGTGTACATAAAGCAAGACTTTCTGCCAATCTTTGACGATGAAGTCGATAACGTAGCCGGGCAGTTGACAGTCTTTCAGGCGACTGTATATGGTCGTGTTGGCTTGTTCCCGGGCATGTTCAGCTTTGGCTTTGCCCTGGGCTGCTTCCTGGGTTCGTTTCTCCAGGACATTGGCCTTATTCTGGTCAAGCTTGGTGGCAGTTTGAAAAGAGGCCAGGGCCTTCTCGAAAATGCCGACGTCTCCGGTAAAGTTCTCAATGATGTCGTGAACCAGGCGGTTCACTTCTTTATAGAGCTTGTCCTGCTGGGATTCGCTGCTTTCATCCCAACCGACGGCGGACGTGGCGATCTCATTAATGAAGCGGCGGGCAGGGTGATCGCTGTGGGTAAAGAAGTGTTTGTCTTTCAGCGCAACTTTCAAAATCGGGATCTGCAGCCGGCTGATCAAAGCCTGGAAGGGCACAGGCAGGTTGCGATCATCCAGAACGAAGTCGAAGAACATCGCAACCAGGTTGATGATGTCCTCGTCCGATTCATCCAGTGCATCCTCTTTCCCCGTTTTCTTGTTTTCGTCCAATATCTGGGCGACCACATTGCGAACGTCAAAACTCTGTGGGGACTGCAGATATTCACTGGACAGCTGCATGGCGGTGAGCGATTCCAGCAGGCTCTGTTGGGAAATCGGGGTTGAGTTACCGCTCACCGGGCGGGATATCCCCCCCGGTACCGAAATGCCACTGGAGCGCAGTTGGTTGAAGATCCCCAGGACCTGGCCAAGCGTTACACCGGAGCTGCCCATGGGCATTCCAGCCCCCATTGCGGTGCCTGCCACACCTGCAACACCGGGTGATTGTGCAGCAGTTTCGGCTCCATAGGCTGCTTCCGGCTGCCCCTGTTCATAACCCTGCGCAGCAGCAGCGGCTGCTGCCGTGCCCGTCGCGTTTTTATTTTTGCGTACATCAAATCGAATTTGCGGCAGTACGCCGGCACTCACCATCAGATCATTGACCAGGGAGTAGATATTGCGAAGCTCCACAATAACGGTGCGGTCCAGGTGCTTGAGTAAGATGACTTTGCACTTGATATCCAGATCCAGTGCTTTCAGGGATTCGGTCACCGCTGCGCAGATCTGGGCCGGGTCGAGGGGGTTGTTGGTTTCATTGACCCGCACGTCCGGCATCAGATAATCGAAACGGCAATTCAGCTGATACAGTAGTTCCTGATTCTCAATGCGTGCCCGGTTGACGATGCCGGTAACCGCCACATCCTGCTCCATGTCATCCTTGCCCACAAGCTGGATCGATTCCAGGCTGAAGCTATCGTCTGTGCTGCGTTGGGAAGATTCGGTGCGGCCACTAATACGGCCTTTGGTGAGTGCGCGAAAGTTTTCTTCGTAACGGGCCTTGAATATGTTCCACACTTCGGGCTTTTTGATGCGCACTTCGCGCATGGAATCAAAGTAAAGGTTTTGCTCGTTATTGGTACCGGCTTTGGAGGCCAGGTCGAAGAACAGGTCGTCGCAGCTGCTGAAGAACTGGCTGAAGTTGTTGGATAAAATGGAGAACGCGTTTTCCTTTACCTGCTTGATGAGCGTAGGCATCGTGGCAGAGACATTTGAAGTCGGTCTGTTCCGTTGATCTTTGTCACTCATCATTGAATTGCCCATCCAAAACCATTGCCCCAATTAGTTCATATTTTGAACTACTTTCTGGGTTGGAAACAATGTAAAAATTTCACGGTTTTTGTGATTTATGTGATTGATAAGTAATCTGATTGTATCCCATTAAGGCGGTAAATTGCGACAGGCAATATTTGGCCTTAATGGTTTAGAGAGATTCTACAATCCTGTGAGCGGCAATGTAAGGTGTGGTTTCACCGTCGGTGACTTTTTGCTGCATGTCTTCGCACAGCACCCGCGCGCTGGGGCTTTGCTTGAGTCGGCGATCGATTAATTCATGAACAAGGCGCCACATCCATTCCTTATTCTGAATGGCCCTGTTTTTGGAAAAATGGCCAATTTCCTGCGATTTTCCCTTAAAATTCATTATCATCTGCCAAATGCTGTCAATATTGCCGTTTTCGAGGGCGGAGCACAGCACCACTTCCGGGTGCCAGAAGTGGTTGTGCTGGAGTATGCCCAGGGCATTTTGATAATGACGTTGGGTTTGTTGTGCCAGCTGACGGTTGCTGCCGTCGGCCTTGTTGACGGCAATACCGTCGGCCAGTTCCAGGATGCCTTTCTTGATACCCTGCAGCTCATCCCCGGCATTGGGCAGCATCAGCACCAGAAAGAAGTCCACCATGCCGGCAACTTCGTATTCAGATTGTCCAACGCCTACGGTTTCCACCAGAATGACATCGTAACCGGCTGCTTCGCACAACAGCATGGCTTCCCGGGTTTTCTGGGCCACCCCACCTAGAGCGCCCCCGCTGGGGGAAGGGCGTATAAAGGCGTTCGCCTGTTGCGACAAGACCTCCATGCGGGTTTTGTCACCCAGAATGCTGCCACCGGTGATGGGCGAGCTTGGGTCCACGGCAAGCACCGCTACTTTGTGCCCCTGCCGGATCAGGTGCAGCCCAAAGGCCTCGATGAAAGTGGACTTGCCCACACCGGGAATGCCGGTGATTCCAATCCGGATGCTCTTGCCGGTGTGGGGAAGAATCTGCTCCAGGAGCGCCTGCGCTTCATCGCGATGACGCTCCAGTTTGCTTTCGGTCAGCGTGATGGCTTTTGCCAGGGAACGCCGGTTCCCCTGCAAAAGCGTGGTGATATCAATAGACATTTTGAGTTCAGGCAACCTGGTTGATCTCGTCCAGTACCTTACGGGCAGAAACCGGAATTTTGGTGCCTGGACCAAAGATGCCTTTCACACCGGCCTGATACAGGAAATCATAATCCTGGCGGGGAATCACGCCGCCCACCACCACGATGATGTCACTGGCATCTTCGTTTTTCAGCGCCGCAATCAAATCGGGCACCAGGGTTTTGTGGCCGGCGGCCTGTGAGGATACGCCGATGACATGCACGTCATTTTCCACCGCTTGCTTGGCAACTTCTTCCGGGGTCGAAAACAGCGGGGAGAGATCGATGTCAAAGCCAACGTCGGCAAAGGCGGTGGCGATCACTTTAGCACCGCGGTCATGGCCGTCCTGACCCATTTTTGCCACCAGCATGCGCGGCCGCCGGCCGTGGGATTGCTCGAAGGATTCAATTTCCTGGCGCATTTGCTGCCAGTCACTGTCGGTTTCGTAAGAGCTGCCATAGACTCCGGACACGGTTTTGGCGCTGGCGTTGTAGCGTCCCCAGACTTTTTCAATGGCGTCACTGATCTCACCCACGGTTGCGCGCTGGCGGGCGGCTTTCACTGCCAGATCCAGGCCGTTACCTGCACCTGATTCAGCCCATTGGGTCAATTCAGCAAGTGCTGCGTCACACGCGGCCTGGTCGCGGCTGCCGCGAATGGATTGCAGGCGGGCCACCTGCTGCTCCCGTACCCTGCTGTTGTCGATGTCCAGCACGTCCACGGGATCTTCGTTTTCCAGGATATACTTGTTAACGCCCACGATAACGTCTTCGCCACGGTCAATTCGTGCCTGCTTGCGTGCCGCGGCCTCTTCAATGCGCAGTTTGGGTTCACCTTGTTCAATGGCTTTTGCCATGCCGCCCTTGGTTTGAATGTCCTGGATGATGGCCCAGGCTTTGTCGGCTATTTCCTGAGTCAGGGACTCCATCATGTAGGAGCCGCCCCAGGGGTCTACCACTTTGGTGATGCCGGTTTCTTCCTGCACGATGATCTGGGTATTGCGGGCAATCCGGGCGGAAAACTCCGTTGGCAGGGCGATGGCCTCATCAAATGCATTGGTATGCAGAGATTGGGTACCGCCGAAAACGGCCGCCATGGCTTCAATGGTCGTGCGCACCACGTTGTTGTAGGGATCCTGCTCGGTCAGAGACCAGCCGGAGGTCTGGCAGTGGGTGCGCAGCATGCGGGAGGTGGGCTTCTGCGGATTGTATTCGCTTACAATCCGGTCCCACAGCAGGCGTGCTGCGCGCAGCTTGGCAATTTCCATATAGAAGTTCATGCCGATGCCGAAAAAGAAAGACAGACGTGGTGCAAACTGATCGATGTCCAACCCGGTTTTGAGGGCGGTTTCGATGTATTCCTTGCCATCTGCCAGTGTGTAGGCCAGCTCCAGGGCCGCGTCTGCACCGGCTTCCTGGATGTGGTAGCCGGAAATGGAGATGGAATTGTACTTGGGCATATTGGCGGAGGTGTAGCCAATGATGTCGCCGATGATGCGCATGGAGCCTTCCGGTGGATAAATATAGGTGTTGCGCACCATGAACTCTTTCAAAATGTCATTCTGAATGGTGCCTGACAGCTTATCCTGACTGACACCCTGTTCTTCTGCCGCCACTATGTACATGGCCAGTACCGGCAATACCGCGCCATTCATGGTCATGGAAACTGAAACCTGGTCCAGCGGGATGCCGTCAAACAGAATTTTCATGTCTTCCACCGAGTCGATGGCGACACCGGCCTTGCCCACGTCACCGGTAACCCGAGGGTGGTCGGAGTCATAACCGCGATGGGTGGCCAGGTCGAATGCAACGGAGGCACCTTGTTGGCCGGCTGCCAGATTCTTGCGATAGAAGGCATTGGATTCTTCGGCAGTGGAGAAGCCTGCGTACTGGCGAATGGTCCAGGGGCGGCCGGCATACATGGTAGCTTTGGGGCCGCGGACGAAGGGGGCAAAGCCGGGCAGGGTATTGGCGTTTTCCAGGTTGGCAGTATCTGCGGCGGTGTAGAGAGGTTTGACGTCGATGCCTTCCGGGGTTTCCCAGATCAACTCATCAGGGGAGCGGCCCTTGCGCTCTTTTGTGGCCAGTTCCTGCCATTGCTCTAATGAAGGCTTGTTGTTCTCTGTCGTCATAACTACCTCGCGTGTTTTTATGCGGTTGACCCTGTGGTCATTTTTTCCGCCCGTACCCCCAAAAACTAACTCTGTCGATTTTAAAAGGTTATTGGATAAAACGGAAAAGGTACTGAGTCAAAAATGGGAGTTGCCCCTAAAGTGCGGGGTAGACTACCCAAATATTGAAAAGAATTCATCCAAAAAAGCGTTACAGAGATTAAAATCACGTAAAAATCAATGGGTTGAACTGAGTTTGTCCTGATACAAGGCGCACTTTGCCGGTTTCTGCTGGTTTTGAGGATCAGCGCAGTGGCCATTGGGGTGGCGGATTGTCATGTTTGTTGATGAGTTTGCCGGTCGCCACCATTTTAATGCGGTACTGTCTAGCAACGCTGCGCGATTTCATGGATTTTGTCCCAGTGGCCTTTTTCCATCAGGCTTTTGGGGGTTAACCAGGTGCCCCCTGCGCACACCACATTGGGGAGCGACAAGTATTGATTGACGTTGTCTTCCGATACGCCACCGGTCGGAAAGAACTTTATGGTGGGGAAGATTGCGCTCATGGCGGAAATAAAGTCGGTGCCACCGGCCAGTGCCGCAGGAAACAGTTTTACGGTGTCCAAACCATGATTTTCCGCAATCATGATCTCGCTGGGGGTCATGACGCCGGGCACCAGGGCAACGCCCTGGTTATTGGCTTGTTCAATCATAACAGCGTCGGTGCCCGGGCTGACCACAAACTGGGCGCCTGCAGCGATAGCCTGAGTTAATTGCCCGCTGTTTTTGACGGTGCCCGCGCCGATCACCAAATCCGGCCTGGTGTCGGATAAGAGTTTGATCGCTTCCAGCGCGCAATCGGTACGCAGGGTGATCTCCAATACGTGAAAGCCGCAGCTGCTCAATGTATCAGCCAATGGTTGTGCACAGTCCAAAGAAGGCAGCGCAATGACGGGAACAATGGATTTGCCGGCGCTGGCCAGTTCCTGAAAGCTGATAGTCACAATGTGCTCCTAAAAATGTGCTCCTAGAGAATAAAGCTGGCCCCTTGATTGGCCGGGCTTGAATTTTTTCGTGCGTTTTTAAACAGTGCTCTGCCCAGGGATGGTGTTTCATGCTGGGCACAGTATTGCGGCCGCTTATCCAGCGTAGCAGAATCCACCTCAAGAACGAGTTGGTCATTGGACCAATCCAGCCTGATTATGTCTCCGGTTTGGATCTTGCCGATGGGCCCGCCTTTGACGGCTTCGGGCGTGAGGTGGATCGCAGCGGGAAACTTTCCCGAGGCGCCCGACATTCTGCCATCGGTCACCAGTGCAACACGGAAGCCCTGGTTTTGTAAAGAGGTCAGAGGCGGCGTCAGTTTGTGGAGTTCAGGCATACCGTTGGCGGCGGGCCCCTGGCCTGGCAGTACGGCGATGAAATCCTTATTCAATTGACCCTTTTTGAATTGCTCCATAATGTCAATTTGTGATTCAAAAACGATGGCGGGTGCCGTGACATTTTGCGCTTTGCTTTCATCCAGGGAGGATACTTTGATGATGGCTTCACCCAGGTTGCCGCGTAACAATTTAACGCCACCGGTGGGCTTAAAAGGGTGGTGGGCCGGTTTCATGACGGCGTCATCTTTTTCGATGTCCGAGCTTTGCTGCCAGCCAAGGGTGTTATCCGGTTCCAGCAGCGGAAATAATCGGGCATGGTCAAATGTTTCGCCATAGGCTGTTTCAATGTCAGTGAACAATAGCTCCTCCCGCCACAGTGCGTCTATCACCGCCGGCGTGCCGCCATTGGCATGAAAAGCGTTTACGTCAGCGGATCCATTTGGGTACAGCCGCGTCAGCAACGGAATGACCTCTGAGAGCGCGGCGATATCATCCCAGGTAAGTTGCCAGCCGCAGGCGCGCCCTATGGCAACCAGGTGCAGGGTGTGATTGGTGGAACCACCGGTGGCCAGAAGGCCAATGACACCGTTCAGAAGATTGGCGGCATCCAGTATATAACCTAAGCCGGTTCTCTGTTGCAGGGTGGATTTGATGGTTGCCTTCACGGCGGCTTCGGTCAGGGTATGGCGCAGGTCGGTGTTGGGCGGTACAAAGGCACTGCCCGGTAATTGCAGCCCCATGATTTCCAGCAGCATCTGGTTGGAGTTCGCTGTGCCATAAAAGGTACAGGTTCCCTCGGAGTGATAGGATTTTTCTTCTGATCGCAGCAGAGCTTCTTCGTTCACCTTACCTTCTGCGTAAGCAACCCTGACCTTGCCTTTTTCATCGTTGCTGATTCCGCTGTGCATGGGGCCCGATGGAATGAACAATCCGGGCAGGTGACCGAAGGACAGTGCGCCGATCAGTAATCCGGGTACGATCTTGTCGCATATTCCCAAATAAAGCCCTGCATCAAAAGTGTTGTGGGATAGGGCGACGGCTGTGGACAGGGCAATGACATCCCGACTGAACAGCGAAAGCTCCATACCGGGCTGCCCCTGAGTTACACCATCGCACATGGCCGGGGTGCCGCCGGCTACCTGTGCTGTAGCACCCTGTTTGAGGGCGTAGTGTTTGATTGCTTCTGGGTAACGGTAGTAGGGCTGATGAGCCGACAACATATCATTGTAGGCGGTTACGATCGCCAGGTTGGGGGTAGCCTGGGTCTGGCGCAGCAACTGTTTTTCGTCGTTACTGGCGGCGGCGTAACTGTGGGCCAGGTTGGTACAACTGATTTGTGAGCGTTGCGGAGCATTGGTTTGCATGTCATCGCACATAGCCAAATAGGCCTGGCGAGTGGACTGACTGCGTTGTGTTAACTGATCCAGTACGCTTTGTAGAACCCGGTGTGTCATGCTATCAATCCTCGCTACTGAATACGGTCAAATTGTTGGCTTGAGACGTCAGGGACGTTATTGGGCTCAACGCATCAGGGTTTGCCACCAGATGACGATAGCAATCAAGCTTGTCTCTTCCGGGAATATAAAGCACCAGGTTTTTAACGGTCAGCAGCCAGTGATAGCTCATGGAAATTCGCGGATGCGGAGCGGCGCCTGGAACAACTTTGACATAATGGTCACTGGAGGTCATGGCCATTTGATAGTCGGTGGAGTCAGGAAAGAGTGACGCGGTATGGCCATCCAGCCCCATCCCCAGTACAGCGATATCCAGAGCACCCGGTATTTGCGCCACGGTGTTGTTGGCTGCTGCGATCGCGGCGTCCAATGAGGTGTCGCTCAGTAAAGCGATCAATGCCGGCTTGCCTCCCGGAATGGAGTTGACGAAATCCCGCAGCATGGTTTCATTCTGTTGGGATTTGTCCGTGGTAAAGCGCTCATCCACCATCAGAAGCGTGACCTGTTCCCAGGGTAAAGGCTGTTTGGCCAATTCAGCCAGCATGGATTT
Organism: Gammaproteobacteria bacterium UBA7310; assembly: GCA_002471665.1. Classification (GTDB taxonomy): domain Bacteria; phylum Pseudomonadota; class Gammaproteobacteria; order Pseudomonadales; family Ketobacteraceae; genus Ketobacter. The sequence goes on from DKQK01000040.1 coordinate 384,429, forward strand.
TGGTGAGCTGCCACCAGAAAGGGCACAGTAACAATGTCCTTTTTGTTCAATGCTGCTAGCGATAACATTTGCCACGTAATCCGCAACAATGCCAGGTAAAGCCTCATTTTTTTCCAGGCGAATCTGTGCCATGTTCAATTCCCTTGCCCGTTCGCGCCCTCGAACCACAGCCTGCCGTCTTTTGCCAGTAAAAGGGTTGATCCTGCCGGGCCCCAGCTACCGGATGCGTAGTGCTCCGGCGGGCTGGTCGTTCTCTCCCAGGTTTCCAGAATTGGGTCCACCCAATGCCAGGCCTGTTCCAGTTCGTCCTGACGCAAGAAGAGAGTTTGGTCGCCCTTAATAACGTCCAGTAAAAGGCGTTCATAGGCGTCAGCGGAACGTTTGTTGCCTCGCGATTTCGGATTAAGGTTCAGGTCAATCGTTCGTACATCGATGCCGGGGCCAAGGCGCTTGCCACACAGGCGAAGGGTTATGGACTCATCCGGCTGTAAAGTAATAACCAGTTGATTGCTCATCAGCTGGCCCCGTGGTGTGTCAAAAATCCAGTGAGGCACCTCCTTGAACTGCACTACAATTTCACAGCTGCGATTGGGCAGGCGCTTGCCGGTGCGCAGATAGAACGGCACGCCGGACCAACGCATATTATCGATCATTACTTTCATTGCCACGAAGGTTTCAATGGTGCTGTTTTCCGCTACACCTTCTTCTTCGGTGTAGCCCGTACAGGGTTTGCCGGCGATGGTGCCGGGGGCGTACTGCCCCCGTACCACATAGCGGCTAATGTCATCGCCAAGCAAGGGTTGCAGTGCATACAGAACTTTCAGTTTTTCGTCCCGAATGCGATCCGGTTCAATGTTGGCGGGAGGCTCCATTGCCAACATACATAACAATTGTAATAGGTGATTCTGTACAATGTCCCTGAGTGCACCTGTTTCTTCATAAAATTCACCGCGGCCTTCCACGCCAATGGCTTCAGATATGGTGATTTGAATGTGGTCGATGTAGTGATGATTCCAGAGGGATTCAAATAATGGGTTGGCAAACCGAAGAACCAGTAGGTTCTGAACCGTTTCTTTTCCCAGGTAGTGATCAATGCGATAGATCTGGGATTCGGTGAAATAGTTGGACATCTGGCCGCTGATGGTTTTGGCGGTACCCAAATCACGTCCAATGGGTTTTTCCAGTACCACCCGGGCATTGGCGTTGATCAAACCCAGTGCTCCCAGGCTGGAGGCAATGGCCGTATACAGGGAGGAGTGGGTGGAGAAATAGAATGTTCTGGGTCGATCATCGTCATCCAATAACGGAATCAACTCGCGATAGGACTCGGTTTTATCAGCCTCTATAGCAATGCAATTCAAGTGTTTTGAAAACTGCTGCCAGGAAACCCGATCCCAGCTGTCTGCCGGAAGATGTTGCTCCAGCTTGTCCTGCACCCGGTGTAAAAATGCTTCTTTACTGGTAGCAGTTCGACCCACCGCAATGATTCGTGTCTGGGAGTGGAAGGGCGTGGTCCGGTAAAGCTGGTATAGTGCGGGCAGTAACTTGCGCATTGCCAGATCACCCGTACCACCGAATAGCACCAAATCGAAAAGGAGATTGCTCGAATCTTTCACCTGTTGCTCCTGCTCCGTTGCCCGCAATGGCTGTCACTGTGGCTGGATGGATTGGTCCTATGGAGTTCATCGCAGCACTTTTTATACCAATACGCTCAAATATCGTTACTTGCAAGTTTTTGAAATGTGAAAGCGGGCTGGATATTTTCATGGACATATGGGTAAAATCTGGGCTCCGTTTAAGACGCTTTTAGCCGACTTAGCGCCTTAAATGGCAAGGAAATTCATATTTTTTGCACAAGGTTGGGTCATGATAAGTAAATGTATTTTTCCGGTGGCCGGTTATGGAACACGATTCTTACCCGCCACAAAATCGCAGCCAAAAGAGATGTTACCTATTGTTAATAAACCCCTGGTTCAATATGGGGTTGAAGAGGCGATGAATGCCGGATTGACGGACATTGGCTTCGTCACGGGCCGAGGTAAGCGGGCCATTGCTGACCACTTTGATATCAGTTATGAGCTTGAGCACCAGATTAAGGGCACCGGCAAAGAGGCTTACCTGAAAAGCATTCGTGAAGTCATCGATACCTGTACGTTTACCTATACCCGGCAAAACGAGATGAAGGGTCTGGGGCATGCGATTCTGACCGCCCGCAAGATGGTGGGGGAAGAGGCCTTCGGCGTTATCCTGGCTGATGATTTGTGCATTGAGCAGGAAGAAGGGGTGATGGCGCAGATGGTGAAACTGTATAAACAGTTTCGGTGCAGCATCATTGCTATCGAAGAAGTGCCTAAAGATGAAATCTTCCGCTACGGTGTGATTGCCGGGGAGAATATCAAGGAAGGCCTGTATCGTGTCACCGATATGGTTGAAAAACCTGACCCCAGTGAGGCTCCCTCCAACCTGGCCATCATTGGTCGCTATATTTTAACCCCCGATATTTTTGAGATCATTGAGCGAACACCGCCGGGTGCAAATGGCGAGGTTCAAATCACGGATGCACTGCTGACCCAGGCCAAGGAAGGGGCGGTTATGGCCTATAAATATCGTGGTAAGCGCTTTGATTGCGGCAGCGTGGACGGTTTTGTAGAAGCCACTAACTACATGTATGAAAATTTCTATAAGAAAGACGGTAACTGCTGATTACCGGTATTTCTGGAAATAGTCTATCAGGCCCTTGGTGGAGCCGTCTTCCGTGGCGGCTTTCCCCGGCTCCTTCAAACTGGCGGTAATTTTTTTGCTCAGTTGCTTGCCAAGTTCCACACCCCACTGATCAAATGCGTTGATATCCCAGACCACTGATTGGGTGAAAATTTTGTGCTCGTAAAGGGCAATCAACTGACCCAGTACATAGGGCGTGAGTAGTGGGTAGACAAGCGTGTTGCTTGGCCTGTTGCCGGGTACAAAGCGGTGTTTGGCCAGGAACCTGGCCTCTGCAGCGGTTTTTCCCTGTGCCAGCATTTCGGCCTCAAGATCCGCCAGGGTTCGTCCCATCATCAATGCCTGGCTTTGCGCCAGGCAGTTCGAGTACAGCGATGTCTGTTGATCAGCTACAGGGTCGGTGGATTGTACGCCGACAATAAAATCAACCGGAATGAAATGCGTGCCCTGGTGCAGTAGCTGGTGGAATGAATGCTGAGTGTTGGTACCAACGCCACCCCACAGTATGGCCCCGGTTGGATAGTCAACAGTGTCACCATCGCGGGTCACGGACTTGCCATTGCTTTCCATATCCAGTTGCTGCAGGTAGGCGGGAAACAGGGCCAGATTCTGGTCGTAACAAATCAATGCCTGTGATTGGGCAGCAAAATAATCGGTATGCCAGATGCCCAACAGCGCCAGAATAACCGGCATATTCTGGCGCAATGGCATGCTGTTGAAGTGCTCGTCCATGGCTCTGGCACCCGCCAGAAAAGATTCGAAGTGATCGCGACCAATGGCCAGCGCAATACTGAGACCGATAGCGGACCAAAGGGAATAGCGCCCACCAACCCAATCCCACATGGGGAAAATATTTTCCTGTGGTATGCCAAATTCAGCCGCGGCTTCAAGATTGGTTGAAACAGCCAGAAAATGGTGTTTGATGGCGTCGTGGCGCCCGGTTTTTTCCAGGAACCAATGGCGTGCTGCGTTGGCATTGGCCAGGGTTTCCAGTGTGGTGAAGGTTTTGGAACAGACCACAAAAAGAGTGGTTTCAGGATTGCAGTGTTCCAGTGTGCGTGAGATGTGCACGGGATCAATGTTGGATACAAACAGGAATCGTGTGTGACCGGCATAGTATTTTTTCAATGCATCCACTGCCATGGCCGGCCCCAGATCAGACCCGCCCACGCCGATATTCACTACGGTATCGATAGGCTTGCCGGTACATCCAAGCAGCTCTGTGGCCTGTAGCTTGTCTGCCAGCAGCAACATGCGCTCACGGGTCTGATTAATATTATCGGCGGTATCCGCATCCAAATGATAACCGCCGTTGCGCAAAGCGGTGTGCAGCACTGCCCGCTGCTCGGTATTGTTAATGGGTTGGCCGCTGAACATGGCATTGATCTTGTCGGTCAGCCGGCATTGTTCAGCCAATCCGATCAGCTCCGCCAGGGCAGCCTCATCAATGTGGTTCTTGGAATAGTCCAGTAAAAGCTCGCCACAGCGGGTACTGAATTCCGCAAACCGATTGGGGTTTGCCTCAAAAAGCGCTGTGATGGGTTGTCGGGTGATGCGTTGTTGATGGGATAGGATCCCTTCTGAAAGAAAAGGACTGTTCGGCACGTTGGCTTCCTTAGCTTGCTATGCTTGAGTTTACGGCTTCCAGCGCTATGAAAGTAGCCACGAAATCGTTTCCAATGGTGAACCTCCCCATCAGCCTGTTAATGGGGACTACGGGTTCGGGTTCCGGGTTGAGTATTTGCGCAATGAACGAACCGTTGCCTGCATTCAATTCCACTCTGGCATCAAGAAAATCAAGAGTGTGATAGTTCAGCGGGAAGTACACTTTATGAATGGACTCTTTGGCGCTGAATATGACTTTGCTCAGAGGAAAAGAAGCAAGATCCCGGCCAGTTGTGTAGGCCAGGCGCGTCATCTGATCCTGTTCAGCGGCTGAGCATATCAAGTCCAGAATGTCCTCACCCAGTGGTGAGGCCTGCTCCACATCCAAGCCAATGCTGCTGTAAACCCTGTCCGGGGCAATGGCAACAACGCATAGCCCGTTGCTGTGACTGATGCTGCCCACCCAGCCCTCGGGCCAGGCAGGCTCCCTTTGCCTGCCCTTTAATAGTGCAGCACATTGAACACCTGCCTCACTCAGCAGGGCGTGGGCACAGTGCCGGCCCGCCCTGAACTCCCGTTTGCGCTTATCCACCGCTTTTTGGATCAGCGCTTCCTCGGCAGCGCACAGGGGGGTTTCCCACATCCAGTCTTCAGCCACTTTCCACAGGACGTTGTCCGATACAATACCCTGCAGCATCTTAGCTGTTACGCTCCAGAAGTTTCCGTTCCCAGTTCAGTGCAGAACTCACAATGGTCTCCAGATTATCGTGCCGGGGTTGCCAGCCGAGTACATCGCGAATTTTAGTGGCCTTGGCGATGAGGGCAGGTGGATCGCCTGCCCGGCGGTCTGTTTCAATGGTTTTCAATGGTTTACCGTTGACTTTTCCAACCATTTCGAGAACTTCCCGCACACTGTAACCGTGGCCGTAGCCGGCATTCAAGGTGATAGACGTACCGCCGTTGCGCAGGTAATCCAGGGCTTTTATATGGGCTGACGCCAGATCCTCCACGTGGATGTAGTCACGAACGCCGGTACCATCGGGTGTGTTGAAGTCCGTTCCGAAAATGTACACCTGGTCCCGTTTGCCAACGGCGCATTCCACCGCCACCTTGGTCAACAAGGTGGCTTTCCGGGTGCTTTGGCCGATGCGCCCTTCCGGGTCACAGCCCGCGACATTGAAATAACGCAATATGACATGGGTCATGGGTGAGGCAAACGCCAGGTCCCGCAGCATGGTCTCGCTCATCAGTTTGGACATGCCGTAGGGGTTGATGGGCTGGGTAGGGGATTCTTCGGTGATGTTGGGGTCTTCAGGTTCGCCGTATACCGCCGCAGTGGAAGAGAAAACAAAATGCTTGATACCGTGATTCTGGCAACATTCCAGCAGGTTGCGGGTATTGGCGGTGTTGTTTCGATAATATTTGAGCGGGTTTTCAACGGATTCGGGGACAATGGTGTGGGCCGCAAAGTGCATGACGGTATCAATGTTGTGTTCTTTCAGAATCCGGCTGACCAGTTCCATATCCCCGGTATCACCTTCAATCAGCTCACCGTACAGGACGGCTTCCGGGAAGCCAGTGGATAAATTGTCCAGAACGACCACATTTTCACCGCGCTCGCCCAGTTGCCGTACAACGTGGCTGCCTATGTAGCCCGCTCCGCCGGTTACCAGGATGCTGCCATTTGCGTTTGTTTCACCCATATTGCTGACTCCCGATTCCTAAAATTTGTGAAAAATCAAAGTCTAACCAGTATATCACGATCTTTGTTACGGCTTTAGAAAAAGCAGTGGCGGCCGATACTGGCTATAGTAAACAGTGGATTAAGATGATGTCTAACACAGCAATATATAGGTGCTGCAAGATGATGGCCAGGATTGGAGTTTGGATGTTGTGCTGCTTGGGACTTGTGCCCGCCCACGACAGTTTGGCGCACCCGGTGGAACCCTGTCTTGCCCGATTAAGCCAGTTGTCGGTCACCCTCAAGGACTGCGAACTGCACCAGGTGGAAGAAGGGCAGTGTGGTTCGTCCCGGGCGCGCCTGGATGCCCAGATTGCCCTGTGCAAACAGCAGCAGTTCACGGATCAGGCGATCAACAGGGGTATCGATTATGGTTATGCCTCTTTGGAGGGGGATGTTGGTCAGAGCCCCTATCGGCGGCAGGTGCGCAAGCAGCAGTGGGAAAATAGCTTGATGAAGCCGAATCTGATCCGTTTTGGCCGCCTGTTTCCGGACGCGCTTCACGTTCATGAGAGCCTGATGGAACGTTTTAACACCCAAGCCTGTCCCAAACAGTACGCGGGTAAGAGTGACCGTTATGTCTACTTTGACGTCGTAACGTTAACCCAGTACCCAACGTCCTACGATGAACTGGCACCTGAGAAGTATGTTTACCATTTCTTTGCCCCGGAGAAAAAGGGTGTTTGTTATGCCCCGGACGCAGGGCCCGCAGCGGTGGATGCTTCTGCTGCCGGGCCTAGAGTTGTGAATATTCCCGGATATTTCCTGGCTGAACTGGAAGCCGCCGACCGGGTAAAAGTGGTACGCTGTGCGTCCGGTGATTGTGCCGCTGAAAAAACCGCATTGGCGGATCTGTACGATCAATACAGTCAGCAGTACCGGCATCATCGTCAATTGTTGATTTGCTCGGATATCGAGCAGAGAAACGATAGCCGACGAGCCATAAAGGGTGTTAAGCAATCAAAGGTCAAGCTGCCGGACTACTGCCCGGCGCAGGAAATCCAGGTGCAGGCCCTAAACGCCAGGGGGTTGCTGCAACAGTTGGAACAGCGCCTGTTTCAGGACGTAACGTTCCGTATAGAAACTGCAAATTCGGAATAATATTAGATGCTTACCGCCGATTGATAAAAGTGTTGCGGAAGGGCATCATAGATCTTTATTTCCAATTAATCAGAATGACACCCCAGGGAATGGGTAAAAGTAAGGTTTCGGAGAAAGCTAGCCATGACAGACGCATTACCTGTGGCCGATAACGATAATTATGAAGCGCCCAGCCGCAAGCGGTTGCCCTTTTCATTCGCAAAGCGACATGGTGTTGTCATCGAGGAAATCGGCGACGTGGATGCCATGGTGGCCTATAAAGCGGGCGTGACGCCGGCCACCATTGTCGAGATCAGACGTTTTCTGGGTATGCCGATACAGTTTAACGAAGTGAACGAGGGTGAGTTCGAACGCAGACTCTCGAAGGCCTATGAGAACAACTCCAGTGAAGCCATGCAAATGGTTGAGGGGCTGGGGGATGAGCTGGATCTTGCCAGCCTGGCGGATTCCGTTACCGAAACCGAAGACTTGATGGAGCAGGAGGACGACGCTCCCATCATCCGGCTGATCAACGCATTGCTGACGGAAGCGGTCAAGGTCAATGCGTCGGATATTCATATTGAGACCTTTGAGAAACGATTGGTGGTGCGCTTTCGCGTGGATGGTGTTCTGCGTGAGGTGGTGCAACCCAAGCGCCAGTTGGCGCCCCTGTTGGTGTCCCGTATCAAAGTCATGGCGAAACTGGACATTGCCGAAAAGCGGGTGCCCCAGGACGGACGTATCTCCATACGCGTGGGTGGCCGGGAGATCGACGTGCGGGTATCCACCATGCCCAGTAACGCCGGCGAGCGGGTGGTACTGCGACTGTTGGACAAACAGGCGGGGCGCCTGGATTTGACCCATTTGGGCATGGCCGCCGATGACCTGAAACGCATGACCGGCATCATTACCAAACCACACGGCATCATTCTGGTGACCGGCCCCACCGGGTCCGGTAAAACCACCACATTGTATGCCGCGCTTACGCAGCTCAATGACGCCACCCGCAACATCCTGACGGTGGAAGATCCCATAGAATACCAGTTGGAAGGCATCGGCCAGACCCAGGTGAATACCAAGGTGGAAATGACCTTTGCCCGCGGCCTGCGCGCCATGTTGCGTCAGGATCCGGACGTGGTGATGGTGGGTGAGATTCGAGACCTGGAGACGGCAGAAATCGCGGTGCAGGCCAGTTTGACGGGTCACCTGGTGTTATCCACCTTGCACACTAATACGGCCATCGGTGCCGTGACCCGATTGCAGGATATGGGAATTGAACCCTTTTTGATCTCGTCTGCGTTGCTGGGTTTACTGGCCCAGCGGCTGGTGCGGGTATTGTGCCCCCACTGCAAAGAGAGCTATGCGCCGGATGCCGGTGAGTGTGAGCTGATGGGCTTCGATCCCGCCAGCGCCCCCCACATACATCGGGCGGTGGGATGCGATGAATGCAATCATCTGGGTTACGCCGGACGTACCGGTATCTACGAGTTGGTGGTGGTGGATGACGAGCTGCGTACCTTGATACACAACAATGCCAGCGAACAGGAAATGACCAAACATGCCCGCCGTTATGGCTCCGGCATTCGGGAAGATGGGCGGCGTAAGATCATGGAAGGGGTCACCACCATCGAAGAAGTCCTGCGGGTGACCAGAGAGGGCTAATTCGTGCCGGCATTTGAGTACGTTGTTCTAGACGAGCGTGGCAAGCAGAAAAAGGGAGTACTGGAAGGTGATAGCGCCCGCCAGGTACGCCAGCAGCTGAAAGAGAAGGGCATGGTGCCCCTGTCGGTGGAAACCACCAGCCAAAAATCCGATAAACAGGACAGCAACAAGTTTCAGTTTGCCAAGGGTTCCATCAGTGCAGGTGATCTGGCCATCATCACCCGGCAGATGGCAACATTGCTGCAGGCCGGGTTGCCGCTGGAAGAAGCCCTGAAGGCGGTTTCCCGGCAACAGGAGAAGGCCAGTAACAAGAGCATGATGCTGGCCATTCGCGCCAAGGTGGTGGAAGGGCATACTTTGGCGGGCAGTTTGAATGAGTTTCCCCGCTCCTTTCCCGAGTTGTATCGGGCGACGGTGGCGGCAGGTGAGCATTCAGGGCATCTGGATCTGGTGCTGGAACAGTTGGCGGACTACACCGAAGCTCGCTATCGCACCAAGAAGAAGGTGCAGGGTGCCATGATCTATCCTCTGGTACTCACCAGTTTTGCCTTCCTTATAGTGGCGGGCATGCTCACCTTCGTGGTGCCGAAAATCGTCTCGGTGTTTGAAGACTCCGGGCAGGAACTTCCCGTGCTTACCAGAATCCTAATAGGAGCCAGCGAGCTGCTGCAAAGCTGGTGGTGGCTATTGATCGTGCTGATGGTCGCTGCTGTGTTCGGGTTTAAGCGTGCCCTTAAGAACGAGGCTTTTCGGTTCCGGTTTCATGCCTGGTTGTTAAAGGCGCCTCTGCTTGGCAAAATCACCCGAGGGCTGGATGCCTCCCGCGTGGCCAGTACGCTGAGTATTCTGTCCAAAAGTGGTGTGCCGTTGGTGGATGCCATGAAAATTTCAGGTCAGGTGGCCGGTAACGTCTGTATTCGGGAATCCGTCACCCTGGGGGCGGATAAGCTGAAAGAAGGCAGCTCGCTGTTTGCTGCTCTGGATGGCTCTGGTTATTTTCCGCCCATGATGATGCAGATGATCGCCAGCGGTGAGCGCAGCGGCGAGCTGGATTCCATGCTGGCGCGGGCGGCCACAAACCAGGAACGGGAGCTGGAAGATCTGATCGATACCATCGTCGCGCTGTTTGAACCGCTGATGCTGGTGGTGATGGGTGGCGTGGTCATGATCATTGTACTCTCGATTATGATGCCAATACTGAGTATGAACTCATTGGTTGGCTAACCATTGGATTAAATAACAAAGGTAGTTCTTTTAATATGAAGCCTATTAACTATACATCGATCACCTCCGTACAACGGGGTTTTACCCTGATCGAAGTCATGATTGTGGTGGCCATACTGGGTGTGCTGGCAACGCTGGTGGTGGTCAACATCGGTGGTGCTCAGGATACTGCCAATATCAATGCCACCAAAAGCAACCTGCAGGCAGTTTCCCAGGCTCTGGATCTGTACAAGCTGGATAACTATCGCTATCCCACAACCGATCAGGGTTTACAGGCGTTGGTTGAAAAACCGGATAATGCCCGTAACTGGCCTTCCGGCGGTTATTTGAAAAAAATGCCGGCTGACGGTTGGGACAATGAATTCGTTTACCTGAGCCCCGGCACCGATGGGCCCTATGATCTGTTTTCGCTTGGCCAGGATGGTGCTGAGGGTGGCGAAGGTCCGGCTGCGGACATTTCCGTCAACGATCTCTAAGGCACATGAAATCCACTGCTAACCACCACCAGGGTTTCACGCTCATCGAAATCATGGTGGTGGTAACCATCATCGGCATCATGACCGGCGTTATCGCCATCAACGTGGTCAACCAGGATCCCCAGAAGGAACTGAATAAGGAAGCACAGCGCTTCCTTGCCCTGATTGAAATGGCCCAGGAAGAAGCGCTCTTCAGTCAGGAGGAAATCGGCATCATCGTCACCGAGCAGGGCTACAAATTTGCCCGCTGGTCGGTTCCAGATAACACACAGTCTGCGCTCACCGAAACCGAAATGGATATTATAGAAGGGGACTCAGCGGATGCCTCCAAATCGTCCGCCATGTCTGCCGCCCTGGGCAACAGTGAAAGCACACCCGACCCCAGCTGGAATCTGATCGCCAACGAGCAGGCATTTCGGGAGTACGAACTGCCGGAAGAATATGAGTTGGTGTTAACCGTGGATCATGAGCAGATTGACCTTGACGGGGGAGTGGATCAAAAGGAGAAAGAGAAAGCCAAGCAAGCCTCTAAAATTCTCGAAGAAGAGGAAGAAGAACTGAAGCCGTCCATATTCGTGCTGTCCAGTGGTGAATTGTCGCCATTCGTTTTGGAGATGATATTGCGGGATGACAGCGATGTGATGGCCAAGGTTTCCGGCAATGAGGTGGGTAAAGTATGGATGGGTGAAGAAGATGATCAGCAAGACTGAATCCACGGGCTTTACCCTGATTGAGGTGATGATTGCCCTGGCGATTTTTGCGGTGGCAGTTGCGTCATTGAGTACGGCCATGCATGGCAACGTCCGAAACGCCAATTACCTGAAGGAAAAAACCATCGCCAACTGGATAGCCAACAATAAGCTGGTTGAGATTCACGCCGCCAATACCTATCCGCCGTTGCAGGATCGCAGCGACAAGATCGAATACGCTGGCACTGAATGGGTGGTGAATACCAAGGTGCAGAAAGCGCAGACCAAAATGCCTATTCGTATCGTGGAAGTCAGTGTGGGCATTGAAAATGCCGATGATGAAGTTGATTACTTTTCTACCTTAACGGCCATCGTCTCGGATACCCAATGAAGATTACCTCTACGCAACAGGGCTTGACCCTCATTGAACTGCTGATTGCCATGGCGATCTTTGCGGTGATGACCGCCAGCATGTTCGTTGCGTTTGACAGTTTTCAGAAGGGTAAACAGGTCACCGAAGCCAGTGCCGAGCGGCTTAAGCATTATCAATTGGCGTTTAACATTCTGGCCCGGGATTTTCAGCAAATGATTCCACGTACCGTGCGGGATGAATTCGGTTCGGAAACCCCGCTCTATGCCGTGCGTTCCGAGGTGGGCAGCGATATAGAGTTTACCCGGGCCGGCTGGAATCGCTCGCCGTTTTCCAAGGTAAAACGGGCGGAACTGCAGCGGGTGGCCTACTACCTGGAAGAAAATAAGCTGATGCGGGGTAGCTGGCGCGTACTGGATCGGGCCGAAGACACAACACCGGATCGAACCGAGCTGCTGGATGGGGTGGAAAACCTGTCTTTCGTGTTTTATTACCTGGATAAACAGAAGGCCATGCAGTCGGTGGAAGTGTGGCCGCCCGATAGCTTTAAAACCGGTGGCAGTGGCAATGCTACATCCATTCCTGAGCGTGAATTCCTTCTGTTGCCCAAAATCGTGGAAATGAAGCTGACCACCGAGGATATGGGGGTTATTACCCGCAAATTTCTGATTGCCAATTGTTTTGTGGATGTGTATCACCCCAATGACGATACTGCTCCGAAGGGAGGTGGTTGTGAATCCTAAACAGGGTGGCACGGTGCTGATCACGGTGGTGATGATGGTGGCCATCGCCGCCATCATCGTGACGGACATGACCTATCGTCAGAAGCTCGATATTAAGCGCACTTCGGCCTTGCTGTCGCGGGATCAGGCGTTTCAATACCTGCTGGGTGCCGAGGAGCTGGCGAACCTGAGCCTGGTGCAGGATCTGAAAGAAGATAACGACAGGAACGAGCCGGCCTTCGTGGATACCCTGGGGGAGGATTGGGCCAAACCACCACAACCCTTTCCCGTGGCCGGAGGTTTTATTCAGGGGCGGATTATCGATCTGCAGTCGCGTTTCAACGTCAATTCCATTATGGCCTCCGACCCGACCATTGCAAAAAAGCAGCGTGAGCGGCTGCGCCGGCTGATGGATCTTGCAGGGTTGCCCAAGGACACGGAAAGCAATGTCACAACCCAGATGTTGTCCGAGCGCATCCTGGACTGGATGGATCAGGATCAGGAGCCAACCGGCTTCGACGGGCAGGAGGATCTGGACTATCTGGGGCTGGAGCGCCCTTATCGAGCCGCCAATAGCATCATGTGGGATATCAGCGAGCTGATGCTGATCGAGGGCTTTACCCCCAATGATATTGCCGCATTGGCGGATAGGATATGTTTCCTGCCACCGGATGTGGCTTTAAATGTGAATACCGCAGAACCGACTGTGCTGGATGCTTACGACCTGGGGTTGCCGGGGGCACAGATTAAGGAAGAACGTGAAAAGGATGGGCCGGCACGCCATGCCAAAGGCTTTCTGGACCTGCAGGCATTCGATGATCTGATTGCGACCGCTGCCACTGTATCGGTGGGAAATGGCCAGAATAACGATGACGAAACCAAGATCGTGGACCCCAATGATCCCGAAAAAAAGAAACAACCCAACAACAAATCGATAGGTAACTTTTCAGTCAATAGCGAGTACTATTTACTGGAGGCCGAAGCCGTGATTAACCAGAAGCCGGTTTTAATGCGATCCATCCTGTACCGCCCAAGCTTGAAAGACGGCGCGGCAAACGGTGATGTCAAGATCAAAACCTTGTCCAGAAAACTGGAAGATCCGTTAAAACGAGTATAATGATAAGAAAAGCACCTTAGGAAGGGGCCTGTGACTAGTAAAGTTTTTGTTCGTTTTATTAATGAAAAACAATGGGTTAGCCTTTGCTCGCAGTGTGGCGATGAAGGTCCTGTCGATGTGCCGGAAGATCTCTACGTAGAATGGTCCAGCGCTGAGCTGGACGGCAGGGTCTCCGATTCCCAGATTGTACCGTTCAGTGAGTTTGTGGATCAGCTCAACAACCGCTGGCATCACAGCTACCAGTACGGCATTACACTGCTGGTATCCGGCGTCAACACCTTTACCGCCGAGGTGACCATTCCCTCCAAGCAGACCCGCCACATTGCCCAGGCCCTGCCGTATATGATTGAGGATCAGGTGGCTCAGGATGTGGCTCTGTTTCACCTGATCACCGGTGATCGCGCCCCTGATGGCGAGCTACCGGTGGTGGGCATTCCCCGGCAATTGGTGGAAGGTTCCCAGGCGCTGTTCAATCAATTCGATCTGCCGTTGGATTCCATTCTGCCCGATATGTTGTGCCTGCCACGGAAAGAGGGTGAATGGAGCCTGCTGTTTGATGGCCGCCACCTGCTGATAAAGCGCTCTGAAGTAGACGGGTTGGCGATCGAAATGGATGCCGCCCCGGTGGTACTGGCCTCTGTCATGGAGCACTGGCAGGATCAGCCGCAGGTATTAAGGGTGCTGTTTTGCCAGGAACATTTGAATGAAAATCTGCAGAACTGGATCAAAACCCAGATCTCCGGACAGGTGGCGGACGCTGGCTTTGAGGTGGAATACGATGAGATCAACTCCAACGATTTTCAACTGATATGCGATCACGTACACAGCCATTTCGGCGCCAAAAAACCCCGCTTCGATTTCCTGCAGGGGCGCTATGCCAGTAGCGGTCGCCGCAAGCCGTCCGCCTTTAACTGGAAACCGTTGGCGGCCATGGTTGCTCTGTTTGTTGTCAGCTATACCGCATTTCTGTATACCCAGGCCTGGAAAATGAATCAGGAAGCGGCGTTGCTGGATCAGGAAACCAAAACGTTCTACAAACAGTTGTTTCCCCGTGACAAGCGCATTGTCGATGTTAAGCGCCAGATGCAGCAGCATATTGCGGAATTCGAAAGCGGAGCAGAAGGCCAAAGTTTTATGTCCCTGCTGGCGCTGGCCGGAGAGCAGATCTACGATGCCAATCGCACCGACAATGATGCCATTTCCCCACGCCGGGTATCCTACGATGAAGGGCAGGGCGATTTGCGCCTGGATCTGCTGGTGAAGGATTTTGGCAAACTGGAAGATTTCAAAACCAAATTGCAGCAGGCAGAGTTGGCTGTGGAAACAGCCTCCGCTGCGCGCGATAAAGATCGTGTCAAAGCCCGCCTGAAAATTCGGAGTGAACGATCATGAGTGATGCATTGCAGAATCTGCGAAACAGTCTTGATCCGGTACGCCGGCGCTACGACAGCCTGTCTGATTCAGAGCGCATGATCGTCAACGGGATTGGTGTGCTCATCTTGTTTGTGTTGGTTTTTTTGTTGTTGATTCTGCCCGCACAGCGCTCCGTGGATCAGGCAGCGATCACGCTGCAAGGCAAACAAAACCTGATGGCGTGGATGAAAGACAACGAAGAGGTTGCACGCATGTCCGCGGTCGGCGGTTCCACTGCCAACCGTTCGGATCAACCCATACAGACCATCGTCACTTCTACCGCGCCGGCCATGGGCATCACGGTAAAACGTTTTGAACCGGAATCGGAAGATAAACTGCGTGTGTGGCTGGAGAAAGTGTCCTTTGACAAAACCATGCGTTGGTTGCACCAGATTGAAAGCCGGCACGGCATTCGAATTGTCAATGTATCCATTGATGCCGAGCGTGAAACCGGCTTGGTAACCGCAAAGCTGGTACTGCAAAAATAAATGTACGAAGCCTTCTTTCACCTGCAGGAAACACCGTTTTCCATCGCACCTAATCCACACTACCTCTATATGAGCCAGCAGCATAACGAAGCCCTGGCTCATCTGGTGTATGGAGTGGGGCGTGATGGTGGTTTTGTGTTACTGACAGGTGAGGTCGGCACCGGTAAAACCACCGTGTGTCGTTGTTTTCTGGAGCAGATTCCGGACGATACCGACGTTGCTTTCGTGTTGAACCCGAAATTGCAGGTGGAAGAGTTGTTGGCCACCATCTGCGACGAATTATCGATTCCATACATCGGTGACAGCATTTCCGTTAAGGATTACATTGACTGTATCAACGGCTTCCTGTTACGCCAGCATGCCCAGGGCAGGCATACAGTACTGATCATTGATGAGGCTCAGAATCTGAATTCCGATGTGCTGGAACAGATTCGCCTGCTCACCAATCTGGAAACGCACGAAAAGAAACTGTTGCAGATTATTCTGCTGGGGCAGCCGGAGCTGCAGGAGATGTTCAGGCAACCGGAACTGCGTCAACTGTCGCAACGGGTAACCGCCCGTTTTCATCTTAATGCGTTGGGGGAGGATGAAGTTGGCCCCTACGTTTATCATCGTTTAACCGTGGCGGGCGCAGTGGACCCCAAGGCCATGTTTCCTGTGGCGACCATCCGCAAACTGTATCAAATATCCAAGGGGATTCCCCGCATCATCAATCTGGTGTGTGATCGGGCGATGCTGGGTGCCTATGCCAAGGAAACCCGGGTTATTGATGGCCATATCCTCGGTAATGCCGCCAAAGAAGTGCTGGGTTACAAGGTATATGCCCCGGCGAAATCAACCCGGCAAAAGTGGTTGCCTGCGCTAATCGGTGGTGCGGCGGGTTTCGCCATCATGGTGCTGGTTGGCTTGTCCTATTGGATGGGTGTGAGCCAGCATGAAGCGCCTCATGAGGTTGCTGAAGAAGCAGATTCAAATGCAGCCGAGCCGGTGGCCGACATTGCTGCGGCTGCAGCTAAAGAACCACCACCACCGCCCGCCATTCTTAAACAGGCCAATATTAAGTCGGCAACCGAAGTTGTGCCCGAGGCTGCCGCTCAGCAAAGCAGTCTGTTGTCGCTGGACCAGGTGTTCGAGCTGGCGGATCATCAGCAGGATGCGGACGCCTATCGGGATCTCTTTTCAGCCTGGGGTATTCCCTATGATCCCGCCGAAAACGGCATGGCCTGTCCGTACGCGGAAAGCCTCGGTCTGGCGTGTCTCAGCAAGCTGGGCAGTCTCGGCTCCATCAAGCATTACGGCATGCCGGTCATCGTGCGTTTATTTGGGCCGGCAGGTGATGAGAAATTCATCGTGATTCGACGTTTGGATGACGGGGTCGCTGAAGTGTATCTGGGTGGTGAAATAAAGCGGGTGGATATCCGTGACCTGGATGCCTATTGGCGTGGCCATTACTCCCTGCTTTGGAAAAAGCCGCCGTCCTATCATGGCCCGATGCATCCCGGCACCATTGCACCACTTTCCAAATGGCTTTCCTATCAGCTGGATGTTTGGGAAAACAAACCCCAACCTTCCGCCGGGCGATCCACCTACGATACGGATCTGGTGGAGCGGGTGAAACAGTTCCAGCGCACGGTAGGCGAGATTGATGATGGTGTGGTGGGATCAGGTACCCTGATTCAGCTGTCGCGGCGGGTGGATGAGACCATCCCGCGCCTGGACCCTATTGAAGGGGGTTCCTGATGTCTTACATCCTGGATGCGTTGCGCAAGTCAGAGCAGGAACGCCAGCGCGGCAAGGTTCCGGATATTCACGGGGCCGGCACCGAAACGGTCGTAAGCGGCGGGAAAGCCAACCCCTGGCCCATCATAACGGTGACGGTGGTGGTGATTAATCTGGCCTTGCTGGTGTATTTCTGGTTTCAGTTTACCGGCAATGAACAACCCGCAGCCGTGAGCCCAGCGCCGCAGAAGATGGTTTCAGAACCGGCATTACCGGAATTCGCGCCGGCGCCTCCGGCAACACCAACCTTGACGCCGCCCCAGCCCGGGGCCAGGCCGGTGGTGAGTGCTGATAAGGCACCACCGCCGCCTGCGCAGACCCAGCGCAGCGATCCGCAGCCGGCGCAGATGAATAGCCTCGAGACAGGTCAATCAGACCAGGATGACCGGGTGCCCAGTGTGGGGTACCTACCGCAGCTGGAAGAATTACCGGCTTATGAGCGGGACGGGATTCCGGATATGACCTTTTCCTCTCACATGTATTCCAGCATTCCCCGCTTTCGCTCCATTATTATCAATGGCAAGCGTCTTAAGGAAGGGCAGTATCTGAACCAGGAGCTGCAGGTCAGGGAAATCACCGAAAGCGGGGTTGTTCTAAGCCGGGGCGGGACTTTGTTTGAAGTGGACGTTTTGGGGCGCTGGGCACAATAAATCATTCAAAATAAGGAAGAAATCCGTTTCGTCGTCTAACCTTAAAAGAGGTCCAGCCCGGTCAGAGGTGTGATTATGGAGGCGAAACAAAACGCTGTTGAAGACAACAAACGCAGTGTACCGCGACGGCATCTTATCTATTACCTGAGGGTGTTTGATGTCGAAACTAATTCGCTTTTGGGTAATTTGGTGGACATCAGCACCAAAGGCATGATGATCGTCTCAGATCAACAGGTTGAATCGGGCAAAAAGTACAAGCTGAAAATGGTGCTGCCCGATACGGTGGATGGCCGTAAAGAAGTGGAGTTCGACGCGGAAAGCCGCTGGTGTCAAAAAGATACCAATCAGGATTTTTTTGATTCAGGCTTTGAGCTGATGGATCCCCAGGCTGAATTTCTCGATGCCGTGGATCGCCTGGTGGAGGATTATTTATTCAAAGAGTAGAGGCGCCTTCCCCTAAGGTATTGTTTTTCCTCCCTGTTCGGTGTTGTCAGGAGGTCTGATGGATATGAGCGCTCTGGAAATCATCAAGTCCAACCTCAATGTGGCGAGAACGCTGATCATCGACGGTCGCGACCGCTACATCGGTGTTACCCGCACGGCCCTGCAAATCGAGCAGATTTACCGTCAGTATCGCTCCCGGGCCAAGGTTTTAGCCCCCCCATTAGCCGAACAGTTACTGAGCCAGGCCCACCGCGAAAGTGCCGATTCTATCTGCAAGTTGTGTCGCGAAAACGGCGCGATCTGGGTCAAGTTTGCTCAATTTCTCAGTTGTCGGCCGGATCTGTTGCCAAGGGAATATATTGTTGCGTTACAACGTCTGCAAAATGATGCCGAACCTGCCCGCTTTGAGGACATTCACCCCATTATTTTAATGAGCTGGGGGCAGGATTGGGATAACCAGTTCACCCGCTTTGATGTGTTACCCGTCGCAACCGCCTCCGTCGCTCAGGTACATCGCGCAACCCTGAAGAACGGACAGGAGGTTGCGGTTAAATTTCAGTTGCCTACGGCCAGGTCGTTGTTTGAACAGGATTCTCTGGTGTTCACCACCCTGTCGAAAGCCTTTGGTCCTTTGGTTCGTGAGCTGGATCTGAGGCAGGTTGTACGCCAGTTGATCAATATGACGCTGGAAGAGCTGGATTTTCGACGCGAAGCCCGTAACCTGAAGGCCTTCAGCACGCAACCGCACCTGCCGGGAATCATCATGCCGGAGCTCTATGAGAGTCTGAGTTCAGAGCGGGTCATGGTTACATCCTGGGTAGACGGGGTGCGTTTGGCGGACTACCTGGAAAGGCATCCGGAGCGCGCCAAACCGGTGTTGCAGCGCTTGTTGGCCAGCTACATTCACCAGATCACCCAACTTGGCATCTACCATGCGGATCCTCATCCGGGTAATTTTCTGATCACCCGGGATGAACAGATTGCGATTCTTGATTATGGCGCCATCGCGCGACTTTCCGCTGAGCAGCGCAATCAATACACCAATCTACTCATGGGGCTGATGGGCTTTTCCACAGTCAAACTAGGTGATTTGTTCCGCCAGGCCGGGTTTCATTGTGAACGGGCTGAAACCCTGGAAGAGATCTCGGAATACGTGGTAGGGGATAATCTGGAGGCACTTTCCATCGCTGATCGTTTGAGTGATTCACTGGATAAGATGCGGAAAAACAAAATAATAATGCCAGACTCATTCGTGGCCATGGCACGGGTTATCATTACCATCGGTGGGTTTATGACGCATTATGATGTGGATTTCGATTTTGACCCTGCTTCCATTGCTGCCTGATACCGCAGCGGCAAGACATAACTGATAAACATTTCTTACACTGGTACAACAAAATGGAATTGTACCGGCTCTTTGCACACAGTAATATAGCCTTCATATTAATAACTAAATAAGAATACGCTTTAGAATTATGTAATTCCCTAGGGGGGTTCTGGTGCATTTTTGCAGTTTTCGCAGTTTTTTTAGTATCGCATTTCTTTCCTGCCTGGTTGTCAATCAATCCTACGCAGCGGTATCGCAAGCCGTTACCGAAATCGTTTTCAAGGAAACCATCGATGAGCTTATGCTGGCGGGGGACACCTGGAAGTTTGCCAATGGTGATACCTACACCGGAATGTGGTTGCATAACAAACCCCATGGCAAGGGCGTTTACCAGCGCTTGAATGGCGATGTCTACAACGGGGATTTCCGTGAAGGATATATGCACGGCGTAGGTGTGTATAAATTCGGTAACGGTGACGTCTACAAAGGTGAATGGGAGAAAGGCCAGACACAGGGCTATGGTGTCTTGCAGTATCAGAATGGAAACCGTTACGAAGGCGCTTGGCAGCAGGGTATGCGCCATGGCAAGGGTAAACTGCTCTATCGCAGTGGCTCGGTTTACGAAGGTCTATGGCAGTACGACGATAAAGAAGGCAAAGGCCTCATGACCTATCGCAACGGTGAACGCTACATTGGCGATTACAAAAATAACAAACCCCACGGACACGGCATCAAAACCGAAGCCAACGGCAGCAGCTACCGTGGCACGTTCTCCAAAGGTTTCCGCCATGGTGTTGGAGAATGCAGCCTTGAGGGCGGGGTAATCCATGTGTGCCTGTTTGATAAAGGCCGGGAAATTCGCGATCCTGCCAAGCTTGAGCTGGCAAAAGCCTATTATGAAAAGCACAAACCCACTTACGAATTTGAAGGTGGTATCGCTTATCATCTGCAGGATGAATTTACCAAGGCCAGGCAGTATGTCACCACCAAGAATGTGTGGTGGGAAAAGACCATTGCATTATTAGAGACCCAATTACGCATTCGCAGTGAGGAGGACGATCAGTTTTTGTATCTGGTTGTTAATCGATATACGGGGCCGGGTGTGTATCACCTGCGCAAGGGCGAGATCCTGGCATCATCCGCAGATGGAAAAGCCATCGAGTTACCCGACCAAATCGTGGCTCGATTGGAAATCAAGGCCGATGAACAGGGAGAGATTCACGGAGTATTTAGCATTCCGGAACTGGCCCATGAAGAGTCCAACAAACGCTACAAAATTTTCGGTGGGCAATTTGAAGCGAAATCCAAGCCCCCGGAACAGGAAAAGCCGAATGATCATCTGGATTTTCTGGTCAAGAACAGGGATAAAGGCTAGGCCGACCCGGTTACAGCCCTTGATGTATCCACTGCATTATCAACGGCAGTAATACGGCGGTAAGTACACCGGTGAGGCTCATGGCCAGTGCCGAAAATGCGCCGCATTCTTTGCTTTCTTCCAGGGCGCGGGCTGTTCCCAATGCATGGGCTGTCAGGCCCATGGTAAACCCTTTCACACCGTCATCTTGAATACCCATTCTGTTCATCATTGGGATGCCGATCATCGCGCCAATGGCTCCGGTCAGCAGCACAAACATGGCACTCAGTGCAGGGATGCCACCGATCTGTTCAGTGACGATCATGGCGAT
Source organism: Gammaproteobacteria bacterium UBA7310 (assembly GCA_002471665.1). Taxonomy (GTDB): domain Bacteria; phylum Pseudomonadota; class Gammaproteobacteria; order Pseudomonadales; family Ketobacteraceae; genus Ketobacter. The sequence goes on from DKQK01000040.1 coordinate 405,622, forward strand.
AGGGGTGGTAATGGATTTGGTGGGCATGGAAAGCAACGTGGCTGTGTCGGCACCGAGCAACCATAAAATGCCCACCGCCAACAAAACAGTAAAGGTGCCACCCACCAGCACGGTCAGCAGAATCGGCAGCAGCAGCGAGCGAATGCGCCTGGCATTCTGAAATAGCGGGATAGCCAGCGCCACCGTGGCGGGGCCGAGCATAGCATGCAGCAGGTAAGAGGACTGGTAGTAAGTTTCATACGGTACCTGCAGTACAATGACCGTTCCCACCACTACAACCATTCCAATCACCACCGGCTGCAGCACCGGGTGGCGATTACTTTTCAGATATAGTTTTTGCCCTGCATAGAATGCCGCAATAGTAATGAGCACACCGAACAGGGGAAATCCGGTAACAGGCGTTAGCAACTCCATCATGATTGCTTACGCAAAAGTCGGGTGAAAAAAATGAACAAATAGGGTGTTATCAAAATGGATGCGGTCAGACTTACGAGCAGCGCAACGGCGATGGCAAGGCCATCTTTTTCTAGTAGTGGCCCGTGTTCGATGATGCCTGCGCTGGCCGGAATCAGGAACAAAGGCAGCAGTGGCAGCAACACCGACGACACCGTTAACAGGGATTCAGGGATATGTCCTTTGATCAGCAGAAAGATAAACAAAAAAACCAACCCCAAGACCGGAGACGGGATAGGGAGGCCGAAGGCAACCACCATCATGTGGCCAAACAGTTGAAACAGAATTAAGTAAAGCAGCCCAACAAGCATTTCTGATAATCCGAACCAATACATTTCGGCTTAGAATATCATATCTTCAGCGGGGGAAATTATTGGATTGCCATTGCAGGGCTTCGCTAATTCCCTGGCGGGGTTCCACTGCCGGCCTCCAGTCAAGCAGACGGGCAGCCCGTTCAGTGGAAAAGCGGAACTCGTTCCCAAAGGCTTTTACATCAGTGGTGGACAGCAGTGGCGCAGGTAATAACCGGTAGCGGGCAAGGGTTTGGGTGGCTTTTGCCAGCGTCATCATCAGGTTGTAGGGTAAGTGAACTTGCTTGATGGTTTTAGCGTAATAATGGGCGATTTCATTGTATAGATCCACTGTGGTCATGCCCGTCTGGCTGTCCAGAATCAAAAAATCCTGACAGGGCTGATGGCGGTGATCCATGATTTTCTGAACGCCGGCGATCAGGTCATCAATGTGAATCAGATAGATTTCCAGCGCGGCTGAGCGATGCCAGGTAAACACCACGCCACTTTTGACCATATCGATTACAGCGGGAAAAAATTGCCGGTCGCCCGGGCCATAAACCCAGCCTGGATAGACAATGGATGCACTGAGCTTGCCTTCGGAGCGCAGCATCCTGACATGGCGTGCCGCCTCGATTTTGGTGTCGGCGTAGGGCTCGTCCCAGGTTCTGAATGGCGAGTCTTCCGTGATGACCTCACCGGGCCGCGGTATACCAAACACATCCGAAGTACTCACCAGGGTCAAATGAGGCGCGGACTGCACGGACAGACAGGCCTGACACACTGTTTGGGTGCCCAGTACATTCACCCTGTGGAATTGTTGGTACGGAGCGATGGAGTTGAGTAAGGCCGCCACGTGGATGACGTCATCGCAGCCCCTTACGGCGTCAGTTACCCGCCCGGCATCGCAGATATCGGTTTCAATCAGGCCAGGGTCGCCAAATTCCCTTAGCCAGGCCAGTTGCACTTGCTTGTGAGGGTGGTTGGGCAGGTCAAGCAGACGCACCTGGCATCCCGCCCGGAGAAAATGCGCTGCAAGACGGCTGCCCACAAACCCGAACGAACCGGTTATAAGAATCTGTCTCATTTGTTGACGAAATTACCTTTATAAGTGGCACAATAGTACCATTAAATGAGTTCGTTAAGGGCTTTTTCAAAAATTATGTGATATGAATCACACTTAATATAGAAATAGGTTATTAGCCATATTGCTAATTAATATAAGAAAAGACCGAGATAACATACAAGTTGTTTAAGGCCTGTCTATACTTGTAGTTGATTATGTTTGATTGTGTTGTGAATCAGCACAGTGGAAATTAACCAGGACCATTTTCAGGAGTGGCAGTTATGGATCCGAAATCAAAAGAGATCTATCACAAGATTGAGCATTTCCTCGAGGAGCGCAAGGGACGGGATCGCCGCAAGGATGAGACGGTAGAGGAAGCAAAGGCTAATGCGGAGCGTCGCACAGGCGATGATCGGCGCGCCAGTTCATAATTTGTTGGTAGATCGGTAGCGAAAGGCGAAGGATTTCACACTTCGCCTTTTTTGTTTCCTTTCGTTCAGTGGTTATTCAGTTAAAATGCCTCATCATTTCGCCATTGATTTGAATTGAGCAGGCAGGAGAAAGTAATGAAAAGAACCATTTTAGCGGCATCGGTATTTGCGTCCATAGCGCTTAGCGGGTGTACCATTGATCCTTACACCGGTGAACAAAAGGTGAGTAATACAGCTATTGGTGCCGCAGCGGGCGCGGTAGTGGGTGCAGCCGTATCCAGCAAGAAAGACCGTGCCAAAGGCGCGGCCATTGGTGCGGCCATTGGCGGTGGCGCCGGCTATTACTTCGACTACCAGGAAAAACTGCTCCGCCAGAAACTGGAAGGCACCGGCGTCAGCGTAACCCGCTTGGAAAACGGCGGCATTAAATTGAACATGCCTGGTAACGTCAGTTTTCCAAGCGATGAATACCAGTTACTGCCGAGTTTTTACGACACCCTGGACAGCGTAGCCATCGTGCTCAAAGAATATAGTAAAACGGCTATACGAGTTACAGGGCACACCGACAGCACAGGGAGTTTTGAATACAATCAAACCTTGTCCGAGCGTCGCGCTGCCAGTGTTAAGGATTATCTGGTGAGTAAAGGCGTTGCCTCCAGCCGTTTGCATTCCAATGGCTATGGCCCGCGCTATCCCATAGCATCGAATTCCACCGTGGAAGGTCGGGCAGCCAATCGCCGGGTCGAGATCGAAATCCTCAATCAGATCTAAGCAGACCGGCCTGTTCAATATCGGCTGATTGTAAATTGTTGTTCGTTTGAGAAGGGAGCCCGATGGCTCCCTTTTTTGTTTGATTACCTAATCCAATGGAAGCACCGGGGTGAAACAACTTTGCGGATACCGAGTCTTTACCATACTATCGAAAGCAAAGTGTTGAAGGAGTGCCACAGTGTCAACCTATGATTATGATTTGTTTGTGATTGGTGCCGGGTCCGGCGGTGTTCGTTGTGCCCGTATATCGGCAAGCATGGGGGCGAGGGTAGCGGTAGCAGAAGAGCGATACATGGGGGGCACCTGTGTCAACGTAGGGTGTGTTCCCAAAAAGCTGTATGTCTATGGATCCCACATGCGCGAGGATATCGAGCTGGCACCATCCTTTGGTTGGTCGGTCAATGACGCGCAGTTTGACTGGCAGGTGCTGCGTGAAAACAAGGTCAAGGAAATAAACCGTCTCAATGGTATTTATCGCAATCTGCTGAGTAATGCCGGATGCGATGTAATGGAATCCCGTGCCACTGTCTCTGGGCCGAATAGTGTGGTGGTTGCAGGTAAAACCATTACCGCGAAACACATTCTGATCGCAACGGGTGGCTGGCCCTTCAAGCCTGATATTCCCGGCATTGAACATTCTATTACCTCCAACGAATTTTTTGATCTGCCCAGTTTGCCCGATCGGGCGCTGGTGGTGGGTGGCGGTTACATCGCCATAGAGTTGGCCTGTATTCTTCATAACCTGGGTGTGGAGACCACGCTCAGTTACCGCCGTGATCTCTTCCTGCGCGGATTTGATCAGGACATACGTCAGCACCTGCGGGATGAGCTGGTCAAGAAGGGTTTGAATATTTTATTCAACCATGATGTTACCTCGATCAACAAGCGCGGTGAGCAGACCTTCGAGGTGACAGATTCCAGTGCCCATACCACCACCTATAACCTGATTCTTTATGCCACGGGCAGAAAGCCAAAAGTGGATGGTTTGGGCCTTGAAAATACTAAGGTTGTGGTGAATGGCGATGGTGCGATACAGGTTAATGAACATTATCAGACCAACCAGGATTCGATTTATGCAGTGGGCGATGTTACTGATCGTGTACAGTTAACACCGGTCGCGCTGGCGGAAGGCATGTATCTGGCCAATTATCTGTTTGGCAGCGGCAGTCCACCTGTCCATTATGACGCTATTCCCACTGCGGTTTTTACCCAACCGCCCATCGGCACGGTGGGGTTAAGTGAGCAGGATGCCCGCGCGCAAGGGTATGATGTGAAAATATTCAGATCAGCGTTTGCACCGATGAAATACAGCTTCAAAACAGAAAAAGAGCGGAGTTTGATGAAGCTGGTGGTGGATGCAAAATCAGATCGTGTGCTGGGGGCACACATGGTAGGGCCGGATGCCGGTGAGATCATTCAGGGCATTGGCATTGCGGTCGGTATGGGGGCAACCAAAGCCCAGTTTGACCAGACCATTGGCATTCATCCGACCAGCGCAGAGGAGTTCGTCACCATGAGAACCCCTGTAGAGACGATTTCAGATTAGGTTGCACCGTTTACAATTTTGTGCAGAACGTGGCGCCAGTCTGCCTGTACCGGCAGCAGAAACGACTCCCTCAGCACCGTGACCAGTTCGTCTGTGTTCAGGGTTTGTCGCTCGGGCTCCTGACCGCTGTGGCGCACGGTAAAATGGTTGTTGAGCAGGGTGTACCGGGTTTCTTTGGTGGCCCTGGCCGCCAATAGGTTTTGTCTGAATTTTGAGTTGGGATGGGTGGAGGTGTACCAGTTGGCCACTTCTATGTCGATGGGTTGCTGTACTTCGGCGCCCAGGTGGTAGACCGGCTGCCATTGTCCCGCCAGCAACACTTCCAGAATATAGCCGTCGTTGAATTCTTTGAGCCGGAACGTTTCGTGATGGGTGGTCTGCACCAGATCCGGCACAAACTGCAGAGGCATCGTTAACACCAGGCCGCCGAAGCCCACATCCACCAACCACGGTGTGCCTTCGATCAGGGTGCGCAATACCATGTGAGTTCTGGGGTTCGCAGGCGCGCCGCTGGGCGTTTGCCAAAGTACTCGTGCCATCAGTGGCTCCACCTCAAATCCAATACGTCGCAGTACTGCCATAAAAAGATTATTCTGCTCGAAGCAGTAACCTCCACGGCCTCCGTAGATCAGCTTGTTACAGATCTGAGACATGTCCAGATTGATTCCGGAATCCAACAATACGTCTATGTTTTCAAAGGCAACGCTGGCCGGATGGAGGGAATGCAGTGATTTCAGGGTGGCCAGATCAACCTCTGGGCTTTGCTCATAACCAATGCGCTGGAAATAGTCCGTCAGTGGAATCATGCAGTTAATCCTTGTTAATCAGAACGATGCCGACAATGAGGGCGATTACCCCTGTCGACCGGCTCAAGGTAAGGGGTTTGATGGGAAGCTCGAACCAGCCATAGTGGCTGGATATAATGGCAATGATCAGCTGCCCGGTCAGTGCGTAACTCATCATTGGGCCCAGGCCCATCCGTGGTATCAGATAATAAAACAAGCCTACCCCGGTTGCCGCCAGCAAGCCGCCGGAAAACCAGAGATAGATAGGGATGTTGATCGCTCCGCTCCAGTCGGGGGTTTGCAGTGAGCTGGCAAGGGCCATCATCAACATCGCCACAAAGCTTACCCCAAACACGATTGCGGTGGCCCACATGGAGCTGTCCAACAGTACGCCAAGCCGGGCGTTCATGCTGGCCTGAGTGGCAATGGCGGCGCCGGCCAGTAAAGCAAGCAGTGCGGGTAGATTCATCCTGCAATCCTCATCAAAAAGGTATTCATCGTCAATGACATGATCGTGTCTCCGTTGGCAATAAAGAGCACAGTCAGATTAGTGTTTTTTGCCGAGGCTGACATTTACATAGGTTGATTGAGTAGATTTTTTTTAATTCGGCTCAACTGGGTGGGTGTAATGCCCAGATGGGATGCAATCAAGTACTGCGGCAGCCGCCGGGCCAGGGCAGGATAGTCTTCGATGAATTTCTCATAGCGAAGGCGCGCGCTTTGCTGCACCAGGGCTACCTCCCGGGGTTCCTTGGCCAGCAACCAGTTTTTCTCAAGATAGTGTACTTGAAACAAGGCTAAATCATGATGTTCATGTAACAGCTTACGAAAGGGTTTAAACTCGATTTCCAGCACCAGACTGGGTTCCAGCGCCTCGACGGTAAACAATGAAGGGGTTTCCCGCAGTAAGGCGGCCATTGAACCGGGAAACGTGCCTTCATCAAAAAACATCTTGTTGTATTCGTGGCCTTTCTCATCTGTTGTGTAATTGCGGAGCAAGCCCTGATAAACGAAAGCAAAACCAGTGGGTGCGGCCCCGACGGGATAGAGAATCTGCCCCTGATCCAAAGAGCGCAGATGGCAGATTGCCTGCAGGCCCTGCCAGGTTTCAGGCTGTAGTGGGTAGTAGTCTGACATTGCTGCTTTCAGTGCTGCTAACGCCAGCGTTTGCAAATTGGTCTTCATGGGCCTTGTTCTCGATTCAGACGCATATTTCTAACATAGTTCAAAGTCAAAGTAATTCGCAATAACCCATCTGGCGCTACCTTAGCCCCAGCTAACAGGAGGCGGTAGTCAAGCGGAGGCGGTCATCATTGTATTGGATCACAATCAGCAGAATGATCAACGGATAAAACCAGTATAATGGATCGTTGTTCACATTGATCAGGATATACCGAGCCATGGACTACCCACAACAGATGAACGTTCCTGCTACTTTGATGCGGGGAGGCACCAGTAAAGGTGTTTTTTTTCTATTACAGGATCTTCCTGTACCGGCTCAGGTGCCGGGTGAGTATCGTGACAGAATGTTGCTGAGAGTGCTGGGTAGCCCGGATCCCTACGGACAGCAGATTGATGGTATGGGAGGCGGCAGCTCCAGTACCAGTAAAGCGGTTATTATCAGTAAGAGCGAACAGCCGGATCATGATGTGGATTATGAGTTTGGTCAGGTGGCCATAGATAAGCCCATGGTGGATTGGTCAGGGAACTGCGGTAATCTGACGGCGGCTGTGGGGCCTTTTGCCATCAGTAACGGATTGATGAAGTCGGATCGGGTTCCACAGGATGGGGTGGCTACGGTTCGTATCTGGCAGAAAAACATCCGCAAGACCATTGTTGCCAGAGTGCCCGTCAGTGGTGGAGTGGTGCAGGAAAACGGCACGTTTGAACTGGACGGTGTCACCTTTCCCTCAGCGCCAATTCAGATTGAGTTTTTGAACCCTGTAGATTCGTCTGACCGCCTGTTGCCGACCGGCAACCTCATGGATGATTTGGAGGTTCCCGGGGTGGGGCAGATAAAATCCACGTTGATCAATGCGGGGATTCCCATGGTGTTTGTAGCGGCCGCAGCACTTGGCTTGACCGGAACGGAATCACAGAGTGACATTAATGGTGATAGCCGCACACTGGCGTTGCTGGAAACGCTACGCCGGGTGGCGGCACTAAAAATGGGGTTAATCGAAACGTTGGATCAAGCGTCTTTAAGGCAGCATACACCCAAAATTGGCTTTATTGCCCCGCCACAATCCTACAGAGCTGCGGGTGGAAAGGAAGTGAACAAGGATTCTATTGACCTGTTGCTGCGCGCGGTTTCCATGGGTAAGTTGCACCACGCCATGATGGGCACCGCAGCGGTAGCGGCTGCATCCGCTGCTGTCATTCCCGGCACACTGGTCAATCAGGCAGCCGGTGGTAACGTCGGTGATTCCATCACAATAGGCCACCCCTCAGGAACGCTGCGGGTTGGCGCAGAGGCCAGTAATATAGGAGGGCAGTGGTGTATCAGCAGAGTACTAATGATTCGTAGTGCGCGGGTATTGATGGAAGGCTGGGTGAGGCTAAGCTGAATCCAGATGATTGCCACGGTGTGCGCGGTTTGCACGGGCACTAGGATTGATGGCTAAAAATGTTGCTGAAATCCGAACTCGAAAATCAGGACTTCCACCTTTGTTTTTATATCCTGACCGGCATAGGATGGATAAACCACATTAGCAGGATCGCAACCATTACCCAATTGCGCCGAACAAGGCGGAAAATGTGTCTCTGATATCAAGTGACCTATTGCAAAATCGATGTGGCGGTCTTCTGGAAGATCCCAACCAAACCCGATGGGCATCAATGTAGCGTCGTTCAGGGGTATCAATGCATTGGGTGCGTCTTCAGCGACAGCTGAAGGCCGATCTTCGTAGCCGGCGCGCAATACAAGTTGATCGCTCCACTGATATTCGATTCCAGTACCCCAGTACGTTACATCTCTTAAGCTGATCTGATAATCCACTGAGTTAGGCGAAATACCATTTTTCCCTCCAGTACCCACTAAATCAGCGATGTTTCCCCACATTAATAAGGGCACGTCCACACCAAAATCCAGATAGATCTGGCTGAAAGCGGACCACTCGGTCCATCTGACATCAAGGTTCCATTTCCACTTAGGAGTGACTTGAAGGCTAATACCAGCGTTCCAACGTTGCGGTATTTCGTATGAAACAGTAAGTGGGCCCCTTGAATCATTCGCGATATCTTCTCCTGTGGGAAGTTGAAGACCAAAGTTTCCAATCAGTGTTCCCACGGCCTCTAATACATCACTACTGTGAAAGTTATACAGGAACTGTTTGAATGGATCATAGATGGGAAACTCAAACTCACCATCCATTTCAACGTTAACGGCGGAGTTGTAGGATAAACCAAGTGATAGCCAGGGTTGAGGTTTCCAAAGCATACCAAGGTTCAAGCCCCAGATTGTTGTCACCGACCTGTTTGGGCGTGCCATTGGGGTTACAGAATGTTGTCTGGATAAAGGGAGAACCCAGGAAAAATATCGCTTCGTGGGGTTCATGTATTGGCAGTTCCAGGCCCATTCCCGAATAATTAAAATTAATGGAAAGACCTAAGGACAGTTCTTCTGATACTTGGTAAGCGACGGTAGGCGAGAAGTAGGTGATCAGAGTGAAAGCGGCTCGTTCCTGTGCGAACCTACCCGGATCATCAGGTGCCACGTGCATGCCGTTCATCATGGGGGCATACACGTTGTTCCAAATGTAAATTTGCTTCCCGACGGGTTATAGGATGCACCGCCGGCTATGCCTGCACCAATAGGCATATCGACCATGCCTCCTGGCAACATTAATGTAGGGCCGCCTTCGGATTCACTGTGGGTATTCAGCGTCTCATTATAGACATACTCATCCCAGGGGCTCCTGCCGTAGCTAAGGTTGCCGTCTTCGTCCTCGTAGGCAGCATATTGACGTTTATACTCCTTAATCAGATCATTCATATAATCACCGTAACCACCCAGTTCCATTTCGGTGGTGAACAAGCCGACGATTCCTTTTATAAACATTTGCCGGCCCTTTAGCTGTGTCAGGCCGGCTGGATTAAAATGAATAGAATCGATATCTGGCGGATCAGCCGTCACCGCGTGTCCAAGTGACAGTGCTTTCGGGCTACCGATCGTTATACTATCGGTAAATGATGCCATTGTGGATTGAGAAAAACACAGAAACATCACGCCTAAAGGTGTAAGCACAATGCGTGATGAACCCCCCCGGTCCTTGCGTTGGGTATAAAGTTTATTCATGTTTTTTTCTTCTATCGTTACGTAGATTATCGTTTATAACGGTCGGCATGAACGTCACGCCAACCATTTTTTGATCTACCCTACTATTTCAGGCTTTAACTGCTGTAAATGGAAATGCCCCCATGATCGCAGCGTTTACTTTACCGCTAATGTTTCCACCTTCTACAACACCACAGAATTTCAAAGTAATAGGTAGCGGCTTTTTTATTTTATTAACCCAGGCCAATTCGCCGCTTTCGGCGTCAAACGTCAAATCCGTTGCCACTTCAACCTGACCCATGGCCGATTGTGTTCCGGATAGTATTCCGTTATCAGACACAAGTTCTAACGTGGTTTCTTGGGGGCCGGTTGGACCATGTATGATGACGCTCCATTTGCCTACGATTTCTTCTTGGGTAACCATTTTTTTCTCCGGTGTTGGTATGGGTTAGTAAAGTTCAAACATCCCACACGAGATGTATGCTGGTTGGTCCGGCAATGATGCTGCCATGAAAGGCAGGTGGGTTATCCGGATCCAACCGGAATTCCGGTAGCTTATTCAGAATGGTTTCGTACATGATTTTGAGTTCCATGCGCGCTAGATGGGCTCCCAGGCAATGATGGGGGCCTGCACCGAATGCCAGGTGGTTGGTTTTTCCACGGTGCAGGTTAAAATCCTGAGCATTAGTGCAGACATTTTCATCGATACTGGCACCAGGGATAAACATCATGATCCGTTCTCCCTGTGCCAGCTTGATACCCCGAAATTCGGTGTCGGACTTCACCATACGGATAGGGGCTACAAATGAATATCGACGCAGTAGTTCTTCGACAGCATTGGGGATTAATTCGGGGCATTCCCTTAGTTCCTGTTGTAACTGACTGTCGCTGGCCAGATGCCGAACGCCAAACCCGAGTGCGTTGACAACCGTGTCCAGACCGGCAATGAATAGAATTACGCAATAACTCAACATCATCTCGAGATTCATGTCGTCATCTTCGAGTTTCAGTGACCAGAGCATGCTGATGATGTCATCCTGTGGGTTATCTTTTCGATCGATAATTGTTTCCCGAAGCACATCAGCAATGGCCTTCATCATCAGCATATTTTCAGACAAATCAGGTGAAATTACAGAAAGGTGCTTTTTAGCTAGTTCCCGATATTCGCGCTCTTTCTCGACCGGCAAACCAAACATGGAAAGGAATATTTCAACTGGGTAAACATCCGATACATCATGCTGAAATTCACATCGCCCTTTATTGGCTATGTTGTCCACGAGGCGCCCAGCCAGTGCCCGAATTTTAGGTTCCATAGCGGCAACCGATTTTGGCGAGAAGGTGGCAAATAAAGGAGCCCGCAGCTTCGAGTGCAGGGGAGGGTCTATGCAGATAGGTACAGGTGCGGGGATTCTTTCTTCTTCAGGCAACTCAGACATCATTGCCTCAAACGCCTCCGGTGAGAAATGCTCACTGGAGAATTTTTTATAATCCGTCATCGCTTCTGTAACTGCATCATGGGACATAAACATCCAGTGTCCGCCATTGTATGGCGTCCAGAATATCGCCGGTGCTTCTATCAGCAATTCTGCAGCTCTAACGTGTGGGTCATTGCAGTAGCCTGGATCGTTGTTGTAATCGAATTCAAAAACCAAATTCTCCGGTACGTGATCCGGTCGCTTCATTTTTCCAATATACGGGTTATCCATGGGGTATCCTCAAGTTACTTATGGTTGGGATCTGTTTATGAACCAGCGGTCCGATAAATCAACTCAGCCTGTGCTTTGGCTTCAGCTTCTCGCAGCAGCCGGTCATCCCGAAATTTAACCAGATCCCGAAAGCCGATTCGCTTGTATTCAGGGCGGGGTTGAATACCCCATTGGTCTTGGGCGGTTGCGTTTGGCCCGGTGGTGCGCCCTTCACCTTCATTCGCTCCATAGAGGGGATGGGGCACAAGGCATTCCGCGTTGTCATCAGACCAGCGTACTTTCATTAGCTCATCGCACACCTCGGTCATGCTCAGGGTTGGCCAGCCGAACCAAACCAATAACCCGGGTAAACTGAAAGATGCTTCAAGAACCAATGCAACCAGGCATACAAACAAGGCCCTTTGCAACCACTTATGCATATTGGCAAAGTGACCTGTAGTGCCCAGCGGTAAATCCTTTTCTTCATTTTTGTTCATGTGTTTCACCTATGGAATGGGCCTGAATCAGTCAGTGAATATTTCGCGATTCACCGTATGCAGGTACGGAAGGGACAGAAATGGCGTAATGTAGAAGATGTCATAGATCCACCAGCCCCAAACCGGGAATGTAATATTGGCGTAACGGACATCCGCATAGAACGTCATATTCAGGTTGTAACCAATCCACACGATGACCCCCATCCAGCAAGTGACGATGAGCCATTGTTGCCCCCAACGCTTCATTTGTAATAACCCAATAGCCGCCGCCAGGCGAGGGCAGAAGCAACCCAAAATCAAAGAAATCTCCCAGCCTTTCTCCCCCGGTGCTCCGGCCCCACCCACTGCGTACGGCCCCACCGTCAGTTCGTTGTAATGCCAGAAATAACCGCCATCGAACACGGCTCCCCAGCCTGCCGTTAACACACGATTGATAAGGGAATGGTTGGCAAACAAATCCATGGCCCATCCCAGGCTGTTGAGTGAGGAATCGATGATGACCAGGTAGCCAATCAACGTGACAATCAAAGGGCGTACTGAAAGACCGGCCTTACCCGCCTGAATCTGTAAATGCAAACCGTAAAAGAAAAGGGGCAGTCCAAAAATACCGAGCACCCCGGTACCCATCAAAAGCGTACCGGCGATCATCCATTTGTCAGCCCGCCATTGCGCCTGCTTACTGTTGTCCTGATGTGCGTCATAAACGCCAAATGTTGTTGATGCCATGGCGCTTACCAGTCACTGAGTGAATAAAGGTGTAGTTGAAACAGGAAGAGTCCCAACAAATAGGAATACAACAATACCTGGAAAACGATTAAGGCTTTCTTCCTGCGGCGATCCTGTTCGGATATTTCATTTTTACTCATTTTTGTCACCTACTAGGTTTCTGTTTTCTTGTTGTGTTTTTTTTATTGGTTTGCTTCTTATAGCAAGCAGGGTACAGCTGCGTTCAATAGGGTTTGCCTGAGCTTCCCGCTGCATCTAGAAAGTACCCAGGGAGTCCATCAGCCAATACCAAAACCAGATCACCAGACCGATGGCGCCGAACGCCAAACCCAGGCGGACCATTTCAGTCCAGATCAAATCCCACATTGCGTCATTCTCCTCAGTATGGCTTGGTTGAGTTGCTTAACCTTCTGATTTTATTGGTGATAATAATGCTGGCGGAGGCGTATTTGGCACTCCGTCCTTGATTTTCAATTTTACTCTACGAGGTTTTATACTTACTCGCAAGTAATAAAACTACTTGCGAGTAAGTAAAATGTGTGTGAATATCCCTTATCACCAAACTGAGACAAAGACTTCATTGACGGAATCAGAAGTTAGCAATGGATAAATCGACAGCAGCAAAGAAAGCAACTCCGAAGAAAGCACAAAAGACGAAGGCGGCAATTCTTAATTCCGCTGAAAACCATTTTGCCAGGCTGGGTTTTGCAGCTACCCGATTGGAGGATATTGCCGATGAGTTGGGAATGACTCGGGCTGCGTTGTTTTATTATTTCAAGGATAAACAGATGCTCTACGACGAGATGATCGCAGACTCTTTCAGTTCATTGGCCGAAACGTTGGTTAAACTGATTGATTCCTCAGATCGCAGTATATCCGAGCGTCTTGAGCTTGCAGTGGGGGCATGGGTTGATTCGGTTGTGGCGCGGCCTAATCTTGCTCGCCTTATTATGCGGTTTGTTGCCGATGGTATCGATCAGCCGGCTATGCGTATCTTCATCGGTAACGAACTGATTCCAACAAAATTCTTTCAATTGTTTCGTGCGGGCCGTGAATCCGGTGAGCTAACCCCATTGCATAATGATCCGTTCCATGCTGCCAGTGCCATTCTGGGCAACACCGTATTTTATGTGGCGGCCATGTCTTCCCTATTACCCAATCAGTTTGAGCCCCTGGATCCGGATCAGGTTGCTTGCCACCGCGATGAAGCATTGTCTTCTGCACGCCGGTTGCTGGGGATAAAAAACAAATAACAACCCCAATAACAAAAAGGAGAGGCCCATGGACAGTGACAGCAGTGCCATACAGGTAACGCGTTACAAAAACTCAATAGCTTGGTTTTGGGGATTGGTCGGGCTGGCTTCGCTGGTGTGGTGCGCCAGTTTTCTCCGCACCGGATTAACCTCGGAGAGAGTGGCTAATCCAGCGGTGTCCGGTGCGCCCCGTCCTGTTGACTTTCTATTTGGCTACCCTCATTGGGCAGACTGGGCAAACTATTTCACAGTGATTGCGATGCTGGTTGTCATTGTGTTGTGTGTTATGTCGTGGCGTAAAAATCCGGGCAACCCGAGTGTGCTTATGGCCATCGCCTCTACTGCTATTGTATGGCAGGATCCGATCATGAACTGGGCGCCCTACGCGGTCTACAATCCCGAACTGTGGCATCTGCCTGAATGGTGGCCCTATGTCAGTATCTCACCCACGGTTGAGCCCTTTATTGTTATTGGCTACTGCATGTTTTATTTTGGGCCGTATTTTCCTGCGATCTGGATACTGCGCCGGATACAAGCGAAAAAGCCAATGGATGCTTTTGTATGGCGCCATCCATTATGGAGTCTGGCTGGTCTGATTCTGGTGATTGGCTTCGTGATGGATATGTTGCTTGAAGTCACGCTGGTGCGAACCGGGCTATATATCTATTCGCAGGTTATTCCTTGGGGCTCCTTGTTCCCCGGCACAACCTTTCAGTTTCCTCTGATCTGGGAATCCACCTTTGTCACCTTCGTCATGATTCCGGCTGGTGTGCTTTGCTACCGGGATGATACCGGGCGGGCAGTCGCAGAGAAGTTGGCACAGAAACTCCGTTTGCTTTCTTCACGGCCCAGGCTGGCCACGTTTCTGCTTATGTTCGGCATACTCAATATAGCGTATTTCATGTATGGCGGTGCCTTTGGAATTATCAGAGCATCGGGCATTGCCACTGCTGTTGCCTGCCCGTATCCGTTTCCCGAAGCAAAAGTGTATGACCCACAAGGTTTCTATGAGCGGGAAGGAGAGCCTGGCCCATACTTTGAAGGTTTGTGGAATACCTGGATGACAGGACAGCCAGAAGGGCGTCCTGCTAACAACCCAATAAACCCGAATGCAGCATGTGTGGGGGAAAGTTGATCATGCGTACTATCGTTATAACCGGTGCCTCCAGGGGACTGGGCTTGGCATCGTCAGCACATCTGTACAAGCAGGGATGGCGGATCGTTGCCGCAATGCGTTCGGTTGACGCTGGCCTGGAGCGTTTACGGGCAGCAACCGGCGCCTCGGTCGATGATCCACGCCTTGTTGGTATTAAGCTGGATTTGGGGGATTCGTCCTCAATCGCCCAAGCGGCCACCGACATAGTAGAGCATGTAGGGGCGCCGGACGTCATCGTTCACAATGCTGGGCTGGCTGCTGCAGGCAGTGCGGAAGAAACGCCGATGGAGGCTTGGCATCAGTTGTTCGCCACCAATCTTTTTGGCCCGGTTGAACTGACCAAAGCACTATTGCCGGCGATGCGGAAAAAGGGAAGTGGGCGCATCGTAGTGATATCCAGTCAGGGAGGTATTCGCGGTATGCCGGGCATCAGTACCTATTCCGCTTCCAAGGGGGCCCTGGAGCGGTGGGCTGAATCCATGTCACAGGAAATAGCACCCTTTGGCCTGGGCGTTACCATATTGGTGACGGGAACGTTCAAAACAGAGATTCTGACTGAACAAACCCCGGATTATGGCGATCACAACGGCCCTTATGCAAAGGTCTATGAAGGCATCCACACTACCGGCCGCGAGTTTGTAGATAAGAATGCAGCTCCACCGGAGAAGTTTGCCCTGGCGTTGTCCGCTGCCATTGATGACGATGCGCCCATTAGACGACGGACAGTTGGGCCGGATGCCGCGGGCCTGTATATCATGGCACGCTTACTACCGGGAAATTTGGTTCACAAAATCATAAGGAAAGCGATGAAACTCCCGGCGCAAAATGCATTGAAAAATGCCTAGTGCGAAAACCTAAACATAGGCAGCCAATACATAATAATAAGGCATGAAAATATTACCCAAGAAATATTGCCCAAGAAAGATTTCCTATGAAACATTACTTATGAAACAGCGTAAAGTTGCTGACCATTCCAATTCAATTGCCAGCTTGTCCATGATGGCATCTGCTTTGGCCGGCAGAACGTTGGAGGTGAAGTATGACGAAGCTCGAGTGGGTGCAGCATGGACCGATGGCAAGATCGTCTATGTGACCAGCGATGGCGATCTCAAATGTCAGTTAAGGCAAGTCTGCTCACAGTGTGCTTTGTTAGCATCAGGGAGTCTTGACAGGGATATCATCAAGCACTTTATACGAAAACCCAAACTGCTTGATCGTTACCTTGCGTTAGAAAGCAAGCGGGCGTTAAAAGAATTGTCTCATCTACTTCCGCCTTCTTACCCTGTAGAAGAATACAGTCGTTCCATTCCGGATTCAGAGTCCTCCTATAATTCTCTGGAGATTGCCTTGAGTAAGGCTGACATCGGTTTGGCACCCGCATCATTTGGTACTATTTGTCCACGTGAGATACTCGCGGCAGTTGCACAGGAGGGTGGTTCTGCCTCGGCCGGTAAGCATACTCCAAGGTCACAACAGAGCGAACCGATGAAGGAGTTATCGGATGAAGCTAACGATCACGAAGATGACAATGCACACGATTTCTCCAGCCCGGTAGGGGGCGGTGGGGGAATTGGTAAGTTACTGCAAAAGATGTTCAAAATGGTCCGAGACGTCAAAGGGGGAGGTTCCCCGGGTGCGGATGCGCCCACCCACTGGTCCAGAACCGGCAGCAGAGCAGGGGCCAAGGCCGTTCGATCTTCGGCACAGCCGGAGACGATAGAGGATGCTTTCGGCAAGCACGCAGGCATTCATTATCCCGAATGGGATACCCACAGACAATGTTACCGCCTCGATTGGTGTACCGTACAGGAAATCGATACACCGATTGAGTCCCATGCGGATGTGGAGTGGTTGGGCGGCATTGGTTTGCGCAAACCGATAACCCGTTTGGGAATGGGACTGGACCGGTTTCATCGTCAGATCCAGGGTGACGATATCGATCTGGATGCAGCCATTGAATCTTGGGTGGAACAAGCTGCGGGATCGGCTCCCGATGAGTACTGTTATGTAGAAAGTCAACGTAATCGTCGTGATTTATCCGTTCTGGTTCTATTGGATATATCGGGATCTGTATCCCAAGCCAGCACCAGTGGCCGCTCTGTCCATGAACAGCAGCGCAGTGTCGGTGCAGAATTGATAACCGTGCTCTATGAAGTGGGTGATCGGGTTGCGCTCTACGCCTTCCATTCTCAGGGCAGAGGAGCCGTGCATTTAGCGCCGGTTAAACGCTTTGAGGATAATCTGGATAGTCAGGTCATGAACCGCTTGTACAGTCTGAAACCGGGAGCCTATTCCAGACTGGGAGCAGCCATTCGCCACGGGACGACCGAACTGATTGATCATGGTGGTACAACGCGAAAATTACTGTTGGTGCTTTCAGATGGCTTGGCCTATGACCATGGGTATGAGCCCGCCTATGCAGCGGCAGATGTCAGGAAAGCGCTAGGGGAGGCTCGCCGCGATGGTGTTGGTTGCCTGTGCGTTAGTGTGGGCGCTGATACAGAAACGGAAACGTTGCGTCGTGTATTTGGCAGTGCCGCCCATGCCACCATTCCTCACCCGAATCAGTTGGGACGAGAAATCGGACGATTGTTTCGATCAGCACTGCAGTCAGCAGAATCACAACGCCGCATTGCATAATGGCTGCTTTTGGCAGCGAGATCAGGATAACGAAAGGCCAAACCGTATGAATATGACAAATGCTAACATAAAGAAAGAGTTTTCAGTTCCCTATTACGTTCCGGTAGGAAATGAGAAGGTAATTTTCACCGCGGCTTACAATCAGGGCCTGTCTATTCTGTTAAAGGGGCCTACCGGGTGTGGTAAAACCCGATTTGTTGAAGCCATGGCATACGAATTGGATCGTCCACTTATAACGGTGTCGTGCCATGATGATCTGACAACCGCGGATCTTGTGGGGCGCTATTTGCTCAAGGATGGCGTTACGGAATGGGTAGATGGCCCGCTCACCAGGGCGGTGCGAGAGGGTGCCATATGCTACTTGGATGAAGTGGTGGAGGCTCGCAAGGATACCACCGTGGTGTTGCATCCCTTATCGGACTATCGCAGGCAGTTACCCCTTGAACGTCTTGGTGTTACGTTGGATGCAGCCCCGGGTTTTTGCCTGGTGGTTTCCTATAATCCCGGTTACCAAAGCGTATTGAAGGACCTGAAAGATTCAACCCGTCAACGCATGGTCGCCATTGAATTTGATTACCCAACCCCGGAAGTGGAACAGGGGATCGTTGCCAAAGAGTCAAAGATCAGCAGTCTACAAGCGGCGAAACTGGTGAAACTGGGGCAGGCGATACGACGCCTGGAAACCGGTGGGCTGCGGGAAGTGGCATCCACCCGTGTACTCATTGCGGCCGGGCAACTGGTGGCAGAAGGTTTGTCATTGCGGGACGCCGCACTTGCAGCCATTGCGGGCCCACTGACGGACGATATGCAGGTGGGTAACGGACTCAGAAAAATGGTGGAAGTGTACCTACAGGATTAAAGAAAATATGTGCTTTCAAGTCTGGATTGGGTGGGGAGCAAGGGTGCATTTATATTGCTTGAGGATCTGGCTATGCTCATCCCACCAATTATCTTCTGCCAATGGGGCTGCTTGAGTCTGTCATTATCGTCATTCTAACAATTAGTTTTGGGCAGATTACAATGCCTCTGCTACAACGCGGTTACGCTGCACTCCCAGGTCGATTTTATCATCCGCCGAGCGGATGCTGGCTTCAACCAGGTCACCGTTGCGAAGATATTGCTTGCGCTGTGATTGCACCTTTAAAAATAAATCCCACTTTGTCTTTTCCGGCAACAATGCGCCGATCTTCTGCTTGAACTGAGAGGGTACTGACAACGCACAACCTGCGGGCGTGCCGGTGGCGAGCAGGTCACCGGCCTCAAAATCCTGGACAGTGGAAAGCTCGGTAAGGGTCTCCGCAGGCCCGAACACCAGGTTTGCGGAACTGTCCTGTTGCCGCACTTCACCATTCACAGTGAGCTTTAACTGCAGGTTTTTAAGAGCCGTTATGCTGGAGGCATCCAGCAGTGTGAGCCAGGGCCCGACCGGTCCAAAGGTGCGGAAGGATTTGCCTTTATAGAATTGCATCTGCGGAATCTGGACATCACGTGCGGAGTAGTCGTTCACGATCACCGCACCGGCTACGTACTCGTGCAGGTTCTTATCGGTAATCGTTACTGCACCCTTGATCGCTTTGCGCAACACCAGGCCAAGCTCTATCTCGTAATCGAGGAATTGCACGATGCGCGGCTTAATGACGTCACTGTCAGCCGCCACAATGCAGCTGGATGCCTTGGTGAAGATCATGTTGTAGGTCTTCTCGTCAGGATCCATTCCCGATTCAATCATGTGTTGGCGATAATTCGCACCCTGACAGACGAACTGCTGATTTTGCGTCACCGGTGACAGTAGCTTTACTGCTGATTGTTCAAGTGTATTGCCTTCCAGGGCGGCAAGCTCGGCCAACGAAGTGCCGCGTATGAAGTCACCGGTGGTGGCAAACTCGCCGGGAACAGGTGTGATCTGGCTACCACGCATGACCCCCCACCGGACACGGCCTTGATATTCGAAGCGTGCGATATTGAGCGACATAAGCGGGATTTCCTTATTGAGAGTTGAAGCAGACAGTGTTGAAGCTTTGGGCTTTTCGACGGGTGCAGGCGACGGCTCACAAGCTGTGAGCGCGAGTCCACTGCCGGCAACCATCACCATCGACACGCCTGCCTGGAGAAGACGGCGGCGCTGAATATCGGTTTCAGAGGCGTTCATTGTCGGGCTGGCTCCTGTCAATAGCGCTTGTGGTAGAAATGCTGACAAAGTACGCATAACTGATGATATTGTCAATTATGATCAAATAATCCATAATCGGCCCATTCAGCATCAACCCTACCCGATGAAATCAGTTAGGAGCCTCCACCCCATGACCAAACACAAACGCCCCAAACAGGCTCCGAATGACGCTGAATCACCTCAGGCGGAATCAGCACCGGTATCGACAGAACCAACCCAGCGCGAACCCCGTGGTGAAAGGCGCAAGCGTTTGACACGTGAGAAGCTGCTGGATGCTGCTTTCCGACTGATGGCTGAGCGAGGCATGGATGCTGTTGCCATCAACGACATCACCGAGGCGGCGGATGTCGGCTTTGGCACGTTTTACAACCATTTTGCCTCCAAAGAGGCGATTTACCTGGCGGTGATGGATGCGTTGTTCGAAGATTTCGGCGATGCCCTCGAGCGCATTGTCGGTGATGTGGAAGATCCTGCCGAGGTTATCTCGATCTGTTTCCGCCATGGAATATTGCGCGCGCGCCGCGAGCCGCTGTGGGGAAAGTTCCTGGTAAGAGAGGGATTTTCAGCGCGGGCCCTGACACGGGGTTTGGGTGTTAGGCTGTTGCGTGACATTCAGATTGGCATCGCCAAGGGGCGCTTTACGGTACCCGATCCTTTTATGACATTCATCACCGCGGGTTCAGCGTTTCTCGGTGCCATCTCGGCTGATCTTGAGGATGCCCGTGATCAGACCGGTTTTCTGGAGCAGCTCGGCTTTTCCACCCGGGACTTTCCCGAGCGGGCCGCCACCTCGTTGCTCTACAATCTCGGGCTGCCCTGGGATCAGGCGCAACACATTGCGCGGCTTCCACTGCCGGTTGCAGGCCCCTCATGAAGGCAGTTATGAAAGGCGTCGTTATCCACCGTTATGGATCAGCTGCCGATGTTCTCAACATTGAGGCTGTTACAATTCCGGAGCCGCGCGCAAATGAAGTGCTTATTCGCCAGCATGCAACCTCGGTCAACCCCATCGATTACCGTATGCGCAGCGGTTACGGACACGTGCTACTTGCGAAAATGCGAGGTTTTGAATTACCTCTGATCCTGGGCCGTGATGTGGCAGGGGAGGTGGTAAAGGTCGGGCCCAAGGTTACTGAGCTTCAGGCTGGCGACGCCGTGTTTGGTGTCCCGAGCCCCAAGGCCCAGGGCACTTATGCTGAGTATGTCATTTCGACCCCGGCGCATGTTATCCCTATGCCGAAGTTGCCTGAGTCTGAAAAGCCGTTTTCTTTTGAGCAGGCCGCCTCGCTCCCCTATGTGACCTGCACAGTGTGGGACGCGCTGGTGACAAAGGCAGGGCTGGGCCCAGGCTGCAGTAGCGGTAAAAAAGTATTTGTTCAGGGGGGATCCGGTGGCATCGGTGCACTGGCGATTCAGCTGCTCAAGTACTGGGGTGCTTACGTTGCCACCACCTGCAGCACCGCTAATATGAAGTCCGTGGCCGCGCTGGGTGCAGATCTGGTGATTGATTACACCAGCGAAGACTACAGCCGTCGGCTTTCAGGTTTCGATGTGGCTCTGGAAACCGTTGGTGGTCCCCTGGAAGAAAAAACTCTGGGTATTCTCCGAAGCGATGGCAAGGCGGTATTCGTCACCCTCATTCATCCTATCTTGCAAACGTTTGACGAATCAGGCTTGGTTTGGGGTGCCATTCGTAATCTCTCACAATTTCGAAAGCAAAAATGCCGTGCCGGAGCGCATGGAATACAGCGCTATTACTGGTCGACCTTCAAGCCGTCTGTCGATGCGTTGACTACCGTGCGCTACCTTATCGAAGAAGGGCGGTTGCAACCTCATATCGATCGCACGTTTTCTTTGACTGACATCATCACCGCCCATGAATACTGCGAGCAAGGCAAGGCGAACGGAAAAGTGGTGATCAACGTTGAGTAAACAATTTATTGACCAAATATCCCCTCCCGGGGGTTGGAAATCCCCCGGCGCCATGCGGCTGGGGCCGCTGTCGGATTCAGAATCGAATATTTGTCATCGGACGTTCAGTGCGCTGGTGGTTCGGATTGGCCAGGTGAATGCAGCCAACCTGTTTCTAATGATGATGCGTAATTTCCGCCTGTTTGTTGCCTGGCTTGGTTTTGCCAGAAAGCTGATGCCCTACGGCGAGATTCCGCGGCGGGATACGGAATTGGTCATACTGCGCGTAGCCTGGAATTGCCGTTGTCGCTATGAATGGGGCCAGCATGTGGACATCGGCCTTCGTGCCGGCGTTTCTGTGGAAGATATTGTGCGAGTTCACAAAGGAGCAGACGCACCCGGTTGGGAGCCGCGCCTCCGGGCATTGATACGCGCCTGTGACGAATTCCATCATCAGCGCATGGTCACCGACCAGACCTGGGCAGAGCTTGAAGACCACTACGATACGCCGCGCCTGCTTGAGGTGTTGATGCTGATCGGTCAGTACGAAGGCCTCGCTGGCGTGCTCAATAGCACCGGCCTACCGCTGGACATGGATCTTGAAAAGATCTTGGCGTCTGCTCCGATACACGATTGAAAGCGGCATCCATCAATGCCAAACCCAGAGCGGTGCTAACAATCATAATGGCTTAGATTGTTAAGATTTACTCTTGAGAAGTGTGGGAGCACCAAAGAAAAGAAGAATTCGCGTCATTTACACTGATTTTGAGGTGTACTGGGAGAACAAATCGATTCAATGCCGGCGCTGAAAATACTGCCTTGCGAGAAAAAGTTTGACGGTTTTATATTTTCTCCAGGCGATAAGGCGGTATTTTCCCAGCGTTCCATTGGCACACATACAGATTGCCCATCGAATCTACGCAAACATCGTGTACGTGACAAAAGCAGGCGTAATCCGATTCTAAACTAACAAGATTTCCATCACTGTCTAATTCCGCTGTACCACCGAGCGTTTCGCAGACTTGATTGTTTTTATCAAGTACAACGAGGAATCCTGAATTGGGTCGTAGGTGAGATCCTGACCAACATAGACTAACGAATAGATGGTCGCCGTGGATGACAGGTCTGCAAGGATAGCCACCAAGCAGGTTGATTCTATCAAGATATTGTCCATCTAATGTAAATCGTTTAATGCAGCAATCTTTTCTTGAAGTAACCAGCAATAGGGGATGCGATGGGGTTCGGGTATCGATTGCAATACCGTGTGCGAAATTGAGATTCCAGGGTGCGTGGCCTTTCCCACCAAACCGGCGGATGAAATTACCCTGTGCGTCAAATTGCAGAACATATTGAGAGCCATAGCCGTCAGCGACATATATATCGCCATCAGAAGATACGGCGGTTTGTGTCGGCGCATAGGGCATGGTGGCGGTATATTCTCCAATGTCATAGGGGTTTGGCAGTATCCCCAGCAGCCTTCCATCAAGGCTGGCTTTGATTACGCGTGGATTGTAGGGATCACAGATCCACAGACACTCACCGTCTTTGTCTTGAGCAATCGTGAGTCCATGTGCACCGGTTGAATTCAACGTCCAGCTATTAAGTACTTCACCGTCCAGACTTATGACGATGACATTATTGTTGGGATGATCCGTTAGCAGATATAAGCGTTGTTGACGGTCAATGACCATCTCATGACAGTTTTTTACGGGAAAGTCGGTTGGATTTTCTTTAAACCAACGCCGGTTAATTCTGAATCGGAATTGACCCTGCCCAAGTATTTCTGAGTTATTCCGGGGTGTCCTGATCCATTTTATTTGCGAGAGCAGTTGTATGCCGACGATATAGGCATTACCGGCGATCTCCATCGATTTACCATAAATACGCTGGCAGGAGTTCATATTACACCGGGCCGGCGGGGCGTTAAGATGACAGGAAGCTTCTGGTAACGCCGTACCTGCAGACTATTGACCCATTGCGGTGAGTCAGCCGGGTCCAGAGCAATGCGGGACGTGCTCGCGAGCAGTAACTGCAACACGGTTAGCGCCTCCAGTCGGGCTAGGGGGGCACCTATACAGGTATGGATTCCCCGACCAAAAGTTATATGCTTTCTGGGGCGGGTCAGGTCGATGTTGTCTGGATTGATGAATGTCTCCGGATCCCGGTTACCTGCGCCCCAGAACAACAATACAGTAGAACCAGAAGGAATAGGGACATTACCCAGCACTGTGTCTTTCGGCGTCGAGCGTAGATGAAATCGAAAGGGGGATTCCAGTCTGAGCACTTCTTCGATAAAGGCCGGGATTAAATCCGGTTGTTCACGCAGTGTGGTTTGTAAAGCCTGATCATCCGCCAGTATCCTGACGGCACTCCCCAACAAGCTGGTAGTGGATTCACCGCCTGCTGCCAGGAACAAGAGCAGGAATGCCCGGCCTTCCATTTCACTCAAAACACCAGCATCGATGCTGCGCTTGATGGAACCCAAAATATCCTGCTGATCAGTGGATGCAGAACGCAACTGAGTGCCAACCCAACGATAGGAGAGGTAGGAACGCAGCATACACCAGCCCAACTGGAAAATGGAGGAAGACCCACTGACCACTGCTGTTGAATCAAATGCCGCTTGCAGTAACTTATCTATGTTGCTCTTCCTGAAGCCGACCAGGTCACTGACGATCTTCATGGGTAGAGGATTACCGATTTCTGCCATAAAGTCGGCTTTCCCTTCCGACAGCGCCTTGTTGATACAGTCTTTGCCAACTGCTTCGATTTCCGGTTTCAGAGCCGCAATCGATTTCGCAGAAAAGTGGGAGAAAACAGCGGTCTTGTGCTGGGTGTGTAAGGGTGGGTCAGCGGTTGCCAGTACCGGTAAGGCTCCCGCTTTGTGTGTTATCCGTCCTGGCACGCCATTAAACCTGCGGTAAAGCACGCTGGTTAGACTGGATGAAAAGTCGTCTACGCGCCGAGTTGCCTCCACAAGGAGGGCATGGCGGGTCACCAGGTAGATAGAGGTTCCTGGAACCTGCCATACCGGCGCATTCTTTTGGAGCCGTTGATAAAAGGGATAGGGATTATCGAGAATTGCACGGTCCAAAAGCATTTTTGCAGGGATCGCCTGTGACATGCCGGGTGACTCCGTAGAGGCAAAGTGAAATACTGTGTCTATATTGTACTAAAATCCCAATATGACAGTATGCTGTCAATAAAATGTGGAGCTGTCAAGTGATCAAAATAACTGACAAAAATATAAACCCGGAAACAAACGACCTGATCGTGGAAGTATTCCGGCTGAATGGGTTGCTGCTGGCTACGGCAGACAAGCTGGTTTCCAAGTTTGGGTTGACCGGGGCCCGTTGGCAGGTATTGGGTGCGATTGCTAAGGTGGGAGTACCTGAAACCACCGCACGCCTCGCCAGAAACATGGGTTTGACACGACAGAGTGTGCAACGGGTGGTGAATGAAATGGTGGCTGAAGGCATGCTAACGCTGGAAGAAAATCCACACCACAAGCGTTCAAAACTGGTCGTTATGACAGCAAAAGGCGAAAAAGCGTTCCAGCAGGCGATAGACCTGCAGGGGCCTTGGGTAAAGGCATTATCCGAAGGGATTAGTAAGAAGCGACTCAAAGAAGCTAAAGAAGTCCTGACAATTATTGGCTCTAGGTTGAGCAATGATGGTTCGTGATATTTCTGTATTCCAGATTCCAGCGTGTCGCTTTCCAACACAGGGGAACTACAGCTGTTTCGTGGCCTCATTTTCTGGTGATACCAATGTGGTTGATTGTACTGGTGTTTATGTTTACTTTATTGCGTGAAACCTTTCAGCTCATTGGGCACGATCATCTGGTCCGTTTGCTAACTCAAGTGAAACAAAAATGAATGTAAAATATGTGTGTTCTGCGGGGTTGCTGTCATTGGCACCGTTGGCCCATGCCGATGGTGGGGACCGGGCCATGATGGAAAGGGTCTATGTATCACTGGGTGGATACAGTGTGTTTCGCGCGGATTCAACCATGTCTCTGGTGGAGAAAAACCTTGGTGTTGGAGCCGCATTGAGCCCAACCGATACCCTCGGTTTAGATATTGAAAGCACGGTCTTGAAGCTGGATGCTCACTATAGAATATCCCCCACCAGTCAAATCGCGGCGTCCTGGTATCGTTTTGACACGGATTCCAGCAAGACACTCAGAACCTCCGTAGATTGGGTCGATCCTGATGGTAACCAGATCACCATCGACGCGGGGAGCGAAGTTTCCAGCTCTATGCTCTACGATATCGTCAAAGTTGGCTATTACTGGTCGTTTCATCATACCGATAAAGTAGAGTTGAGCTTTGGTGGCGGTTTGCATATATCGAAGTTTGAAGTTGATCTGGACGTAAAAACAGATTCAACCGGTAATCCTACGACTCAGGAAAGCCGACGAGTGGCGCACACCGTCCCGTTGCCCACATTGGGTATAGCGCTTAACTACCGCATTAACCCTTCTCTGTACTGGTTTCTCAAGGCAGAGGGATTTTATATGAAATACGATGATTGGGATGGATCTTATTCCGAAACCCAGCTCGGAATAGAGTATGCCATTATGGACAATGTCGGCATTGGAGCCGCTTTGGCCAGTGATAGCCTAAGCGCGTCGGAAACAACGTCCGCTTACAAATTCGAGTATGATAATAAACTCAATGGCATCAACCTGTTTGTTTCCTGGTTTATGTAGATGTGAGGGTCTGCTGAGAATTCAGACCCTCGCAAACAGGCCCTCGCAAACAGGCTATGGCGTATACCAGATGGCGGAAGTATAGGCCCGTTCCTGAATCGTTAAACGCGTACCCTCCGGTGCAGTTATCCCAAATCGTTTCTGATCGTATGCAGTCCAGCGAGGCGTTGGTATCTCAATTACTCGTGCGTAATAGAACGCCCGCTCCTTTGGATTGAAATCGGGGTCTTTCCAAACTTTGATGAGTTCAGTCGCGCCAATGGTGTTGGTCCAGGTTGCGTTTTCGATATCCACGGTACTTCCAACGGCAGGAATTTTTCCTTCACTGTTTGGCTTGCGATTATCGCTCCAGGCCACATCATAGACCTTTTCCTTCAGGTTGCCTTTTTGATCTAGCCATCCCTTAATGATTTGTATTCGGTCAAGGTTAGCGCCAATGGGATCCCGCAATGCGGCCACCAGGAAAGTGGGGGTCTTTCCGTTAGGGGCCGAGTGTATATCCCCACCCATAGGGACGCCCTTCAGGTAGCCGGTGTCTGCCGGGTTCCGGGTATTGGCATCCGCATCCTCAAATTCCCAACCGCCAAAGAAGCGCACGATCATTCTGGTGCCGGTGGTGGCGTAAGTTTCTTTTCGCTCCATAGCATCCCAGATGGATTCCCTGGTGTTTTCTTCAGCCCATACCGCCGCGTATCCAGACGAGCCCACTTCCCAATCATGAATAGTAATGCCTGTTTTCTTGTTATTCATGAACACCGCGCTGATACGCTCAGGGCTGGGTTCCTGTGGCGTGGTTTTTCCAAAGAAGTTTTCCTCCTCCAGTGCGGCGAGGCCAGTATGGGCATCACTACTACCCACCAACCCAAATTTATAAGGGTTGGTGCCCAGTTTCTCTTCCAGTTTCAACCCGGACTTGTAAGCACTTCGCGCGTATTCACCTGCTAACATGTCCTTTGTTTTAGCAACAGAGCCATCCAGGTTGCCTTTATCCCAGGTTTCAAAATCCGCAAATTCGTCATTGGGTGAAAGAGCAGGGTGGGCCTCGCCATCCCCTTTGGTCTGCGTTGCTTCGTATAGCCTTTCCCACTTTTCACGCTGCTGCACATAGCTTTTGTCCAAGCGCTTCCCGAAGCTCTTTTCAACCGGGAACATGGTGCCATTGCTGAGATTTCCATTGTGGGCAATGGCCAGCACCTGGCCACCGGTTTTGTCTTCGTAGTTTTGCATCCACTTCCACAGGTCCACCGGGTTCGCACTGCCGGCTGGAGGATACACGGTAAAAGGTTCTACCTGACTGGCTTTGTCGCCATTGTCTCGGAAGATGACGTTGCGGTGCAGGTTGTTGCCCTTAACCAGAGAAGTCCATTCGTAACCGATAAATGCGGTAAAGCGACCGGGGTCGTTGTATTCTTCCGCCGCGTCGATGGTATCCTGCCAGGCGTTTTTATAGGCCGCTGTGCCAGGTGCATACATTAGGGCTTTAGGAAAGGTGCCCTGGGAAAACTGGGTTATAATATCCAGTGCTGCTTGGGCGCCTTTGCCTTCCTGGATCATCTGGTACCATTTCTTACCCATCGGATCGGCGAGAATATTGGGATTTCCCGCGAACAAATCCGGAAACATTCCCATATTGTCGGAATGATCCGCAACCACTAAAAAGTCCAAAGGCCGAGCCAGTTTCGCCGGTTGTCCGGAGGAGGCCATGACCTGATCCCCCCGTGCAAAGCGGTAGGCGTCACGGGGCGTCAATTTAGCACCAAAGGCCCCGGCATCCATGGAAAACCCAGTATGCAAATGGGTGTCACCGAACAAGGGGCGGGTGGGGAAGTTACGGTTTACATAAGGGGAATAGGCTTTGCTCTTGTGAACCTTCTCTGCCGTTTTCGCATCAAGGCTTCCAATATCATGCGCATGAGCGCTACCTGTAAACAGAGTGGTGGCCCCCAGTAGCGCGACCAGGCATCGGACTTTCTTCATGTTGGAACTCCTTGTCAGTAGATTGCTTTCTCGCTTAAAAACGGGCTTCGGTTCCATACTAATTCCAGAAAGCGACAGTACGTTCTATGGTCCAGAACGCGGCAAGGGAACCAGCAGCATAAGCCGGTACACCCCGCGTTATAATGGTCGAAACGCTTAAGTAGCGCTTAATCAATCCGAACAACAGTAAAAGAACGGCTACAAACCCCAATTGACCTATTTCAACACCCACATTGAAAAACAGCAGCGCAGCGGGGATATCCGTCTGCGGTAAGCCAACTCGCTCCAAAGCGGCCGCAAAGCCGAGGCCGTGCAGCAAGCCGAAAGTAGACGCCACCAGCCAGGGGTGTTGTTCGGCTATGCCGGGGTTGCCTCGCTGTGACCGAATAATTTCGCTGGAGACAAACACGATACTGAGCGCGATACAGGCCTCTACCGGTGGGACAGGAACCCGTATTACGGATAATGCCGCAAGGCTTAATGTAATGCTATGGGCAATAGTAAAGGCCGTAATGGTCCACACTAATTTACGCAGGTTCGGCACCAGAATCATCAGGACCAGCACAAACAACAGGTGATCGAAACCGATCAAAATATGCTCAACACCGAGCGTGAAATAAGTCCGTATCGTTTCAGTCATTCCGGGTGGAGCCGTCACCCTATGAGTTGGAGCATCCGGAGTTACGCGGTTGATTGAGACCCTTCCATCCAGGTACTGGATTCGCAACAACACTTCAGAGGCTATTTTTTCCAATCCGTCTATGTGAATTGGCAGGCCTGTCAGCCCTCCGCTGCGCTCTATGGCCCAGCGTTGCAAATGAGCACCTCCAATATAAGCGTCCACGGGAACACTCAGCGTACGGGTTTGAGAATCAAATTTTACATCCAATGCCAGGCGCTGAGCTGCTCCCTTTGCAGGCACTTTCCACAATACCTGGAATCGATCAGGAGCAATTTCAGACAACTGAAGATAGGCGGGGCGGATATCGTCGGCCGAGACGCGTTGAATAAACGTGTTCAACAGTATTGCCACTACAATGACCAGTGTCTGAAACTTCATCGCTAACTCCCTCCTTGCTGGGGAGATAGACGTTCTGATTCGATCACTATGGTGTAATTGGCTCGAAGCTGTTCCAGCAGCTGGGCCTTCATCTGTTGATTTCTAGTGTTTCTCCACTCTCGTAGCACTTCCTTTTGCACAGACACTAGAGGGGGTATTTCAGCTGGTTGATAGGCGCTGATCCGTACCAAGTGGGTTCCCAATCCTGATGTCAAAGGTTCACTCCACTGATCAAGGGGTAGCTTTTCCAGACTTTTAGCAAATCCGTTTCCGAATATTCGATCAACCTCAAAGTCGGTTACTTGCTCAAATCTTTCCGGGATCAGGCTGCGCGCTCCGGCTACCTGCTCGCCTTTTCGTAACCGCTCCTGAATAATCTCGACCTGCGCTTTGATGCCGCCCTTTGACTGGTCGATCTTGATATATATCTGCTCAAAACTGAAGCGTGCTGCTGTTTGGAATTGTTCGGGGTTTTGTTCCAGGTACTGTTGTAATTCGGTGTCGGAGGGTTCCTCTAAGCTGGTGGCCTCCATGGTGAGAAATTCCAGTTTCTGGCGCAGCCTTCGACGTATGACACTGTCATTGTTGTCTAGTCCCATTGTCAGTGCCTGTCGATAGAGGATCTCCTCTACGATAAAATTGTCGATGATGCCTTTTAATTCTTCGTCAGACGGCGCGCGATTCCAGGTACGTTCAAAACGGGCAATCAGTTGTTCAATACGACCAGCATCCACCACGATTTCCCTATGGTCGGCCATGCTGGCTGGATTAACCCATAGATAGGTGACAAAAAGAAGCGCACCGATTACAACAAAATGAAGAAAAGGATCTTTTAACAGTTTCACAGCGATTTCCCACTGCCAGACGTGGCTTCGGGCCTCCATGACACAATTCGCATGCGAGCATGAGAGGGGTGATTGAGAGGGCCAATGGAGCGGGGCAATTCAGTCCCCTTGCTATCGACCGATATTACTATATAACCAGCTCAATATGGTATAGCCGGATCAATCAGGAAGTGGCCATCGGGCTGATTGAGGTTTGAACTTTCGCATGTTCACGCGCTGTTTCTCGATGGCGTTTTTGAATGGCCTATATTAGGAATAGTTAGAATGAACCGAAGAATAGCAGTATGCTTACCTTAACATGCATGCTACTTCGATAAGAAGCCAATTTTTCAGAGTAAAAGACCAATATCATGGTGAGAAAAACATTAACTTTAAATGCTAAACGAAATAAAGATTCCAAGTCCGTTGATAAGATGACCGAGGATGTCTCTCAAAGTGACCCGCAGAAGTGCTTTTTAAAGGGTGTAGCCATCAATCCTTTTGAGTGCATTGGTCTTGAATCAGGTTCTCAGCAGCTTACTGTGCGCGCCATGGATTTGATCACGCCAATCGGGATGGGGCAGCGAGGTTTGATTGTCGCTCCACCGGGTTCCGGAAAAACGACGATCTTGAAGCATATTTGCCAGGCGGTGGGCAAAGCGTATCCCGATATAAGGCTATATGCGTTGCTTATTGATGAGCGTCCGGAAGAGGTCACTGATTTTAAGCGTAGCGTGCCGGCCCAGGTACATGCTTCTTCCTCCGATGAAAGTTATGATCAGCACGTGCGCATAGCCAACGACCTGCTTGACACGGCACGCCGGGAGGCTGGCGAAGGTCATAATGTCATGATTGTGATTGATTCACTCACACGGCTTTCACGAGTACATAATGCAGAGCAGAAGGGCGGCGGCCGTACAATGTCGGGCGGAATTGACACCAGGGCAATGGAGATACCACGAAAATTGTTCGGTGCCGCCAGAAAGATTGAAGGTGGCGGGTCGCTTACCATTCTTGCGACCGTTCTCGTTGATACCGGCAGCCGGATGGACCAGGTTATATTTGAAGAATTCAAGGGTACGGGCAATATGGAACTGGTCCTGTCGCGCGAGGTAGCAAATCAGCGAATTTTTCCCGCGCTGGATATTGCAAAGAGTAGCACGCGCCGCGAGGAGATTCTTCTGGATTCGAAGGATATTGAAAAAGTAAGACGGTTACGCAGGGCGCTTGTCAACCTTAAGCCTGTTGAGGGTGCGAGGAGACTGGTCGAGTTACTTGAAAGATACCCAACGAACGCTGAGCTATTGAATCAATTCTAAAATGTCATGCTACGTCCGCTTGTGGCCGAGGGGTGAGATACGCCTCACCCGCAGTGACGATGTAGTTGATCTGGCTCTCCAGCATATAGACGATGGAATTGTGGCCCAGATTGGTGTTCGGGCCGCAAAGCATGAACAGGTTCGGGAAGCCGCTCACGGTGATGCCGGTGTCAGGCGGCGTCTCCGGGGTTAGATCGGCATCACTTCATTCAGGAATCCCAACTGAGGCTTTAGCGCATCGGGGAAGCAAGGCTCAAAGTAGGGATCGAAATGATCCGCATCGATCTGGACCACGCTGAGATGGGAGTTGGCCACCTTGCACACTTTGTCTTCGACGAATGGCGCTACCGTGTCTCGGGTTGCACCCACGATCAGCATCGGAACCTGCACGTCCTTGAGGCGGGTCCAAGGGCGGTAGAACCCGATTGTCAGCACGGAGCGCGCGGTCACACGGTTCACATATTTTGCGTCGGGGTGTGCTTCGAGCCCCATTTGCAGCGCCTCCCAGGCATTGTCCCGGTCCATGGTGCCGAACTCGCCTTTGCGCGCCACCGTCGGGACTTGAATTGCGGTGCCGGGCTTCAGCAATCCAGCGACACCAAGCCCCAAGAGCTGGACCATCCGCGGCAGGGGCGTGGCACGTAGCGTCACCAGGCCGTCCAGCATGGGTACCTGTATGATGGCGCCGTGCAGATCGGGATGCTGTGTTGCAAGATCGACCACGTGGCCGCCGCCAAATGACGTGCCCCACAACACAATACGGTGCGCGGCTACCTGAGGCTGGCTTTTGAGATGTGCCAACGCGGCGCTTGCCGCCTTCACGCGCCGCCAGGGGTTAATATCCTGACGCGGCCAGCCGCCACTCAAACCCCAGCCGGGAAAATCGAATTCCATGACGGCATAGCCTGCGGCCACAAAACGGTTCACGAAAGAAATCGTCAGCGCCTGCTGTACACTGCCCCAGCCGCCGACCATCAGGATTCCCGGCAGTTGCGTGTCGCCTGTTCCTTCTGGGACGTGAAGCATGGCGGAGCAGGTGTCGCCGCCGGTGACGAAAGTGGACTTGATGACTCTCGTTGTGATGTCAGACGTATCTGGATTGCTCCGGTTGATCATATTTACCTCTGCGATTGTTTTTTAGTTATCCGGAATGTCAGGCGCTTCAAGTGCGGCAAACAACTGAAGCCGTTCACCCGTGGAAAGCTCATCCGAGGTTCCCGCGGATATGACCTCGCTCATAGTCATATCCTGCATTGTGTTGAATGGCGTTCAACAGATAGTAACCAATTGTTGAACGATATTCAACAGGAGATATAATATCCCTCGTAAACTTTGGTTGGGATACCGTACCTGACCGGCTAGCAGGAGAGAGACCATGGCGCGAATCAAGCGAGAGCAGGGCCGAGAGGAAAAGCGGGACGAAATTGTTGCCGCGGCCAGGGCCTTGTTTTTGGAGGAAGGCTACGAGGCCGCCTCCATAAACCGTCTGGCAACCGCCGCAGGGGTCGCGCCGAATACAATCTACTGGTATTTCAAGGACAAGGATGATGTGCTGGTGGCCGTGCTCGATGCCGAGTTCTCGGCGCGCATGGGCGAATATCAGGCTCTACCGACCATGAGCTCACCTGAGCTCCTGCTCTGGGTTGTCAACCACCTCAAGCAGGTCAGCCGCCTGGTAGGTACTGTACATTCCCGACTGGAACAGTCGCCCGCTATAAATACTTGGCATGATCGCTTTCATGCCTTTAGTGAACAATTGCTGCGCCTGGAATTACAGAAAAGCGGCATAGCACCGCAGAAAATCGAGGCGCTAGTGAAAATCAGTGTATTCACCATCGAGGGGTTGCTCGCTCATTCTCTTTCTGAGGAGCAGAATCGCGCGATCTGCGCTGCGCTGGTTACCCCCTGATGTAGATACTTAATTCACCGGTCTTTGTGGTATATGATGTGGAACATCATCATGCATAACAGTAAGGAATATGGATTCCGTGGGTGGAACTCGCTGGAAAAAAGGCTGTACAAGTGGCTGTAAAAGCAGGCACCTGACCGTAGCCATGCTAACCATCAGCTTGCTGTTTGTGGTGTGCGGGCGCGGGTATTGGGTCATTGTGCAATGCCTGCATGCCAGTCAGCACACCATGATACATGTCGATCCAGCCCATCAGGGTTATTTAGCCCACCATCATCATACTGGCAGCGATCTACTGGATGAAGCGGATGGCGCGACGCACCAGATCATCCATATTATGGACAGCATTGAATATTCGGTTCCTGTGCTGCTTGAGGCGGAAGCGTTTCGCAGCCCACGCTATCCCCCGGTTGACGGGTCACCGCAATTCCCTCCTGATGTGGTATCGGCCACACTCTATCGCCCCCCGAAAGAAACCTGTTCAACCCTCACATCCTGAACGGTTTCCACTTGCGTGGATGCGGTTCTCAATTCAATCATTCTATGGAGTTTACAATGACGAGTTTATTCTCGCCGGGTTGGGATGGGGCTCGAACCCGGGGCGCCAAAATACTGCTGTTATGCGGTGTTATGATGGCCGGGTTTATCATGAGCAGCCCAACCTTTGCACATGGGGTGGCAGAAGATGATGCGGCGTTCCTGGAACAAAGTGCCGGCGCACAGCTGATACCCTTTATCTATCTTGGCGCAAAGCACATGGTGACCGGTTACGATCACCTGCTGTTTCTGTTTGGTGTGATCTTCTTTCTGTACCGAATGAAAGAGGTTGGCCTTTACGTGACCTTGTTCGCGGTAGGGCACAGCGTAACGCTGCTTTATGGTGTGCTGAGCGGCACCTATGTGAATCCCTATATTATCGATGCCATTATCGGATTTTCCGTGGTGTACAAGGCACTCGATAACCTGGGAGCGTTTCGCCGTTGGTTTGGTGTGCAACCCAATACCAAGGCAGCGGTGCTTATCTTCGGTTTCTTTCATGGCTTCGGCCTGGCTACCAAATTGCAGGATTTCAAACTGTCGGAAGATGGCCTGGTGGCGAACATACTGGCGTTCAATGTGGGCGTGGAGATCGGTCAGCTGTTGGCCTTAGGCGCTATCCTCATATTGATGAACTACTGGCGCCAGTCTGCTTCATTTGTCCGTCATGCTTTCACCAGTAATGTAGTGTTGATGTCGGCGGGTTTCATTCTGGTGGGTTATCAGGCCACCGGTTACTTTTTTCATTCTTAAGGAGTCGTCATGCACGATATAAGTGACTTCAATAAAGATGGCTTGCCAACTTCAGCAAGCCTCATCAAAGCCACCATCATCGCGCTTTTGGTCGGCGCGCTGGTTCTTCTTACCGCCATACTACCGGCAGAGTACGGGATTGATCCAACTGGCCTGGGTTCCCGTATGGGGCTCAATGGGTTAAGTGCAGCCGATGCTGCTGAATCGATGGAAGTGCCCGGTGGCAATCTGTTGATGTCGTCCAGCGCAACCCTGGCTCCGGTCTGGAAGAGTGAAACCAGCTTCAGGTCGGATACTCTGTCTCTCACGCTTCAGCCTGATGAAGGTACGGAAGTAAAAGCCATGATGCAGGAAGGAGAGCGCTTTGTATTTAGTTGGCAAGCCAATGACGGAGGCTTGAACTTCGACATGCATGGAGAACCCACCGGCAATATGGATACCTTTACCAGCTATTGGAAAGGCCGCAATCAACCCAGCGCACACGGGGAGTTTGTTGCCCCGTTTTCCGGTACCCACGGTTGGTATTGGCATAATCAAGGCAAAGAGCCTGTCACGATTACGTTAACAACCAGCGGCTATTACGAAAAACTTTATCAACTCTAAGAATAATCTAATGGAGATATCGAATGAAACGTTTTATCCAAATTGCCTTTATGACTTTGATGACCCTGATGCCGGTGCAACTGATGGCTCATTCAAATCATGCCTCCTTTGATCCAGTTACCGCTGAACAGGCAGAAGCCGTTGCAGATAAGACCGTACAAAACCTGGTAAACAGTAAACAACTGGCCGAATCCTGGAAGACGTCAAGTAAAAAACCAGCGACCCAGCGCGAAAGCCGCTATGGAAAAGTGTGGGTTGTTGTATTTAAGAACGACAATGTGAAAGAGGAAGATAAGCGCAGCCTGCATGTTTTTATCGATGAGTTTGGCAATCCGATCTCCGCTAACCACGAAGGGAAAATCTAGTTCATTCCTGCTCAAGGGGCCTGATACAGGCCCCTTTTTTTGTGCTTCTCCTGAATCCTATCAAAGATGGAGTAGGGAGGAGGGTGCCCTATATTCCGCAGGGTCATCGATCTCATTCTTTGGCTATACGCTATGTATACAACGCCCAAAAGTATGAACCAGTGCAAAAAGTAACGCTCGGATAACATAAGACACAAAGAACAGGTTGCGGCTGTGCCGGGGTAGCCGTTAGACTTTTCATAATCTGACAATCTATATTGTCACTTTTGGGGCCATGTCGCCGTACTGTTACTTTCGAAAAACAAAAACAAGGCATCAATATCATGAACAAGTTCAATCGCCGTAAGTTTATCGGAGGCGCTGCTGCCGTCGCCGCTTCCACCACTGTTCCCAATAAGTCCGAAGCTGCCCTTTGGCGGCGGACCACACGTTCAGAAGAACGTGCGGTGGTTATTGGCTCCGGGTTTGGGGGCGGTATTAGCGCCCTGAGGCTGGCCCAGGCCGGGGTTAAGGTCCTGGTGTTGGAAAAAGGGCGTTGGTGGCCTACCGGCCCAAATTCCACTACGTTTCCCAGTGCTACTGTGGTAAGCCAGAAGCACTTCTTCTATACAGCCTGGCCGGAATACAATGGTTTCCGTATCGGCCTGTGGCCCTACGCGGGCATTCTGGAGACCATGGCTTCCCCCACCCATACCATCGTATCGGCTTGCGGTGTCGGTGGTGGGTCCCTGGTGTATCAGGGCATGAGCCTGCAGCCCGATGAAAAGAATTTTACCGATTGGTTTCCCGCAGAAATTGACTACCAGGAAATGGACGAAGTCTACTACCCCCGGGTGGCCGAGATGTTAAAGCTGCAAACCGCGCCGGACGAGTTGGTCAATAGCACCACCTATAAGGCAGCGCGGATCTTTGCCGACCGAGTAAAAAAGGCGGGTTATAACGTTGACAAGGTTCCCATGCCCATCGACTGGCAGTATGCGCTGGACGAACTGAACGGCTTGATGAGGCCCTCTTATACCAATGGGGACTGTGCATTAGGCGTAAGAAACGGTGGCAAGCAATCTGTTGATGTTACCTACATTGATCAGGCCCTCGCCACCGGTAATGTGACTGTCGAAGCGCTGCACCATGTGCGTGAAATCGAACGGGATGCGGACGGTTCCTGGTTGGTGTATGTGGATCGCACCAGCCTGCGTGGCACCGTGCTCGAACACAAGATCATTAAAACCCCCACCCTGATTATGGCGGCAGGCACTGCCAATACCAACAAGTTGCTGCTCAGTGCTGCTGCTGAAGGCCGAATCCCCGATCTGCCCGACGAACTGGGCCAGGGCTATGGTACCAACGGAGACCAGATCTATATCTGGAACAAGATGCCCGAGAACCCCGGCCCCCGCCAGGGTGGCCCCGTGGTTTACTACAGCCAGGAGTGGAACGACCCTAATCAGCTGGCCAACACCGTTATTCAGGCATCCTTACCGCCCCTGGCTCCGGGCCGTGAGTTCTCTTCCGCCCTACCCAGTTCAATGTTGCCGGGCGTGTCCGGCATCGCCGCAGAGTCCAACGATCCGACGTTGCCGGGTACCCCCGCTACTATGCTGGTGGGCTATGGTGTCAGTCGTGGTAGGGGTTATTTCAGTTACAATCCTACTCGTCGTCGGGTTGAACTCAATTGGCCTAAAGGGGGCGATGACGAGTTGGCTGCCCGTATTCGTGAGCGGATTTCTGCAGTGGCCGGCCCCGAGAGCCAACTGATCAATACCAACGACACCATCAACAGCACTTGGCACCCGCTGGGCGGTGCTTGTATCGATCGGGTGTGTGATCTCGAAGGGCGGGTAAAAGGTCAGAAGGGACTGTATGTGTTGGATGGCTCTTTGATGCCGGGAACCACGGCTGCCTGTAATCCTTCCTGGACCATTGCCGCCATCGTGGAACGCGCCATGGACCGCATTGTGCAGAACGACGTGGGTACCATTATCTAATAAGTAAGTGATGATTGGGCGTTTGGCACCTGCGACCGTGGCAACGGCTACAAGAAGCCAATGCAGGAGTAGGTGCCAGCCCTGATCAAGTAGTTGCCACTCACCTGTTGATACACATCGAACGCCACCGCTTTGTGCTCGTTCTCTTCCAGCGCGTGCCACAGCCAGAGCTTCAGGGCATCCGGATCGCCGTGTAATGCTCCAGACAAACCGTGGTTGCCAGATGAAAAATCTTCGGTGTAAAGCGTTGCAGGCCGCCCAGTACGCCGCCCAGAATTTCTTCCAGGGCTCTGGTGGGGTAGCCTTTCTGGCGTGCCATGGCATTCCAGGCCATGTGCTCCTTTTTATGCATTGCCTCCTGGCCAACAAAGCCGGCGATCTGGGATCTCAGCACCGGGTCATCGATCTGGTCCCGGTAGTGGCGCACCGACTCAATGAAGAAATCTTCCCCCGCCGGAAATACCGTGGACATGGCCAGCCAGAACGCGCTGAGAAACGGATCGTTGGCATAAAAATACTTTTTCGCGGTGGATGCATCGAAGTCGAAATCCAGATGTCCTTGCTGTAGGTCTCACCGTCTGCCATTGTTGAATAAACCGGCAGCCTCCCGGATTTACCTGATTTCGCCGTTATTACGGCCAGTAAACATGCCAATCGATAAAAGTTGGCTGACCGTGCATCCAAACGATCTTATACCTGAATGGAACAGTGCGTGAGGTAGGGGCACTCCTTCTGGTGTCCTGGGAAATAATCGGCATTACTTTTACTTTGCGCTTTACTGGACCGTCAGTCTGTGCGTCAGCGTACTCTAAAGCTGGGTAAAGTTTTGGCTAATATTGTTCGATCAGCAGGAAAACGAATAAACGACGGAATTAAAAAAATTGCTTTGTGCTGCAATCAAATGGCCAATCTACACGTCTATAGATGAGCAATGATGGCAATAGAGCCATTTGCTACATACTGTTATCGTTAACGCTTGGAGAAACCATAATGAACAATTCAAAGGCCATGCCCCTGGCATTCGCAAGTATTCTATCCCTGGGAACCCTGATGACGAGTTCAGCACAGGCCGTGCCAGACCAACCTTCTCAGTGGGAAAAGTGTGCCGGCATCGCCAAGGCCGGCAAAAATGACTGTGGCGCCCTGGATGGTAGCCACAGCTGTGCCGGGCAGGCGAAAGCCGATAACAGCCCCAATGAATGGGTCTATGTTCCCGCAGGCACCTGTAATAAGATCACCGGTGGCAAAGTGGCGGCACTAAAACCGGCCAAGGGATGAAACGAGGTGAACAGTGGCCGGTACCCAGCACTATAGCCGGTGTGGGTATCGGGTTGCGCACGCCGCATATTCCGGAGGTTCTCGACACCACACCCGCCATTCCGTGGTTTGAATTGCTGGCGGACAACTGGCTGGCGGCCGGTGGGTTAAGCCTGGACTATCTGCATGCCGTCAGTGAGCGCTATCCGCTAACGCTACACGGCGTAGGCTTATCGCTGGGCGGCTCAGATCCTCTGGATTTGGGTTATCTCGCCAATATCAAGCGGCTCAAGGAGCGGTGTGGCGCTGTTTGGTATTCCGAGCATCTGTGCTTCAGCCAATTTCGTCGGCACCATTACCACGATCTCTGTCCTCTGCCGTTCACCCATGAAGCCCTGCGGCATGTGATCGAACGCATCCGCAAGGTGCAGGACTTTCTCGGCGAACAGATCCTCATTGAAAACGTATCGTCCTACCTGCGCTACCGAGTATCGCAATTCGGCGAGGGTGAGTTTTTAGCGCGGGTCGCGGAAGGGGCCGATTGTCTGTTACTGGTTGATCTCAACAATTTGTATGTCAACCAAATCAATCACGGCCAGGATGCCCGGAGGGTCATCGATTGCCTGCCCGCACAACGGGTCAGGGAAATCCATCTGGCGGGTTACCAGGAAAAGGCCGGCTTTCTGCTGGACGCTCACAACCATCCGGTGGCCGAACCGGTTTGGTGGCTTTATAACTACGCGCTGCGGCGGTGGGGACAGGTGGCGACCTTGATCGAGTGGGATCACGATTTGCCACCCTGGTCAGTGCTGATGGGGGAGCAACGTCAAGCAACGGACTACCATGCTTCAACGTTGTGCAAACATAGTTCGGGCGCACTGGGGGCAGAATTGAGGGCAGAATTAGAGGCAGAACAGTCATGACACTGAGGGCGCTGCAACACGACTACTACCAGGCCATGCAGGGTAATGATAGTGCATTAAAAGCGCGAGTGCAGGGCGCCGGTGACTTGTCCACTGAACAGGCATTGGCGGTTTATCGCAACAATACCGAACAAACACTGCTCTCGGTTCTCCAACAAAGCTTTTCCGTTTGCCGGATGCTGGTGGGCGAACGTTGCTTTAATCAACTGGCGCTCCGGTATTGCCGTACCCACCCGTCATCGAGCCTGGATTTGAACGCTTACGGCGAGTTGTTCCCCAACTTTATCGATCAGCGGCTGGCCCCTGGAGAACCTTTACAGGTGGTACCCTATCTTGGAGATATGGCGCGGCTGGAGTGGCTGCTTCAGCGCGCATACCATGCGGCCAATCGCACGGGCTTTGATTTCTCGCGCTTTGCCAGGCTGACCCCGGAACAACAACCCGATGTACGGTTTACCCTGGCACCGGATGTCGCAGTCGTTGCCGTTCAGTGGCCGGTCGCCGACATTTGGACCATGCATCAGTCTGATGCGGACACACTTTCCCCTTTGCTTGTGGAACAGGCCCTTCAGCATGTGTTAGTTGAGCGAGCAGCCTACCGACCACAGCCGAGCATCATCGACAGGCAGATGTATGACCTGGTGCGGGCGATAGATAGCGGCCGATCATTCGCCGACATCGTCTCACTGGAACCTGATTCCGCTCAAAAGCTGACAGATGCCATTCAACGTAACTGGGTCACAGGATTTTATGACTAAAGACCATTTATCGGATAGGAATAAGCCGGAAAAGCCGGCACTGTTCAGTGCCGATGAATTGAATCGACTCTACCGTTATGGCCTATCACTCACGGGAGAACGGGATCGCGCCTATGATCTGTTGCAAACCGCCTTGGAAAAGTATCTGCGTCAATCACAAGCCCCAGCCAACGCTATGCGCTACGTGCGAAAAATTATGCATAATCAATTTATTGATGATTATCGGCAGCAGCGCCACATTACAACGGTGGAGTTGGACGAACAGGCTTTGTTGGATTTTGATGTGCGCACACTGGAGCAGATGGTCATAGACGAGCAAACGTTGGACCAGGTCTGGCGCCTGCTTGATCCTCTAGAAAGAGAACTGATGTATCTATGGGCAGTTGAGGGTTTTACTGCACAGCAAATTGCCACTGAGCTGGAGCAGCCAAGGGGTAGTGTTTTATCCCGCATCCACCGCATCCGTAAAAAACTTACTACTGCCATGCCAATGCACGATGTCAGATCCGAAAGGGGTGAAAAACATGAATCATAAGCCCTTGCGAGAGTGTGTCACGCAACGATTCGAAAAGGAATCGTTAACACCTGAGCAACTGGACTGCTTGCAAGAGCGCCTTTTGCAAGCCGATCTTATCGATACGGATTCCACCACTGGCCCAGACATGAGCACCTGCGCTCAGTCATCCACACCGGCTACTTGGTTTGTGTCAAAACGTTATGCAATGCTATTGGTCGCCGTGGCCTTGTTTGCTGTACTGGCCTTGCCCCGAATTTGGATCCAAAATATTAGCCTACCCGAACGCATTGCCCAGGAAGTGGCCAGGAATCACTTGAAGATGAAACCCCTCGAGCTGGAATCCAGCTCTATGGCCGAAATAGCCCATTACTTTGCCCAACTGGATTTTAATCCCATTCATTCCCAGGTGTTCCCATTGGGTGAGGACCGTTTGCTTGGTGGACGGTACTGTTCCATTCAGGGGATTACCGCAGCGCAACTGCGTTACCTTGATGAGCAGGCCCAACCCGTGACGTTGTACGAAACGGCCTATGATCCACGAGTGTTTTCGGCGCTGCCGGATATTGATAAAGGTGAAAAGCCCCTGGTTCTTTATGCCAAAGGGCTAAAGATGACAATTTGGGTTGAGAAAGACTTGCTGTTTGTTTCGGCACAAACGGAACATGGGGGCTAAGCCGGTAAGGATGGTCGAGATGAATAAAACTCAGTCGTGGATGTGCATTTCTATCGAGAAGAAGCGTCTCCTTAAGTTGTGCTTACTGATCATGAGGTTAAGTCGCTCCGCCCGAAGCTCGCAATGAGTTAGCTGAGCTTATAGATCAAGGTCTGCCGAAGATAATGATTTTTCGATTGGGTGCACCTGCTATTCGGAGGCAAGCTAAATAATGAGTTGGCCAAGTTGTTCACAACGTTAGACATGCTGCGGTTATTAAAGGGGGTTATTGCGGACACACCACCATTACCGATGTGCTGACGACGGAAAAAAGCGCGCTTGTTACACCCACACACTTGTGGCCTGGACAAAAGATTGAGAGCCGATAAAGTAGGTGCTTCTTGCGGGAGGCACCAACCATGGTAGTCACGGGTATGATCGGAGCCGACAGCGAATCTGAGAAGAACTGACTCATGAAAGATATCAAATGCCGCGCTAGGTCTTGATGGAAGGATCACCCATTATTTTAAGGGGTGGCAAATTCGTCGACTCCAAGTAAGCCTCGACTAGGTGAGCCGGAGTTTACGAATTCGATATTTACCTGTGTGATTCGCTTTTGTCTTCGTGTTGTTTGCGCCATCGGGCCGGTGTCATCCCTGTCCACCGCTTGAAAGCGCGAAGAAAAGTGCTCGAGTCGGCAAAACCAAGCGACAGCGCGATATCGGCCAGCGCAAGATCCGTATCAGTCATAACCTGCAGAGCCATTTCTCGGCGTACCTCATCAAGCAACCCATTGAACGTCTGGCCATATAGCTGGAGTCGCCGAGCCAAGGTACGCTCACTGACTCCCAGAGCCTGGGCGGCCTGAATCCGCCGGGGAACTTGAGGACCCATATGCACCGCCAGCCATTGTCGCAGATCTTCCGCCGACATATAGCTCTCGGTGAGGGCGGCAAGTTGGGCAGAAGTATACTGCTCGTGCATTTTGGCCAGCTGGGTATCTGCCTGGGGCAGATATTTATCCAGTACGGAATTGTCCACCTGCAAACCGCTGAATGCTTGCTCAAACTCAACAGGACAGCCAAATACGTCACGATAGCCTTTCAAGGGGCCGAGCCGAGCGTGACTGAATTGCACCCGGCGAGGACGCAATGCCAAGCCCATTACCCGGCTGGCGAACGTAACCACGGCGGCCAGCACCGCTTCTATTTGGTGTGGGCTGAACGCGAGCTCACCCTGCCGAGGGTGGTAGACCACCCACGTTGCAGTATTACCGGTCAACATCTGAAATCGGCCGCCATCGGAAATCAACGACTGGTATTTCTGCACCAAGGCAATGCTCTGACGCAGCGTTGCTGCTGACTGCAGTGCGAATCCGACCACGTTGATGCTGCTGGGGCCTACCCTGACGCCGGTCTTGAGGCCCAACCCTGGGTCGCCAGTGCAGCGTTCAGCGGCATGCCACAGCCGGGTAATGTAATCAATAGGCCAACGTTTGGCGTCCAGCGCCGCCGCAGGAATGCCCGCCGTGACCATCAGGGAATCACGCTCCACTCCCAGCCGTTGCGCCGCGGCAATGACCGTGTTGACCCAGGCTATCGATACCGTGGCCTCCAAAGACAATATCGCTGTCCTCTAAAGTAAATTCTGTTCTTATGTTAGCGGTTTATCCTTGGGGATATCAAATACTTCATTGGACTAACCGTATTTGGAGTGGCCAATAATGTCACGAAAAAGCGTTTTTATCACAGGCGCCGCAGCCGGCATCGGCCGCGCCATCGCGAAACTGTTTGCCGCCAATGGCTTCTTTGTGGGCCTCTACGATGTCGACGAAACCGGCCTTAAGGCACTGGCCCGTGAGCTGGGCGAGCATCATACGTATTCAGGGCGGTTAGATGTAGTGGCTCCTGAGGAGTGGTC
Source organism: Gammaproteobacteria bacterium UBA7310 (assembly GCA_002471665.1). Classification (GTDB taxonomy): domain Bacteria; phylum Pseudomonadota; class Gammaproteobacteria; order Pseudomonadales; family Ketobacteraceae; genus Ketobacter. The sequence continues at coordinate 449,351 of DKQK01000040.1, forward strand.
TCGTGCCCTGGCGGCATTCATGCAGCGCGCTGAGCGCCTGGATGTGCTGATTAACAACGCCGGCATTCTGGTGTCGGGCCCCATGGAAAACACAGCGCTTATCAAGTTTGCCGTGCGCGGATTGACCGAGGCCCTTGATCTGGAGTGGCAGGACGACGGCATTCGCGTGATGGATGTGTTGCCGCTGTTCGTCAAGACCGCCATGGTCGATAACATGAACGCGGGCAGCCTCCGCAGTATGGGCGTGCATCTCACGCCCGAGGATGTGGCAAAAACCGTGTGGCAAGCCGCTCGTTACCAGGGAAAGCTTCCCAAGGTTCACTGGACGGTCGGATTTCAACCCCGTCTTTTTTTACGGCCTGGCTGGCAGGTTCCCGATTTTGTCACCCGCTTTATCAATAGCCGCCTTGCCAGCGCACACTAATAATGGAACACGTCATGATGAGCACCTTGCCAGCAGGAATGCAGCCAATCAACGATTTCAATCAGGCACGCCAGCACCCATCGCCGCTGGATCGGCTGGCGAGTGTACGCAAGGCCGCGCGTGGATTCCGTGAGCGCTTTCTGGATGAGCCCTGTGTGCTGTTCTACAAAAGTATCGACTTGATTCGTGTGCCTTATCCCACTTGGTACGGCTACAGCGGAGTCTATGCGCAGAGCGCGTACCGTTTTCCTTTTATCCATATCCTGAATCGTTTGTTTGTTCTGCAGTACCTGGATCTGGCTGGCGAGGTGAAAACCTTGCTTTTCTCGCCTTCAGACGTTGAAGGTAATCGCAAAACGCCGTTCTTCGACCGTCTCACCAGCAAGATCAAATTGCCGCGTGCCGCCGAAAATCTGATTGCGCCGCTGTACCATGATGTCGAAAGCGCGCTTGCCACCGTTGGCATACGCCCGGAGCAGGTGGATTACATCAGCTATGACCATTTGCACACGCAGGATGTCCGGCGCTGGTTAGGCAGTGGCAAGAACACCGGCTTTTTTCCCAATGCCAAATTGCTTGTACATCGTCAGGAATGGATTTCAACAAGCGCACTGTTGCCCTGTCAGGCTGACTGGTATTGCCCGAACGGGATCAGCGGCGTGGATGCATCTCGGGTGGTGTGTTTTGATGGTAGTGTGCAGCTTGGGCGCGGTGTTGCATTATTGCATACGCCGGGCCACACCGAGGGCAATCATTCCCTGGTCGCACGGGTGCCGGATGGCCTTCGAGTCACTTCCGAAAACGGCGTTGGCGCCGATGCTTATGCGCCCATGAATTCGCGTATCAACGCTGTTCGTCGTTATGCCCAGGCTACCGGCGTAGAAGTGATCCTCAATGGCAATACGCTCGAAGGCAGCAATGATCAATATATTTCGATGGTCATGGAAAAAACGGTTGCCGGGCCTTCGGCGAACCCGGATTTCCCTAATTGTGCAACGTCGAGCGAGGCAACACCGCACTGGACGATGCCGGGGCAGGAAAGCAGTTTCCTGATCGGCGAAGCAAGCTTCGGCAGTGTGGTGAAATAATTTTGGAGTCAATATGGCAACCGTCACCATGCGCGATGGCGAACAACTGAACGTAATTTGCATCGGTAAAGGAAAGCCTGTGGTGCTGTTGCACGGTTTTGGTTCGCGTGCTTCTCACTGGCTTCCCAATATTTTGCCTTTAATTGGCCGATACCGATTTTATTTGCCCGATCTCAGAGGGTTTGGTGGCTCGCATCATGCCCGGCTGCATGGCGAGCACGCGTTTACTGTATATGCGCGTGATCTTGAAGATGTGCTCAATCACTTCGAACTCGACAGTGTCGCGTTGGGGGGGATATCGACAGGGGCGTACACCTGCCTGATGTACAATAAAGAGTTTGGCTTTGATCGCGTCAACAAATATTTGAACATTGAGCACTCCGCCAACAGCAAAAATGATGGAGACCGGCACCATGGATTATTCGGCCCCGATCAGGAAAAATTGTTCGCCGATTTTCGTGATTTGATGGCGTTGGCAGAAGCGCATGGCATGGATATTCCCTATTGGGCGCTGCCCCCTGAAGTCAGAATACAGTTTCGTGATGTCACCATGCGCGTGGTCAGGCGTGCTTTCAATTCCCGATTGGCGCGTCGGATCGCTACTGTGGCCGCCACAAACGCAGAACCATTTCTCACTCGATATCTGATGCAGGTCGATCGGTGGCAAGTATACCTGGAGTTGATGTGTTCCTTTATGCAAGGAAATGACGCGACAGACGCGCTGCACCGCATCAAGGTGCCAACGACCGTGATGATTGGTAAACAATCCCGCTATTTCACCGAGAGCGCACAACGGGAACTGGTCACGCATATCCCGCACGCAGACGTCGTTGTATTTGAAAAATCAGGGCATATTCCAATCATTGAAGAGCCGATCAAGTTCCAGCGGGAATTCGCGAGATTTCTGCGGGGAGGCTAAGGAGTGCTCTTTATCATTAAGGTGACATTATGAAGTTCCGAGAAACCATTAGCTACCCTTACCCGATCCGGGCGTTGCTGCCGGTGCTGACAGATCCTGCTTTCCTGCTACGAAAATATGAGGCGCAGGGAGCCCACAATATCCAGATGCTATCCCAGGAGGTTTGTGAGCGAAAAAGCCGTATTTGTGTGCAGCGTGCCGTTCCTGTGAGTGTAGACATTCCCGCGTTCGCCAAATTCATGGTGCCCGCGCATATCACGCTCATCCAGACCGACAGTTGGGACAAGCAAAGCCATGCTGGGCAGTGGGATGTCGAGCTTGTAGGGTTGTCGGCCAAGGTGGTTTGTCAGATGCAGATGGTGAGCAAGAGAGACGGAACCTTGCAGACCCTGGACTTCGACGTCCGGGTGGGTGTGCCCCTCGTCGGCGGCAAACTTGAGGAACTGCTGGCGCGTGATCTCCGTCAGAAATTCACCAAGGATACCCAGGTGACCCTGGGCATCATTTCGTCTGTGATCGCGGAGGAGCGGGAGCTCGCCTGAACCCCGCCGCCGCAATAGCTGGTTGATGTAGACCGTGTTGACCCAAGCCATCGATACGGTGGCCTCCAAAGACGATATAGATGGCCTCCAAAGTAAATATTGTTCTTATGTTAGAGGTTTATCCTTGGTGTTAACAAATTCATCTCATTAGTAGAGAGTCCGCTCATGACTAAGCTCTTTGATTCAGACGTTCTGATCGCAGGCGGAGGCCTCGCGGGCCTCGTCACTGCGCTTGAAGCATTACGTGCCGGTAAGACCGTCACAGTGGTCGATCGAGATACGCCCGAGCGCCTGGGCGGGCTGGCGTTATGGGCCTTTGGGGGCATGGCGTTGGTAGGCACACCGCTACAGGCAAAAATGCGGATTCCAGACACGCCAGAAGTGGCATTGCGGGATTGGATTCGCTTCGGCGAGCTCAACCCCCATGAGGAATGGCCTATACGCTGGGCTCAATACTATGTAGAGCATTCACGCAGCGAAGTGTACGACTGGCTGCGCAACGAAGGCATCCGTTTTGCGCCAGCGGTGAATTGGGTGGAGCGGGGCATGAACGGGGAGGGCAACAGCCTGCCTCGCTACCATGTGGTGTGGGGAACGTCGCGGGAACTGGTACGCTGTATGGTGGCCGCTCTGCAGCGCGCTACCCAGAACGGTAGACTGACGCTGCTGCATCGACACCGAATTAACGGGCTGGATCACGAAGCCGGCAAGGTGAGTGGTGCCGTTGCCATCGATGAGGCAAGCGGGGAAGAAGTGCGTTTCCGCGCACCGGTGGTGGTGCTCGCGATGGGCGGTATTAACGGCCATCATGAGGAGTGTCGGGCCAACTGGCCGAAAGACCGTCCCCAGCCAGCCACCATGCTCAACGGCGCACATCCCTTTGCTGACGGCAAGCTGCACCATTGGGTGGCCGATCATTTGGCTGGGCGCATCACCCATGCCGGTGAGATGTGGAATTATGCCGCCGGCTTTCCACACCCGTTTCCTCATTTCGAAGGACATGGCCTGTCCATCATTCCCTGCAAGTCGGCGCTGTGGCTTGACCACCGCGGTGAGCGGATTGGGCCCGAGCCGCTGGTGACCGGCTTCGATACTCATTGGCTGTGCAATCGCGTGGCCGTGCAGGAAAAGCCCTGGACTTGGCAACTGCTGAACTGGCGCATTGCCGCGAAGGAGTTTGCCATTTCTGGGGCCGAACATAACCAGCGGATCCGCGACAAGCAGTTCATTCACTTCCTCAGAGAAACCCTGCTTGGCAACCACCGCCTGGTGCGCCAAATGCAGAAGGAAAGCCCTCATTTTTTGGTGGATGACACATTAAACGGGCTGGCCGCAAAAATGAATGCGCTCACTTGTTCGCTCGACGTCGATCCCGCAGTGCTACAGGCCACGGCCGACGCGTTTGACGCCAATTTCATGGGTGGAGGGCATCTGCAGAACGATGACCAGATTCGCCGTATCCTGCATGCCCGCCAGTGGGGCCCCGACCGATTGCGCACCTGTAAGCCCGCGCCACTGCAGTCATCAGGCGCAGGCCCTTTTATTGCGATTCAATCGCAGTTGATCACCCGCAAGAGCCTGGGAGGTTTGCGTACCGACCTGAAGAGCCGGGTGCTAGATTTCGACGATCAGCCGATTGATGGGCTCTACTGCGTGGGGGAGGCTGCCGGTTTCGGTGGTGGCGGTGCCAGTGGCAAGCGCTCGCTAGAGGGCACGTTCTTGCCCGGCTGCATTATGACTGCCCGCGCAGCAGCCCGCTCCATCATCGCTGGGCGCTGACGCGTACGCCCAGCCAATTTAACAATTAAGATGCCTTAACAGCTGAGGAGATCCACCATGCCGAACGGCGCACAAGCTTTGATGAAAACTCTGGTTGATGCCGGGGTTGAGGTCTGCTTTACGAATCCAGGCACCAGTGAAATGCATTTTGTGGCGGCATTGGATAGTGAGTCGAACATGCGGGCGGTTCTTACCCTCTTTGAAGGCGTTGCTACCGGCGCCGCTGATGGTTATGCGCGTATGGCAGACAAGCCCGCTGCGACCCTGTTGCACCTGGGCTGTGGCCTGGGCAATGGGCTTGCCAATCTGCACAACGCCCGGAAGGGCAATGTGCCGGTCGTTAACATTGTCGGTGACCACGCAACCTACCATGTGAAGTACGATGCCCAGCTGCAATCGGATATCGAAACGGTGGCACGTAATGTATCGCCCGGATTCGTGCGTACCTCTAAAAGCACGGCTGAACTCTGCTGTGATGTGGCTGACGCCATTGCCGCCGCACGAGGTTTGCCTGGCCAGGTAGCGACCCTGATTCTGCCGGCGGACGTTTCATGGGGTGACGGCGGCGTGCCGTGCGCTGTGCCGCCCATGGCCGTCCCACCCGCGGCCGATGATGACGTAATTGAGGCGGTTGCAGCCGCCATCCGCTCGGGAAAGAAAACAGCTTTGCTGCTTGGTGGCCGCGCCTTGCGAGAACCGAGCCTGCTGGCCGCTGCCCGTATCGCGGCTCAGTGCGATATCACCCTGTTGGCAGAAACCTTTCCCACGCGCATTGAGCGGGGAGCAGGTTTGCCCCCAGTTGAGCGCATCGCTTATCTCGCGGAACTGGCCGGCATCCAGTTGGCCGATGTCGAGCACCTCATCCTGGTCGACAGCAAGGCTCCGGTGTCTTTCTTTGCTTATCCGGGCAAGCGGAGCTATCTGGTGCCTGATTCCTGCGAGGTGCTAACGCTCGCGACCGCAGAGCAGGACACCACCGCCAGCCTCGAGAGATTGGCCCAGGTGCTGGGGGCTGACAACGCAACGCCGCTGTTGCAGGCCAGCCAGCGACCCGGCCGCCCGCGAGGGAAGCTTACCACCGAAAAAGTCTGCAAGGCCGTAGGCCATCTGCTGCCGCAAAATGCCATCATCATTGATGAATCCATCACCTCCGGCCTAATGCTGTCAGTGATGACCGCCGGTGCACCACGTCACGACCTTATCACTCTCACCGGGGGGGCAATCGGCCAGGGTCTCCCCAATGCCGTTGGCGCGGCTATTGCGTGTCCCGACCGGCCCGTATTGGCTCTTATCGGTGACGGCACCGCCATGTATACCCTTCAGGCGTTATGGACCATGGCCCGTGAGCGGCTCAACGTCACCTCGATCATTTTCAACAACGCCTCTTATTCCGTATTGAATATAGAACTGGAACGCGTTGGCGCAGAAGGGGCAGGCGAGAAGGCCAAATCCCAATTGGATCTCAACGGCCCCGTGCTAAATTTCGCCCACCTGGCGCAGGGAATGGGTGTTCATGGAATTCGCGTCAGCACGACGGAAGATCTGGTGAAGGGGCTGGAATATGCGCTCAGCCAGCCAGGGCCACATCTGATCGAGGTCATGGTTCCAGAATCGCTCAGCGGCTTAAAACGCAAGGCCCTGCCATGGGTTCTGCGCTCGCTGCCGGGGCTCCCGCTTTCTTTGGCGAGAGCGTTGAAACGCAAAATTGCCCCCTGATTAGATGGAATTCCTCCAGTCTTCTCAGGAGTGCCATTCCGACCATAAAGGCTTGTGTCCTGCCAGCTCAGGTTCCGGCAATCAAAATACCGGGAGGAAGAAAAATGTACGACTACATCATTGTGGGTGCCGGATCTGCAGGGTGCGTGTTGGCCAACCGCCTTTCTGCCAACCCGGATAACCGGGTCTGCCTGCTTGAGGCGGGGCCGTGCGACCGCACGTACTGGATACGCAATTGTAATCCGCTGAACATGCTGTATTTGATGAACAGCCGCAAGTACAACTGGCGTTATCAGACGGAAGCGGAGCCGCGAACTGGCAACCGGCGTTTTTTCTGGCCCCGAGGCCGAGCCTTGGGCGGCTCCAGCTCGATCAACGCCATGATCTACACCCGCGGACACCCAAGCGACTATGATCACTGGGCTGAGCTAGGCAATCCGGGCTGGGATTATCAGAGCATGCTGCCGTGGTTTCGTCGCTCAGAACGGCAACAGCGCGGCGCAGACCCTTGGCACGGCGATCAAGGCAGCATGGATGTGGTGGACACTAACTACCACTTTCCCGTCAGCACAGCCTTTGTCAACGCCTGCTTTGAGGCCGGTTTGTCGCAGAATAATGACTTCAACGGCCCAGAGCAGGAAGGCTGTGGATTCTTCCAAGTGACCCAGACTCCCAGCGGCCGGCGAGCCAACAGCGCTTACACCTTTCTGGATGAGGCGCTATCCCGCCCCAATCTGACGGTAATGACCGGAGCCCATGTTACCCGTATTTGCTTTGAAGGAAAGGCGGCAAGCGGCGTGGAGTTCAGTCGTAGCGGCCCGGGTGGCGTACGGGAGATCCTCAAGGCGCGCAGGGAAGTGATTCTGAGTGCCGGCGTGATCAACTCGCCGCATCTTCTCAAATTGTCGGGAATCGGGCCCGCAGATGAACTGCAGGCTCTTGGGATCGAGATGGTGCATGATTTGCCTGGTGTGGGCGAGAACCTGCAAGATCATCCGGACGTGATCATCCGCTGCCTGGATAAGTCTGGAACGTCAATGGCTGTTGCACCCAGCAGACATGCCTTGGCATTCTTGGGGCGCATGATGTTCAAAAAGCCCTTTGTGTTCACTCCGACCGACTGCGGCGGATTTATCCGCTCACACCCAGATGAGCCGATCCCCGATCTGCAGCTGCAGTTTGCCGCGATACGTATGCAGCCCCATGGCCGGGGACTATCCACCTCTATGCGGTCGGGATTCGTCTTACACATCTGCCACCTGCGCCCTGAGAGCCGAGGAAAGGTGATGCTTCGTAGCGCTGATCCGTTTGCAGCACCAATCATTCACGCCGCATACTTCCAGCAGGAAAAGGAACTTAATGCCCTCGTGCGCGGTGTACGTTTGGCGCGCCAAATTCTCTCCCAGCCAGCACTGCGAGCCTTTCATGGAGGAGAGGAGAGTCCGGGGCTGGCGCTTAAAACCGATGACCAGCTTCGGCAATGGATCCTGGCGCACGTCGAAACTGTGTACCACACCGCGGGTACCTGCGCCATGGGGAAGAATAATCAGGCAGTCGTGGATGCAACGTTGAAAGTGCATGGGGTGGATCGATTACGGGTGATTGATTCGTCGATCATGCCCACCATCACAGGCAGTAATATACATGCCCCCACTGTGATGATCGCTGAAAAAGGTGCGGATATGATTTTAACTCACGGTAAAATCGTGTAGCCAACCCATCGCCATGGTAGGGTGGAAAGAGGCACTGGTGCGTCTATATTCAGGAAAGACCTGTATTCCGATCAGTATCCTGAACATGGATGGTATGGTGCAGTGCTTTTGCTTTCAATAGTGTATTCTTAAGCTCATGCAAAGACAGTGGCTTTGATAGATGTAAATTCATTCCATAGTCTATGCACTCTTGTTGGTGCTCTTTTGCTACATGAGCTGTCAAAGCAACAATAGATAAAGGCTTCAAATTTTCCTCGTGCTCATATTGTCGAATCAATTTTGTCGCTTCGAATCCATTCATCTCAGGCATTTCACAATCTATTAAAGCTATATCAAACTGGTCCTCACTAACCATGCTGACAGTTTGTTTCCCATTAGAATTCGCGTAACAACCATCTGGTTGACGAAGTTGTCTTCCGCTACCAGCACTTCTAATCCTTGTAAAGACTGGCAACTTTTATCGTCACTGGTTTTATCTCCTAGCTTATTTTCTGCCTCCGGCAAAGAAACAGAAAACCAGAACTCAGAACCTTTTCCTTCCTGGCTTTCTACACCTATCCGACCATTCATCAATTCAACAAGTTTTTACAGATTGCCAACCCTAAACCAGACCCGCCATATTCTCTAGTAGTAGAGCTTTCAGCCTGTGTATACGCCGAAAATTGCCTAGCCTTAGCGCTTTCAATGAGTCCGATACCTGTATCGCTTACCGAAATTCTAATATTATCGTGTTCAATATCGGGTGAAACAGCCAAACAAACACGACCACACTCTGTGAATTTCAACGCATTTCCGACAAAATTAGAAATTTGTTGTCGAATTCTGGTAGGGTCGCCTTGCACAATGGTCGGTAACTCTGGATTATATTCCAATCGCAGAGCAACTCCATCCTTAAACGGACCCCAAACTTACTAATCATTTGGTCCGAGGCTCCATTTCATGACAGCGCCCCGTTGCAATATACTGACTTTGGCATGGGGGATGACAGTATTTATCCGTTGATAGAGGCGTTCAATATCCAGTCCAGGCAGCGGGGTGGCCTGACCAGGTTCGTAAGGGGACCAGAATTTCTCCCAATGAACAAGTACCACGTTCTGCGGCGCCATCTGCTCCAGCAAATACTCAGGGTAACGTTCCATTTTTTGATAGCTGGCGGCGCACAGCACAGCCATATCAACTGGTTTACCGTCATTCAGTATTGAATCCGGTGGCAAGCCGTTGGGGAAGGACGATGCGGATGTTTGGATGAATATGCGATAGATGGTCGCACCGTTGTTGTCGAGCAAGTCGAGCAGGTAACTAACATTTTCACCTGAGCGCCAGTCAATAGCGTCCCTCGGCAGTTGTCGCTGAGGGTGTTCTATGTTCCCTGCCGCCAATTGCCAGGAACCCAGTTGAGGTGCATGATTCGACTTGATTGGAAATACCCGCATGTTACGGGAAATTGTTAGCCATCGCCCTCCTGCGCCATCAATTGACATGGAAGGTTCCACGTTAATGACCTGGCTGGATTCAAGTGTGGCGTTAAGGATATTCTTTAAAGTCAGGTTGCCGTAAATACGCGCATTGGGTGCCAGCTTTGTGGCGATGTAAGGAATATCTAGTACATGATCGTAGTGCGCATGACCCACTAGCACTGCCTTAACATCGTCAAGCGGTGGCAGATGACGATCGATGGTTTCAGTGTCCGGTGCAAGCGATCCCAGCGTCGCAATGGCCAGCAAGCCAGGATTTGAGTAAAAGGGATCAACCAGTACACTCCCTGTGGAAAAGGCCAGATGAAACCCTCCTGCTCCGATGAATTGTAGCTTTGCTGTGCCTGTTTCTACATCTGTCGCTGTTCCTATATTGTTGATCCACTGTAATGAAGTTGTATTTCCCAAGTTCGAAACCTCACTGGGATCTATTGCCGCGCAATTGGCTAATGAAATTATCATAATAAAATAGCGAACTTTAAAATTGTTCAATCTTAGGCTCATCGGATTGGTATCACTTATTAAATCTATTCAAGGGATTGAGTGTGGAGGGTTAAAGCCACAGTTTTAAAATTACAACTTGAAGCGATCGCTGACTTTCCTTAGATTTTCAATGTCCAAAATTTCAATTTCGCCGTAAGATAATTTAATGAGCCCTTGCGCTTCCATTTTTTTTAGGATCTGGTTGGTGGTTTGTCTCGATACGGAAACCATCAACGCCAGTTGCTGTTGCTGAACCTTGATAATCTTGTGGTTATCTTCCTGAGATAGTCCGTATCGGTTGGCAATTAGCATTAGCCAGCGTGCTACGCGTACAGTAGCTGGTAGAGTTGCTATTGATTCAATAGCAACAAAAGCAAGTCTAAGTTTGAAGGCAAGCAGTAAGCCGAACTCTCTCCACCATTCCGGTCGCTCGGCGAGAATTCTTTTTATGTGTGAATGCGATATCCATAACAGTTCTGTATCTTCTTCTGTGAATGCGTCGTGCGTTCTTGTTTTATTGTCCAATAATGCGATCTCGCCAAACCAGTTAGGTGACTCCAGTACGATCAGTACCGATTCCTTTCCGTTCTCGCTGATACCCGTGATCTGAATCGATCCCTTCAGTACTGCATACAGACCGTTAAATTCATCACCTCGGGAAAATAATCGCCCCGCTTGACGAAAGTGCTTTATGATCCCGGCATCTAGTAGTGCCTGCTTTAACTCCTCAGGCAATTCTTTGAACCAAAACCCGCTTTCTAGCAATTTTCTATAGTCATTGGGATTCATCGACGATCTCATGCCATGCTTCCAGGGATATGTCACACAAGTGTGTGGGGGGATCCCATAAACATATCGTATACAGTTGATTATGGGGCGCTGTTATGGATTCTTTCTAGAATTTTAACCCGGTTCAGCTCGGCAGGTTCGAAATGATCACGACGAAGGCGGTCAATCTGCTGCTGGCGATCAGTGTCGTCCAGGCCACTAATGGCCATCAAGCTGTTACGCTCTTGTAACCAGCGTGTCATTCTCGTTTGCCACTGTTGACGTAATTCATCCAGTACTGCGAGCCGCTCGGCGGCTCCCGACCCATAAATGCTTTCACGCAGTAGGTAAAGATCAGCGTCGGTGCCACCGTTATTCCGAAGACGCGTGGTCGACGTGGTCAATTGCTGTTGTTTGTTCAGGTCACTCATAACACGGTGGAGGTGTGGTGGGAGAGAAAATTCCAGGTCTGACAATGCCTTTTGTCGTTCACCTTCCGAAAGCTCGTTATCTTGCATGATATCAATCCGCGCCAGAGCAAGCTGATCCAGCGCATCGTCATCGGCATAAAATGCGTCAATCACATCTACTGGTAAATACTCGCGGCGCAGACTCTGGATAGACAGCAGTCGTTCCCGCAGTACGCCCGTTTCTAACAGGGTGTTTGGTTCACTTTCCTCCGATAATTCCAGCTTCGATAGCGCTTGATTGAGTGCCATATATTTACCCAGTAACTGTTCCGCTTGATGCGCTGCGTTCGAAGGCAATTGATGCTGAATATGGGCTCGCAACCGCTGCTCGATCTGCGCTAATGATTCAGCACCGAGAGTCGATAGAAAGTAATCGAAAACGCGCCTGATATCAGGGTTAATGATGAGGTTACCGTTGTCATCAGCGAGCAACGTGCCATCTACTTCCGTACCTTGCAGCGATGCTGGTAGCTGCTCTAGTCCAGTTATGAAGGCAGGAGAGGCTGGTTCCAGAGTAAAATCTACTGCTGAGGACGTACTCTCCTTTTGAGTGGAAAATGATTCGGCTCTGTTCCGTGGCATCTTGTTCAAGTATATAAAACCTACTACAGCGGCTAGGGCAATGGGTACAGACAGCGCTACCATAAACCGTTTCATTGCGGTCTAAAGTCCTTCAAGTTTCAGACGATTGGCATGCTGGCGATAAATCGAAACCGGGTTTGTATAGGGGTCGCGCAAGCCCAGTATTTGATTGACTTCATCGAAATGATTCATCCGATAATCATCGCGTATTACCTTGCCAAGGTGGCTGCTGCAGCGCCCAACCAAGCCATCGCTCTTGCCGTCGTCGACTCCTTGGAAAACCAGAGCAGTGACAGAAACCAGATAGTCAAAGGGGTCGAATACGTTGGTGAAAACCTTGGTTCCACTCCAAGAGTAATAGCGTACTCCATTGACTTCGTAAGCGCCTTCTCCGCACCTAGTGTCGGGGACCGCTTGGGGAAAACGGGCGTTATAGTTCGAGGCCCCAGCACTGGACAATGTGATAAAAAGGTTTTGCGCGTCCTGTTCGTACTGTGTGCCTTCCAAATAGCCGAATACGTATCCCATAGTATTGCCGATAGCTTCCGCAATCTTCTGAATCGGCGTACCTATGACAGGCAGCGCGAAGACTTCCTGAGCCCAGTCGCCGAGAGGTGACCCCAATGTCAGTGATCCAATGGTAGAAACCGAGGCTACCTTTTCCGGCGCTACCGCTGCCACATAGCGCACGGTAAGCGCACCCAGGCTGTGGCCCACTAAATTGACTTTCTCCGCGCCAGTAATGGCAAGCACTTCGTCCACTTGAGCCAGCAGCTGCTCGCCCCTTACCTCAGGTGTATTGATGGAGGCTAGCTTGGGCAGAAAAACTGTCGCGCCGTGCTTCTGCAGATCCTGAGGTATACGATGAAAAGAATAAATTGGTCCGATTTTAGTGAACACACCTCCGCTGGGAGCGATCACGATGGGATAACGGGTTTTAGCGTACTCAGATTCTTCAGCCTTTGCCGGATTGACGACCGATAACGTCAAAGCGGCCAATAGAAGTGCGCAAGAGTATATTGTCATTTTTTTACCCTTCTGGATTTGTGGCGTTTTTTTATATTGGGCGTTCTTGTCTAAGTAAAATCGATACCAAACAACCAAGATCGATGGCATTTCTATCTAGAAACACTTCTAGTAATGTATCACGAGAAGACTCAGGCTTTTGTCAGCTACCTGACAGAGGCTGGGGATATAACAAAAAGTTACGCTCCGCTAGAAACTGTTACGAAATGTTCGGCTATCAGTTCACGCGTGTCAGCTATCTGACAGATCTCAGGTGTGCGCATCGGTATCTTAGTGCGCCGGAAAAGCTAGATATTTCATTTACATCAAGATGAACATGGCTCCTGTACACCAAATTGAGAAAGGTCAGCTGCAGTATGAGAAAAGAATTGATTGTGACATTCCTTGTGTTGATCTGTGTCACTTCTGGAGCTCAGGCTCAGCTGTCGCAGAATCTATCTATAGGAAATCCTATTGCGTTGAGCCTGGGCAATTCCATAACAGCGTACCCGCCCGGTACGGATGCTATTCACTACAACCCGGCTGGTCTGGCGCTAATCAAGAATAAATATGAACAATATAAATTGCAGACCGCCTTTTTTCGATACGAAGGATCGGTGTCGGGACAGTCGCCTGGTGTACCCTTTGCACCTTCAAACAGTCCAGCATATAGGCAGGATCCCATCTTACAGGGAGAAACATCGCGACCAGTTGAGGTGGATTCAGTATCTGTATATCTGCCTTTCTTTGGTCATGTGGAGCTTCCGTTTTTGATGGCACCGGGTTATGGATTCGCAACTCGCTTCAAGGATCGGGATTTTGTGTTTGCCAATTCTGCCCTGACGCTTCAGGCTTTCGGCTATACCAGGGACGAAGATAATATTGGAGCCTTTAATGGCCAACAGTTTGGAATTACCCGTATTGCCTATTTCAATCCGACAATTGCGATGAACCTGTCGGATGATCTACTTATCGGCGGGTCCATCGGATTTTCCTGGCAAGGGCTGGGAATCAAGAATCGTACTCGTGCAGTTCTGCATTCATTGGGTGAGATCGACGAGTTGCTAGAAGAGCTTGATCCGGAAGGGGCTTTGGGACTGGATTTATCGCCTTACACCGATGTTGGGACACTTGAGGTGGATGTACAGGATCCGCTCTCGCTAACCTTCACGTTGGGGATGTTGTGGCAGCCATCACCTTGGTTCTCATGGGGGCTGACGTATCAAAGTCCGGGACAAACGAAGATGAGAGGTGACTTCAGAATATCCTATACAGATGATTTCAACGCTACCATGCTGAGGCTGAAACCAGCCCAAAACCTGCTGGCCTTGCTGGATGGGGGCCCTATCAGCGGCGATAAAGAGCAGACGGGCAAAGTCGAACTTGAATACACCCAGCCACAGTGGATCGCGACGGGCATCTCGCTGCTAATGATGCCGCAATTACGCATAAACCTGGATGTTAAATGGATAGATTACAGCGTGACGGAGCAGTTGGAGTTCCAATTCGACAGAAACCTGGACTATTTAACGCTGTCCAGTGTGGTGAACCATCTGTTCAGGCGAAACGTGGGTAGTGATTATAGCGATCCGGACATACTGAGACTGCCGCGCGAATTCCAGGACGTGACAGATTGGTCCGTAGGTATTGAATATTACTATAACGATACGCTCACATTGCGTGCAGGTTATGAGCCCCGATCATCGGTCATCCCTGGCAACCGACAGGATCTGCTCATTCCAATTGGTGAAGCAGATTTGTATGGTCTAGGAGTTGGGTATCGGGTTGACGCGCATAGCCAGCTCGACGTGGCGTTGGGCTACCTTGTGTCCAAAATAGACATAAAGCCAGGCGAAAGCCGCAGCTCCACTTCAACCATCGAAGGTGATTCGGTCTATAATCCCTTTCGAGGTATGCATGTAAAACACCAGTTGGAAGCTTATATTTTCACGCTGGCATATTCTAAGCATTTTTAAGGGAGTATAAATAGGGCGCGGGAAACGTAACCGTCCGGCGAACCCATACCCGGCGTATCGGTAGCCGCACTGGCCCAGCAATATCGACTCAATGCCAACCTGATCCATCGCTGGCGCAGAGATCTGGAAGGCAAGCCTCAGACTCGGGATTTCATCCCCCTGAGTTTACCCAAGAGTACTGGTCCAGGTGAAACCGTCCGTATCGAGCTGGGCTCAGTTACGATCCACTGGCCATTATCCCATATTGATCTGGCATTGCCCTGGCTGAAGGCGCTTCAGTCGTGATCAGGATCGACCGTAAGCCCAAACAAACACCGCGACGGGAACCGCTGCCCCCGGAACTACCCCGCACCATTATCAACACGACCCTGACAATACCCAATGTGAATGTGGTTGCCAGTTACGACGCATCGGCGAAGACATCAGTGAAAAGCTGGACTATATCCCCGGTACCTTTACGGTGGAACGCCATGTCCGCGGCAAGTGGGCCTGTTCTGATTGAGAAGCCTTCGTCCAGGCACCAGTACCACCCCAAGTGATTGATAAAGGCATCCCCGCTCCTGGCCTGTTGGCCCAGGTGCGGGTGGCCAAGTACGGGGACCATCTACCGCTGTACCGGCAGGAAAAGATCTTTGCCCGAGCCGGCGTTAAAATTGCCCGATCTACTCCGGCGAACATGCCAGGAGCTTCCTACTAGACTGGCAGGGCAAGCTGGTATGCGATGACTTCAGTGGCTATAAGGCCAGCTTCCAGAAGGGCATCACCGAAATCGGTTGTATGGCCCATGCGCGGCGCAAGTTCTTTGACCTGCACGCAACCAACCAGAGCACACTGGCTCAAACCGAGCTGGAACAGATTGGCAAATTATACGACTTTGCCGGCAGTCTGCGTAGTGGGCAGCGGGCGGCTAATGTTATGAGCCTGATCCAGTCGGCCAAACTGGGTCAGGCCGATACATTACTCTAGCTCTTCCCATGCTAACCGGTGATCCTGCTGAATCAGCTCCATCCAGGAAGGTCCATTGGTATGGCCAGGATACTGTTCAGGTACACGCGCCTGCGATGCAAACTCCGGCCATCGGCGTACCTGGGTTAGAATCTCGCTAATAATGGATTTCGCTTTGGTGGGCCGAATATCCGCGTGTTGTGCGACCGCCAATAGATCGTCCGTCACAAAGTGATTACGCTTACCGTTGACGGTCATCTGGTGCTGGCTGGTCCAACCACGGCCATTGCAATAGGTAAGGTCATAGGCAGGGGAGAGTGACCAGCGACCGGCCTTGTCCATCAGAAATGCAATGTTCTTGGTGTGATCGTCCTGATTGCGGGCCACGACGTTAAACACAACCCGTCGAAAGAACTGTTCAAATTCCGGTTTCGGTAAATCCAGATGCCGCATCACACCGATGGCCTGTTCATAGGAATAGGCGCCCGCCTGATTAAAGTCGTAGTGCGCCAGTCCACATAGAGACTGCATGTGAATCTTGTCACCACCGTCTTTGCGATCGAAACGTCGGGTCATGAAATGGGAGCGCCCGTTTTCTTTAAAAATGCGGCATTCCGTCATGGTGATGCCACAGGCGATGGCCATTAGATAGTAGGCGTATTCCACCAGGCTGTAGCCTTTGGGATCTGCCAATACCTCGTGATCCCGGTTTTCTTCCACTCCATCGAACTTCAACAGCCAATAACCAAAGCCCGCATCGGTTTTCACCTGACCGGAACGAACTTCCTGAGTTTCCGGATTCCAGGCAATCACGGCTTTGGCCCGGGCACCACCGGCAGAAGTGCCCACCGAAATGATTTTATCCAGCGCCTGTTTGTGGGAGGTATCGGCTCCGGCCAGGTCAACGACCATTGCCTGTTTTTGGCTCAGGGCTTCATTGGTCAGTGCCACCAACTCTGCAATCTCGATGGGCTGGGAGGTTTCGTTCAAATGACCAAGGGCGGGTTTAAATTCCAACGCCCCCATACCCCGTGAACCGATATAACAGAGTCGTTCCAGTGGACTGAAGCTGTCCGCAGAACGGCCCTGGCGTTCCAGCCACTGATTGATCAACCGGTTGCCGAACTTGTCGGGTAACGAATCCGCCAAAAAGCCGGGCAATCCTTTAAAGGTTTCCCGGCTTAATGCCGGAAATGAATAGGATTGATCACTGAGGGGCATGGTAATAGGGGAGGGCTCAATACCTGATGATTGAAAGGCACGGTCGTACTCAAAATAGCCCCGGTTGTTGGTCCAGATCAGGGTGCCGACCTGTCTGCCCCACAACATCACCCGTGCGACGGACTGCGAAGCCTGTGCCATCATTCCTCTCCCCAATGCCAGGGTTCTTTGTCTTTACGGTGGTGCCTGTGGCGGGAACCGGAAGCCCGTTGCCGGGTTTGAGCCTGGAGTTTTTCGATCTTGACCAGCGCTTCGGCCCGGGGCGGGGGCGCTGGCAGAAAATGGTCCAGCTCATCCAGTTTACCCAAGGCCCGCAGTACGGCAATGACGTTTAACAGCCCCACGCTTTTGCTCCCATTTTCCAGGTTGTACAACGTACGCTCGGTAATGCCGGCGGTTTCAGCCAGCTCGCTCATGGTAATATTCTGGCTCAGCCGGGTGGCCTTGAAGCGTTCTCCCAGCCCCTCGAGAATCTTTTGATCATTCAGATGCGCTGTATTCATAACAAGTAGTATAGTTCTATATATAGAAAGTATATGCGTATTATCGGAAATATAGTTCCATTTGAATGTTAATTCAACAAAGCAGAACTATAATGCCGATTAAAGCTAATATGAGCATATAATACGTATTATAGTACCGGTTGTATAAGGTATATAGATCTAAGTCAATCAGGAGCGGCGTGGCTTTCTCAGCTGTTCATTTGCCCAAATAATCGCCGCGCTGATGGTCTTGGCCTGGGAGCGTGATTTAAGCTCCAGGAGGGCACGGTGAGCCTCCATTGATAGAGTAGACTGCACATCCTCATGGTCTTTAGATTGATAACGGCGTTTGCGAATACTGGTTTTCAGCTTTCGCCATTGATCCGAATCGAGGCAGATTTCACACCAGGTATTAAGGATTCGGGCATCGCCATCGGGATCCCCGTTAATTTGCTCAGCGAGCTGCCCAAGATAGCGTATAAAGTCCCTTTGTCTTGGAAATTCACCATTTGTTTTGGAAATTTTCACTGTTTTATTTGGTCATCCACAAACCGGATGGATAACCAAGAAAAATAGTAAAGATGTCTGAGTTATAAAGCCAATAAAAACATGCGGTTATGTGTTCTTTATCCAAGACATTTAGTAACTTTTTTCTATCATCCCATTAATGTACGCAGAGCTTCAAGATTCCAAAACATAAAGTAAAGTTAATGTCCGCTAACTCTGTCCGAGCCGTAGCCAGGAGGTTTGAAGAAACCGACGGAGGCCTCTCAAACAGTGATTGATCTTGTGGTTTGGTTGCATATTGATCAATTATGCGGAGTGCGCATAATTATGCATAAAATTGTTTGAAATAAAGACAGGAACCAATGATCACTGCATCAAAGGTGAACGTCTTTCAAGAAAGTAGCGTTCATTGAACTTGTTAATGAAATAGTCAACGCCCCGTTGTTCGTAACAGCTATACATTGGATCAATCGGCTCACAAAGGGTGTTGTCGCCAATGACTAGCAACTCCGTGATGTCTGGCTCTTTATACACGAGACACCCATCATTGCGTCCGGTCCTGAATATCAGATAGTCTGAATATTTTTCTATTGATCTAAACGGAAATGCAGAATAACTCCAGCGAAGAAAGCCATCCTTTCTTTTTTGTGCGTTAAAGGCTAGTAGACCCTTAACTTGACGCATGATTTCAATAAAACTATGTAGGAGATCATTTCTAAACAACGTATTTATGATGATTTGGGGAAGCTCTACGATTTCGCCATCAGTTGTCTGAATGGCTTTGGCATGGTTTGGTGCGTCAGCTAATTGAATATCGCCAATCTTCACTGGCATAGCGTAATGCCAATGGTGGTACCACACTCCAAAAGCAGTACAGTATGGACATTCCCCTAAATACATGCTGTTAGAATCATCTTTCAATGTATGTCCCGCTGGAGCCCGAATTTTGATTTCGTATGCAATTAGATCTGTAATTTCTCGTAGGGTTTGACGGAGAGTAGTACAAGCTTCTCTCAAAAACCCTCTTTCGTTGTATTGCCAAGATTGAGACATATTTTCTTGATCGATTTCGTTAAACGTAAAATCTACCCGAGAAATTCCTGTGTGGTAGATCAAATGATCAAAAGAATCCAGGCCTGGGAATGTTTTCGCCAATAGTGAAGGTAAATACTTTGAGTTTAAACCCGACATTGAGCGGTCTACATCAAAAATGCCCGATGTCATCTTTCCAAACCCGTTAGAAAGATATAAATCTACTAAAGAAAATGTCGGGCTCAAATATTCACTTAACTTCGCTTTAAAATTCATGTCTGGAAGGCTACGCATGACTGGGGAGAGAATGCCGCAGGTCATGCACCTGTTTTCCAAATCACCACCTATCTGGTATGGGCCAAACATAGACCATTCGCGACCACAATCAGGGCATTGATTGCAGAGTTCAACATCGTGAACGGGGCAAGATTGTAGCCAATCTAAATTATATACATCACAATGAAACAATAGTTTTTCGCATTCAGGACAGCTCTTCCTCTTTTTAGCGTGGATATCAAAGCGGCGCGGCACCATATAAGAAGGTACCTTGTTTTTTTCAACTGGCAGATAAATATATTCACATCGGCAATCATGTCTCATCACAGGAATCGAATGATTGAAGATATGACGGTTAACAGTCTGCCTTATCGTAGTTTTATTTCGACGACAAAAAATAGGATTCGAACGAAACAACCGTCTTTGGATATTTTGAAGGCTTTCGAACTCGTGCGCATATAACCAGCCTTCGTTCATTACTTAACCCTGTTGATTTCGTTGGTAATTAAACCAGAAGCCTGTATAGCACGGTATACCATAGCTTCGTTTACTCTATTAACGCCTTCTCTTTTTAGATAGCCGCTTAGTAAAGGAGCTATTGTCCCTGTGAAATACTTCATACCCCAACTCGTCCGACGTTCCGGCTTTTTTACGCGTAGGTATGTTTTCCAAATGAGATCAGTCAAGTTTTCCAGACGCCAGCCGTTTTTAAACGCTTCTGGCAAGAAGTGCTCAGTGTAAGTTGGACCATCGATTTCTGGAAAACGTAAGGTATCGTACTGTCTCAAACATTTTGACAATTCATCTTTGTTCGTTATGCCCCTGAAGACATACTTTTGTATAAAAAACCGTCCATGCAAAAAATTATACTGTGAAGTCTTTACCTGGTTTAGAAGGTGATCGCTTTCATCTATATTCCCAAATAAGAAGACATTAAGAAGAGCTTTATAGTCTTCGAGAAGTTCATCTTGTAACTCAGCAAATACTATAAGTTGATCGAGTGTCATACGCTGAAACTCATCTACAAATAACAATACCTGTCTATTCGAGTGCAGCGCTGCAAGATCAAGAATATAACAGACTATCTGATCCATCATGTCCTCAGGAGAGTATCCTTTTTTATCCTTTTCCCCAGTTATTCTGTATAAGTTACGATAGCATTGCGCTATCGTGCGTTTGTCTCTTTTCTTCGCTCTGTATGTGATACTAGGTAGAGTTTGGTTTGTGGTCTTTAATTTAATTGCTTCTTTTATCACCCCTATGGATATAGATTTTCCAGTCCTGCCGTCTCCTAATACTACGCCACCGGTGATGCCACTATTTGCCCATAAACATATTTCACTTTTCAATTTGCTGATAGCGGGCGTTTCAAATGGAAATCGCATGGTATCCCATATTGGGTGAATGTTTGTGTTAAATGCTTGCATCTTCATCATCTTCTCCAAAGTATTCTGATGACCATTCTGGAAATTCAGAATCATCGAGCCAATCATCGTCGCTTGATATATCTGTGTCCTGGTGATAAGAGGAAACAGTTGGTGTGAATTGGTAAGATTGGTTAGTAAACTCGCGATAAACTCTTACTATTTCTCTTGCTCTTCCTGGAAGCTCTTTGTGCTCAAGCAGGTAATTGAAATACCAAGTAAGATTGTTCTTGATATCTGCCTTTAATTTCTTGCGCAAATCATGGATAAATTTCCTCGTGCGAGTTGAGTGTGGGTGGCTCTGCCAGCTTTTTGGCGCGTATGCCTTGCCAACGCTACTGTAGTTACTGTCAAGCACCGTTACCCAACGAATATCATTTTCATCAAATTCGAAGTCTGCATATTTTTGATTCAGGCATATTTTATAAAGTGATTTACCTCGGTATTTTCGATAACAAAAATTGATGTATGGTTGACCGTTTTCGTTAAAATGTATGCGTGCTCTCGCTCGCCTGGTAGAAGATACCAATGCCTGTGCGTTGTTAATCGGGAGCCTTGGAATATAGGCGCTTGATAGTAAATACTCCAAATCCGTCAATGGTGTTAGATGCTTTAAGGTGGCTCTTGGTTTTGCATTTTCATTCGCTAACGACATTTCAATGAATTCTTCTAATGCTGTTAAGCTGATTATTGGAGGTTTTTTTGAATTTTTTACGCTTTCACGAGTTGGGTCTGCTGGACCTGTTCCTGAAGTAGATTTGAACATGTGGCTGCCTTCGCAGAGGATTTTGAAGGCAAACTCGATCCAGTTTCTGTCTTTTGGCAGTTTCGGTATTCCAGCAGAAAACGTTGCGCCGAGATAGTCTGCTGAGGTGATATGGCTTCTAACCGAGTTCGCGGTGTTTTCTAAAGCGTTGTCTAGTAAAACTCGTCCAATAGCTGGCGCACTCTCCAAGCAAAAAAGATTTTCAGAAGGATATCCAGCTCCCGGTATATATTTGAATCCCGGTGTGCGGAATTCAATACGTTTCCAAGGTTGATAGATCCGGTCAATGCATATCAGAATTTCATATTGATTTGGCTTGCTGTTTAAGATGAATACGTATGATAGGTTTACAGTAGTGGCAACGTCTCGAGCTACGAGAAGGGAGATACGATCCACTCTTTGAGCCTGTATTCTTCCTTCAAATTCCAGCAGTACAGAAGACGGGGTGTCAACGCAATGGTGGTCTATCTGTATCTCGGAATAGGCTGTGGGATCAGACTTCACTCGATCTAGTACGCGGATTTCTCTGTCGTGTTTTGAAATTATATCTAGCTCAAGCTCATGCCTTCTTTTATTTAAGTACAACCTGCAACTTTCATATCCACGTAAAACTTCCGTGTAGGGGTAACAATCATGCGGCCAATCATTTTGTTCCAGGAAAGCTAATAACGTAGAGTGAAAGACGTTAGCCTTGATATTTTGGCCCCAGGCTTGGTCTGTTACATCTGCAAGTATGTGCTCATCTAGATGTCTTCTCAGGCCGGGTACCCTGTCAAGTAAAGCTGAAAACGCACCCTGAGCCCCTATAGAATTTGTTAAACTCGGTAATGGAGATTTACGGTTGTAATTACTTCTGCGAAAGTGTGGTATTAATGCTTTCGATAGCGGTGGATCGTCGGTGTCATCACCTGCAAGACAGCGAGACATGATTTTATGGATGGAGCCTTCAGAAAGGTTATACTCTGTTGCGATAGCGCTGAATGTCTTCCCTGACAGAACATGAGAAACTATTGTTTGATTTCTTAAATATCCACGCCGTTTTTTGGCAGGAATTTCATTGAATGGTATCAAAGGCCAATTGCTGAGCTGCCATAGATAGGGGTGTTGGTTGAGGCGTTCGCGCCAATTTATATACATGGCGTCACCCAACTATCAAAGTTCAGATTACGTTCGCTTAGATTGCAACACAGGCAACCTTTGTGTAGCAGCCGAAATATAGAAAGTTCGCGAAGATGTCGATTGGCTGGAATATTGCGATCTAAAAGTTCCCCAAAATATGCGCCTTCTACAGGAATTATTTCTTCTATGAGTCGGCGTTCGGTAGGTTCGGTATCGTAGTGCTGCCCCCTTACCAGAACTCTGATTATCGTTAGCCAATTTTCAGCCAAGATTTCTTGTTCGTATAATTCTTCGTTTGAAATAACCTGGAAGTGAAAGCCATTGAGCCTAAGGTATTCTTCAAAATCATCTCGCCAGGGTTTATCAAATCGGCCACCGCGTTTAATCTCGATGATAGTTTTCTTGGTGCCTTCCTGGACAAAACAGTCTGGCGTATAAAGGGTTCGACCAATCTGAAATCGAAATGGTTGAGGCACAAACCAAGGTACACGATCTTTAGACTCGTTAATTGCCGCGTGATATAGCTCAGCACGGGAGTGGAAGCAGGCCACATGCGGAAACTTCACGAAATGCTGTTCGTGATAATCTGCCGACATGCGTAACGACTTCGGGGTTGGGATCTGGGTAGGTACCCAATCGTTTACCTTGATCTTTGTATTCGCATTCATATATTCACCTATATAAGCAAACCACTCTTTAACGTCAGATCTGAGCGAATTGAGTTATTGTCAAATCTGGTG
>DKQK01000051.1 GCA_002471665.1 Gammaproteobacteria bacterium UBA7310
TGCTCGCGCATTTGTTCGATCAGCACTTTCAGTTCCACCGCCGCCTGGGTGGTGAGGGTGTTGATGGATTTGGAGCCCAGGGTATTGGCCTCGCGGTTCAGCTCCTGCATGAGGAAATCCAGGCGCCGGCCCACGGCCCCGCCCTGTTTCAAGGCGCGGCGCACTTCCTTGACGTGGGTTTCCAGGCGATCCAGTTCTTCGTCCACATCGGATTTTTGCGCCAGATAGACGATTTCCTGCTCCAGTCGCTCCTGGTCTACATTGGCGCTGATTTCCTCCAGCCGAGCCAGCAGTTTCTCTTTCTGTGCCTGCAGGATCTCAGGCAGGTGCTGGCGTACAACGGTAACCTGTGCGTCGATTTTATCCAGCCGGTCAATGATGATGTCGTTCAGCATCTGGCCTTCCCGCTCCCGGTTGGCCACGAAATCCTGCAGCGCCTCCTGCAGCAGGCCCAGGGCTGCCTGCTGGATTTCGGATTGATCGGCTTCCGGGGTGGTTACCACGCCGGGCCAGCCCAGCAGATCGGTTACCGACAGGCCGCTGGTGTCACCGGTCATGTGGGTAAGCCGGTTGGCGGCTTCCAGCAGCTGTTTAACGTAGGTTTCATTGATTTCCAGGCGGGTGGGCGCCAGATTTTCCGCCTTCAGTTTAAGGGTGCATTCCACTTTGCCGCGGCTCAGTGTGCTGCGCAGGGATTCCCGCACCGGGTTTTCCAGGTCCCGCAGGGTATCCGGTAGTCGCGGATGCACCTCCAGATAACGATGATTCACTGAGCGCAGTTCCCAGGACAGGGTTCCCCAGGGGGCGTTGAGTTCCTTGCGGCTGAATGCGGTCATGCTGCGGATCATCAGGCGGCTCCTGTCTGTCGATTGAGCGATTAGGAACCCTATTCTAACCGAGTTTGGCGTGCTCTACCTCCTGCACGGCCAGATTGTTCAAAATCCGCGGCGGATTTTGAGTATACTGTGCGGCCTTTAGATCAAAGCCACTATTTCAAGGAGCTACACCATGCGACCCAGCGGACGTCAACCGGATCAAATGCGCGACGTAAACATCACTCGAGAGTACACCTGCCATGCTGAGGGTTCGGTGTTGGTGGCGTTCGGCAATACCAAGGTGATTTGTACCGCCAGTGTGGAAGAAGGTGTACCCCGTTTTTTGAAGGGCAAGGGGCAGGGTTGGGTGACCGCTGAATACGGCATGTTGCCCCGCGCCACCGGCACCCGCAATGGGCGGGAGGCCGCCCGCGGTAAGCAGGGTGGCCGTACACTGGAGATTCAGCGCCTGATTGCACGCTCCCTGCGGGCTGCGGTGGATCTGAAGAAGCTGGGTGAAAACACCGTGTACATCGATTGTGATGTGATTCAGGCCGATGGCGGTACCCGTACCGCATCCATTACCGGCGGCTGTGTGGCCCTGGTGGATGCCCTCACCTATATGCTCAACAAGAACATGATCAAGCAGGATCCTCTGCAGCGCCTGATTGCCTCCATTTCGGTGGGCGTGTTCAAGGGAACACCGCTGCTGGATCTGGATTACCCGGAAGATTCCGGCGCTGAAACCGATATGAATGTGGTGATGACCCAGCACGGCGGCATGGTGGAAGTGCAGGGTACGGCCGAGGGCGAGCCGTTCCAGCGTGCAGAGATGGATGCCATGATGGATCTGGCGGAAAAGGGCATCAAGGAGTTGTTTGCGCTGCAGCAGAAAGCACTGGGGTGGTGAGCCATGATCAAGCCCTATCAACGTGAATTCATCGAATTTGCCCTTAGCCTGAATGTATTGCGTTTTGGGGAATTCACCCTCAAATCCGGTCGCCAGAGCCCCTATTTTTTCAACGCCGGGTTGTTCAATACCGGCCTGGCGCTGGCCAAACTGGGCCGCTTTTACGCCGAGGCCATCGTCGATGCGGGGGTGGAATTTGATGTGTTGTTCGGCCCTGCCTACAAGGGCATTCCCATTGCATCGGCCACCGCCGTAGCGTTGGCGGAGCAACACCAGCGCGACCTGCCCTGGTGTTTCAACCGCAAGGAAGCCAAGCAGCACGGTGAAGGGGGCAACCTGGTGGGGGCTCCGCTGACCGGCAAAGTGCTGATCGTCGATGACGTCATCACCGCCGGGACCGCCATTCGTGAAGTGATGGATATCATCGCACAGACCCCGGCGCTTCCGGCCGGGGTGGTGGTGGCGCTGGATCGGCAGGAAAAAGGCAAGGCGGAGCGGTCGGCAATTCAGGAAGTGGAGCGGGATTACGGTATCCCGGTGATCAGTATTATCAATTTGAATCAGTTGATCCGCTTTATGGAGGAGCAGGCATCCGGGGCTGCCTCAGGCCATATGGCCCAGTATCTGCCCAAGGTGAAAGCGTACCGGGACCAGTACGGCATTCAGTGACCGCTTCAGCGTGCCGGCGTAAGTGCGGCGCTGTCACCAAATCGTCACGTTAAACCCCTCTATTGTAACGGCGGTGGTGCGGTACAATGGAGCCCATGACGAAGTCCAGTGCCGATCCGGTGTTGAATATTGCAATACAACGGGTCAACAAGCTTGTGAAAAAACTCCAGGCTGCAGAGGCCCCACTGCCGCCGGCCCTGGTGCATAGCCTGCGGGTCTGCACCAAGCGTCTGCGCGCGTTACTGCAGTTGTACCGGCCGGTGGCCAGTAAAACCGCCATCAAGAAGGTGGATCAACGCATCAAGGTGATTGCCAGAGCCTATGCCGGGCAGCGGGATGCGGTGGTGCAGTACGAAACCCTGTGCCATTTGGTGGAGGTTTACCAGCAGAGTCAGAGCAGCGATCTGCAGCCGTTGCTGGCCCACTATGCCGCTCGCCAGGCGCGGGAGGATGCCAACGCAACCCCGCTGGATCCGGTGGCGGCCTTTCTGGACGTGCTGGATGTGTGGAAAGCGCGCCTTAAAAGCAAACGGGTACCGGATTTTGAATCCGGGCTGGAGTACGCTTATCGCAAGGCACGGCGTTTGGCCTACGAAGCCGAGGCGTCCGATGATGACGAGGTGTACCATCAGTGCCGCAAGTGGACCAAGTACTATCTCTATCAACTGCAGATGTTGCTGGAACATCCCAGCCCTAAAGAAAAGGCGCTGATCAAGCACCTGAAGGCCCTGGGTGTGTTGCTGGGGGAGTTTCATGACCGCTGCCTGCTGGAACAGTCATTGAACCACCTGCTGGACAAGAACAGCAACGACGAGCCCCTGGAGCAGGCTGCATTGTTGATGCTCAGTTGGCTGATGGAGCAAAAACGGCTGGACAAGAAACGGTGTCAGGAATGGTTCGAAGGCGTTTTCTCACGCCCCCATAATCCGGTCAGGCCATCGTGCTGAATGCCGCTAGCCCTTTCAGGCCGCCTGATTGATCAGGTTGGCCAGCAGCAGTTTAATGTCCTGGGGGCTGGCCACCTTACTTAGGAAATGATCGCAGCCGCATTTGGCGAAGCGGGCACGCTCTTTCTCGGAATCCTTGTAGGAGACGATAACAATAGGGGTGTTGTGCAGTTCCGGCATGGCTTTCAATTTTTCCACCAGCTGTTCCGACACCATATCCGGCAGGGTGGCGTCGATCAGAATCAGGTCGTGATCCCATTGCTGGCATTTCGCCAGGCATTCAAAACCCAAGGCATAGAACTTGATTTGGTAGGTGTCATCCAGTGACTTGCTCAGATAACGACGGAATCCCAGATCATCGTCTACGCAAAGAATATTGAACTGACGTTGCATAGTGCACCTCTAAATTTGCGAGCGGCCTTTTGGTAGTTATTCAGCCAATTTTGAATATAGACCCTGTTCACAAAAAATACAGGTGAGTTTACCCAACACTACAATAATAAATTAATTAGTTTCATGGGCTTGGGTTACAGCAGGCTGTCACCGATGAGTTTCACCCCCACCACCAGGGTGAGCAGCTCAAAGGCGCGCTTAACCCACTGATTTCCTTTTATAATAGAAAGATGCGCACCGGCATAGCCCCCCACCAGGGAGCCCAGCACGAGGGCGGGCAGCCAGTCCCAGCGAATGGGGGCCTGCAGGGCCAGTGTCAGTGCGCCAAAGCCGTTCCAGAACAACCCCACCAGAATCAGGGTGTAGGCAACGGCTGTTTTATAATCCAGGCCAAACCAGCGTACCAGCCACAGGGTAACAAACAGGCCGGTACCGGAGGTTAAGCTGCCGTTCAGGGTGCCGATGATAAACAATATACAACCGCCCACCAGATAGCCCGGCAGGGTGCGGTGTTGTGGATTGGCGGTGTGGCCCAGCTCTTTCTTGAAGGCGGAGTAGAGCCCAAGCCCGGTGGTAAGCACGCCCAGTGCCAACTTCGAGACCTGATCATCAAATTTCAGAATGATCAGAGCCCCGCATACGACACCGGGCAATCCACACGCTAGAATGAATAGAGCAAAGCCCCGTTGCAGGCGGTTTTCTTTCAGATGGCGGACAGTGGCACCGACACCCAACGCCACACTGGCGATTTTGTGGGTGACCAGGGCACTGGAAAAACCCAGCCCCAGAAACAGCAGGATGGGCAATTGCAGGAGGCCGGCACCGCCACCGGCCAGTGCCGACAGAGTATTGGCCAGCAGGGACGCCAAAAACAGAATGCTATGCTCGATCACGTGGATTCCTTGCGTGGTAACGGGCGCAGATCATACCGGAAACCAGATGGGTAACAAGCGGGTATACAGTGGAGAAAGTTCAAAACATCATGACCGGATCGATGCTGATAGTAATGGGTTTGGTGGGGCTTATGGTCAGCCAGTCGGCCCTGGCGGTAAACTTCTATCGCTATGAAAACGATGACGGGCGCAAGGTAATGACCCAGACCCTGCCTCCCAATGTGGTGCATCGGGGCTATGAAGTTCTGAATGAAAGGGGCACGGTGATCAAGGTGGTGCCCCGGGCTCTGACAGAAGAAGAGCTGGAAGCGTTGGCGGATGAACAAAAGCAGAAGCAGCTGCAGGCCGAACAGCAGGAGCGCGACAAGCAGCTGCTGGCCATTTTCAGCAGCCCTAAAGATGCCGAACGGGCGCTGGGGCGCAAGCTGGAAGCCATCGATGTGTACATCAATGTCACCAAAGGCAATATCGCCAAGTTGCAGGGTGAATTCAATTCCGCCCAGGCACAGGCCGCTGAGCGGGAGCGCTCCGGGCAGGAAGTACCCGATTTCCTGATATCAAAAATGGAGAGTTTTGCCCGCCAGATACGGGAGGCGGAAGAGTCCATTGCCGAGAAGGAACAGGAAAAGGTGGTGATCCGCAAGGAATATCAGAAAGACATTGAGCGCCTTAAATACCTGATGGAGCAACGCCAGCAGGCTGGCAGTGAGTGAATCAAGCCTGCCGGAACAGGGCCTGCGATAATAATCCCCACTGGTCGTCCCAACCGTCAACAGGCGAGCGCCTGAAGCCGGAGCGCACGTACTGACAGATGCGTCCTTCTGCCGCTGACAACATCAGGTTGGCGGTCTGCACCGCGGTGAGCTGAGTGCGTTTGCCTTCTTTCAATTCCGCTTCCCGCAATATCTGCTTCAACTGGGTCTCGATGCGATCGAATAATTGAATCACCCGCTGCCGCAGGCGGTCGGTTTCGCCGGTAATGGCATCGCCGGTGAGGATGCGGGTAATGCCGGGGTTTTTCTCCGAAAAGCCCAGCAACAGGCTCAGGATCTGGCCGCATTGCTGGGTGCTGTCGGGTTCTTCTTTGACGATCAGGCTGATGCGGGAAAACAGGGTGTTTTCGATGAATTCGATCAGCCCTTCAAACATCTTCGCCTTACTGGGAAAGTGGCGGTACAGGGCCGCTTCGGAGACCCCCACTTCTTTGGCCAGGGCTGCGGTGGTAATGCGTCCACCGGGGCTGGCTTCCAACATATGGGCCAGGGCCTGCAGAATCTGTTCTTTGCGTGAAGCTTTACGCTCGCTAATGGCCATGTTCACAGGTTCTCGCTGGTGATCAGGGTGCCTACGCCTGCGTCGGTAAAGATCTCCAGCAACACGGCGTGGGGAACCCTGCCGTCGATGATATGAGAACTGGTCACGCCGGCTTTCACTGCGTCCAGGGCACATTGAATTTTGGGCAGCATACCTCCGTATATGGTGCCGTCTTCGATCAGGGCATCCACTTCCTTGGGTGACAGGCCGGTGAGCACCTGTCCTTGTTTATCCAGTAATCCGGCGATGTTGGTGAGCAGCATCAGCTTCTCGGCGCGCAGGGCTTGCGCCACCTTGCCCGCCACCAGGTCGGCGTTGATATTGTAGGATGCACCGTCTTCACCCACGCCAATGGGGGCAATCACCGGTATAAAATCGCTGTTCACCAGCATGTTGATGACATCCGTATCGATCGAAGCCACTTCACCCACATGGCCGATATCGATGATCTCCGGGGCGTTCATGCCCGGGGCGTTGCGACTGATCTGCAGCTTGCGGGCCTTGATCATGCGGCCGTCTTTGCCGGTGAGGCCCACGGCCTTGCCGCCATTATTATTGATCAGGCTGACGATGTCCTTGTTGACCAGGCCGCCTAAAACCATTTCCACCACATCCATGGTTTCGGCGTCGGTGACACGCATGCCCTCGACGAATTCACTTTGCTTGCCGATCTTTTTCAGCAGGTCGCCGATTTGAGGGCCGCCGCCGTGCACCACCACCGGGTTCATGCCCACCAGCTTCATCATGACCACATCGCGGGCGAAACTGTTGGTCAGCTCTTCGGTTTCCATGGCGTTGCCGCCAAATTTAATAACGACGGTTTTGCCGGTAAAGCGCTGGATGTAGGGCAGGGCTTCTGACAATACCTGGGCGATGTTCAGTGCTTGGTCTTTGCTAAGGGTCATGATACTTGTCGCCGGGCATCAAACTGCCCGGCGTCCGATTCTGTGCGTTAGGTTTTGATCGTTAAAAAGAGATGTTCAGGCTGGGCTCGACGGCCAACAGTTGATCGCGGAACACGGTTTTTACCGTTTCCAATGCTTCTTCGGTATCACCCTCGAAACGGGCTACCAGCACCGGCGTGGTGTTGGATGCACGGACCAGCCCCCAGCTATTGGGGAAGTCTACCCTGACTCCATCGACTTTGACCAGATTCCCGCCCTCAAAATTGCCCTGGGATTCCAGTTTTTCCATGATTTTGAACTTATTGGCGTCCGAAACCTTGATATGCAGCTCCGGGGTGCTGACTTTTTCCGGGAATTCCTCGAAGACCTGCTCGGCTTCGAAGGGCTCCATGGAGAGAATCTCCAGCAGGCGGGCGGCACTGTACAATGCATCGTCAAAGCCGTACCAGCGGTCATTGAAGAAGATATGGCCTGATAACTCACCCCCCACCACGGCGCCGGTGTCCTTCATTTTGGCTTTCATCAGCGAATGGCCGGTGGCGCACATGATGGCACGCCCCCCCAGGTTGCTCACCAGTTCCGCCACGTCGCGGCTGCATTTGACGTCATAGAGGATATCGGCGCCCGGATTGCGGGCCAGCAGATCCCGGGCGTACAGCATCAGCACCCGATCCGGCCAGATGATCTTGCCGCTTTGGGTGACGATGCCCAGGCGATCTCCATCCCCATCCAGGGCCAGCCCCAGTTCGGCACCTTCCGCCTGCACGGTACGAATCAGATCCTCCAGGTTGGCCGGGTCACTGGGGTCGGGGTGGTGATTGGGGAAGTCGCCGTCCACCTCCGTGAACAGCGGTGTCACCATGCAGCCCAGTGCTTCCAGCAGCTGGCAGGTGACCGGGCCGGCCACGCCGTTGCCGGTGTCCACCACAATGCGCATGGGTTTGGCCAGTACCACATCGCTGCATATGCGCTCCAGGTAGTCGGGCACAATGTCGATGGCCTCATACCGGCCCTGTCCTTTCATCAGTTTGCCGCTGTCCAGGCGCTTGCGCAGGCCCTGAATGCGATCCTGTGCCAGGGTTTCATCGTTGATGACGATTTTGAAGCCGTTGTATTCCGGCGGGTTGTGGCTGCCGGTGACCATGACACCGCTTTGGGTACGCTGGGTTTTGGTGGCGTAGTACAGAACCGGGGTGGGCACCATACCCACATCAATGGCGTCGCAGCCGGTGGACTGAATGCCATCGGCCAGCGCTTCCGCCAGTTCCTGGCTGGAGTGGCGTCCATCCCGGCCCACCAGCACCGCCTCCTGGCCGGATTCCCTGGCCTCGCTGCCAATG
This sequence comes from Gammaproteobacteria bacterium UBA7310, assembly GCA_002471665.1. Taxonomy (GTDB): domain Bacteria; phylum Pseudomonadota; class Gammaproteobacteria; order Pseudomonadales; family Ketobacteraceae; genus Ketobacter. The sequence goes on from DKQK01000051.1 coordinate 8,187, forward strand.
GCCGCCCCCAGGGCATTGGCCACGTCCTTGTCGATGGTCTCACCGACGATGCCACGAATATCATAGGCGCGGAAAATGCCGGGGGAGACGGTGACGTCCATGCTGGCCATTTCCGGCTCCGCCATCTGCACATCTTCCAGCTGCAATGGGCTGTCGTCGATTTCCGCGGCGGCACTGAGCAGGTCGCCGTCATCACCGTCCAGGTCCATGTCCATATCCAGCACGTCGTCATTGCGATAGGACGGGTCGTAATCAGGCAGGGGCTCTGCCGCTTGCGGGCCGCCTCCTGCTGCCCTGGCTTTTTCCAGCAGGCGGGCCTGCTTGGTTTCATAGTCTCCAAACAGCCGGCCCAGGGTTTGCGCCAGGGAGGAGAAGATGCCCAGGGTGAAGGCTTTGTCGCTTTTGCCGTTTTGCAAGCGGGCCTGGAAATACGCGGCCATGGCCATGGCGTTGTGTTGCAACGAACGGTTGAGCAGGAAGTAACTGGTGGCCGACAGCACCAGCACCATGATCACGGAGATGCCCACCAGAACCCACACCATGGTGCTGCTGCTGGCAATGATGTTGCTGCTGGCGGCAGGGTAGAAGCGTGCACTCCAGTGGGGAATGTTGCCGGTGGCTTCGTAGCCGCTGCCGATTTTATGCTGCTGGTTGCCGCTGCTGTAGATCACCTTGGGGGTGTTGGCAAAAGTCTGGATGATTTCCACATAACCCAACTCCGCTGACAGGTTGGGCATGTGGGCGCGCAGGTCTTTGAGATCAAAGCTTACCAACAGGCTGCCCAGGTGTTTTTCGCCGTCTTTGATGGCCTTGACGATGGTGAGATAAGACGCTTTGTCGTGCTGGTGAATCTCCGGTGCTGCAGTATTCTTTTTCTCAGCCTTGGCCACCATGTCCAGCTGGGCAAAGCTGATGGGGGGCACGCTATCGGCGTCTTTTCTGGCCTTGCCGCGAGGATAGATCCGTATGCTGCTGGCAGCCGGGAACAGTTCCATCAACTGCTGCTGCCGTTGCCGGCGCAGGGCGTTGTCACCCCGTACTGCTTCTTTCACCAGGCTGCTGTTGGCCGCCTGTTGCACGCTGGCCTGGTAGCTGCGGCCCAGTTGAGTGAGATCGTTGAGGTAATCTTCGGCCTGGGCCTGGCCCAGGATCGCCATTTGCTTGTCGGCACCGGGGAGGATCACCAGGAACAGCAGCAGTGCTCCGCACACCGCCGTGACCAGGGCAGACCCGACCATGGCGGGGAGCATGATCTTGATCAGGCCCGATTTGATGGAGGGGGTGCTGGCATGACTGTCTTGTGTTTCTTGTGCCGGTTTGTTTTTCTTCTCGGCAGCAGCCTTTTCGGGCTTTGCTTTCTTAACCATGGGGTGTCCTGCTCAGAATTTGGTCAAGGCCATGTCTTATCTCGTACGATGCTTATTTTCAGCGTAGCAGTTCTGGCCGACACTGCTTAGGCTATCGGGTATTTTTGTAGTGTTCGCTGATAAGGGTCACAAGGTCCCTGGCAATCTGCGTTTTGCTGGCCAGCGCCATGAGCTGCTGGCCACTTTTCCAGATAACGGTCACTGCATTCTGATCGCTGTTGAAGCCGATGTCCTGGCGGCTGACATCGTTCGCCACGATCATATCCAGGTTCTTGCGTTCGATTTTCTGCCGGGCATAGTTTTCCACATCGCGGGTTTCGGCGGCAAAGCCCACCGTAAAGGGCTTGGGCTCGTGTTGCGCCACCGCGGCAACGATGTCCGGGTTTTCCACCAGGGTCAGGGTCATGCCGGGGCCGCTATTATCCTGTTTTTTGATCTTCTGGTTGTGTGAATTTTCCACACGAAAATCCGCCACTGCGGCAGTTGCGATAAAAATATCGGTTTGGGTCAGGGCGTCCATGCTGGCCTGATGCATATCCAGGGCGCTGATTACGTCAATCCGCTTGACCCGGTCCGGGGTGGGCAGATGCACCGGACCGCTGATCAGGGTCACCTGGGCACCGGCATCCCGGGCCGCCTCGGCGATGGCAAATCCCATTTTGCCGGAGCTGTGATTGCTGATGTAGCGCACCGGATCGATGGCTTCGCGGGTGGGGCCGGCGGTGATGGTGACCCGTGTGCCGGTCAGAATCCGGTGCGGGAACAGGTTGGCGGTGCATTGGGCCAGTTCGGTGGCTTCCAGCATGCGTCCGGGGCCGATGTCACCGCAGGCCTGCTCACCGGCCGCCGGCCCGAACACATGGACCCCCCGTGCCTGCAGTAAGTCCATATTGGCCTGATTGGAGGCCGCCGCCCACATGGCCTGATTCATGGCCGGCGCCACCGCCAGGGGGCAGCGGGCGGCCAGGCACAGGGTGCTGAGCAGATCATTGCCGTGACCGTGGGCCAGGCGTGCCAGAAAATCCGCGCTGGCCGGGGCCACCAGAATCAGGTCGCCCCAGCGAGCCAGCTCAATATGGCCCATGGCGGCTTCTGCTTCCGTGTCCAGCAGGGTAGTGTGTACCGGGTTGCCGGACAGGGCCTGCAGTGTGAGGGGGGTGATGAATTCCTGCGCGGCCGGGGTCATCACGGCCCGCACATCGGCCCCCAGGTCCTTCAGGCGGCGAATCAGTTCGGCGCTCTTGTAGGCAGCAATGCCGCCGGTCACGCCCAGTATTATGCGGCGATTTGCCAGCCCCAGCTCAGTGGTGGCCTCTTGTGCATGCATCTTTCAGTGCTTCCAGTGACGTCTCTTTGCAGTGTAGTGCATGTTAAAAGCCCCGGCGCCCCTTCACAAGTGTTTGATTTTTTTCCTCCGCTGCGTCTATCTCTTGTAGATGCTGAGATGGGATGTGATGTGTCATGGCGATAACAGACTGGCCCGAGGAGGAGCGTCCGCGGGAAAAGATGCTGTGCCGGGGGGGTGGTGCGCTGACGGACAGTGAGCTGCTGGCCATCTTTTTGCGGACCGGAGTGAAAGGCAAAAGTGCGGTGGAACTGGCACGGGATATCCTGGCGCATTTTGGTGGCCTGCGTCAGGCAATGGAGGCGACACCGGCCCAGTTCAGTGAAATCCACGGTATGGGTAAGGCGAAATGGGCCCAGCTACAGGCGTGTCTGGAGCTGGGGCAGCGTTATCTGGAGGCGAACCTGGATCGTGGCGATGCCTTCACCAGCCCGGCATTGACCCGGCGCTTCCTGCAGGCCCGCCTGCGGGCCTATCACCACGAGGTGTTCGCCTGCCTGTTTCTGGATAACCAGAACCGCCTGATCCGTTTTGAGGAGCTCTTTAACGGCACCATTGATGGGGCGTCGGTGTATCCGCGGGAGGTGGTGAAGCGGGTACTGGCAGTCAATGCGGCGGCGGTTATCTTTGCCCACAATCATCCTTCCGGCGTGGCGGAGCCCAGTCATGCCGACCGCAGCATTACCCAGCGGCTGCAGTCGGCTCTGGAACTGGTGGATGTGCGGGTGCTGGATCACTTCATCGTCGGTGATGGTGAGGTGGTGTCCATGGCGGAGCGGGGCTTGCTGTAGGCGCCAATGGAGCCCACCCGGGTGCGGGCAAAATCGGCCAGGGCGCGGATGGCGGTGTGGGCGGATCGCAGCAGGGCGGTGGCCAATTGAAAATCGTGCCAGCGCTGGTGGTAGATTTCCAGATTGACCTGCCCCCCGGCCTGGCGCACCTGTTGCAACAGGCGGGTGGCGTCTGCCAGCAGGATTTCCTCATCACCCACCTGAATCAGCATGGGGGCGAGATCAGCCAGATCCTGATCCAGTAATGAACTGCCCGGGAAGCGGCCTTCATAGTGTTGAATGCAGCTGCGCAGCCAGCTTTGCCGCAGCATGGGATCCGTTGCTGCCTTGCTTGGCAGGGTGTCGCCACTCAAGCGGTTGTCCACCAGGGGTGACAGCAGCATCAGGCCCGCAGGCTGTGGTTGGCGCGCCTGCTTCAGTTTCAGGGCCAGGGCCAGGGCCAGTCCGCCACCGGCGGAATCGCCGGCCACCACAATGTCCTGCGGCCGGTAACCTTTGCTCAGCAGCAATTGGTAGGCGGCATAGGCGTCATCCAGCGCCGCCGGATAGGGGTGCTCCGGCGCCAGCCGATAGTCCGGTACCCACACGTCCATGGCGGCACTGGCCGCCAGATGGCTGGTGAGGCTGCGGCAGGTATAGGGGGATCCGATGCAATAGGCACCCCCGTGCAGATACAGGATTGCGCCGCCGGCGCCGGTGGTTTTCGGCGCCAGTATCTCACCCTGCAGGCGGTGCTGGTGGATCTGCTCCTGGAACCGGTAACGGATAGCCTGGGGGCTGGCGGGCAGGGTGGCGGCCAGCAGGGTGCTCCAGCGGCGCTGGAATTTCACCCCCAGTGATGGCCGGATCAGGGCCTTGAAGGTCAGCCTGAGAAAGAGCCGCAGCAGCCGGGCGTTGAGCGCCTCCAGGCGGCCGGGGCTGAGCAATATCCTGGCCCGGGTTGCCGGGTCGCGGCGCTCAAATCGATACCCCAGAAGTGCCCGGTATCGGGTGTACCAGCGATAACGCAGGGTATTGCCCGGCCAGTTGGTGCTGTTGTGGCCCCGGGCGTCGATGTACCAGCTTTTGCAGCCGTTCCACACGGTCAGTTTGAGCATCTGCTGAAGGCGGTAGTTGAAGCGGCGAAAGGTGTCCTCTTCCAGGGTCATGCGCTCAACCTGGCGCTGGCGCATGAAGGTCAGGCAGCGGCTAACGTGGGCGATCTGGCTTTCCAGCATGTAGATGATGGAGTTGTGGCCCAGGTTGGTGTTGGGGCCATAAAGCATGAAGAAATTGGGAAAGCCCGGCACGGTGATGCCCAGATAGGCTGCGGCACCCTGGCGCCAGGCCTGGTTCAGCTCCAGCCCCGCCAGGCCGCTGATGCGCATGGGAGCGAGGAAATCAGTGGCGGCGAAACCGGTACCGCAAATGAGAGTGTCCACTTGATGCTGTTGGCCGTCTTCGGTTTCCACTCCCTGTGGCGTGATCCGGGTGATGGGAGTGCTGATGAGGGCGACGTTGTCCTGATTCAGGCTGGCCAGATAGTTGCTGCTCAACAGGATGCGTTTACAGCCAATGGGGTAGTCCGGAATCAGTTTTTCCCGCAGCTCCGGCGCATCCACCTGCCGCTTCAGCAGTCGGCGAAAGGGCCAGCCGACCATGGGTGTCATGAGCCAGCCAAAGCGGCTGAAGGCCAGGCTGCGGGATTCAAAATTCAGGAAGATCTGCAACCGATACAGCTTGGTAAGCCAGGGAAAACGCTGCATCAGGCGCAGCTCCGGTCCACTATAGGCGCGGTCTTTGCGTTCCATGATGTAGTTGGGGCTGCGTTGGAACACCAGCAGTTGTCGCACTTGTTTGGCAATTTCCGGCACGAATTGCACTGCCGAAGCGCCGGTGCCGATGACGGCCACGGTTTTGCCGCTAAGGTCGTAGTCGTGATCCCAGCGGGCAGAGTGAAAACGGTGCCCCTTGAAACTGTCCAGGCCCGCAATATGCGGCCACTGCGGTCGGCTTAATTGGCCGGTGGCGGTAATCAGGTAACGGCAGGACAGGGTGGCACCCCCTTTCAGTTGCACCTGCCAGCGTTGCTCGTCCTCCTGGTAACAGGCTTGCTCCACCTCCACCCCGAATTGAATGCGCTGGCGGATACTGTATTTGTCGGCGCAGTGATTCAGGTATTGCAGAATTTCCGACTGGGGGGCAAAGGCCCGGGTCCAGCCCGGGTTGGGTTCGAAGGAGAAAGAATACAGATGCGAGGGCACATCGCAGGCGGCGCCGGGGTAGGTGTTATCCCGCCACACACCTCCCAACTGGTCGGCTTTCTCCAGTATCCGGATGTCAGGGAAGCCGGCCTGCTGCAGTTTGATGGCCATACCGATACCGGCAAAACCACTGCCGATGATAATGACGGATTGATCAAGTTCAGGCATTGGCTGACTCCTGCTCGGGAGCAACCTCCTGCGGCGCCTGTTCCACCCTGCTGTGGCCGCGGATCAGGTCCACCGCTTTCTCGGCAATCATTATGGCCGGGGCGTTGGTGTTGCCGCCGATCAGGGTGGGCATGATGGAGGCGTCAACCACCCGCAGCCCTTCCAGGCCTCTGACCTTCAGTTCCGGGTCCACCACCGCCATGTCGTCTACCCCCATTTTGCAGGAGCCCACCGGGTGGTAAACGGTATCCACCCGTTGCCGCAGAATGTCACGAATCTCGTCATCGCTGTGCACGTTGGCGGTAAAAGGGTCTTCGCTGATCCAGCGGGCGATGGCGGGGGCATTCATCAGGCGCCGGGTGGCCTTGTAGGCGGCCACCATATCCTCCAGATCCTGTGGATCCTGCAGGAACGCCGGGTCGATCAGGGGTGTTTGCAGCGGGTCGGCGTTGCGCAGGCGCACGCTGCCCCTGCTGCGGGGCCGCAGCAGGCACACGTGGCAGGAGAAGCCCTGTACGTAATGGCGTTTGCGGCCGTGGTCATCCACCAGGCCGGTCACCAGGTGCAGTTGAATATCGGGGGCTGCCAGCGCCTTGCGGGTTTTCAGAAAGGCCCCCGCTTCGGCGAAGTTGGAAGTCCAGATTCCCCGTCGCTCCCGGCGATAGCGCTTGATACCCTGCAGCAGCTTCACAATGCCGCCGGAGGTGAAGCCAAAGGTATCCATGCTGGAGGTGTGGTAACCGAAGATGAAATCCGGGTGATCCTGCAGATTTTTGCCCACACCGGGCAGATGCTGCACCAGCGGAATGTCATGCCGGGCCAGCTCCCCCTGGTCCCCCACGCCGGACAGCAGCAACAGTTGCGGTGATTGAAAGGCGCCGGCGCACAGAATCACTTCCTTGCGGGCGTGCAGGGTGCGGATTTTGCCCCGCTGCTTGATTTCCAATCCTGTGGCCCGCTTGCCGTCGAACAGGATACGCAGTACCTGGGTTTTGGTTTCCACCGTGAGATTCGGTCGGCTCTCCAGGTGGGGCAGCAGGTAGGCGCGGGCGCTGCTCCAGCGTTCGCCGTGTTTCTGGGTAACCTGATACACCCCGGCGCCTTCCTGGGTGGCCCCGTTGAAATCGTCGTTGATGGGAATATCGCATTCCCGGGCTGCTTCCTTGAAGTACTCATGAAACGGGCTTTCGGTGCGCAGATCGCTGACCCAGAGCGGGCCGTTACGGCCGTGGTATTGGTTGTCGATGCGCTCGTTGTGTTCACTGAGGCGGAAATAGGGCAGCACCTCATCGTAGGACCAGCCGGGGTTGCCCAGCTCGGCCCAGTGATCGTAATCGCTGCGGTGGCCCCGGATGTACACCATGGCGTTGATGGCGGAGGAGCCGCCCAGGGTTTTACCCCGGGGCTGATAGCCCAGGCGCCCGTTGAGGCCGGGCTGGGGGACGGTGTCGAGGGCCCAATTGTTGATCCCGGTGGGGCCCATCATCACCAGGCCCGCGGGAATGGTGATCAGGGGGCCGGTACCGTTGCCACCGGCTTCCAGCAAACACAGACTGGTATTCGGATCCTCGCTCAGACGGCCCGCCATGACACAGCCGGCCGAACCGCCACCCACCACCAGATAATCAAAGCTGTCGCTCATGTCCCTTCTCCTTATTATCATGCCGGGATCTTTTTCCTCTGTGTGTCTCAGTGTAGAACGAAAGCCGGCACCCGGGCACTGGCCGGAGGTGACAATCCAGGTGAACAAAAGTCGTTTTGGCGGATGGCGTTTACTGTTTTTAACGGATTTGTTGATTTTGACAAGGGGGTTTGGTATAAAGCAGCCCCCCAGATCAGGGTAACGGTTTTTATATTGATAGGTTGTGTCGGACAGCGATATGGCCGATTTGGAGACGAGTAATGGCTAAGGTTTGTCAGGTGACCGGTAAGCGTCCGATCACTGGTAATAATGTTTCACACGCAAACAACAAAACCAAGCGCCGCTTTGAACCCAACCTGCACCACCATCGCTTTTGGGTTGAGAGCGAGAAGCGCTTTGTAAGGCTGCGTGTATCCTCTAAGGGTATGCGTATCATTGACAAGAAAGGCATTGATACGGTGTTGACCGAGATCCGTGCCCGCGGCGAGAAAGTGTAAGGAGTCAGGATCATGCGTGACAAAATTCGATTGGTTTCAAGCGCCGGTACTGGCTATTTCTATACCACTACCAAGAACAAGCGCACCATGCCTGAGAAAATGGAGATCAAAAAGTTTGATCCCGTTGTTCGCAAGCACGTTATGTTCAAGGAAGCCAAGATCAAGTAATTGATTTTCAAGCTGAATTGCGAGAAGCCGGGCTGGGTAAACCAGCTCGGCTTTTTTCGTTAAAGGCACTGCCTGAGTTTACCTTCTGCGGTTTTCTGCCAAACTTAACAGGGGTTTGGATCCGCTTGGGTGAGAAGTAACGGAATGGAAATCTATCTGGCGCGGCAGCCGGTATTTGATCGTAATCTAAACGCGGTGGCCTATGAGCTGCTGTTTCGCAGCGGTAACGTCGGCACTGCCATCATTGATGACCCTACCCGCGCCACCATGCAGGTGATGGTCAACGCCTTTTCCGAGATCGGCCTGGAAAAAATCACCAACGGCAAGCCCGCCCTGGTCAACATTACCCACGATATACTGGTGCGGGGAGACCTGCCCAAGGGCCTGCAGAAGCTGCTCATTCCCGAAGTACTGGAAGACGTGGTGGTGGATGGCAATGTGATTCGGGAAGTGAAAAACCTGGTGGCCCTGGGGTATAAGGTGGCGCTGGATGATTTTGTGTACTCCGATTCCTGGCGTCCGCTGCTCGGGTACGCCCACTACATCAAACTGGATGTGATGGCGCTGGGGGTGATGGGTGTGCGAGAGCAGCTGGCGCGGCTGCAGGCCTGCGGCAATGTACAGGGCAAGCTGCTGGCAGAAAAAGTCGAAACCCATGAGGAGTTTGAACTCTACAAAACATTAGGCTTCGATTACTTTCAGGGGTATTTTCTCAGTAAGCCCCATGTCATGGTGGGGCAATCGGTGCCGGCCTCCCACCACGTGCTGACCACCCTGCTGGGGGAGGTGAGTAAGGACGATTATGATGTGGATCGGGTGGCGCATATTATTGCCCAGGATCCGCGCCTGTCTTACAAGTTGATGCGGGTGGTGAATTCGGCCTCCTTTGGCTTATCCCGTACCGTGAAATCCATTGAAGATACGGTCGTGCTATTGGGGGGCAATGAGTTAAAGCGCTGGGCGGCCATGCTTGCCCTGGCCACCGTGGATTCCAAGCCCCATGAGTTGTTGGTGTCGGCCATCGTTCGCGCCAAAATGTGTGAGCTGGTGGCCACCCGCCTCAAGCGCCAGCACCCCAGCCGTTATTTCACGGCGGGTTTGTTTTCGATGCTGGATGCCCTGTTGGATCGACCTCTGGATGAGGTGTTGTCACAGATGCCGTTGGCGGCGGATCTGGAGCTGGCGCTGTTAACGGGCAGCGGCGACGTCGGTGAGGTGCTGTACTCGGTGAAAGCCTACGATGAAGGCCGCTTCGATGAGGTTCCGTCCCTGGGCCTGGAGTCAACCGACATGTGGGAGGTCTACCTGCAGGCGCTGGAATGGTCCGATGTGGCACGGCACAGTATGCTGAGCGCTTGATAGAGATATAAATTAGAGGCTGAAATCTTACCTTTCGCATCAGGAGATGCTATAAAAACGATCCCAGCAACGCACGGGCGTGCTGGTTAATTTTCTTTTCAGCAGTTTTGGGGTATCAGGGATCAGAAGTATCGTCTGTATTGGGGAATGCAGGGAGTGAAGGAGGAGTTCACCCGGACTTGTCCTGGCCTTTTATAAATCAACTACAGCCTGTTTGTTCTGTTCCATATCCCCTTTAGATATGGAGTTTTCGATGAAGAAGTCTGCTTTGAGTATGGCGGTGGCGCTGGCCTTGGCCGCGTTGGTCGGATGTGGTGGTGGCGGCGGCTCCGGCGGAGGTGGTTCCGATGACAGGAACGATCCGCAACCGGTTGCCAACAGCGTTTCCGGCGTGGCGGCAAAAGGGGTGGTCCAGCAGGGTATTGTCACGGCCATCGAGTTGAACGGCAGCGGGGTTGAATTGGGTGCTGTGGGCAGCGCGGTTACCGATGCTGCCGGCGGCTACCAGCTGCAGTTATCCGACCAGTATCAGGGTGGATTGATCAAGTTGGTGTTGACCGCGGACGTCAACACCCGCATGAAATGCGATTCCTTTTCCGGATGCAGTGGGGCCGCCTTCGGCGACACCTTATCCCCACCGGATGGATTCACCATGAATGCCGTGGTGGCACCAACCGGCTCCAGTCTCACAGGCCAGATCACGCCACTTACCCACATGGTGGCCGCGCGGGTGTTGTCCCAGCCGACGGTCAGCACCGAGTCCCTCAATCAGGCGGTCAGTGAAGTCAACCAGCTGGTGGGAATCAATGTGCAGAACACCGGCGTTGTGGATATTACTGACGCCACTGCGCTGGCGGCGGCCGCTGCCGATGCAAAACGCCTGGCCCTGTTTAATGCCGGCCTGGCTGACCTGATCGTGAACAGCGGAAACGTCAACACCGCGTTGGATGGCCTGGCAAGCAGCTTTGCCGATGGCGCCTTCGATGCCGGCGATGCCATCACCATCAACGACATTCTGTCCGCAGTGGCCCTGGCAACCGACCAGCTGCCGGATTACCCTGCGGTGGCGGGTCTGCTGGAAGAGGCGGCCGATGATGTGCAGCAGGTGCTGGATGTGATTGCCAGTCAGGTTGTTGCCGGTGGCTTTGATCCCGAGCCTGCCAGCCGGATCAATGCCGGCGAGGTGGCTCAGGCCAAGTCATTGATTACCGATGCCCGTTCATTCCTCAGCGTGATTGCCGATGACTACGAACAGCCCATGGATGCCATGGCCGCCGATCTGGAGGCAGTGGACGCGGTTGTGAGCCTTGAAACCCAGGCCAATCTGAGGCTGGTGGGTGTGGTGCTCGACCAGGTGCTGGAGGATTTATCCCAGCGTAACCTTGACCTGCAGCAGCAACTGGATAATCCACAAACCTATGTGATCGATGTGTTCAACGAGGAAGCAGTGGCGGTGGGCACGATGACAGCGCAGTTTGCCGTTGATGCCACCGGGTTGTCGCTTGGTATTACCGGTACCCTGGGTGATGCCCCTGCCATATCGGTTGACCTGGTGTTGGGCACCAATATCACCGAAGACAAGCTGACGGTGAATGCCGGTGTGATTGAAGCCTTCACTGCGGACAGCGTTATGTTGACCTTGTCCGGTGGTGTGGCAGATACCAATAGTGAATTGATCTTCAATGGTATGGCGCTGAGCTTTGACTACGATGACGGCCTGGTGATAACGGACGAATCAGACCCGGCTTACGAGCTGGCCTGGTTTGACCGTGCCCGTTTTGCCGGCGATGTTGAGGTGGTGGTCAGTGATGCCAGTTTTACCGGTCGCCTGGCGTTTGATCTGGTGACTCTGGATCAGGGGGTGGCGCGCCGTGATGAGCAATTGAACATTGAGTATTTTTTGCTGGATGGCGCGTTCTCCACCGGCAGTGCCAGCACCAATGCCCGCGTGCAGTTGGATCTGGACAACGCCACCCAGTTTGATCTGTTCGCCTATGTCAGCAGTGAGTCGCAGCTTGTGGGCAGCATGCTGGTGGAAGGGTTGCCGGAAGCCTATGACAACCCCGGGCAGCGCCTGGCAACGGCATTCGAAGAAGCCCGGGGGGATGGTTCCCAGGCCCTGCCGGACACCTTTGTCTGGTACGGTGGCACCGGTGGGGGATTGTGGTGCCAAATGCAGATCGATTATCTGGCGCCCGGCGGTAGCGGCCCCTATACCTTCTATTATTCAGACGACAGTGACGAAGCGTTGCAGTTTACCCAGCAGTTCTTTTTGGACGCCCGTCCATTGGTTGAGGCAAGCCTGGGCTATGGCGGTGGTCTGCAATACGTGGATCTGCAGTATATGGAATATGAAAATCCCGGCTACCGGGTGTACTACCAAGCCTACCTGACGCCAATGGTGGAAACCGAAGACAACTTCATCAGCGGCCGTCTCAGTGTCACTGCTCAAGTGGACAGCCCTGATTTGCCGCAGGCCACCGCCACCCTGGCCATTAACCGCGATCAGTTCCGTATGGCCGATGCGATCCTGACCATCGCCTATGACGGCCAAAGTTACAGCCTGGAAGTGGATGTGATTGAGCAGCCAGACAGCGCAACCGGTGTCATTACCTTAAGCAATGCCGATGGCGTTGAGCTGGTGTTGGATGTGCAGGCTGAAGATGACATCAGCGGGGTTGCCCGGGTGGGTGGCAAACAGGTTGGCACGGTATCCACCACCAGCGATGGCCTGACCCTGATTCGCTATAATGACGGAACCTTCGAGTCTCTGTTCTGAGATGGTGAATTCTGTTGTGTTGGTCAGGGCTGCCCTGGTGGCCCTGACCCTGGTTATGCATTGCTCCGCGCTTTACGCAAACGACAGCCTGGGTGTGTATTTCAAGCTGGAGAGTTTTACCTACAGTGAAACGGTTCCCATTGATGCTGCCCTGCACGAATGGGAAACCACGGATTTCGAATCCGGTGACCGGCAATGGAGTTGGAACTGGCTTGAGATGGGGGTGCAATGGGGGCACTTTTCCCTGGGGTATCTGAGGCGCGAGGAATACGACTTGCGTTTCAGCCCGGATACGGCGGAGCTGTACTGGCGCACGGCCAATCAACTGGATCTTGCACCCAACACCGACTATGAGATCGATCTGCGCGCCCGCCACTTTCAGGCATCCGGGTTGCGTTTTGCTTTCCGTAATCATCATGCCTTTGCTGTGATGGCGCTGGATTACCAAGTGGGGTTTGCGCGATTTGAAGCGCAGGATCTGATTGACGGGCGTCTTGTGGGCCGTGGCCGCACCGTTAATAACCGTGATTACGATTATGTGGCGGAGCTGAATTACCACTACTCCGAAGACCGGCTGTTTGAGCGCCAGGTGGAGGCGCCGTCGGGAACCGGCTACGCTGTGGATCTTGCGTTGCAGGCAGAATACCGGCAACACCGGCTGTCAGTGGTGGCGACGGATCTGGTGGGGGCCATTTATTGGCGGGATGCGCCTTATACGGAGGGCACCCTGAATTCGGATAACAAACGTTATGATGCGTCAGGGTACGTGCGGGTTAATCCCATCTTGTCCGGCTATGAAGGCGTGTCTGATGAATTTCGCCAGCCGTTGCAAACCCGGATTACGGCGGATTACGACTATGCAGTATCAGACAGGCTGGGGGTGGGGCTCATGCTGCAACAACAGTATGATAAAACCCTGCTTGCCCCGTCCGTGGCGTTATTGGCATCCCATGCGTTAAAGCTGGGTTACTGGCCGCAAACGGAGATGCTGCAATTGCAGTGGCGAACACCGGGGTGGGTTATTTCCCTGGGCGCCGATGGCATCGATGAAGGCATCAGAGCGCTGGCCCTGCGGTTTGCTTATCAACCCCTACTCCACCGGTGACGGCGGCTGCTTGATTGAAATCATGAGTTTGGTGTCGAAGGCGCGCTCGAATTGCTGCAGTTTCTTGATATGGGCTTCGGTGAGCACGCGGCCTGCAACCAGCATGACCATACCGTGCTGGTTTATAAGATCCTGACTCAGGGTCATTCCCGGTTCGATCTTGTCCAGGGGGAGCAACGCTTCCCGGTCTTTGGCGAGCAACAGTCTGACTTTGTCGATCACGGTGTCGAACGCGGAAACCACCTGCGGGTCGTAACGTTTGCCCGATTCCTGAATGATGAACTCATGTGCCTGCATATCATTGAGGTTCTTGCCAAGAAAGTTGTTGGGTAGCAGGATGTTGTCATAGTCATTGGCCACAGCAACAATGCGGGCCCCAAGCGGGATGTCGCTGCCGGAGAGCTTACCGGGAAACCCCTTGCCATCAAATCGCTCATGATGGCTGCGCACGATCTGTGCGGCATCCCGCAACGGGTCGAACGACAACAGCGCGCTTTCACCCAGAATGGCGTGTTGCTGGTAACGTTTTCGCTCCAGGGGCGACATGTTATCGGTTGACTTGCCCCTGATGCTTTGTTCCAACCCAAGTTTGCCGATGTCATGGAGGAGGGCGCCGATAAACAGCTGGCGCATTTCCCTGTCGGGGAGCTGCATTTCTTCACCGATGATCTTCGCAATGTTGGCCACCCGGGCGGCATGATTCTTTTTATGGCGCTCGTTCATTTCAACCAGGTTCGACAGCAGGGGTATGGACTGATAATAGCTCTCCTGCAGTTCCTGGTAGGCTACATCCAATTGTGACGCTGTTTGTTGCAGCTCTTCTGTCCGGCTGCGGATAATGGCTTCCTGATTTTCGGTCAGCGCCTGGAGTTCGGCCCTTTGTTGTTCCTTGATCTGCAATAGTACCTTGTTCTGTTCGCGCAGGCGCTTTAGCTCCAACGCGTTTTTTACCTTGTCAACCAGATCGTCATCATCCCATGGTTTCGAGATGTAATGTGATATGTGGCCTTCATTAATCGCGCGTACCGTGGAGTCCATGTCGGAAAATCCGGTCAACAACATGCGCGCGGTATCGGGCCAGCGCTGTGCAGCCTGCGCCAGGAAGGTGGCGCCATCCATAATGGGCATTCTCATATCGGAAATAATAATATCCACCGGCCTGTCTTCAAGAATCGCCAGTGCATCCGTGGCGGAACTCTTGGCAATGACGTCGAAACCATCCTCATCGCTGAACAGGCGCACCAGGCTTGATAGAATGTTTTCTTCATCATCTACCACCAGCAGCGTGGCGGTGGTTTCCATTTCAGAGTCTTCTGGTTGCATTTCATGCGGCCTTATGATCAGAATGATTACGGGAGACGGGTAAAACGATGGTGAATACGGTTCCTTTCCCTGGCGTTGAAACCACCGTCAGCTCTCCGTTATGTTTCTTGATGATCCCATACGACAGGGATAAACCCAGCCCGGTACCTTTGCCGACTTCTTTGGTGGTAAAAAACGGATCAAATATTTTCCCAATGATGTCGTCTGATATTCCGCTGCCGTCGTCCTCCACTTGAATGGTGATCTTGTCTTCCTGAGATGACGTGCGAATATAAATATTGCCGGGTTCCGCCATGGCATGGGCTGAATTAACCAGCAGGTTCATGATCACCTGATTGATCTGTGAGGGCACACACTCAATGTTGGGTAGTTCACCGTATTCCTTGTGAACCTCTGCCTTGTATTTGATTTCGTTCCAGGCGATATTCAGCGTGCTTTCGATACCGGCATGGATATCGGCCCACTGCCATTCGGCTTCGTCGATGCGTGAGAAGTTCTTCAGATCCTGAACGATCTGCTTCACCCGGTCAACACCTTCCAAGGATTCATCGATGACTGCCATGATGTTGCTTTTAAGTGATTTGTATTTATAAGCCGTACGGGCCTTATTCAGTTCTGCGATGGCGGCTTCGTCGTGTTGGGATTCTATGGTTTGCTCCATGTGATGAATTAATTGCAGTGCCCGGTCGGTGTACTTTGCCAGCATGGTCAGATTGGAA
>DKQK01000021.1 GCA_002471665.1 Gammaproteobacteria bacterium UBA7310
TGCGCAAAAGTGGGTGAGGTTTCAGATCCAATATCCGGCGGGCTGCATGATTCGACCATATAACCAGAATGATTACAATCGGATCTGTGAGATCTATAACGCCTCCAAACTGGATGAGTTAAGGTATGAAGCTACCCCCTTTAAGCTGCTGCCCCTGGAGCGTGACAGTAAGCGCAGAAAGGCGCTTCTGGAGTCCGATCTCTATGTCTATGAGCAGGGCGGGATCATAGGATTTACAGCTGTCCATGATTTGGAAATCAGAGCTTTGTTTGTGTGTTCCCGATATCGGGGAATGGGGGTGGGAGAGGCTTTGTTACGGTGGGTAGTGGATAGGTTCCCCGGTGACTTGTGCCTGTACGTGGCCTGCTCCAACAGCCCCGCCATTGCTCTCTATGAGAAACACGGGTTTCGGTTAACGGATACCTATCTTACTGAATACAACTCAGAGCCGGTGTGGGCCGGCAAAATGGTGCGCCAGGTCCGTTGATATAGTGGGTCTGGTGTTGATTATATTATGACACTGAGCTTACATCAGGGAGAAACAAGCGAATGAAACCTGCATTTCACCCAGGCAAAAATATTGCCATGAAAATTCCTACTCACGAGTATGAGCATACCCTGCGATTTTATCGGGAAATTCTGCGCTTTGAAGAGCTGTCGGCCCGTCACCCGGATGACACACCCAGATTCCGGTTCGGGGATAAGGTTCTGTGGTTGGATTGCATGCCGGTCTTGAGTCAGTCCGAAATCTGGTTGGAGGTCCTTACCGACGATATTGAGCAGGCCGCAGACTATTTCAAAGCCAGTGGCTGCCAGCGCAGAGATGAAATTGAACCGCTGCCCGAGGGGATGAAGGCATTTTGGGTGTCCAGCCCGTCCAATATCATCCACCTGGTTACAGAGGGAAACAGCAATTGAAGGGCTCGTGCGTTTCCTGATAAAGCGGCAAAGAAAAAATTGCATTGATGGGCTGCATTAACGGGTGGGTGAAATTTCAGGAGCACGTAAGGCTCAAGCCCGGTTACTGCTGATCAGAAGAGGCGTATAAGAGACGCGGAAAGCAAACATCTTATTGCATCAAGCAAGCTTGAATGAGGTCATGCACATACGGACTGTGATAATATGTTCCCGTTCAGCTTATGTTAATTTTGAACGCACTATTCTTAGTGCGGTTTCGCGATATAAATTTTAATTTGGGGATAAGCATGAAACTGAAAGCCATTCTAATGTGTGCTGTTTTATCGTGTGCGCACACAGCCTTCGCAGACGCTGACCAACCTGATCTGGATAAACTCACTGAAATTCTGGGCATATCCCTGCTCAGTTCCAAAGCCGAAGTTGATGCGATGATCGCTACGACGGGTAAAAATTGGCAGTGTCAAAGCATTGATAATCCAGAAGTAAGGCGCCCCCATGGTCGCACCCGATTTGCATATTGGAGCAGAACCTGTACGTACCAGAACCCGGCCAACCTGGTCCAATCTCAACGGTTTAAGGTTGAAGCGGTAGGAAACTCTATCTATCACTTATCGTTTGAAGATCGCGTCTTTGATTCTATCAGCGTTGCTGAGTGGAAAAAGCAACCTGCTGAACTCAAAATTTCATATGGGCCTGGTCTCGATGAGGCGCACACCGAAGTGTTGAAAACTCAGGATGCGTCCTCGCCAGGGCAATATAGGGAAATTGACGCTGGTTTAAAACTTACCATTGATAGTGAATGTAGTGGCAGACCGTTCGATATCGCAGTCTCCACCATTACGATCGAGCAAGGTGCTGTAACGACTGCTCGCTTCATTGCTGAGTATGAGAATTTCAGGGGTATGTGCCCGGAATCATTTACCAAAAAAAACTAGAACGCCTGACCGCCCATGCGGGTACCTGAACGTATTGATTCCACATAGCCAGGAGAGTTTAGAAAGCAATGACCTATCGACTATTGCATCGTTGTACCTTGTTGAGTGTCCTGTTGTTTGGCGCATTTTCTTCACAACTCTCTTCAGCCAGCACGCTAACCATTGAAGACATCAAACCGGACATCATCGCCCAGCTTCCTGCTCACCTGGAACTCACCGGGATTGCCTTTAACAGCCTGGAAAATGCCGGGAATAATATGCTGCCGATTTACAAGGCATCGATGACAATCAAGGCCACTTTGAAAGAACCGTTGTATACCGTGGATGGCAATGAAAACGGGAAACTTCGTTTGCGCCAGAGCATGTCGCCCGGCGCCCCCGTATCCCACACCGCCACCGTGATTGCCATGATGCCCGGGGGGATCAACACAGAACGCAAGGTAACGATGGTGCTTGACGAGAACGGGCAATTCAATAAACAATTCCCGCGGTCTGCATTTCCTGCAGGTGGCTACACCATTGCCGCTGCGCAACAGCCATCATCGGCTACCGTCATGACGCCGGTTGCAACAAGCCACCAGCCGGATATGACGCCGCTTCGAACCCTGGTTGCCGCGCAGGATGCGGACCGGGAAATCTGGGGAAGAATGACCCAGGATTACCGCAATGTGGCACCGGCCAACAGCCCTATTGTGTTGAAGAACATCGAACTTACCGGAAACAAAGCCAAAGGGAAAATTGAATATCCTGATCTTGAGAAATCATTTGATGTGAGCATTGTCCCGCTTGGCAGCCACATGATCGGCTTGCGTTGTGTACCGAAAGAAAAATTCTGTAATTTCTCCCTGAACTATGAGGAGAATGTCCGCCTGTATTCGACCCGTCATGAATTTTTATTGAATGCGAACAAAAATGCGAAAGTAAAAGAGGACATGCTTCAGCAGAGTCTGCCTTGGGAACAAAAAGTCGCCCCTGAGAACCTACTGCAGCTTAGCAACACCCTGTGGGATGTCAGCACCGGCAAGTTACTGGACAATAACTGGATTGCTGACAGTCTTCGCCCTATTGAAGAGTTGCCCGGTAAGTACTGGCCAGCCGAGAATGATGGCCGCAGTGCTGTTCCTGGCGTTTTGCCCTTCATCCCCTATGCAACGGCAGCACCGGGCACGCCACAGATCAGGCCGATACCGGAGCCCAAAGACGGCGATCTGTTTGTGTCCAGGGATCTGCGGCGATTTATTGAGGTCAAGCAAGGTGACCTCTGGATCGCCACCGTCAATTGGCAGGAAGGCAGCTTTTCCTCCCCTAAAAACCTGACAAACAGCGGTGAGTTGTACCAACCTCAGATCTTGGCCTGGTACGGAAACGAAATCTATCTGCATACGAAAAAGCGAATTGACAAGCCTGTTCTGCGCGTCAACACTGACACTGGCGCGACGGACACCCTGCCGTATTCACAAGCATTAATGGGGCGGTACGGTAGCCCGGACGGCCGTTATAGAATCAATCATGGCGATAACGACAAGCTGCTCCATGTTTATGATCTCGCCACCCATGAAGAGTTCACCATGGACGCTTACCATGCCTACCGCCGTCAAGGACTGGTCTCGAGGGATCACACCGCAGGTGTCGAAATCAACCCGGATTTCTGGGTCAGCAGTATGGTGTTTTTCAGTGGCAGCGCTTGGTATGACCTGGAAAAGCGAGAGCACAAACTCATCACCGATATACCCGAGTTTATTGCGAAATTTCCACGCTCGGTCAGTGCCCGCGATGTTAGCCTGGTACCGGGTGGTGACTATATCGACATTCGTATAGAAGGCTACGATGAATTCGGCAGCGGTGAGGCAGCACGTCCGGCCCTCAAAAAGCAGCGTTACCGAATTCACAGAATGACCAACGAGATTACCCCGTTGCCTGAACTGCCAGCGATTGGATGGAACAAGGAGGCGGTGTGGATCGATGCAAACCGCTACGTATTTTATCGCTCCGAAGGCTCACCTGAGGAGATCGGCTTATGGCTCTACGATATTCCGACCGAAACCTCGACCTTGATCAGTCAATTAACCCCCAATCATAGCTTCAGGGCCAAAAATCCCCTGTCCGGAAACCTCGAACAGATCGGCCCATTCAATCCGGTGTTTAAGGAGAGCCCGTTTCTGGTGATCACGGATCACGAACGCGTCGGCTTTACCACGGAAGTGGATGGGAAATTCGTATTCGCCCTGGTTTCACTTAAAGGCGAAGAACCCAAGTACCTTGAAATACCAAAGCAGAAAATGCGTTCTAAAGTGGCAACACTGTTCATTAACGATCCGGTCTCACTGGAGCGCAACCAGACTGTTGCGATCACCCAGGTCGCAGCGCCGACCAAAAGTGTTGGCAGCAACAGCAAACCATCGATCACGAAAGCAAGCAAGGGGCACAAAGCGTTGGTCCCTGTCACGGCACGCAGTACAGACCTTTCCCTTGATAACATCAAACCCCATCAGATTCCCCTGATACCCTGGGAAGCGCAGGCCAACTATTTTGCAGCCTTTCCCTTCCACAAGGGTGACTACGCTTTAATTCAAGACCCCTCGGCAACCTTCCGTGACTTGTACGTTCGCATCCATCAGGGAAAGGCTTTACTGGGTGCCGCACCGGAATACGATGTTTTCCCGCGCTATGACCAGCGCAAGCAGTTTGCGGACGCATTCAAGGGGCGGCTTGCACAGTCCACGGACTATTACGGCTTGCTATGCACGCTGAAAAATCAGCGCGGTGAATTTACGCCGGACAAAATCAGCCACCGGGATAATTATGGCAACTACTACGCTGCGAAAAGCGGATTCCAACCCTACACTGTGCTCACCGCCCTGGCCTACAGCGCCATAAAATCCGACCATTTCGGCCAATACTTTTGCGCAGACTCTGAAAATTGTGGTGGTGAGGAAGACAAGGCCAGATGGTTGGCGCATGTGAATGTTCACAAGGCCTGGGGCGGCCTTGATGCCAGCGAGACGGATTCACGACAGGCACTTGCAAGCTTTTTGGACAAGGAACTCCCCAAGCTGTTTGAGTGGGCTGACTCCCTGTCCTGTGATGTGGCGTTGACGGTTCCCACTCTGGCGGGTGGTTATGATGCTGCGACACAAGCACTTAATTTCACTTATGTGGCCACCCCGTTCTCAGTGCCGATGCCCAAATCTGAGTTGCAATCGATTCTTAATAAACCCAGGGAATACCTGTCGGCAGAGAGAAACGTCTCCACACCGCAGGGTACCCCGCTTAAGTTCTTCGCGGTCGTGAATGGCAGCTTCTCCAGAGCGAGCTTTGGCGGGTCATTGTCACAAGGTTACGGCGTTGGCGCGCTCCCCTATTTTCTTGCGCTTGATACCGACAACATCAGTATCTTTGCAGACGATCTTTTGACTGATGAGGTAGGAAAAGCCAACCTCCCCGCTGGCACGAAGATAAAAGTCATCAACGGCAGTAACGTTAAATAAGAACAGTCAATCCTGGGAACAACACCCGTTGTCCCCAGGATCGTACTTAAGTTGAATCGGCGCATGCGATCCAGCTGTTGCGAGGTGAACAGTAATCGAAGGCCCCGAGTATATCCTGATAAAGCGGCCCTGATAGAGCAGTAAAGAGAAAGTGCGCAGTGGGGGTGGGTAAAACGTCAGGAAGACGTTAGACTGTCACCAGGAGACTGATAATCAGATGGACGGGCCCGGTTCGCCACCTGATTATGCGTTGGTTCATTAACAGCTTTGTGCTGCATGGAAATGGAAACGGAAGTATGAGTTATCTCATGGAAAGATCAAACCGATGTATTCTGATGGTGTTCTTGTGTTCCCTGGTGTTATTGTCCGGCTGTCGCCGTGACAGTGAAGAGCCGACCCTGTATGACAGTGAACGGCCCTATCGTCTGCCTTACACCTATGGTGAAGACCGATTTGTGATTCAGGGGTACAGTGGGCCGTTTGGGCATTCTGGTTTTGAACTGGATTTTGTCATGCCGGTAGGGACACCGGTGCTTGCAGCCCGGTCAGGGGTGGTAACCGCTGTTCAGGATTCTCAAAGCGGTAATTGCCCGATCGAAAAAAACTGTTCGAATAATTTTGTCTACATTGATCATCTTGATGGAAGCTACGCGGCCTACCTGCATATCAAACAATTCGGAGCCTGCGTTTCGTCGGGTATGGTTGTCAACCAGGGCGATGTCATCGCATTGTCCGGTAACGTCGGCATCAGTGCTTTACCCCATTTACATCTGGGTATTATGCCGTTCAATGGCGAGCCGCCTGCCTTTGCCGATGTTAATCAGTTTGGTTCCGGTGTGCCGGAGATGGGTAACTTCTATATGTCGTTTAATCGGGTAGGTGAGGACTATTGTAATGAGTAGATTGATGCTGTCAGTGATCCTGGTTGGGCTTTTGGCTGGGTGTGCAACCAATCGGTACGTTGTGACTGAAGGCACATACAGCGCATGGAAGGGCGAACGAATGTACCTGCGTAAGAAAACCATCCTGGTGGATACCAAAACCGGCGCTACCTGGGGCCTGGCTTATGATGCAGAGAACAAAGCGTTTACCCGCGACGGCTACGGCTGGGAAAAACTACCGGTAAGGGATCATATTGCTGTTGAAGGCGAGGTCGCCGATGCCCCGACAGAGCAAAACAAGTGAGCCATTTAAGGGTGTGTAGTGGATCAACAATGGATTGGTGATAAAGACAATGAAAATGAAAATGAAAGTGGCTTTCTTCTGTTTTTGCTTTAATGCGGTCGGACTGTTTGCGTTTGGTCTGATTTACACTTTCAGTGGCGAGTTTCTGCCGTTTCACGCCAATGCCATAGGGCGGCAATGGAGCAGCCTGAGTGATCCGGTCCAGGTGTTGTACCTTGGTATGATGCGTACCGAAGGCGCGGGTATGCTGGCAGCGGCCGTTGCCATCGGCATATTGTTGTGGATTCCGTTCAGGCGTCGGGAGCCTTGGTGTTACTGGGCCATGATGGTGATAGGTGTGGTAGAACATGTGCCCAGTATGGTGGGCGCTTATAATACATCCCTGGCCACCCCGGCTTCTTCACCCTGGCAGCTTAATTTGCTGGGTATTGTACTGTTGCTGGTGGGCCTTGGCCTGGCGTTGAAGAATGGGGCAAACGCAGCGCCAGCGAAGGTGTGATCGGCAGAGCCGGGTGGACGGGTGTTTGCCATAGGCTAAACTGAATGAATCAGTGAATACATCGGCCCTACTGGCTTTCAACTACCTGGATGTCGGCTCCCGTTCCGTGGAGTACTGGTATTAGCGATGAGTCGTACCAATATTGTTTTACAGATCAATAAGGATCTGGTGACAGGAGACTTACAATTACCGTCCCTCCCTAAGGTTACCCTTATGGTCAGAGAGGCCGTTGCCAATCCTAACCAGGATCTTTCCAGCCTTGCCAAAGTCGTGCAGACCGATCCGGCATTTTGCGGGTATCTGGTGAATTCCGCCAATTCGCCCCTCTACCGCGGCATTGGGGAGTTGCACAATGTGCAGCAGGCCCTGTCACGTTTGGGCATGAAAACCACTCAGAATCTTGCCATGACCTATGCTGCACGCAGCTTGTTCAAGCCCCGTAATCGGGCATTGTCCACCTGGCTTACGGCCATTTGGAAGCAAAGCACCTTAGTGGCTGCGTTAGCCAAGGTGATGGCGCAACACAGTCAGGGTTTTGATCCCGATGAGGCGCTGTTGGCGGGCCTGTTGCAGGATATCGGCACGCTGCCACTACTGGATAAAGCTGCCCGGGATGTTGCCTTGATCAACGATGCAGCGGCAGTGGATGCCCTGTTGAAGCAGCACTCTGCCCGGGTGGGGGCCGCGGTGTTGCGCCACTGGGGTATGGCTGTGAGTTTTCAGAATGTGGCGAAGCACCGTGAAAACTGGTTGCGCGAACACGATGGTGAGGCGGATCTGGTGGATCTGATTTCATTGGCGCGCATTCACAGCTATATCGGTCAACCCCAGATGCAGGTGCTTCCCCGTATCCATCAGCTACCGGCGTTCCGCAAGCTCGAACTGGGGGAACTGGGCCCCAGTTTGAGCTATCGCTTTATTGAACAGGCCGGGGATTCCATACGGGAAACCCAATTGTCACTCAGTTAACCCATGCGGCATCGAATGCGTTGCGCAATACCGTGCAGGGCAGGGTATTGGTTTCGATGGATGAATTCACCAACAGTACCGCTTCCACCTGAATGGGGAATTTCATAATACAGCCCTGCTGCTCGCGCCGTTCGGGCCATTCCACAGAATCAAAGTACAAGGCGCCGGCGTGTGCCTGGTAGCGTCCGTGATCACCGGACAGACTCCAGTTGTATGACCAGCCCAGATCCAACAGGTCCATCAGTTCACGCATGGAATCCGATAAAATCCGGTCGCTGTAGCGCAGGTAGGCCATGAATTTGGCCAGTTCATAGGCCGACAGATACCAGCCGCCGGAACCACAGGAGAGCGTCCAGTTGCCGGCTTCTGCACCGGTGCCGTTGGCTTCGAATACGTTGTAATAGCGGGTGGGGTCGTAATCACCGGTAGCACTGACGCAACTGGGCTGGTGAATGTCGAGGGGGAGAAACACGTTCTCGGCCACATAAGCCTGGTACACCGCTGCTGCCTCGTTTGCATCCAGCGCATTGATAGGCTGGCCGGCCGCTTCCCACAGAGCCGGGATGATGACGCGAAACAGGGCGTAGTTGATGTTCGAGTAAGACTGATTTTCTTCACCACCGTGAAACTGGGGCATGATGCCGTATTCCACCATGGCTTTCAGTCCGTTCCATTTCACCAGATTGAGGGCAGCGAATTCCGCATCGAAATTCTGGATTGCCATCGCGGTCTGTTTGATTCCGGATTTGTGGGTAAGCAGATCGTAGAACGTGATGATTTGTGGATTGGCAAAGCCGTAGCCTTTCGTCCAATCATCCGGTAGCCATGGGCCCACCGGGTCAAACACATTTAAATCGTTCAGCTCTAGTAATTGCAGTACCGCCACCGCAGTGATGGTCTTGGAAATACTGGCTATGTTCATGCGCTTGTATTGGCTTTGTGCCAGATAGGAGTCGTTGTTATTGCGGGCGGCACCACGTCCATCAGAGCGGGAATGCTTTTTCTTGAAGTTGATAACATAGGCGTAGCCCACGGTTTCACTGTCCAGTTTGTCAATGATGCCCTGCTCGAATTCATCCACATCGAACACAGGGCCGCCGCTGGTGATGGTGGTGCTGGGTTGCATAATGCCTGCGCTCTGTTGCTGATACTGCGTGGCCAGTTTCAGCAACAGATACGGGTTCGGCTCAGGTTCGGTGCTGGTGATGTTGTCTACGGATTTACTCACGCCGGTAAGGCTGCGATACCAGCTCAGCAGATCGGTGCCCAGGAAAGGCAGTTGGGTGGGATAGGGCAGAGCCCCGTTGAAATCCTCACTGTTTTCATAAGAATATTCCGCATCCAACACCAGGTTAAGCGAGGGCTGAGTCTGTATCTGTGCGGTAGTGGTAGTAGTGGTAGTGGTGCTGCGTGTTTGTGCCAGCAGCACTGTGGGTACGGATGCGATCGTGGTAAGCAGACAGGCTAATAAAATTCTACTGAAAATGGCGTCCAGGCCAGCTGGTGCATGGCCACGATGGTCAGCGCGTGGTTTGCCGTTGGTCATTGTTGATTTCCCTTTCAATTCGTATGATGTATTGAGTCATTGTACGGTCTGTGTCGGTTGACCTCGGTTAACTATTGCCACAGGCGGTCTGCATTAATCACCCTGAAGTAATAGCGAAGGTCCTACAAAAAGGGTGTGATAATTCGCAATTTCCATGTGGCGCAGGTGATGCCGCAACCGCCTTCTCTACGCTGCCCATGTAAAAAAGTTGCATCAAAATATAAAAATTACTGTGAAAAAATAACAAGTTGTTTTGCGCCTCCCGTTGCAACTTTCGCATCGGCTACAGCGTATCTCCCTGAGACAGAGCCCTTATCTGTTATTGCAACCAATTGATCATTGCCAGGGAGAAAAATATGAAACACAACACACAGTATGGAACCCGATTGCTGTTCTGCTCGATGGCGCTCACCAGTCTGTTGCTGGGCTGCGGTGGCGGAGGAGATGGTGGAGGCGGAGGCGGCGGCAGAGAAGCCCAGCCGGATGCGGGCGTGACCGCCAGGTTGCCTGCCCGCTCCACCAATATTGCCTTGACCTCCGATGATCGGCGTCTGGTGGTGGTGAATCGTCAGAATGATTCGGTATCGGTAATTCAGGTGAAAGATGGCAACGACGTCGACGTTGATGCCAAATTGGCAGAGATCAGCGTGGGTAAGGAACCGCGATATGTGGCGATCACCCCTGATGATCAGGCGGCTTACGTGACGAATGCCGTGGATGGTAGTGTATCGGTGATCGATCTGGCCGCCGCTACCCCCAAGCTGAAAGGCAACCCGATTGCAGTGGGCAGCGAACCCCGGGGTATTGCCATCACCCCCAATGGAACCTATGCCTTTGTAGCCAACCATACCGAGGGGTCGGTTTCTGTCATCCAGATCCGTACCAATCAGGTCATCAACACGGTGTACGTGGGCGGTAATCCCATGGCGGTGACCATCAGTAATGATGGCGATCTGGATGATCGTGACGAAACGGTGTACGTCACCCGTTTTTTTTCCGAACTGGCCGACCCGGTCAACCGGCCCGATGGTTTTAATGATGCCAAACGGGGTGTAATTGATTATTTCGGGGTAGGGGCGGCCATTGCTTCCGGTGCTGGCGTGGCACAGCTTTATATTGAACCCCTCGCTGACAGTGGTTTCAGCGCGGATCGCCGTCAGTTCTGTGGTAACACCCGGGATATTCTGCAGAGTCAGGGGGATGTGGTGTTCTTTAATGCGGGCGTCGATGGTGATGGCGACGGAGCCGCGTCGCTGGCCAGCGATGTGTTCTGTCCGGATAATTTCAGTGTGGATGCTTCAGCCGGCGGTGCCATTGGCCGGGATGTTCAGGGCGCCTACCCCAATCAGCTGTTCAGTGCGGTGCTGCGGGATTATAACCTGTATGTGCCCAATGTGGGTGCCTCACCGGAGCCGCCGGTTAGGTTCAACCTGAATGTGCAGGCACTGGTGACCACACTGGATGTGGGCTCCGGCTACCAGGTTACCACCAACCTGAACAACCAAATCAAAACGGAAACTCCGCCGGCTGATCCCGGCGCATCCCTGACCCGTTTGTTTGCCAATGATGTGGTGGCCATTGATGCCAACAAGAGCGGCGACGACTTCCTGGTGGTGAGCCGTGGCGGCAACTACGTCATGCGGGCCACAGTGGCACCGGACGGCAGTCTTGACCTGGGGGCACCCGGTAATGTGGTGCGTTTCCAGACCGGTAACATACCCACGGGTGTGGTGATGAGTCAGGATGGTACGCGAGCCTATACCAACAACGAAGTCAGTACCTCGGTGACGGCGCTGGACCTGATCGGCAATCAGGTATTGCAACTGGATATCGCCTCCAGTAAGCCCCCCGCGCCCGGAACAGCCAGGCACCGCAGCCTGCTGGGCAAGCTGGCGTTTTTCACTGCCCTGGGGGTGCCTGATGTGTTGGATCTGGACAAGGACGGCAACTTTGATATCGACGTGCGGGACATCCAGCCGCTGGCTTTCCGCGGCAAAGCGTCGGACAACGCCTGGAGCAGTTGCGCATCCTGTCACGATGATGGCCACAGCGATAACGTAACCTGGATATTCCCCACCGGGCCGCGCCAAACCATTGCCCTGGAAGGCACGTTTGCCAACAGTGATCCCCGGGATCAGCGCATTCTGAATTGGAATGCGGTGCGCGGCAGCGTAACGGACTTCAATAATAATTCCCGCGGCGTGCAGGGTGGTATCGGCCATGCAACGGATGTAGGGGGAGTCAATCGCAGTGCAGAGATTTTCAATCACGGCCCCACCAGCGGAATCAGTGATGCGCTGGATGCGATGACCGAGTGGGTGGCCACGGCGGTGCGGGCACCCATCATGCCGGCACCGGACAGCGATGCCGAATACACCGGCCGCCAGTTATTTGCTGCCAACTGCAGCAGTTGCCACGGGGGTGAAAAATGGACAAAAAGTTCGGTGTTGGCGTACCAGAACAATCCAACCTTTGCGGCTAACCCGTTGGCAGCCAATTTCTTTGCTCAAGGCCGGCAACCTGCACTGGACCCCAATCTGACGGTGGCCGGTCCGCAGATCGTGGCGCTGGCAATACAGGGCGACGTACTCAGGTTGCTGGATGATGTGGGTACCCGGGACGGAAGCAACCCCCTGGAAATTCGGGGTGCCGGTGCCATTGGTGGCGGCCTGATCTCCATTCCCGGTGATCCCAACGAAGGGGTGGAAGTATCACCGCAGTCTACCCAGGGCTTTGCGTCATTGGGTGGTGCGGGGTTCAATGTGCCTTCACTGTTAGGGGTGGCCTACCATGCCCCTTACCTGCACGATGGCAGTGCCGCCACGCTGGAGGAGGTCTTTGATCGGCATCGGTTACCGCAATCAGGAGGGCAACCGATTTCCAGTGTGATCAGTGATGCGGATGATCTTGAGTACCTGAAAGCGTTTCTGCTGTCCATTGACGACGAGACCCAACCCTTCTGACGCCGGGCTCCGGCAGGCGCCACCCTGACGCGTTAC
The DNA here is from genome assembly GCA_002471665.1 of Gammaproteobacteria bacterium UBA7310. Classification (GTDB taxonomy): domain Bacteria; phylum Pseudomonadota; class Gammaproteobacteria; order Pseudomonadales; family Ketobacteraceae; genus Ketobacter. The sequence continues at coordinate 12,540 of DKQK01000021.1, forward strand.
GCGCTTTCGTCAGGGTGGCGTTTAACCTATACTGGCCAATTTTTTTTAAGCGCAATGTCGCTCTTGATGTGATGGTAATGCAGAGGAATGCATGAGAAAAATAACGGTAGTGTTGATCGTCCTGTTCATGGCTGTGGGGTGTTCTGCCATGAAATCCAACAAATACACGGATGTGAATGTTCGCTGTGAGCCGGATGCTGCGATTGCCAGTGTAAACGGTGAGCATAAGAGTTCACCTGCAACGTTCAGCGTCGTAACCAATAAGGACATTGAGGTTGCCTGTCAAAAGCCGGGTTATATTACCTCCAGCAAAACGGTTCGTACCCATATCACCACCACCGGGGTATTGGATGCCATCGGCGGATTTCTGTTCCTGGTGCCTGCCATAGGGTTGATTTCACCGGGGGCATGGGATCTGGATCAAAAAGACTTTGACATGACATTGGTGAAAGAGCCGGAGTAACGGTATGAGTCACCTTGGTTCAAGGTTGCACAGGTGCCTGATTGACCTGATGATCGTTTAGCTCAATCAGGGCTATGTTTCTTGCCATAGCTGCGGCGGATTACACAGGCACGGGTTGCTTTCCTGCGCTACACTGACACCCATAACAATAATCATTGAAAAAGGGTGTGCAGATGACTATTTCCTATCGCTTATACGATGTCTTTGCCGACGAGCCGTTTGCGGGTACGCCAATTGCCGTGGTGATGGCGGATGTACTCTTGGATGATGCGGTGAAAACCAGGATTACGGCCGAGCTTGGCTGCTCGGAAACCGTGTTTGTCGATCCGTCCAACCCGGCGTCCCCTTTTGCGGTATATAACGGGCAGGGTAAAACGTCGTTTGGCGCCCACACCACTTTGGCTGCTGCTGCCAGGGCCTTTGAGCTGGGCTACGGCAAGCAGGCCGAAGGCTACTCTGAGTACCTGCTGCAGGATGGTGGATTGTCGGTGAATACCTTCCAGGATGCTAGCGGGCACGGTGCCGGTGGTTTGACTCTGTTTGCCCGTCATTTTGATTTCACCACCGATCGTTTTGTGCCTGAATTGTCGGATATTGCCCGGGCCTTGAATACCGAGGTTAAACATCTCGCCTATTCCCGCTACAAGCCCCGGTTGGTGGCAGTGGATACGCCGGTGCTGGTGGTACCGATGACTCGGCCTGATCACGTTGTCGCCGCGCGTCTGGATACCGGTCAGTGGGCACCATTGCTCTCTGAGATCTACGCCACGGCCATTCTCTTGGTGGCACCGGGCTCCGTGGGTGGCCGCGCACACTTTCATGGCCGTCTTGTTACACCCCACTATGAAGCCGCAGCCTGCCCTCCCATCGGCTCAGTGATCCCCGAGTTCATTGCCTATCTGTGTTGCTGCGAGGGTACCGCCATCGGCACCCACACCACCAGCATTGATCGTGGCCACCCCGCGGCCCGCCAGAGCCTGATTCACATTGAGTTCGATTACCGGGGCGGCCAGCAGGCCAAGTGCCGCATTGGTGGTAATGTGGTGCTGATGGCAGAGGGGCAGTTCGTTTACCCATAAGCGCCTCAGCACCGGAAAAGGCGGACCGCTTCATACCGGTTAAAGCCAATGTTGTAGTGATGACTGCGGCCATAACAAAAATCAAAATGTTATCCGTTGCGGAACAAAGCCTGGAAGCAAGGGGGTGCGGCTTAGCATTGTGACATTGGTTGCAAAACAGTACCTGGGAAGTCACTTGGGACATCTAATCTATGAGTACCCTGAATTATTTTGCCTATGGTTCCAATATGTCCATTGCCCGTTTGCACGGCAGGACGCCCAGTGCGGTATTGCAAGGCTGTTGCCGGCTGAACCGGCACGACCTGCGCTTTCATAAGCGGGGCCATGATGGTTCCAGTAAGGCGGATGCCTACTTTACCGGTGATGACCATGACGTGATTCATGGCGCCCTGTTCACCATCGAGCGCAGTGAGAAACCGAATCTGGATGCGGCGGAAGGGTTGGGGAACGGGTACGAGTTAAAGCAGGTAATGGTGATCGATGGCGCCGGGTTTACCATTCCGGCGCTGACCTACGTGGCCACCCAGTTTGATGTCCAGCTGAAGCCCTACTCCTGGTATTTGAATCATGTATTGGTGGGTGCGCTGGAGCTGGGCCTCCCGGAGCACTATATTCACAGTAAAATCAGCACCGTGACCGCAGTGGATGATGGCAACCGGATGCGGGACAGGGAGCAGCGCCGGATTCACCAATAGGTGGCATCAGGCCCGCCGGATCTGATCGCGACCTTTTTGCTTGGCTTGATATAGTTGTTTGTCGGCGTCATGCAGCAGTTGTTGCGGTGTGTTGCTGCTGTCTGGTACCAGGGTGGCTACCCCGCCGCTGATGGTTACGTGCTCGGACGCTACCGATCGCTGGTGCGCTATAGTCAGGGCTCGAACCGCCTTGGCGCAGTGCAAAGCCAGTGCGTAGGCTTCGTCTGCGTTGGTCTCCGGCAGCAAAATCACAAACTCTTCGCCGCCATAGCGTGCCACCAGATCCGAGGATCGGCTCGCCTGTTGCCTGAGCGCTGAAGCCACTTGCCTCAGGCAATCATCACCGGCCTGGTGACCATAAAAATCGTTGTAATGTTTGAAGTAGTCAATGTCAATCAGGACGATGGACAGGGGGTGCCGGCTACGTTGCATGCGCCGCCACTCCTGCTCCAGTTGTTTGTCGAACATCCTGCGATTGGCAACACCGGTAAGGCCGTCTTCAAAGGACATCCTTTCCAGATCTTTTCTCAAATCCTCCAGTACCTGCTCCGTTACTTTCCGTTCAGTGATGTTGCGCATGAAGATGGCAATGCCGATCGCCTGTTTGTTGTTATCCAGTATCCGTGACAACGTAATGGCCAGTACCTGCTGTTGATGGTTTGCTGTGTTCAGCACAATTTCATGTTCACTGTGGTTGTTGGCGGATGCGCTCAGTTCAGTGTAAAGGGGGCGCAGCTGCTGACCCCACTGCGGATCCAGAATGGAAAAGATGGAAAGCCCGGTAACCTGATCTGATGTCATGCCTAACAGGGCGGAGGCGGCCAGATTCCACTTAACAATCACGCCGTCCACGGCGGTGGCAATGATTCCATCGTGGGCGTGTTCGACAATATGAGACAGATACTCAAGGGACACCGAGGCACGTTGCAATGGTGAAACACGTGGTTTGGTGTTGTGCTGCAGTTTGCGGTTCAGTTGAGACAGGGTAGTGCGAAACTTTCTTTTCTTGATGGCGGCGCTCAGGCTGCGAGAAAGTGTATCCGCAAACTGGGCGCCGGTGGGATCCACAATCTCCCAGTGATGGCCAAGCGTGGATACCGGTGATTGCAGGCGATGCTGGAGTGATTTGCCGGTATCGTTCACCAGGAAAATGAAATATAGATCGTCAATGACATGGCTGAGTTTTTTGGCTGTTTCAAGGGGCTTGCGCGTGTGCGGGCCAATGAACGCGATGCAAAAATCCAGAGTGTCCTGCCGCGCCAGTACAGCAGGCAGCGTGTTGCTGTCGGCATCAATATGCGTGGGCATCGGCAGGTTGCAGCGTTGGCATACGAATGCCACCTGTTCAAAGGTTTGTTGCCAGCAACCTGCGGCGTCGATGTATAACGCGTGTGTCGTCATAGTGATTTAAATCAGCGGAAGATCCAGCAGCAGTCGTCCGCTCCACAGTTTCAGAATATCGGTGGTGGGCGACATGACATGAGCCGCCCGCGCATCACGCAGCAAGCGGGATAATTGTCCGTTTTCACGATAGGCAAAACCACCACAGCAGGTCATGGCATCATTGGTGACCGCAACCGCAAGATCGGCGGCATCGGCTTTTGCCATCAGAATCATGTTGGTTGCCTGCGGATCACCTACATCCCCCTGATACGCTGCCTGATACAGCAGACCACGGCTTTTGTGCACCGCAATATTCATTTCAGCCAGGCGGTATTGCAGTGTATGGATGTCCGCCAGGCGTTCACCGGAGTGGCTGTAGCGCCGCGCTTTAACGTGTTCAATGGTGGCATTCAGAGCCGCCTGGGCCAAGCCCAGGTAGGCACCGGCCATGGCAATGAGAAAGTAAGGCGCCACCACCTCAAAGGTGTACCAGATCTGATCGCCTTCCTGCCCCAGCAGATTTTCCCGTGGCAGCCGCACTTGGTTCAATTGCATCGCCCTGGATGAGTTACCGCGCATACCCAGTCCGGCCCAGGGTTCAAGCCAGATGATCCCGGCACTGTCCCTGTCCACGATCAGACAGGAGAAATCGCCATCTTCGGTATTTTCAGCACTGGCCATGGTGGAGATTACGTAGGAATCGGCGTGGCCACCGTTGGTAACAAACTGTTTGGTGCCGTTGACGATGTAGTGTGCGCCACTGAGGGCTAATTCGGTTTGGGGCAGATAAAAGTGGGCACCGGTACCGTGCTCAGACAGTGCCAATGTGGTGATGTGACGGTTTTCAGCGATGGGCACCAAATACTTTTCTTCGTGATAAGCAGTGGCTTTGGCCGTGATCACGGCGCTGCCCACACAATGCATGGCATAACACAGAGCCGATGAGGTGCAGCCTTGTGCTATGGTTTCACCCAGCACCGCCAGGGCCAGCAGCCCCTGCTCGTGGCCGCCAAACCGTTTCGGTACATGCAGCCCCATCACGCCGGCCTCGGCCAATGCCTGCATGCTGTGCAGCGGCCAGCGTGCATCTTGATCTGTCTGACTGGCCTGGGGGGCGATGTGGGAAAGGGTGAGTTCCTGTACCTGGTGTCGTAACCGAACAATAGACTCGGGTAAAAGCACTTCCATAAGCAATTGACATCCGTGTTCAAGCCTGGCGTGTTTCTAAAGACTAGCTTAGTGGTAATTGGGCGTCAAAATAGCGGGAAATAAACCCAATTGCAGCAGGCTATGGTCATCCGTATGATTCCTTCTATGCCGTAAAAAAGGGTACGAATCTGTGGTGACGCCAAATTCAATGTCGATTCAATTTGATGATCAGGCAACGTTTTGGCTGTTCGGCTATGGGTCTTTGATCTATAAAGTGGATTTTCCCTGGTTGGAACGCAGACCCGGGCGAATATTTAACTGGTCAAGGCGTTTTTGGCAGGGCTCCCATGATCATCGCGGTACACCGGATAAACCCGGAAGGGTGGTGACTTTGATCAAAACACCCGGGGCTGTGTGTGAAGGCATGGCCTATCGCATTACTGCCCAGGAGTTTGCCCATCTGGATCATCGTGAAAAGAACGGTTATGTGCGGCTGGTGACAGATGTGTACTTTCAGGACGCAACCCAAGCCACTGGTGTGGTTTACATTGCGGCGCCGGATAACCGTGCCTATCTGGGGCCGGCAACGGAGCAGGAGATCGCCCGCCATATTGCCGATTGCGCAGGGCCCAGCGGCGAGAACAGCGATTACCTGTTGCAATTGGCCCATGCCCTGCGGGAACTCAACGAGGTGGATGAGCATGTCTTTACCATCGAACGTCACTTATTGGCGCTGCGGTCCGGCGCCTGACACAAGGTCTAAAGGCTCCCGGTCAAGCCCCCGGTTAATCCTCCCAGTGCACGGCATTGAACAGTTGCTGCAGTTTTTTGCCCCGCTGGGGGTTGATGTGGGTCACATGGGCGATCCTGCCCGCCAGGTGGGCGCGGAAATCCGGGTGCGCGCACCGGTTCTGGCTTTCACTGCCGTGACGCACACAATTGTGAAGAGTGGCTTTTAACTGGTCGTAGTCGGTACGGCTGATATTGATCTTTTCATTGATCACCAGGCCGGTGATGCGTTGGCTCTGTGATTGGCTGCGGACCCGGGTCTTGCGGTGGTTCAGGCAAAACCCTTCTTCCAGTGCAATGGCCCCGGTTACAGATTCAATCCAGGCTGCCTGTGGCCGCAGGGTTTCCGGGCCGGAGAAAACCAGATCGTCGGCGTAACGGGAGTAACGCAGGCCATAGCGCCTGGCCAACCCCGCCAGTCGACAATCCAGGCGATAGGCAGAGAAATTGGCCAGGGCACCGGAGGTGGGGGCACCCTGTGGCAGGTGCGGATGCCGCAGTTGCCTGCGCCGTTGCCATGATTGATCAGCAAAGGGTTTACCGGCCAGGCTGGGTGACACCCCGTGACTGCATAATCCCATCAGGGTGCGGGCCACCGCCGCCGGATAGCCAAGGGTGCGAAAAAACGCGAGCACTTTGGTGATGGGAACGCTGTGAAAAAAATCCTTGAGATCCAGGTGCAATATAACCGGTTGACCCACGTGGGCTGCAACATAGCTGGCGCAGGATCGATTGCGTACGAATCCATGAGCAGCATCGTGGGGCAGAATGCGATCCAGTATGTCGTGCAGAATCAGGCGTTGAATACGCTTGAGTTGTGATTTGGGTATTTCAATCAGGCGTTGGCCGCCACTGCGTTTATTGACCCAGCGATAGCGATAATGGTGCAGTCTGGGTTCGACCACCTGCGCCTGCCGGCCATTGATATCCGCCAGCCAGTCCAGCTCCCGTGGTTGTACTGCCAGCCACAGGGCAACGTCCTTCAGGGTATCCAGCCGGGGCAGGGGGAAGCAGCGCAGATTAGCCGGCGGCGGTTGCATTTGCGGTGTGTCCAGCAATATGCCGGGTATGTCCTGTTGCGCAGCATGTTGCCAGAAATATTCCAGTAGCGGTTCGTTCAGCAGTAATGTGGCTAACCGCTTGAAGGATGCCGGGGGCTGCTCATACAGAAAGCACAGGCGTGCCGCCAGCTGCTTGATGTCTTGGGGATGAAGCTCCAGTACGCGCCGCAGGCGATCTGTCACCGCAGGTTGTGTCCACTCTCCGTCGATGATGGACAATGCCAGCCGGCGCGCACGAACAGAATTGGTCATAGCAAAGTATCACAGCAAGCAGGGTTGCAATCGGTCTCCGACCAGTCTGGTCCATTCAGTACGGTACTGCGTGCAGCGCAGCGCCGTACCAACTACGGTGTGTTCTTACTGTTGAATCGCCCCCGGGGTAACCCCGGAGCTTTCACCCTGGGGCCAAGCCCCGTGATGAAACGCTCGGAGAACCGATCGCCCGGGCATGATTTCAAGTTTGCCGGGATGAGTCAAGCCGGGCGATGGGTTAGACTCACGGAACCCAACCCGAAGAGGCATTACCATGAGCGACATATATAAAACTCCCGCTGCTGAATTGAGCGCGGCCCCCGATGGTGATATGGACAACTTTGAGCGCTTTACGGCATGGGGTGTGTTTGGCCTTTCAGTGATCACGTTCGGCATTTATATGATGTACTGGTTTTACACGCGTACCCGGGTATTGAATGCCTTTCATGACAATAAAATTGCCGATGGGCTGGTATACGGCTCCCTGATAACCTATGTGGTGTACTTCGGCAGCTCGCTGTTGCCTGAATCAGTCTATCAGGAGCCGGTTATGCTCTACGGGATTGTAGCGGTCTCGGTTTTGTACCTGGTTTTTTACCTGGTGTGGCTGTTTACCTTCCGCGCCAGATTGCTGGAAATCGCCAGAAGTCATGGTGTCAACACATTCCGTATCAATCCGGCGCTGACCTTTTTCTTCCAGAGTATTTATTTGCAATACAAGATTAATCAGTATATCGACAACAAGGCGGATTAGAGGTTATTTCCATTCTGAAACAGATCACCTATGATGCAGGACCTTCTGACCAGGAGATCGATGATGACCGAGCGCAATCTGGAACTGTCTGTTACCCGTTACATTTCGGCGTCACCCGAGCAGGTGTGGCAGGTAATGACCCGCCAGTTGGCGGACTGGTGGTGCCCCAAACCCTGGTGGGTTACGGTGGATGCCATAGAATGGCGATCGGGCGGCCCGTTCAATCTCACCCTGCATGGGCCTGACGGTGAGCTTGTTGCCAGTCAGGGCGTGTTTCTGGAGGTGGTACCCGGTGAGCGTCTGGTGTTTACCGACGCGGTTAACGCTCAGTGGGAACCCCTTGATCCTTTCATGATCGGCATCATCGAGATCAGTGATGAAGGTGTTGGTACCCGTTATGTAGCACGCGCCCGGCACTGGACGGCGGCGGCCCGCGATCAGCACCTGAAAATGGGCTTTGATACAGGCTGGTCTGCTGTGGCCGATCAGTTGGCTGCGTTGGCCGAGCTGGATTGAATACCCGCTTAACGGCTCAGCTGCAATATCAGTTTGTCGCCATCCCTCTCCCACACCGCATGGGGCAGCTCTTTTCCCAACACACCGGCCAGCATCACTTCTGCGTGTTTTGACCTCTCCTGTGAGACGCGCAGTTCCAGCAGGCAGGTTTCACTTCTACAATCCAGATAATCCAAGCTGACACCGGAAAAATGCTCGGCTTGAGACAAAAGCTCCAACACGTTGGCTTCCTGCTCCTCGGCCCAACGCTCATCACGGAAATCCTGGTAATAACGTTGGCTCGCCTGATCGCGTATTGCCTGAAGTTCCAGTGCATTGCTGTGTTCAGCGATTTCATCGTTGAGAGGCAGCGCAGAGTA
>DKQK01000070.1:0-4805 GCA_002471665.1 Gammaproteobacteria bacterium UBA7310
GCCGAGCCCTTTCTGCTGATTGCCAATGGTCGTGACGGACTCTCCATCAAGGAAAGAACCTCAGACCTGCGTTGGATGGAAACCGATGCTGTTTCCGCACTGGATTTCGTTATGGATGCGGTGATCAAAGACAACACATTATGGGTTGCCGACCGCAGCGCCGGCTTGCTGGTGTACCGGCGCCGCTCGCAGCAGGACCCGTGGGAACAGATCGATCAGCGCGAGTTCGACTTTCCCGCCTTCAAACTGCGCTGGTTTGAACACGGGGTGCTGGTGAGCAGTGCCACCAATCACGCCTGGGTGCCCCATGGTAACCAGGGACAACGCATCCTGCAGCCTGCTAGTCCAGTGGAATCTCACTGACCTGGTATTCCAGATCGTAGAGTTCATCCTGATACTGGTAATAGCAATCGCTCCAGCGTTGCCACACCGCCTGCGTGCCTGGCTGGTTGGGATTGCGGTACGGCTCACTGCCGCATTGCTTTTCCCGCTGAGATTTAATGCGGGCAATCTTCCGGTTGAGTTCAGACGCTTCCTGCCGTAATGCAGCCCGAGCCTTTTCCACGTTCCCCTTCTGCTTGTCCACCCAGGCGATGGCGCACTGTAGATCCCGCTTGCGCTGGCCCGCCTCCGATGGATTACGGCTCACGTTGTAGCGCCCCATGTACATACGGAAACGCACATTATTCAGATCCGTATCACCTTCCAACTCATTGAGCCAGGCCTGGCGCAGTTCCCCCAGATCCAGGTATTCCTCCGGCTTTTTCGGGTTGATGGACGGTAGCTGAATTTCGCCGCAATACTGATTTTGACCCAGAGTACGAACCTGAGACGCACTGTCACCACTGACACTCATTTCATCCACCCGAACACCATCCTGCTGCTGTGCGGGCTGGGGCGGTGGAGGAAACTGGCTGTACGTGACATTGCCCTGTTCATCAACAATTTTATACATTTTGGCAGCCTCAACGCTGCCAATACACAAACACAACGCCCCAGCAAACAAGGCAAAACGCATACTCATGATTGACCAACCCCAACAGCAAACTAAATCGACCCAAAATATGCAGTCAATATTAGCTCAGAATCGGTTGCCCCGCGTGGCGATTTTGATCGCAACTGGCGCTTGCGACCGCCAACTGCCTGATGATATTGAAGATCCGGCGGTTATTGTGACGACAACAGCTCGAACACATAGCCCGGCAATTTGCTGTTGATTTCATCGCGCACCCGTTGCTGCAGCAGGTTGACCTCGGTGGACGACACCTTCACCGGCCAGCGCTGTTTGGCCAACACTTTGGTACCGTCACGAAAGACCAGCTCGTAGGAGCCCCGCATCCAGTACCAGGCTTGCTTCTGCTCCACCGGAGCCACATCCAGCTCCCCGCTCAACTTCAGGTTCGACTGCTCCACTACCGGCACCCCCAGCGTAGCCAGGGCCTGCTGAATCTCAGCCTGCAACGAATTATTCTCCGCCTGAACCTGCAACTTCATGCTGCCCAGTGCATTGCGAATCAGCGTTTCCACGGCAGCGGTATCATAGGGGCTCGGAATGCCACGCCCCTGCGCCACAATCATCAGGTTACGATTGGCCTGATCCCGCTTGATCTGCGCCAGCCGGGCCCGCTTCAGCGCATTCAGTGCTGCCACCGGGCTGTCCGCCTTCTGGGTGGCATAATCAATCAGATTCTTCACCTCACGATCCAGTCCGGCGATGGCTTGCTGAAAGCGGCTGGCGGCGGGCTGCTTGGCCAGAATGGCCAATGCGGATATACGCCCCTGTTCGGATTCCCAGTACTCCACCACCTGGGCACCACTCAATACCTGGCGGGCTTCTGTACTGACGGTGCGCGTAATCTTCTGTTCGTTGGCCACGGTTTGCTGACCCAAAGCATGGCTTACCTGGGCGCTGCTGAAATCCATACTGCTGTCCTGCACCGCCACTTCAAAAATTTTTGCCAGGTTGGCGAGCGCCCGGTCAGCGGCGGTATCCCGATCATCCGCTGAACCCACCGCGGTGAGATGCGTGGCAGCTGGATACGCCGATTCCGGTTGATCCACCCAACCGGGTTTGCCGCCGGTGCTGCTGCAGGCGGACAGCACGCTAAATACCGCCGACAACAATAACAGCAACGGGACAGGGAATTGATTCAGTGTGATATCAGGGCGCGGCATCGGATTCTCCTTGAGCGGGGTTTTCCTCTGGGGATTGGGTACCGGCTTGTTCTGCAACCGGCAGCGCAGTGGGTTGCGGCGGCAGTGATGGCCAGCTGTAAACCTGATCGATCAAGCTGCTGGCCAGTACGATGGCTTTACCAGCAGGGGCAAATTCGCTCTGCGGCGGCAGGGTAACGGCCCGCTCCGCCAGACTCACAGGTTGATTCAGCTTACTTGTGATGCGTGCCACCTGCACACTGGAAGGCAACATATTCCAACTGCGCACATCCGCCTGCTCCGATGCAACGGTGGCAATGTTCATCAGAATACCGCCGAAATCCCCCTTGCTTTGGGCTTCCTGCACCATCTTGTATTTGGCCACCGCGCGCACCGTGGCGGCGGCCAGAAGCTTGGCCCGTTGAGCGTCCAGATCCTGCCGCGCCCGCACTTCCAGATTCTCTATCATGGCGCTGCGCTGTCGCTGCCCGCCCACCAGGGTCAGCCCCCGGGGCTGGTAGTTGACCGGAGCATAGTGTGGCATCACCACACTTACCATGGTATCCACCTCCCCATCGTACACAGAAAGGCGGGTTTCGGTCTTGTTGCTGATCACGCCGTCAAAATAGATCAGGAACCATTCCCCTTCATCGGTGGCGGGCAATTGCGCCTGCCGCCCAAAGCGCTTACTGAACGCCTCGTACTCCTGACGGAAGCCCTGACGCTGGGTAAGATTCAGCAGGCTGATCTGCAAGGCTTCCGGAATGGGCTCGCCACGGTCCGACAGGATGTTGTAGGCCCGGCGATAGCTGATCAGTGCATCATCCCGTTCACCGTTCACCTCATAAATCAAACCCGCCAGGAAACGGGCACTGGCCAGCTGACCCAGAGTACTGTCCTCTTCGGCCAGCCGCTGCATGGTGACATCCGCCTGCAGCATCTCCACCCGGGCACCATCGGGATCGCCTGACAACAAATAGCCCAACGCCAGCATAACGTGCACCAGCACCTGGTCGGTGGGGGTTCCGTTGTAGGTGCGCAGGGTTTCGTTAGCGGTCATGGCAGCAAAATTTTCTGTCACACTCACCGCCTGCATGGACGACATAATGGCCTTGGCCTGCTCCAGGTCATCACGGCTTCCTTGCCAATCCCCAAGGTACAGCTTAAGCACCCCGGTGTTCAGTAACAGTTGCGCCTGATCCCGGCCCGAGGTGGGGATTTGCTCCAGCCGTGCCAGTGTTGCCCGCGGGCCCGCCGTGGCTAATGAGGCGGCCGCCTGGTTCACCTGCCAGGCCGCGCAAGCCTGCAATAGCAAAAGGGCGCTGAACAGACCGATCAGCGCCAGACGTTGTGTGTTCATCAATGCGGATTAATAACGCAGCTTGGCGTTCTTCACGTATTTTTTGATTTTCTTCTGACCCAACCAGACCTTACGGTTATCAGCCATGCTGATCATGGTCAAATCCACCTGATAGTAACGTACCTGTTCTTTTCCTTCTGCATCAATGATGGTGTTGATCTGGCCCTGCAGCATGAAATCCGCACCCAGCTCCTGGCCCGCTGCATTACGGGTATCCTCCCGGGCATTCAGATCCTGATCGATACGCTCATCACGCACCTCACCGCGCTCATCGCGGGATGCCACAAAGTCCACTCGGCCCGAATTCACCAGGGCACGCTCCATATCCGCCACAAAGGTTTTGACGTTGATATGCTCGTGGCTCAGATTGCGCACCGTGCCCACGATTACGGCAGGGCGTTGTCCGGTGCGACCGGTAAACTCCCCGATCCAGGGGCGCGACAGGGCATCCTGAATCATTTCCTCCGCCACCAGACGGGAATCGGTATCGTTCCAGGCACCGCTCAAATCAATGGTGGAGTCAGACGCAACCCGTTCAACAGAGGTGGCACAGGCAGACAGAACAACAGCGGCGAGAATAAGTATCCAATGCTTCATTACTGGGAATCCTTCATGAATCGGTCAAAGTTGGCGTTGGCGTTTTGTTGATAGAAATCCTTGAAATTCTGGGACAGCTTGCCTGCCGTGGTGATGGCGTCATCCAGTGCTTTCATGTCCATTTCCGCAAAAGAATAGATATTGCCCGAATTCTGGTCTTTCCAGCGGCCTTTAATCCTGGCCCCGTTGAGCACCGTTTGGGTACTGCTGTTGAGGGTCTGCTGGATACTGCTGGTGGCACTGTCACCGGTACTGGAGGCGTAATCACTGAGCGTGTGATCAATGTAAGTCGACACCATACGCGCCACTTCGGCACGGGCTCGGCTATCTGCCGTGGAGGTTTGCAGGGATTCATCATTGAGCGGAGGCGCAAACGCCACCCCGTAAACAAAACGGCCATCATCGTTATCCACTGCCTGGGTACCCTCGTTGACCCAGTCCGGGGCACCCTTGATACCCAGGTCACTTTCGATGGTAGGGGAGCTGCTGCAGGCGGATAAGACCGACACCAACAACAACGTCATCAGTCCTAAAAGGGGGCGGATCATGGTGATTACTCCTTAATCAGAAGCCCTAATCAAAGGCCTTTTTTAATGGTTGTAATATCCTTGCAAGCTTAATCCATATCGCCACGCTTATCGAATAGGAATGATAAAAGCGTAAAAAGTTCACAATCAATAAAAAAGGGCGCCTG
>DKQK01000070.1:5175-6826 GCA_002471665.1 Gammaproteobacteria bacterium UBA7310
TTCAGGTTCACCCTGATCCGCTTAGTCGACCTTTTCCACACCCAGCAGTTCCACTTCAAACACCAGCGCCTGATTGGGGCCGATTTTGGGGCCGGCGCCGCGGGCACCGTAGGCCAGATCGGAGGGAATAAACAGTTTCCACTTATCGCCCACTTTCATCAGTTGCAGTGCCTCAGTCCAGCCTTTGATAACACCATTAACCGGGAACGAAATAGGCTCACCACGCTCAATGGAACTATCAAACACGGTGCCATCCGGCAAAGTGCCGTGATAGTGTACGTTTACTTTGTCGTTTTCGTCCGGTGATTCACCCTCGCCCTGGGTGATCACTTCATACTGCAGGCCACTCTCGGTAACCACAACACCATCACGGGCCTTGTTATCTTCCAGGAATTTCGCGCCGGCGGCCTGGTTCTCTTCCAGCGCCTTGGTCTGGGCTGCCTGTTGCTCTTTCATTTTCCGGGCCTGCAGCGCATTCATCGCCGCTACCATCTCTTCCTGGGTCATCTTGGAATCACGGCCATTGAAGCCGTCATCAAACCCTTTATAGAAGGCATCGATATCCAGCTCGTCCTTCAAATCACGCCCCATGCCTTCACCGAATTTCATACCGATGGCATAGCTGGCTTTCTGATCTTCGGTCTGCAGCATCAGGGTGGGTTCCTTTTTTGCTGCGGTCTCCTCGCTACCGGCCTCACCTTTACAGGCCACCAGAGCGGCCATCGCGGTAGCAACTATTATGTAGTGTTTCATGCTTTCTCCTGTCTCGAATGAATACCCGGAAATCGGCCGAACAGGTATCGAAAAGTCGGGCGGCTATACCCGTGGACATCAATAACCAGGCCCCACTTTCTCTCCGGATTGTATTGTTATCTTCTGGGGACGCTCCCGATGGTAACAGAAAGCCCCGTTATCTGAACCCTGGTCAACAAATATTTTGCGTTCCAGTGTGCATGTGCTATCACAAGAAAGGTAGATATTGTTTAGACAACCCGTATAATTGCAGGCACCTGCGTCACCAAAATCACAGCTGAGGAACTTTGATTATGGCAGCAAAAAAAACCACGGCGAAACGAAATGCCGTGAAAGCAAAAAAAGATCCAGTGGTTGATCTGTCAGCCCAGATCGCAAAACTGGAGAAACAATTGGAAGCGGCCCGTAAAAAAGCCGTCGACCAAACCACCAAAGCCGTAACCACGGCGAAAAAAGCCGTAGACAAAGCCCAGGCCGCCGCCAAAAAAGCCAGTGCGAAGACCGCTGACAAGGCCAAAGCCAAACTGGCCGAAGCCAAGGCGACGTTGGCCAGCGCCAAAGATGCCCAGGCTGCTGCCAAGAAAGAGGCCGCCAACGCTGCCAAAATCAAAAAAGCGGTGACCGGCGTTGAAAAGGAACTGGCTGCCCAAGCCAAAGCAGAAGCCAAGGTAGCGGCGGATAAAGCCAAAGCCCTGGCCAAGAAAGAAGCTGAAGCACGTAAGAAAGCGGCGGCAAAAGCCAAAGCGGCAGCCAAAAAGGCGGCCACAGCGAAAAAAGCCAGCGCCAAAAAAGCCGCGGCCAAGAAAACCGCAGCCAAGAAAGCCCCGGTAAAGAAAGCGGCCGTTAAAAAACCTGCAGCCAAGAAAACTGCGGCAAAAAAGGCGGCTCCCAAGAAGGC
>DKQK01000070.1:7163-7456 GCA_002471665.1 Gammaproteobacteria bacterium UBA7310
GCGGCAGCGAAAAAGGCTCCCGCCAAGAAAGCGACCACTAAGAAAGCGACCGCCAAGAAAGCCCCGGTGAAAAAGGCAGCCGCTAAGAAAGCCACTCCGGCAAAGAAAGCAGCGCCTGCAAAAAAGCCCGCGGCCAAAAAACCGGCCCCGACGAAGAAAGCAGCGGCCCCCAAACCCACAACTCCGAAAGCTGAAACAAAGCCTGCGGAAACAAAACCGGCCGCCAAGCCTGCAGCAAAGCCCGTAGCACCGGCAACGCCTAAGGCTGAAGTACCGAAACCTGCACCCAAGCC
>DKQK01000070.1:7804-30000 GCA_002471665.1 Gammaproteobacteria bacterium UBA7310
CCCAAACCGGCTCCTGAAGCACCCAAAGCAGAAGAAAAGCCATTTGAACTGAAGCCTGTTGAAGCACCCACTGCTCCGGATCGCAGTATCTTCGATCCTGACAAGGACGCATAAGTCACCACCTAAGTAACTTAAGCGTTCAAGCAGAAAAGGGCTGACCCGTATCCGGATCAGCCCTTTTTTCATGGCCGCGAATTGGGTATTCTGCCCACCCTCTTTGTTGTACAAGCCAGAGCAATATGATCCAACTGCAATCAGTAAATTTGTATCGGGGCAACAAATGCCTCCTCAGCGACGCCACTTTCACCGCCTATCCGGGATGGCATATCGCGCTGGTTGGGCATAATGGCTGCGGCAAATCGTCCCTGTTCGCGTTGCTCCTGGGTGAGACCGGCCCCGATGCCGGCACGGTGAACATCGCCAATGGCAGCCGGATTGCCCACATGGCGCAGGAAGTGGAGGCGCTGGATCGCAGCGCGCTGGATTACGTCATCGATGGGGACCGGCCCCTGCGCACACTGCAGGACCGGCTGCAACAGGCAGAACTGAACAATGATGCGCACACCATTGCGCAGTGTCATCAGCAACTGGATGATATCGATGCCTACAGCGCGGAATCCCGGGCTGCAAAACTACTGACCGGGCTGGGTTTTCAACAACATCAACTGAAAGCAACGGTGCAATCGTTTTCCGGCGGTTGGCGCATGCGCCTGAACCTGGCACAAACACTGATGTGCCCGTCTGATATTCTGCTGCTGGACGAACCCACCAACCACCTGGATCTGGATGCCATTCTATGGCTGGAAGACTGGTTGAAAGCCTATCCCGGCACCCTGATCCTGATTTCCCATGATCGTGAATTCATCGATGAAATCACTCAACATGTTCTGCATATAGAACACCAGCAGCTCAATTATTACAGCGGCAACTATTCCAGTTTCGAGATTCAGCGGTCGGCGCGCATGGCCAATCAACAATCTGCTTTTGAAAAACAACAGCGGGAAATTGCCCATCTGCAACAGTTCATCACCCGATTCAAGGCCAAGGCCACCAAAGCCAAACAGGCACAGAGCCGGGTCAAGGCGCTGGAGCGCATGGAAAAAATCGCGCCGGCTCATGTGGATTCACCGTTTCATTTTACCATCCCCGCTGCCGCCAAAATGTCTGATCCACTGCTGGACATTAAATCCGCGGAGCTGGGATACAACGGTAAACCGGTACTGCAGCAGGTCTCCCTGCAACTGGGGCCGGCCAATCGAATCGGCCTGATTGGCCCCAACGGGGCCGGCAAATCCACCCTGATCAAAACCCTGGCGGCAACACTGGAGCTGGTGTCCGGTGAAAAACAACTGGGGGAGCACACTCGCATTGGTTATTTTGCCCAACATCAGTTGGATCAACTGGATAGTAACACCACACCCTTTCTATCCCTGCAACGACAGGCTCCCACTACCGATGAGCTGACGCTACGCAAATACCTGGGCAGCTTCGGCTTTCATGGCGATGCGGTTCACGACACCATCGCCCGCTTCTCCGGGGGTGAAAAGGCCCGCCTGGCGCTGGCCTTGATTATCTGGCACAAGCCCAATCTGCTGCTGCTGGACGAGCCCACCAACCATCTGGATCTGGAAATGCGTCTGGCCCTGACCCTGGCCCTGCAGGAGTACGAAGGCGGCCTGGTACTGGTGTCACACGACCGGCATTTGCTGCGTTCCACTACCGACGAGTTGTTTCTGGTGGCCCACAACAAAGTGGAACCCTTCAACGGTGACCTGGAAGACTACGCCCAATGGTTGGTGGATTATCGGCAGGCCCAACAAAGCAGCAACGATTCCCCCGGCCAAAACCGGGAAGACAAACGGGATAAAAAAGCAGAACGGCAGAAAGCGGCTGAAATCCGTAACCAGTTACGGCCGCTGAAGAACCGCATCCAGAAGCTGGAACAGAGCCTGGCCCAACTGGAGGCAGACAAAAAGCAGATTGAAACACGGCTCAGCGCAGAAGATATTTATGATGCGGCAAACAAGGAACAGTTAACCGAACTGTTGCAACGTCAGGGGGCCGTCGCTGCGCAACTGGAAGCCACCGAAATGGCGTGGTTGGAAGCATCAGAAACGTTACAAACCCTGCAGCAATCGCAATAGCCGTGGCCGCTATTCGGCGCTGTCCTGGGAGCAGTCTGCCATAAAGCCGGCCGCTTCACCCATATTGATATTGTGCTGGGTGAACTCCGCCAGGTCGATTCCGTAGGAGCCGTCCATCAACACTGTTTTAATGCGATGGGGATTCTCCAGCCCTTTATCCCGCTCCAGTTTCAGGTCCACCACGCGCTGCGCCACCGGTTGTTTGTCCGCATCCAGCAGCAGGGCCACTTTCGGCAATAAGCGGTTTTCCGGCTCCACTGACAGCACCACACCCACCTCACCGGAACTCATCTCCACCAATGCCCCGGGGGGATAGATTCCGATGCACTCAATAAATTTAACCACCAGCCGCGGATCAAATTGCGTGCCGCTGTTTTCGTACAGAATTTTCAGGGCCGTTGCCGACGTATTGCCTTTGCTGTAGCAACGCTGACTGGTGATGGCATCATAGGCATCCACGATGGTCACCACCTTGGTGTAGAAATTCAATGCCGCGGCATCCATGCCGGTGGGGTAACCCTTACCATCCTGACGTTCATGGTGATTGTAGGCGGCACCAATAACCTCATTGGGCAGAGTACTGTCCTGTACCAGGATTTCCCGGCCGTACACCACATGCAACTTCATGTGTTCAAACTCTTCCCGGGTCAGACGATCCGGTTTATTGAGAATAGCCTGATCGACCTTCATTTTGCCCACATCATGGAGCATGCCACACAGGCCCAACAGCTCCATATGTTTACGCCCCACCCCCACATGGCGCCCCAGCGCAATGGCCAGAATGCCCACATTCAAACAGTGTTCCGCCGTGTACTTGTCGACATTCTTAATCCGCGTCAGCCACATCATGGCAGAGGGGTTGCGCTCAATGGAGTCCACACAGTCCTTGATGTGGCGCCGGATCTCATCCGTATCAATGCGGCCGTCGGCGTAAGCGGTATCCAGAAGCCGCTCCACCTCACTGAAGCTTTTCTTGTAGTGTTGGCTGGCCTCTTTAATCTCTTTTTCAACCGGCGTGACGATCTCGTAATGCTTCGGCTTGCCCTGCCCCACCAACGCTGACCGGGCAGCGGAGTTCACACGGCCGGTTTTCAGCACGTCGATATAAACGTATTCACAGATGTTTTTCAGCGCCGTCAGATCATCCACATCGTGCACGGAAAAACCCTGAAACAGAAAGGGCGTGTCCAGCCACGGCCGGTCCAGCCGGGAAACATGCATACCCAGCTTCAGCTGATCGGTAGGAACCTTAATGGTTTCCCGGATTCGGGTCGTATTCTTCTTCATTAATTCGGAATTTGCTCGTACTGCTCACCCTATAACTTTAGCTCAGGAAATAAAATTCGCCCTCTCGCACTACAAAATTTCAACACAATTCAGCGCACGTGCGTAACCCTGCTGCCCGCCTATAAATCCATTGAAATTCATTGAGTTAAGCACCCGGCGGAAGGATATCAGGTGGCTCAAAGTCAGTACGATTGGCGATTTTCGTCATACCACACTGACGGCGGTCAACTTAGAATGACCACCCCATCATCAACATGCGCGGATTCATGCCCCAGCCAGCACCGGTACCGTTCAGCCTAATCCAGTTTATTCTCATGGCCTGCATCATCAGCATCGGCATGGGACAGTTCATTGTTTTTGCCGTTCTGGCGCCGCTGATCCGCAGCGTGGGGCTGCAGGAAATCCACGGTGGGCTGATCATCTCGTTCTCTTCCATTATTTTCGCCCTCAGCAGTGGCGTGTGGGGGCGCATCAGCAGTGTATACGGGCGCCGTAAGGTGATGCAGATTGGCCTCTACGGTTACTGCTGCGGCACGCTGTTGTTTGCTGCGGTGTTCTATGCCGGGCTACAGTGGTGGCTGCAGGGTACGATGTTGTTTCTGGCGCTGTCGGTCGCACGAATGCTGCAATCCACTCTGATGGGTGCCACAACCCCGGCAGCCACGGCCTATATGGCGGATATCACCACACCGGAACAACGGGTAAAGGGAATGGGGCTGCTGGGTTCCGCTCACAGTCTGGGCACTATCCTGGGGCCGGCGCTGGCTGCCCCCCTGATTCTGCTGCATTTGCTGGCGCCGCTGCTGGCGGCCAGCGTAATCACCCTGCTTACGGCGCTGGTGGTGTGGAAATGGTTGCCCCGGCATGACGTGCAGGCTCCCCATGCTCCGATCCATATCGGGCGGGAAATCCTGCGCACCCTGCATTCCTACTTCGACCCCCGTTATGCCGGCACCCTGCTGATTGGTGTTTTGATGTTTCTGGGCTATGCCATGTGCCAGCAAACGGTGGGGTATCTGGTGCAGGATCGCCTGTTGATCGGACCGGAGCAAACCGCAAGCATCGTGGCCCACGCCTTTATTTGTTCGGCTATTTTCGCGCTGACGGCTCAGTTGCTTGTGGTGGCACGGCTCAAACTGGCGCCATCCACCCTGTTGTTTCTGGGGTTGCCCATGATGCTGGCAGGGTATGTGGTACTGGTGCAACTGCAGTGGGAGCGGGATGCCCTGATTGCGTTTTCGTTTATCGGTTTCGGTTTCGGCCTGGCACTGCCGGGGTTTTCTGCCACCGCATCCCTCTCGGTTTCCGCCGAAGAACAGGGCGCCGTTGCCGGAATCATCGCCGGGGCGCCGGCGCTGGGGTTCATCCTGGGCCCGACGCTGGGGGCCATTCTCTACGAGATGCACACCATGGCACCCTATGCAGCGGCGGCCCTGTTGAACGGTTTACTGGCAATGGCGGTATTGCGCCGCAACCGAAAACAGAAGGCTATTTAGACCGTTGTGCCTTGATGGGCAAAGGGAGCCCATTGTCAGCGCCGGGACGGGTGAAAAGCCGATCATGCCCGTGCCAGTACCGCCTCCACCAGTTTACTGATCCCCGCAGACGCTTCACTGATACGGCCGGCCAGCATATAGGCCGGTGTCGTCACGAGATTGCGCTCTTCATCAATGCTGATCTCGTCCACCGCACATTGTTCATGGGCGCCACCCATGGCCACCACCGCTTTGGCGGCATCATCATCGTTACTGCCCAGGGTACACCTGACCCCATCCCCAAACAGTTTCGGTGCCAATGCCGGGGCAATACACACCAGCCCAACCGGTTTGCCCTGCTTGTGCAGCGCCTGAACAAACTTCAAAAACGCCTCGTTTACACTCATGCCGGGGCCATCCACCGCAAAACTGGACAGGTTCTTCGCCACCCCGAAGCCACCGGGTACGATGACCGCGTCGTAATCGTCCGGATTGGCGTCCGCCAGATCAATAATCTCACCACGGCACAGACGGGAGGCTTCCACCAGCACGTTGCGGGTTTCCTGCATTTCCTCTCCGGTCATGTGATTCAGCACATGCATCTGATCCACGTTGGGCGCCATGCATTGAAACTCAGCCCCGGCTTCATCCAGGCGCAGCTGCACCAATGTGGCTTCGTATATTTCCGCGCCGTCAAAGACGCCGCATCCCGCCAGAATCACCGCTACTTTCTTAGCCATTGTTACCCTCCGTTCTCAATCTGGTTCAAGGTATATTCAACTCAATTGCCCTCTGGGCACAGCTTACGATTCCTTATCCAATTGTGCCACCTCGCCGGTGCAGTGGGGCAGTGGGCAGCGCCCATAACCCGGCCAATCCAAGGCAATCACCCGACCATAGTCCGCCAGGGCTGCGGACACCGCCTCGAAATCCCGGCTATCACCGGGATTGGCGTGCAGCAGCAAATCGTGACCGCCGATTCGGCTCTGTCAGTCGACCCCATCCCGGGGCCTGCGTCAACCCAATAAAACTCCATGTTGATATCCAGTGACAACTACTTTACAGTATACAGCGTATACTAAATTTCATCGCAACCCGACCGAAAACAACAAACAAGAGTAGTGTCATGCCTCAGCAACCCCAGCTCCCGCCGATCCCCAAGGGCGGCAAGATCAAACACGCACTCAGCCTTGGCCTGGATATCTGGAACAACCTGGACCGCTTTCAGGACGAGTACGGTGATTCCTTCACCCTCACCCTGCCCGGACAGGGCCCCATGGTCTGGACCGGGGACCCGGCCGTGGTACGGGATATATTTTCGCTTAAACCGGAGCAATATGATCCGTTTGCCGTGCAGATCCCCATTGATGTCGGGGAAGAATGTGTGCTGTTTCAAAACTTCAAGAAGCACCAGGATTCCCGTAAACGGATTATCCCTTCCCTGGCCACGGCCCAACTGAAGAATCGTGCCGGGGTGATGCATGAGATCATCAGTGAGCACATTGATTCCTGGCAGGTGGGTCAGGAGTTTGATTTTCCCCGGGTGGTGGGTGACATCACCCTGGACATCATCTGCTACACGCTGTTCGGCCTGCGCCATGGTGCCCGCAAGGAGCACTACAAAATGCTGATGAACGGCTGGCTAAGCACATCCACCAACGACACCATGTTCACCATCGGCCAGCTAATGGGCGCACGGAAGTTCCGGGCCAAACTCAACGCCAAATACATCAAGCGCTGCGAGCAGGACAAGCTTGGCAATCTGAAAAAGGGCATTTTACCCTGGAAACAGTCGCTGGATTACAAGGTGCAACTGGCCAAAATGATTCGCGAGGATGTGAATGATATTCGCGCCCGCATGGACGAGAACGAAGCCACCCTGCTTTCGGTATTCGCCCGCGCCAAATACGATGACGGCGAGTTTCTGGAGATGGAAAAAATCATCTCGGAAACCATTGCCATGCTGGTGGCCGGCCATGAAACCAGCGCAGCCACCTCTTCCTGGATGCTGATCTGGCTGTTGAAAACCCCCCGGGCAATGCAAAAAGTACGCGACGAAGTGGCAGAGTCAGTTGCCAAACTGGGGGAATACGATCCGCTCACCATCAGTGAGTTGCCTTACATTACCGCCTGCCTCAACGAATCCCAGCGCCTGTCACCTTCTGCTCCCGCCACTGTACGTTGGCTGACCGAAGACACCCAGCTGGGCAAGTGGTTGATGCCGGCGGGTACCTGCGTGGCACCCTGCATGTATCTGACCCAGCGCCGTAAGGACGTGTTTGGTGAGGATGCCCATGAGTATCGGCCTGAGCGCTGGCTTGACGGTAGCTGCAAACCCAAACCCTGGGAATTCTTTCCTTTTGGTGGTGGCCGCCGTGCCTGCGCCGGCATGGCCCAGGCACGTCAGCAGTTACGCATCATTCTGGCTGAGATCGTGCGCCGGGTGACCTTCGAATCCAATGAGGATTACATCCACAACGATCAATTGCCCACCCCCCGATTGGTGGGTGGTCAGACTGAGCCCAAGGATGGTGTATTGGTGACCGTGAAGGAAGTCAAACCCGTCACCGCGGGTTTACCGGAAATGCGCCGCTCGGCCTGAGGGCTGTCATTCCATTGACGTGACACCAACGTGACACCATTGACGTGGTGCTCACCACCCAGCGCCCCTGCTTACTCCAGCGTGAATGGCAGGGGCCTGCAAGCATCAGGCAGGCGCTTCAAAAGCAGAACCGCTTACTTGAGCTTTGATGCCCAGATAGCCAGTTTATGCCGCATGGCGCCCTGTGATATCTGATCCTGCGGGATGGGCTGGATCAGTTTATCGTGCACCAGCAATCGATAGATGTACTCGATTTTCTCCGTTGCGGAATCCGTGGGTTCGAATTCCACAACCCCCCTTTCCTCGCCGTATCTCATGCCTTCTTCAAGCGCTTTTTTCACCAGCTCTTTTTCGTTCTTAAGTTTTTTCATGGCTTCACTGCCCTTCGGTGCCCATGGCATAGAACGTTATTGTCCGTGCTGCAGGAGCAAATATCCTATCAGCTTATCTCAATACCGGCAGCGGTACTTCAGCGCCGTCGCCAGTTCTGATATTTTTCCACCCAGCGCAGCAGCCATTCCGGTTTATGTGCTTTTTTCCATTCTCCGGCGGCGTATTTATTGGCTTCATTCATGGTGGGATAGATATGAATCGTACCCAGGATCTTATTCAGCCCCAGACCGTGTTTCATCGCCAGCACGTATTCTGCTATCAGATCCCCCGCATGCTGCCCCACGATGGTCACCCCCAGGATTTTATCCTTACCGGGTTTGGTGAGCACTTTCACAAAGCCGTAAGCTTCCTCATCGGTGATGGCCCGGTCCAGATCATCAATGCCGTAACAACTCACCTCATAGGCAATGTTGTTTGCTTTGGCCTCCAGCTCATTCAAGCCCACCCTGGCCACTTCCGGCTGGGTAAAGGTCGCCCAGGGAATCACCGAGTAATCCGCCTTGAATTTCTTCAAATGACCAAACAAGCCATTCACTGAGGCATACCAGGCTTGATGAGCGGCGGTGTGGGTAAACTGATAGGGGCCCGCCACATCGCCGCAAGCCAGTATGTGTTTATGGTTGGGCACCCGCAGATAGGCATCGGTTTTAATGGTGCGATTACTGTTGAGGGCGATGCCCAGTTCCTCCAAGCCCAAACCATCGGTGTTGGCGGTACGGCCCACGGCCACCAGAATTTCATCACAGTGCACCGCCACCCGCTTGCCTTTGTGCTCGCAAATCACCACTTTGTCCCGGGCATAACGGTCCACCCCCACGACCTTGTGATTGGTGAGCACCTGGATTCCTTCCTGGGTGAAATTGGCGGTCACCAGCGCAGACACCTCCTCATCCTCGCGCATCAAGATGCGGGGCAGCATTTCAATCTGGGTGACCTCCACCCCCAGGCGGGAAAAGGCCTGCGACAGCTCCGAACCGATGGGGCCGCCCCCCAGCACCGCTAAACGCCTGGGCTTTTCCCTCAGTTCCCAAACCGTATCGGAGGTTAAAAAGCCGGTATTGGCCAACCCGGGTATGGGCGGAATCGCCGGGCGGGCGCCGGTGGCAATGACAATGCTGCGGGCGGTGAGGGTTTGCCCGTTCACCTCCACTTCCCAAGGGCTTTTCAGGCGGGCATAGCCCTGCACACACTCCACCCCCAGCCCGGTGTAGCGGGCCACCGAATCGTGGGGTTCGATGGCCCGGATATTACGCTGCACTTTTTCCATCACATCGGCAAAGTCAAACTCGGGAGTCACCGACTTCAAACCAAATTCCCGCGCCCGGCTCATGTCATGCAAAACCCCGGCGGTGCGCAACAGGCTTTTGCTGGGCACACAACCGGTATTCAGGCAATCCCCTCCCATACGATGACCTTCGATCAGGGTGACTTTGGCTTTCACCATGGCGGCAATATAGGAGGTCACCAGGCCGGCGGCACCGGCACCGATCACCACCATATTG
The DNA here is from genome assembly GCA_002471665.1 of Gammaproteobacteria bacterium UBA7310. GTDB lineage: Bacteria > Pseudomonadota > Gammaproteobacteria > Pseudomonadales > Ketobacteraceae > Ketobacter. The sequence goes on from DKQK01000070.1 coordinate 17,208, forward strand.
CGGTCAAAGGATTTTGGTTTCTTATAGTCATTCATATCGCCACTCATGTTGCCTCTCACGCTGTCCGTCGCGCCCTGATACCATTGATGAGTTTTTTGGCCACCAGCGGCAATATCCCCAGGGCCACGAACGACAGGATCAAATCCAGCGATAGAATGCCCTGCATGGACTCCAGCTGGCTGAGCTGAGTGCCGGCATTCACATACACCACCGTTCCCGCCAGCATGCCCAGCTGGCTGATCCAGTAAAATTGCCACACCTTGATCGGCGTCAGAGCCATCACGATGTTAATCAGAAAGAACGGAAACGCCGGAATCAAACGCAGGCTGAACAAATAGAACCCGCCCTCCTCCTCAATACCCTTGTTGATGGTGTGCAACTGCTGGGCAAAGCGCGCCTGCACCCAATCCCGCGCAATGTAACGGGCAATGATGAAGGCCAGGGTGGCGCCAATGGTGCTGGCAAAGGATACCAGGATGGTACCGTATACCACCCCGAACAATGCCCCCGCCGCCAGGGTCATCACCGCTGCGCCGGGCAGGGACAACGCGGTCACCAACACATACACTGCGAAAAAGATAAACGCCACGGTAAACGGGTTTTCCTGCAATGCCTGCTGCCAGGCCGCCTGCTGGGATTGAATGTAGTAAAATGAAAAGTACTGGTGCAGATCAAACACAAACCAGGCGCCGGTCACCACCGTGATCAGCACAAGCAAAATGACAACTTTCTTCAGCATAATTCCCTCAGTAATCGCCCCCGGACTCCATTGGGCGCAATGTGCATTCTGACGTACTCCCCCGAAAACGGGTATGATATCCACTCAGCAAAAGTGAAAAGGTTACAACATGACAGGCAAAACTCTAAATCGGGGCCCGTTTCCTGCCACCCGCATGCGTCGCATGCGACGCCAGGATTTCAGTCGGCGCCTGATGCGGGAAACCAGCTTGACCCCGGCGGATCTGATTTACCCCATGTTTATACTGGAAGGTTCAGGCCAACGCGAGCCTATTCCCTCCATGCCCGGAATTGAACGGGTCTCCCTGGATCTGTTACAGCAGGAAAGCAAACACCTCGCCAGCCTCGGTGTTCCTGCCATTGCCCTGTTTCCGGTGACAGCACAGGACAAAAAATCCCTCGATGCCAAAGAGGCATACAATCCCGATGGCCTGGCCCAGCGTGCCATCAAGGCCATCAAAGACGCCGCCCCGGAAATGGGCGTGATCACGGATGTGGCACTGGATCCGTTCACCACCCATGGCCAGGACGGTATCATTGACGATGCGGGCTACGTGCTTAATGACATTACCGTTGAAACACTGATCCGGCAGGCCCAGTCCCACGCCGAAGCCGGGGCGGATGTGGTGGCCCCCTCCGACATGATGGACGGTCGGATCGGTGCAATTCGTAAGCAATTAGAGGCCTCTGGTCATATTAATGTCTGCATTTTGGCCTATTCTGCTAAATATGCCTCCAGTTATTACGGGCCTTTCCGGGACGCGGTGGGTTCCGCCTCCAACCTGAAGGGTGGCAACAAGTTCACTTACCAGATGGACCCGGCCAACCGCCAGGAAGCCCTGCACGAGGTGGCATTGGATCTGCAGGAAGGTGCCGATATGGTGATGATCAAGCCCGGCATGCCCTACCTGGACATCGTGCGGGAGGTCAAAGATCAATTTGGCGCTCCCACTTTTGTGTACCAGGTCAGCGGTGAATACGCCATGCACATGGCAGCCTTCCAGAATGGCTGGCTGAACCGGGATGCGGTCACGCTGGAGTCATTAAACTGTATTAAACGAGCGGGTGCCGATGGCATCCTCACCTATTTTGCCAAGTACGCTGCTGAACTGCTAAACCGCTGAGTCCACTATGACCACACAATCAACCGTCACCACCGACCCTAACGATGCAACCCCGGATACCCTGGAACCCCAGATTGACCTGGGGGACAGTGCCTATTACTGCAACCGCTACATCAGCTTGCTGGAGTTCAATCTGCGGGTGCTGGCGCAGGCCGAGGATGTGGAACTGCCGTTAATGGAGCGGTTGAAATTCCTGCTGATCTTCAGCAGCAATATGGATGAGTTTTTCGAAGTCCGCCTGGCGGGCCTGCAACGGGATATCGCCTTCAACCAGGCCCGCCCGGAAGCCGATGGCATGCACCCCAAAGATGTACTGAAGCTCATCAGTGACATGTGTCATGCGGCCATTGAGCGCCAGTATCACCTGCTCAACGATGACTTGCTGCCCCTGCTGGCGCAGGAAAACATTCATTTTATTGCCCGCGACAGCTGGTCGGCCGCGCAAGTGAAATGGATCAAACACTACTTCCGCCAACAGGTGGCCCCGGTGCTGACCCCCATCGGCCTGGACCTGGCGCACCCGTTTCCCCGGCTGGTGAACAAAAGTCTCAATTTTCTGGTGACTCTGGAAGGAAACGACGCCTTTGGCCGCAAACTGGGTATGGCGGTGGTACCGGCCCCCAAATCCCTGCCCCGCATTATTCGCATGCCCGATGACGTGTGCGAGAGCGGCGACAATTTTATCTTTCTATCGTCCATCATCCACTATCATGCCGGCTATCTGTTTCCGGGTATGAAATCCACCGGCTGCTATCAATTCCGACTGACCCGCAATTCGGACCTGTTCCTGGATGAAGAGAAGGTGGAGGATCTGTCCACCGCGCTGCGGGGCGAACTGTATTCCCGCCGTTACGGTGAAGAAGTTCGCCTGGAAGTGGCAGACAATATGCCCGATGAGCTGATCGAGTTTCTGCTTAATAAGTTCGGCCTGGACGAGACGCAGCTGTACCGGGTGAATGGCCCGGTCAATCTGACACGGATGATGTCGGTGCTGGATGTGGCCCGCACCCATCACGAATTTCCCTCGTTCAAACCCAAACTGCCCGGTGACCTGCAGCGCAGTGATCGCATGTTCGCCGCCATCACCAGTGGCGACATTCTGCTGAACCATCCTTACGAATCCTTCCAGCCGGTGATTTATTTTCTCAAACAGGCTTCCCGCGATCCCGACGTGGTGGCCATCAAGCAGACCCTGTACCGCACCGGCACCAACTCCGACATTCTGGACCTGCTGGTGGAAGCTGCCCGCAACGGCAAGGAAGTGACCGCCGTGGTGGAGCTGCGGGCGCGCTTTGATGAGGAAAGCAATCTGGAAATCGCGGCTCGATTGCAGGAAGCCGGGGTGGTCGTGGTGTACGGCATTGTGGGCCACAAAACCCACGCCAAGATGATGCTGGTGGTACGGCGCGAAGGCGCCAAGCTGAAGCGCTACGTGCATCTGGGCACCGGAAATTACCACGCCGGCAACGCCCGCCTGTATTCCGACTACAGCCTGCTGACCTGCAACGAGGAACTGGCCGAAGACGTACACAAAATATTTCAGGAACTGACCGGAATGGGCCGGCCGGCACAGTTGCGGCACCTGTACCATTCACCCTTCACCCTGCAACAGGAACTGCTGATTCAGCACATCAAGCAGGAACGGGACAACGCGCTCAATGGCTTACCCGCAAAAATTATATTCAAATGCAATTCCCTGACCGAAAAGGAAATCATCGAGGAGCTGTACCGCGCCTCGCAGGCGGGGGTGGAAGTCAAACTCATTGTGCGCGGCATGTGCTGCCTGCGCCCGGGGATTGCCGGTGTTTCGGAAAATATTGAAGTGCGCTCCATCGTCGGGCGCTTTCTGGAACACACACGGTTGTACTATTTCCACCAAAACGGCGAGTACAGCATCTATCTGGCCAGCGCGGATCTGATGGAGCGCAACCTTTACCGGCGGGTGGAAATCAGCTTCCCCATTCTGGACGACAAACTCCGGGCCCGCACCTACAAGGAAGGTTTGGAAATTTATCTGAAAGACAATTGCCAGGCCTGGATCATGAACTCCGATGGCAGCTACACCCGCCTGCAACCGCAGGAAGGGGAAGAACGAATTTCGGCACAGCACTATCTGGTTGAAAAACTGGGATAAATCCACGCTTTGCGCCTACCCCGGCCTGCCTCGGCAGGCCACTTCAAAGCACCCGGCTTAATCTTCTTCGGCAGCGACGGCATTACCAAATATTGATCTGGGTTGCACACAGCAGCCAGCGGGCCCGATACAATCAATAAATCGTCTGCATAGCATGCCCAGTCAAGGAAAGCCCAATGAAAACCGTCATCAGCATCAGCCTGGAAAGCTCGGATCACGACTATGAATTCGAGACCGAGTTTCTCGGCCAGACTTTTCGTATCCAACGCATCGGGGTGGATAAAGATACCAAGCAGGCAGAGCTGCTGATCCGGCAATGGCAATACAAAGCCGATGCCATCGCCCTGGAAGGATTGCGCGATCACCAACGGGTGGGCACCTTTGAACTGCAACAAAAGCTGATCAAACACCTGGAAAGCGCCAGCCAGAACATTCCCGTGACCAGCGGCACCCGCTTACGTGAAATACTGCAGGAATGGGCCATACGCCATACGCAAAACACCCAGAAGGGCTATTTCAACAACAGTAACGTACTGCTGTTCAGCGGCATGAATCATTACCGCACCGCCCGCGTGCTGACCGAATTCAGCGAAAACCTGCGCTTTGCCGATCCGGTCCTGCAGCTTGGGATACCCAAGTTCCTGTCCTCTTTTGATGCCCTGGAACTGTTTGCCAAAGGCAGCCATCAGATTTTGCGCTGGAGCCCTCCCCATGTACTTTCCCCCAGCGTGGCGCCCATCAAGGAATGGAATCACTACATCATGCGCAAAGCCATGCACAAGGCAGACGTGGTGGTGGCGTTTTATGAAGAACTGGAACGCTACGGACTGGAAGAACTGGCCGGTAAAACGGTCATTACCTCATCGGTTTCCGAAGCCCGCCTGCAGGCTCTGCGTGACAAAGGCGTGCACATGGTGCTGGATTACTCACCACAGCCGTTTGCGGAGCAAACCATCAGCATTGTGGTGCTGGAAGCCATGATCATGGCAACGGTAGCAACGCAGGGCGGACAGGTAACCGATGATGATCTGGTGGAGATCATTGCGGACCTGGAACTGGAACCCCGCACCCTTTACCCCAACGGCTTTAAACGCACCAGCCGGTTTGCCTTTGTGATTCACCCCCTGTCGCAACAATATTTTCGCAACGCCAAGCCATTGGACCTGGTGTCCAAGGTCTCACCCCCGCTGGTCATGAACACTCTGGAGCGCATCATTGCCTATGCACCGCCGTTTGTGTATTCACGGGTAACCGGCGTGCAATCACCCACCGGTGCCGAAGCCGAAGGCTGGCTGATCACCGTAGGCGGCACCCCCAGGGAGATCATGTCCCACAGCCCGGAATTCACCTATCGCCGCTTACTGGCCGCAGCGGACATGGCCAAAAAACTGGGCGCACAGATCATGGGCCTGGGTGCGTTCACCAAGGTGGTGGGCGATGCCGGCGTCACCGTGGCGAAACGGGCTCCCCTGCCCATCACCACAGGCAACAGCTACAGCGCGTCCGGTGCGCTGTGGGCCGCCCATGATGCGGTTCAAAAACTGGGCCTGGTGAGCGTGGGCCCCAGCGGCAAAATGGCGGGCAAAGCGATGGTGGTGGGCGCCACCGGTGCCATTGGGTCGGTGTGTGCCCGCCTGCTGGCCAAAGCCGCAGACGAAATCTACCTGGTGGCACCGGAACCGGCCAAGCTGTTGGCCCTGAAAGAAGACATTGAACAGGAAACACCCGGAGCACAGGTGCATGTGACCGCCAAAACCGAAAAATACCTGGGTGACATGGACATGATCGTGACGGCCACCTCCGGTGCCGGCAAAAAAATTCTCGACATCATGCGGGTGAAACCCGGTTGCGTGATTACCGACGTTGCCCGCCCCCTGGACATTCCCCCCCAGGATGTGGCCAAGCGTCCGGATGTTCTGGTGATCGAATCCGGTGAGATCCGCCTGCCGGGAACCGTACACATGAAAGACATCGGCCTGCCCAAAAATGTCGTCTATGCCTGCCTGGCGGAAACCATAGTATTGGCACTGGAAGGCCGCTTTGAGAACTTCACCCTGGGCCGAAATATTGAATGGGAGAAAGTGCGCGAAATCTACAAGCTCGGCTTGAAACACGGCATGCAACTGGCCTCCATCTCCGGTGTCAACGGTGTCTACACGGAGGAGGACCTGGCACGGGTACGCACGCTGGCCCTGGATAAGCGGCCGGAGCTGAAGGCACTGCAACAGCAGGCAACCCTGCACTGACCACCACCCACGGCGGCAGTCAAAAGCAGCTCACTCAAAATCGAGCGTGGCCCCCAGTTTTTTCCAGATATCCTGCTCCTGCTGGAGATCCGCCAGCAACAACGGCTGACGGTTGATCCAGTCCGGCTCGAACGCCAGATGGATGGAATCCCCTTGCACCGCAATACTGAACACAGGCAAGCCGGCATCGCGACGGGAACGGTTAAACACTACGGCGAGCCGCAACAACATGATCAGGCGCCGCACTTTATCCAGCAGGTGCGGTAACACCTCATCCAGCATCGCAGTACGCACTTTACGCCGGTGACAGCCCACCAGGGTTGCCATGATTTTCTGATCCTGACGGGTAAAACCGGGCAAATCAGAATAACTGAGCAGATAGGCGCCATGACGATGGTAACCGGAATGGGATACCACCAGTCCGATTTCGTGACACAATGCCGACCAGTTCAGCCAATCCTGACAGTACGCCCCCAGATCCCAGGCCTGTTCCACCCGGCGGAACAGGTCCATCGCCGTTTGTTGTACCCGTTCGGCCTGGGTTTCATCGACGCTGTAGCGTTTCATCAGGGCCCGTACCGTGCGTTCACGTACGTCCTCCGGGGCGTGGCGCCCCAGCATGTCGTACAGAATACCTTCCCGCATGGCACCGTCGGAGAATCGGGCTTTTTCCACGCCCAGCTGCTCGAATATGGCAATCAGGATGGCCAGACCACTGGGCAGCACCGTACGCCGGTCCACCTTGATACCCGCAATGTCGATATCATCGAGAGTGGAAAACGAAAGCACCTTGTCGCGCAACTTGTACAGCCCATCAAGATGAATGCCATCCTGATACCAGCCGTGTTCAATCAGTGCGTTCTTGATCGCCTTGACGGTGCCGGAAGCACCCACCGCCGCACCCCAACCGGCATCGCGGTAACTGCGTTCAATGGAGGTTAACTCCAGCCGCGCCCGAATCACCGCGCGACGAAAACCCTGTTCGCTGATCTGGCGTTGTGGAAAGAAACGTTCCCGGTAGGAAACACAGCCCATGTGCAGGCTTTCCGTGAGAATGGGCTCAAAGCCCTTGCCGATAATGAACTCAGTGGACCCGCCACCAATATCGAACACCAGACGATGGCCGTCTTCCTGCGCCAGGGAATGGGACACCCCCAGGTAAATCAGACGCGCTTCCTCACGGCCATTGACCACCTCCACCGGGCATTTGAGAATCTTGCGGGCTTCCCGCAAAAACGCATTACCGTTGCGGGCCTTGCGTAAGGTATTGGTGCCCACACAGCGCACATACCTGGGGCTGATGCCTTCCAGGCACTGGGCAAAGCGCCGCAGACACGCCAACCCCCGTTCCAGGGCGGCCTCATCCAGACTGTTGTCTTCCTGCAAACCGGTGGCCAGCATGACCTTTTCAGCAATTTTCTGCACCGGCCGGATTTCGCCGGATTCAGTGCGGGCTATCACCATATGGAAACTGTTGGACCCCATATCAATGGCGGCCATGTGGGGGATTTCGGAATCGGTAACAGTGGGCAATTCAGTCAAGACAGGGCATCCACTCTCTGTACAGCCATTGGCAGCTGCAAAAATTGGTTTGATGTCGTAAGCTAGCTCTAATCAGATTAGACCATTTTGATAATCAGCTGATCATACCATCATAATGAGGCAGTGGCAGTGCGAAATGCCGCGCCCCTGAGATTGAAACTCCCCACCGCGGGACGTACAATCTGCCGGAACAAGATTTGTATAGGGTCCATATCTGGTCGGAAATCCGCTGGATATGACACAACTGGAGAGACAAATGAGCGACATCGTAAACGTAACTGACGGCACCTTTGACGCCGAAGTACTGCAATCAGACAGTCCGGTACTGGTGGATTACTGGGCCGAGTGGTGCGGCCCTTGCAAAATGATTGCCCCCATTCTGGACGAGATCTCCGGTGAATATGATGGCAAATTGAAAATCGCCAAGTTAAACATTGACGAGAACCCCGATACGCCTCCCAAGTACGGGATTCGCGGCATTCCGACCCTGATGCTGTTCAAAAACGGCAATGTTGAAGCAACAAAAGTAGGCGCCTTGTCAAAATCCCAATTGACAGCGTTCCTTGACAGTAATATATAATACCCCCAGCCCCGACCTTCATCGGTCGGGGGCCCTTTAGTGTTTGTGTCTTCAACTTCTATTGACAAGCTGGAAGCGCAACGCGGAGAGCAGTTCCAGGCATCTCATCGATTCCTCACCTCAATGCATCATCATTTACAACCGTTCGTGACGAATCGCTTTACCATGTTTGATATTGATATGCTGGACGCCTTGGCAAGCGAGTGCTAGATTGACTTTATCGCTCCCTCTTTATGGAGCTGCAATTCCTTAATCTGAAACCGAATGAGTCTCTTTAGCGCCCTGCCTCGCGTCTGTAATGCCGGGTTTCGGCTCTCCTTACCTTTAAACAATCAATTATGACCTCCACGGAAATGAATCTCACCGAACTTAAAACAAAACCAATTGCTGAACTTGTAAATGTCGCTTCCGAAATGGGCCTGGATAACATGGCTCGCACCCGTAAGCAGGACGTGATCTTCAGCATTCTTAAAAAACACGCCAAAAGCGGCGAAGACATCTTCGGCGATGGTGTGCTGGAAATCCTGCAGGATGGTTTTGGCTTCCTCCGCTCCGCCGAGGGTTCTTACCTGGCCGGCCCTGACGATATCTATGTATCTCCCAGCCAGATACGCCGTTTCAACCTGCGTACTGGCGACACCGTTTCCGGGAAAATCCGGCCGCCCAAAGAAGGCGAACGTTATTTTGCTCTGTTAAAGGTCAACGAGATTAATCTGGATCGACCAGAGCAAGCCAAGAACAAAATCCTGTTTGAAAACCTGACACCGCTGTTTCCCCAGGAACGGCTGATGATGGAAATCGGCAACGGCAGCACGGAAGACATCACCGCCCGTACCATCGACCTGGTGGCCCCCATCGGCAAAGGTCAGCGTGGCTTGATCGTGTCACCGCCCAAGGCCGGTAAAACCCTGATGCTGCAGAACATCGCCCATTCCATTTCACGCAACAGCCCCGATTGTCACCTCATCGTACTGCTGATCGACGAACGTCCTGAAGAAGTGACTGAGATGCGACGCACCGTGCGCGGCGAAGTGGTGGCCAGCACCTTTGATGAGCCTCCCGCGCGTCACGTGCAGGTGGCTGAGATGGTGCTGGAGAAAGCCAAACGCCTGGTGGAACACAAACGGGACGTGGTGATTCTGCTGGATTCCATCACCCGTCTGGCCCGCGCCTACAACACGGTAATCCCCTCTTCCGGCAAGGTACTCACCGGTGGTGTGGATGCCCATGCCCTGGAACGCCCCAAGCGTTTCTTTGGTGCGGCCCGAAACATCGAAGAGGGCGGCAGCCTGACCATTCTGGCCACGGCTCTGGTGGACACCGGCTCCAAGATGGACGAGGTTATTTTTGAGGAATTCAAAGGCACCGGTAACCAGGAATTGCATCTGGATCGCCGGATCGCTGAGAAGCGCGTCTTCCCGGCCATCAACATCAACAAGTCCGGCACCCGTCGGGAAGACTTGCTGACCTCGGAAGATGAGCTGAAAAAAATGTGGATTCTACGGAAAATCCTCCACCCCATGGACGAAATCGCAGCCATGGAATTCCTCATCGATAAGATGCGCGATACCAAGACCAATGAAGAATTCTTCGACTCCATGAAGCGCAAGTAACACCGTACACGGCCGCCACCGGTAACAGGGTCGCGGCCGCATCCTTTTATGACTCATCAGATTACCTTTCTGCCCAGCCGGCTAACCCTGCAGGCCCAGGCTTGTGAAACGGTTTTGCAGGCGGCCACACGCCAGGGATTTCGTGTGCCGCGGGCCTGTGATGCCGGGGTCTGCCTCCTCTGTAAGGGGCGCCTGATGGCGGGCAAAGCCCGACACAAGCACGGTAATATTACCCTGGATGCTTCCGATGGGCCCGTGGAGCCGGTATTCTGTTGTTTAATCTACCCCATATCTGACCTGCAAGTGGAGATCGAGCACGTGTTAGCACCGGGACAACTACCTAGCCAAGAAGTCACTGCGAAAATCCAATCCATTGAGCAGGCAACTCCGGATGTAAAGATCGTTCAGCTGTTGTTGCCGGCGGGCAAAAAAATCGACTTTCATCCCGGACAATACCTGCAAATTATCATCGATCCGGAAACCGTTGCTGCCTTTTCCATTGCCAATGCACCCCGCGAGGATCGCACTATTGAGCTGCATATTCGGGAGGCCCCGGACAGCGATTCCTATGCGCTTTTGGCCAAGCGCCTGCAAGAGGGTGAGCTGCTGCAACTGAGCCTGCCCCACGGCGAAACCACCCTGCATAAACTACAGGATGATAAAAAGCTGATCTTCATTGCCGCCAGCACCGGTTTCTCCCAGATTCGATCGCTGCTGGAGGGCATGGTTGCCGCCGGTGACGAGCGCCCGGTAACCATCTACTGGGGCGCCCGGACCGCCCGCGACCTGTACCGCCATGACGACATGAAGGCTTACGCTTTCCTGCATCCCCAGTTCAAGTACATACCGGTGGTTTCGGATCAGCCTGAATGGCCGGCCCGCAAAGGCCTGGTTCACGAGGCCGTGCTCAAGGATCTGCAAGCGGATTTCAGTCATTGCACCATTGTCTGTGGCGGTTCACCGGCCATGGTATACGCCACCCTGGATGACTTTGTTGCCGCCGGGATGCAGCCGGAACAAATGATCTCCGATGTGTTCGATTACGCCCCCAGAGACCCGAAAATGTAGCGGAACTATTGACCTGCATGCGCTGATTCCGCCGCCCGCTTCGCTATAGTAGTGGTTTCCGTAACGGCCAAGGCGCAGTCATGAGCGATAACAATCAGTTCAGCATTCAGGTGCAACTTATTGAAGACTATCTCTTCAAGATAGATTTTGGGGAATTCGGCGACGTGCTGACCGATGAACCACCACCATTAGGTGGTGGTGAGGGCCCCAATCCGGCCCGTTTGGTGGCCGCGGCCGTGGGCAATTGCCTGTGTGCCAGCCTGTTGTTTTCCCTGCGCAAACAGAAAGACTCCCCCGGGCAGGTGAGCGCCACGGTAGAGGGCGAACTGGAACGCCAGGATGGCCGTTGGCGCATTGGCCAACTGAACGTGGTGTTAGAGGTGGAAAATCCGCAGAATCTGCCACACCTATCCACTGCGCTGGAACAGTTCGAGGATTTCTGTGTGGTGACCCAAAGTATTCGCAGCGGCATTCCGGTCAATGTCAGGGTGCAGGATGCCACGGGCAAACCACTGCAATGACCTGGGCACCTGCCCCTTACAGCGGGGATTTCTCCGCCGCAAACCCAACCCGGAATCCCCCCCAATGCTGCCCATCCACGTAGATGGGCACGGACAGATCATGCATGATTTCTCCGGTATCCCGCTTGTAGGTCTGCAACAGGAATGAATCCGTGTGACTGCCGCAGCGCAGGCCGGTGGGATCATTAAAGATGCGCTTACTGCGGCTCTTCACCAGATCCACAGCGTAATCACCGGTGACGGGATGGTCAAAACACTTGTTGTGGGTGGGAAAGTATCCGTTGATATCCACTGCTCCGGCATAAACGATTGCTTTGTGCCGTTGCAGAATGGCCTCCTGAATGTCGGGAAACGCCTTATCGGTGAAGCCATCGTAAGCTGTGTGATATTTCTGGGGATCGGTATTGGGAATCGGCTGGTAATCCCGGCTGAACACCTGGGATTTGCTGAGCACCCCTTGCCGGATCGCTTCTTCCAATACCTGCGCCACGCGGGTGGCGGCCTGCTGTGCCTCCTTCAACACCACCTGGTCAAAGGTGCGGGTATCCCATGCGGCCAGCTCACGATAAATGATTTCGGCGTTTTCAGAAAGACGGTCGGCCTGGGCGGAAATATGCTGTGTGCTCTGGCCGGAATCGGTCAGGGCCACCCGAATGTGCTCAATGGACTGGGCGATGCTTGCCACATTCTGGGAATGTTCCTGCAGCGAGTGATCCACCGTTGCCAGTGATTGGGCTGTACTGTCAATCTCCGTTTGAATGGCGGCAAAGGTACCCTCGAACTCCTGTACCCCCCCCACTACAGCAGAACAGCGCTGGGTGACTTTCGCCATAATGTCACCCGTGATGCCGGTTTCCTGCCGCACCTCTGCGAGCATATTGGCGATATCGTCTGTGGCGTGGGCGGTTTTCTGGGCCAGGTTGCGCACTTCATCGGCCACCACGGCAAACCCTCTGCCCTGCTCGCCGGCACGGGCCGCCTCTATTGCGGCGTTCAACGCCAGCAAATTAATGTTGTCGGCGATGTTCTCAATGACCTCGGTAATGCGTTGGATGGCATCGGCTTTTTCCTGCAACTTGCTCAAGCTGTGAGAGGCATCCTGCACTTCCCGGTTCAGCCGCTCCACTTGCTCCGCGTTGCGCTGCACGTTTTCCTGACCCTGGCGGGTGGTTCCGGCTGCGCGCTGGTACTGCGAGGTCATATCCTGTGCCTGTTGGGAAATGGCGA
>DKQK01000070.1:30353-44565 GCA_002471665.1 Gammaproteobacteria bacterium UBA7310
GGCAGCGGTGGATCTGAATTCAGGCGCCGGCTGACGAACCCGGGAACCGGCCCAGCGCCACAGCCCCATGTACGCCCCACTGAACAGGATACTGCCGGCGAGCCAGGCACTCCAAACCGTTAAAAAGGCCCTCTGGGTCAACCACACCACCACACCACTGACCACTACGGCGGCCACGGCACCGCCCACCCATGGCGGTAGCCTCCCTGTATTCTTCGTCATGTGCCTTTCCTCCTGCCACACCTTGAGTTTAGTCGGTATCGCAGGAATCCACATAGGTGCCGGCCACCGGCAGGCCATGGGGCTATTCAGGATTCGGCATGGGCAGGTCCGGCAGGCGCTCCGCTATCAGCGCCAATCCGGACTGGAAATGCTCGTTACTGGCTTGATGATCACCCAGATGGCTGAGCAAACGCCCCAGCTCACCATAGGCCTGGGCACTCTTGCGGGAACGCAGGCTGGCTTCAAAATAGCCTTTTGCCCCTTCCCAGTCCTTACGCTGCAGACTCAGGCGCCCCATGGTCAACAATAACATGGGATTATTGGGACGCTCCTTGAGCCAGTTTTCACACCATAGGAACTGCTTTTCCACATCCCCGCCACTGATACGCCCATAAACCTGCACCAGGCCATCATCCCAGTTCTTGCGCAGCAGGTCGGTAATGACCCGCTCCGCATCCACCGGCGCGTCCGCCGCAATGAGTGCATCGGCATAGATTTTTACCAGGGACGGTTCCGTATGGAACTTCTTGGGGACCTGATGCCAGGCATCCTTCAGGTTGCGCTGCCTGTCGGCGTCGGTTTCCCCGCGCAAGGCCCGCTTCAACTTGCCCTCGTAACAGGCCCGCGCCAGGCGGCCGAACTCGTCCTGGCTCACCAGCTTGTGCTTTTTCATGGCCGGCAGCAATTCACGCAGGCTTTCCCAGTCTTCCAGTTCCAGATAGACCTTGGACAGCATTTTGACCACGTAGGGGTAGCTGGGGGATTTCGGCTCACGGGATAGTTTCATGAGGGTGGCCAGGCACTCTTCCCAGTGGCCGCTTTGGTATTGCAGGCGGGCTTTGGTGAGGCTCACCGCCGCATCGGCGCCTTTGGTGGTTTCATGGGCCAGGCGCAAATAGTTGTCCCGTTCATCTTCCCTGCCCTGCTCATGGGCCGCCTGGGCGGCAGTGAGATAATTGATCAGGGGTACATCGTTGCCGCGGGCGGCCTTGGCCAGCAGCTTTTCCGCGTTGCTCCAATCCCCCTGCGCCAAGGCGATCAAACCGTCGGTGGTGAGCCGGTTGTGGTTGCTGCGAAACCATTGCAGGCGCAGCAAGCGCCGTAACATCACCACCAGCCAATAACCAGCGCAAGCCAGCAGGATGATCACCAGCACCCCCACCAGCAGACTGGTTTCGAAGGTATGCTTGCCATGGGCCAGCAGGATGTAACCGGGATCCTTGGCCACCGCCTTGAAAAACAGCGCCCCCACCAGGCTGCCCATCACCAGGAACATAATGGTGGAGCCTTTAATACGCAGTAAATTCAACAGCGCACTCACCGGGACGCCTCCTGGCCGGCTGACTGCTGTTCAAGCTTAAGCGCCTGTTGCTCCCGAATCAGTTTTTCCTTGTTCCAGTAATCCCGAAACACCCGCACCGCGCGGGTGGATTCTTCGATGGTGGGCAGCGCCGGCCGCAGCTTGACCGACAGCAATTCACTCAACTCGGCGACAAAAAACTGGGTTTCGCCGGTGCGCTGCTGGATGTACATTTCCACCCGCTCCCGGGCCCCGGTGAGGCTCACCCGATAGGCTTCGTTATCGCCCCGCAGCAAGGCAAGCTGCGCCTGCTGCAGCAACATGATAACGTTGCGGGCCAGAAATTCACGATCCTCCGTGAGGGTGATGGGCCGCCCCTTGGGATGCTTCTGGTAATCATAGAGCGAGCTCAGGAAACGCTTGAAGCGATACCAGAACAACGCCAGCCCTTCCTCCGGTAACGCTTCCCCCGCTTGCGGCTGCAGCGGCTCCTGCTTCAACTCGAAGCTGGGAATGCCCAGTTTCACCACCCGGTCACTGAGCGCACTCAGGCGCAGAAAGATGCCTTCCACATCCACATTGGTGTCCGCTGCCAGCTTGAGTTTGTGCACATCCCGCACCAGGGCTTCGCGCAGGGGTCGGGCACTGGGTTCCTGCATGGCGCGGACAATATCGTCTGCCTCCTGCAGCAGGGCCAAGGCGCCGCGGGCATCCCCCAACAGGGTCAGGCGCTGCTCCGCCACGGTAATGAAGTGTTCCACCTCCCGCAGCATCCAGTCGATGCGGTGGGCACCGCTGATGGCGGCAATGTCTTTTTCCAGCACTGAAATGCGCGATTGCAGCAGCTCCCGGTTCTGGTTGGCACTTTTCAGCGCATCCCGTTCCTGCTTGAGCTGCTGGGTCAGTTGGGTGATATCCCCTTCCAGCTTGTCGAGCCGGCCGGCACGGGATTGCAAGGTGGCATTGAGTGCTTCGCGATCGGCAAGCAGTTGGATCTTCTCCTGCTGGAACAGGTAGAACTGGTAGCCCACCAGGGCTGCGGCAGCTACCGCCAGCAACAGGCTCAGCGCCAGTACCGTGCGCGGCAACCAGCCCAGCCGGGCCTGCACCGGCGCCGGCTTGGCGCGCTTTATTTTATCCTGAACGGAGGGGGGAGCAGTGGAGGCGACCACGGAGGTGGACGTTGCTGGTTTGTTGGTGTCTTGATCCGGGTTCTCGCCCTGGTTGTGTTCGGTCATGGAATTCCTGTACGCCTTATCATTCCCGTTGTTGAATGGCGGTAATAGCCTGAATCATATCAGAGGCGGCCGGACTGTTTGCCTGCCATACATCAAGGAACCCCTGTTCGCGGGCAAACTGCGCCAGCCGTGCGCTCACCACCACCAGAGGACATTGCTGCAGCTGGGCCACAGCTTCCCCCACCATGGCCATGAGATTACGTAATCCATCACCGCTTGTCACGGTTAGAATAAGCCCTTGCTGCTGCAGGGCCTGCAGCAGCGGCGTGACATCGGCGCTGGGTTTGATGCGCCGGTAGAGTTCCAGATAGTCCACCCGGGCTCCCCGCCGGCGTAAGGTTTCGGCCAGGGTTTCGCGGCCGCCATCACCGCGCAGGATCAACACCCGCTGACCGGTCAGGTGCTGCAACTCGGGCCAGTCCAGCAGGGTTTCGCTGGTTGCACCCTGCTGGGCCACCTTCAGATTCAGTCCCCAACCGGACATGGCGGCACCGGTGGCGGGGCCCACTGCCGCCCATTGCTGTTGTACCGGCCATTGGGGCCAATAGTCGGCCAGCACCTCCAGCCCCAGGCGGGCCGCATTGGGCGACACGCAGATCACATGGGCATACTGATCCAGATCCAGAACCAGAGCACGCTGCCGGGGGCCGATTTCAAGGGGTTCAATGTCCAGTGTGGGCAGCTCAATGACCCGGGCACCAGCCTGTTGCAGGGAATCTGTGAGGGCCTCCGCCTGGTCCCGGGGACGGGTCACCAGCACCACGGCCTCACTCAAAGGGCCTGCCGGGGTCACGGCTGCGCCTGGTGATAGAGCCGCGTCAGGATGTCGCCGGCCCCCTGCTGCAATAATGCTTCCCCCAGTTCACGCCCCAGGGCTTCCGCCTGGTCCCGGTGACCACGGACCTCGTGGCGTACAATCCTGGACCCATCCGGCTCCCCCACCAGCCCACGCAACCAGATCTGGTCGCCATCGAGCAACGAATATCCTGCTATGGGCACCTGGCAACCACCTTCCAGGCGATTGTTCATGGCACGCTCCGCCAGCACCCGGGTGGTGGTGTCGTCGTGTTTAAGGCATTGCAGAAATTCAATAGTGCGCACATCGTCCAGGCGGCATTCAATGCCCACGGCACCCTGCCCCACTGCCGGCAGGCTTTCCTCCGGAGGCATGGCCCGCCGAATACGGTCATCAAAGCCCAGCCGTTTGAGGCCGGCGGCGGCCAGAATGATGGCATCAAACTGGCCGTCATCCAGCTTTGCCAGGCGCGAATTTACATTGCCGCGCAGATCCACGATCTTCAGGTCAGGGCGGCGCTCCCGTACCTGAGCCTGGCGGCGCAGGCTGCAGGTTCCCAGCACCGCGCCCTGCGGCAGGTCATCAATGCTGTCATAATGGTTTGAGACAAAGGCATCGCGGGGATCTTCCCGCTCGCAAATCACCGCCAGGCCCAAGCCATCGGGAAACTCCACCGGCACGTCTTTCATGGAGTGCACCGCGATATCCGCCCGCTTCTCCAGCATGGCCACTTCCAGCTCTTTGACAAACAGGCCTTTACCACCCACCTTGGCCAGTGGCGTATCCAATATGATGTCGCCACGGGTCTTGATGCCCAGCAATTCCACACTGAGCCCGGGGTGCGCCTGTTCCAGTTGATGTTTTACGAATTCGGCCTGCCACAGGGCCAGAGGACTTTTTCGGGTGGCTATGCGAATCACATCGCGGGGTGCTTGTTCTGTCATGGGTTACCGCCTTGCTTGCAATGGCGCAACCCTATCACATCAAAGGCTTTGAAGCAGCTTCTTGACCGCTGAGGCGTGGCGGCGGCTCACTGTGAGGCGCTCATCAATGCCCTGAATACGCAGCTGGTACTGGTTGCCCTTGTGCTCCATGCCCTCCACGTAATCCAGCGCCACCAGCGCGTTGCGATGTATGCGCAGAAAGCGGTCACCAAACTCCGTTTCCAGATCCTTGAGGGTTTCATCCAGCAGGGTTTCCCCCTGGCTGTGACGCACTGTGACGTACTTCTGATCGGCCAGGAAGTAGCGCACATCCGCCACCGGGATCAGCTCGATACCGCGCCGGCTGCGGGCGCTGATGTATTCCCTTTCCTTGTTGTCGGGATCGCTGTCGTCCCCCAGCTCCCGGCGTACGGCATTCATCTGTGCCTTGTTGATGCGGCCGGCCTTGTTGAGGGCTGCCTCCAGATCATCCTGCCGTACCGGTTTCATGAGGTAATCCACCGCATTCACCTTGAAAGCCTCAATGGCGTGTTCATCGTAGGCGGTACAGAAGATGATGGCGGGGGGGCTGTCGCTGTCACTGAGGCGGGATGCGGCCTGCAGACCATCCATGCCAGGCATGCGGATATCCAGCAGAATCAGGTCCGGGTAGACCTTGGGTACCATTTCCAGGAGTTCCTGACCGTTTTCCGCCTCCCCCACGCACAGGGTTGCCGGCACCTTCTCCAGCATACGCCGTAACCGGTCACGGGCCAGAGGCTCATCATCACATATCAACACTCGGATCATCGGGCCACACTTCTCTTATTGTTCTGGTTTTTCAGGTGCGCGACTCAGGTGATTTAATCATCGCCATACCTGTAACCTTAGCATGGAACCGCCCTGAGAATAGAGCACCACTTCAACCTTTTTGGGTGTTTTGTATACTTTAAAGACCACAAATAGCCATGAATTCCCAGATCTCACAGGTCACTTGGCGGTATTCGTTACCGGGTAGGGGTAGGAAAGCCGGGTGATGTAGCGATTACCTTCGGCGTAACCGGTCAGCTTGGCACGATCACCGTACAAGGCCGCCAGACGGTTGCGGGTATTCTCCAGCGCCATGCGGTTGCCATGGGGCTCCATAACACCGGCTTTCGCCACATAGGGGTTGGTGATGGTGATCTCGAACACCCCATGGGAATAACTGGCCAGGATTTCCACGATACCGCCCTGCGGCAGGGGCTGCACACCGTGCAGTACCGCATTTTCCAGCAGGGGCTGCAGGGTCAACAGGGGGATGCGCACCTGCTGCGGTACGCTACGGATCTCCCACTGCACATCCAGCCGCTTGCCCAGCCGCAGCTTCTCGATATTCAGGTACTTGTTGCAAAGGTCGATCTCTTCATTCAGCGGCACCTGATTGCCCACATGGTTGAGACTGGCACGAAACAGGGCCGACAGATCCTCCACCACGGTTTCCGCCGTGCGCGGATCGGTTTCGATAAGGCTGGCAATGATGTTCATGCTGTTGAACAGAAAATGGGGGCGAATGCGGGATTGCAGGGCCTGTATGCGGTGCAGCAATTCAGACTGGCGGCGGGCAATCAGCATGGCCTGCAGGTAAAAGTAGCGGATCACCAGGCCGCCGATGATGGCGGCAATGGCCACATGGGTAAGCACCGGGTTGGAAAACAGAATTCCCGCAATGGTTTGGTTGGGGTTGAAGCTGAACCAGGTTTGGCTGATGGCGCTCATGATCCAGGTATTGGCCGGTATCAGCAGATAGCTGATCAACACCGCCCGCTGCTGGGGCAAGGTACGCAGATAGCCCCGCAGTTTGCACAGAATCCCGGCGCTGGACAGGGCCACCCACTGCACAAACAGGGACACCAGCCCCAACTGCATCCAGTCAAAGCCGAACAGGCTGCTGTCCACCATGACAATGACCAGTGAAAACAACTCGGCGATGATCACCAGAAAGAACACCGACTGGCGATCGCAGAGATCCGGCAGGAAGAAGGTTTCCTCCTGCTCCGGGTGGGCTTTTACCGACTTGCTCATTCCGTGGTGGGTCCTTATGGCTTGTCAATGGCTGCGTGATATACTCGCGGCTTCGCATTTTGGCGCTTCGCGGTCACCTGGAAACAGACGAAGCATTCCAATCAGTATAAGCCAAACCCGCTTTGGCCGAGTGTAAATTACCCGTACAGGATTCACCATGTCAGACGCTTCCAACACCAAGTCCAGCAACCCGCCCACACAGAACATCCAATGGGGCGGGCGCTTCACCGAAGCCACGGATGCCTTTGTCCAGGTGTTCACCGCTTCGGTGGACTTTGACCAGAAAATGGCCGAGCAGGATATCAACGGCTCCATTGCCCACGCCACCATGCTGGCCCAGGTGGGTGTACTGAGCGAGGCAGAGAAAACCACCATCATTGATGGCCTGGAAGCCATTCGCCAGGAGATCCGCAACGGCGAGTTCCAGTGGTCGGTGGCCCTGGAAGACGTGCATATGAACATCGAAGCCCACCTGACCCAGCGCATCGGCACCACCGGCAAAAAACTGCATACCGGCCGCTCCCGCAACGATCAGGTGGCCACCGACATACGCCTGTACCTGCGGGACGCCATTGACGCCATCCTCAGCGAGTTGACCCGCCTGCAAACCGGGCTGGTGGAGCTGGCCGAGCGTGAGGCAGATACCATCATGCCGGGATTTACCCATCTGCAAACCGCGCAACCGGTCACCTTCGGCCACCACATTCTGGCCTGGAATGAAATGCTGTTCCGCGATCACGAGCGGTTGCTGGACTGCCGTAAACGGGTCAATCGCATGCCCCTGGGTTCCGCCGCCCTGGCCGGCACCACCTACCCCATCGACCGTACCATTACCGCCAAACTGCTGGGTTTTGACGGCATTTGCGAGAACTCACTGGACGGTGTCAGCGATCGCGACTTTGCCATCGAATTCTGTGCCGCGGCGGCGTTGGCCATGACCCATCTGTCACGGTTCTCGGAAGAGCTGGTGCTGTGGGCCTCGGCGCAATTTGATTTTGTGGATCTGCCGGACCGCTTCTGCACCGGCTCCTCCATCATGCCGCAAAAGAAAAACCCCGATGTACCGGAGCTGGTGCGCGGCAAAACCGGCCGCGTCAACGGGCACCTGATTTCCCTGTTGACCCTGATGAAATCCCAGTGCCTGGCTTACAACAAGGATAATCAGGAAGATAAAGAGCCCCTGTTCGACACCGTGGACACCCTGTTCAACTGCCTGCGCGCCTACGCGGACATGATGCCGGCCCTGCAGGTCAAGAAAGACAACATGCGGGAAGCGGCCCGACGCGGCTTTTCCACCGCCACCGACCTGGCCGATTACCTGGTGAAAAAAGGCATGCCGTTCCGGGATTCCCATGAGGTGGTGGGCAAAGCCGTGGGTTATGGCGTGGCCCAGCAAAAGGATCTGGCGGAAATGTCATTGCAGGAACTGAAGCAGTTCAGCGATATCATCAGCGACGACGTATTCGAGGTATTGACCCTGGAAGGCTCGGTAAACGCCCGCAATCACCTGGGGGGCACGGCACCCGACCAGGTGCGCGCCGCCGCCGGACGGGCACGGCAAAAACTGGCGCAAAGAGCCTGAGCCAGCACGGGTAACCCGGTTTTATGGCCTGGGAAGCATGGTTGACCATCGGGCTGCTTATAGCGGTGCTGACAACGCTGATCATCACCGAGCTTTCCCCTCATCTGGTGATGATGGCGGCGCTGTCGGTGCTCAGCGTCAGTGGTGTGCTGAGCGCCGATGAAGCGCTGCGGGGTTTCAGCAATCCCGGCCTGATGACGGTGGCGGCCCTGTTTATTGTTGCCGCCGGCATGCAGGGCTCCGGCGCCATACACACCATCGAAAACCGATTGCTGGGGCAACCCCGATCCACCACCCTGGCCACACTGCGCCTGTGCGCTCCGGTGATGGTGCTCAGTGCGTTTCTCAACAACACCCCCGTGGTGGCAACACTGATTCCCACCGTGCGCAGTTGGGCAACGAAAATAGACATACCGAGTTCCAAGCTGCTGATACCGTTAAGTTACGCCTCCATATTGGGCGGCACCCTCACGCTGATCGGCACCAGCACCAATCTGGTGGTCAGCAGTCAGTACGCAGAACTCACCGGCAACGAGCCCCTGGGTCTGTTTTCCATCACCGTGGTTGGTCTGCCGGTAGCGCTGTTCGGCCTGCTGCTGTTGATCTGGGTGGTACCCCGTTTGCTGCCCCACAAACATAGGCAACAGGCCTTTGCCAAACTCAGGGAGTTTACCCTCGACGTGGTGGTGGACAGCAACGGGCCCCTGGTGGGAAAAACCATTTCTGAAGCCGGGTTGCGTAATCTGAAGCGCCTGTTTCTGGCGGAAATCGAACGGGATGGCAGCCTGCTCACCGCTGTATCACCGTTGGAAACATTGAAAGGTGGTGATCGACTGACCTTTGCCGGAGATACGGATGCCCTGTCCGATCTACTGGCCATTCGCGGTATCCTGCCGTCCAATCATCAGGATGAAACGCCCCTGGAACTGGACCGGCCCGAGCGCTGCCTGGTGGAGGTTGTGCTGTCGCCCCACTCCGCCGTGTTGGGCCTGACCATCAAGGACAGCCAGTTCCGGGATCGCTATGGCGCCGTGGTATTGGCGGTGGCCCGCAACGGTGAACGGGTGGCACAAAATCTGGGGGCCACTCGATTGCGGGCCGGTGACACCCTGCTGTTGGAGGCACGCCCGAATTTTGTCCGGCAACAACGGCTCAATCGCGACTTCCTGCTGGTCAGCGATCTGGGACGGGAATCCGTACGCCACAACAAGGCCACCCTGGCCTGGCTGATATTGGCTACTGTCATCATCAGCGTCACCTTTGGACTGACCAGTATACTTAATGCCGCCCTATTGGGGGCCGCGGCCATGATCGCATTGGGTTGCTGCTCTGTGGCCCAGGCCCATCGCAGCCTGGACTTGCCGGTGCTGATCACCATCGGTGCCTCGTTCGCCCTGGGCACCGCGTTGCATAAAACCGGTGCGGCGCAGCAACTGGCTATGCTGATCATTCACATCAGCTCAAACAATCCCGTGTTGTTGCTGATCACACTCTACCTGGCAGTTTCATTACTGACGGAATCCATCACCAACAATGGCGCGGCCATTCTCATGTTGCCGGTGGTACTGCAAATCACCGGGCAAACAGGCCATGATCCGATACCCTTTGTGCTCACCATTATGATGGCAGCATCGGCCAGCTTCGCCACACCACTGGGCTATCAAACCAATCTGATGGTCTACGGCCCCGGCAACTATTCTTTTCGGGATTTTCTCAAGGCGGGCCTGCCCATGAACTTGCTCATTGGGGCCGCCACCATCATCAGCATTGTGTGTCTGTTTGATATCAGTCCAGGCGCGTGATGGTAACCTTGGCAACCGGGCCGGACCAACCAAACTGGGCCACGCTCAAGTCGCCTTCCCCATGGGTACCCGGTGCCGGATAGACAAAACCTTCACCATCCACCGCTGGCGAGTAGCCCTCACCACCACAGGTTGGCCCCGGCACACTGGCACAAAGCTCATCGTTGGGTTCACTGCCGGCGTCGTAGGCATCGGCCAGATAGCTGACACTGCCATGCCGGGGCAAACGCACCCCATTCAGGCTGACAAAGGTATCATTGGTGGGTAACAACATCGCCGCCAGACTCAGCTTGCCCCACCACACCCCATAGACAGGCGTGGTTAATTCAAAGCTTACTGATTCACCGGGCATCAATAACCCGCCGGTGGAAGCGGTACCGAACACAGCGGCCGACCCATCCAACAGGGTTTGCATGGGTGCAATGTTGCCGCCTTCTGCAATCTGCGCGATCTCGTCAGTTGCGCTTTCCCCGATTTCAAAAAAACTCAGCGCGGCACTGTGGGCTGCGGCAATGAACGGTGTAAATTTGACACCCTTGGTGATGTTGGTAACGGTGACCTCATACTGGGCCTCATGGCTTTCCGCATTGGCAACTCCGGCAAATGACAATGCAATAACTGCCCCTAACGTAATTCCGGTTTTCATAAGCACAATCCTCGAGTTTTTATAGGGTTTCCTGGCAAGCGACCTTGCCTGCCCTCACCATAATGAACTCAAGTTGTCACGCAGCCCTCACCGGTTTCTCACAAAAGTATCACAACCTGTTTTTATCCACTGAGTTCGAACTCAAAGGTTGTGCCCTGATGCAACTGGCTCTGCACCTTGATTGAACTCAAGTGCAGATCCAGAATGCGTTTCACGATTGCCAAGCCCAATCCAGTGGAAGTCAGGGACTGCTGACGGGCATCCTTGACGTGAAAAAAACGATTAAACACATAGGGGATATCCTGCTGTGCAATGCCGTCTCCGGTATCGCTGACGGAAACCCTGACACCGGATTGCATGCGTTGAATCTGTATCACCACCCCGCCGCCACGGGGTGTGTGACGCAAAGCATTATCAAGCAGGTTCTCAATCACCCGTTCGATCAAGCGAATATCCGCGTTCACCCGGGTATCATCAAGATCGCCGGTTACCCTGAGTTCAATGCCCGCCTCATCGGCTCGCATGGAAAAATCCTGCACCACATCCTGGATCAGCTCAGCCATGGAGAACGGCTCTTTGCGCGGCTCCACGGCATTGCTATCGAGCTTCGCCAACTCAAACAAATCGGCCACCAGGCGCCCTAGACGCTGGCCATGGTTGCGGGTGATTTCCAGATACTGCAACTGCTGTTCCCCGTTGAGTTCGTTGTGCTTCAGCAACAGTGTTTCAATGTAGCCCAACATATTGGTAAGCGGGGTTCGTAAATCATGGGAAATGTTTGCCACCAACTCACGCCGCATATCATCTGCCTGCCGAATCTGCTCCACCTGGCTGGTGATGCGGCCCTGCATCGCCTGGATCGCCGCCTCCAACTGCTGCAACTCGTCTCCGTGTGGCGCAATGTTTTCCTGATCCGTTGGATGATCATTAAAAAACTGCTCGGCCTGCCACGACAGATGCTGCAGCCGGCGGGTAAAGCGGTAGAACAAGAGCAGTGCGCTGAGCAAGCCAAACGCCAGACACCCCAGCACAGCCAGCGCACTGACCCTGAACACCTGGCTCTGCACGATGGAGTCCTCCACCACATCCTGCCGCTTGCCTTGTAATACGATATAGATGTACCCCTCCGGCTTGTTATTGAAACGCACTTCATGGGCACTGAAAACTTTACGCCCGGCTAAGCTTCCGGGATCATCCCCCAGCACCGGCAAGGCTGCGGTGCCCCGCAAAAACCTCAATACCGGTGCCAGATCCACCCGTTTGCGCAACACCTGATCCTGCGGCAGGGCATGGGCCAGAATCCGGCCGCTCAAATCCAGCAGATATACCTCGATGGAAGGATTAATGATCATGGCATGATGGGCCAACTGCTTCAGCGCATCGGTATTGGCAATACCATTGGCGATCAACTGCAGTTCATCGCTGACATACATGGCCACCGATTCATTCAAACGCTGAGTGACGGCCTGAGAATAACGGTTCATGGCCTCACTGGTGAACCACAGCACCAGCGCGCCCACCACCACAAAGACACACACCAGCCCCAATGCAATTTTGATATAAAGCCGCTTAAACATGACTACTGCCCAAATCGATACCCTACACCCCATACCGTTAAAATATGGGTGGGCTTGGCGGGATCCGGTTCTATTTTTGAACGCAGACGATTTATGTGCGAATTGACAGTGTGCTCATAACCATCGTGGCCATACCCCCAAACTGAATCCAGCAACTGCGTGCGACTGAACACGCGACCTGGGTGGCTGAGAAAGTGGTGCAACAAATCAAACTCCTTGGCGGTTAACTCCACTGCGCTGCCCTCCTGCAGGACCTGGCGTTTGTCCACATCCAGCACGATGGACCCTGCCACCAGGGTGGCGCCCTCTTCGTGCTGAGACACAGCCCGTCCCATGGCATCACAGCGACGAAAAATTGCCTTTACCCTGGCCACCAGTTCCTGCACCGAAAAAGGCTTGGTCACATAATCATCAGCACCGATTTCCAATCCCAGCACCCGGTCCAGCTCAGTGGACTTTGCTGTCAACATCAGGATCGGTACATAGGACTGGCTGCTGCGCACCTGCCGACAGATTTCCAGGCCGCTGATGCCCGGCAACCGCAAATCCAGAATGATCAGATCCCAGGAACGCTGCAATGCATTCCTGAGCCCCTCATGGCCGTTATCCACCCAAACCACTTCAGCACAACAATCCACCAGATGCAGTTGCAACAGTTGGGCAATATCTTTTTCGTCCTCAACCAGCAAAATGGACTTTTCCATAGCATTCGCCGCCTTTTTTATTACCAATAACAGAAATCCGTCACAGAAGTATCACAGAGTTAGATGCATGAAAGCTGTCGGTGTTACGGCGATAATGTGTATACTGCGCACCATAGAGTGTTGTTATGAATAACTCACTGATAATTATAAAAACAAGAATATGTCTACACTGATTCGATTCTCTGCGCTTTGCCTGATGTTCGGCCTGACCGGATGCGATCTGATGGATGATCTGCCCATCGGTAAAGGCTACTCAGCCAAACATCTTTGCTCCTTTATTTTTACCAGTGGCCTGGACGAAGACCTGGTGCGTGATACCTTCATTGCGCCCAAGGTGGAGCCCTTGCCCTGGATATGGGACCTGGCCATTGATGCCGAGCGTAAAACAGTGCAGGTGAAGGACATCATCTTTGGCGAAGGCGCCGGCAGTGCCACTGCCGTGTACCGGCCCGGCAAGGGCTGTACGCTGCTGGTTGATCAACCCGTGGACGCAGTCAACGCCCTGCCCTTTGCCCCCCTGACGCCACCCACCCTGCCAGCCGATGAAGCCTGGCCCTATGGTGCCAGCAACGCGCTCAGCCGGGTGCCGGGTGTTGATATTGAACGCCTGCAGGACACCCTTGACGTAACCTTCAGCGAACCGCCCGGAGCAACCGTATTGACGACTGCCGTGGTAGTGGCCTACCAGGGTCAGTTGATTGCCGAGCGCTATGCCCTCGGCGTCACCCGGGAAACCCTCCTGCCGGGGTGGTCCATGACCAAAACCATTACCGGAACGCTGGCGGGTATTTTGGTGGATGACGGCACTTTCAAACTGAACGCGCCCGCTCCGGTGCCGGGCTGGTCTGATACCGAAAAAGACAGCATCACCCTCCAGCATCTGTTGCACATGTCATCCGGCCTGGAAGTGAACGAGGATTATTCCGGCTTTTCCGATGTCACCCAGATGCTGTACCGGGAGAGTGATCAATACGCCTACGCCGTGAACCAACCGGTGGTGATGCCACCCTATACCGAGTTCAAATATTCCACTGCGGAAACCAACCGTCTGGCGGCAGCAATCCAGTCAGCCGTCGGTGGCACCCAGCAGGCGGTGTACGAGTTCTATCAGCAGCGTCTGTTCCACGCCATCAACATCATCCATGCCATTATCGAGTTCGATGCCAGTGGCAATTTTGTCGGTGGCGCCTACGGCTATATGCCGGCGCGGGATTGGGCCCGCATCGGCCAACTGTATCTGCAAAAAGGCCGCTGGAATGACAACCAGGTGCTCTCGGAAGACTGGGTCAGCTTCGCCACCAGCCCGTCACCGGTAGCGAAACACTACGGCGCCCATATGTGGCTGAACAGCGATGGCC
>DKQK01000061.1 GCA_002471665.1 Gammaproteobacteria bacterium UBA7310
TTAAGGGCATCTCGGGAAATTTCCACAGGTGGTTGCCAACGCTGCATCCCGGACCGCCTTAAACACTTTAAGGTATTTAAGTTATAAGCGTTTAAGGCGGTGCCTGCCACAAAGGGGCGCCGCAGTGAATGAGCTATTTCCACGGCAGCCATATCGTTAGCTTCAATCCAATAGTCTGATGCCTTTAAAAGGCTCCGTAGATAACTGATTTCTGATTCTGATTCAATAAGCGTCAGCGTGGACATTACTACTTGCTTTCCTAGATCCCGTAACACAGCGGCGATATCAAGCCAATCGGAGATCGACAGTGCTTTTCGTTTGGAGCAGACTGTCTCCCCCACGTAAACAACGTCAACCGGTAGTTCAGCAATCCGTGCGTAATAGTCCAGGTAATCGTTTCGTGACCAAAAGTAGGGAACGGGTGCTACGGATATTTGCGGTGTTATTGCCATGATCGGTGGTACGCTCCCAATGTTGTCTGTGACCCTTCAGACAAATCTGATAGTAACTGCATCCAACGTTGCTGAGGCTGCCAGAGTTCGGTTGTTTTTTCAAAGTCATCCAATGCTTCTCGCCATACCTGGGTTACCGCTGCAACATAAGCGGGTGAGCGTTGGCGGCCTTCAATTTTGATCGCCGCTATACCTGCAGCGGATAACTCAGGAATTAGATTTAAGGCATTAAGACTGGTGGGCTCCTCTAATGCGTGAATCAGATTGCCGTTAATATGGAAGCGCCCTTTACACAATGTTGGATACGCAGCCGGCTCATCGGGCTCATAGACATCAATCAATATTCCATTTAAACGGGTTTCCAATTGATCTCCCTTGTTTTTCCATTGCACCGCGTGGGCGGGCGAGCAGACGCCACTATTGTTGGGCGAATCCCCCGTCAAATAAGAAGACAGATAACAGCGACCCTCCGCCATGATGCATAACGACCCAAACCCAAACACTTCTAATGGAACACTGGACTTATCCGCAAGCCGTTGTACTTGCTTTAGGGAAAGCACACGAGGCAGAACCGCTCGCTTTATGCCAAAATTAGAGTGATAAAAATCAAGCGCAGGCTTATTGGTGGCAGAGCCTTGAACAGATAAATGCCGATTGATCTGCGGGTAATGTTCCGTGGCATAATCGAGTACTCCGAGGTCCGCGATTATTAAAGCATCCACACCCAGCTCGGCACCACAATCCACCGCTTCACACCAATGTCGAAACATGGCTTCTTCAGGGTAGGTATTAATGGCCAGAAAAACCTTCACTCCCCGCGATTTTGCATAGTCAACAACCGTCTCCAGGCGAGTCGCTTTGAAATTCAATCCCGGAAAGAAACGAGCGTTGGTCTTGTTGTTTAAACCAAGATAAACTGCGTCAGCGCCGTTATCAACGGCAGCTTTCAATGCAGGAAAATTGCCTGCTGGACACACCAGTTCCACGATTACACCCCCAATGTTTCCCACAACTGATCAACTTTTCTAACTACAGCATCACTCTGGCGAATAGGAATACCCCATTCTCGCTGCGTTTCTCCTGGCCATTTATTGGTGGCATCCCAACCTAGTTTGGAGCCAAGCCCCGATACCGGTGAAGCGAAATCCAAATAATCAATGGGCGTGTTATCCATAATGGTGCAATCCCTGCGTGGATCAGTACGTGTGGTTATGGCCCAAATGACATCAGACCAATCCCGCGTGCAAATATCCTCGTCAACAACGATGATGTACTTTATATACATGAATTGGCGCAAAAAACCCCAGACTCCCATCATTATTCGTTGTGCGTGCCCTGGATACTGCTTGCGAATGCTGATTACCGCTATGCGATAAGAGCACCCTTCGGGTGGTAAATAAAAATCCACGATTTCGGGGAATTGCTCAGCCAGCATTGGCACAACAAGCTCGTTCATCACTTCCGCCAGCACCGAAGGCTCATCGGGAGGCCGTCCGGTATAGGTACTTAAATACACAGGATTGGCACGATGAGTGATACGTTCGATCGTCATCACGGGAAATTTGGCTTGCTCATTATAGTACCCTGTGTGGTCACCAAAAGGCCCTTCCATGGCTTCATCACCGGGCATTAGATAACCTTCAAATACAAACTCGGCATTGGCTGGTACTTTTAAGGTATTACCAATGCAGTTCACCAAATTAGTTCTGGCGCCCCGCAGTAACCCTGCATAAGAGTATTCAGAAAGTGTATCGGGAATAGGCGTGACCGCAGCCAACAACATGGCCGGATCAGCACCAATAACCACGCTAATAGGGAAGGGTTTCTTGGGGTATTTTTTTTGCCAGGCTTGATAATCCAGCGCACCACCACGGTGTGACAGCCAGCGGACAATAACACGATTTCGGCCAATAACCTGTAAACGGTAAACACCAACATTCAAGCGCGGCTTTAACGGCCCTTTGGTCACTACCAAAGGCCAGGTTATTAGTGGCCCAGCATCCTCAGGCCAGCACCATTGTACCGGAAGCTGCGCCAGATCAACCGATTTTTTGTCAACAATCACTTGCTGACAAGCACCGTGGCGGCTCTCTTTAAGCTGCATATGCAACGCGCTTTTCAGTAACCCCAGTTGACTAAAAATGGTTTGCAACTTTTCGGGTGGCTTCGGGGTTTTTAGTTCCGCCAACAAACGGCCGAGCAGACGGACATCGGCTGGACTCGCCAACCCCATAGCGCTGGCTATACGATCTTGCGTACCAAATAAATTCGTTACAACGGGAATATCAAACCCCGTGGGAGCAGAAAACCAAAGGGCTGGCCCGTCTTGTGCCAATACCCGTGACGATACTTCTGTCATTTCTAATCTTGTACTAATAGGTTGGCTAATACGCACCAACTGACGCTCATCTTCCAACTGGTTTAGAAAATCCCGTAAGTCTGAAAATCCCATCAATACTTCCTCTCGAAGTACGATGGTAATCTCAGCACCCTATAGCTTGTTGATCTACATCAACCACATAATAAAAAATTATGAAAAGATGGATCGAATCCGACATAAGCGATAAAAGGCAGGAACAAGACAGAACAATGATTACTCTTGCAATTACAGGTGCCAGCGGTTCTCAATATGGCCTGCGTTTATTACAGCTTTTAGCCCGTGAAAAAATGACGGTTTATTGTTTGTTCTCTACCGCAAGTAAAGTGGTTATGGAAACTGAATTTGATGCAACGTTTCCCAAGACCGATTCGAGCATTCCGTCGTTCCTGGAGAAACGCCTGGATTGCTCACTCGACACTGTACGCTTTCCAACGGAGAACGACTGGTTCTCCGCTGTCGCTTCCGGCTCGTCAGCCCCCAAACAAATGGTGGTTTGCCCTTGCAGCATGGGCACGCTAAGCGCTATTGCTTGTGGTGCCAGCAACAACCTAATTGAACGAGCCGCCGATGTTGTACTTAAGGAAAACGGAAAACTTATTCTTGTTCCAAGAGAAACGCCGCTTTCCACTATTCATCTGAGTAACATGCTTACCCTTTCCCAGTATGGCGCCACT
Organism: Gammaproteobacteria bacterium UBA7310; assembly: GCA_002471665.1. Taxonomy (GTDB): domain Bacteria; phylum Pseudomonadota; class Gammaproteobacteria; order Pseudomonadales; family Ketobacteraceae; genus Ketobacter. The sequence goes on from DKQK01000061.1 coordinate 3,507, forward strand.
ATATTGCCTGCCATGCCTTCATTTTATTCAAACCCGAAAACAATAGACGATTTGCTCGATACCGTTGTACAGCGAATTCTTGATCATATTGTACTTCCCATCCGAGTCAGTAGACCCTGGGGTTAATGAAATCGACTCAAAGCATAGGGTTCAGTCATTATCATGGGTGAACGTTTCAATACCAAATCGGCGATTAGCTGGCCCGAACCCGCAGCCCCGGTCCACCCCAAATGACCATGACCACTGTTTAGATATAAACCCTGAATGGGTGTCTTGCCCAGCAACGGTATACCGTCGGGTGTCATGGGCCGAAGCCCGGCCCAAGCCTGACAATCATCAAAATTTGTTGGCACCGTAACGTCTGGCAACAAACGAGATACATAATCACGTAACAGGTTGATCCGCTGAGCGACCAGCGTTTTATCAAAACCGGCTAATTCTGCGGTTCCCGCAATTCGTAATCGACTACCTAGCGGCGTTATCGCAACATGATAATGGTCATCAATTAAAGGTCTTTCAGGATAAAGCGCCTGCTGTCCTTCAAGCGTAATAGAATACCCCTTGACAGGCTGTAGTGGTAAATGAAAGCCAAGATCCTGTGTCAGCATTGGCGAGGTGGCACCCGCCGCCAATACGCAGGCATCACATCTGATATCACCCAGGGTGCCGGAAACACCTACCAGCCGACCTTTTTTTACATTCAGTTTAGTGATAGGCGCGTTAAAGTGAAATTGAACGCCTTTAGCTTCACACCCATGGGCGAGCGAGCGACAGAATAAATGAGCATCTCCCGACTGGTCATTGGGGTAAAACAATGAACCGGCGAATTGACCAGCTGAACCTGCTAAACAAGGTTCCAACGATTCAAGCTGATTTGCGGACAGTAACTGGAACCGAAGCCCTTCTTGCTCATAGGCCTGTGCAATACGATGAAAGTAGTTTAATTCAGTGCGATCACTGAACAACTTAATCGTACCTTTCTTGGCAAGTTCGAAAGTTGAGGGCAAATGCTCCGCGAGTTTTGACAGTGTGATCAAGCTATAGTGCGCAAGCCGCATATTCAGCATGGTATGATAGCTGTGCTTTTTGCTCGAAGAGTTTTTAAGAAACAGCAACCCCCAGCGCCATAGGGCTGGCAGCACCGACCATCGCACAACTATGGGTGCATCCTGACGCCCTAACCAGCGTAGCAGTTTACCAAGCACACCAGGATGGTTCCAAGGATCCGCCATGCTTGGTGTGAGCATGCCCCCATTTGCAAAACTCGTTTCCAAGGCGACACCTTCGCGCGCCTCCACTACGGTGACAGTCACTCCCGCCGCCGCCAAATGCCACGCCGCTGATAGCCCAGCTAATCCTGCACCTACAACCAATACGTTCATGAAGGCGCAGGCTAACCCATTGCTGTGTACCGCTCTTGATTTAGATCAACACAACCATCACACAAGTCATATTATAATAGTTCTCATTATCATTTGCCCGATAGGCTCCTACCATGACTATTTCTTTCTGTTCATTAAAACCTGGAGAATCAGCCCAGCTTGTTGAGTACCGTGATGTACCACATGATTACCAACAGCATCTTGAATCCATGGGGCTTACGGTGGGTACCTGGTTCTGTGTGGAGCGAATAGCACCCTTAGGTGACCCAATGCAAATTCGACTGCGGGGTTTCAGCTTAGGCTTACGCAAGCAGGAGGCATCAGGCTTAAGGGTCATTAAACGATGAGAAAGATGCCCAAAATCAGTTTGGTCGGTAACCCGAACAGTGGTAAAACCACCGTATTTAACGCCCTTACCGGCGCTCACCAGAAAGTAGGAAACTGGCCCGGTGTTACAGTTGAACAGAAGTCCGGCCAGGCCCGCATTGACGATCGTGTGTTTGAATTCATTGACCTCCCTGGATTGTACGATCTTAACGAGCCCGAGGGAGACACAGGGTTAGATACCCAAATCACACGCAAATACCTAGAGCAACGTAACCATGACCTGTTGATCAATGTGATTGATGCCAGTTGTTTGGCGAGGAGCCTATTTTTAACCACTCAACTACTCGCCAACGGCCATTCAGTTATCGTTGTCTTGAATATGGTGGATGTTGCTACAAGCCAGAATATCAACATTGATTGCACCGCCTTAAGCGATGCGCTTGGCTGTCCGGTAGTGCCCGCTAATGCCAGTAAGGGTCAGGGTATTAGTGCACTGAAAGAAGTAGTCAGTTTGTATTGGGCAAGCCCAGCAGGAACGGCCGGTAATGATTTTACTCAGGTCACGGCCAGCGACCGATATCAACAGATTGATAATATTGTTCAAGCCTGCTGTCACCAACACTTAAATGATGATTCCAGGCCAGCATGGCAGCTGGATCAATTATTGCTGAACCGGTGGTCGGCCTTTCCAATTTTTCTTGGTGTCATGTACAGCTTGTTTCTGTTCACTATCAATATAGGGGGTGCCTTTATTGAATTATTCGATGGCATTGCAAAAGCCCTATTTGTAGAGAGTACAGCGTTACTTCTAAGCGCGGTGAACAGCCCTGACTGGTTGATCGTATTGATCTCAAATGGGGTGGGTGGTGGCATTCAGTTGGTTGCGTCGTTTATACCCACCATTGCATGTTTGTTCCTGTTTCTGTCTTTTCTGGAAGACTCTGGCTATATGGCCCGCGCCGCTTTTATCATTGATCGCCTGATGGTGAGTATGGGGCTTCCCGGCAAAGCTTTCGTGCCTTTAATTGTCGGCTTTGGGTGTAATGTACCCGCAGTGATGGCATCGCGAACGCTGGATCATCAAAACGACCGTCTACTTTCCATTATGATGGCACCCTTTATGTCATGTGGTGCCCGTTTAACCGTCTACGTTCTATTTGCCGCTGTCTTCTTTCCTGAAAACGGTCAGAATATAGTGTTTGCATTGTATTTGTCCGGCATTGGTCTTGCCCTGTTAACAGGTTTGATTCTAAAAAAATTTCTGATAAAAACCCATTCAACGCCATTTATTCTCGAACTGCCGAACTATCATTTGCCTACCGCTCGCGGCATCTATCTGCATACCTGGCAGCGATTAAAAGGGTTTATGCTAAGAGCCGGAAAAGCCATTGTTATTGTAGCGTTCTTAATGAACCTATTGAGCAGTATGGGTACCGATGGTCGGTTTTACAGCAACCAGAACAACCACTCGATATTAAGTACCATTGGCAAACAAATTACACCGATTCTGAAGCCCATGGGAGTGGATGAGAACAACTGGCCCGCTACCGTTGGACTTTTTACCGGTTTATTCGCAAAAGAGGTGGTCGTAGGGACGCTGGATTCCCTTTATACCCGATTGGATCAAACACAAAGTCACAGGCAACCGCCGGATCCAGCACATATCACGAACACTTTGCGCGAAGCTATGGGGAGTGTGCCCAAGAATTTATGGAATCTGTCGGCTCAAATAGCCGATCCCCTGGGAATTCAGGTCAACGAATTTACGAATAAAGATATTGCAGCAAAAGAACAAGGTGTTACGTTAACCACACTCACAAAGATGAGCACCTTATTCAATGGTGCAGCCGGTGCGTTTTCCTATTTGCTCTTTGTATTGCTTTATTCCCCCTGCGTTGCCACACTGGGTGCTGTTATCAAAGAGACCAATCGTTTCTGGGCGGGTTTTATCATGTCATGGGCTACTGTGTCGGCTTATTGCATTGCCGTTATTTTTTATCAATCTGCAAATTTCAACACCAACCCGATTACCTCATTGCAATGGATTGTCGCAATGCTGGCTCTTCTAATGAGTAACCATACCCTCCTTATTCACCTGGGGCGACGGGTCATTCATCGCCCCCAGTTAATACCAGTCATCAATTGCTGAGTCACATAGTGCCCGGCTGTTAACTGATTTTAAAGAAGGCGATTTGTTCTCCCAGTCGGCGAGCCTGGTCAGCCATGGCCTCGCTGGCGGCGGAGGCCTGCTCCACCAGCGCGGCGTTTTGCTGAGTCATTTCATCCATCTGGCTGACCGCCACATTCACTTGTTCGATTCCTGATGTCTGTTCCTGTGAAGATTGCGCCAGTTCTGAAATCAGTTTACTGACATCGTTTATGGAAGTAATGATCTCATTGAGCATGCGTCCGGATTCCTGGACCTGGGTAGTGCCGTTTTCCACCTGGCTGACGCTCAGGCTGATCAGTTCCTTGATCTCGCGGGCGGCGTTGGCGGAACGTTGCGCCAGATTGCGCACTTCTCCGGCCACCACGGCGAAGCCCCGGCCCTGTTCACCCGCGCGGGCGGCCTCCACCGCGGCATTCAGCGCCAGGAGATTGGTTTGGAACGCGATTTCATCGATCACGCTGATGATGTCGGCAATCTTCTTGCTGCTTTCATTGACGGCGTTGATGGCGTCAACCGCCTTTTGCGCCACCTCACCGCTGCGCGTGGCGTTGGTGCGGGTAACGTTGGAGAGTTCTTCAACCCGGCGGGCATTGTCGGCGCTTTGTTTTACCACGCTGGTCATCTCTTCCATACTGGAGGCGGTCTCTTCCAGGGATGAAGCCTGTTCTTCGGTACGTTGGCTGAGATCGGCATTACCATGAGCAATTTCATTGGCACCCTGTAATACGGATGCCGATGCTTCATTGATTTCACCGACGATGGTTACCAGTCGGTGAATGGTGTTGTTGACGTTGTCTTTCAGGCGCCCGAACTCACCCTCGTATTCCTTGTTGACGGTTTGGCGTAAATCGCCTTCGGCCATTTTTTCCATGACGTTAACCATTTCGCTGACCACGTCTTCACAGATATCCAGCAACTGGTTAATGCCCTGGCTCAGGCCCAGGAAGAAGCCGCTGCGCCCTTGGGTGGTGGCCCGTTGTGAAAGATTGCCAATGGCAGCGGATCGGATCATGTGATCCAGTTCTTTCTCGATGGCCACTTCTTCGGTACGATCCTGCCATTCCACCACGGTGCCGATGGGTTCACCCGCATCGTTACTCACCGGGCTGGCGTGTACATGCAGATGACGCCCACCCAATACGAATCCGGAGCTGACCGGCTCCTTCAGCGACCCCAGCAGGCGGCGTTGATGGCTGGGATCCTTGTGGTAAATGTCGATGTTTGCCCCCATTAATTTATTGACGCTGAAGCGGGGCAGTTCTTTCTGAATGTCCGATTCCGCATTGCGCATCATGTCCAGTACGGCCTGGTTGGTGTAGACAATATTGAGGTCGGTATCGGCCACCATCACATTGGCGGACACCGAATCCAGTGCCTGCCGGATGCGGGCGTTTTCATCAGCGATCTTGCGTTCGGCGTCCAGTCGTTTCTGTTCAATACGTTGCTGCTCTTCTTCGGCGCGCAGGGCCTCGGTTCGATCCAACCACTCGATGACCGTTCCCAGGCGATGCTTTTTATCATCGAACACCGGGGTTGCGGTGATGACGATGGTGCGGCCCGCTACTTTTACTTCCTGGCTGTGGGTGGATTTGGCCTGATCCAGAATCTTGCGTTGATGTGATGGGTCTTTGTGGAACATGTCCATGTTGCAGCCCATCAGTTTATCAGCATCGAAATTGGGTAGCGCTGTTTTCAGGTCAGGCTCGGCGACTTTCATCATCCTGTCGAGGGATGCGTTCATGTAGATGATGTTGTAATCCTGATCGGCCAACATCACATTGGTGTTACACACATCCAATGCGTTCTTAACCCTCAGTGCTTCGCTGGCGATGCGCTGGGTATTCTCCAGTTCAAAGTTGAGTTTTATTTTCATGCACTGCATGCCCTGCAGCACTCGCCCCGTCTCATCGTTTTGATCAATGGGCAGATTGACATCAAAGTTGCCGCTGCTGATTTTGAGCAGGGATTGCGAGGCGACCTGCATGGGATTGATGACACAGCGCTGCAGGAACTGGAACAGGGCGAACACGCCGAGGCCCAGGGTCAGCAGATAGGGCCAGGGCAAAGCCTGACCGCTAACCAGATAATCAGCTACCATGACCGCTGCGAAGCTGCCGACGATCCAGCCCAGCTTGGCATTTAGGGGCAATTGGCGAAAGTAATTAAACAGTTTTTCCTGGGGTGCTGGCTCCACGTTCTCGCCTGCGTTCAGGCGCGCATAAAGCGCCTCGGCGTCGCGCACCTGCTGTGCCGTTGGGGCGTGGCGCACCGACATGTATTCCACCACTTCGCCATTGGCCCAGACCGGGGTGACGTTGGCTTCCACCCAGTAGTGGTCGCCGTTCTTGCAGCGGTTCTTCACCATACCACGCCAGGGTTTGCCGGCCTGTACCGTAGCCCACAGATCTTTGAATGCGGCTTGTGGCATGTCCGGATGCCGTATCAGGTTGTGAGCCTGCCCGATCAACTCCGCTTCCGAGTAGCCACTGATTTCGATGAAATCCCGGTTGATGTAGGTGATAACGCCTTTGGGGTTGGTTTTGGATACGATGGTTTGGCCTGGGGCCAGCTTGACCTCTTTTTGGGTCACCGGCATATTGACGCGCATGTTCAGTCCTTTTTACGTGGGTCGTGGAATCCTGAAAAATCGGGCTTGCTTATTCAGTGTAGAAAAGGATTGAAGGGAGGAAAGGGGAAACGGGAGCAGGCGGAAAATTTCTCTGTTTCCGCCACTCTTTAAAAAGGTTTGCTTCTAAAAACGGCTTTTTTAATCCCCGCTTTTAAGGAAGCGCCCAAATTCCCGTTGAAATTTAATCGGTTGATCCACCATGGGGGCGTGTCCGGCCTTGTCAAAAATGACGACTCTGGCGTGGGGAATGTGGTCTGCCAGCTCCTGCTGTGATTCCAGGCTGAAGTAGCGGGATTGCCGCCCCATCATCAACGTAGTGGGTACCTGGATCGCGGATAAGGTCTGGCGGGTGTCGCGGCCGTGCATAAAGGCCTGCATCACGTTGAGATAGGTTTGCCATTTCTCAACGGGCATCATGTGGCGCGTCAACAGGGGTTCGGCATAGCGGGCGGCCAACTCAATCACCCGCTGAGTGAGGCCACGATACATGGCAATGCAATAGATCAGGGACACGGTATCGCGGAACCGTTCCCGAATCTCAGTGGGCAGTTGCCAGTAACCCACGTCGTTGCCGGCTTCCCTGGCGAGCTGCAGCAGTTCTTCAAAACGCTGGAATAATTCAGCCTGTTGTGCGCCGAAAATGCCATTGGCTTTGCCCGGGCAATGGGCGCTGTTGGCACCGTGTTCGATGTTGAGGTATTTGCCGATGCGGTCGAAGCCATGTACCTGGTTGTAGGTGAGGCAGGTGTAGGCCCCCGTGGATACACCCCCCAGCACGACGTCATCCAGTTGGAAATGATCCAGCAGATCCTGGACGTCGTTGGCGTAGGTCTCAAAGACGTCCAGGTTGTCGAGATTGGCGTGATGGGAGCGGCCAAAACCACGTAAATCCGGTAGAAAAAATTCAAACTGGTGGGTATAGGGCAGTACGTTGGGAATCCAGTGGGAGCCTCGGGAGCCAAAGCCGTGTAACAGCACCACCGGCTTGCCCCGCCCCAGCCGAATAACATTGAGTTGTTCTCCATCCCTCAGTGGCACTTGGGCCATGGTGATCTCTCCTTGGTCGCATCAGCGATTATGTTTTCGTTATTGTTCGCATATGAATAAAAATAACCATAATGGAATCAAAAATGAACTCAAATACTGTATGCATTCTGTAATCCAGCGGCCCCATATGTCCATTATGGCCAATTGCGCCGTCACGACTCCTTACGGGTTGTGTCCGCACCGCAATGTTATTAAAGTTGGCGATGAAATATGGGGAAGTGACAACTGGGGATGTCATGATCAGAAAAACAGGGATGTTTGTATTCCTGGCGTGCTTATTAGCTGGATGTGATAACGCCAAGGATTTGCCTCTATTGGGGCGTTATGTGGCAAAAAACGTGTGTGCTTCGCTATGGCTGGAAGGCTATGAACAAGGGGCCGCAGTGGGTTATGTCACCAACGTTGCCCCCCTCATTCAACCCAGCTGGAAAGTGACACTGGAGCCGGGCCAGGTGCGGGTGAACAGTTTCTGGTTTCCCTGGTTGAGTACCAAAACGGCCCGTCACCTCACAGATACGACCTCCGTGGATTGCCGCAATGAATACGGTGCCACACCCTTACCCTCCGCGACCTATTCCGCCCCGGCCGTTCCTGCAACCGGCTTTGTGGATCAGACCAATCCGGATTCTGCGTTACAGCGCTATCTGGATTCGGTAATAGCGGTGGGAGCCCCGGAGCACACCACCGCCATGTTGGTGTTGTACGGCAATCAGGTGATTGCTGAAGCCTATCGGGATGGCCTGGGTCCCGATTCCCCCCTCAAGGGCTTCTCCATGTCCAAGAGCTTTGCCAACCTGCTGGTGGGTCGATTGGCAATGCAAAGTCAGCTGGCGGTGCAGGATGCCCTGTTGTTGCCCGGCTGGGAGCTGGATCAACGGGCGGCCATTACCTGGGACAGCAGCCTCAGGATGAGCAGTGGTCTGTTGTGGAACGAGGCGTCCCTTGGTGACAACAACGATCAGGGGCAAATGTTTTACAATACTGCCGATCCGGCAGCCTATGCCGCCATCAAGCCCTATGCCCGGGAGCCGAATACCACGTTCAATTATTCCAGCGGCGATTATATGAACATTGCCAGTGCGCTGGTGCGGCAGGAGCAGTGGTTTGATCCCGGTTGGAATCTGGATGAAAATTTCGTACTGGAATTTTCACCCGATGGTGAGACCCCTTTATTGGGGGAAGGTGTGTACCTTACCACACGGGGCTGGGCGGCACTGGCTTCGCTGTACATGCACGAAGGTGAGCTCAACGGCGAGCCGGTCTTGTCTCCGCAGTGGGTGGCGTATTCTCTGACCCCCAGTGTTACCAATTACGATTACGGGGCCGGCATCTGGCTGAATCTGGGGCAGAACCTGTTCCCAAGCTTAACACCGGATACGTTTGCCTTCGCCGGTTCGTTCGATCGCTATGTGGTGGCGGTGCCGTCCCGTGATGTGGTCATTGTTCGATTTGGTTTCAGTGCCCAGCCCGGTGATTTCGATATGGAACGCTTTGTAGCCAATGTTCTGGAGCTGGTGCCCTATTAGACAATAATCACTGAGTCGAATCGTAAAAAGCCGGACATTGGAAGCGCGGCGCAGGGCTTCTATACTCAGGTCAGGATGTCTCCATAAGGCCATGTGACCTGTGACAACGTTTTATCTGGACAACAAAGGATTTGCTGCCAGTCTGATCACCGTCTTTCTCGCTTTCCTGTTACTGGTTTGGTTTTCCTATCAACGGGCGGAGACGTCGGTTTACCGTGATACCGCCGAACACCTGGTGAGTATTGCGGAGTTGCAGGCAGACGTGGTTCGGGGCAGCGTGCTGGACTCCGAACGCCATGTGCGATTCCTGCACGCCACGCCACCGGTACAGGGCATTGTGCGGGCAACTCAACACGCCGGCATTGATCCGCGGGAGGCGACACCGTACCCGGTCTGGGTCAGCCGCCTGCAAACCATCTTTTCTGCTTACGCCCGCAATAACCCCAATATTGCTCAGATCCGCTACATTGGCCTGGCGGACAATGGTCGTGAGCTGGTGCGGGTAAACCAGGACGGGCAAGGTGTTGAGGTGATACCGGATGCCCAGTTACAGGTTAAGGGCGACCGTGATTATTTCCAGGCAAGCCTGAACCTGAAGCCCGGCGAAGTGTATTTCTCCAGCATCAACCTGAATCGGGAATGGGGTGTTATAGAGCAACCTGCCTGGCCCACTTATCGTGTGGTGGAGGCCGTATACGATACTGACGGCCGGCAGTTTGGCATGATCGTGGTCAACTTCAAGCTTCAGGCCATGTTCGATGCCCTGGTCAAATCCGTAAGCCGGGATCTGGCCGTGTTCCTGCTCAATGAGAACGGCCAGTTCCTGCTGCACCCCGACCCCACCCGTAATTTTGAATTTGAGTACGGGCTGAACGAATCCTGGGAATCGTCCTACGAGGAATCACCGCAGGAGATCGCCTATCGTCAGTTTTTCAGGGTGGGCAGTCCACAACACCCGGATGAACGTTACTTCGCGCTGAAGCAGGATATACTCCTGCCGGAGGGGGCTGGTGTGCGTCATCTTACCCTGGTGTCGGCCATGCGCATCTCGGCGTTGGCGTCACTGGTGTGGAAACGCCAGGTCAACCTGCTTTTGATCGATACCGTGTTATTACTGGTGGTGCTTGCGCTGCTGGTATTGTATTGGCTGTTCAGCAAAAAGAGCATGGCGGAACTGGGAGTGCGTGCGCAATTCGAAGCCATTGTGCGCGGCTCCAGTGATATTATTCTGGGATTGGACTGCAACGGGCGGGTGATGTCCTGCAACCAGGCCGCGCTCACCCTGTTGGGGTGGCAGCCTGACGCCGCCGCAGAGCATAAACTCACCGATATTGTTTACACCAGCGGGCCTCTGGATACCTCAATCCAGCCGTTGCAGCGAGCATTTGAAGCTGTTTGCCAGGGGCGGAAGGTTGAACCGGTGACGATTCGGCTTAACCGGTCTGAAGCCCGAGGGGATGAACCCTGCTATGCGTCGGTAGCCCTTTCACCCATCGTTATTTCTCAACAGCGTATTAACGGGGTTGCCGCGATTATTCGTGATATGACCGAGGCCCGGAATCTGCAATTGCATTTGCAGAAAACCAATCAGACGCTGGTGGAAAAAAACGACGAAATGGAACGGTTCATCTACACGGTAGCCCACGATTTGAAATCACCATTGGTAACCATCGGTGGATTTACCCAGAGTGTGTTGCGGGACATGGCGACGCAGTTGGATGCGAAGAACACCCACCGCATGCAACGGGTGCTGGCGAATGTAAATCATATGGGGGATTTATTGAATGATCTGTTGTCATTGTCGCGGATCGTGAAGGCCCCGGTAGAGCGTCAGTGGTGTGAATTGACCTATTGCGTGGATAAGGTAAGGGACAGCTTATCCACGCAGTTACAGGAGAGCCGGTGTGAGCTGGTGTTGGAGGCTGCTCATGGGCCGGTGTACGCCAACGAGCAGATGCTGGTTCAGTGCCTGCAGAATCTGATTGAAAACGCCGTGCATTACCGGCATCCGGAACGTCCGCCGCGTATTGAAATCGAATGCACCCCGAATCAAAGCGGCACCCAGGTGGCAGTGAGGGATAATGGATTGGGCATTGAGAGCCGTCACCATGAGCGGATTTTTCGAATCTTTGAGCGGCTGGATGCCTCGTTAGGTGAAGGCACTGGTGTGGGCCTGGCCATCGTAAAAGCAATCATGGAAAAACATCAGGGTACGGTGGTGTTACAATCAACTCCGGGGGTGGGGTCAACATTTTTCCTACGCTTTCCGGCGCCGCAAGCCAACCGGGAGGAGCAGAATGAAAGCGATTGATATTCTGATAGTTGAAGACAATGATGATCACGCGGATCTGATTGTGGATGCCTTGCTGATGTTCAATCCGGAAAACCGTGTGTTCCGATTGCCGGGCGGTGAGGACATTATCGCGATGTTGCATGAACGGGACCGGGACAGGGAATTTCCCGATTTGATTTTGCTGGATCTGAAAATGCCGCGCATCGATGGGGTTGAAGTGCTCAGGCAATTGAAGTCTGATCCGGATTGGCGAAAAATTCCGGTGGTGATTCTTACCACCAGCACTGTTCCCAAAGACATCAACACCTGTTATGAAATCGGTGCCAACAGTTTCGTCACCAAACCCATCGTGTACACGGATTTTGTCAATACACTGGCGCGTATCAATCGCTACTGGGTGGATACCAGTAGCTTGCCCGAATGATGCTGCTTAATACATCTGCGCCCGGTCCAGTGTTTTTACCCGCAATACGTCGCTGCCGGAGAAATATTCCTGCCGCAGTTGCTGCAACCTGGGGTCGTCTTCCGATGTGATGGTGTCCTGTTGTTGCAGGCGCTGTTTGGCTGAGTTGTATTGGTGGTATTGCTCCATGAATTCCGCGCTGGGCTCGCCGAAGGTGAAATCCGGTTGCATCAGGGCCAGGGCGGCCGTTTGCTCGGCGATACTTTGCAGTGTGGCGGAATCCGTCTGCGCCGAAGGCAGGGCCGCGAACAGATCCTGACTTTGATCCAGTACTTTCTGGGCGCGTGGTTGTACGCTGGCCGGTAAGGCATAAACCTGTTCTTGCAGAGTTTGCCGCAGTTGCACCACATCCCGGCTGTTGACTACCTGCATCACATATTGCTCGGTAAAGGATTCCATCTGTTGCCAGTCGCGGAACAGGGCGGTGCTGGCTTCACCCAGATACTCATCCCGAATCTGTTGTACATGATCCAGCGCCCCGGCCAGGCTCGCCACACCGTCCATGGGCAGCATTTGCAAGGCCAGGTTGTATTCCACATAGCGCTTGAGCAGGGTTTCCAATTGTTGGGTTGCGGTGTTTCCCAATTGGTCGCGATAGGCATCCAGAATGGAATCCTTCCACAAATCAGCCGGTATCTGCCCCTGCTGACGGGCCAGGGTATCGAACAGTTGACGTACCTGAGGGGCCGGTACCAGATTGCCCTGGGCATCCACTTGCAGACTGGCGCCTTCGATCTGTACCCGGTAGGGGCCGCTTTGGGGCGCGGACGGATGATGCTGTGCCGTTGGCGAAGTTCCGGTTGCAGGGAAGCCGGGCGTGTCCGGTGCCGGGTCGGAGCCAGCCGCAGGCGGGGCTTGCCGGGCCGAACTGACGTATCCGGTCCACCAGAAAAGAGCGGTTGCTACCAGTACCACGCAGGCGGTGATCGCCAGAATTCGCTTCATGCCAGACCTCTGTTTTTATTATTGTGCCGGGCAGGCATCTTACTATGCCGGGGCGGGGCGACCAAGGGGGGGTTAACCCAGATTGATCAGGGTCTGCTGTTCCGGCTCGCAATGGGACAGCTGGGTGCTGGACCAGCCATTGCGGCCGTTTTCTTTCGATTTGTAGAGCATCTGATCGGCGGCACTCACCAGTTTTTCCGGATCCAGCGTTTTCACCGGATACACGGTGGCGGCACCGAGGCTGGCGGTTACCACTTTCCTGACCTGAGAACCTTCGTGGGGAATGTGTAAATCAAGCAGGCGTTGCTGGATGCGCACCAAGGTGTTTTTGATCTGGGTGGCATCAATGTTGGGGTACAGCAGAATAAATTCCTCCCCCCCATAGCGGCCAACCAGCTCAGCAGGGCGGCTGGCCTCTTTCTTCAGGGCGCGGGCCACCTCCACCAGGCAATGATCCCCTGCCATATGGCCGTAATGGTCGTTGTACTGTTTGAAGTAATCAATATCCAACAGAATCACCGAGAGCGGTTTGTTCTCGCGCAGGCAGCGATGCCATTCCATTTTCAGGCGCTCGTCGAAATAGCGTCGATTGGCCAGCCCGGTGAGGGAATCCTCCCGCGACAATCGCTCCAGGTACTGATTCAATAAATCTTTTTCCGCTTTGTCGATGTCCAGTAGCAGGCCCTGTAGAAACATGGCCCTTTCCCGGTGTTCGATAATGTAGGCGATGCCCATACCGATGACATTGGCAAAGACAAAAAAGGTCTGAAACTCGAACTGGGTGTAGTGCAGGTCAAAGGCGCGGGTCATCAGCAGGGTGGTGAGCCCCGCCAAATGGCACCAGATGACGGTATTGAAGAAGCGCATTTTCGACATGGCGTAGACAATGATCACCACATAGATATTGATGGCGTGGATACCGGCCAGCCCCACCGGATCGGTGATGGTGGTGGCGCTCACCATGATCGAGGTGAGAATCACCATGGCAGTGATTCCGGTATACCAGTGGAAAGCACGATCCATGATGGGCAGGCGGGCACAGACATTGATAAACACCAGCCCGATGCCGGTAATAATATAGGCCCCGGTGAACCAGCCTTTCTCTTGATCCGCAAACTGAATGAACACCACAATGCCCATCACCAGATAGAGCCCCAGCAGATAGACTGCGTTGGAGAGCATGTTCTTGAGCGCCAGCTTGCGGTAGCTGCGGGCGAAGTGCTGTTCCAGATAATCGGGAAAACGCAGCAGCCTGAAACCGGAGCTCAGCACGTCTTCGATCTCGTGCTTTAACGCGGGATCGGTGATGATCAGGTTATCGGTGCGGATGATCAGTTGGGACATGCTGGATAAGGGATTACCCTGGAGCCGTATTATTGGTTGTTTTTTATTAGGTTTAGCAGAGTTTGTCGGTTACTGCCTGTTGGTCCGATGGATGGAACGGGTGTTGTTTATCATACAGGAAACCGGGCAGGCAACAGGCAGCTAATCAGAACGAGGTGGCATGCCGGAAATAATGCCGGTTACGGTGCTCGCTGTCAGGGGGCAGTGCCGGTTGGCTGGCCACAATAAAATCCTCCCCGGTGGCGTTGGCCAGATCCACGATGCGACGTTTGAATATCTGCCAGGGCTTCCGTTGATCTTCCAGAATCAGTAATTTGGGTTTCAGCCGGGCCTTGTTTTGCCCGATCACCACGGCCAGTCGCTCATCGTTGAGCGTGACCACGGAGCCGGTGGGGTACAAGCCGATGGCCTGGATAAATTCCTCCACCAGGGCGGCATCGAACAATACGTCACGCTGGCTGAACAGTTCCCGCACGGCGTCTGCCGACGACAGGGGCTCATCACGGAAATCGTAGCTCACCAGGTTTTCGTAATAATCCGCCAGCCCGATGACCTGGGACATGAACGGGATATGGCGGCCGGACACACCGCGGGGAAAGCCGCTGCCGTCATAACGCTCAAGGTGGTGGGACACCAGCTTAACAACCCGGCTGCTGAAGTGATCACTGGTGCGCAGCAGTTTCACGCCCTTCACCAGGGACCACTTCAGCATCTCATTCATGTGCGGAGTGGGCGTGCCCCTTACCCGCAGGATTTCCTGGGGAATGGTGGTGTAGCCGATCTTGCACAGCAGTGACGCCAGGGCCAGATCCGACATGGCTTCCCGGGTCAGATCCAGGTGGCGGCCGGTCAGTACTGCCCAGGAGGCAACGCGAATGCTGTAGTTGAGGACGTCTTCGCTGTGGGAATCAATGCGTGACAGGTAGGCGAAGGCGTCCGGGTTGCGAATGACGCTGTTCACCAGTTCGTTGGAGACATCCCGCAGATCTTCAATGCTGAGGCGCCCCTCACCGGTCAATGCCCGCAGAGTGCGTTTGATTCGGTCGCGGATACGTTTATGTACTCTGCGTGCCTGGCGCATTTCGGTATTGAGATTGGTGAGTCGCTTGTAAGGGGCCTGGTTCTGCATGGAGCGAATGCGCAGATTCAGTAGCTCCCGGCCATTCTTGCGTTGTTTCTCTTCGAAGTAATGGGAGACAAAACTGAAATCCTGGGCCGGAGCAACGGTGCTCAGGGTGCGGGACTTCTGCACGTCCACGTAGACCCATTTACAGAGGCTCTGGATTTTTTCCAGCTGGGCGCGGTTTTCTATGTGAAAACCCTGGATCGGGAATGGCGTTTCCCGCCACGGGCGATCGATGCCCGAGACGAACATGCCGACGTGCAGATCATCCGTGATCAGTTTTTGTGTGCGGACTGCCATAGGCGCGTGTGGCTATTCCCAATAGATAAAAGTAAATGGATTGTTTAGTAGCTTAATTTTATGGATTGTAATCCTCAAGTTACAAAAAATGCAAAGCAGTTCACTGCCATTTCATGTTGATTTATGTAACAGCATCAAGGGCTTTGGCGAAACTATTGACAAAGCGCGGCAGATTTATGGCGGCCCGGTGGAGGTAGGTGTCTTGGGCGATTGGGTCTGGTGTGCAAAGGGGTGAATTGGTCTCCCTCACATCAGTTGCACGCTTTCTATGGATAGTATCGGTACAGGCTGATCCGAGGGAGTGGCGCCATGATATATACAAAAAGTTACAAACACAAGACATGAATGATTCTATCAGGGGCAGGGGTAAGCAGGGGCCAGCAGGGGCAGGGGTAAGCAGGGGCCAGGCGTCAGGCGCGGTAGGTTTCAAACGCGGCGGTGCCGATGATGATGGTGCCCCCCATAATGGTGGTCCACCCCGGTTCTTCTGCCAGCACCAGATAGGCCAGGGTTGCTCCGTACACCGGTTGCAGGCAACCGATCAGGCCTACGGTTTTGGCTTTCAGGTAGCGCAGGCTGTTGGCAAAAAAGCTGTGGGGCAGGGCGGTAAACAGAGCCCCCAGCAGGATGAGCTTGAACAGGCTTTCGCCGTCGATCTGCAGGGGGTTGCTGGTCACAAACGGGATCACCACGACGCCGGCAATGATGCCTTGGTACAGAATACTGGTTTCACCGCTGTAGCCTCGCAGATAATGGCCCTGGATGACGTTGCGCAGGGCGAACAGGGCAGCGGACAGAATCCCCCAGCAGACCCCTTGGGTGACGTTGTTGGCCAGATCGAATTCCGGCACCAGCAGTACGATACCGAACAACATTACCAGGGCGCAGATGACGTCCCCCAGCTGGGGGCGATGCCCTTTGAACAGCGGTTCCAGAAACACAATCATAATGGGATAGGTATACATGGCCACCATGCCCACGGCGATGCCCGCCACCTGCATGGCCTGAAAATAAGTGGCCCAGTGCAGGCCCAGCAGAGCCCCGCCAATCATCATGATCGCGGCATCCAGTGGCCGCTGCAGACCCAGTGGCCGCCGGCGCAGCAACAGCAGGATCAGAATCACCGCCACCGCCACAAAGCTGCGCCAGACCGTAATGTCGGCGGCGGGTAAAGCGATCAGTTTGGCGAACAGGGCAGTGCCGCCGAAAATAAGGATGGCGCTGTGCAGAAACAGCAGCCCTTTGCGTTTGTTTTCCATGGTTTAGCTCAGGCTTAAGGGGAGGTAACGGTGAACAATATCTCCGTAATGGGGCACGACCCAGGTGAACAGGCTGATCACCCAGGCGGCCAGGGTGGCCGCGATCAGTGGCCATGGCCGAACAGTGCGGAACGGGCGCTGCAGGACCAGGGTGTGCAGGCAGGCCAGGATCATCCCGCCCAGCAGCAGGCCGCCCAGGATATCCGTGGGCCAGTGTACGGTGAGGTAAAGCCGTGCTGCGGCAATGGTGGTGGCCAGAATGCATACGGCACTGAGAATGGCTTTTTGGCGCCGCCCCGGCACCCCGGGCAGGCAGAGGATGGTCAGGGTACCCAGGAACACCAGGCCCATGGTGGTGTGGCCGCTGGGGAAGGCCCAGGATTCCGGTGGCATCGCCACCAGATTGGGGCGGGGCCAGGCGATCCATTGTTTCAGGCCCACCAGCAGGGTTTGCCCCAGCAGCAGGGTGCCCACCCACAGGGTGGCGGCGTAGGTGTTGCGCTGCAGCAACAGGGCCAGTGTCACCAGTACACCCCACAGGGTCATGGGGGCACGGTAGCCCAGCTGGGTCAGTACAATAAAGAAATCGTCCAGCCAGCGGTGACGCAGGCTCAGGGCCCAGTGGCTGAAGCGCTGGTTGAGGTCGGTTACCTGGTCCAACTGCATCACCAGGCTCAAACTGATGAACAGTGCCAGGCAGGCGCTACCGGTCACCATGGCCAGCAGCAGTTTGTTGCGTCGCTGCCGGATATGGTCATGGGTCCACCACAGCAACTGGGCCAGCAGCCAGCCGCCGACGATCATGATGCTGAGGAACAGCAGGTGGCGGCCGGAGAGCGCGTTTGTCCCCTCCAGGCTGGCCCCCACCAGGTAACCGGGCATCAGGTAGAATGGCGCCCAGGCGATGGCACTGAGCATGTTGACGCTGTAAAAATTCACCGGCCGCATCTGCATAAAGCCGGCCACCAGAGGCATCACCGGGCGGATGGGGCCGACAAAACGACCGATGACGATTCCCATCAAGCCATAGCGGGCGAAAAACTGCTCCCCTTTATCAATCCACTGGGGATGGGTTTTGAAGGGCGGTATTCGGCGGATAAAGGCATGGTAGTGATAGCCCAGCAGGAAGCTGAGACCATCGCCGGCCACCGCGCCGCAGAATGCGGCCAGCAATACCCAAATGACATCAATATCGGTGCTGCCGGCGGCGGTACCGGCGGCAAACAACAGCGCCACGCCGGGGACCACGATGCCCACCACCGCCAGTGATTCGAGAAACGCCATAACGGCGATGGCGATCAGTATCCAGTCCTGATGTTCCCCCAGCCACTGGGCCAGCGGGGCAAAGGCCGTTTCCATGGGGCAGCGGTTCCCGGGTCAGTGAGCGTCGGTATGATTCAGGCTGGCTTTATGCACGGCGTTGACGTCTTCGCCTTTGTGTTGCAGGTCGGCGTGATAGGAAGAGCGCACCATGGGCCCACTGGCCACATTGACGAAACCCAGCTCTTCGCCGAAGTGACGGAACTGTTCAAACTCATCCGGGTGGACAAAACGATCCACCGGCGCATGCTGCTTGCTGGGTTGCAGGTACTGGCCAATGGTGATCATGTCCACCTGGTGGGCCCGCAGATCGCGCATCACCGCCATGACTTCCTCGTTGGTTTCACCCAGCCCCACCATTAAGCCGGACTTGGTGGCAACATGGGGCATGCGCTCCTTGTAGCGTTTGAGCAGATCCAGTGACCACTGATAATCCGAGCCTGGGCGAATGGCCTTGTACAGGCGGGGCACATTTTCCAGGTTATGGTTGAAGACATCCGGAGGATCGGCCGCCAGCAGGTCCAGGGCAATGTCCATGCGGCCACGGAAATCCGGTACCAGCACTTCAATTTTGGTGTCGGGGGAACGTGTGCGCACGGCACGAATGCAATGGCCGAAATGGCCGGCGCCGCCATCGCGCAGGTCGTCCCGGTCCACGGATGTCACCACCACGTATTTCAGATTCAATGCCGCCACCGAATCCGCCAGGTTGGCGGGTTCATCCGGGTCCAGCGGGTTGGGGCGGCCGTGGGCCACGTCGCAAAACGGACAGCGCCGGGTGCAGATGTCGCCCATGATCATGAAGGTGGCGGTGCCGCCACCGAAGCATTCCGGCAGGTTGGGGCAGGAGGCTTCCTCGCACACGGTGTAGAGCTTTTGTTGACGTAACAGGTTCTTGATGCGTTGCACTTCGCCATTGGCGGGCACGCGCACCCGTATCCAGTCCGGCTTGCGGGGCAGGTCGGTGGTGGGGATGACCTTCACCGGTATGCGGGCCACTTTGTCAGCGCCGCGCAGTTTTTCGCCCTGGACGACTTTCTTGCGCGGGGTGACGGTATTGTGGGGGGCGTCGGAGGCATCTCCGGGAGTGTGCTGACTCATACTGCTGCATCTAATCCTGTTACGTTGTGACCGCTAGTATATCCCAGCTGGTCCAGTAAATGGTGGGCCAATCGTGAGCGGATGTGAGCGAAATCCGCCTGTGCCCGGTAGGCGCTGACCTGGGTCATCTGCATACCCTGGTAGCCACAGGGGTTAATGCGTTGAAAAGGCTCCAGATCCATATCGATATTGAGTGCCAGCCCATGAAAAGAGCAGCCTTTACGAATGCGCAGCCCCAGGGAGGCAATCTTCTTGTCATCGGTGTACACCCCCGGTGCATCGGCCCGGGGGGCGGCGGGGATGCCCAGTTCATCCAGGGTGGCCACGAGGGCGTTTTCAATGCGGCTTACCAGATCCCGGGCCCCCAGGTTGCGGCGTCGAAGATCGATCATCAGGTACCCCACCAGTTGGCCGGGGCCGTGGTAGGTGACCTGTCCGCCGCGGTCCACCTGAATCACCGGAATGTCGCCGGGAGCCAGTACGTGCTCCGCCTTGCCGGCCTGCCCCTGGGTAAACACCCGCGGGTGCTGCAGCAACCAGATCTCGTCCGGGGTTTGCTCGCTGCGTTGCTCGGTAAAGGTCTGCATGGCATGCCAGGTCCGGGTGTATTCCACCAGGCCCAAATCCCGCACCATGACCGTGTCGCTTGCATCAACCATGATTACAGGGTCATGGCCACTTCTTCACGTTCATGCAGCTCCAGAAACACGGCTTCCACCTGTTCTTTGTGGGTGAAGCGCACCGCCACGGTAACGGAGGTGTATTTGCCACTGCTGCTGGCCTTGCAGGCAATGCTGTCGCGGTCAAAGTCCGGCGCGTGGCGGCCGATGATTTCCGCCACGATCTCCACCATGGGGTGACTGGATAAGCCCATGATTTTCAATTGGTGAACACAGGGAAATTCCCACAGGTGTTCCTGAATGCCCATTGTTTGTACCTATGTAAATAAAACCGTAAATAAATCCGCTGGCAATGGATAAGAGGTATTGTAATCCAGCGGCGGGGGGCAGGCTATGCCAGGGCCCACCCGCCGGTGAATGAATATGGGGGCAACTGGGGCCTAATAAAACTAGGTGGCCCCTTGGTTTGGGAACAGGGCGCTAGCTGAACAGGCCCTTGATCATCAGTACCAGCCAGTGCCACAGGCGTTTGAACAGGCCGCCTTCTTCCACACTTTCCAGGGCAATCAAGGGCTTGGTGGCCACGGTGTCGCCGTTCAGGGTCAGTTGAATGGTGCCGATTTTTTCACCGGCCGCAATGGGGGCCATCAGCAGCTCGGGCACTTCAATGTCTGCAGTGATGTCGTCTGCGGTACCGCGGGGGATGGTGAGCCAGATGGCCTCTTCGGTGCCCAACTTGATGCTGTTGCTGTCCCCTTTCCAGATCTCGGAGGCCAGCAATTCCTGTTTGGCGTCGTAGCTTTTCACGGTTTCGTAGAAGCGGAAACCATAGGTGATCAGCTTCTGGCTCTCCGCCGCCCGGTCTTTCTCCGAACGGGTACCCATTACCACTGAAATCAGGCGCATGTCGTCTTTTACGGCGGAGGCCACCAGGCAGTAGCCCGCTTCATCGGTGTGGCCGGTTTTGATGCCGTCCACCGAATCGTCCTGCCACAGCAGGGAATTGCGGTTGGGTTGGCGGATATTGTTGTAGGTGAATTCCTTCTCCGAATAGATGGCGTAGTCTTCCGGGTGATCGTTGATGGTGGCGCGGGCCAGTAACGACAGATCCCGTGCTGTGGTGTAGTGATTTTCGGCGGGCCAGCCGGTGGCGTTGACGAAGTTGCTGTTGTTCATGCCCAGGCTGTAGGCGGTTTGGTTCATCAGGTCAGCGAAGGCGTCTTCACTGCCGGCGATGTATTCGGCAACGGCGATGCTGGCGTCATTACCGGATTGAATGATGACACCGCGCAGCAGATCTTCCAGTTTTACCTCGGTGCCCTCCCGAATGTACATTTTGGAGCCGCCTTTGCGCCAGGCTTTCTCACTGATGCGCACCATATCGTCGTAGCCGATGTTGCCGGTGGCCAGTTGCTCGGAGGCAATGTAGGTGGTCATCATTTTGGTCAGACTGGCCGGTGCCAGCCGTTGATCGGCGTTGTATTCCGTAATGATGTAGCCGGTTTTGGCGTCCATCAGCAACCAGGATTTCGCTGCCAGGGTGGGCGGCGCCGGAATCATGGGGGTGGCGGCCCACAACTGGGCGGATAGAAACAGGGCGGTGAACAGGGCGCAAAGCCCGCTGAAACGAGTAGGTATAAGAGTCATAGTTACGTGTTTTGCAATCTTAAACGGGTTGTTTTGGTCTAAACGAAGGTAAATTCAGGCTCAGCGGATGGTAACACAGCCGCCAGTCTAACGCCTGATCAATAAGGGGTCTGACACCGTGTCTTGCAGTTGGTTCTGTACCTGCTGGGCTGCCTGCTCGGACACAAAAGGGCCGATACGTACCCGGTGTACGCCGCTGGTGCCGCGCTCCGGGGACGAGTGGATACCAACTGGAGCATTGGTCACGGCGATCAACTGTTGCTGCATGGATTTGGCGGTGCTCAACTCGCGGTAGGCTCCCACCTGAATGTAGTAGTTTTCACGGGCACCGGTGTCTTCAACATCCCGATAGGGGATTGCGGTGCCGGCGGCCGGATTGGCGGCGTTGGGCGATGGCGTGGAGCTGACCGGGATGGCCTCGACCCTGACCCGGGCGGTGCCCTTGTTGGCATACCCGATCTTGTGGGCTGCCGCATAGGACAGGTCAATAATACGGCCATCATGAAACGGGCCGCGATCGTTTACCCGGACGATGATCTGCTTATTGTTCTCCAGATTGGTGACCCGCACATAGCTGGGAATGGGCAGGGATTTATGGGCCGCGGTCATGGCATAGGGATCGTAAGGTTCCTGGCTGGAGGTGGGGCGGCCGGAGAATTTTTTACCATACCAACTGCCGATGCCGGTTTCCTGGTAGCCTTCGGCCGATTGCAGAACATAGTAGGTTTTACCGAACACCTCATACGGGGAGTGATTGCCATAGCGGGCGCGGGGTTCCCACTTGGGTTTGGCGTCGGGAATACTGGCCCAGTCGCGGACCCCGGACGGCGCGCTGTCCTGTTCCTCGAACGGGCCCGGCGTGAAAGGGCGGTGGGTGCTGCAGGCGGCCAGCAGCGTAATCATGGTCAGCAGGGGCAGGTGGCGCAGCAGTGGTTTCATGATGACAATCGTCTTTTCAGCTCTTCACTCAGTTGGTATACGGCCATGGCGTACAGTGGGCTGTGATTGTAGCGGGTGATCACATAGAAATTCTGCAAACCAATCCAGAATTCTTCACCCTCGGCCCCTGCAAACGCCATGGCGGTGGCTTTGTCGCTGTCCCGGTAGTGGGTGTCGTCACTGGCATCGGCAATCAGGCCGGCCTGTTTGATCTCCAGTATAGTCAAGTTCGGCTTTTGTGGTTTCGGCCCTCTGTGTAACACCGCTTGCAGTTGCTCAGCGCCGGTGTTGTCCCCCAGGTAGCGGGCCAGGCTGGCCACCGGGGCGCCAGCTTGCCAACCGTGTTGTTTGAAGTAGTTGGCCACGCTGCCGATGGCGTCCACCGGGTTGTTGATCAGGTCCCGGTGACCATCGCCGTCGAAATCCACCGCATAATGCCGATAGCTGCTGGAGATAAACTGGCCGTAACCCATGGCGCCGGCGTAGGAGCCCCGGGCGTTCATCAGGTCGATGCCGGCTTCTTGTTCCAATTGCAGAAAATGCTTCAGTTCACTGCGAAAGAACGGGCTGCGGGGAGGGTAGTCAAACGCCAGCGTGGCGAGGGCATCCACCACCCGGTAATTGCCTTTGTGTTTGCCGTAACGGGTTTCCACGCCGATGATGGCCAGTATCACATAACGGGAAACCCCGAATTCCTGTTCGGCACGGATGAAGGTTGCTTGGTGTTCCCGGTAAAAGCGGATCCCCTGATCGATGCGATCCTGAGTCAGAAAAATGGGGCGATATTCGGCCCAGGTTTTGGTTTTCTCCGCCGGGCGGGCAATGGCGTCGAGAATGGACTGGTTTTTTTCAGCGCTGGCCAGCAAAGTGGTGAGCTTGTCTGCCGGGTAACTTTCTTCCTGCCGGATTTCTGCCACGAACTGCTGTGCCTTGGGATGATCGAGGTAGCCCCGGCTGTCAGCGTAGAGGCCCTGACACAGGAAAAACAGGCCCAGGCAGCACAGTTTGAGTACGGTCAGAGGTGATTTGGGTTTGGATTTGAATGAATACATCAGTGTCCTGTCACGTGTGTCGGTGCAATGTTGAGTCGGTTTTGTGCTCAGGTGGAGACCAGTTTGCGATGGGTATGGATCGACATCAAGATACCGAAGCTGGCCATCAGTGTCACGATGGAGGTGCCGCCATAGGAAACCATGGGCAGGGGCACACCCACCACCGGCAGAATGCCGCTGACCATACCGATGTTGACGAACACATACACAAAGAAGGTTAAGGTGATGGAGCCCGCCAGCAGGCGCGAATAGGTGTCCTGGGCATTCATGGCGATGTACATGCCGCGGGCCACGATGGCGAAATAGATCATCAACAGGGCGCAGACGCCCAGCAGGCCGAACTCTTCCGCCAGTACGGCAATGATAAAATCCGTGGAGCTTTCCGGCAGGAAGTCCAGGTGCGCCTGGGTGCCGTGCAGCCAACCCTTGCCTTCCCAGCCGCCGGAGCCGATGGCGGTTTTGGATTGGGTGATGTTCCAGCCGGCACCCCAGCGATCCCGTTCCGGATCCAGAAAGGTCAGTACCCGCTGGCGTTGGTAATCGTGCATCACCATCCAGATACCGGCTCCGGCGGGCACGGCGGCGGCGGTCAGCCCGGCAATGTACTTCCAGTTGAGGCCGGACAGGAACAGCACAATGAATCCGGAGCTGGCGATCAACAGCGAGGTGCCCAGGTCCGGCTGCCTGGCAATGAGCACGGTGGGTACCATAATCAATACAGCAGACAGCAGCACGGGGCGCCAGCCCGGTGGCAGCGCCCGTTCCGCCAGGTACCAGGCCAGCATCATGGGTACAATCACTTTCATGATTTCAGAAGGCTGGAAGCGAACCCCGGTGCCGGGGATGGCCAGCCAGCGTTGCGCCCCTTTGGCCTGGGTGCCGGTGACCAGTACGCCCACCAGCAGGATCAGGCCGATGCCGAACAGCCAGGGTGTCCAGCGTTTGTAGGTGCGGGGTGAAATGAACGCCATCACCATCATGGCGGCAAAGCCGGCGGTGATGCGCACCAGTTGTCGCATCAGGGTATCCATGCTCTGTCCGCTGGCGCTGTAGAGCACAAACAGGCCCACACAGACCAAAACCAACAGCCCACCCATTAAGGGTGCATCCAGGTGAATGGCCTGCATCAGGCTGATGCGGCGGGTCACCGGTGAGTGGCTGCTGCCCAGTTGATGCTGGAAATCGTATCGACTCATGGTGCTTGCACCGCCCTTGTGGTTGGGACATCGGCATCCTGTTGCAGGGATTCAAAATAGGCATCCAATACCTGCCGGGCAACCGGGGCCGCCGTGGAACCGCCGCCACCGCCGTTTTCCACCAGCACCGCGATGGCGATTTTGGGGTTGTTCACCGGAGCAAAGCCCACGAACAGCGCGTGGTCCCGGTGCCATTCGGCGATCTTGTCGGCATCGTACTCTTCATCCTGTTTGATCCCCAGTACCTGTGCCGTACCGGTTTTGCCCGCCAGGTCGTAGCCGGGCAGATCCTTGGAGATTCCCCGTGCCGTACCCTTGGCGCTGTGCACCACATCGCGCATGGCTTCGATGATGCGATCCCAGTTGTCGGGGTTCTTCAAGGTGATGGGGTCACCTACGTCCGGCGTGGGCAGTGGCAGGCCACCAATGGCTTTGACCATGCGCGGCTGCACTTTTTCCCCTTTGTTGGCCAGGATGGCGGTGGAGAGGGCCAGCTGCAGTGGCGTGGCCAGCATGTAGCCCTGCCCGATGCCGGTAATCAGTGTCTCCCCCGGGAACCAGGGCATATTGCGGGTGGCTTTCTTCCAGAAGCGCGATGGCAGCAGCCCTTTGCTTTCGTTGATCAGGTCCACGTTAGTGCGCTTGCCGAAACCAAAGGGCGCCATAAAATCATGGATGTCATCGATGCCCATATTAAAGGCCAGCTCGTAGAAATAGGTGTCACAGGACTGGACGATGGCGTCGTGCAGGTTGACTACACCGTGGCCCCACTTTTTCCAGTCGCGGTAAAAGCGGGCATCGTTTTCCAGCTTGTAGAACCCGGGATCGTAGATGGAATAATCCCAGGTGGTGGCGCCGGTTTCGATGCCGCCCAGGCCAACAATGGGTTTGATGGTGGAGCCGGGTGGATAACGGCCCTGCAATGCCCGGTTGAAGAGCGGGCGCGCCCGCGAGTTCTGCAGGGCATCGTAGGAGGCATAATCAATTCCGGTGACAAACAGGTTGGAATTGAATCCCGGTACGCTGACCAGTGCCAGAATGCCTCCGGTTTGCGGCTCAATAGCCACCACCGCACCGCGCCGGCCCTGCAGAGCGTCAACGGCCGCCAGCTGGGTGTTCAGATCCATAAACAGTTGCAGGTTATCCCCGGGGGTGGGGTCGGTGCGTTCCAGCACCTTGGTGATGCGGCCGCGGGCATCGGTCTCAATGGTCTGAAAACCGACCTGGCCGTGCAGGCGATCTTCATAGAAGGCTTCCACCCCGGTTTTACCGATGTGTTCGGTGGCGCTGTAATTGGTGGCATCGAGCTTTTGCAGTTCGGCCTCGTTGATGCGCCCTACATAGCCGATGGCGTGGGACAGGGCTTCCGCCTGGGGGTAATGTCGCACCAGGTTGGCCCCCAGGCTCACACCCGGCAGCAGATGCTGGTTGACGGCAATCAGGGCAATCTCTTTTTCGCTGAGTTTGAACTTCACCGCCACCGGGGTGAACGGGCGCCGGCGCTGGGCCAGCCGTTTGCGGAAATCATCCAGCCGGCTGTCGGTCATTTCGATCAGGCGCGAGAGCTTCAGCAGGGTGTCCTCAATATCCGGGCACAACTCCTTGGTGATGCTGACCGAGTAGCTGGGGCGGTTGTCAGCCAGCAGATGGCCGTTGCGATCCACAATCAGGCCACGGGTGGGGGCAACGGGCTCGATGCTGACCCGGTTTTCATCGGACAGGCTGGAGTATTTTTCGAACTGCAGTATCTGCAGGTACACCATGCGGGATATGAGCGCCAGGATCAGCAAAATCACCACAAAAATGGAGACCACCGCTCGGCGGGCAAACACTCGGGTTTCGCGGTAGTGATCTTTCAGGGTAATGGGTTTTGGCATGCTGCGCGCCGGGTGCCTCTGATCTTGTGGTAGAAACGCTTATCGATGATAGGGATGGCCTTTTAAAATAGACCACGCACGATACATTTGTTCCGCAATTAAAACACGAACCAGAGGATGAGGCAGCGTCAGATCCGATAAAGACCAGCTTTCCCGGGCTTTTTGCTTGCATTGGGGGGCCAATCCTTCCGGCCCGCCGATCAAAATGGAGACGTGTTGGCCGCCCTGCAGCAGTTGCCCCAGACGCTGGGCCAGTTGGTCAGTGGAAAGCCGCTTGCCGGGAACGTCCAGAGTGATGATGTGATCCTGGGGATGAACCGCCGCCAGCATTTGCTCGCCTTCTTTGTGGGTGATGCGTTCCACGTCGGCATTCTTGCCCCGTTTTCCGGCCGCGATCTCCACCAGCTCCAGGGTCAGGTCCTGGTTCAGGCGCTTGCTGTATTCTTCGTAGCCCTGGTTAACCCAGGCGGGCATTTTGGTGCCCACGGCGATCAGGCGAACGCGCATGGTGAGCGGTAAATCATTCCTGCTGTTCCGGAGACATGCTCCAGAGTTTTTCCAGGTCGTAAAAACGGCGGGTGTCCGGCAGCATGATGTGCACGATGATGTCGCCCAGATCCACCAGTACCCACTCGGCGGCTTCTTCGCCTTCCACCCCCAGTGGCTGGAGACCGTTGTGTTTGACTTTTTCCCGCACATTGTCGGCAATGGATTTGACATGGCGGTTGGACGTGCCGCTGGCCACAATCATCAGGTCCGCCACGCTGGTGAGGGGTTTGACATCCAGGGTCACGATGTCTTTGGCTTTGATGTCTTCCAAAGCATCGATGACGATGTCTTTTAATGTCTGCAGATCAGTCATTGGGTTGGTTATCGTTCCTGTAGCCGTAAAGTGTGTTTTGTTGAATATAGGCCCAGACCGCGTCCGGTAACAGAAAACGTGGGGTAATGCCTTCCGCGATCTGTTGGCGTAGTTTGGTGGCGGATATATCCAGCGCCGTGGTTTCATGCACGTGAATCTTGCCCGATGGGCAATGTTTTAATGCGTCCGCCGGGCTTTGCAGCTGTTGCAGCAACTGGTGCTCGGTGGTGTCGTCCTCCGGCAGGCGGTTGCCGGGACGGTGGGCAACCCAGAGATGAGCAATCTTGAGAATGGTTTGCCATTCATGCCAGCTGCTGAACTGGTTGAACGCGTCCATTCCCATGATGAACACCAGTGGTGCCTGCTCGCCAATCTGTTCCCGTACATGCAGCAGCGTGCTGATGCTGTAGGAGGGTTCGTTGCGGGTGATTTCCCAGTTATCCACCTCAAAGCCCGGCACCCCGATGCAGGCCAGCTCGGCCATGGTGAGCCGGTGTTTGGCGTTGGTATCGGGCGATTCGCGATGGGTGGGTACGTGGCAGGGTACCAGGCGCACGAAATCCAGGCCCAAGCGGGATTTTGCTTCCCAGGCCAGCCGCAGGTGGCCGGTGTGAATCGGGTCGAACGTGCCGCCCAGAACGCCGGTGGCGTTAGTTGCGGATATGACCATCGCCCAACACTATATATTTTTGCGAGGTGAGCCCTTCCAGGCCCACCGGGCCGCGGGCATGGATCTTATCCGTGGAAATGCCGATCTCAGCGCCCAGACCGTATTCAAAGCCGTCGGCAAAACGGGTGGAGGCGTTGACCATTACCGAGCTGGAATCCACCTCGGTGAGAAAGCGCCGGGCCAGGGTGTAATTTTCCGTGACGATGCTTTCGGTGTGCTGGGAGCTGTAGGTATTGATGTGGTCAATGGCGGCGTCGATATTGTCCACCACGCGGATGGCCAGGATGGGCGCCAGATACTCTGTTGACCAGTCGTCTTCGCTGGCTGCAACACAACTGATGATGCTCTGGGTCTTGGCACAGCCACGTAACTCCACGCCCTTTTCGGCATACAATGCCGCCAGCTTCGGCAGGATCAGATCCGCAATCTGATCATGAACCAGCAGGGTCTCCATGGCATTGCACACGCCATAGCGGTGGGTTTTGGCGTTCAGGGCAATTTTGATGGCTTTGTCGGGGTCTGCCTCGATATCAATATAAACGTGACAAATGCCGTCCAGGTGTTTGATGACGGGTACCCGTGCATCGTTGCTGATGCGCTCGATCAGGCCTTTGCCACCACGGGGCACGATCACATCCACGTAATCCGGCATGGTGATCAGTTCGCCCACGGCGGCGCGATCCGTGGTTTCCACAATCTGTACCGCGTTGTGGGGTAAGCCGGCTGCTTCCAGGCCGTCCGCGATGCAACGGGCTATGGCCTGATTGCTGTTGATGGCTTCGGAGCCGCCACGGAGGATGGTGGCGTTGCCTGATTTCAGGCACAGGCTGGCGGCCTCAACGGTAACGTTGGGGCGGGATTCGTAGATTATGCCGATAACGCCCAGGGGGACGCGCATTTTGCCTACCTGGATGCCGCTGGGGCGGTAATTCATGTCGCTGATGGCGCCCACCGGATCGGGCAGGGCAGCCACCTGATGGAGCCCCTCAATCATGCCGTCGATGCGTGCCGGTGTCAGCTCCAGTCGATCCAGCATGGCGGGCTCAAGCCCATTGGCGCGGCCGTTTTCAAGATCGATCCGATTGGCTTCTGCCAACGCCGGGCGCTGGGACTCGATGGCGGCAGCGATGGCCATCAGCGCGGCATTCTTCACGCCGGTGTTGGCCTTGGCCATTTCACGCGACGCGGCACGGGCCTGTTGACCCACCTGGGTCATATAGGCTGTTACATCCATGGATAAGGTAACCTTGTTTACATACTGTGGGTGTCGAAGGCGGGATTATACCGCTAATCCCCTGTCACGGCTATGTGGTCACCGGTAAACAGATTGCCATCAGGACGCCTCTGCGTACTGTTCACTGATGCGTTGCAACGCACCGGTTTGACCCAGTTTGAGGAACTCAGTGACCAGGTAGGGATCCAGGTGGTGGCCCGCCAGGGTGTTCAGCTCCTGGTAGGCTTCGGTCACCGGCCAGGGCTCTTTGTACGGGCGGCGACTGGTCAGGGCATCATAGATATCGACGATGGCGACGATACGGGCACTCAACGGAATATCCTTGCCGGTGATGCCATAGGGGTAGCCGGTGCCGTCAAAGCGCTCATGATGGGCGACGGCGATATCACAGGCGTGCTGGTAGAACGGGCGCTTACCCAGCAGGGCCTTGCCCTTGACGGGGTGGGTGCGCATGATTTCCCACTCGGCATCATTGAGGGGGCCCGGTTTGCGCAGTATGGAGTCCGGTATGCCCAGCTTGCCCACGTCGTGCATCATGCTGGAATAGCCGTATTCCTGTGCGGTGCGTTGATCAATACCCAGGTGCAGGGAGAAGGCCTCCACATAATCCTTGACCCGGGCAATGTGGTTGGCGGTGTCCACGTCCTTGAGGTCACAGGCGGTGGCCAGTTTGTAGATGGTTTCGATGTTGGTGTCGAATATTTCCCGGGTGCGTTCGGCGATTTTATCTTCCAGCAGGGCGCTGATTTCAATCAATTCCTGATTCAGGCGGAATTGTTCCTGTACCAGGATACGATTGCGCAGGTGAGCCTGTACCCGGCTGCGCAATTCCATTTCCCGGAACGGCTTTTGAATAAAATCACTGACCCCCAGGTTGAGCAGGTCGTACAGCACCGGCTTTTCCTGTTCGGTGGTAATAACGATGATGGGGGTCTGGTCGAACTCATGGTGGGAGCGAACCAGGTTGCACAGCTCTTTCCCGTCCATCACCGGCATAAACAGATCGGTGATGATGAGGTCGAATTCGTGATCCCCTTTCAGTTGCTGCCAGGCGGCGCGACCGTTATCACAAAGGGTGACGTTGCAGTTCAATTCGGTAAGCACCGCCAGATAAAATTGTTGCAGGGAGGGGCTGTCTTCAGCCACCAGAACTTGATACTGATATTCAGACATACGGTTGGCCATAGCAAATCGTTGGCTTTCGTTGAGAACGCCGACAATGCGTTCCCGTGTAAAAAAGGGCGAGCTGATGCGTTGAATCAGATCGATGGCCCCGGCTTCCATGGCCCGTTGGCGTTGTTCCACATTGGGGGCATCGCTCAGCATCAGAACCGGCAGCATCAGGGTAAGGCGGTTCTGTTTGAGTAACTTGCAGATTTTGTAGCCGTTGTTGTCGAAGCCTGCGTTCAGCAGAACCAGATCCGGCCTGAGATTGAGGGCCAGGGTTCGTACTTTATCGGCATCGGTACAGCCGATGACCTGGATGGGCTCGCCTTGTAAGGCATCACTGTAGATGTCCTGGAGTTGGCTATCTCTGTCACAGAGAAGGATGGTTTTGTCCATAAATACCTGCCTGCAGCAATGCGTCCTGCTTTGCCCGTGTGAAGCGAAAATTCTCAATTCCGTTAAGTGTATGACGTGGGAAACTAACTGTCAGGCTACGGGGCAGAAAACGGCCCCGTTATATCGGATCGGTATTTAGAACCAGGCGGATATGAAGAAACGAATTACATCGGCGTCTAAACTGTATAGGGATTCCGTGCCGGGGGTGCGATTGGTTTGGCGGGCATCCCGGAAGTTCTCGTACTCCAGGCTCATCATGTCCCAGGCCAGGCTCACTGATGCCTT
Source organism: Gammaproteobacteria bacterium UBA7310 (assembly GCA_002471665.1). Taxonomy (GTDB): domain Bacteria; phylum Pseudomonadota; class Gammaproteobacteria; order Pseudomonadales; family Ketobacteraceae; genus Ketobacter. Next base: position 34,681 of record DKQK01000061.1, read on the forward strand.
TTCCAGCCAGTCATGGCTCCAGCCGGTGTCGATTTCGTAGGATACCTTAAAGCCGATGGTGTTGTTGGTATAGGTGCTGAGCTCTTTATCCCGTGCCATGTAATTCTGGAAGTCGGCGGTCGGGAACAGGTCCGAGTAGAAGTCGGCTTCATTCTGAGAGTAGTAACGATAGTGAACGTCAATGATCCAGTGATCATTGATAGGATGCGTATAGCCCAGGTCCATGTTATAGGCATTGATACCCCAGGTGTCGTTGAAGCGGCGGTACTCAAAGCCAAAGGCGGCCCGGTAGGGCATGTAGTAGCGGCCGCGTACGGCAAACGCATGGCTGGTACGGGTCTCCGGATATTTCTCGGTGAGGTAGCTGGCGCCACTGCCATCCACATAGCGGTAAGTACGATAGGGGTTGTTGAGGTAGCCTTCGTCGGTAATGGCATGGTAGATGAAATTCATCAGCAGGTTTTTCGTCATCACCTGAGTCCAGCTGAACTGGTAGGACTGGGTGCGCTTGTCTTCCTCAAAGGTGGGGTCAGTGCTTTTGCCAACGGTATCGTTGCCGATGGCGTAACTCAGGCTCAGGGTGCTGAGATCGCCAAAGAAATCCTGGCTGATGCCCAGGGAGTAGGTATCGGCTTCATAATCGTTCTCGGAGCTGTTGGAGTAGCCCACGGAGATTATGGTTTTGTTGAGCAGGTAGTCGGCACCGATGTCGTATTGGGTGCGTTCTTCGGCGTACTCGCTGGCGTTGACCTGAACATCAATGGAGGCGCCGGATATTTCATCCACGTAGTATTGCGCGCTGACGGAAACATCATCGGTAACACTTTTGCGCACCAGTACCGCCGGGCCGTCGATTTTAACACCACCGCCATCGTAACTGTGGTACATCACATCCGCGCGATCGGCGGGCAGGACCGCAGCCCACAGGCTGCCGCTGATCAGGGCCAGTAGCAGGCAGGCAAGGGGATACCGGGGATTAGTTGCAACCACAGCCGCCTCCGCCGCCACCTTCCGCGCCACGGGCCGCTTCCCGCGCCTGATAGACATGGTGCATGTAACCGGATTCCACCGGGTCCATACTGAACTGCATGATGGGGTCCGCCAGATTGTTGCGCTCATAGGGTTTTACCCAGGGCTGAATCGGGCTGCAGCCACCGAGGGCCAGCAGCAGAAGCAGGCCTCCCAGAGGCAGCGCTTGAAACCATTTATTGCTGTGCAATGAAGGCATATTCAATCAACACTTTTATTCGCGAATCAGTTGTCGGATCTGTTTTTCGTAATCTTTTTCGTAACCGGGCTTATAGCCCCGGTGCAGGAAGCGCATGTTGCCTTTGCGGTCCACCATCACGGTGCTGGGCATGGAATCCACGTTGTACAACTGGCTGACCCGGTTCTTGGTATCGTACCCAACCGGAAAGCTCACGCCGGTTTCTTTCAACAGCGCCTGGGCATCCTGCGGATTGGCATCCACATTGACCCCATACACAATAAAGCCCAGTTTCTTGTACTTCTGAAACAGCTCTTCAATGAGCGGCATTTCCTCGCGGCAGGGGCCGCACCAGGAAGCCCAGAAGTTGATCATCACCACATTGCCCTGCAGTTGGGAAAGCTTGAGTTTCTTTTTGCCGGCCAGGGGCAGTGTGAAATCCGGTGCCGGCCCTTGCAGCGGCTCGGATTTGGCGTACAGGTTACTGCCCAGCAGCAGGCCGGGCAGCAACAGCACGGCTGCCAGCAGGCGGATCAGGTCAGGTTTCGTCATAGCGGTATGCCTCATACAATGAATGGAGCCCCCGGTTTAGAAAAAATACGTCAGGCTGGTGGTGTACTGCATGTTGTGTGCAGAACCATCGCTGCCATCGCTCAGTTCTTTTAATTTGTCGGTCATGATGTCCTGGAAGGTGACGTGCACCGCCAGCGCATCGGTGGCTATCAGCCGCAGCCCCATACCCAGGTTGAGGGCGAATTCCTTCTCGCCAAAGAAATCCACCGTGCCGCCGCCGGCCAGCACGTAAATGGAGGTGTTGAAAGCCCAATCGCGGGTGATGAACACTTCTCCCGGCAGCAGATTGAAGCCCATGGATAGATTGTAGTAGGTGAAATCCCGGTTATCGTCGGTGGCGAGGGTGATCTCACCACTGACGTATTCGGCGGGTGTGTCCCCCACGGTGGTCATGCCGTAGTTGGCTTCGAAGAACAGATCCTCATTGACGTGCCAGGCGCCACGGACACCATACAGTTCATGGGTACCGAAATGTTCCACGCTCATATAGCCCAGAAACAAGCCCACCTCAAAATTCTCATCGTCGATATCGGCGTCCTTCAGACCCAGGCGCACCACGTTGGGATCAATGACCGGCGGCTCCTGCAGAATGCTTTCTTCCGCATGGCTGGCGGTGGTGGCGCCCAGGGTCAGAATCAGGGCGCTCAGAAAAAGGCGGATAAACCGATTGTCCATTCGTCACTCTCTTCGTTTTGTTCTTGGTCTGTGAGTATCACGGTATTGCGATACTCAAAGCGGGCCATCAATTGGCGCGCCAGATAAACCCGTAAACCCAGGCCCGCGTGCAGGGTCTGATCGGTACGGCTGCTCAACTGCACTTCGGTGCTCGCGTAACTGGTTTGTTTGGCGCCGCCACCCAGAGTGATGTAGGGAGAATAGCGCCACTGGGGCCAGGGTTGGTGTGTCAGGCTCAGGTTGAGAAACTGAAAATCCACGCTGGTACCGAAGGCTTCCCCCAGGGTGGCTTCAAGGGACAGATTGTCGGTGAAATAGTAGCCCAGGTAGGCATCACTGGTGCGGGCGCCGGCAAAGGTGCCCACTTTGAATCCGGCCTCCCAGCGACGGTGTATAAAGTCGCCTTCGCCAACAGTACGAATGGCAGTGGGTTCGCCATCAGGATCCAGGGTTTTGGCCATGTCGTCCTGGTGTGCCCAGCCCTCAAAGCCCTTGCGGTTGCGAACCTTGATCCAGTCGGTACGGCGCACCATGACTTCCACCCAGTCACCCCGTTCCACAATCTGGGTTACCGGGTAGCCGCGGCCGGGTCCGGTATGCAGGTCAAGGTAGGGCTCGGCGACCTTAACCGATGGGTATTCTGTGGCCTGAACGTGTCCAATGCCCGCGCAACAGAGGATTATAATGCTTAACAGAATCCGGACAGTCATGGAGTAAGTCGGGCGCCTTCTTTTTTGTTGGATTGAGATAAGGTCTTGTTTTGTGGCCATTCTATAGCATTGCGGTGGGTGCAGCTACCCACCGCAATGGCTTTATCAGTTGGCTTCCGGCGCCTCACCCAGGTCGTTATAGTATTGTCCGCCAATGTCCAGCCACTCGGCGATCAGGCGCAGTTCCGCAGGGTGCAGATAGTCTTCGTGGCTGCCGCCGGTGCCGAACAGGTTAAAAAAGCGGCTGCTGGCCAGGGCGCCGTTGGGGGATACATAGGGGCCTTCGGTGGCGGGGCAGAAATCGGTTTCTACCACCTGAATACCGTTTTCATCTAACACCGGTTCGCCGTCGTCATTGAAGACTGGTGTATCCACTGTGCAGTCCACTACGTTGCCCATGCCGTCATCCACCTGTGCTACGTCGGCATAGAACAGGTCCAGATAGGAGCGTATGCGGATGCGGTTGTTATTGGAATTGTCCAATTCACTGGTCAATTCCAGCTGGCCTGCCGGCACCATGGGTTGAGCCAGGTCGTCGGTGCGGGAGTGGCAACGGGTGCAGACCGCGGGCTGGCCATCGGTGGCCAGGTTGGTGCGGGCATATTCCCACAGGGGCTGGATATGGTCGGGGTAATTGATGCGGATACGGCAGCGATAGTTCCAACTGTTGCAGAAGGCGTTGATGGGCAGCAAGTCGTCATCGTTGGCAAAGGCTTCGATATTGGCGTACCAGGGGGCATCGGCCAGCCGTTCCGGGGTGCTGCTTTCCAGCTCCAGGTCGGCCGGGGTGATGTCGGCCATGGGGTCGTTATCCAGCCAGGTGAAGGTAAAACGCGGATCCCGGTTCAGCTTCAGCATCTCGTCGGCGGTGGTGAGCACCGATTCGATATAGGCGAACTTCGATTCCGCCATGGTGGGGTTGAGGCCGTCCCCATTGGCGCCGTTGACGTTGGCCACAATCTCATTGGTGGCGCCGGTGTAGGCGAAGCCGGTGAATTGCCCTGTATTGGTGCTGTCCGGCTGGGCATTGAAGCGGCCATGGGGTTCTTCACTGTTGCGGGTGTGGCAGCCTTTGCATTCCAGGACCTCACCGGGGCGCACGCTGATCCAGTTCTGATGGCGGGCCGTGAGTCGCTTGCCGCCGTCGTCGGTAATGCTGATCATCAGGGGTACGTTGGCCGGAACACGTACCTTCACCGAGCCGTCGGGCTCAATCGGGGCGTAGCCCAGGATCTCTTTCATGCGTTGGGCGCCGGCTCGGCCGAATACCTCGTTATCCGGTTGGCGAATGTCGCGGTCGGCTTCGGGTACCCCTTTGATGACCCGCAAAAAGCGCGCAATGCGGTTGTCGGCGCTGGTGGTGGAGGGGTTGGCCTGCGCGCTGTAGGTGGCGCTCATGTCGGTGCCGGCAAAGAGCAGGGCCCCATCGGTTTCGTACACATTGCGGATATGCAGCACCCCTTCCTGGTTCTGGCACAGGTCCACCTGGGTGGTGCTGTCCAGCTTGTAATTGGGCAACAGGCAGTTGTTGGCCGCGTAATCCTGATCATCAAAAAAGCGGCTGGGAGAGGTGCGCCTGTACCCCAGGGCAATATCCGTGATCACTATCCCGGTGCGGCCGGCAATGATTGGGGTCTGCGTGTTTTCATTGTAATTCAGCATCCAGATACCGTAGGCGGGGGTGGCCGGAGTGGCGCCGGAGGCGTTCATGGAGTTGCTGTTACAGGGCAGAATCAGCTCACCGTTGGCCACGCGGCACAGGCTCCAGCTGGCCAGGGCGCGATTGGTGTTGTCCCACAGTGGATGAAAGTCGGCGTAGTAACCGCCGGTGGAGTAGGTGCTGTTGGTGTCCACGTTGGTGTCGGTGATGCTGCTTTGGGCCGGACCGCTGCCATTGGTGAGGGCAGTGGGCTGGGTATTGTCGATGTAATTCTCATAGTCGATGGTGATGAAGTCGCCACCGTAATAATCGCTGTCCATGGGCCGTGCCAGCACGAACAGGTCACCATCGGGCAGGACATTGGATTTGATAAACTGAAAGTCCGATCCGCCACTGCCGGTGTCATGGCTGTGCATGCCGTAGACGATGCGATTGTTGGTGCCATCGGGATTAACCTGATACAGGTTCATGGCATTACGGCCAAAATTATCCCAGCGGGTGTACATTATGCTGCCATCGGGTAACACCGCCGGATAGGCATCGTGGCTCATGTTGAAGGTGATCTGGCGGATGTTCTGGCCATCGGCGGACATAACGTGCAGGTTGAGAGCCCGTTGCTGGCGGCTTTCCTCCAGGCCTGAATAGGAGCCGAATCCGCTGGTTTCGAGGTTGATTTCGCGGGTTTTCTTTTGCCGGGTGGAGGCAAAGACAATGTCGCCGCTGGGCAGGTAGCGGGGGGTGATTTCGTGATTGACCTTGGAGGTGTCGTCATTGCTGATGAGCGCGCGAAAGGTGTCGTTTTCGATATCGTATTCGTACAGATCCCAGGTGTATTCAACGTTGTCATCCTCATCGGGATCTTCCCGGCGCACGGAAAACACCAGATAGAGGCCGTCGTAGGACACATCCAGATCCCGGAAATCACAGTTGCCGGAGCAGATGCGTCTGCCCAGATCTTCCTCCGGGGCATTCAAAGTGGCGCGGGCCTTTTTGATCAACCGGCCGCCGCCGATAAAGCGTATCGGATCGCTCAGCTCATCGGCGGCCGATGTAATGCGTCGCTCAATAAAAAACAGAGGCGTACCCTGAGACAGTGGATCCTGATCCCCCGGATTGGTGCCCCCCGGCAACTTATCGTCGCTGCCGCAGCCACTGAGCAACAGGTTGCCCCCCAAGAGCAACAGGAGCAGGGTGCGGATGCGGGCTCGTTTCAGGTTCACCTTGAACCCGGAATTCAGGACATAACTATTCATTTTTTTATTCCAAAATGCATGGCAAGGGGCGGTGGCACCCTATTTGCCCGGCTGCGTTCTTGTCAGTATGTAAAGTTTGGCACGTCCTACCTGGCCGGAAGTTTGGACTGATTCACAGTGTGGGTATTCTCTTTTCTGTGAATGGTCAGTTTGCGATACCGGTCACGCATTACCCAGTCATCCGGTGTTTAAACTGAAACAGTACTTTCTGTATATCTGCGTCAACAAGAATAAATATGGTTGAAGGCAGGCAATGGGACAACAACGTTAGTACGCGGAATCGGCCCGTTTGTCTAAATATCAGCCAGTTATAAAGAATGATGATTAAGCTTCAAGAAGTGGTCTGTGCGCTGTTGCAATTTGGATCAGCCAGGAATGATAGGTGTAGCACCATGTTAAAAATGAGAAAGGTAAACCTAGCGCGCAGCGCGGGTGCCGTCATGCTGGGCATGGCCATCGCCATGACCGGTTCCCTGGCCCAGGCCGGGGCGCGGGATCAGGCCAAGCGCATGTACGACCGCATTGCCGGCGTACCTCCCACAGAAGCTGAGTTGAACGCCATGATGGCCATCATGGACGCTGACAACGATGATGTGACCGACAGTGACGCCGCTGCCCAGGCTGCCGCCGAGCTGGCGTTGGATTCATCCGGTTTTTACAACGTTACCCTGAAAAACATGGCAACGCCCTGGACCAACGAGGAGCAGACCCTGTTTGCGGACCTGAACGATTTCACCGCCACGGTCATTGGTTTGGTGCGCGATGGCGATGATTTCCGCAAGGTGCTCTACGATGATGTGATTTATGTGGGTGCCATCGGTGGAATTTCACCGTACTCCAACGATTCCAACGATCATTACGTGGAGTTGGAGGCCAGTGGTGAAAATCTGGGGGATCCGGCCGTGCTGGAACGGCGTACCCAGTCCAGCGTCACGGCGCTGGATTCCGCCGCCACCGCTGGTGTGATGACCACGCGGGCGGCAGCCAAAGCGTTCTTTGTGGCCGGTACCAACCGCGCCATGTTCCGCTTTACCATGATGAATTTTATGTGCCGCGATCTGGAGCAGGTGCAGGATACCTCACGTACACCGGATCGCATTCGTCAGGATGTCTCCCGCAGCCCCGGTGGTGACAGCCGGATTTTCCTCAACCGTTGCGTAGGTTGTCATTCCGGTATGGACCCGTTGGCGCAGGCCTTTGCCTATTACAACTGGACCGGTGAGGAAGGCACCGAAGCGGGGCGGCTGCAATACACTGCCAATTCGGTGCAACCCAAGTACCTGATCAATGCCGATAATTTCCGCTACGGATACGCCACTCCCAATGATAATTGGGACAACTACTGGCGCGAAGGCCCCAACTCCGTATTGGGCTGGAATGCAACGCCCTTTACCGGCAATACCGGTTCCGGCAGCGGCGCCAAGTCCATGGGGGCTGAACTGGCTCATTCCGACGCCTTTGCCGAATGCCAGGTGAAGAAAGTGTTTACAACCGTTTGCTTGCACGAACCCACCACCAGTGCGGATCACGCGCAAGTGTCATCCATGGTGAGCAACCTGGAAGCCAGCAACTACAACCTGCAGACTGCGTTCGTCGATGCCGCAGCCTACTGCCGTGGCGATTGAGCCCCTGTGTTGTAACGGCCTGACTGGATACTGTGGAGAATTAAAATGAATGTGATAAGCAAACTGAATACCCGAACCTGGCTGACATCGATGCTGATGTTGGCAGCCCTGGTGTTGTCCGGGTGCGGCGGTGGCGCCTCAACGGAAACCAATGAGCAATACAATAACGGCCTGGGCAATAGTGATGACCAGGTCACCTCCGGGCCCAGCACCTACACCGGCCCGGTGTGCAGCACCGAGGATGCGTGCCGCTTTAAGCAATACTTTTACGACGAGCTGCGTACCAAAACCTGCAATAACTGTCATGGTAATGGCAGTGAAACCAAGTTCCTCAATCCGGACAATGTCAACCAGGCCTATGCCCAGGCGGTGGGCATAGGCATCAACCGCAACAACCCGGCGGACAACCAATTTGTTGAGAATGCCGGCAACGGACACTGGGATGCCTGCTGGTTATCCAGCACAGCAGCCTGTGCCTCGGAGATGACCGATTATGTGGATCGCTGGATCAACGGTGTCAGCTCCAGCAGCACCGAAATTCAGTTGACGGCACCGGACGAATACCAGATTACGGTGACCAAACAGATGCCGGTTGCCGGCACCGCCGACTATGCCACCGCGGTCAATGCCTTCCAGACCTATATCTATCCGCTGTTCGCCGAGTACAACTGTGATGGTTGTCATCGCTCCGATGCCCTGACACCACAGCAACCGTATTTTGCCAGTGCCGATATCAATGAGGCCTATGATGCCTCCCGCAGTAAAATTGATATCGAAGACGGTGTTCAGGATCGGGTGCTGGCGGAAGCCCTGTCGCGATTTGTGGTACGACAGCGCAGCGAGTTCCACAACTGTGGTGAGGCTTGTATGGCCAATGCCCAGGAAATGCTGGATGCCATCAAGGCCTTTGAAGATGCTATCCCCAACCCTGATGCGGTGCCCGACAGTTGGGTCACCAGCCGTGCCCTGATTCTGGAGCGTGACGGTATCCTTGCCAGTGGCGGTGGCCGCATCGATACCGGCGCCATTGCCATGTGGGAATTCTCTGAAGGTGACGGTGCCCTGGTGCTGGACAAGAGTGGCGTGGATCCTGCCATGAACCTGGACCTGACCGGCGATTACAATTGGGTGGGTGGCAATGGCATCCAGTTTCTGCCCGGTGGTAAAGCCCAGGCCACGATCGTTTCCAGCAGCAAACTGGCAACCCGTATCAAGTCCAGCAACGCCTATTCGCTGGAAGCCTGGGTGGCGCCGGCCAATGTGACCCAGGAAGGCCCGGCCCGGATCATGACCTATTCCGACGGCAATACCAGCCGTAATTTCACCCTGGGGCAAACGCTCTATAACTATGACTTCCTGCACCGCAGTTCCAGCACCGACGGCAACGGCGATCCGGCTTTGTCCACAGCGGATGATGACGAACGTCTGCAGGCCACCTTGCAGCATGTGGTGGTGACCTTTGACCCCATTAATGGCCGCCGTATTTACGTCAACGGTGAGTTCACCGGCGATGCGGACCCCACCTCCGCAGGGAATCTGAGTGGCTGGGACGACGGCTTTGTTTTCATCATGGGCAATGAGGCCACCGGCGATCATCCCTGGGAAGGAATTATTCGCTTTGCGGCAGTGTATGATCGTGCCCTGTCCCAGGATGAAATTACCACCAACTTTGATGCCGGTGTGGGCGAAAAGTACTTCCTGCTGTTTAAGCTGGAACAGTGCGATGACCTGGGTGAAAACTGCGAAGATCTTACCGGCATTAACGATGGATACGACAGCTATGTAGTGTTCCAGGCAGCCGTTTTCGACAGCTACAGTTACCTCTTCAGCGATCCTTACCTGTATCGCATTCAGGGGGAGGGCACCACCACCCCGGAATCCAGTTACAACGCCATTCCGCTGATGGGCATGCGCATTGGTATAAACGGTAAAGAACCCACGGTGGGCCAGGCTTATGCCAAGTTGCAGACTACGCTGGATTCCAGCCTGTACACCGAGGAAACAGGCCAGGTGTTGTCTGCCATTGGTACGGTATTGCCCATGGAGGGCGGGTCCAACTCCGATGAGTTCTTCCTCACCTTTGAGCAGATCGGCGGTTTCTCCGATGTGCGGGTAGAGGCCACCGTAAGCCCTTTAGCCCCCACCGTGTCGGAACAGGAACCGGACGTGGGGCTGCGTAACTTTGCGGAAATCAATGCCTCCATGGCCAAGATTACCGGCGTGCCGATTACCAACAGCGATGTGGTCTCCACTTACAACATCGTTAAACAGCAACTGCCCACCACCAGCTCCGCGGAGACGTTCCTGTCCTCCCACCAGATGGCGGTAGCGCAGATGGCCATTGAGTACTGCAGCGCCCTGGTGGACAACACCAGCCTGCGGGACGGGTTCTTCCCGGGCTTTGTCAGTAACTTTGGTGTGGGGGTAAGTTCCGCATTCGATACCACGGTAGAGCGCGACGCGATCATTAATCCGCTCTTTGATAAAGTAGTGGGCAGTGGCCTTTTCTCTCAACCGGATGAGGCAGCAATGAAAACCGAATTGGATGATCTGATTGTATTGTTGGCGGGCCGCCACGTGGGTGAAAGCGCCACCGAAACCCAGAAGATCGTCAAAGCAACCTGTGCCGCCGCGCTTGGCTCGGCCGCCGTACTGGTACAGTGAGGGTAGCAACATGAAAAAGAAACCAAATACATTAGATCCCAATACCCCGCTGTTGTATCCCGACCATCAACGGCCCAAGTCACGCCGTGATTTTATTCGGCAAGGGTTGATGACCGGTGCCGC
>DKQK01000005.1:0-54625 GCA_002471665.1 Gammaproteobacteria bacterium UBA7310
CTGCACTCAAGGTTTTGATTTTACTATTGATAATGATGTGAACCCACCTTCATTGTACCCAGGATTTGATCTTGCGGCCGAGTTGTTCCAGCTTCAGCGCCAAGCGTGGCCGCTGCAGACTTATCTGCTGCAACTGCCCGCCCGGCTGCCCCAATGATTGCTTGTAACGTGCCTCGCCACCCATAAAATCGTAGCAGTCATATCCGGCATCCAGATAATGTTGAATGGCGCGGGCATGCAAAACCAGCCCCGGCTTGCAGCGCGCGTCCTCTTCGTAACTGATTCCAGACAGATAAAAATACACCCGCTTGCGATACACAAAGTTGTACAGCATGCCAATGGGTTCATCATCCAGCCAAAGCAAACAGAATTCCACCCTGTTCTGTCCGCAGCCCTTGTTGATCAGCGCCCGATGAAATTGCACAAAATCCGGGTTGGCAAAGCCGCTTTGGCCCGGCCCTTCCCCCCAGCGGGCGGTATGCAAGGCGCCAAGACGTTGCCAGAGCGGCAGGATCTCTTCCGCGCTGCGTGCCACCGAGAACACCAGTTTGCCGCGCCCGTTGTACAGACGCTCGCTGCGGTTAATCTGGTAGCGTGTATTACGCGACAGGGTATCCAGATAGCGACTCTGCCGACGCCTGATTGCCAACAAATCCACCCTGTACAGCGGCGCGGACCACTGTACCACCGAGTGCAGTGCCGGCAGCGTGAAATACCGCGCCCGGCCCTCCAGGATGGCACCCAATTGAACTTCATCCCAATCCCGGCGCTGCATCAAAAAGCGCATAAACGCTGCTGGCGCCTGCTGCGCGTGCTCAGGCTCCAGCAACAAATCATTGTATTCGATCCAGATTTGATCCTGTGATGGAATCCCGGTCTGACCCAGACGCAGCACCCGGCTGCTAAGCACACCATGACGAACCTGTTTGCGACAGGTGAGCAGACCCAGGCCGATCAGTTGGTGGTCGCAATGAATCCTGACCACCTGCACCTCGGGTTGAAACACCTCAACCCACACCGACACCCAGCAGGCCGACAGGAAAAAATGGGGCTTGACCCGGTGCTCCAGCTGTTGCCACAACGGCAATATCTCTGCTGCTTCAAACGCCTCTATGGAAACGGTATAGCGATCAAGTTCAACCAAGAATGGCCCCTGTCGGCATCAGGTTCGGGTGAGCAGCTCTTCACTATCCCGATCCCGAACCCCTAACAAATACAAAATCCCATCCAGTCCCAGTTCGGATATGGCATGGTCAGCGCTTTGTTTCACCAGCGGCTTGGCCCGGAACGCAATACCCAGCCCGGCCAGACTCAGCATGGGGAGGTCATTGGCGCCGTCGCCCACAGCGATAACCTGTTGTAAGTTCAGGTTCTCTTTCTCAGCCAGCTGTTTCAACAGCTCGGCTTTGCGCTGCCCATCCACCACCTGCCCTTTAACCTCACCGGTGACTTTGCCGTTTTCGATCTGCAACTCGTTGGCATACACGTAATCGATACCAAGCTTCTGTTGCAGATAGCGGCCAAAATAGGTGAAACCTCCTGAAAGAATAGCCGTTTTATAGCCCAGCGCCTTTAACGCCCGAATCAGATCTTCCGCCCCCTCGGTGACCGGCAGATTACGGGCAATGCCCTCCAGCACCGATTCGTCCAGGCCTTTCAGCAGCCCCACCCGGCGCTTGAAGCTCTGGGTGAAATCCAGCTCCCCCGCCATGGCCAGCTCGGTAATAGCGGACACCTCGGCACCCACCCCGGCGGCTTTGGCCAGCTCGTCAATCACTTCCGCCTCAATCAGGGTGGAGTCCATGTCGAAACACACCAGGCGGCGATTGCGGCGGTAAGCATTGTCTTTCTGGAAGGCGATGTCCACGCCCAGATCACCGGCAGCGGCCAGAAACTGGGCCCGCATCCGGGTAATATCACTGGGGGCACCGCGCACCGAGAGTTCCACACAGGCCTTCTGATCAAGGCTTTGCTCACCCAAGGAAATACGCCCGGACAACCGGTTGATATGATCAATATTAAGGTTATGACCGGCCACGATACTGGTGACGGCAGCGATATGCTTGGCAGTAATCTTGCGTGCCAGAATGGTGACGATAAAGCGATCCTTACCCTGACCCTGCACCCACTCCTCGTACTCTGCCTCATCGATGGGCGTGAAGCGCACCGCCATACCCATACCATGGCAGGCAAACAGCACATCCTTGAGTACCGAGGAAGATTCCGAGCCCGGTGGTACTTCCACCACCATCCCCAGCGTCAGGGTGTCATGAATCACCGCCTGACCTATATCCAGCACATTGACATCGTAGCGGGCAAGAAGATCGGTGATGGTGGAAGTCACTCCCGGCTTGTCGGGCCCGGATATATTAATCAACAGAATGTCGTGCACGCCCAATCCTTCCAATACCAAGGTCGCAATTTGGCGCCTATTCTACACGGAACCACAAGTTATAGAAAAAGTAGCTCACGTTGCAAATTGGTAACGAACATGGCGTAATCCCTCCTCCAGGGATTGAACAGGACCCCCGTATGTCAAGGCATTTACCACTCTTGTTAACCACCGTAGTCTGCCTCCTCTTTGTGGTGGTTCACATGACAATCAGCCCCCGGTTGAGCGGTTCGTCGGGGGCCCCGGCGCTGGCGGTCAAGCCCAGTGACAAGCCGGATTTCAGCAGCATTCAATCCGTGAGAAAACGCAAGCAGGCATTCTTCACCTTCATGGATGCCTATATCACTAAGCGCAACCAGGAGATACTGGCTTTGCGCGAACGCATCGCAGCCCGGCAGGTAAACGCCGGGGAACTGCAGGAGCTGGCCACGCGCTACCGCATCAAAAGTGAAGATCCCGCCGAGATCCATCGCCAGTTGATGTTGAAGGTGGATAAAGTACCGCCATCGCTGGTGAAAGCGCAGGCCGCCATAGAGAGCGCCTGGGGCACCTCCCGCTTTGCAGTGGAAGGCAATAACTACTTCGGACAATGGTGTTTCAAAGAGGGCTGCGGCCTGGTGCCGGAAGCCCGGCCCGAGGGAAAATACCACGAGGTGCGCCTGTTCAGCTCGCCGCAGGCCTCCGTCAACAGCTATATGCGCAACCTGAACAGCCATCCGGCCTATCGTGAGTTGCGCCAGGCCCGGGCCAACCTGCGGGCACAAAACCAGGCACTGAACGGCTGCGTTCTGGCCCAGGGCCTGGAGCGCTATTCCGAGAAAGGCTTGGAATACGTCGAAGTGCTCAAGCAACTGATTCGGGTTAACAAGCTGGAACGGGATGCCGCCGGCCACTGTGCCGCCGTCATGGTGGCCGAGGATGAACCCAGGCAGCCCACTGCCGAACAACAAGCCAAGCCTGAGCCTCGCCCCCAGGATATCGCCGAGGACGACAGCCAAAGCCAGCTCTCTCCCATGCCGGACGCCAACCGCCCGCCTTCCAGCTAACCGGCCACAGGAGCCCCTATGGACTATTCAGCCCTGAGCCCCACCCTGCGTGTCATGCTGGGCATTGCCTGCTTCGTGGTGGTGGTGGCGGGAATGAAAGCAGCCACCGAGATTCTGGTGCCATTTCTGTTGTCGGCGTTTATTGCCACCCTCTGCGCACCGGCTCTGATGTGGCTGGAGTCACGCCGCGTGCCCACCACCCTGGCGGTGGTACTGGTGGTGCTGGTGGTAGTGCTGACGGTGGGCGGCTTTTCCATGGTGGTGGCCGCCTCTATTAACGACTTTGCCAAACAGGTTCCCGGGTACCAGGCCCGCCTGCTGCAGGAAACCGAGGCGGTCACCACCTGGCTGGCGGGCCACGGGGTGGAGCTGTCCCAACAGATGGTGAAGGAACAGATCAATCCCGGCAAAGTGATGGACATGGTGCGCAAGGTGGTGACCGGCTTCGGCAATGTGCTTACGGATTTCTTTCTGATTTTTCTCACCGTGCTCTTCATTCTGTTTGAAGCCTCCAGTTTTCCGGTCAAGTTTCGCCGCGCCATGGGCGAACAACACCGTTCCCTGGCGGCGTTTGAGCAGTTCAATGCCTCGGTGAAGGAGTACCTGATCATCAAAACCCTGGTCAGCATCGGTACCGGCCTGTTCATCGGCATCTGGCTGTGGATTCAGGGGCTGGACTATGTGGCGTTGTGGGCATTGCTGGCCTTTCTCCTCAACTTTATTCCCAACATCGGCTCCATCATCGCCGCGGTGCCTGCCGTGCTGCTGTCCTTTGTGCAATTTGGCTTCGGCGGAGCCGGCATCACCGCGCTGGGCTTTTTCATCGTCAACATCGTCATGGGCAATATCATCGAGCCCCGCTTTATGGGTAAAGGCCTGGGCTTGTCCACCCTGGTGGTGTTTCTGTCCCTGCTGTTCTGGGGCTGGGTGTTGGGGCCGGTGGGAATGCTGTTGTCCATTCCCCTCACCATGATCGTAAAATTGGCCCTGGAATCCAATCAGGAGAGCCACTGGCTGGCAGTGTTGCTGGGTAACAAGTAGTGGTAAGATGCGCGGCCAAACCCATGTCACGGATGTGTGATGAGAGAGTAGTGCCATGTCAAGCAAAGACAAACAGAAGGTTATCGGGGAAGAGCTGGACGCAGCCAAAGTGGCCCGCTTCCTGGAGATGGAGCCTGTTGGTGACGAAAACGCCGATTTTCACGTACTAACCAAGGCCTACCGCGGCCTGCCGCTGGCCTATTTTGACCAGTTCCTGGCCATGTTTACCGCCCAGGGCCACGATGTAAACGCCTGTGATCAACAGGGCCGTACCCTATTGCAAATCGCAGCCCAACACACCAATCAACCGGGCTACGTGGAAATTTTGAAGAAACACGGCGCCCGCTAATGTGAAGGGAGCAGCAACGCCATGCCTGTGCTGCGCCTGCTCCACCTCAGCCTTGCCCTGCTGATCCCTGCCCTGGTGGCCATCACCTGGGGCAGTCTGCTGCGACTGCGCGGCCATTCCCAGCAATCCATCGTCATGGCCATGTCCCGTCTGGTGGGCAAACTAGGGCCATGCCTGGCAGGCACACCGATTCAGGTTGAGCACCCTGAGCACCTGAACCCGCAGCCGGCGGTTTTAATTTTCAATCATCAAAGTGGGCTGGACCCGGTGATCGTGGCTGCCCTGCTGCGCCAGCCTGTGGTGGGTGTTGCCAAGCAGCAATTGGCGTCCAACCCCCTGCTGGGGCCGCTGCTGCGCTTGAGCGGCACTCTCTTTGTGCGCCGGGGCCAGGGCTGGCAGCAACAACTGCTGCCCCAGGCCAGCCAGCGCATTGCCGCCGGCTTCTCCATCGTGATTGCGCCGGAAGGCACCCGCACCACCCCAACAGGGGCCGCCGCTTCCGTCCCGGGGCCGTTTCACCTGGGTGCCTTCGCCATTGCCCGCCACTGCCAGGTGCCCCTGATTCCCATTGTGATACACAACAGCGGCAGCCGCCTGCCGCCGCGCTCAACCCAACTGCAGCCCGGGCCGGTTTATGTTAGCGTGTTACCGGCAACCTATGTTTCACCGCAAACCGATCTGCAGGCAGCAGCAACGGAGATGCAGCATCGCTATGAAACCTGTCTGGCTCAGAGTGTTGATCATGATCATCAGCGCTCACAGCGCAACCCTCCACGGGGAAGCGACGACAAGTGACTGGCAACGGCACAGCGATCCGGCTGACCCGGTAACGGTCTGGGTGCTGCAAAGCGAGGCACTGCCCTATCTGCTGGTGCGCGCCGACATCGTGATTACAGCGCCCATCGGGCCCCTGTTAAGCCTGCTGCAGGATGCCAGCGTGCAACACCACTGGCTGCCTTTCACCCATGAGGTGCGCGTTCTGGAACGGCCGGCGCAACACCAAACCCGGGTGCATTTTCTGACACAATCCCGTTGGCCCTTCCAACCCAGAGACGCCGTCACCCTGTTCCAGGTGATCGAGGAATCCCCGGTACAACTACGGATCAACATGATCAACCAGCCGCAATTGTTGCCGCCGGAACCGGGCTACCGACGCATTCAGCAAGCTCAAGGGTACTGGCTACTGACCGCACTGGAGGATTGCCAAACCCGGGTGCGCTATCAGTCAGGCAGCCAGTGGGGCGGCCTGATTCCGCAGTGGCTGGTTGACCGCAGCAACCGGCAACTGGCCGAGACGGCTCTGCTCAACCTCAAACGCTGGGCAGAAAGCCATTACACGAGGTACACCACCGATGCTTCGCTCCACCTGCTTACTGCTCATCATACTTGCCGGTAGCCTGGGACTGTTCGGCTGCAGCACCGGGCCCGGCGCCGGGGCTCCAGCGTTGTTGCAATGCCTGCAGCAACTGGAACAACTGCAGGAGGCCGTGCAACGCTATGGCGTGCAGGACGCGCAGTACCAGCCTGTTGCCGGGTTCCCCACCTACCGCACTACCCGTTTCTGGTCCAGCTTCCAGGGGCAGGATCTTGATCAACAACTTGATCAACAACAGGCACACTGGTGGCGCCGGCAATTACACTCCCTGGGCATGGACAGCCTGGCCCTGGAGTGGTCCAACCTGCCGCCCTCCGCCCAACGCGCGTTACCCGACTTTCGCCATTTTCAGCAGCAATGCGATGGCCAGTTGTTCCAACACTCCCTGCAACGCCCTATCCCCGCTGACGCCATTGACGTGGCGGACAGTTACAATGACCTGCAGCGTTTCTTCGGGCTGTATGCGTTAATCAAATACGCGGCGGCCGCTTCCATTGCAGAATACCAAGAGGAAATGCGCGAGCGCATCAATGCCTTTAACGGGCTGCCGCCGCCCACCCGGGTCTATGGACCCAGGCAAAAACCGGTCACCACCGGCCAGGAAATTTCCCAATGGATCCGCCAGAGTATGGAGAATCATCCCCTGGCCCTGCCGGAACTCACTGCGGATCAACTGCAGGCCCTGTTTATCCATCATGCACCGCAATTGGAAATCGCTTATACCAGTGCTGCGGATATCCCCGGAACGGCACAATGGCGCAACCGGAACGGACAGCTCACCCGCCACATCAACACGCAACAGACAACGCTCTACACCTACCCCAGCTACATTCGCTTTCAACAGAACATATTGCTGCAGCTGAACTACACCCTGTGGTTCAGTGAACGCCCCAAACCCACTGCCGACGATTGGTATGGAGGCAAACTGGATGGACTGGTGTGGCGGGTTACCTTGCAGAGCGATGGCAGCGTGTTGTTTTACGACAGCATCCACCCCTGTGGTTGCTACCACAGCGTGCACATTCCTGATCACTCCCAACTGGCACCGCTCACTGACAGCCGCGCAACCAGTACCGCACTGGAACCCATTCTGTTCTTTCGCAGTACCCTGCCCCCGGCGGCGGCGCAACCCAGGCTGCATGTGGAATCCGCAACCCATTACCTGGCCCAGGTCACCCCGGGGCGGGACACCCCCGGCGCACGCCAGTATCAACTGCAACCCTACGACAGCTTACGGGCACTGGCCGCCGGCAGTGGCTTCAAAAACTGGTTTGATGCCGATGGCCTGATCGCCAGCTCGGCGCGCCGGGAACGATTCTTTTTATGGCCCCTGGGTGTGGAGAACACCGGCGCCATGCGTCAACAGGGTAACCACGCCATTGCCTTTGCCGGTAAACGGCATTTTGACGAGGCAAGCGTCGAAACCCTGCTTGATCTTGATCCGCCAGGGCTAGGCCACTGACAGATCGGGTAAGGGCTCCGGCTCATCCATGCGGTAACCCACACCGGCCTCGGTAATAATGTAGTGTGGCTGCTGCGGATCGGGCTCGATCTTGTGGCGCAACTGCATAATATAAACACGCAGGTACTGCCGGTCATGGGTGTGGGCATCCCCCCACAGTGTTTTCAGAATCTGGCGGTGGGTGAGCAGTTTGCCTTTGTTACGGATAAAATAGCTCAGCAACTCGTATTCGCGGGGGGACAACTCCAGCGGTTTGCCTGCCAACGATGCATCATGGCGGGTGAGGTTCACCACGATATCGCCGCAGTGCAATTCACTGTTGCCCGCCTCCTGCACACAACGATCCCGCAACATCACCTCCAGCCGGGCCATGAGTATTTCCATGTTGAAAGGCTTACTGACGAAATCGTTGGCGCCCTGGCGGAGACATTCCACAATGTGATCCGGCTCATCACTCTCCGACAAGGCCAGCACCGGAAGCCGACTCCACTGCCGGATGGCCCGGATCACCTCCAAACCGTTCACGCTCCGCGCCTGCTTTCCGCCTGCGGCCTCCCCTGTCAACGCGGTTTCCAGAATCATGGCATCCGGCTGGTACAGGCCCGCCAGGCGCAACGCTTCCGGGGCAGTCTCGGCTTCAATCACTTTAAACTGGCTGGCAGACAGCGTGACCGCCAGCATCTTTCTGACCTGAGGATCCGGATCGACGACTAAAACACTGGGTTTTGATGTACGCATTGGGACACCTCCGCATATCGCGTTTATGCAATTTTTATGTGGCCGGGTTGCAGCCCTACAGAAAACTTATTCCCTTTACTGTTGAATGGTACTACTCCACACCACCACAGGGAGCGGACGATGTAAAGGGCCGAAATACTGTATTCACCTGCCAAAACGAGGCTAAAACACTGATATCAATAGCAGAATCACGATTCAACCCATGATCAGTAATCGACGCTTTTTTATACAGCAAACCCAAATCAGACGCAGGAGAAACCGTATGCACTACTCAACCAGACACTCTGACATGAGCATCCGTAAAACCCTGGAGCCCGAATTATTCGGTGCTGCATTTCTGCAGCTGGACCAGATGATCGAGCGCTTTCATCCCATGCTGGAAGATGATCACTTTCTGCAGGAAAACCTCGACGCCATCTGCGAGGAACTGAAGGCCAACGCCATCCAGCACGCCCCCCTGCCCTGCGAACGGGGCGAACACGTGATTGAACAACTGGAAAAGGTGTCCCGTCACGCCCAGGAAATGGCTAAGGAAGAACAACGTATTGTGGAAGAAAGCCACGACCAGGCTGCCGGGGCGGAAGAGCTGGAATCCGCTGCCTATTTTGAGCTGGCCAATGAACTGCGCCTGTGCTCTACCCAGTTCCGACGCAACCTGATGTGCGCCGCCTGAACGTCAACCCCGGAGGAATCCCATGCCCATTGTTTTAATGCTGTTGACCACACTGGTCACCCTGTACCTGCGTACCGAACGCAAAATCGCACTGCTGGCACTCACGGTCGCTGCGCTATTGGGTTGCGGATGGCACGGCTGGAGTCTGTGGGCCATCATACCCTCGGCCCTGCTGCTGGGGCTGGCCGCAGCCCTGTTGTTCCCCAACCCGGTGCGCACCCGCATCAGTGCCAAAGTACTGGACCTGATCCGCAATCTGCTGCCCAGCCTGTCTGAAACAGAACAGCAGGCACTGCGTTCCGGTGATGTGGATTGGGATGCGCAGTTATTTTCCGGCAAGCCGGACTGGGACACCCTGCTCAATGCGCCCCCCTTCCGGCTCTCGGATGAGGAACAACAGTTTGTGGACGGCCCGGTCAGCGAATTGTGCGCCAAGCTGGACGACTGGAAGATTACCCAGGAATTGATGGACCTGCCGGAGGCTGCCTGGCGCTACATCCGCGAATCCGGATTCTTTGGGCTGGTGATCGACAAACAATACGGCGGCAAGGGCTTTTCCGCCGCCGCCCACTCCGAAATCGTCATGAAAATCTCCACCCGCAGCGTCAGCGCCGCCGTCACCGTGATGGTACCCAACTCATTGGGCCCCGCTGAATTGCTGCAACACTACGGCACCGATGAACAAAAACAGCATTACCTGCCACGGCTGGCGGCCGGCAAGGAGATCCCCTGCTTCGCGCTCACCTCGGCCCTGGCCGGATCCGATGCCGGCGCCATTCCGGATCTGGGCATCGTCACCAAAGGCCAATGGAAAGGCAAGGAGACCCTGGGCCTCAGTGTCACCTGGAACAAGCGCTACATCACGCTGGCACCAGTGGCAACACTGATCGGGCTGGCCATCAAAGTGGAAGACCCAAACGGGTTACTGGGGGCGAACCACCCCATGGGTGTCACCTGCGTACTGATTCCCAGCGACACCGACGGCGTCCATCAGGGTGATCGGCACCTGCCCATGAACCAGGCTTTTATGAACGGGCCCACCTGGGGCGAAGACGTGTTTATCCCCATGGAGCAGATCATTGGTGGTCAAGAGCGAATCGGACAGGGTTGGATCATGTTGTTGGAATGCCTGTCGGTGGGGCGCGCGATTTCCCTGCCCGCATTGAGTACAGGCGCGGGCAAACATTGCTGCCTGACCACCGGTGCCTACGCCGCCATTCGGCAGCAGTTCGGCCGCTCCATTGCGGAGTTTGAAGGGGTGCAGGAAGCGCTGGAACCCATCGCCGGCGACACCTACATGATGGACGCCGCGCGGCGCCTCACCGCCGCCATGCTGGACCGCGGCATTAAACCGGCCATTCCCTCGGCGCTGTTGAAATACCGCAACACCGAGCTGATGCGCGACGTGGTGAACAATGCCATGGACGTGGTGGCCGGACGCGGCGTGATTGTCGGCCCGAGGAATTTTCTGGCCCGGGTATACCAGTCGCTCCCCATCAGCATTACGGTGGAAGGGGCCAACATTCTTACCCGCAGCCTGATGGTGTTCGGGCAGGGTGCCATACGCTGCCACCCCTATCTGGTACAGGAAATCGAAGCGGCGTCCGCCAACCCCAGTGCAGACGCGGTCAAACAATTTGAGCAGGCCTTTTTCGGTCACCTTGGCCACGCCTTCAGTAACGTATTGCGCAGCCTGGGCCTGGCACTGAGCCTGGGCTATCTCAGCCGCACACCCAACCAGGGACAACTGCAACCTTACTACCGTCGCCTGAACCGGTTTTCAGCGGCACTGGCACTGCTGACGGACGTCAGCCTGGCGGTGATCGGCGGTAAGCTGAAGGCCCGTGAACGGCTGTCCGGGCGCATGGCCGATAGCCTGGTGAGCCTGTATTACGCCTCCGCCACCCTGAAATAT
This sequence comes from Gammaproteobacteria bacterium UBA7310, assembly GCA_002471665.1. Lineage (GTDB taxonomy): Bacteria > Pseudomonadota > Gammaproteobacteria > Pseudomonadales > Ketobacteraceae > Ketobacter. The sequence goes on from DKQK01000005.1 coordinate 10,992, forward strand.
TTCCACGACAACGGTTATCCGGAAGAAGAACGGGTGCTGGTGGACTGGGCCATGAAACGTTGTCTGTACGACGTGCAACGTGCCATGAACGACGTCATCGCCAACTACCCGGTGCCATGGTTGCGGCCACTGCTGCGGGTACTGGTGTTTCCATTGGGTCTGCGCCTCGCGCCTCCCGGCGATCTACTGGGGCAGCAGGTGTCGCAAACCATCACCCAGCCGGGCGTGGTTCGTGACACACTGACCCGTGGCATCTACCTCAACCTGGATCCGGAGGATGCGGTGGGCCGCGTATTGAATGCCTTTAAACTGCAAACGGAAACCGCGCACCTGCAGGAAAAATTACATCGGGCCGTGCGGGAAAGCGACCAAACGGAAACCATTAAGGATCTGGAAATGCTGCTGGAAAAACAGCGGGATAAGAAGCTGCAATGGGCGGAGGAAAACGGTGTACTGAGTCAGGACGAAACCCGCCAACTGAGCGCTGCAATGAGCGCCATCTACGATGCCCTACGGGTGGATTCCTTTGCCGGCAAAGCTGCCACAGCAACTAAAAAGGCCCAGACCAAAGCGCTGCAGAACGCCAGCTGATCTGTGGCAAGCGCCGATGGCCTAAGCATAGTGGTCTGAGCATGGTGGTCTGAGGATGGTCGCTCAGACCACTGGCGCCGGGCACCTTACACCACTTCAATGGCGTCCACTTTCTGGAAGCCGCGGGGCAGTTTGTTGCCACGTCGGCCCCGCTCTCCCAGATAATGTTCCAAATCCGCGAACTTCAAACCGATGTGACGTTTGCCGGCGTAGATCTTAAGCTGGTTATCCTGCCCCAGTACCACCGTATCCACCACGAACTCCTCACGGCTTTCCACCCGCGCTCCCGGAATACTGATGATCTTGTTGCCTTTGCCTTTCGCCAGCTCCGGTAACTCCGCCACCGGGAACATCAGCATGCGGCCTTCATTGGTCACCGCCACCACATATTGGCTCTCGGCATCGGTGACCGGTTTAGGCTGCAACACACGGCCACCCTTGGGCAGGTTGATAAAGGCTTTACCATTCTTGTTGCGGGTCACCGCATCCGCCAGCTTGCCGATAAAGCCATAGCCGGCATCACTGGTCACCAGATAGCGCTGGTGGTCGGAGCCCATTAACACCGCGTCAAAGGTGGCCCCGGAAGGCGGTGACAAACGGGCCGACAGGGGCTCACCCTGGCCCCGTGCAGAGGGCAGGGTATGGGCCGGCAGCGCGTAACTGCGTCCGGTGCTGTCGATGAAGATGGCGTTCTGGTTGGATTTGCCCAAGGCAGAGGCTTTGTATTCGTCACCCGCCTTGTAGCTCAACCCAACCGCATCCACCTCATGCCCTTTGGCGGCCCGCACCCAGCCTTTTTTCGACAGCACCACGGTCACCGGATCGGCGGACACCAGCTCGGTTTCATCCAGGGCCCGGGCCTCGGTACGCATCACGATGGGCGATCGGCGGTCATCACCGAACTTATCCATGTCTTCACGGATTTCTTTGACGATCTCTTTTTTCAGCTTGGCATTGGAGTTGAGAATGGCTTCCAGCTTTTTGCGTTCTGCTTCCAACTCATCCTGCTCACCACGGATTTTGAACTCTTCCAGCTTGGCCAGATTGCGCAGGCGAATATTCAAGATGGCTTCGGCCTGAATGTCGGAAATGCCAAAGCGTTCCACCATCACCGGCTTGGGTTCATCCTCGGTGCGGATAATATGAATCACCTCATCGATATTGAGGTAGGCAATCAACAAGCCTTCCAGGATATGCAGGCGGTCCAGCACTTTATCCAGGCGATACTGCAAACGCCTGCGCACGGTGGTGATCCGGAACTCCAGCCACTCGCTGAGCATATCGTGCAGGCCCTTCACACCGGGCCGGCCATCGTTGCCGATTACATTAAGATTGACGCGGTAGGTACGTTCCAGGTCGGTGGTGGCGAACAGGTGCCCCATCAACTGCTCCACGTCCACCCGGTTGGAACGGGGTGTGATCACCAGGCGGGTGGGATTTTCATGGTCCGATTCATCCCGCAGATCGCTCACCATGGGCAGCTTTTTCTTGTTCATCTGGTCGGCGATCTGTTCCAGTATCTTGTTGCCGGACACCTGGTGCGGCAGCGCCGTCACAATCACATCACCGTCTTCCAACAGATAGCGGGCCCGCATGCGCAGGGAACCGCGCCCGGTCACGTACATTTTGATGATGTCATTGCGGGGGGTAATGATTTCCGCATTGGTGGGGAAATCCGGGCCCTGAATGATGTCGCACAGATCATCCACCGAGCAGCCCGGGTCTTCCAGCAGCTTGATACAGGCATTGCCCACTTCCCGCAGGTTGTGGGGTGGAATATCCGTGGACATGCCCACGGCAATGCCCATGGCGCCGTTCAACAATACATTGGGCAGCCGCGCCGGCAGCACCACCGGCTCTTCCAGGGAACCGTCGAAGTTAGGCTGCCACTCCACCGTGCCCTGGCCCAGTTCACCCAGCAACACATCCGCATAGGGCGCCAGGCGGGATTCGGTGTAACGCATGGCGGCGAAGGATTTCGGATCGTCCGGTGAGCCCCAGTTGCCCTGGCCGTCCACCAGCGGATAGCGGTAAGAGAACGGTTGCGCCATCAGCACCATGGCTTCGTAACAGGCACTGTCGCCGTGGGGGTGGTATTTACCCAGTACATCACCCACGGTGCGGGCGGATTTCTTGTGCTTGGAGCTGGCTTTCAGGCCCAGCTCTGACATGGCGTATACGATGCGGCGCTGCACCGGCTTGAGGCCATCCCCCAGACTGGGCAGGGCCCGGTCCAGGATGACGTACATGGAATAATCGAGATAGGCGCGTTCGGTGTATTCTTTGAGGGGAAGGCGTTCAACGCCTTCAAAATCCATAGGCTGGGTCATAATAGTCTGGTTTGTTCGCTCTTATTCTGGATGTGTCGAAGACAGATTGCCTTCATTCTAATAGAAGAGACCGAAAAAACCAGAATTGATTCAGTGGGTTAATTATTGTCAGATGGATGAACGGTTTGGCCGGGCCCCGCTCAATACCCCACGGCACCGGACTGCAGTTGATCGTCCAGGCACACCGGCTTTTTGTACTTTACACAGGCCATACGGGTGCAGGCGGCCATGTCGGCTCCCGGAGCCCGGGTACAGTGATTACAACCATCGAAAAAACGCGTGCAGGAGCGTGGGATCAGGGTGCGCCAGCTATCCTGATGGTATTCGATTTCCGGGGCGATACTTTGATCCTGGGGGTTCTGGGCTGCCTGTTGGGTGCAGGCCAATAACATTACGCCCAGCGCGATCATGGTCAGAGAGCGGAACATAGCCATCCTGTGCGTCCATGTAGTGACAGTAGCGCTCACTTTGCCACATTCAGCCTGCTGTTTCGAGATCCGGCTACGGTCTGTCGGCGCGCAATCACAAGGCCCACGACGCCGATCAGAATCAAGCCCACGGTGCCCGGCTCCGGCACGGGCACGGGGTGCTGGCTTACCTGGATGCTGTGCTCACTGAACAGGGCATGATAGCCGGACAGCGCCACTGAGCACACCATGGCCTGATCACAGGCATGCCAGAACGGACCCGGGCCTGCGGCCAGCAAGGCATGGTCACCGAAGGCCAACAAGCCTTCCATGGAGTGGCCTGGGCCATCACCCAGCACACCGCCATCCAGGTCGTACACCAGACCGGCCAGGTGTTCCATACCCAGCTCGAAGGAAGCCAACCAGCCCGCGCCTTCGAAACGAAGCTGGAAACCGCTGATCTCACCGGCGAAGGATGACAGCTGACCGTTGTTGTCCAGATCCTCGCCCACAAACTGCCCCGTCAACTGCGCGCCGGCGGCATAACCATCTTGAAAGAAGTCATAAGTGATGGGCATGGCTTGCAGCGGCAGACAGAACATCAATCCGCTGATCACCGCTATGCTGGTTAAAATTTTCATGGTCTGTTCCCCAAATGTGATCCGTAAAATGATTCGCATAACAGGGAAGAGGCAATCGCAATGCCAGTGATCGCCCGTGCAGGTCAGTTGGTATTAGTGGGCGGGGTTTCTGGTAGTTTTACGCATTCGAAACAAGGTGCCGGCAACGGCACTACAAAAGCATGTCACAAAGCAACAGTGAGCGGCGAAGTGACATGACACACGCGCCGGTGAATCATGTCACTTTCGACTATCCATCTTAGGTGATTACTACTCTGCGGCCTGCTCCCGTCTTAGCTCAGTCACGGTTTTCCCACCGACACCCCAGTGATCCGTGGACACAATATCGATCACCACATGGGTAGTGGCAGGGTTCTTGCCGAGGGTGTCCACCAACAGTTGAGTGGTACCTTCGATTAAGCGCTGCAGACGGGCTTCGGTGACACCTTCATCGGTGATCTTAATATTAACGTATGGCATGTTTGTCTCCTTTCTTCAGGTTAGGGGTTAGTTACATTGCTGCTCTGGTTTATCTGCGGTGCCTTCGACTGCAAGCAGTAGGTTGCACTGTTGTTAGCGTACATCTTGTTTACGATTTTCCATTCACCCTGCTCCTTCAACAGGCCCAGGTAATCAATAAAATGGCCATGGGGTAACGGGCAGTTAAGTTTCACCACAGCCTGCTCCGACATCAACTCCACACCCAGGACGCGATACTCCCAGGGATGGTTGTTGTGGGCAGGCACACTCCGTTTGGCCACATCATTCAACCAGGTGCTTATGGAGCGCCGCTGGCCAGGCGCTTTCAACACGCAATCCTGGTGAAACAGTGTTTCCAGGGTACCGGCATCGCCATAATGCAGGCCTTTGAAATAAAGCTCCACCATACTGAGAATTTGGACCAGATCAGCCTGCATGATGGGTGTACTCCTGCTCCCGTTGTATTGCCCGCTGAACACTGTCGCGGGCCAGCACCCGCTCTACCATGGCGCGTGCCCGAGGCCCGGTTTCGATCTCAACCGGGAACAGCGCTCCCCAGCGGTAATAAACGGCCAGCAGAAAATCCGCCGCCGAGACATGCTCTCCGCCAAGGTAGGGCTGACCCTGCAAGCGGGTTTCCAGCGCCTGCCACAGGGCGCTGATCTGGGCGGCGGCGGCAGCAAAAGCCTGGTGTCGCGCCGTTTCCCGTTGCAGCACACCGTCGATGAAAAACAGGCGCCCATAGGCCGGATGCACAGTGGCATTGGCCAGCAACATCTGTTCGATGGCGCGCTGACGGGGAGCGCCACTGCGGGGCAACAACCGGTTGTCATGCTTATCCAGTAAATGCAGCAGGATCGCCGCCCCCTCACACAGCACCTCCCCCTCATCCACCAGCACCGGCACGGTCTGCACCGGATTCAGTTGGGCGAATTCGGCGGCGTCCTGTTTGTGAATCAGGGTCAACGGCTGATCCAGTTCGTTCAGTATGGAATGAATTGCCAACGAGCAGGCGTCGGGAATGAAATACAACGTGTACATGCACACCTCCATTGAGTCAGCACTGCCTCTTAACAGCGCTTTCATTGCGAATTAAAAACCTAACCGATGTATTCGGGGCTCAGTGTGCCCACCCGCAGCGCCTTAATAAATGGCAATAATGTTGATACACTGTCAACACACAGGAAACAGTGAAACCATCCAGCATGGATAAACTCAGAGCAATGCAATTGTTCGTCCGCGTGGTGGACGCCGGCAGCTTTACCGCCGTAGCGGATGAGATGAATGTCACCAAATCGATGGTCAGCAAAGAACTGCGGCGTTTGGAAGATGAGCTGGGCGCACGCTTGTTGTACCGGTCCACACGCGGCCAGCAACTGACTCCCATTGGAGAGGGTTATCTGCAACGCTGTCGAGCGCTGCTGTTGCAGATGGACGACGCCGATGCCTACGTTCAGGACATGCAAAGCAACCCCAAAGGCAAACTCAGAATCAATGTCCCCATGGCATTGGGCATTACGGATTTATCCCGCATGTTTGCCGCCTACCTGCAGGCGTTTCCGGACATTGAGCTGGATATACACCTGGGTGATGAAAGCCTGGATCTGATTGAACACGGTTTTGATCTGGGCTTTCGCGCCGCCAGCCAAACCTTTGACTCCAACTACATCGGCAAACCGTTAACCCGCTTCCGCTATCAGGTCTGTGCCGCACCCCAGTACCTTGCCCGCCACCGCCGCATTCGCAAGGTCAGTGATCTGGCGCAACACAATTGCTTTATTTACAGTTATTTTCGCAATCATAACCGCTGGCCGCTGAACGAAGGCGTTACGGTTTCCGGAAATCTCAGGGTTAACAATACACTCTTCATGCGCCAGATCATCGAGGCCGGATTGGGCATCGGTTTTCTGCCCAGCTTCGTCGCGGCACCGGGAATCCAACAGGGCACGCTCAAGGAAATCCTGCCCAAAGCGGAACGCCCCACCCTCACCCTGTATGCGCTTTACCCCAACCGTCAGTTTGTGCAGCCCAAATTATTACGCTGCATTGAATTCCTGCAGCAATGGTTTCAAACCCAACCGTTTTAAGCCTAAAACACAGGCCTCTAACGTAAAACAGGGGTGGCTTACGCCACCCCCCCGAACCAGCACCGGTCAACACCGGTTACCGATCCGTCAGGCCGCTCGCTGCTTTCGGAGCCGCTCCAACACTTTGTCGGCATCGTGTTCGCTGCTTGCTATACCTGCCTGTTTCAAGCGTGCATCCAGTTGTTCGCCATTGAGCTCTGCGTCAATTTCCCGCAATGCATCATCCATCTCCGCCGCGCGGGTCTGCTGCCCCTTGATCTTGTCCAACGAGCTGGCCATCTCCTGCATGCAGGCCGACAGGCCCCGGGAATGTCCGTTCAGGTTTCCCACAGCCTGCTGCGCGGAACGATTGGCCTTCGCCAACGTCAGCTCCCGTTGGTATTTCTGCATGCTGGTGGCGGCGGTGCGCAACTGCCGTTTCAGATGCGCCTCCTGTTTTTCCAGCTGCGCCACCTGTTGTGTCTGCTGCTGCAGCAAGTGTTCATCTTCCGCTATCAGTTCCGCTACATCCCGCGCCAGCGTCTGGGCCTCCTGGTCCAGTGCCGCGCAGGCCTGACGCTCCTTGTTGCCGATGTTTTCCTGCAGCGCCTGATTGTGCCGTTGCAGTTGCTTTTTTTCCGCCATTACCGTTGCCAGTTGCAGTTTGGCCTGTTGAATGGCCTTCTGCCCATCGCGAATTTCCTGTTCAAAAATGCGGATACTGTTGGCATCCACCAGGTGATGTAACGGCTCTTCGGCTGAGGCTCGAAACAGGGTGTTCAATTTAGTCCATAAACTCATGATGAATTACTCCGCGTATTCCTTGATTAACTGTTTGGTTTTCGCTTCAGAAATCTTGTTAATCAGGCGTTGGTTCTCATGCTCGTCGCGCAGGGTTTTGGAAAGCGTGATGCTGGTGCTGACCAGAAACAGAGCACACAACCCCATGTAGCCTTTCACCAGAAAATCCGTGGGAATGAACAGAATACCCGCAGCGGTGGCGGCCAGCGCCACCACAAACGAGGCTTTGACAAAGAACAGCCAACCTGATGAGTTATCCGTGATGTTATCGATCATGTGCGTTTTCTCCGTTGTTGAAAGCAGCAGGGTCAGCTTGGAACGAAGTATCGCTTTAAACAACCAAAACCCAGAAAGCCTCACCCTGATATCCTTTCGGTATCAAAAATCGATACCAGATTACTATTTAACCTTGCTCAACAGCCGACTCAACACCTGACTCGCCTCCTCTGACTCGCCTCCTGGGAAAGGCGCGGGATTTTTACCCCAGCTTTATTAGGGTTATACTGAGCCACTGATTGAATCCCATCACCAACCTGCTTCACACCCACAAGGGGCCCGGCATGCAAGGCAATCCCAAAATCATCGACGCCCTCAACGGCCTGTTGGCCAGTGAACTGGCGGCCATGGACCAGTACTTTATTCACTCCCGCATGTATCAGGATTGGGGGTTACATAAATTATATGAGCGCATCAGCCATGAATTTGACGATGAAAAAGGCCATGCGGCGGCCCTGATTGAGCGCATGCTGTTTCTTCAGGGCACCCCGGACATGACCCAACGCAAAGGCTTCAAAGTGGGAGCGGATGTGGTTGCCATGCTGGAAAGTGATTTGCGCGTGGAATACGAGGTGGACGCCGAGTTAAAGACGGTCATCGCCCTGTGTGAACAGGAACAGGACTACGTGACCCGTGACATTCTGCTGGGCCTGTTAAAGGATACCGAAGAGGATCACGCTTACTGGCTGGAAATCCAGTTGGGGCTGATCAACAAGGTGGGGCTGGAGAATTACCTGCAATCGCAAATGGAATCCGGCGCGCCCTAATCAAACCAATCGTCACACCAGCCGCCATATCAGCCGCCATCAACGGAAGGCAGAGGAATAAAACACCTGCTGCCCTTCCCGCGCCGCCACCCTGAACCGGAACCAGCGCCCCGGTACTGCAATCTGCGGGTTGTACCAACGCAGGAAATAACGGGCCATACCGGCATCGGAGGGCCCATCATGAATGATCTGCAGATCCAGCCCCTGATCATCCACCACTGTGTTCTGCGCATCCCGCAACGGTTGAAAATGCTTTCCATCATCGCTGTACTCCACGGCCAGCAGGGGCTCGTGCAAGCGGATGGCACTGACATTCACATCCAGTAACTGCCATTGCCAGTACAGCTCCTGATTGGCGGCGGCGTCCACAAAGTGCGGCGGCATCAGCTGCACCCGCTGGCCCTGGGGCGGCACCGGTGCCGGAAAGTATTGGGCACTGGCCAGGCTGAACTGCCATTGTGACGGCAGCTCGGCATAGCCCGGCTGTTGCAGCATGATACCGGCCAAGGCGGCTGCCTGCCGGGTGAGAAATGGCGTGGTTTGGGGGCCATACAGGGTGTGGCCCCCCTCATACCATTGGGCAGAGTATTCCTCCCCAGTGGTGCTGTAACCGAAAAACCCGTTGGTGTGGCTGCTGATCACCACCTGCTCTACACCTGCCCGAAGTTCCTCTGCTGTACTCTGCACGGCAGCCGCCATGCGATTACCGGCTTCGAAGGTCACCTCAAAAGGCAAGCCAACCACCAGTAATTGATTGATGCGGAACGCACTGATGGCAAGCCGGTGTGGGTAGCGCTCAGGCGCCAGGCCCCAGGCCTGTAGTGCCGACAGCATCCAGCGCTTTTCCCCATGACAGTCGTCATCACCGTCGTCCGGCCAGCCGCGCTGAAACGGCGGCAGATAACTGATGGGAAACACTTCATCGTTTTTCGCCGCGCCCACGGTTGCCGTGCCCACGATGGCCCGCTGACACAGTCCGCCACGCTGCTGCGGCGACAATGCCAGCAAATCCAGTTCACGTTGCGCGCTGGTGAGCTCGACCTGATCGGTTAACTGCGCATCCAGCGTGGTAAAAAGCTGCCAGGCCTGTTCCGCCAATGCCAAGCCGATACGGCGGGTTTCAATCTCGCCGCGCAGCCCGGCCCGGTAGTTGGGATTGTTATCCCCATGATTGGCTTCAAACGGGCCGTGCACCACAGGCCAGGGGGGCTGATAGTGCTGGCGGATATTGGCTTCCAGTTGTCGCTCAAAGATTGCCCAGACGTCACCATGATAAGGGTGTGTAAAAGGCGGTATGCCCGTACCGTGAATGGCAAACGTTGAAAAGGCCCCCATGGGTTGATATTCACCACCCTGAGTCAGACCATCCAGGCGCACCAGGGTGATCCGCGGATTTACCGCCCGCAGTGCGGCGGCGTCGTTCTGCTGCTTGTCCACCACCGTGTCGTTACGCACATAGGCCCCCATGGCTCGATTTTTGGTGGCCCCGTACAGATCCGTGTGACCAATGGCCAGCTTCGCTGGCCGCCGCTGCTGGTAGGCCTGCACCACGGCATCGGCGATCTGCGTTGCCAGAAACTCAAACACCGCCATATCAAACCCCGGCCGGTTGGAACCAAAGGTATTGTAGAAGTCACTGGAGAAATACTGGCCCGGCCCACTGTGGGTGTGGGTGGCATGAATACTCAGGTTGTGTACCGCCACATCGGTCTGGCTTGCCACCAGCTCGGCCACCCGGCGCTGCAGCACCAGCGAGCTGGCCGGCAGGTCCGCCTGTATCACCATCAGCGGCTCGCCATTCACCGGTTTCAGATAAAAAGCCCGAGCCTTGAGTCGATTGCGAAAGCCATCGGCATCCCGTGCCCAGGCGGAATAGCCCATTTTGGGAATGCCCACCGGAGGCGTAATATCGCTGACCCCCACCCCCGCCAGAAACTGCTCGTTGGGTTGCGAGGGCAGCGGTGACTGGCGGCTGATCTGAATATCCACCACCGGATACGCCAGCAGCGGCCACACTGCGTGTACCCCAACGGCCAGCACCAGCAGTACCACCACCAACAGCCCGCAGGCCACTCTTGTTATTGTTTTTTTCATCAGACTGCTGCGCCACCTGTCAAAATATGCACGATAGTACCAACTATTACCCTACCCTAACAACCGCCCACTCAACCATACTCGTTAAAAAGTGTGCACCAGGTGATGTCAGGCATGGACACATCATGCTAACTGATTCATCTTTAAGAGAAAGCCGTCTGGCACACAAAACATAGGCCGCATATGGGCATCGAGATTCGGCAAGACCATTTCAGCGAGCAAGACTTCGCGCACTTTAACGCCAAGATTCGCGACAACCTGAAAGCGCTGCAGCAGCTGCTGGAGCAACCGGGATTTGGTGTGGGGGAGGATTCTCTGGGTGCCGAACTGGAGTTTTACTTGGTGGATGCCGGGGGCAACCCGGTGCCCTGCAACCAGGCCATTCTCAAAGCCGCCGGCAACCCACAACTGACACCCGAGTTGAATCGGTTCAACCTGGAATACAACCTGCAGCCACAACCCTTCCGTGGCAGGCCGTTTAGCGGGTTCGAGCAGGAGCTGCAAACCGCCATCGACGCCACCAACCGAGTTGCCGAGCCATTGGGCGCGCAGCTGTTGCCCATCGGCATCCTGCCCACCGTAACCTTAAGCCAGTTCGGCGCCCACATGATGACGGATCAACCCCGCTATCGGGCCATGGATAATGCCCTGCGGCGCCTGCGGGGCGCCCCGTTCGAAGTACACATTGATGGCACGCCACCGCTCAATCTGACCTGGGATGATGTCACCCTGGAGGGGGCCAATACCTCGTTCCAGCTGCACTGGCGGCTGAACCCGGAGCACTTTGCCAACAGCTTCAATGCCGTGCAGTTGATCACCCCCATCGCCCTGGCCCTGGCGGCCAACTCGCCGCTGCTGTTCGGTCATGAGCTGTGGCAGGAAACCCGCATTGCGCTGTTCAAGCAATCCATCGATTGCCGGGATGAAAACCATGCCCAGCGCAAATACCCGCCGCGGGTGTATTTTGGTAACGGCTGGCTCAGGCAGGGTGCCCTGGAGTTGTTCGCATCCAGCGTGGCACTGTTTCCACCCATCATGCCCGTGTTGCACGAAGACGATCCGCTGCAGGAGCTGGCGGCGGGCAAGCTCCCCAAGTTGCATGAGCTGAGATTGCACCAGGGCAGCACCTGGCCCTGGAACCGGGCCATCTACGATCACCACGACGGCGGGCACGTGCGCATGGAGGTGCGCGCCCTGCCCGCCGGCCCCAGTTTGCAGGACATGAGTGCCACCGGGGCCTTTCTGCTGGGCAGTGCGCTGGCGTTGCGCGATTCCATGCCCGACCGAATCAACCTTCTGCCATTCAAGTTTGCTGAACACAATTTTTACCGTGCTGCCCAGCATGGACTGGAAGCGACCCTGCTCTGGCCTTCATCCAGCCAGATAAAAGTGGTGGAATATGAGGTACTGGATTTGGCCCAGCGCCTGGTCCCCATGGCCGAGGAGGCATTGCAGCAAGCCGGTATGGAGGCAGCAGAAACAAACCGCCTGATGAACAACATTCGCCAACGGATTGCGGCACGCACCAACGGCGCCCAGTGGCAGTTGACTGTGCTGCACAAGCTGCGAGCATCCGGTTTGTCCGCCACAGAGGCCACTCAGCAGATGCTGGAGCGCTATCGCCGGCATTTCAATTCGCACCAACCTGTCAGCCAATGGAGTACTGAATTATGAGCCTGGGAAGCCCGCTGATCCGCTATTGGTACAATCCCACAGCCGATATGGTGGGGGAAACCGTAGAGGCGTTTCTGCAGGAAATGGCAGGCCCCACCCTGATTCACATTCCCGGTGCCAACCGTCAGCGCAAGCGCGCGGTGTGTACCCTGCTGCATGGCAACGAACCGTCGGGCACCCGTGGTATGTTTCGTTTTCTGCAAGAAGGCATGCAACCGGCCGTGGACCTGTTGTGCTTTTTTGGTTCGGTGCGCACGGCCCTGCATGAGCCCCCGTTTTTCTATCGCCACCTGCCTCAAGACCGGGATTTAAACCGCTGTTTTAAGGCCCCCTTCGAGAGTGATCAGGGCCGTCTGGCCAAGGCCATCCTGGATATTCTGCAGGAGATGAACCCCGAGGCCCTGGTGGACATTCACAATACCTCCGGCATGGGGCCTTCGTTTGCCGTCTCCATGAAACAGGATGCCCAACACGAAGCCCTCACCAGCCTGTTCACCAAGCGCATGCTGGTCACCGGTTTGCGCCTGGGAGCGCTGTTTGAATACAGCGAGCGTGACGTGCCCACCGTCACCATTGAATGCGGCGGCGCCCAGGACCCCCGCGCCGACGACATCGCCTATGAGGGCCTGGTGCGCTATGCGACCGCCAACGATGTGTTGACGCCGCAGCCAGCGGACTGGCAACTGGAAGTGTTAACCGAACCGGTGCGGCTGGAGCTGCGTGACGATGCCCGAATTACCTACAGCGAAGCGGAAGACGTATACGCGGATATTACCCTGCCGCCCAATGTGGAGCATTACAACTTCGGCCGCATCACCGAGGAAGTACAACTGGGCTGGGTCAAACCGGAGAGTTGGGACAAGCTGGTGATCAACACACCCGCCGGGGTTGATGTGAAAGACAAGATTCTAAAACTGGACGGCAACCGCCTGTACCCGGCACAACCCCTGAAGCTGTTTATGATCACCACCAATGCCAGCATCGCCAAAAGCGATTGCCTGTTCTATGCGGTCACCGACGACGGCAGCCACCTGCAGTGAGTCAGTCGATGGCCCGCGAATCCAGAACCGAAGCCACCTGTGGGGCAGAAGCAGCATCCAGGCCGCGCTCCGGTGCTTCGAACAGCCAGCTGGCCAGCACTACCAAGACCACCAACGCCGCCATGGGCCAGACACTCATGGCACCTTTGGTGGACGGGGTCGGCTGATTCGCGGAGCGACCGGTGCGTACCGGCGACGGGCGCTGAATCCGGCTTACCGGAGCCCGGTTCACTGCGCTGGGCTCGGTACTGCCGTTCAGGCTGAAGGTGTCGGCCCGCTCTGCCAGCCCCTCTAACGGGACCGGCTTGATCACGCAATCAACACCCGCTTCGCGCAGGGCGGATTGCAATTGAAACGCATCCTTGTGCGCCATCAATTTGCGGGTTGCCGCAGCCTGGTTGCTCAGCAGCAATTCCACTTGTTGCGGCGTCAAGTGCAACTGGCGGATTAAGTTGTTTTGTACTGTGACGGCATCGAATCCTTTCAATACGCCCAGTATCGACAGTCTGAATTTTGGTGCAGGCACCGAGAATCCCCCGAAACTCACATTGGTCTCAAGGGATGAATGCTAAAAACAAATCACAACGGAAACTGTGGACTGCATTCAAATTTGGCAATTAAACGCCATTGCGCAAAACAAAACGGGAACACGCGCACACTTCATTGGCGGCCATCGTATACAGACTTAACCACAACGTTTCCCGGCACTCAGTAATCATCCAAATCACCCTCCTGCAATCGCAAAAAACCGATGGCGGTGCACATGTTCTGAGCCGCCGCCCGCAATTCGCGATTCACATTCAACAACGTTGATGTTTCCCGCTCATCGGCGTCCTGGTGCAACCCCTGCACAAACAGCGCATGTTCTGATTCTTCATGATCGTGCCGACTGGCTTCCCGCACCCGGGTGAGTTCCTGCCGTAAATGCCCGCTCTGATGGGGGGTCACCAACAGGTTCAACAGCGCGCCGATCTGTTGCTTTTGCAACGCCACCCTGGCCTGATAGAAGGCGGTCAGGGCAGGTTGTTCCCCGTGACGCAACGCCACCAGGTTTTCACGAATATCTTTCATGGCTTTGGCTGCGTAAACGCCATGACGTGCCGCACTCAGGTAGCGATGCAGTTGTTTGACCTGATCCGGTGCCACACTGCCCGCCTGTACCTCACCGCAGAACTCCAGGATTTCTCCTTCCAGCGTTTTGATCTCATCATAACAGTCTTCAAATTTGACCCCACTGGCAAACGCCAAATCAAGACGCCGCTGCAACTCGCCGCCGATACGCAAACTGCCGGTTTCCACCTTCAAATCGCGCAGGCTCAACGCCATCACTTTCAGCAACAGGCACTCCACCTCCTTGGCCACCGCCAGCACCGCTTCACTGACCATATTAGCCGGGACACTCTGAATGTAGGTACGGACCTCTTCCTGGTCACCGGCAAAACAGGTTTCCAAAAATCGGGAAAACGGTTTCACAAAAGGCAACAACAACAGAATACCGATGGCATTGAAGCCACTGTGAAACGCCACCAGACTGTACAGCGGATCCTCCAGCCCCCAATCGCTGATCAGCCCCAACAACAACGGCAGCAATGCGAACGCCAGGCCCGCGGTCACCACATTGATCAGTACATGCGCCAGGGCCAATTGCTTCTTGATGGCGGTGGCACCAATTCCCCCCAGGGCCAGCGTACTGGTAGTACCCAGGTCGGCGCCGATGACCAAAGCCGCAGCCGACGGCAGGTCCACAATGCCGGCGTGCAGCGCACTGAGCGTAATCATCATGGTGGCGGAGCTGGACTGAATCATGGCGGTAAACAGCACCCCCACCAGTAAGTACACAATGGCCGGATAACCCTGCAGAACCGCAACATCCAGCAACCCGGCCACCTGCTCCATGCTGCTTTTCATGGCCCCCAGCCCGAACAACAACATGCCCAGACCCAGCACCAGGCGCCCCCAGGCCAGCCAGGGTTCGCTGCGGGACAACAATACGCACCACAGGGCACCGGCCCCCATACTGGGGAAGGCCAACGCCGCCAGATCCAGCTTGAAGCCCAGTGTGGTCACGATCCAGCCGGTAAAAGTGGTCCCCAGGTTGGCCCCCAGCACTACCCCCACCGCGTTGGCCAGCGGCAGCACGCCGGCCCCCACCAACGCCATCATCATCAATCCCACCATGGAACTGCTTTGCACCAACATGGTGGTGAGGGTACCCCCTAACAGCGAGGTCAATGGATGGCCGGTGGAACGACGCAGAAAACGCCGGAACGAGGCACTGCTGAGGGCCCCCAGCGCCGCTTCAAGTTGCGCCATCCCATAAAGGAACAACCCCAATCCGGCAAAAAATGACAACAATCCCATCGGCAGTGACATGGTTAGGTTAGCGATCCCATTCAGGCTCGGTTAAGGTTAAAATCAGCACACTGGTATAGGCGGCTCGGCCCCCATCGCAATAAATTGTACAAGAGGCACACGTGGAAGAATATCAGGCACTTATCAATACCATTGCGCTGACCATGGGACTGTCCTGGGCCAGCGGCATCAATCTCTATGCCGCCCTGCTGGTGCTGGGTGTGGGCGGTGCCACCGGTAATATCGATTTGCCGCCGGATCTCAGGGCCCTGCAGGACCCTTTGGTGATCATGGCCGCCGGCGCCATGTACGCGGTTGAGTTCTTTGCCGATAAAACTCCGGGGGTGGATTCCGGCTGGGATACCCTGCACACCTTTGTGCGCATTCCGGCGGGGGCCATGCTGGCGGCAGGGGCGGTGGGCGATGTGACACCCACCCTGGAAATCGCCGCCGGCATACTCGGCGGCGGCATGGCGGCCACCTCACACGCCACCAAGGCCGGAACCCGCTTACTGATCAACACCTCTCCGGAACCGGTGACCAATTGGATTGCTTCATTCAGTGAAGACGTGCTGGTACTGGCCGGGCTGTGGGCGGCCCTGAATCATCCGGTCCTGTTCCTGCTGCTGTTGCTGGTGTTCCTCGCCCTGGCAATCTGGCTGCTGCCGAAAATCTTTCGGGCCATCAAACTGATGGCAAGGAAGCTGGGACAATGGCTGGGGTTGGTGGATAAAGACGATACCAGCACACATAGCCTGCCCCAGCAACATTATCTGGAACGCTTAAGTCAGCTGAAGCAGTTGCTCGATCAAGGCGCATTAACCGCGGAAGAATTCGAAACAGAAAAAGCACTGTTGCTGCGTCAGCGCAGCCAGGGTACTGGTTAGGCACAGTTTCAGCGCTGTTGGGCATTGCGGTTGGCTACCCAGGTGTCGTAAAACACCTCCGCCGGCACCGGTTTGTCAAAGTAATAACCCTGGTACTGATAACACCCCTTTTCCTTCAGGAAGTTGAGCTGGTATTCCTCTTCCACACCTTCGGCAATGACATCCAGCTCCATCAAGCGCGCCATGGCGATAATGGTTTCCACGATAACCCGGTCATTCTTATCGCTGCGAATATCACGCACGAAGGCCTGGTCGATCTTGAGTTTATGCAAGGGCAGCTCTCGGAAATAAGACAGCGATGAATAGCCGGTACCAAAATCATCAAGGGCAATATAAAAACCCATGCGGTTAAGCAGGCGCATCTTCTCCACCACCTGATCCAGGTGGTGCAACAACATGCTTTCGGTGATTTCCAACTCCAAATCGTTGGGGCTGATATTGGCTTCCTTGGTAAACGCCTCCACCTTCAACGCAAAATCATCCTGGGAAAACTGCCGGGCACTGATGTTAATTGCCAAACGGTCAAAACTGTCGGGTAGACCCTTTGCCCGCCATTGAGCCATCTGTTGACAGGCTTTGCGCAACACCCAATCACCCAGAGGAATAATCTGACCGCTTTCCTCTGCCGCCCGAATAAACAGATCCGGCCTTACAAACCCCAGAGTGGGTTCTTCCCAGCGCAACAGGACTTCGGCACCAATCAGCTCGCTGCGTTCATTAAACTGCGGCTGGAAATACAGAATAAACTGTTCTTCCTCCAATGCGCCCGGCAACAGCATCTGCAACCTGAGATTCTGTTCAATCTGCTGGTGCATTTCCTTGCTGAATATACAAACGGCGCTTCGGCCTTCCTCTTTGGCACGATACATGGCGGCATCCGCCTGCTTCATAATATCGTGGATGGTATCCTGATCCAGTGGATACAGGGCAATGCCGATACTGCAACCAATGTTGAGCTTATGGCCCGAAACATCAAAGGCCTCCGCCAACGCCGACTGCACTTTCAGCGCCACATTGCGTGCCATGGATGCTGCCTTGGACGTATCATCGTTCAGCTCCGGCAGCAGCACCACGAACTCGTCTCCTCCCAGGCGCGCCAATGTATCTTCTTCGCGTATCACCTGGCGCAGACGTTCGGCAATCGCAATCAGCAATCCGTCGCCGATGGGGTGCCCCAAAGAATCATTGATATTTTTGAAATGATCCAGATCGATAAACAACAATGCCCCACAGTGACCATGGCGGATGGCCCGGGCCTGCTCCTGGCTGAGCTGGTCATTAAGCATGCGCCGGTTCGGCAACCGCGTCAGTTCATCATACAACACCTGTTGACGAATGCGTTCCTCTGCCCGCTTACGCTCCGTTATGTCCATCACACCGACAATTCTGCCGGCGTATTGACCGGCAGAATCATACAACGCCGCCGCTTTAATGGTGACATGAATACGGCGACCGGTTCGGGACACAAACTCATAGTCCTGATGCACAACCCTGGTCTGAACCCCTTCAGTTATTGCTTCCTGCAGGCGGGTACGGTTACTGGGGTCGACAAAGTCCAAAATGGACTGACCTACGATGTCCTCTTTTTCATAACCAAGAATATCCGCCAGAGAATCGTTCACCAGCGTTGTATATCCATTCGCATCCAGCACCCAGATGCCTTCCTGGGCCATATCAAACAGCATTCGGTATTTCTCTTCACTGCTGCGTAACGCATCCTCGGTCCGGCGCTGTGATGTGATATCACTGTGGGTGGCAATGAATCGAACAGCGCGGCCATCGGCGTCAAAATCCACCACCTTTCCACGCATCAGAATAAAACGAGCCTCACCGTTGCGGTGGCGAATGCAGTATTCAATGCGGCACAGATCCGACAAACCCTGAATGTGGCGTTGTATCTTACGCTCTACAAACGGCCAGTCATCGGCCATCACCAGGTTCTTCCAATCATCCCAACTGACACTGGAGCCCAGACTGAAACCCATCATGGTTTTGAACTGGGAGGAAAAGTAGGTTTTGCCCGTACGCAGATTCCAGTCCTGAACACCATCTCCAGCACCTTCCAATGCAAACACCCAGCGTTGTTCACTGATCTTGACGTCGTTCAGGCTCTGCATCAGGTTTCGATTCATTCGATTGAGTGCAGACGCCAGCTCGCCTAGCTCCGCAAAGCCCTTGGGGTGAAACACTTCGATTTCCTGACCGGACGCAACCTGGTCGGCTTTGCGGGTCAGCGCCTGCAGGGGCGACAGGACAATCATCTTCAGCACCACCAATAGTGTCGCCAAAACCAGTGCCATGATGCCCCACAGGAACATGAGGTTTTGCCAGACCGTATTACGGATATTGAGATAGGGACGATACAGGCTCCATTCCACGTACAATCCACCCACCGTGTCCGGGCGCAAACCAACATCCTTGAAGCTCATCACCAGGGGATAGTAGGCAAACAGAATATCGTGTTCCGTATTGGTAGTGATCACCGGAGCGCGGTTCTCAATGACGCGACGAAATACGTTTTCATCAAACTGCGGCAGTTGACTCGCAGCGGGTTGATTGAGCACCACGAAACTGGAAGAGTATTTAACGACACCGTCCGATTTGATCACCGCCGACAACCGCACATCATCCAACAGATTCAAGGCCATTACTTCGCGCTCGACACTTTCCAGATCGCCCTGACGGAATTCCTTGTCAAAGCGGGCCTGGGCCACCATCAAAATGGTTTTTAGATTAACCCTGGCTTCCTCGAATGCGTGCTGCTTCAGCACTGCATACTGGTTGAAAGAAAACAGCGCCGACAACAGCATAAAACTGGTGGAGATCACCCCCACCACCACCCAAGCCAGCGAGTGCCTGAAATACCTCAACCGGATACCTCCAGCAGCCAAGACGGCGGGTCACCCGGCAGCGGATCGCCCTCTACCAGCCCCCGGGCCTGCATGATACCCAAAATGCGCTCAAACACCTGGTGATAGGTACTGGGTTGGCCGCTGAACCATTCCCGATTATCTTGCAACGTAGGCAGATACAAACCCTCGAATGCCTGTTGCAACTGATCTCGGTCCAGGCTCAAGCGCTTACTGAAAAAGACCTCCGCCTCACTCTGATTGGTCTGCATGTAGTGACGGGCTTTGAGATAGCCGGCCACCAGTTGCTTGAAGCGCTGGGGGCGGGCCTCAAGGGCGGAACGTCGTGCAACCAGCATATCCACCACCAGATCCGGCGCCTGCCGGGTATCAAACAGCACCTTAGCACCCTGGCGCAGCAAGCGGGTGCGCACCGGCTCAAAGGTCACCACCGCATCCAGCTTCTCTTGTAACAGCGCTTTTTCGTGTTCATCGGGGCTGACGTTGATGATGACCACATCGTCAAATGTCAGCCCCGCCTGATTCAGCGCCTCTGACAGTACGATGGCACCCAGGGCGGTGTTCTCTACCCCCACGCGCATGCCCACCAACGAATCCCGTTTCGGCTGCAGCGTCACTATGGCATCCCCGCCGCGGGAGTAGTCCAACACCAGGATCGGCTCAATGTCGAGCCCTCCCGCCCTCAAACTGATCACTTCATCGAGGGTCAACGCGGCCGCATCCAGATTGCCGTGAGCCATCGCCCGCATGACTTCCGTGGCAGAAGACAATTGAATGACTTCAATGTCCTGGTGGAAAACACCCAGGTACTGGGCAAGATACAGTGGCTCGTAACCGGGCCATAGGTTAGTTGCCACTTTCAAAGGGCGATTATCATTTGAGCTGCAGCTGACCAGGCTCAGACACAGTACCCAAGCGAGGATGGGTTTCAGGTAGTTCATTGATTCAGAAGGTTTCCCGCATACTTCTCCATTAATATCACTATAGCAACGAAGCGGTTTAGTTGCAGAAAACTTGGGGGTATGGGTGGCGGGGAAACCGCGGGGCCAGAAAACCGGATACAGCCCTGCTTAACGGAAGAAAATCTCGAAAGACACCGTAATGGACGCCACGCCACTGAAGCCTTCTTTGCGGGGAAACGCCAACTCCGGAACCAGGTTCATATATAACCAATCCTTATAAAGATCCCGGCGGTAATCGGCACTGATGAAATAGGTATTGATCCTGGAATGGCTATAGCTGTTACCGTAAACCCCTAAATGATAGGCAATGGCGTCCCGCGGGCTGAGCTCATCGTACAAGCTCCATTTCTGGCCGAACTCCAAGGTGTCATCTTCATCCCGCCAATCAAACAAGGTGGCTGAACGAAACAGCAGATTCTCGCCCACCAGACGCTCAAAAATAAAATCGGTTTCGGCGTGCACGCCGCTGGAATTAAACCATTCCACACCACTGCGCAACTCAAATTCCCACAGCTCCCCCAGTGACGCGAAACGTTTGCCCACCGCCCTCACAAACGGGTCCGGCGGCAGCTTCACCTTAATACCGGCACTTAACTTGGTCTCCCAATCACCGCCCACATCGCCCAGAGTACGCAGCAAACCGGCAAACAGCGATTGTTCCTGCGGCGGCCCCGCTGCCTCGCTGGGAATCGTGCGCTCCTCCAAAGATTGTTCGTTATCCTCCTGGTACGCCAACACCAGGCGATAGCGTTCTTTGGTACCGGGAAGATCCAGCCGGAATTTGTAATCCATCTCCGGCTCCAGGTGCCCCCCCTCAATCCATTTTTGCGACAGCCGCAACCGCAGGTAGGTATTGTTTTCCTCAATCACGTACTGTTCGCCGGCAAAATACGCATCCATGCGCTCTCCCATCAATGACACGGCAGAGGAAATGGAGCGCCTGGAACTCAACAGATAGCGCACGCTTCTGTCCACGTAACCAGGCTCCACATAGGGCACGTATTGGTCTTTCAACTGGGGATAGTCGTGAAATGGATCAGAATTCAGCTCCGCAGAGTCCAGGGCAAAGCTGTTGGATGGGGGGTGGGGAATCGCCACCTGCCCCGGCTCCGGTTCAGCCACCGAGACTGTGGACATAGCCAGCAAAGGTGCTGAACCCGGGTATTCCGCAGCCTGGCTATTGCACAATATCAGCAGGGTAAGGCAGAGTCCCAATGTACGACCCCGGTACGATGACCTGGGCAACCATCGGCAGGACAGATTAATCATCCAAGGGTCTGGGTTTCTCGATTCCGTAGCCCTGGGCATAGTCCACACCCAACTCCCGCAGACGCATTTCAATTTCGCTGTTTTCCACAAACTCCGCCACTGTTTTCAAACCGGCAGAGTGTGCAATTGCGTTGCAGGCGCTGACAATGGCCAGATCCATTGCGTCATCCAACATATTACGTACAAACCCACCGTCAATTTTCAAAACATCCACCGGAATCGCCTTGAGATAAGCAAAGGAACTCATGCCCACGCCAAAATCGTCCAGCGCAAACAGAAAACCCAATTCGCGAATTTCAGCAATAAAAACCGACGCAGATTCAATATTGGAAATGGCAGTGGTTTCGGTAATCTCAAAACAGATGCAATTTGCCGGTATGCTATAACGGGTTTTGCATTCCTTGACAAAATCGAAAAACACTTCGTCATTGAGGGAGGATCCGGATAAATTGATAAAATACAGTCCGGCCTGATGTTCATTGTCATGCTGCACCGCAGGCGGCACGTTCTTCTGTGCCTTTAAGCTGTTCTGAACATAGGCAAACGCATGATTGATAACCCAACGGTCAATCAGCGTCATCAGGTTAAAACGCTCTGCGGCAGGAATGAATAACCCGGGCGGCACGATACGCTCACCGTCTTTCATGCGCACCAGAAACTCATAATGACACACCGGCTCTGACAACCCGACAATGGCTTGCTTGTACAACACAAACTGGTCGTTATCCAGAGCCTGACGAATGCGCGATGCCCAATGCATCTGATCCCGCCGTTGCGTCAGATCCTCATCATTCAGATCGTATACCTGAATGTAACTGCGCCCTTTGTCCTTGGCTGCAAAGCAGGCCATATCGGCGCTGGCCAGCAATTCTTCCACGGTGCTACTACTGGCGTTGATTTGCACCACCCCGACACAGGATGACACCGTAAACGTTTGCTCATGCCATAAAAAACGGTGCTGCTTGATGGCTTCATGGATACGGCCGGCCATGGCGATGGCTTCCTGCAACGTGCAGTCCATCAACAATACACCGAATTCGTCCCCACCCATGCGTGAGATGTAATCCGCTTCCCCGAGGATGGATTTTATCAACACACCGATTTGCTTGAGCAACTCATCCCCGGCCAGATGGCCGCAGGTATCATTGATGATTTTGAACTGGTCCAGATCCACGTACACCAACGCATGCTCCACGCCATGATTCAGGGCCGACGTCAATGCTTGCTCCAGGTGAACCTTGAATTGCTCGCGATTGATCAGATCCGTGAGTACATCATGATTGGCCAGATACGCTACTTTTTTTTCCGCGGCCCGGTGAGCGGATCGCTGTTGCGCTTCTCTCAGCTCGCGCTCCACAACCGGCACCAGCCGCGCCAGGTTGTCCTTCATGATGTAATCCTGCGCACCGGATTTCATCGAATTGACCGCCACATCATCACTGATGGCACCGGATACCACAATAACCGGCGTTTCCGGTTGAACCGCCTTGGTAATTTTTAGCGCTTCGGATGAGGTGAAGGAGGGCATGTTGTGATCGGTTACCACCAGATCCCAATCCTGTCGATTCAGGCTGGCCTTGAGGCCTTGAGCATTCTCAACCCGTTCAAATTCGCAGCGCAAACCGCCTCGGCGCAGCTCACGGATCAATAGCAGTGCGTCGTCTTCGGAATCATCTGCGATAAGCACTTTGAGGAAGCGTTCCAAATCATCCCCCTGGACGATGTTTTTTATTAGTATAGAGCGGGAACGCGGTTTACACCCAACCAGTACTGGCCAAGTAACTTAACCTGGGACACAAACTCGTCAAAATCCACCGGTTTGTTGATGTAGCTGTTAACACCAATGTCGTAGCCGGCCTTCATATCCTGCACTTCATCGGATGAAGTCAACAAAACCACAGGCAGCCTTTTGGTGCGCTCATCCTGTCTGATTTTGCGTAAAACTTCCAACCCATCCAGTTTCGGCAGCTTCAAATCCAGAAACACCACTTTCGGCAACAACCGGATATCACGCCCCTGAAACTTGCCCTGGCCAAAAATATAATCCAGCGCCTCCTGCCCATCCCGTGTTACCACGACATCGTTGGGCACATCCGTCTTTTTAAGCGCACGCAAGGCTAGCAGCTCGTCGTCCGCATTGTCTTCAACTAGTAGAATAGTCATATTACTCATAACGGCCAATTCCGATAGCAACTACCAGAATACGAAATCAATTCAGTCAAAATATAATCTGGGACAGACCAAGTCAACGAGTTTAGATCGGCTTTCAAACACAATTAACAACGCTCAGAACCGATCCGACGGTACAGTGAAGTAAAACGTCGCCCCTGCCCCCACCTCACTCTCGGCCCAAATATCCCCCCCATGACGGTGTATCACACGAGCCACCGTAGCCAGGCCAATTCCGGTGCCCTCAAACTCATCTTTGCTGTGCAGCCGCTGGAAGGCCCCAAACAGCTTATCCACATAACGCATATCAAAGCCGGCGCCATTGTCCCGAATGTAATATACACCCTCCCTGCAACCGATTTCGATCTTGGGTAACGCCGTATATAGGGTGTATTTGAAGGCATTATCCACCAGATTGGTTACCACTATACGCATCAGCCGGGAATCGCAGCGCAAACTCATATTGGGCTGTACGGTCACAGACACCGTCCGCGCCGGTTCCCGATCCTGAATATCCCGTACCACTTCCTCGCACATAAGGCTGAAGTCCACCGTGCGGGTAACGATCTCTTGTCGGGTAACCCGAGACAGCCACAGCATACTGTCTATCAGCACACCCATGCGCTGACTGGCCATGCGCACCCGTTCCAGATACCCCATGGCAGCGCTGTCCAGCTGATCCGCATAATCCTCCAGCAGTGCCTGACTGAACCCATCGATGGCCCGCAGGGGCGAACGCAAATCATGGGACACGGAATAGCTGAACGCCTCCAGCTCCTGGTTGGCGGCTTTCAACTCTGCGGTCCTTTCCTCCACTTTCGATTCCAGCTCGGATTTATGGGACAGCAACTCCAGATCCCGCTGCTGAATAGCCGCCAGCATGGCATTGAAGGCATCCACCATCTGACCGATTTCATCATCACTGATTTTGTCTGCCCGCAGGCTGAAATCACGGTCCCTGGCGATGCTGGTGGCCGTTTTCGCCAGATCAAAAATGGGTTCCGTCACCGCCTTCTGCAGCACCATCGCCACCAGCACGGACACCGCCGAGATAATGCCCAGGGCAGTCAACATCATGTAGAAGTAACGCTGCATCTGGCTGTTCACATAATCCATGTTGGCGCTGATGAAAATCGTGCCCACCCGCATCGACTCTGAGAACATGTCTTCAATATGGTGATATTTGTCCTGCAGGAACCCGGTGCTGTCTGCATGAGGGTTGTCAGGACAGGGCACGGCGCGGGAGGTTCCGGGAAAGGAACGGGCTTTCAGGTTCATCGCCCCATCGTAGATACACACCACATCGATGGTGTAATCATAATCCAGGCTGTTAGCGCTTTCCTGCAGCGTATTCAGATCCTCAAAGGCCAGCGCAGCCACTATTTGCGAATAGGATACTTTGGTAACCACCGTGATCTCATGCACCAGTTGTTCGCGGCTCTGCATGCGCTCGTAGCCCATAAAGAACATGCCGATCAATACCACGCCGGCAAAAATGGTGAGCAGAATCACCATGGTTAGTTTTTGTTTGATGGAGAACGAACTCAGTAACTTCAGCACGACTACTCCACCCTTCTCGCCAATTGCAGTAAACGTGAGCTGATTTGCAGCTGTGCTTCCCGGGCGGTGCCCAGGTTGATATCAAAGCGGATGCGGCGACCTTCGGTTACCAGGCCGATAATGCCCCCGCGGCTGACAAAATCGGGTTCATCACTGATGGTGAGAATCGGCATTGTGGTGCTGGCGCTGAGTACCTTGCGTGGATTCACCCCGGAGACAAACAGCACATGGCAGCCGTCCAGTGAATCCGCCACCTGCAGCGGCACCACCTCCAGAGAAAAAGTTCGAACCTCGCGGCCACTCAACTGGGACAACTCGTCGGTAAAGGCCTCTTTGCCCAGAACGCAGACACGCAGCTTCCCGCTGGCCTGCTCTATGGACAGGGGCCAGGTCACATACTTGGTAAAATTGTAGATAAAGGCTGCTTTAAGCCGGGCTTCCTCTTCCGCGTGCCCTGGAATACTGATCAATAATCCAAGGTAAGCCACGAACCCCCAAAGCAGTCGCCGGCCTGTTTGCCCAGGCCTGTCGATCCCCTTCAAGCACCAATCCTATTCGGTTCCATGTGTTTAGAGATTCAGTATAGTTTGCAACCACATGAATCGCCTTGCTTTTTTTAGGTGAAATTAGTCTCTTGATTACCCTACCCGCCGGTTAGGTGGATAGTTCTAATTTTTCAGCGTAGCTTGGCAGCAACTCTTTCGCTAACCACTTTCCTGACTCGCCGCCAGGAACCATTACGAGGCAAACCTGCCATGAACCTTGAACCCATTGCCAATTTCGGCCTGAAACAACTGGATACCGCCGGTTACTACCTCAGCCGATACGGTATCACAGACCAGGTGAACCGACACAACCTGATCGCCATTGTCATGACCGAGAAGGAAAAGCTCAGCGGGGAACTGTCCCGCCTGGAGCTGAAAGCCAGAATCCAGAAACGCCGCCTGGAACAACTGCGCCGGCAACTGGATGCACAGGCTGACGAATGGATCGCCAAAACACCGAAACCCCTGGCGGACCGCCTATATGAAGCCAAATCCAGGGTCAACACCTATCTCTAGCGCCTAATATCGGCCCATGTCATGAGGTTAACAACCAGCAAGCCTAACAAACCCGGCCGTTAGACCCGTTAGTCCCAAACCAGTGAAGTCAGCCCGTCACTGAGCTAGATTATTGGTTACCACAACAATACATCAATGAGGGACTATTGCCATGTACATAGACGAAACGGTTATAGCAGGATTGCTGGTGCTGGCCGGCACCATTGCCGTCGGTGGCTACGTGATCTACTACGCACTGCACGATCTAAAAGTGAAGGAACGCGAAAAACGCAAAGCCCACTGACCACACCCGGCAACACTGCAGGCCGCCGTAACCGGTGGCCCGATTCAGCTTAGTCCGCAAAGCCGATTCGCTGCAGAAAACGGGCAACGTCCTTTAAATACTTGCCCTGATCCAGGTGCAGAATATGGTTGCCCGGAAACCAGTGAATATCCGGACGATCCCAGTGATCCCACAACAGGCGGGCATGCTTGGGCGGCGCAAACCGATCCCCGGCCCCACCAATGATCATCAAGCGCTCCTTGGGAATAATCGGCTCATAGGTGAGCGGACAATGCACCGCCATGATGTGGCGGGCATCCTTGATGGATACCCCGCTCAGGCGCAATCCGGTTTTGATCACCGCACTGGCGGGAAACCATTGCAACATCAGATCGAACAGGGAAACCACCGGCACATTGGGAATGCTGAACTGCAGGCGCTCTTCCACTGCTGCCAGTAAGGCACTGGTATAGCCTCCCAGACTGATTCCGGTAACCCCGAACCGGGGCACCCCCTGTTGTTCCAGATAGTTCAGAAACAGGCGGAAATCATAAATGGAGTGGGCCACTGTTTCACTGATATGAGAGAGCCCATTGGCAAAGTAGCCATGCCCGCTGAAGGGTGAGAAAGGCCCCTGGCGATGGCCATGGAAAGGCAGCGTATACAGCAGAATGTCGTAACCCAGACTGTAGAACCAGGGCAACCCCAGAAACAGGCTGTTAACCCAGTAGGGATCGGCCATAAAGCCGTGCACCACGCAAATGGTGGGGCGCGGACCGTCATCGTGGGTCCAGTACTGGGCCACCGCCTGCAGATTGTGACGATTCTTGAGATAGCGCCGGCGCAGGCGCGGATTCACCGGTTCGAACGGACTCTGGAATACCAGCTCCCGGCACTGACCGTCGGGGGGGCGAAAATGAATCCAGCCGGCCTTGCGCTCCCGCACCTCCACCTGACGGTTGGGAGGGGCAAAAAAGCGCTCAACCTGATGACTGGAAGCCAGCTCGCGGTAGAGTGCACCGTCCTCCAGATCCTGCATCAAACGCAGGGGGTTGGCCGACAGCGGCAACGCCAGCACCGACACCAGGGATGCCACTGCGGTGCGCACCGCCAAGTCGATTCCGGCGGTACCGTCCACCAGGATCTGAGTCGGCAAATCCAGCTCAAAATCGTCGGGAAACTTGTGGAAGCTGCTCTCCAGGTTATCCCACCAGGGCTGCGGCGGCATGATCCGGCGGGCGTGACCGTAAGTCTCGTTGGCCACTCGGGAAACCGTCTGATAGGCAGATGTCATCACCCCACTCCTCTGTACCGTTGACCCAAAAAGTATAGCGGGTTCAGAGGGTTGTGCTGATGACTCCTGCCCCTGGGTCGCGCCTACAACTGGTCAATGGCCTTCTGGATGCGCTTGATACGTTCTTTATTGGACGGATGGGAGCTGAGAAAACTGCTGTCGGACCCGTATTTTGACTCCAGGGTCTGGATGGCGCGCTTCATGGCATAGGGGTCCTGGCCCAGATTCTTCAGCATTTTCACCGCGAAGGTATCCGACTCCAGCTCATCCTGCTGGGAGAAGCGGGCGTTCACCGCTACATAGGCAAGCTGGCCCAACTGTCCCTGGGTCAGTTCTCCCACAGTGCCTCCAACGGACACCGCAGCCTGCATGGCGGAATCAGTGAGAATCTTCTGCTGCATCTGCTCATAACTGTGTTTGTGGTAAACATGACCGATTTCGTGGCCAATTACCGCCAACACCTGATCATCGGGCATGGCGTCCAGCAACCCTGAATACACCCGCACGGTGCCGTCCGCCATGGCAAAGGCATTCACTTCCGGCGCCAGGTACACCTTGAAGTCAAAGCTGAGCCCACGGTAATTATCCAGCCCGGCGGTAATGTTCTCCAGCCGGCGGGAATAAGGGTTCGACGCCCCGGCCACCTGATTCTTGCTGTCCATTTCCTTGGCCGCCAGGCTGGCAGTCTGCTTGACGCTTTCTTCGTTCAGCGTCACCGCCTGGGCCACGCCCATGCCCACCGCCATGGCTTTATTGCTGTCGAAACTGCCGTCCTGGGCACAGCCGGATGCGCCAAGTACGGCCATCATGGCCACCACACAGGTTAATTGTTTCATAGGGTCTCTCTACTTAATGGGTACTCAATGGGTGTTAGTAACCGCATCCACACAGCATGCGGGCAAAGCGAAAAGGGATAGTCTAAAAAGAAGCGGCACTAATGCAAGTGTAAAGCAGGTGCTGGTACCACCCTGCCCGGGCAAGCGTTATACCAGGGGAGGAGCATTGCGTTCAGTGAGACGGGACAAAATGGTCTGCACATTGTGGTGCACCCCGGCCCCCATCCCCACCATGTCGGTAAGCGAAATCGTATTCAGGATCTGGGCAATCAACTCGTTGATGGTGGGCATATGATAGGCCACTTCACAACCATCGGTCAGCTCACAGCCGCCGTCATCATCGCAGCACTCCGTAATGGCCAGCGGACCTTCAACGGCGGACACCACCTGGGCAATGCTGATCATTTCCGGCAACCGCGCCAGTTGATACCCCCCTTTCGCCCCCCGTTCCGAGCGCACCAGTCCAGCAGCCACCAGCTGCCGCATCAGTTTACGCACCGTCGGCAAGCCCAGCTTGGTGGCCTCTGCCAACTCTTCCATGCGCTGCTGCTGCACCGGCGATTTCGCCAGCCGGTTCATTATCACCAATGCATAATCTGTCATTTTGCTGATCCGTAACATACAATGCGCGCCCGGTTTGAGTGGGATTCCCGGAAAGAATACCAAATCGGTATTGATTTTCAAAGCCGACTATTTTAGTCTGGTTTGCCGTAGAGAGATCCTTTTTTAAAACCAGATTGCCAACCCTCCAGCCTTACTGGCTTAGGGTTTCTGCCGTGTGCCCGCCCAAGGTGCGGCCACGAGCCCGGCACGCCCAGCTATCAGCGGAGACACGCCATGAGCGACGAAATAAATGCTTTGATCCGTCGTGAATATGAAGCAGGATTCGTCACCAACATCGAATCCGAAACCCTGCCTCCCGGCCTCAATGAAGAGGTGGTGCGCGTTATTTCCGCGAAAAAGAACGAGCCGGAATGGATGCTGGAATGGCGTCTGGAAGCCTACCGCAAATGGCGCGAAATGGAGATACCCACCTGGGCCCATCTCAAACACCCGCCGGTGGACTTCGATGCCATCAGCTACTATTCCTCGCCGAAATCAAAAAACGACGGCCCCAAAAGCCTGGATGAGGTGGATCCGGAGATTCTCGAGACCTTCGAAAAGCTGGGCATCCCCCTCCATGAGCGCGCCAAACTGGCGGGGGTGGCGGTGGACGCCGTCTTCGACAGTGTCTCCATCGGCACTACCTTTAAGGATGACCTGGCCAAGGCAGGCGTCATTTTCTGCTCCATATCGGAAGCGATTCGGGATTATCCGGAGCTGATCCAGAAATACCTGGGCAGCGTGGTGCCGCAACAGGACAACTTCTACGCAGCCTTGAACTCCGCGGTGTTCAGCGATGGTTCCTTTGTCTACATCCCCAAGAACACCCGCTGCCCCATGGAGCTGTCCACCTATTTCCGCATCAATGAACTCAATACCGGCCAGTTCGAGCGCACCCTGATCGTGGCGGACGAGGGCAGCCAGGTGTCTTATCTGGAAGGTTGCACCGCGCCCATGCGCGACGAAAACCAGCTACACGCGGCGGTGGTGGAACTGGTGGCATTGGGTAACGCCGACATCAAATATTCCACCGTCCAGAATTGGTATCCCGGTGATGAAAACGGCAAAGGCGGCATCTACAACTTTGTGACCAAGCGCGGCGTCTGTGACGGCGCCAACAGTAAAATTTCCTGGACCCAGGTGGAAACCGGATCCGCCATTACCTGGAAATACCCAAGCGTGATTCTGCGCGGCGACAACAGCATCGGTGAATTCTATTCTGTGGCCCTCACCAACGGCTATCAACAGGCGGACACCGGCACCAAGATGATTCACCTGGGCAAAAACACCAAGAGCACCATTGTCTCCAAGGGTATTTCCGCCGGCCGCAGCCAGAACGCCTACCGTGGCCTGGTCCGCATTTCGCCAAGGGCCGACGGTGCCCGCAATCACACCCAGTGTGATTCATTGCTGATCGGTGATCAGTGTGGCGCCCACACATTCCCCTATATCGAAAACAAAAACCCCGATGCCATTCTGGAGCACGAAGCCACCACCTCCAAGGTGAGTGACGATCAACTGTTCCTGTGCCGGCAACGGGGTATCGATGAAGAGAAAGCCGTCTCCATGATCGTGAACGGTTTCTGTAAAGAAGTTTTCAAAGAATTACCCATGGAGTTTGCGGTGGAAGCCGGCAAGCTGCTGGAAGTCAGTCTGGAAGGTGCAGTAGGTTAATCATGAGTGCAACCCCATTATTAGAAGTGAAAGATCTGGTGGCCGAAGTGGATGGCAAGACCATTCTCGACGGCATTTCCCTGACCGTGAAACCCGGTGAAGTCCACGCCATCATGGGCCCCAACGGTTCAGGCAAAAGTACCCTGGCCAATGTGCTGGCAGGCCGGGACGATTACCAGGTGGTTGGCGGCAGCGTGACCTTCAAAGGCAATGACCTGTTCGAACTGGAACCGGAAGAGCGAGCCCGGGAAGGCATTTTTCTGGCGTTCCAGTATCCGGTGGAAATACCCGGCGTCAGCAATATGCAGTTCCTGAAGGCTTCGGTGGATGCCGTGCGTAAACACCGTGGCCAGGACGAGCTGGACGCGCCCGCGTTTATGAAACTGGCCCGCGAGCACTGCAAGGAACTGAAACTGAAACCGGAGTTTCTGAAACGGGGCGTCAACGAGGGCTTTTCCGGCGGCGAAAAAAAGCGTAACGAAATTCTGCAGATGGCGCTGCTGGAACCCAGCCTGGCGTTGCTGGATGAAACCGATTCCGGTCTCGACATTGATGCATTGCAGGTGGCGGCGGAAGGGGTTAACGCCCTGCGCAATGAGGCACGCAGCTTCATTGTCGTAACCCACTATCAGCGCCTGCTCAACTACATTGTGCCCGATTACGTACACGTTCTGGCAGGCGGAAAAATTGTCAAGTCCGGTGGCCGCGAACTGGCATTGGAACTGGAAGAAAAAGGGTACAGCTGGATTCAATAACGGCAAGCAGTCATGATTACACCCAACGAATTGAAACAACAGGCACAGAACAGTTGGCAGCACCAATCCTCACTGGACTGGTTAAGTCTGCCGGCGAAAGCCCGGGCGACCTTTGCGGGCCTGGATATCCCCACCCGCAAAACCGAAGCCTGGAAATACACCCCGCTCACCCCCTTGCTGAACAATGCCTATCTGGCAAACCAGGCAGCAGGGGACGTGGACGCAGGCGCCGCAGAAACCCGCATCGGCCCATTAGGCGATGTCAGTCGCCTGGTGTTTATCAATGGGCATTTTACCCCCGGCCTGTCCCGTTTCAGCGATCTGGAAAACCAGGGCATCATTACCCTGTTCAGCAATGCCAATGACACCCAGCGCGATTTGATCAACGCTGAATTGGGCACCGGGTTCGAGCCCAAAGAGCACATTTTTGCCACCTTGAACTACAGCAGCGTTGCCGACGGTCTGCTGATTCACGCACCCGCTGATTTCAAGGTGCAGCAAGCCATTCAACTGGTTTACCTGAGCACCGCCGAAGCCGATACCAGCCTGGCTCAAAGCCGTGTGCTGGTGTGTGCCGAAGCCGGTTCATCGCTGGAGCTGATTGAGCAGTTCGACAGCCTGGGGGCCACCAACGTATTCCACAACCATATGATGGAAGTCAGCCTGCACCCCAATGCGCGCATGGTGCATACGCGCCTGCAGGTGGAGCACGAAAGCCTCACCCACATCAACGGCCTGCACATCAAATTGGCGCAGGGCAGTCATTACGAACAACATGCCCTGGCGTTCGGCAGTGCCTTGAAACGCAATGATATCAATGTGAGTTTTAACGGCAACAATGCCTATTGCCGCCTGAACGGTGTGTTCCTCAGTAAACACAAACAGCATATCGACAACCATCTGAACCTGGAACACGCTGCGCCGCACTGCAACAGTGACACCGAGTACAAAGGTTTCATCACTGACAGCAGCCGCGCCGTATTCAATGGCCGCATACACATTCACCAACATGCACAGAAAACAGCAGCGCACCTCAACAGCAAAAATCTGTTGTTGTCGAAACAGGCAGAGCTGGACACCAAACCGGAGCTGGAAATATACGCCGACGATGTGAAGTGCTCACACGGTGCCAGCATTGGCAAACTGGATGATAAATCCCTGTTTTATTTTCAATCGCGGGGTATTGACCGCGCCACCGCAGAAGCCATGCTCTGCCTGGGCTTTGTGAATGAGATGGTGGAGCAGTTTCCCAATGGGGCCGTCATTGAGCTGGCCCGCCAGCGGCTGGCAGAGTTTTTCAATGACGTGGATAAACTCAACAACCTGTGGTCCCTGGAGTAACCGGCATGCGCAGCTTTGATATCGATGCCATCCGGGCCGACTTCCCTATCCTGCAGCAGGAAGTGAAAGGCAAGCCGCTGGTGTACCTGGACAATGCCGCCACCACCCAGAAGCCCCAAGCGGTGCTGGATGCGTTGACCCGTTATTACTCCACCATTAACTCCAATGTGCACCGCGGTGCCCATACCTTAAGTGATCTGGCAACCCGCGAGTTCGAAGCGGCGCGGGAAACCGTGCAGCGCTTTATCAACGCCCCGGGCAGCAACCAGATTATCTGGACCCGCGGCACCACCGAAAGCATCAACCTGGTGGCGCACAGCTACGGTCGGGCCTTTCTCAAGCCCGGTGACGAC
Source organism: Gammaproteobacteria bacterium UBA7310 (assembly GCA_002471665.1). GTDB lineage: Bacteria > Pseudomonadota > Gammaproteobacteria > Pseudomonadales > Ketobacteraceae > Ketobacter. The sequence goes on from DKQK01000005.1 coordinate 44,386, forward strand.
ATTATTATCTCCGCCATGGAGCATCACTCCAACATCGTGCCCTGGCAATTGGTGGCAGAGCAGACCGGTGCCAACCTCAAGGTCATCCCGGTTACGGATGATGCCGAATTGGACCTGGCTGCATTCGAGGCGCTGCTGTCGGAAAACACCAAGCTGGTGTCCGTGGTGCACGTCTCCAATGCCCTGGGTACCATCAACCCGGTAAAAAGCATCGTCGCCAAGGCTCATGCTGTGGGTGCGCGGGTATTGCTGGACGGCGCTCAGGCCACCCCCCACTGGAATGTGGACGTACAGGATCTGGACTGCGACTTTTACGCTTTCTCCGGCCACAAGGTCTATGGCCCCACCGGCATTGGTGTGCTCTATGGTAAAACAGAGCTGCTGGAAGCCATGCTGCCCTACCAGTCCGGCGGCGAGATGATTGAGAAAGTGTCGTTCGATGGCACCACTTTCAATGTGTTGCCCTACAAGTTTGAAGCCGGCACCCCCAATATCGGTGGCGCCATCGGCCTGGCAGCGGCCATCGACTATCTGAATCAGTTTGACCGCCAGCTGATGGCCAACCATGAACACCAATTGTTGCAGGCAACCCTTGATCGGGCCGCCGACGATCCCCACATTCGCTTGATCGGCCGGGCACAAAGCAAGGCTGGGGTGTTTTCCTTCCTGCTGGAAGGCGCACACCCACATGATCTGGGTACCCTGCTGGATCAACAAGGGATTGCGGTGCGCACCGGCCATCACTGTGCCATGCCGATTATGGATCAATTTGCCATTCCCGGCACTGTGCGTGCGTCCTTCGCGTTTTATAACACGCAGGATGACGTGGAGCGCTTTTTTGCAGCGCTGGCAAAATCGAAAACGTTTTTACTGTAAGAGACACAACAGGAATAGGGTGAGAGCACTATGACCGTTCAAACATTTATTCCCGAAAACTCCATCACTCTGACCCCGGCTGCCATTGCCCACATGGCAGCAGAAGTGGCCAGGAAAGACGGAGCCACAGCCGTGCGGATTGCCGTTAAGCCCAGTGGTTGCTCCGGTTTCATGTACGAGATGGAACTGGTGGACGCCCCGGCAGAAAATGATCTCATCATCCAGGCTTCCCCCGAGTTGACCGTCTATGTGGATCAGGACAGCCTACCGGTGCTGCAGGGCACGGAGTTGGATTACGTCAAGCAGGGGTTGAATGCCATTCTGCAATTCCGCAACCCCAATGCCACCTCAGAGTGTGGATGCGGGGAAAGCTTTTCGGTGACCAAGTAATGCTGCCGTCCTCCGTTGAACAGCGCATGGTCCCCGTGATGCGGGATTGTCCGGCGCGGGCGGTACCCTCCGGCACACCCATCACCCTGCCCAAAAATGCCTTCGTTACAATCACACAAGCCCGTGGCGGCAATTATACGGTGAGCTTCAAAGGCAATCTGGCACGGGTGGATGGCACCGATGCCGATGCACTGGGGCTGGAGGTTGAAGAACTGGACTTTGGCCAGGTGGAACCCGGCGCGCCGCTGTCCGAACACGTTTGGGAAACCCTGCGTACCATCTACGATCCGGAAATACCGGTGAACATAGTGGATCTGGGCCTGATTTACGATGTCGACATCAGCGAAAAATCCGCGGGCCACGATCTGGTGACCGTCACCATGACCCTGACCTCACCCACCTGTGGTATGGGCCAGGTGCTGGCCAACGATGTACGCTATCGTCTCAACAAAGTCCCCAATGTGGACGAAGTGGACGTCAAGCTGGTGTTTGACCCGCCCTGGTCACGGGATAAAATATCCGAAGAAGCGCAACTCGAGCTGGGCATTTTCTAATTCACACCAACCTCACATCCAAGGCAGTGGCATGAACGACAACCCCTTCGGCACCGACATTACCAGTGACGACATACTCGAAGACCTGGCCTTCTTTGATGACTGGGAGGATCGTTATCGCTACATCATTGATCTGGGCAAAAAACTCCCGGCCATGCCAGAGGAACAGAAGACCGCAGACAACTTCGTTCACGGTTGCCAGAGCCAGGTCTGGATCAGCGCCCACTATAACGCCGACAACAATACCCTGCAGTTTCTGGTGGACAGCGACGCCCACATTGTGCGCGGCCTGGCGGCCATGGTAATGGCGGCCTTCAATCAGCACAGCCCGCAGGCAATCATCGACTTCAATGTGGACGATTATTTCAGTAAAACCCAGCTGATCCAACACCTGAGCCCCACCCGGGGCAATGGCCTCAAATCCATGGTTGGCAAAATCAGGGCGGCGGCGCAGGCACAGCTGTGATCCATGGTCTGCGCCCCCATTGCGGATTTAGTGACAGAATTACTTTCCAGCCCGTGCCCAAGTACGCATAATCTTTACCCATCACCCATTCAGTAAGGACACCCATTATGCGCCACATTCTGAGTATCATTCTGCTTTGCTGCACCGCTACCCTGGCACAGGCCGAAGGATTGACCGACGCCGAGATCCAGAAATGGACCAAAGCCTATCAGGCCATCGTCAGTTGGGCCGAAAAGGAGCACATTGAAGACGAGCTGGATGCCAACACCCAAAGCACCGAGTACAGCCGCGTCTTCAGCCAGATGATGGAGCAAACCCGCACCAACAAACACTACAACGCACTGGTTGAAGTACTGGACGACAACGGTTATTCCGACCCGAACAAATGGTCTGCCACCGGCGACCGTATCATGACAGCCTATATGGCCAATGAAATGGCCGGCAACGAAGCGGAAGTTGAGCAACAGCTGAAACAGGTGCAATCCATGATGGCCAGCGGCATGATGCCGGCGGAACAAAAGGCCATGATGGAGCAGATGCTGCAAGAAAGCAGCAAGGCACTGAAAGCGGCCAAACAGGCTCCCGAGGGCGACAAACAGGCGGTGAAACGCAATCAGCCGTTACTGGAATCGGTATTCGGCGCCCAGGATTAATCGCCACCGTTTTTTGACTCCCAGGACTTAATCCCTTCAAAAGCGTCAGGAAGCCGACGGCCCACCCTGACGCGCCCGCCTCCTCTAATCTCTCCACTCTGATAGCCATGGCGCGAGCCAAGTTTGAACTATACTGAGCAGTGGGCCGTCATTCTTCACATGTGGTTGTCATCAACCGTCTCCGGATGCAACAGTCCAGTTAGAAATGAATGTTTTGTCACCTTGCACCGCGGATAACAAATTTTGGTTTTGATTCAACACTATAACCTGATTAGGGCAGTACTGGCCCTGTGCCTGATCTGCAGCAGCAGCATCAGTTTTGGGGTTACCGCCGTTCAGCTGACACCGGACGTTGAAGAACTTGAGCTGCAGCGCCAGCACATCGAAATGTTCGAGGATCAGGGTGATCAACTCACCATTAACGAAATCACTACAAATAACAGTATTTTATTTACGCCCGCCAATGAGGACGTAATTAACCTGGGGCACACCGACAGTTCCATCTGGGCACACTTCAAAGTCACTGTGGCCGACGATGAAGAACTGAGCCAAACCTGGGTACTGGAGTCCGCTTTTCCCCTGCTGCAGCGCTTCGATATTTTTGTGGTAAAAAACGGAGACATACAACAGCACTTCGAGATTGGCTATGCCCTGCCGATGATGGATCGTATGCTGCCCCACCGCTTTTTCGCCCAGCCATTGAAACTGAAATCCGGCAGCGAATACGACATCTACATTAATGCCAAACGTGCCGGGGGCAGTGTCCAGCTGCCTATGAAACTCTCCCAACCGTTACATTTCGTCTACAAAGAGCTGATCCACAATCATGTATTCGGGTTATTCTTTGGCATATTGCTGGCCATGATGGTGTACAACCTGTTCCTGTTTTTCTCCGTCGGTAATCGTGCGTACTTCTACTACATCGCCTACATAGGATTTTCATTTCTTACCTTTCAAACGTTTACCGGTTTTGGTTTTCTGTTGCTGTGGAGCGGCGCGCCGCTGGTTAACGAATACGTCACCCAGCTTTCTGCCTGTATGGCCTCTGTCAGCGGCCTGATGTTCGTCAAACATTTTATTAAGACCGAACAGTACGGGCGCTACATCAACACCGTTATCAACAGTCTCGCGGCGGTAGGCTTGATACTGGGCGCGCTGCGTCTGAGCACCGACTATTTCCTCAGCAGCCAGGTTTCCACCTATGTCACCATCATCACCCTTGTGATGCCGGTTTTTGTATTTCACTGCTGGCTCAAGGGTTCGCGGCCTGCCGGCTTTTTCCTGCTGGCCTGGGCTTTGCTTATTGTGGGCATCGTCATGTTCACCCTGGTACTGCTGGGGCTGCTGCCTTCCAATGCCATCACCAACAATGCGATCCTGGCCGGTTCCGCAGCCGAAATGCTGTTGCTCTCTTTGGGGCTGGCAGATCGCATCAATTTCGAGCGTAAAGCCAAGTACTCTGCATTGCAGGAGCAACACAAAGCCATTGTGCGTCTGAAAGAGGCTGAAGATCGGCTCATGCATCGGGCGTTGCACAGTCGCACCACCGGCTTGCCCAACCGCACATTGCTGCGCAGCACGCTGGACTCCTTGTTGCAGGAAGACAACACACCAGGATTTTCGGTAATCCTGCTCAGCATCAATAATTTTCATGAGTTCAATAAAACCCTGGGCCACAGTAACGGTGATGCCATTCTCTATGTGCTGACAGAGCGCCTCAATTCACTGAGTCAGAGCATCCAGCGCATTGTGCCCATCGAAGACACCGATGCCCGTTTGAATTATGTCGCCAACGTGGAGGGGGTGAGCTTTGCGCTGATCGTCCGGGAACTGGATCCTGATCTGGTACATGCCTTGGTGCTGGGCCTGCTGCGCGATATGGAGAAACCATTCGAATATCAGGGCCTGACGCTGGATGTGGACGCCACCGCCGGCATTGCTTTTCATCCCGCTCACGGCAGCAGCAGCGAAAATTTATTGCGCAACGCCCACATCGCCCTGGAAGCAGCCGGCAGCACCAACGAAAAATTTGCTATCTATTCCCAGGAAATCGATCCCTACAACCAACGCCGCATTTCGCTGCTGGGTGAATTGCGTAACGCCATTGAGAAAGACGCGCTGCAGTTGTATTTCCAGCCTCAAATCTGCCTGGATACATTGCAGGTTTCCGGTGCCGAGGTGCTTATACGTTGGATTCACCCTGAATACGGCTTTATTCCCCCGGATGAATTCATCCCCCTGGCGGAACGCACCGGCGTCATTCAACCCCTCACTTACTGGATCTGCCGTAAGGCATTTGCCTTTAAAAAGAGCCTGTCTGACCAGGGTTATGACATCAACCTGTCCATCAATATCTCGGCGCGTAATCTGCAGGATCCCCACTTCAAGGATCAGATCTGTAAAATTGCCCAGGAGTGCGATATCACCCTGGACAAAGTAATCATGGAACTGACCGAAACCGCCGTGATGCACAACCCGGATGATGCCATGCGGGTGATGGGGGAGCTGAGTGCAGTGGGCATTCGCCTATCTATTGATGATTTCGGCACCGGTTACTCCTCACTGTCCTACCTGAAAAAATTACCGGTCAATGAAATCAAAATCGATCGCAGCTTTGTGATGGAGATGGCCAAGAACAGCGATGATCAGGTCATCGTGCACACCACACTCACCATGGGTCACAACATGAGCCTGGAAGTAGTGGCCGAGGGCATCGAAGATGAAGACACACTCAACAAACTAAAAGAAATGGGGTGTGATCTGGCCCAGGGTTACCATATTGCACGCCCCATGCCGGCCAATGAGTTTTTCACCTGGCTTGCCAACTATGCAGCCAAACTGAATCCGACCCACAGCATCAAAAGCATTAAATGATCACAGCAGTTCATCGGTTTTCGCGGCCAGGCGAAAATCGTTGCGGTGCAGGCCGCCAAGCTTGTGGCTCCACCAACTTACCGTAACCTTGCCCCACTCGGTCAGCAGGGCAGGATGATGATTGACGGTTTCCGCCAGCTCACCCACCCGAATGGTAAAGGCCAGTGCCGCCGCAAAATCCGCAAACGTGAATTCCCGCCGCAGCTTGTCCACGCCCGCCTCGCTGACAATCCGCCACTGCGGGATCTGTTGCAGCAAATCCGAACGCTCATCCCGGGACACCGTTGGGGCATCTGCCCGGCAGGCTTCACAGGGTTCTGCTTTCAAGCTCATAACAATTCCTCACTTAAGTGAACTATTGTTTACAGAGGTCTCAAGCACCGCCAACTGTCTGAATTTTATACACCCAAGCACCGGGCGGGGCTCTCAGCGAGCCATTATGACCCCATTAAAACGAGTGTTGGCCAAAGTGACACCGGGTGCAATCAAATGTGCCAATGGCGATTCCAGGCCCTTGGTGCACACTTGCGCACCTGAAAATAACTCTCGGTTCAACCGCTACCTTACAGGAAACAGTGCGATGCCTCAGTATAAAGCGCCTTTACGTGACATGAACTTCGTCATGAACGACGTTCTGGACTATCAAAAGCATTACAGCAAACTGCCCTGCGCTGAGAACGCCACACCGGATATGGTGGATGCCATTCTGGGTGAATGCGCCAAGTTTTGTGAACAGGTGCTGTCTCCATTGAACCAGACCGGGGACCAGGAAGGCTGCCAGTTCGAAGATGGCAAGGTCACCACTCCCAAGGGCTTCAAAGAAGCCTATGATCAATACTGCCAGGGTGGCTGGCAGGGCCTGTCCCATCCGGAGGAATTCGGCGGCCAGGGCATGCCCCTGTCCCTCAGTGTCATGAAATCCGAGATGATCGGCACGGCCAACTGGTCCTGGGGCATGTACCCGGGCCTGAGCCTGGGGGCCATGAACACCATTTACCTGCACGGCACCGAAGAACAAAAGCACCACTTCCTGCCCAAGATGTGCGAAGGCACCTGGTCCGGAACCATGTGCCTCACCGAGCCGCACTGCGGCACCGACCTGGGCCAGTTGAAAACCAAGGCCGTGCCCAAGGATGACGGCAGCTACGCCATTACCGGTACCAAGATCTTCATCTCTTCCGGTGATCACGATATGGCCGAAAACATTATCCACATCGTACTGGCCCGCCTGCCGGACGCACCTGCGGGCACCAAGGGTATTTCCCTCTTCATCGTGCCCAAAGTGAAATGTGACCCCGCCGGCAATCTGGGGGATTTCAACCATGTGGTTTGTGGCTCCATCGAGCACAAAATGGGCATCCGTGCTTCCGCCACCTGCGTCATGAACTTTGAAGAAGCCGAGGGTTATCTCATCGGGCCACCGAACAAGGGCCTGGAATGCATGTTTACCTTCATGAACTCCGCCCGGGTTGGCACCTCCCTGCAGGGTCTGGGTGCCGCTGAGCTTTCTTACCAGGGGGCCCTGCCCTATGCCAAGGATCGCCTCTCCATGCGCGCACTGAGCGGCAAGAAGCATCCTGACAAGGTGGCCGACCCCATCATCTGCCATGCCGACGTGCGCCGTATGCTGTTGACCCAGAAGGCCTTCGCCGAAGGGGGCCGCGCCATGGTCTACTATGCCGCGAAGTACGCTGATTTCATGCTGTTCGGTGAAACCGAAGCAGTGCGCAACGAGGCCGATGACCAGCTGGGCTTCCTGACCCCGATACTGAAGGCATTCCTTACCGAAACCGGTTATGAAGCGGCCAACCTGGGCATGCAGGTCTACGGTGGCCACGGTTATATCAAGGAATGGGGCATGGAACAGATCGTGCGGGACACCCGAATTGCCACTCTATATGAAGGTACCACCGGTATTCAGGCGCTGGACCTGCTGGGCCGGAAAGTACTGCTGGGCAAAATGAAAACCCTGAAAACCTTCTCGCTGGATGTACTGAAATTCTGTAAAGACAACGGTCTGATTTCCAGCAACCCCCATAAAAAGGAAATGAACCGCTTTATCTGGCCGCTGTTCAAATACACCACCAACTGGCAGCAGTACAGTGTGCGTCTGGCCATGCGGGCCCGTAAGAACTTTGACGTGGTGGGGGCTGCCTCCGTGGATTACCTCATGTATTCCGGTTACGTGAGCATGGCGTACATGTGGGCCATGATGGCGCAGGCTGCCTATGAAAAACTGGCAGAGGGCACCGACAATCCGGAATTTTACAAAGCCAAGATTCAAACTGCCGACTTTTATTTTGAGCGACTGCTACCCCGGGCCAAAGCGCACGCGGAATGCATGATGGCTTCACCCAAATCTCTGATGAAGATGAAAGAGGAAAACTTCTCGTTCCTGGACTGATGGGTCAGATCCACATTAACTTTTTCAACCCACCTCGCACTGGGTTACCTATAGCCCTCCTTCAGGAGGGCTTTTTTTTGCGCAGGAAAATGTAAACTTTTGTTACTTAGTTGAACAAAGTTTTGCACTATTACTCTACTATCGCGTTTCCTTTTCTCAGTATGATGGAATCAGATGGGCAACTAATTCACATTGGTTACACCAACTGGGTTCCATTACAAAAAAATACGCAAGTTTCTGCTCAAGAAGGGCCACATATTACAATCTTGGGCCAAACTGGTATGACGTATAATGCTGGCTTTTCCCAGGCGAACATTCTCATGTCGGTAACGGCCAATCCCAGAGGCCACCGCAGTATGATCGTTAACAAGAAGAATTATAAAAATTGACGACAATGAAAGGTACGACCATGACCTCCAACAACGCCCTGTCTCAATTCGCCGACCTCAGTCCGGAACAACGACAGCTGTTGTTTGAAAAAATCCGTCAGAAGAAGCTCAACAGCGCGCGGCGTCCGGTGTCATCCTCCACGCCCGGACAAACCGACCCGTTGCAACTGTCACCCCATCAGCAATGCCTGCTGTCGCGGATCGACGGCCGTTCCCAGAGCCGCCTGGTAGAACTGGTGTTTACCGGTGCCCTGTCGGTCACCGATCTGCAGGACAAAATGCAGCAATTGCAGGCCACCTACCCCATGCTCAGTGCGCGTTTTAATCCGGATAGCAATCGCTTTACAGCCGGCGATGGCGTCAGCATCGAATCCGTGCAGCTTGGCAATATCAGCCTTGCGGATGCCCGCGACCAGATAGAGGAAATTCGCTCCCAGCTGCAACGCCGCAATAGTGAACACCAGGCACTGATCCTGATGCTGGTGCAGCAGGGCACCGCATCCCATCTGTTTTTAGCCTGCCACCCGCTGTTACTGGACGGCTATTCCCTGCTGCGCCTGGGTAATCAACTGCTGGCCATGCTGTTCACCCCCATTGACCAGATTGAACTGCCCGCCCAGTGTACACAGGAGGGCTTCGCCAACTGGTCCAGCCAGGTATTGGATAAGCCGTTCCTCACCAAGGAATGGACCCGCCTGGCCCCCAAAGCACTGCAGGAGCTGGAAAGCACCGCGCTGTGTTATGACGGTCACACGCATACCGAGCAACTGGATACCGAGTTTCTGGAGGCCCACCTACCCAGCGGGCAAAGTGCCAAGCAGTGGCTGTGTGATGCCATCAACCGCTGCCTTCATAACTGGCTTGCTCACCAGGACATTACCTACTGGTTCTCGGATCCCAGCCTGAAAGACAGCGCCTTTGAAAATCTGCTGGGCTTTTTTCCCTATTACGTGCCCATGCAGGCGCAGAAATTTGAAGGCCAGGTATTCAACGCCGCCAATCAGTTCGCCAACCTGCATACCCGTTTCTCACCCGTGTCTGAACAGCTGGCGCATCACCTGTGTCAGTCCGGGGCCCCCGTGCCCCTGGTGCACTATCACTGGTTTGATGTGGATGGTGCAGAGGCACCGGATCTGGACGTACTGGCAGTGCGCCACTGCAATGCCGGCTTGATGCTGGCGCCGTTTGAGATTCATATTATTGAGCAGGTACAGCGAATCGACCTGAGCATCCATTACGATGCCGCCAGAATGGGCCGTGATCAGATACAATTCCTGGTACGGGATCTGCTGGCCCTGTTGAAACAGGATCACCAGAGCGACCAGGCACAACGCCCCAGCCTGCCAGATCAATTACGCAACATCTGGAAAGACCTGCTGCAGGTGACGGAAATCGCCCCCCAGAAAAGCTTTTTCGAGTTGGGGGGCCACAGCCTGCAAGTGACTGAAATGAAGTTCCGCATCAAGCAACAGTTGAAGCTGGATATCCCCATATCGGTATTGTATGAATTACCCACCATTGAAAAACTGAGCAGCTTTATCCTGGCTACCCATGGCAACAGCCTGGGTTGGGTACCCGAAGGACAGACACAAAATGACGAGGAAGAAGAAGGCACGCTCTAACCAAGCGCTGCC
>DKQK01000005.1:54980-87289 GCA_002471665.1 Gammaproteobacteria bacterium UBA7310
CAGGCTTAGGGGATCGGAGCCACGGTCAGGGCCGGGTCGGGTTCAGTGGCCGTTTCGGGCGCCATCTGGATGTAGTGAGAAAATTGCGACCAGAACACCATATCAAAACTGCCATAGTCCGGATTCTCGCACCCTAATCCCCGCGCCACATGAAAGACGTACACCATCATCATCTCCACATCCTGTTCAAAGCGCACGTCCCCCAGCGGTGTGTTATCCATGAGATCAATGGTGGACATACCGGAGATAGTGGACATAAAACAGTGTACGATCTGAAAACGCAGGTGATGGGGATTTTTTTCCGGCTGTAGCTGGCTCATCAGGCTCATGATGCGACCCACCGGTTCGTGCAGGTAACGATTGTAGAGCACTTTCAGCTCGGCATCGGCTTCCAGCATCAGGCGGGCACTCAGTTTCACCGCATAACGGCCGTATTCCGGCGTGCAGTTCAGCACCCAAAACGGCAGCTGTATTGCCATGGCGATGTCTTCGGCCGTTAATTTGCCAGCAGCGGCACGCTCGTCCAGGCTATCGGTGACCTGATCGAAGATGGGCCGCAGTTGAGCATTAAGCTTCTCCATCACGGCCTCAATAATGCCCATTTTACTGCCGAAATGGTAATGCACTGCAGAGGAGTTCCGGGTGCCCGCCGCACTGTTGATGTTGCGCATGGAAACACCGCTGAAGCCCTGTTCAGCGAACATTTTGATGGCAACCAGAATCAGCTTTTCACGGGTATCCGCTTTGTGCTCTGCTCGTTTATCTGCGATCACGCGACTTCATCCTTATTTTTATAGGTGGGCAGCAGCCCGGCTCAGCGCTTGCGGCCAAGCACCAAAGTATAACGGTTTCACCGGCCGATTGGTAAACCCCCTGGCCTGTACCCCATGACAGGTCAGTTGCAGGGGCGCCTAATCCCGACAGTCAGGCTCGAAAAAAAGCCAGCGCACACCGGCAAACTGTTTCCGGAATTCCGCTTCCACCCCGTTAATGGCCTCCACCAGCCCCTGCTGCGATCCCGTTTCCACCATCTGCGCTTTCACTGCCACCATCAGATCATTGCCCATCTGCATGGTAAGCAGGTTGAACAGTTTGTCGATCTCGGGGCGCTGTTCCAACCAGGTTTGCATCTGTTGCCGGTGCAGGGGATCTGCACTCTGCCCGATCAGCAGCGACCGCACCTCATTGCCGATGAGAATGGCGATTAAAAGCAGCAACACGCCGATCACCAGCGTACCAATAGCGTCATAGACGGGGTTGCCGGTGATCAGCGCCACCAGAATCGCCACCAGCGCAAACACCAGCCCCGCCAGTGCCGCCAGGTCCTCACCGAACACCACCAGCAGCTCGCTTTGCCGGCTCTCCCGGAACCAGCGCCAGTAAGAGCGTCCGCCACGCACCTTGTTCACTTCCCGCAGGCAGCCCCACATGGAAATGCCTTCCGCCAGGATGGCGAACAGCAACACTCCGATGGCCACCAGCGGATAGGTCAGGGGTTCCGGATGACTGAGCTTGTGCCAGCCCTCGTACAATGAGAACAGCCCACCCAGGCTGAACAGGATGATCGCCACGATAAACGACCAGAAGTAAATGGACTTGCCATAGCCCAGTGGATAATCCTCACTGGGCGGGATCTTGGCCCGTTTCAGCCCCAGAATCAGCAGGCTCTGGTTACCCGCATCGGCGAATGAATGGATGGACTCCGCCAGCATGGCGCCGGAACCGGTCACCAGGGCCGCAGCCAGCTTGGCCAAGGCGATCGCGGTGTTGGCACACAGGGCAAACAGAATACTTTTAAGGGAATCGGCTCCGTGAGACATGCAAGATCCTTTTCTGATGGAGGAATTTCTAATGAACGAACTAAACGGCTAAAACCGGATCAGGCGGGCCAGCTTACCTGTGGGCCTGCATTATACCCAGCCCACCCGCCTTGGCCACTGCTATCCTAAAACCCTGTGATATGATCCCCCCATGAAACTGAATCCCGAACAAAGCGCTGCCGCCCATTATCAAGGCTCCGCCCGCCATCTGCTGGTGCTGGCCGGTGCCGGCACCGGTAAAACCCGCACCATCATTGGCCGCATCCTGTTTCTGATCCAACAAGGCGCCCCCGCCGAGCGCCTGTTAATGCTCACCTTTACCCGCCGCGCCGCCAAGGAGATGCTGCTGCGTCTGCACAATGAAGTGGGTAACGTGGCTGACAGCATCACCGCCGGCACCTTCCATCACTTTTGCCTGCAGGTAATGCGCCGGGTACCCAAACCCTTTGGCGTCGAGGAACGTACCGTAATCGACCGGGACGATGCCCAGAGCCTGTTGCAGCTGATTCGCGGCGAACGTCTGAAAAAAGGTGAAAAGCGGGATTTCCCCAAAGCCGCCACCATCCTCAACTATCTCTCTTACGCCAAGAACTGTTGCCTGGACCTGCAGGATTACCTGCTGCAGTTCACCGAACTGGACGACAACACCATGGCCCGGCTCATAGAGATCGCCCAACACTATGAGCAGCGTAAACGGGAACGCCACTACCTGGATTACGATGATATCCTGCATTTATTTGTGCAGGGCATTGAAAACAATGACAAGCTGCGCGAGCGCATCGCCGGACTCTACCAACACGTGCTGGTGGATGAAATGCAGGACACCAACCCCCTGCAATGGCGTATCCTGCAGGCCCTCACCCAACCCGGAACAGCGGGCGCCAAACTGTTTTGCGTGGGCGACGACGCGCAGTCCATCTACGCGTTCCGGGGTGCCGATTTCCGCAATGTGCACGAATTCGAAGCCCGCCTTGATAGCGCCGCCACCCTGAAACTGCAGGAGAATTACCGCAGCACCCAGGAGATTCTGGACATTGCCAACTGGCTGCTGGCGCAATCCCACATTGCCTACGACAAGGATCTGCACGCCCATCGCGGCCGCGGCCTGAAACCCGTGCTGGTGGATTTTGAAAGCAAGTTTGACGAAGCGGCCTGGATCGCCGCTGATCTGCAGGAGCGTCATGAAGCCGGTGCCGGCTGGCGTGACCACATGGTGCTGGTGCGCTCAGCCTGGTCAGCGAAAACACTGGAGGGGGCCCTCATTGAGCGCAATATTCCCTACCAGTTTGTCGGTGGCACCAGCCTGCTGGAAGCTGCTCATGTAAAGGATTTATTGTCCCTGTGCCGCGCCGCCATCAGCGCCTATGACGAGCTGGCATGGATGCGTTACCTGAAGTGCTGGCCCCGCATCGGTGATGCCACCGCCGCCAGGATCGTACAGCAATTGATTGCGCTGGAACCCGCCGCCAACCCGCTGCAGGTGCTGGAGTCCGCACTGGCCAAACGGGAAGACGTGCGCCAGGGCATCGCCCTGATACAGCAATATCGCTCTGAGCCGAATACGGCGCTGAAGGTCGGTGCTGAACACCTGGGCAAAGCGCTTTCCCAGCGTTACGATCGCTGGGAAAGCCGGTTGGCAGACCTGCGTTTGCTGTCTGAACTGGCACTGCGCTACAAGGATCTGCTGGGCTTTGTGGAGGCCTATACTCTGGATCCGGTGTCCAACTCCGAGGCGGAAAAAACCGAGCAGGAGGACTGCGTTACCCTGATCACGGTGCACAGTGCCAAGGGTACCGAAGCCCCGGTGTGCTACTGCCTGGGGGTACAGCCTGGTATGTACCCGCACATGCGCAGCCTGGGTGACCGTGACGCCGAAGAGGAGGAACGCCGCATTCTGTATGTGGCGCTGACCCGAGCCCAGAACGAACTGATCATCACCCGTTCCGGCGACGACAACCGCACCCTGTTCCACGGTGGCTCCTTTGTGCAGGGTGTCGGCAGCAGTTATTTTCTGGAGTACCTGCCATCGGAGCTGGTGGAATACCAGCATTATGGTTACCACCAGGGTCACGGCGGCGGCTCCATACTGGATGAGCTGCTGGATTTCGATTAGAGCGGCCTTTGCGCAAGGTAGCAGGCGGCACCCATCTGGTTGCCATTGCGCAGGATCAGCAAAGCTGTTCGCTCTCCGATGCCCCGAATGTTCAACACTGAATGTGAATTAGCCTGATGTGACTGAGTACAGCGCCTACACAGAAAGAGGGGGGAACTGATATTCCCCCCTCTTTCTGTGGTCTCCTGTTAAAGCGTCTACTTAAATTAGGCGTCTACTTAAAATCGAACCCGTTTCTTGTACTCGTACTCGTATTCATATCCGCTGCGCTCGTACCCCCGGCTCCCGTGTCGCCGGTGATCGCGATCATGGTGTTTATAATGCCCTTTGTGTTTACCGGGGTGGCCACCGTATTGCGGCGGGTTGTGGATCACATAGTGCTCCACCCGCTGTGGTGCCCGCCGGTGTCCATGGTGATGGGAACGGTCACGATAGCGCTGCTCATAGCGATACTCGCGGTCATAACGATCGTGATCCCGATGATGCTTGACCGCCACTGCAGCCACGGTTCCCACCGCCAAGCCCACCAATACCGCGGCTTCGTCATCGCTTAAGGCATAGGCCTGATTGGCACTGAAGGTGGAGGCCGCTACCAGCAACGCGGCTGCCGGGATGATGCTCTTTTTATACCACATAAGGAAATCTCCTTTGTTTGAACGTATCACCCATGCTAATGCCCGTTAACTGAATCCAACCTGAATCGAACACAAGTGGTGGTTCAGGATAAATTCAGCCGCTCCGGGTTGTAATCAAAGCCAAGAGTGAAGAGCAATAACGGAGCGATAACATGTACAAGATGGCGTTTGTAATAGTGACCCTGCTGCTGGTGATACTGGCCAGCAACCCACAGGCCCAGGCGGCAACCTTAACCGCCACGGATTCAGGCAACAGTACAGGCAGTAAAATCAGTGGCAGCATCATCAGCAACCCGGAGAAAACCCAAACCATGGGTGTTGCGCGGGGGCTGTCGCTGGAAACCACCAGCAACCGCTACAGCGACAGCAGTGTCCGCGTGTACGATGTCTGGTTCAATATGGTTGCGGATACCGATGGCGATGGCTACTACCACCAGTTCGAAGTGAATTTTGATATCGACAGCGAGCTTTACCGCCAGGATATTTATGTGGTGGGTGAGTTGGCGGGAGCCAGCCGCCAGATTCTGTTTCAAACGGAAACCTATACGTTAAGTGGTGACAGTGGCGACGACACCTACCAGGCCCGGGTTCTGCTCACCGAAGGTTATCCCAGCCAGGCCTATGAGCTGATCCTTAATATCTATTCCGCGGAAACCGACAGCTTGCTGCTGCAGTACGATGGCGACAACGATTCACGGTTGCGCTCACTGTTTCTCGAAGACAACACCCAAGAGGAGGCCGGCTATGATCAGGTCACACTGTATGAACTTGGTTTTGAGCTGAGCGCAGACCAGGATGGCGACGGCTTCTATACCCAGTTGGAGGTGGAGCTGGATGCCGATGCGCCGGGGCAGGATCGCAATGTCTATGTTCGCCTCAGCCTGATTGACGGCTATGGCCGGTGGAACAACATCTCCACCAGTAACCTGTTCCGCCTTTACGACTACAGCAGCAACGATCGCTACACGACCCGCGTGGTGCTCGACTACGGTTTCGATCCCGCCACCTATCAACTGGGGGTTGAAATTTTTGATGCAGAAACGGAGAACCTTCTACTCAGCAGCACGGCACCCTCTACCACGCCACTGACCATGGAAAGCACTGACTGGGATAATGACTGGGACAACGACTATAGCGTTACCGTGGAAGAGGAATATCGGGTGTCCGGCAGTGGTGGCAGCAGCAGCCTGTTTCTGTTGTTTCTGCTTGGCCTGTTTCTTCTGGCGGCACACAGGAATAAAAGCAATAAATAATCGAGCGCCACAGGTTTCAGACTGCACACTGAAATCTGTGGCTTTCCCCGGTCTTTCAAAGGTCGGCACGACCAATAAAATCTTGTGACTCGAGCGCGACGGCGCTGTCGGCGCGAACCAATCCGGGAACAAACAGCAGCAGTACTGACAACAACGCGATGGTCAATGCGGTAGAGCCCAACCAATCCAAAAATTTTACGTTGTTCATAAAACCCCTCCTTGCTGATGCACCCAACGTCCTGATCGGTGTGTCTGTGATTTAGTACTGATCAGTTTAATGGGGGATTGTGAACCTGCAAACGAAAACTCGCGTGGCAGTTTTCCACAAAAGCTGACGTTAACTTTACCTTTGCCACGCAATAGCCCTGATCCATCAGGGATTTTTCTCAGCTGATAAATTACTCATATAGCCGATTCAGAAAGATCATGTAACGAATCAGTCTAAATGACGTACAATTCTCCCCTCATCTCCATAACAACCTAGACGAAGTAGCTCAATAACTGACACACTATATCCCAATGGATTTCTTATTCTCGTCACAATACCTTCATGACAACACCTTCATGCGACTTGACAAATATCTGAGCAATTATTCCGGCTTGTCCCGCAAGGAAGCCAAGCTGGCGATCAAACAGGGCGATGTACTGGTGGACAGCCATGCAGCCCGTGATCCGCAGCAAGACGTCAACCCGCAACAGGATATCCGGTTGGGCGGTCTGCCTATTGCTCCAAGGGGGCCACGCTATTTTATGTTGAACAAACCGCTCGGCTGCGTTTGCGCCAACAGCGACCCACAGCATCCCACTGTAATCGGGTTGTTCAATGAAGAAGACGATGTTACCCAGTTGCACGTGGCTGGGCGCCTGGATATGGATACCACCGGCCTGGTTCTGGTCACCGATGATGGTCAATGGAGCCATCGTATCACCGCCCCCAAACATAAAATGCCCAAGCGATATCAGGTGACACTGCAACACCCCATCTCGGCACAGGCTGAAGCGCAATTTGCTGACGGCATTTTATTGCGCAATGAACACAAACGAACCCGCCCGGCACAACTGCATATTACCGATGAACACCACGTTGAACTGGTCATTTATGAAGGCAGGTATCATCAGGTAAAACGTATGTTCGCGGCCATCGGTAACCATGTGCTGGCACTGCACCGTTGTGCTATCGGCTCACTTCAGTTGGACCCGCAACTGGCTGCCGGAGCGTATCGCCCCCTTACCACGGAAGAGATTGAACAATTGTCATGACGGATCCCGCACTGGACTTTATCTGTAATGCCCTGTCGGAAAGCTCCGGCCAACGCCTGCTGGTGGCCGACGAACACCTGGACAGTTCACTTCTGCTGTCCCTGAAAACCCTGCCGGATCTGAGCTTGCTCACCAATCGCTACGATGTATACCGGTCCGCACAGGACAACAATATTCCTTGTATTTTCAATGATATGGATATCAGCGCGTGCAACACTCGGTTTGATGTCATTGCCTACCGGGTGTCCAAGGAAAAAGCCGTGGTGCACCACATTATCAATCAGGCCCCGGCCTCGTTAAACGCCAAGGGCTCGCTGCTGCTATGCGGCTTTAAGAACGAAGGCATCAAAACCTACATCAGCAAAGTGGAGCAGTACCTGGGCTGCAAGGCTCTGGTGAGCAAAGGCGAACGCCAGTTGAAGCTGGCGCAATTCAGGGTGACGGAGTTAGGTGAACCCCTGGATGACCGTGAGTACCGGCAACTGACCTGCATCGGCGAGCAACGCAACCTTGCCCTGTTCAGCAAACCCGGGCAATACGGCTGGAACAAGATTGACAAGGGCAGTGAACTGCTGGTGAATGCGTTTGCTGATCACGTCAATATTGCCGGGGCCCCCGCCACCTTGCTGGATCTGGGTTGCGGCTACGGCTACCTGTCTGTCATGGCCTGGGCCCTGGGCGCCGGACAGATCATGGCCACCGACAACAACGCCGCCGCCATCGCCAGTTGCCGTCACAATTTCGAAATCCATGGCATCCAGGGCGAGCTCAGTGCAGACGATTGCGCCTGTGACCTTCATCACCAGTACGACGTGGTGTTATGCAATCCGCCGTTTCACAAGGGCTTCGATACGGAACCGGGTTTAACGGAAAAATTTCTGCGCAGTGCCCGCCATCATTTGAAAAACAATGGCGTTGCCTTTGTGGTGGTCAATCAATTTATACCGGTGGAAGCCATCGCCCCTTCCTATTTCAAAAGTGTTGAAACGGTTTATCGCGACAAAAGCTTTAAAGTATTCAAGCTATCTTCTTGACTGCATACCGCAGGCGGCAGGACTTGCGTTCAGGGTTCAGCCCCGGTTGCAGTTTCAAGGCCTGACGCAACATGCGGGTTTCGGTTGGTATACGCAAAAAACCCACCACGGCGTTGTGGCAGGTGGGTGTTGCAAACTGATACACCGAGGCAAAGGATTCCTGCACAAACGCTGCGGAAAAATAAGCACACTCGCGCCACTCCCGATAATTCACAAAGTTCATCACCAGGGCGCCGTCATCCGTCAGGTGCTCCATCAGCAGATCAAACCAGCTGGCATCGGCGCTGATGGCACGTTGCGGCTCACCGTCCACTTCAAAGTACAGATCATCAATGATCAGATCAAAAGGCGCCCCCTGGTAGTCAATGATCCAGTCGATGGCGTTGGCCTGTATCAGTTCCAGATTGTCATAATCAAGATCAAAATAGCGCTGCGCCAATTCAATATGCAGGCCACTCAGCTCAACCCCCACCAGCTGTTCCGGCCGCACAAACTGATTCAGCATATGAATAACCGCACCACCCCCCACACCCAAAACCAGCACCCGCCGGATTGCCTGTGGCGAATAGAACTGGCTGGGTAAGAACAACAGATCCCACACGCTGCCGGTGACGCCGCAATGGGCAGGGTTGTACTGGCTGTGGAAAACCCCATCGGTATACAGCCGCCGGGTGCGGCCGGCACTGCGCACCTGATACTGACGCCCCTGGTGGTACTGCTCAAACAGAACGGCCATGACTGCCTGCTGTTGACATAAATCCTCACGAAAAAACACGGCGGAAACCGCCATTGTAGCGTTTCCCGCTTTCCCGCGCTGAGCTTTTACATGTTATTCTTTTGCCTTCAATAAATTGAACATTAATTTGAGAGTAAAGGTGTAATCCATGCCGATTCCAAGCAGCTTTGAAGGCAGATTGAAGTTACCGGTAGTGGCCGCCCCCATGTTTTTGGTGTCCGGCCCCAGAATGTTGATTGAGAACTGTAAGAACGGCGTGGTCGGTACCCTGCCTGCGCTGAATCAGCGCAGCAGCGAGGGCTTTGAAGAATGGCTGCTGCAGATTGAGCGGGAACTTTCGGAGTTTGAACAACAAACCGGTAACAGGGCCGCGCCCTATGGCATTAACCTGATTGTGCACAAGACCAACCCCAGGGTACAGGCGGATCTGGAAATCTGCGCAAAACACAAAGTGCCCCTGGTGATCACCTCTCTGGGCGCGGTGAAAGAACTGGTGGACACCGTGCACAGCTACGGCGGCGTGGTCTTCCATGACGTCACCAATCGCCGCCATGCGGAAAAAGCCGCTGAAGCCGGTGTCGATGGCTTGATTGCCGTGTGTGGTGGCGCCGGCGGCCACGCGGGTACCACCAATCCGTTTGCGCTGGTGCAGGAAATCCGCAGTTTTTTTGATAAAACCCTGTTGTTGGCAGGTTGTATTAACAGTGGTTCCGATGTGGCGGCCGCACTGCAGATGGGAGCGGATCTGGCCTATATGGGTACCCGCTTCATCAATACTGTGGAAAGTGAGGCGGTGCCTGAATACAAACAGATGATCAATGACTGCGGCAGCAAGGACATAGTACACACCCCCGCCGTGTCCGGTATTCCTGCCAGTTTTATGCGGCCCAGCATGGAAGCCAACGGCTACGCAATGGATAAGCTGGGGCAGCCCGGCGAGGTGGATTACGGCACCAAACTGAAACCCGTCAGCGACGAAGCCAAGGCCTGGAAAACTGTTTGGTCCGCCGGCCAGGGTTGTGCCGGGATCCATGATGTGGTGCCGGTGGCGGAATTGATCGGCCGCATGAGCGACGAATTCCGCAACGCCATTCAGACCCAGGCCAAGGCACTGGAAATCTACCGATAATACACTGCTGTATCAGGCGGCATCCGCCGCCTGTTGTGCCTGCATCTCGTCAATCAACGTCATTTCGTTACGGAAACGTTCCAGCAGATCGCGGCGCTCATCGGTTTCCCAGGGGTGAAATCCGGGGCGGAAATACTGCAGTAAAAACGGTGCCAGCGCGCGCATGATGCCATCCTGTCCCCACAGCAACCGGCGTACCGCTGCCCGATGCTGCGCATCCCACAGGCCATCCTGCTGCAACAGATAACGCATTCGATTGCGCAGTCGCACCAGCAGATCCAGGGTGACAAACACCATGGCATAGGCCCGTTTCCAGTAACCGCCACCGGCTTCCTGGTACAGGTCGTAGCATACCGCCTTGTGTTCCACCTCCTCCATGGCATGGTAAATCAGCAGTTCCCGGAAGGGTGAACCGGCCTTTTCAATCAAATCCGGACGATGGTAAATAAAGAGGTGCGCCAGGGAGGCAGTGAAGTGCTCAGAAGCCGCCGTCATGGCCAGGCGTGTCAATGGTGTCAGGTGCTTGCGGGACCACTTATTATCGCGCTTCAGTTTTTCATCGAACATCTGCATGGCGGGGTAGCCCATCTCGATCAGGGCCTGACTCCAACCGTCGTGCTCCCGCCCGTGCATGGCTTCCTGGCGGATGAACAATTGAATCTGCTCCAGTAATTCCGCAGGCAGGTTATCCTTTCCCACGGCATCACGCACGTCCCGCGCCGAATCCATGAAAAAGCGCTCCCCTTCCGGGAACATAGCCTGCAAGGCATTGAAAAAATGCGTTTTTACGGGATCATTGTCATGCCAGTAGCGTTGCTGGCGCATGGCACCGAGATAATCAAAGCGCACACTGCGGGCAATGATTTTCAATGCGGCCGGTGTGCGGGTGCGACGCCGGCCCTGTGCCTTACTAAACACGTTACCTAACATAGTTATGCTGCCTCTGTTTTAATCCATTATTAAGACTAGTTCAGCAGCGCTCAAGACGTTAGGTGAATGGATGACGATGTACTGTGCCAAAGCGACAGCCCAGCACCCTGCAAGCAGCATGCTGGGCTGAGGGCAACTACTGGGTATACACAGACTGATACTGGTCCCGCAGCTGACGCTTCAGTAACTTACCGGTGGGGGTGTGCGGCAATTCCTCAACAAACAACACTTCGTCGGGCATCCACCATTTCACGATTTTGTCCGCCAGGTATTCCAGCATGGCTTCCTTGGTCAGACTGGCGCCGGGGTTCAGTACCACCAGCAACAACGGGCGTTCATCCCATTTCGGATGCGGTACACCCACCACCGCGCATTCAGCAACCGCGTCATGGCCGATGGCGATGTTCTCCACATCAATGGAACTGATCCACTCGCCGCCGGATTTGATGACATCCTTGGCCCGGTCCACGATGTTCATGTAGCCCTGTGCATCCAGTGTGGCCACATCACCGGTATCAAACCAACCGTCCTGCCAGTCGGATTGATCATCGTGTTTATAGTAGCTGCTGGCCACCCAGGGGCCGCGCACCTGCAGGCGGCCAAAGGCTTTACCGTCGTGGGGCAGTTCCTGCCCGGCATCGTCTACAATTCGAATTTCAATACCGTAGATGGGGCGCCCCTGCTTGGTTTGCAGTTTATAGCGCTCCTCCTGCGACAATCCGGCCATGTAGGTGTTCATGCTGTTAAGCGTACCCATGGGGGAAAGCTCGGTCATGCCCCAGGCATGAATAACAAAGGCATCGTGTTTTTCCTGAAACGCCCTGATCATGGACATGGGCGCCGCCGAGCCGCCTATGACCACCTCTTCCACCGAGGCCAGCTTGCGGTTTTCCTGATCACAGTACTGCAGCAGCCCCAACCATACGGTGGGCACCCCCAGCAGCAATGAAACGTTCTCACTGTCGATCAGTTCATACAGGGAGGCACCATCCATACCGGCGCCGGGCAACACCAACCTGGCTCCACCGGCGGTGGCCGCATAGGGCACGCCCCAGGCATTCACATGGAACATGGGCAC
This sequence comes from Gammaproteobacteria bacterium UBA7310, assembly GCA_002471665.1. Lineage (GTDB taxonomy): Bacteria > Pseudomonadota > Gammaproteobacteria > Pseudomonadales > Ketobacteraceae > Ketobacter. The sequence continues at coordinate 66,969 of DKQK01000005.1, forward strand.
TACCGGTAAAACCGACGACCGATTGCAAACCCCCAACGCATCGTTGCTGACGGAGGCCAACGCGTGAATCACCGTGGAACGGTGGCTGTACAGCACCCCTTTGGGATTGCCGGTGGTACCGGAGGTGTAACACAGGGTGGCGGCCAGGTTTTCATCAAAACTGGGCCACTCATACTCGGCGCTGGCGGCTTCCAGCAATGCCTCATAGCACAACAAGTCCAGCTTGGAATCCGGCATGCTGGCCTTATCCACCATCAGCACGATGTGTTTCAAATGCGGCAGCTGATCGCGTATGGCTTCAATAAGAGGCACGAATTGCAGATCCAGAAACAGCACTTCGTCCTCGGCATGATTGAGAATGTAGACGATCTGCTCGGGGAACAGGCGCGGATTCACCGTATGCAGAATGGCGCCACTGCCGGACACCGCAAAATACAACTCATAGTGGCGGTGTGTATTCCAGGCCAGTGTGGCAACCCGGTCCTGCTGCTGAACGCCCAGCTGGGCCAGCACATTAGCCGCCTGCCGGGCACGCCTGCCGGCATCCGCATAGGTGTAGCGAAAGATGCCTCCCTCCGGTTTACGGCTGACGATCTCGCAGTGTTTATGAACTTTTTCAGCGTGACGCAGAATAGACGAAATGGAGAGTTGGGTATCCATCATCAATCCGTGCATGGTGTTCTCCTCGCGTTGGGGTTTGTATTCCGTTAATTTTTTATTATCTCTACACAACAAAAAACCGGGCTATTCAGCCCGGGTGGTGTTCCATTATTGCAGCTTAGCGACTGGCCATCTTGAACGAAGCGGTCACTATCCGCTGATATATCACCGGCAGTGTGCGCTGCATTATGTCCAGTACCCGCGCATCCGGACCGATCAACGCCCGCCGCTTGTTGGCTTTCACTGCCCCCAGAATTACCTGGGCGGCTTTCTCGGAGGTGGTCAGGAACAGTGCCTCAAATTGGTCACGCATCTTTTCCGCGCTGGCGCTTCCGGTGAGCTTTTCCACACTGTTGCTCATCCGCGCATTGCGGGCAATGTTGGTTTTGATACCACCGGGGTGGACACAGGTACAGGACACCTTACCGCCTTCCAGATCCAGCTCCTGGCGCAGGGATTCGGTAAACCCACGCACCGCAAACTTAGACATGTTATAACCGCTTTGTGTGGGTTGCGCAAACAGGCCGAATATACTGGAGATGTTAACGATGTGCCCTTCCTCACCGGCTTGCTTGATGTAGGGCAAAAACGCTTTGGTGCCATACACCACGCCCCACATATTAATACCCACAATCCATTCGTAATCGGAATAATCCGTGTCTTCCACCGTACCACCAAGGGCGACACCCGCGTTGTTGTAGACCATGTTCACCTTGCCGTGATCGTGCACCACCTGGTCGGCCCAGGCATGCACCGCATCGCGATCCGCCACATTCACCTTGGCAGTGGTTACTTTAACACCCAATGCGGAGGCCTGCTTGGCGGTTTCTGCCAATCCTGCGTCGTCCACGTCGCTCAGGGCCAGATGACAATGCTGTTTGGCCAGTTCAAGGGCCAGAGCGCGACCTATTCCAGACGCCGCTCCGGTGATAGCGGCCACTTTGTTGTTGAATGATTTCATGCGGATGCCCCTACTGTGTCTGGTGTTGATGTGGTTTCTTCTGCGCCGTTGAACAGGTATGCGTCGGCATCAAAACGCCGGGTTTGCTGACGAAACTGCCAGGTAAAGCCGGGCCATAACGTCACGTTTTTTCCACTGACCGGATGCAGATACCAGCTCTGGCAACCGCCATTGTTCCACACCGATCCCTGCAGTTTGTTCTGGATACGATCGTTGTAGCGGGCTTGTGCCGTGGGCGCCACATCGATCTGCCGGATGCGTTTTTTCCCCATGAATTTCATCGCGCTCATTACATAATTGATTTGCGACTCGATCATGTACACCATGGAGTTGTGCCCCAATCCGGTGTTGGGGCCCATTAACATAAAGAAGTTCGGGAACCCGGCAATGGTGGTACCTTTGTACGCTTCCGGACCTTCGGGCCAGGTATCCACCATATCCACGCCGCCACGGCCAAAAAACAGGCCTTTGGGAATGGGATCGGTGGCTCTGAAACCGGTGCCGTAGATGATGGCGTCCACTTTTCGTTCTTCGCCGTCCACGGTGATGACGCTGTTGGCGGTCACTTCCCGAATACCGGTGGTGATCACGTCCACGTTGGGCTGGTCCAGTGCCGGATAGTAGTTATCCGACATCAGGATGCGCTTGCAGCCGATGGTGTAATCCGGGGTCACCTTTTTGCGCAACTCCGGATCACTGATCTGATTACGAATGTGGTTAAGAGCCCAGCGCTTGGCGATGGTCATTAAGCGCGGATTAATCAACATACCCACGACGCGGCTTTCCAGGGTCCAGTAGATTTTTTCCCGCAATAACTGCTGGGCTTTGGGAAAGCGTTTGAACAACGCTTTTTCGGCAAACTTCATGGCCCGGTCCGGCTTGCTGATGATCCAGGGTGGCGTGCGCTGATACAGATCCAGTTGCGCCGCTTCTTTCTGCACCTCGGGTACAAACTGAATAGCCGAGGCACCGGTGCCGATGACGGCAACCCGTTTGCCTTTCAGGTCATACTGATGATCCCAATCCTGGGAATGGAAGGCTTTGCCCTCAAACTTATCCAGGCCGGGAATGTTCGGGTAGGCCGGCACGGATAACCCACCCGCACCCGCCACCAGAATTTCGGCGCTGTACTGCTTACCCTGCTGGTCGGTGACCATCCACAATTGTTTGCCGTCATCCCAATGGGCGCCGGCAACCGCGTTATTGAGCTTCACATGGGGCATCACATCATAATGATGGGCGCAGTGTTCCAGATATTTTTTGATTTCCGGCTGCGGCGCAAACATGCGGCTCCAGTTGGGGTTGGGGGCAAACGAAAAAGAATACAAATGAGAAGGCACATCGCAGGCGCATCCCGGATAATGATTCACGCGCCAGGTGCCACCCACACCAGCCTCTTTTTCAAAAACAATGAAATCGTTCTCTCCCTCCTGCTTCAAACGAATGGCCATACCCAGGCCGGAAAAGCCGGTGCCGATGATCGCCACCTTATGATGTTCCACTGACTGCTTGCTCATGTTGTAGTCCTGATCATTGTTATGGTGTGTCGGTGGCCCCATTGGGCGGGCCCGCTGCTGCCAGCATGCGATCCGACATGTACTCCCCTGGGGAGTCCCGGTAATAAAATCTCGGTAGACATGTGTCTACCTCACAAGACCAAGTATACAAGCGTATACTTTCTGGTCAAGAGCCGGTACAATTCATCACATTGATGTATACAATTGATTAAAAGTAGACCAAAGATGAGTCTTTCCAAATCCGTTCTGGCCCAGGGCAAGCGCCTGCTGATGGAAGCGGCCCTCAAGTTGAACGCCAGCACCCGCAGCCTGAATGCCCTGAGCCTGCGGGAACTGGCCCGTGAAGCCGGCCTGAACCCCAACACGTTCTACCGGCATTTCAAGGATTTCGATGAACTGGGCATGGCCATCATTGAAGAAATGACCAAGCAAATCCGCCAACCACTGCGGGATCTGCGGCGGCGCGCGGCGGAGTCGGTGGCACCGGCAGGCACCCAGTTGGAATCCTGGGAAGACAACCCCCGTCTCAACCTGGCGAAAGCAACCCAGGTAAACCAGGCCACGGTGAAACTGTTCTTCGACTATGTGGCCGCCAACCCCAACGCCTTTATTCTGGGTATCCGCGAGCTGCACGGGGCCTCCCCCGTACTGCGCAAGGCCCTGCGTCAGGTAATGGAAGATTTTGCCCAGGATATGGCGGATGATATTGAAGAGTTGCGGCTGATGCCGGCGCTGGAGCGCAGTCACCTGTATGACATCTCGGAAACCATCAGCCGGGAGATGTTTCAGTTGTCCATGGACTACATTGAACAACCTGAACGCCGTGAACAGATTTGCCTGAAAGCAGAGAAAATGATTACCGCCCTGATCATGGGCAGCGCCGTACTGCATGGCCACGGCCCCACTCTGATGCAAGCGTTGTAGCCGGCATCAGTAAAACCAAGGCACCGCACAAAGGAAGCGCTATGTCAGCCACCATTATCTTACCCAGAATTCTGCAAGTGGGGAAAAACGCCACCGAAGCCGTGGCCACCATTGTCAGGCAGCTGGGCTGCGAGCGCCCGCTGTTGATCACCGACAACATGATGGTGGAACTGGGTTACATCACCCGCCTGCAAGCGCTACTGGCAGAAGCCGGTATCGCCAGTGACGTGTTTGCCGATACGGTACCGGAACCCACGGTTGCCTCCATTGAGGCCGGGGTTCGCGTGACCAACGCCGGCCGCTACGACTGCCTTATCGCCCTCGGTGGCGGCAGCCCCATAGACAGCGCCAAGGCCATTGCCATACTGGCGCGCCACGGCGGCGCCATGGCCGATTACAAGTTTCCCCGCAACGTGGCCGAAAGCGGGTTACCGGTGATCGCCATTCCCACCACCGCCGGCACCGGCTCGGAAATGACCCGTTTCACCATCATCACCGATGACCAGGCAGATGAAAAAATGTTGTGTGCGGGCATGGGCTTTCTCCCGGTGGCAGCACTGGTGGATTACACCCTGTCCATGAGCGCGCCACCAAGAATCACGGCCGACACCGGCATCGATGCCCTGACCCACGCCATTGAAGCCTATGTCAGCCGCAAGGCAAATACCTACAGTGACAGCCAGGCACTGGCGGCCATGGGCCTGCTGGCCCCCAATCTGCGCCGGGTCTTTCACGATGGCGGGGACGAATCCGCCCGCGAGGCCATGATGATGGGAGCGACCCTGGCGGGTGTTGCCTTCTCCGCCGCCTCCGTAGCCCTGGTGCACGGTATGAGCCGCCCTATTGGTGCTCACTTTCATGTTCCCCATGGGCTCTCCAATGCCATGCTGCTGCCCAGCGTTACCGAGTTCTCCATTGACTGCGCCGCCCGGCGCTACGCTGACTGCGCAGTGGCCATGGGCATTGCCGCCGCCGGTGATAATGTACTGATCGCCAACAAGAAGCTGCTACAGGAACTGAAGGCCCTGAACCAGGATTTGCAGGTGCCCACCCCCCAAGAGTATGGCATTGATAAAACAGAGTTTTTTAACAAAGTTCCGGTGATGGCCGAGCAGGCGATGGCTTCCGGATCACCGGCTAACAACCCCCGCGTTCCCAGCCTTGAAGAGATGGCATCCCTCTACCGCGCACTCTGGTAACAGAAAATTCACTTTACTTCGGGGGCCGGTATGAATACTATTCGAACATCATTCGAATAGTATTCATACCCTATGCCAGCCCCGAAATTCTCCTGCCAGGAGCAGGAAAACCGCATACTGCAAGCCGCCGCCGCCTGCATTGAAGCCAGCTCCCTGCTGGATTTCACCATGTCGGGCATTTCCAAGGCTGCGGGGCTGTCCATGGGCTCCATCTACAAACACATCCAAAGCAAGGAAGATGTGCTGGTGGCACTGGGTTACCACTACCAGGTGCATTTCATGGCCGTGGTGAAACAGATCTTCGCCCTGCCTTTGCCGGCGGTGGCCCGTATCCCGGCAGTGCAACTGATGGACCACAGCCTGGTTTCCCCATTCGGTTTCGCCCCCCAGCTGGAGACCCTGCTGGGCAACGAAGCCATCCTGAAGCGGGCCTCGGCGGGCTGGCTGGAAAAGTTCATCACCATTGATATCGCCGTGGAAGACCTGTTCCGGGAGGAAGTCCTGCGCGCCTGTCGGGACGGAGAACTGCAGGTGGATCAAGCACAGCAGGAGGCCATCGCCCATGAGCTGGTCACCAGCATGTGGTCCATCTGCGTTGGCCACACCCAGGTGCAGATGCAACGCAATGCCCGTCACCTGCTGGATCAGGAGGTACAACCCTCCGGCCGGCTGGAAAGCGATTCTGTCATTGTGCGCAGCATGACACGCATGATGAACACCTACCCATGGACAACACCATTGACGGAAACATTGCTGGCCTCCACCTGCCGGCTGCTTGAGGAACACGGCCTGCGTTAGGCAGGTGCACCATAACACAGGGACCAACACCATGAGTTTACGAAAATGGGGCATTACCGCTTTAAGCTGCGTACTGATCTTTGCCGCACTGGCCGCGTTTAAAGTCCTGGAAATCCGGGCCGCCATCGCCTTTGGGGAATCTTTTCCTGAACACTCGGAATCGGTTGAGCTGGCTGTGGTGGCCACCACCCAATACACCCCCGCCATTCGTGTCATCGGCGAAATGGTGGCACCACAACGGCTGGATCTGCGCAATGAGCTGGCGGGCGAAATTACCCGGGTCGGTTTCGAATCCGGCGCCAGCGTACGCCAGGGTCAGGTGCTCCTGCAACTGGACACGGCGGTAGAAGAAGCCAACCTGCAGGCGGCCCAGGCCCGGCTGGAGCTGGCGCAATCGGTGTACGAACGCTCCCAGGGCCTGTTTCAATCCAAAGCCACCAGCAAGGATCAACTGGATCGCGCCAAAGCGGACCTGAGCACCGCCCGCGCTGAACGGGAAGCTTTAAAGCGCACCATCGAAAAGAAAACCCTGCGTGCGCCCTTTGCTGGCAAAGCGGGCCTGCACACCTTTGAAGTGGGCCAGTTTCTGATGGACAACACCTTCATCACCACGCTCATCAGCCAGCAGGATTTTATCTGGGTGGACTTCAAGGTACCGCAATTCTATCGCCCCCTGGCGGACAACACCGAAGTCACCGTGACCACCATCGGTGAGGCCAACAACCAACATCAGGGGCAGGCGGTGGTGGTGGCGGAAAACACCATCATCGAAAGCGCCAACCGCAGCCGTCAGTATCGCGCCAGATTGCCCAACCCCCGCGGCCAGTTCAGCGCCAATACCATGGTCAATGTGCAAGTACCGGTGGCCGACACCGAATCCGTACTGCAGGTACCGGCACTGGCCATTCAGCAGGACCCCCTTGGGCAGTTCGTCTATGTGCTGCTGGAAGACGACGCCAACCAGGGCTACCGGGCGAGCCGGCGCCAGGTCAAAATCAAACACCTGGGCGCCAAACAGGCACTCATTGAAAGCGGCCTGCAGGCCGGAGACAAAGTGGCCGCCGCCGGAGCGTTTAAACTGCACGAAGGTTTGTTGGTGTTTGCCCGCGAGCGGCCCGGCCAGAAACCATCTGCGCCGATGTCCGAGGCACTGCCGGAGGTAGCCACCGACACCGCATCACGGCGGCAGGACGAGGGAAATCTGTAATGGATATTTTCGTACAACGTCCGCTGCTGGCGATCGTCATCTCGGTGGTGCTCCTGTTGGCGGGGTTGGCCGCCGCCAGCAAGATTCCGGTGCTGCAGTTTCCCCAGATTGAAAGCGCGTCCCTGGTGATCACCACCACCTATCCGGGCTCATCCGCCGAGGTGGTACAGGGCTTTATCACCGACCCCATCGAGCAGGCCGCCATGACCATCCCCGGTGTGGATTATGTGGACAGCACCACTACTGCCGGCCTGAGCACCGTCACCGCCTGGCTGGAACTGAACGAAGACAGCACCCGTGCCCTGGCGGAACTTTCCACCCGCCTGGCACAATTGCGTTACGAATTGCCCGAGGGTGCCGAAGACCCCGCCGTGGAGGTGGTGCGCGCCGACCGCCCGGCGGCACTTTTTTATCTGGATGTGCACGGCGAGGCCTGGACCCGCTCCGAACTAACCGATTACCTGGAGCGGCAGGTTAACCCGTTGTTCGCAGCCATCAACGGTGTCCAGCGGGTGGGCCTGGAAGGTGGCCGCTCCCCGGCCATGCGCGTGTGGATAGACCCGGATCGACTGGCCGCCCTGAACCTGGGTGCCGATGACGTTATGAACGCCATCCGCGCCAACAACGTCATTGCCACCATAGGTAAAACCGAAAACGCGGCCCAGCAGTTCAACCTGCTGAGTAACGCCACCCTGCAAACGGTCTCCGACTTTGAGCAACTGATCATCTCCAACGTCAACAACGGCGTGATCCGGCTGGGGGATATTGCCCGGGTGGAAAAAGGCGAAACCCGCGGCACCATCAAGGCCCGCTACAATCAGGACACCACCGTCTACATTTCCATCTGGCCCCTGCCCGGCGCCAACGAAATAGCCATCGGCGACCAAGTGTACGAGCGCCTGGCCAGCATTAATCAATCCCTGCCCAGAGGGTTGTCCATCAACACCGGCTACGACGGCACCATCTACATGCGGCAATCCCTCAAAGAAATCTTCACCACCCTGTTTGAAACCATATTGCTGGTGGGTCTGGTGGTGCTGTTGCTGATGGGATCGTTCCGCACGGCGCTGGTGCCCCTGGTGACCATTCCCATCTCCATTCTGGGCAGTATTGCCATCATCTATGCCATGGGCTTCGCCCTGAACCTGCTGACGATCCTGGCAGTGGTGCTCTCGGTGGGTCTGGTGGTGGATGACGCCATTGTGGTGGTGGAAAATGTAGCGCGCCATCTGCGCGAAGGCCGCACCCGGGTGGAAGCGGCCCTGGTCAGCTCCCGCGAATTACTGTCCCCCATCATCGCCATGACCTTCACTCTGGCCGCCGTCTACACCCCCATCGGTTTTGTGTCCGGTTTCACCGGCAGCCTGTTCAAGGAATTTGCCTTTACCCTGGCCATCGCCGTCATTATTTCCGGGGTGGTGGCGATCACGCTCTCCCCCATTATGAGCGCCTGGGTCTGTGCGTACAACGGCCGCGAAAGCGCCATGACGCGACGGGTCAACGCAGGCTTTGAACGGCTGCGACAACGCTATCAGGCGCTGCTGATGAAGAGCTTTGGCTGGCGCAATCAGATCCTGTTTTCTGCGTTGTTTGTTTCTCTGCTGGTGGTACCGTTCTATCTGTTTTCCGGTAAGGAACTGGCACCCATCGAAGATCAGAACAGCATTAATATCATCATCGAATCACCGCCCCAGGCTTCCCTGGCCTATACCGACGATTACATGAATGATGTCATTGACCTGATACAAAACAACGTGCCGGGGCTGGATATGGTGTGGCAAATCATCTCGCCCAATGGTGGCTTCGGCGGCATCGAGCTGGTGGACTTCGATCAGCGCGAACAGTCGGTACAGGAGCTGCTGCCGTCCGTATATGGGATGCTCTCCGCGATCACCGGGGTCAAGGTGTTTCCGATTCTGTTCCCCAGCCTGCCCACGGCCGGCCAGTTTGATGTGGAGATGGTGGTACAGTCTCCGGATGATTACCCGCAAATGGAAACCTACGCCCGCCAGCTGATCGCCGCCGCCTATGAAAGCGGGCAGTTCATGTTTGTGGATACCGACCTGACGGTAAACCTGCCCCAAAGCCGGCTGCGCTTCGCCCACGATCGCATCGCGGACCTGGGCATGGACATCGATGATGTGAGCCGGCAACTGGCTTCGCTTCTGGCCGAGATGGACGCCAACCGGTTTAATGCCCAGGGCAAAGCCTATCGTGTTATTCCCATGGTGGAGCAGCTTGCCCGCGATACACCCGACACGGTTCTGGATCTGTTCATCCGCACACCTGAGAGCGAATTGGTACCATTACGCTCACTGGTGGAAATGGAATCCGTCACCGGTCCCCGGGCCCTGGGCACCTTCAATCAACAACGGGCGTTCCGCATCTACGGTGGCCTGCTGCCGGGCACCACCAATGGTCAGGCACTGAGCACGCTGGAACAGGCCGCCGCCGACATTCTGCCCACCAACTACACGGTGGATTACGCCGGTATTTCCCGCCAGCTGCGTAAAGAAGGTAACAGCATGCTGTCGGTTTTGGTGGTGGCCATACTGGTGGTCTATCTGGCACTGGCGATTCAGTTCAATAATTTTCGGCTGCCCTTGGTGGTACTCATGGGATCAGTCCCCCTGGCGCTCTCCGGTGCCATGCTGTTCAGCTTTCTGAGTTTTACCACCGTCAACATCTATGCGCAGATCGGTTTCATTACCCTGGTAGGCTTGATTGCCAAGAACGGTATCCTGATCACGGAATTTGCTCACGAACAACAACGGCAGGGAGCCACAAAATCAGCCGCCATCAGCGCTGCGGCCGCATTGCGCTTACGTCCGGTGCTGATGACCACCGCCGCCACCGTACTGGGACATTTTCCACTGGTGCTGGTCACCGGGGCCGGCGCCGAGGCACGCAACAGTATCGGCATCATTCTGGTGGCGGGTATGGCCATCGGCACCCTGTTCACCTTATTCATTTTGCCTTCGGTGTATTTATGGCTGGCACGGGAAACCGATCAGGAATTTACCCCGGCAAACAGCTCTGCAATGGATGGCACCAACCAGGCTCCGGCGGGTAATCCGGCTTCATCACCGGCCTGATATTTGCCGGTCTGCACCAGACAACCCTGCAGACCGGCATCGACAGCACCAATCACATCACTGACCAGATCATCCCCCACCATCAGGCAGGCGCTGGCAGGCACTCCGGTGGACGCCACCACCTGCTGGAAAAAGGCAGCACTGGGCTTACCCATGATGACCGCCTCCACGTCCGCGGCCCATTCCACCAAACGGATAAATCCTCCGGCATCCAGCTTCAGACCTTCGTCATCCTTGAAATACTTATTCATACCGATACCAATCAACGGTGCCCCGCTTTTACACAACCGAAACGCCGCATTGAGATTGTCGTAATTCAGATCCTGCCGCGCATCACCCAGCAGCACGCAGTTCGGCCTGGTTTGCTGCAGGTCGTCGAATTCCTTTTTCAGATTGTCGTGCAACAGGCAGAACGGCCGCAATCCCTGTTGCTGCAGATAGGCTTTCGCCGCCATCGGCGCGGTAAACAATTCATCAGCAGCCACATCGATGCCCATCGCTTTCAGATCGGTGAGCAGGGCGGAAGATGAACGAGTGGCTGTATTGGTGACAAACCGCAGTATCAGATTTTGTGCCCGGGCCTGCCCAATGGTGTCGGTTGCACCGGCAATCAATTGACTGCCGTCATAAATCACGCCGCTGAGATCGAGTAATAATGCTTTTCGGTCTGAAGCCATGTTCACCCCTCCTGCAGTGCATCCATGCCCCATAGCTTAACACGGCCCCGCCACGGCTCATCAAAGCAAGCTCAGAAATGCCATTTCACCAACAAGCAGGGATTGCGCTCATTAACGCCATCGATGCCAAATTTGTTGTTCCAATACGCATATTCCATACCAACATAAAAAGGGGCTGTGGCCCCAATCAAAGGGCCCAGATCCCATTTGACCTGAGAGGTGAAATTCATTTCCCGGGCATTGCTATCAGAGGCGGTGGAGTAATCCAGAAAACCATCAAAGAGGAAATTGGCACCAGCCAAGGTAAAAGGCAGGCCCCAGGTAAGGGTCATCTGTTCGTCGTCATCCCACAAATCGTTATCGACCTGATACAGGTTAATATTAAAGTACCTGAAACCCGGCACAGCCAACGCCATCCCCAGCCCGTACAAATAATTATTGAACCCATCACCACTTTCCCAGGTGGATGCAATCAGCAGGTCCTTGATTATGCCCACACTCATCTGCTTATTGGTTACGTAAGTCAGGCTCAGTCGCGGCGCCAGTTCAAAATAGTTTTTGACGGTGCCGTCGTCGGAACTGAGATTATCCAGGAAAAAGAAATTATCACCCCAGGTATGCTTGCTTGCATGTTCAACCGTCAATACCCGCCTGGAATCATCACCCACTTGATAATGATCCCCCCGCAAATAGCTCAAACTGAACGTACTCCAAACCATTTCCGCCTGCGCCCCGGTGGATGTAAAACCGGACACCAGCAGCAGCCCTGCCCCCATGATCATGAACGCACACCTGCCCATATCGCCACTTCCCTTTGCATACTGGTTTCTGATGAGTATAGTCGGTTGCCAGCGATACACCGGTTTCTCTGCGCTGGCCGGTCACCGAAATCGCAGCAGACAGTTACCCGAGAATTTCTGCTACCATAAGCCGATATCCGATTTCAGGAAGCATTGCATGCCCAGCGCTGAACACTCACGAGCCTACCGCGCCGCTATTTTGTATTTTGTCGGTGATCCCCTGCAGTTGGGAGAACAGGCGTGGCACTTCCATGAAGATGGGATTTTGTGGGTAGAGCAGGGCCTGGTGAAAGCAGTGGGCGCGGCGGCGGACATGCTGGAACGCTTGCCCAGGCGGATTTCCCTGGAGTGTTTTCCGCACCATTTGATCACCCCCGGCTTTATTGACTGCCACGTTCATTATCCGCAGACCGAAATGATTGCCGCCTACGGTGAACGCCTGCTGAGCTGGCTCAACACTTATACCTTTCCCACCGAACTGAAATTCCAGGACAGAGCCTACGCCGCTCAGGTATCTGAATTTTTTCTGGATGAGCTTTTGCGCAACGGCACGACCACAGCACTGGTATTCGGCACTGTATACCCGGAGTCGGTGGACGCATTGTTCCAGGCCGCCCAGCAACGCAACCTGCGCATGATTACCGGCAAAGTCATGATGGATCGGCATGCGCCCCAGGAGCTTTGTGATACGGCACAGCAAAGCTACCAGGACAGCAAGATGTTGATTGAGCGCTGGCATGGTGTGGACCGCCTCCAGTATGCGGTCAGCCCGCGCTTTGCTCCCTGCAGCAGCCAGGAGCAACTCAACAAGGCGGGACAACTACTGCGGGAACACCCCGGCGTCTACCTGCATACTCATCTGTCTGAAAACCAGGAAGAAGTGGCCTGGGTTAAGGCGTTGTTTCCCCAATCCCGACACTACCTGGATGTGTATGAGCAAGCCGGATTGCTCACCCGCCGCAGTGTATTTGCCCACGGCATTCACCTGTGTGACGACGAATGCCAGCGTCTGGCCGCCACCGGCGGCGCCATTGCCCACTGCCCTACCTCCAATTTATTCCTGGGGTCCGGGCTGTTTCCACTGGACAAACTGCAGCAATGGGGTGTCCACATTGGCCTGGGTACCGACGTGGGGGGCGGTACCAGTTTTTCCCTGCTGCGCACACTGGATGAGGCCTATAAAGTCCAACAACTTCAGGGGGCCAGCCTGGACCCGTTTCAAGCCCTCTATCTGGCCACCCTGGGCGGTGCCAGAGCGCTCGACCTGGAGCACACCATCGGCAGCCTGCAACCGGGCTATGAAGCCGACTTTTGTATTCTGGACCTGCATGCCACCCCATTGCTGGCCTTTCGCATGCAACACTGCCACACACCGCGGGACATTCTGTTTGCATTGAATACCCTGGGCGACGACCGCGCGGTGGCTAGGACCTATTCCCTTGGCCGCTGTGTGCATCAGGCTGAATCGAAACCCCATGCCAGAGATAAGTAAATGGTTTGCGTTCGCAGTAAAAGGGTAACACTTGCATTACGGTACAAATCGGCCATATTAAGACATCGGATACTCTATAACCTGATCATATACAGGGATTTTCCATTTGCAGATTCGGGACACCACGGCCAGCAGCCCGCCGCTGATCAGGCGCCGGGTCAAGCACATCATTTGGCTGCTGCTTGCCGTCAGCCTACTTATTCTTGTTCTCGGTACCTTACAGGCACAACTGATGAGCGGCGTGCGCGCCTACGTTCGTGGCGAAGGCCTGTGGGCCAAGGCGCAGAAGGATTCCGTTCTGCTGCTGTATCGCTACCTTGAAAACCCTTCAGACTATCTGTTTGAAGGCTTTGAGCGCGCCCTCCAGATTAACCTGAACGACCGCATTGCCCGGCTGGCACTACAGAAAAAAAATCCAAATTATGCTGATGCCCGCCAGGGTTTTCTCGCCGGCGGCAATCATCCCGACGATATCGATAACATGATTTATCTGTTTGTCTGGTTTCAGAACATCAAACACATGAAAAACGCCATTGCTATCTGGACCGCAGCCGACGCTGAAATCGATCAGTTGAGATCTCTGGCGTATCGAATCCGCGAGGCACATTTTCACGCCTCCAATGCAGACCTCTCCCGCTTCAAACAGGAACTCGAACAACTGGATCTCAGACTGAACAAACTGGAAATCGATTTTTCCAGCGAGCTGAGCGAAGGTGCGCGCTGGCTAAAACGCACCTTGCTTCTGGTAAATTTGAGCATGTTGATGACAATGCTGTTGCTGGTCTGGTTTATATCACGCCGTGTGCTGGCAGAAATCGACGACGCTGAAAGCAAACTGCGGGACAGCGAAACCCGCTTCAAAACGCTCTACGACTCCAACATCATCGGCATCCTGATCTGGCGTGAAAACGGTGAGATCTATGATGCCAACGACCAGTTCCTCGATATCCTTGGCTACACCAGGGCTGAACTGCAGCAGGGCCTGCTCAACTGGCGTGACCTGACCCCGGCAGAATTCCAGTCCTCTGACGACCATGCCTTGCAACAAATTGCCGAACAAGGCTATTGCCTGCCGTTTGAAAAAGAATTCTTTCATAAAACCGGTAGACGCACCCCTGTTTGCGTAGGCGGAGCGCTGCTCCATGGCGAGCAGGATCGCGGGCTTGCCTTTATGGTGGATCGAACCAGTGAGAAGAAAATGGAGGCACAGATACAGTTATCCGCCACCGTACTGGAAGCCAGCCGCGATGGCATACTGATTTGTAATCAACAGCGCAACATCATCACCACCAATGCCTCCTACCGGAAAATGACCGGTTTTACCAACACTGAACTGGTGGGCACCAAGGCCTGTTTCTACCGCACCAGTGACCAGGACGAAGCACAGAAGATTGAATCCAAACTGCAACAGCGCCACTACTGGCAGGATGACACGGAGATTCCACTGGCGAACGGCAATCTGCTACCGGTACGGGCCAGCATAGCCACTGTTACCGGAGACGACGGGCAATTCAGTCATTACGTGGCCGTGTTTTCGGATATCAGCGCACGTAGAGACCTGGAAGAAAACCTGAAGAACATGGCGCACTTTGATCACCTGACCGGACTGGCCAATCGCATCCTGTTCTCGGATCGACTTTGCACCGCCATCAGCCGGGCTCATCGGCATAAAACGCAATGCGCCCTGCTGTTTATTGATCTGGATAAGTTCAAGCCGGTGAATGATCAATACGGCCACGCCATCGGCGATGAGTTACTAAAGCAAGTGGCGCTGCGTTTAAGCAGTTCAAGCCGCGAGAGTGATACCGTCGGCAGGCTGGGGGGCGATGAATTCGTCATGATTGTAGAAGACCTGAACGATCCTGACTACGCTACCCAGATTGCAGAGAAAATTGCCCATCAACTGCAACAACCCTTTACGGTAAACGAGCAACCTATTACCGTTGGTTGCAGTATCGGCATTGCAGTGTACCCCATCGACGGCAAGGACGATGTTGAACTGATCCGTGCCGCAGACATCGCCATGTACGCAGCCAAAGGCAAACCAGACACCCACTATTACCTATACAGCGGCCAACAGAAAAACTGATAATGCAGATCATCTATCGTGCCAAAGACATTGCTGAGGCTCATATTCTTTCCGGTTATTTACGCGCCCAGGGTGTGGACAGCCACGTGGATGGACACTATTTGCAAGGTGCAATCGGCGAGATCGGCATGGCCGATTTTGCCCTGGTGCGGGTAGCCGATGAGGATGTGGAGAAAGCACGCAAACTGGTGCTGGATTATGAAAGCAATCGGGGCGAAAACCCGGTACATTCACACTCTTCAAACCCACCCTCACCACTGCTGATCATGGCTCTGTTTCTGGTATCAGCGTTCCTGCTAGTGATGCTTGTCAGTTAGGGATTCAGACTGCTTGGGATACAGTTGCGGAACAACACCCACTGAATCCAGGTCCGGAAACGCCTCTTTCACCGCCAGCAGTTTGTGTAACTGCGACTTGAAACAGGCGACAATCGTCGGGTCAAAAGCCCGCCCACCCTGATCATCAATGAACTTAATGGCCTCTTCCACCGGCCAGGGCGCTTTATAGGGGCGCCGGGAGGTCAGCGCATCGAACACATCGCACACACTGGTGATGCGGGTAAACAGTGGAATTTCCTCACCTTTCAAACCATTTGGATAGCCAGTACCATCCCAACGCTCATGGTGATTCAGGGCAATCTCCGCAGCCACCCGCAACAACTCTGAATCGTTATGATCGCCGCTCAGGATGTGTGCCCCCAGGGAAACATGGGTTTGCATGGTGCTCCATTCCTCACCTTCAAGCTTACCTGGCTTCAGTAACACCCGATCAGGAATCCCGATTTTACCAATATCGTGCATGGGGCTGGCCTGCTCAACCAACTCCACATCCCGAGGCTGTAAACCAAGCGCCCGCGCCACAATTCCGGTCATCTTACTGATGCGCATCACATGGGCGCCGGTTTCGTTATCTTTAAACTCAGCCGCCCGCCCCAGGCATTCAATCAGTTTCACCTGAGAATAATGCAATTGCCGGGTGCGTTGCTGCACCTTTTCCTCCAGCAATTCGTTCTGGTGCCGTAACGCTTTCTGCAGGTGCACGGTTTCCAGTAAATTGCGAAACCGCAGCAACACCTCACGATGATTGAACGGCTTTTGAATAAAATCCCGGGCACCGCTGGCCAACGCCAGATCACGGGTGTAGTGATCTTCATCGGCGGTCAACACCACGATGGGGATGAACTCACCAGCAAAGGAATCCGACAATGCCGCCATCACATCAAACCCGTTCATAACCGGCATATGGATGTCCAGGGCAATCAAATCATAGGCATGCTGGCCATACTCCAATGCCACCCGGGTCGGGTCATCCAGGGCAGTCACATTGTGATAACCATCCCTTTTCAGAATCACCTGCAAAATCTGCAAACTGGTCGCATCGTCATCCACCAACAATATCTTGCTTCGATGCAGCACTTCCAGATCAAACATGCTCAACCTCTCAGCCGATCTATCATCACTACAGTATAAATTACGGCAGCCGGTTTTGAGTACGTTGATAGATTCTATTGCTATAAGGCGCGTTCCTGATACGCCTAAACTATTTGAAATAATAATTAAAGCTGGCGTTGGGATAATTGATATCCCCGGTCTTTACCTCATAACGGATGTAATTCAAACCAAGCTGAAGGTGCTCACTGGGTTTGAACCCCATTCCCACCCCATAGTGCAAATCGGTACCGCTCAAGTCAGCGACCTTGCCAAAGCCCGCCTCATGCACCTGGGTATCCCAGTGGTGGCCACCCACCCGTATATTCAGCTCAAACACCTCACTCAATGGATACACGGCCAGCGCGGCCAGCGCCACCGCATCAGTACTGTATTCCCACACCGGTTCCAAATCATCTTCGGCATCCCCGAAATCGATGTAAGATAATTCCAATGCCAGATTTCTGTGAACGCGGCCTCCCAGCTTGATCTCAAAGCCGGTGGGACTATTCAGTTCGTCGTCGGAATAATCCACCTTTCCGGCGGTGCCCCCCAGATAGGGATTGGCAAAAGCAGTGGAACCCAATGAAATAAGTAATGCCCCAAACACAATACGATAATGCATAGTAAACGCCCTGTTCTGTAACGGATTTGTTTCATGTACAGAGACAGACGAGGGTAAAAAAACAGACTGATCTTGGTTTCTTGCCGGCCAGGCACAATAAAATACGCAAGCAGCCAATTTTTAGTGTTCGATTAGCAACATTCGGGTCGCCCCATTTTATCTAACCCTCTAGTGTAAACACACATTACCTAGAGGACGTATCACGATGATTGATTTGACCGGAAAAATAGCGCTTATCACGGGTGGAACCAGTGGCATTGGTTATACAACAGCCGGAGTGCTCAAAAAATTAGGTGCAGATGTCACAGTCACTGGCCGCAATCGAGAGGCCCTGGATAAGGTTGCATCCGAACTAGGTGTGCATGCAATATTTGCCGATCAGGCAAAGGTCAGCGATCTAGAAAGCCTGGCTACGCAAGTTAAATCCAGGCATGGAGGTATTGATATTTTGTTCATCAACGCCGGCATTTCGGCTTTTGCTCCCATCGAGCAATTTACGGAAGCCCAATTCGATGACATTATGAATATCAATTTCAGAGGCGCATTTTTTACGTTACAGAAATTTCTGCCGGTATTAAATGACGGAGCATCAGTGATCAATCTTGGCTCAATCAACGCTTACACCGGCATGCAAAATACGGCTGTCTACGCTGCGAGTAAGGCCGCACTAAATTCTCTTACACGTACGGCCGCCACTGAACTGGCCCCCAGAAATATTCGTGTCAACGCAGTCAACCCCGGGCCTGTTAACACCCCTATTTTTGGAAAGCTGGGCATGTCAGACGATGACATTAAAGCGTTTTCGGCTACCATGCAGAAACGCATTCCATTGAGCCGGTTTGGTGAACCCAGCGATATTGCGCATGTAGTCGCCTTTCTCGCCTCAGACACCGCCAATTTTATCACGGGAGCCGAATACAATATTGATGGAGGCACCAATGTAAACCCTGTGCTTAATTAAAGAACCTGAGATAAGCAAACCAAATCCAGGTTGAAATCAGATGAAAGGATTTTTGTTGTTTGGAACAACTTAAAACTTCAGCACCCTATACAAACAATTCTTCAGGCTTAGCAAGGTCAAATCCATCCGCTATTAGTTCCCTCCCCCAATGCTCATACATCTTTAGATATATAGTTTCAAAAAAGCTCCGTGGACTTTTAATCTCCCAAGACCAAGGTAAACAAAAATAATCATCTTGATGATGAATAATTGTTTCAAAGTCATAATCCGTATCTGCCAATGCAATACCCAATACTCTCATCAGTTCGTATTTATGACCTAATGAAAACTTAAGTAACCTTCCGCCATTAAAGAATTTTTCTTCAAGTAGCTTACACAGCTGTTCAGTATCATTAGGGTCAAAATTACTCAAGTATTCACCCAGCGTTTCTTCACGATCATACACATCAAAATCGCCAAGGAAATACGCTGGAGTGACTACAAAATCAACATCACTATCTGGAAACTTTAAACTCATTTTAATTTCTCACGGTGTTGGGTAACCAGTAAAGGGCTGGCCAGTTCCAGCATCAAAACGAATAGTCCAATTTGTATAATTTGGATTGAAATGAGGCTGACTCAAGTTTTGACGATTCTTAGTAAATCCCCAACCGACAGTATCATTATACGTCCCCGTTACAACAGGATTACCCTGACGATCAAATCCATTGTATTTAGGTAGCCCTCTAGCCTCTCTCGTTATTCCTTCATTAATGACATTTCGCTGGGTTTGCCAGTCCTTGAATTGAGAACTGGGTTGAGGGAATCTACCGGGGACTCCAGTCCTTGGGTGAGTGCCGTCTATTGCTCTACCTGCCAAATTTGGTCTCAACGGAATATCTGGACCATGTTTATCCACGAAGTGAGGGTTTAATCCAGGATAACTCTGGCCCAAGTTCGCTTCATAGTTTCTAACCCAGTTTTCGGCATTTACTTCAGCTTTTTGGGCGATAAGCTGCTGCCTTTCAGTACGACTTAAATGACCATACTTCTCCTTGAGTGCAGCAGATCTAGCTCTTGCATCTAACACAACATTAGGTGTCGTGTTTGGAACAACTGACTATCTACTAGCTACCAAACATCAAGCCTAGAACACTCAAAATCAACCAACATACCCTTATCGATCCCTGAAGGTATTACACAGTCTAGCTCTATAACAATAGAGCCAACCTTTACAATATTCTCTGACCGATCCTCAACTACTGCTGTAACTCGATGGGGTAAAGCTTTCTCTCCTAAAGCTTCAATAGATACAAGATCAGAATTCGATAGCATCACTTCTTTAGCCATAAAAGCATGAAGAGAGTCAATCTCTGCTCCTTCTTCATATTCACATGGCTGACAAAATGCTATGCAGCTATATTCACCATCAGTAATTGTCAGCTCAGCCTCTTGAGCTGCCTTTGAAATCCAATTTAACTTTTCAAGCCTCATAATCAATTACTCTTGTATGGGTATGGAGCTTTCCAACCAAGATTCGGATTAGGCCCAATTAAATCAGATAGGTCTGATTTAGGTTGAGACTGCCAGCCCAAACTCGGAGCTTTAGTTTCGAAGAATTTGATAGGTTTCATATGCATGGTAGTTATCTCACCAGTAGTTCTATCCATTCCCACCATTAAGCCCTTAGCACTGCCTTGACCACCTGGTACTGAAACAAATGCATTTAACTCTGTGGAGAACTGACCATTCTTAATGACAGAATTTGCATCTTCTAAGTATTTGGTTAAATCGTAAGAGTTATCGCCCAGAACCTCGGCAATTTCACTTCCATGTTTCTCAAAGTGAATTACATCTTCACCAGGCTTAAATGAATAAGTTTTGTCTGGAACAACCTTTCCCGCCCCCCG